>NZ_CABVII010000025.1 GCF_902497995.1 Pseudomonas fluorescens | reverse complement strand
CTCCTACTGGCCTTCGAGGCCTGACTGTAATCGGCATGCCACGAGCTCTTCCAATTTTGGCCAGAAGCCGATGACGGCTTCCTCGAATAGGCCTAATACATAGATGCAACGGGGCGGCAGTTTTTTTTGAAAGCGGGTAGACAGTGGGGGCGAGTCCATACATAGGAGCTGGCTTGTCGGATCGCCGCACCGCAGCGAAGGCGGCCTCCAGCCTTGCAGCGCCCATGACGACGCCTTCGCCAGCAAGCCGGCTCCTACAACAGGGGTTTGGCGTTTTCCACAATCCAGCGGTATGCAGGTGCGCGGTGATCATTTCATGGTCGAGGCGATGATCTCTACCAGATTGAGTTGGGTATAGGGTTTGGACAGGCGCGGGAGTTGCGTCGCAAAGCCTTCCAGTCGTTCGGCGTAGCCGGTAGCGAGAATGATCGGCAGGCTGGGCTTGATGACGCGGATGGCCTGCGCCAGTTGCGCGCCATTCATCTGTGGCATGGCCATGTCGGTAATGACCAGGTCAATGGCTGGCTCGGCATCGAGCGCTTTCAGCGCCAGAGCCCCGGACACCGCGCTGATCACTCGATGCCCGAGGTCTTCGAGCAACAGGCAGGTGCTGGTCAACACCAGGCTGTCGTCGTCCACCACCAGCACACACAGGCGAGGCACCGGCGGTGGAGTTTCTTCGTCGGTAGCGGGTATGGCAACCGAACCGGTCGTGGCGACGGGTATCCACAGTTCGGCGGTCGTGCCCTCGTCTTTCTGGCTCTTGAGTATGAATCGCCCGCCCAGTTGTTCGATAAAACCATGCACCATCGACAACCCCAGGCCCGTGCCTTTGCCCACCCCCTTGGTGGTGAAAAACGGGTCCATCGCCGAGGCCAGCGTGGTCTCGTCCATACCCTCCCCCGTATCACTGACACTCAGGCAGACATAGCGGCCTGTCATCGGGGTGAACTGGAGTTGATCGCGCACCTCTTCCGTTCTGGCACTGATTACCATTTTCCCGCCATGGGGCATGGCATCCCGGGCGTTGGTCGCCAGGTTCAGTACCGCCAGTTCAAGCTGATTGACGTCGGCCAGGACCGGTTCAAGTCCGGCTGAAAAGCAGGTTTCAAGGACTACGGAAGGCCCGAGGGAGCTGCGCAACAAGCCGGAGATGCCTTGTATCAGCGTCGGAATCTCGATGGGTTCGGCCTTGAGTTCCTGGCGCCTGGCAAATGCCAGCATGCGCTGGGTCAACGATACGCCACGCAAGGCGCCCTGGGTGGCGTTATCCACCAGCCGGGTAATGCGCGGGTCGTCACCCACGCGCTTGCGGACGATTTCCAGATTGCCGAGGATCACCGTCAGCAGGTTGTTGAAGTCGTGGGCAATTCCCCCGGTGAGCTGGCCGATGGCTTGCATTTTCTGCGCCTGGAACAGTGCCTCGCGGGTTTGCTCGAGGACCTGCTGGGCCTGAGTGACTTCAGTGATATCACGGGTGATCTTGGCGAAACCGAGTAACGTGCCGGTTTCGCCCCAGATCGGATCGACCACGACGTGTGCCAAAAACCGTGTCCCGTCCTTGCGCACGCGCCAGCCTTTGTTTTCGAATCGCCCGTCACGGATGGCAATGGACAGGGTCCGTTGCGGTTCGCCGGCCTCGCGGTCCTCCGGGGTATAAAACATCGAAAAATGTTGCCCGATCACTTCTTCGGGCAAGTAGCCCTTGATCCGCTGGGCCCCGAGATTCCAGTTGGTCAGCCTTCCGTCCGGGGCAAGCATATAGATCGCATAGTCCGTGACGCTTTGCACCAGCAGGCGGAATTGCTGCTCGCTTTGCTTGAGGATCTCTTCGGCCATCTTTCGGTCGGTCAGGTCCCGGGTGATCTTGGCAAATCCCAGCAACTTGCCCGACGGGTCGATAATCGGATCGATGACCACGTGGCACCAGAAATGAGTGCCGTCCTTGCGCACCCGCCATCCTTCGCCCTCGAAACGCCCTTCCCTGATTGCCGTGTCCAGCGCACGCTGGGGCATACCGTTACGGCGATCTTCATCGGTGTAGAAACGCGAAAAGTGCTGACCGAGAATCTCGGCCTCCTCATACCCCTTGAAACGCCTGGCGCCTGCGTTCCAGCTGGTGATGATGCCATCGGGATCAATCATGTAGATCGCATAGTCAATCACAGCATCGATCAACAGGCGAAAGCGACTGTCGTCGATGGTGGTGGCTTTCCTTCGATCTACGCTCATTGATCCCTCACGGCATGAATGTTTTTCTGGAGTATGGGACAAACGGAAAATTTGGAAAGCTCAAAACAACGCTGATTGCACGCCATTGCAGCCCGGGTCCCGGATGACCTCATGCCCTGACGTTTGCCGCGCGACCCAAACGGCGGGCGCAATCGTCCACCAGCGCGGCAGCAATTGCCTGACCTTGCTGTCGCCAAACCGGTCGTCGATCAGCATGATGACCCCTTGATCCTGCTGGGTGCGAATCACCCGTCCCGCCGCCTGGACCACTTTCTGCACCCCGGGGAACAGGTAAGTGTAGTCATACCCGGCACCGAAAATCGCCGCCATGCGATGTTTCACCTGCTCGTTGACCGGGTTGAGTTGCGCCAGCCCGAGGGTGGCAATGAACGCACCGATCAGGCGCGCTCCGGGCAAGTCGATGCCTTCGCCAAACGCCCCGCCCAGCACCGCGAAACCGATACCCTGACTCTCGGCGGTGAACCGATCGAGAAAATCCTGACGCTGCCCTTCCGCCATGCCTCGAGACTGCGCCCACAGCTTGATATGCGGATGTCTTTGCGCCAGCAATTGCGCCACTTGCTGCAAATAATCGAAGCTGCTGAAAAACGCCAGGTAGTTGCCGGGGCGCTGGCTGAACTGCCTGGCGATCAGCTCGACGATTGGCGCCAGGGACGATTGGCGATGAACGAACCGGGTGGAGATCTGGTTGACGATGTGCACTTGCAGTTGATCGGCGTGAAAAGGTGATTCGACATCGATCCATACCGTGTTCGCCGGCGTCCCCAACAGATCGGCGTAGTACTGGCGCGGGCTCAGGGTTGCGGAAAACAACACGGTGCTGCGCGCAGCCGTCAGGCGCGGGCGGATGAAGCCGGCGGGCACCACGTTGCGCAGGCACAGCTGCGAGAGGTTTTTCTTGCGCTCGAGGTCGCGCTTGCTGATGTCGAACAGGAACTGTTCATCGAACAGTTCCGCGACCCGGCAAAACTGCAGAATGTCGAAGTAAAACCCCTGCAAGGCGCTGTCCAGGCCTTGAGGATGATCGTTCAGGTAATCGCCGATACTCGCACTGCAGGACGACAGGGCTTGAAGCAATTTTTCCGGAGCCTTGTCGTAAGCCTGATAGGCGCCGAGCTGCAGGTCATGCAGGGCATTCCACTGCCGGTTGACCCGCTGCAAGGCTGTCTTCAGCGCTGGCGGGGCGGTCTTGCGCACCGCGTTGAGGGTCGATTGGTCGAGGCTGGCGCTGTACATCTGCCGCCCCCGCTCCACCAGGTTATGCGCTTCGTCCACCAGCACCGCGACTTTCCAGTTGTTGGCCTGGGCCAGCCCGAACAGCAGCGCGCTGAAATCGAAATAATAGTTGTAGTCGGCGACCACCACATCGGCCCAGCGGGCCATTTCCTGGCTCAGGTAATACGGGCAAACGTCATGTTCAAGCGCCACCTCGCGCAAGGCGCTCTGGTTCAGCAGGCTCAGCTCGCTGGCGGCCTGGCGCGCAGCGGGCAATCGGTCATAGAAACCCTGGGCCAACGGGCAGGATTCGCCGTGACAGGCTTTGTCCGGATGCTCGCAGGCCTTGTCCCGGGCAATCATTTCCAGGACCCGCAAGGGTGGTGCTTCGGCACTCTGGAGAATGACTTGCGCGGCATCCAGCGCCAGTTTGCGTCCCGGGGTTTTCGCGGTCAGGAAGAACACCTTGTCCAGTTGCTGCGGCGCCAGGGCCTTGAGCATTGGAAACAAGGTGCCGACGGTCTTGCCGATCCCCGTCGGCGCCTGGGCCATCAGGCAGCGACCGGTACTGACCGCCTTGAATACCGATTCAGCCAGATGACGCTGCCCCGGACGAAAGTCGGCATGGGGAAACGCCAGTTGCTGCGCCGCACGATTGCGTCCTTCGCGGTGGGCCATTTCCTGCTCGGCCCAATGCAGGAACAGATGGCAATGGTGTTCGAAAAACAGCTCCAGCTCTGGCGCGCTGAAGGCCTCGAGCAGACAGGTTTCCCTTTCGCTGACGATGTCGAAGTACACCAGCGCCAGGTTGATCCGGGCCAGTTCCAGCTTCTGGCACATCAGCCAGCCGTAGATCTTCGCTTGTGCCCAGTGCAGTTGACGGTGATTGGCGGGCTGCTTGCTCAAGTCGCCGCGATAGGTTTTGACTTCTTCCAGGCAATTTTGCGCCGGGTCGTAGCCGTCCGCCCTGCCCTTGACCGTCAACGTTTGATACCGGCCTTCGAGCGCGACTTCACTCTGGTAACCCTCGCTGCGCCGGGACGCCACGGTGCGATGCCCGACGATGCCTTCCAGTGCCGTCGGCGACGGGGTGAAGCGCAGGTCAAGGTCGCCGACCTTGGCGGTGAACTCGCACAACGCGCGCACCGCGATGCTGTAGCTCACGCGCTCTGCTCCGCCCATTGCACGTAGCAGACGGCAATCGGCATCTGGTGCTCATGGCAGAACTCCAGCCAGCGCAACTGGTTGTCCTGCAGGCGATCGCCGGGGCCTTTGACTTCGATCATGCGGTAGGTCTTGTCTTGCGGCCAGAACTGGATCAGGTCCGGCATGCCGGCGCGATTGGCCTTGATGTCCAGCAACAGGCGATGGAACCAGTGCTTGAGGTGTTCGGCCGGCAGGCAATCGAGGGCCTGGTCGAGCAATTCCTCGCTCAACACATCCCAGAATACGAACGGTGATTGCACGCCCCACTTGGCGGCATAACGGTCACGGATGGTCTGGCGGTAACGTCCGTCATCGAGTTCGGTCAGGCAGGCCTGGAACAGGTCAGCCCGACGCACATGGAAATCTTCATTGAGCAGGTCCACCGGCCCCCGCTGGAACGGGTGGAAAAACGCTCCCGGCAAGGGCGCGAAGATCGCCGGCCAGCACAGCAGCCCGAACAGCGAGTTGATCAGGCTGTTCTCCACGTAATGCACCGGTGCCCAATCTTGTGCCAGGTGTGCCTGGACATGATATTCCACCGACAGCGCCGGATCGGTCCTGGGCAAATGCAGGTCCAGGCGCAGCATTTCCCGAGGGGACGGCCGCTTGATTGGCGGCCCGCCGAGCTTGCGCCGCAGTCGGGGCAACACCCGCAGCAAGTGCTGCTGTTCGGCGGCGCTTTGCGCTGATTGCCCGGCATGGCTGGCCAGGTCCAGCGCCAGCTGATACTCGCCGCAGCGCTCCAGCACGCGAATCAGGCGCCACCGCGCGCCTGGCCAGGCGCATTCGCGGTAGATGCTCAGGGCCGTGGCGAAATCGGCGATGCGTTCGCAATATTGACCCATCTGGAACAACAGTTTGTCGCGACGTCGTTGCAGCCAGGGGTTGCCCGGCGCCAGCCCTCTGACCTGCTCGACAATGCCGGCCAGCGCTTCGCCGGCTTCGAAACGCTGCTGACAGTCATGCAGGAAAATGCAGGCATCCACGTCCTCACGGCTGCGCAAGCCCCGGGAGTCGGCGCAGAACTCGACTTTTTCGTAGGTAAAGATGCCGAGGTCCGCCAGCACGAACTCCGACCAGTCCTGGTAAAGATTGCCAAAGAACATCAGGCGCAGGCGATCACACAGACCCATGATGGTCAGACTGAACAGTCGATCATCCAATGGCTCGCACCAGCGGCTGAAGCACCGGGTTTCTGGAAACTGCTCGCTCAATGCCGGCAGCCAATCGGTCTTCTTGCCCCTGGGCTGATCGATGGCCGCGCCAAGGCACTGGAGGATTTCCGCCTTGAGCAGCACTTCGAACAGCTCTTCGATCGACAGCGGCGCCTGCTCGTCGATCCAGCCCAGCGCCAGCAACGGGCCGGCGGCGTCGGCGGTGTCACCAATCTCGAGGTAATGCAGCTTGCTCGCCCGGAAATGTATCCCCTTGCGCATCACCATCCGCACCAGCAACGCCTCGGACGGCTTGGGCAGCCGCTTGAAATCGCGGATAAACCCTTGCTCCTCGACACTCAACACATCGGCATAGCGATGCTCAAGCCAATCAAGCACTTGCATGAAGTTGTTCAAGTAGTAGAACGGGTCGTCGAGCGGATTGGCGGTCACAGGGAAACGGGCCATGGCGAGAGAGTACTGGTTATGCGTACAGATACCAGCTACCCCCGCTGCAGTGCAAACGGAAAAGGATAAGCGGCGGACAATCGGCCTGTTTTTTTGCCGTCTGTCGAACTTTCTGCCAATCCATCGCACCAACCGCCTTAGAGGTACAGTGACGATAACGCTCGATCTAGACAGTCGCGCTGTTTTTTAAAAGGATGAGAGGTGGGTATGAATATCAAGACTCTGGGTTTACCCCTTGCCGTCGCGGCCCTTCTGGCCCTGGGCGGGTGTTCGACGCCCACGGTGGTGACCCTGCAGAATGGCACCCAGTATTTGACCAAGGACCTGCCGGACACCGAGACCAAGGACGGTTTTTACGAGTTTGAAGATATTTCCGGGGCGAAGGTGAAGGTCAGGGCTGCTGAAGTGGCTAACGTGCGCAAGGAAGACTGAAACCGCGATCCAGATTTAGACCGCGTTATCGTTCTTCGCGAGCAAGCCCGCTCCCACATCGATCTCCAGTGGACACCAAATGCGTGTACACCCCGATTCAGTGTGGGAGCGGGCTTGCTCGCGAAGAGGCCCTTATGGACGCCGCATCACCCTCAGGCGATAACAATCCCCCCAGCAGACAAGCTATCCAGCCCAACCCCGACCAGCGTCACCGAATCCCCGCCAAAGGTCAGCACCGTATCCTGCCCCACCGCCGTGGCATGAGCCCGAAAATCATCGTTCGGCATCACCCCCTGAACCCCCAGAAACACCAGCTGGTCATCTGCCTGGTAACCTACCACCCGATCCTGCCCAAACCCGCCACTGAACAGGAACGTATCGATCCCGCCCCCCGATTCCATCAGGTCGTTACCCGCCCCGCCGACAAATACATCATTGCCCTTGCCGCCGATCAAGTGATCGTTGCCTTCAAGGCCAAACAACCAGTCGCCGCCGGCGTGTGCCGTGAGCGTGTCGGCACCTGCCCCGCCCTTTACCGATGAAGCGTACTGAGTCAGGTCATTGCCGACTGTCAGACCATTGGCTGTAACACTGTGGGTCACGTCATCCTTGAACAGCCCCCACAGAAATCCCGGCTCCTTGGTGACAAGGCTGCCGATGTCCCTGGTGATGCTGATACCGCCATTGGCGTCGCGGATGTACAGGTTGCCGGCGCCGTCATTGGCGAAGTCGAGGTTTTTCACCGACTGCTGCAGGTCCAGTACGTTGTGGCCCTGGCCGCCAGACAGGATGTTGTAGCCGCCGCTATCGCGGAAGGTGTCGTTGCCGGCACGGCCTTCCAGATAGTCATTGCCCTGGCCGCCCTGGATCAGATCGTTGCCATCGCTGCCAATGATGAAGGTGCTGCCTTTGTGGGTTTCGGCGTTGCGATTCAAATCCTGAACCCATGTGTTGGCCCGGGCGGGGTCCGACAGGTTGGCGACGATGATCGTCGAGTCTTTGCCGGTGAGATCGTAGAACTTCGACTCCAGCACCCGGTTCATGCCGTCGCCATAAGCGGTGGGCAGGTGCGAGATCCAGGTCGGGATGTTGAGGATGGAAAACGGCAGGACGTTCCACGCCGTCGAGGCGTAATGATCGTTGAAACTGACGATGTTGTCAGTCGTCGAGGCTTTGGCGGCATCGTGTACGCCCGCCGACGACAGGTTGAACGACGAACCGTCGAGGGCACGAAATACCGGGTCGTTTTCATAACCGATGTTGAGCACTTTGTCGGTGCTGCTCTGGGTGGGCGAAGCGTAGGCGATGTAATTGGAATCCTGATAGAACCCCGACCACTTCTCGTTGCTCAGGTCTGCCAGGCTATTGACCGCCAACCCGCCGAGGCTGTGACCGCTGACCAGCACATCCTTGCCCGACAGGCCATTGGCCCGGGCAAACACGGCGACTTCGTCGAACAAATTGCCGAAGGCTTCACCCACGTAGTTTTTCGCGTAGTCCTTCGGCCCCAGGGCCGCCATCAGGTCGTTGATCACGTCGGCGATCGAATCGCTGATCAGGGTCTCTCGAGGCCCACTGGTTCCGCGAAAGGCAATGCCGATTTCACTGAGTTGGCCTTGGGCATCATACTTACCGAGGATCTCCACCTGGGCGCTGGTGTAACCGGCCTTTTCGCCGAAGAAGGTTCCGCGCGCATCGACCTTGCCGTCATAGCCCAGTTGCGACGCGCTGATCGGCGTCCAGCCAGCCTTTTGCACGGCATCCAGTGCGGCTTTTTCCGAATTCGGGTTCCAGGGGATTCCGGGTATGACACCCTGGGAATCCGCGCCGCCAATCAGCGCCGTGACCAGGGTCGCCGGCAAACCCAGGCCGAAGCCGTTGTGCTGGTAACCGCTGGCAAAGCCATTGTCGAGGTTGTGATAGGAATACAGCATGATCGCCATGGCGTCGCCGAACAACGCTTTGGAGTCTGCCGTGCCGAGGTTTTTATAGTCATACACACCCATGGGTCTTGCCTCTCTTTTTGTTGGAATTGTCAGAGATTTTTCAGGCGCTACCGGGTCGTCGAACCTTGGCCAAACGCCTCGTCGACTTGGGCCAGGTCCTGCTCATTCAAGGTCCCGGCGTAGTAGTGCAATTTGATCCAGGCCATTAAATAGTCGTATCGGGTCCGGGCCAGATCGCGGCGTGTGGTGTAGAGCTGTTGTTCGGCGTTCAGCGCATCGAGGTTGACCCGTTCACCGCCCAGGATGCTTTGCCGCGTTGACACTACCAGCGCTTCGGCAGAGGTCAGGGCTTTCTGGTAGGCGCGCAATTTGTTCACGCCGGACAGGCAGGCGCTGAACTGGCGACGCAGTTCGATCAGCGTTTCGCGGGTCTTGCCGTCCAGTTCGTACTTGGCCTGCTCCATGGTGCGGCTGGCCTGACGCGTCGAGGCCAAAACCCCACCACCGGCGTAAAGCGGCATGCTGACTTCGATGCCGATGGTGTTGGTCTCGTAACGCTGGTTGTAGGTGTTGCCACTTTCCGATTCGTTCTGGCGTACCGTGGCGTAGGCGCTGACCTTGGGCAGGTGCCCGGCGCGGTTGCGTTCGACTTCATAACGCGCGACCTCCACGGCCTGGCGCTGGGAAGCCAGGTTCGGGTTGTTGGCCACCGCCATTGCGTGCCAGGTGTCGAAGTTCGCCGGTTGCAGGGTGAAGGTCTGAAAGCCTTGGTCCAGCGGCGCCAGGTCGTTGATGTCGATGGCAGGCACGCCGATCAGCGCGCCCAGTTCACGCAGGGACGCATCCTGCTCGTTGCGTGCTTCGATTTCCTCGGCCGTGGCCAGTTCGTAACGTGACTCGGCCTCGAGAATATCGGTGCGCGTGCCCTCGCCCTGGCGGAACATGTGCTCGTTCTGCTGGAATTGCTGTTCGAAGGCTTTCTTCCTGGCCAGCGCAATGTCGATCTGGTCCTGGGCGAACAGCGCCTGGGTGTAGCTCTCCAGCACGCGCACCAGCAATTGTTGGCTCTTGCCGCGAAAATTTTCGTCGGCAAACAGCGATTGCGCCACCCCTTTGCGATACGCCGCGTAGGCCTCGTAGTCGAGCAAGGGTTGCTGCAGGGTCAATGACGAGCCGTAACTGCTGTAGTTGCGATCATCACTCTGGCTGCGGCCGCGATCGTTCAGGTAAGTGACCTTCGAGGCGTTGCGGCCTTTGTTGTAGTTGTAACCCAGCCTCGGCAACAGCCCGGCGCGGCCGATGGCGCGATTTTCCAGGCCGGCATCGCGCTCCTTGATCGCGCCGAGGAACACCGGGTCGTTGCGCAACGCTTGTTCATAGATGTCGAACGGCCCCATGGCCATTGCGCCGTTGCAGGTGAGCAACGCCAGCGCTGCCCCGAGCATCGATAACTTATTCATACAGCCGAACATCCTTATTCCTCGGTCAATGCGGAACCGGCCCGGTCGAGCAGCGGTTTGAACAAATAGTTGAGGAGTGAACGTTCACCGGTACGCACGAAGATTTCTGCCGGCATGCCCGGCTTGATCACCAGGCCGTCGAGCTTTTCCATGGCCTGATCGCTGACGCTGCTGCGCAGCACGTAATACGCAGCGCCGGTTTTCTCATCGAGCATCTGGTCGGCGGAAATCAGGCTGACTTCGCCGGGCACCCGCGGGGTGCGGCTCTGGTTGAACGCGGTGAACAGGATGTCCACCGGCAGGTGCGTGCCGACCTTGTCGACCAGGTTGATCGGCAGGCGTCCTTCCACTTCCAGGCGGGTGCCTTGGGGCACGATTTCCAGCAGGGTATCGCCCTGGCGTATCACCGCGCCTTCGGTATGAACCCCGAGGTTGACCGCAATGCCATCGGCGGTGGCGATGATCTCGCTGTGTTGCAGGTCGAACCCGGCGGAGGTCAGTTGCTCCTCCAGGGTCACGCTTTTGAGCTGGGTGTCGGCCAGTTGGGTGCGGACTTCCTTCTGGTATTCCTCGCCGTGCTGTTGCAGCTTCAGCCGCGATTCGAGGATGCCCTGCTCCACGCGGCCGCTCTCGCCACTGTTCTCTGCAAGCTGCTGCTGCACTTGCAACAGCTGCCGCTGGTAATCCATCAGGCGGTTACGCGGGATGTAGCCGTTGTCCGCCAAAGGCTGAAGATTGCTCAGTTGCTGTTGCAGGGAGCTGGCCTGGGCGGTCAGGTCCGAGCGTGCGCGGCGCATGCCCGCCAGTTGCGCGCCGGCACCTTCGATGTTGGCGCGCAAGGCAGCCTGCTCCCGGGAAAACGCTTCACGGCGACTGCTGAACAATTGCTGCTGGCCTTCGAGCACCAACGCCAGGCGCGGATCGGGATCGTTGCTCAGCTCTGCGGGGAAACTGACTTGCTTGAGGTTGTCCCGTTCACTTTGCCAACGCGCCAGGCTGGCCCATGCCATGCGGTATTGCGCTTGCAGGGATTGCACGTCGGCCGCGACCTGCGTCCGGTCAAGCCGGAACAGTGGCTGGCCTTGTTTCACCACTTGGCCCTCGCGCACCAGAATCTGCCTGACCACGCCGCTGCTCATCGCTTGCACGGCTTTGCGTTTGCCCGATACGACGACCGTGCCTTGCACCCGGATGCCCTGATCGAGCGGCGCCAGGCTGGCCCAGGTAAAAAAACTGCCCGCGCCGACGATCGCCAGAATCCAGCCCAGGCGAGCAAAAAAGTGCGCGTCGCGCTCGGGGCGTTCGGCGATGTAGTCGTGTTCCATGTGGGCTGCGCTGTCGTAGCTCATACACCCGAATTCCTTGTCGAGGGCTGGTACTGCCGGCTCATGCTGAGTCCACCCGGTGCCTGCGCGGTTTTCTCCCGCTGCTGTTCCTGAGCGCCGGACAGTGCTTTGAGCACTTCCTGACTCGGACCGAAGGCTTGCAGGCGTCCTTCGTTGAGCACCAACAGCTTGTCGGCCTGGGCCAGTGCCGAAGAGCGATGGGTCACCAGAATCACACTGGTGCCCTGGGCTTTCATTTGCGCGATGGCGCCCGCCAAAGCGGCCTCACCAACGGTGTCGAGGTTGGAGTTCGGTTCATCCAGCACCACCAGGCGTGGCTTGCCGTACAGGGCGCGGGCCAGGGCTACACGTTGTTTCTGCCCGCCGGACAGGCCGCTGCCCGATTCGCCGAGTACGGTGTCGTAACCTTGGGGCATGCGCAGGATCAAGTCATGGACGCCAGCCTGTTGCGCGGCTTCGACGACTTTTTGCGGATCGGCCTCACGGAAACGGGCGATGTTTTCGGCTATGCTGCCGCCGAACAGCTCGATGTCTTGCGGCAGATAACCGATATAGGGGCCGAGGTCGTCGCGGTTCCAGCGATGAATGTCCGCGCCGTCGAGCCGCACCGTCCCGCCAAGCGTTGGCCAGACGCCGAGCAGCACCCGGGCCAGGGTCGATTTACCAGAACCGGACGCGCCAAGCACGCCCAGCACTTCACCTGCACCAAGACTGAAATTGACCAGGTGCAACGTCGCAGCCCGTTGCCCCGGTGGACCGGCGCTGACCTGCTCGAACGTGATCTGGCCTTTCGGGGCCGGCAGCGCCATGGCCTCGTCACTCGGGGGGAAGGCTTGCAACAAGTCATCGAGACGGCGGTAGGCGAGCTTGGCGCCGCTCCACTGTTTCCACACGGCGATCAGCTGATCGATCGGGCTCAGCACCCGGCCCATCAGGATCGAGCCGGCAATCATCATCCCCGCGCTCATGTCGCCCTTGATCACCAGCAACGCGCCGAGGCCCAGCACCAGAGATTGCAGGCACAAGCGCAGGGTCTTGCTCAGGGAACTGATGACTGCGCCGGTATCGCTGGCCTGGTTTTGCAAGCCGAGAAAGCGTGAGTGCACCTGGAACCAACGATTGCGCAAAGCCCCGAGCATGCCCATGGCCTGGATGGTTTCGGCGTTATGCAGGTGACTGCTCGCCAGTTGGCTGGACTTCTGGGAAAAGACGGCCGCTTCGCCTAATGGCTTTTTGGTCATGGCCTCATTCAGGCAAGCCAGCCCGATCAGCAGTGCGGCACCCGCCGTGGCAAACACACCGAGCCAGACATCGAACAGATAAATCACGAACAGATAGACCGGAAACCACGGTGCATCGAAGAAGGCAAACAATGCCGGGCCGGTGACGAACTGACGAATATGGGTCAAGTCCCCCAGGGATTGTCCGGCGTGGCCTTCGCCCTTGAACAGGTTGCGCTCGAACGCGGCCTGATAGACCCGCAGGTTGAAACGGCGCTCCAACTGGCTGCCGATACGGATGACGATGAAGCTGCGCACAAGCTCCAGTAGCCCGATGAACGCAAAGAACCCGACGACCATTAATGACAACATGGCCAGCGTCGTTTCGTTTTGCGACGACAATACGCGGTCATAAACCTGGAGCATATAAATCGACGGAACCAGCATCAACACGTTAATCAGTGCGGTAAAACAACCGACACTGACCAGGATGTTCTTATAGTCGCCCAGCGCCTTGATCAACGGTGCGGTCGCCGGGTTCTTTGCCATCTTCATGGATTCTTCCTGAGGCGTTATCCCTCGCCATACCTGCCGAGGTCTGCCTGTTCTTTTTATTGTGGTTGCCGCTTACACTTCGATAACAACTTCAGGAAGGTATAGGTGAGTTCGATCTATCTCTGGCGAGATCGCCCTATTACTCGTCCAATGAAGGCGGAAAGAAAACTGACACAATTTGAAATCAACCGTCTAGTGTTTTTTTCGGCATCAAACCGAATTACATCTGCAAACATCCGCAAACAAGGCTTGCGCTGACGAAATATAATTTTCGGATCGGTGTCTTTATTAAATTGTCCGACAATCAATAATTTAAATATTAAATACAGATCAGTTGTTTTCTGTAGAACACGTCTCATTTTTCTGCACTTATTTATGCCTCTTCCCGCACCACCCCACGTTCCTCCATCAGGCGCACAAACATGGTCAGGCTTTGCGACACCGTGCCCCGGCGCCATACCAGCCAGGTGCGCAGGAACCGGAACGCCTCCGACAACGGCCAGACACTCACCGTGGCGCACCCGGGCATGCTCTCGAGCATGCTGCGGGGCATCAGCGCCAGGCCGGCTCCGGCGCTGACGCAGGCCAGCATGCCGTGATAGGACTCTATCTCGAAAATCCGCCCGGGCACCGCCGCGTCCTTGGCGAACCAGCTCTCAAAGTGATGCCGATAGGAACAATTGGAGCGGAAGGCATAAATGCTCTCGCCGTTGACGTCCTGTGCGCGAAGAATGGGGCAATGGTTGAGCGGTGCAATCACCACCATCTCTTCCTCGAACGCAGGCACCCCTTCCAGGGCCGGGTGCAGCACCGGACCGTCGACGAAGGCGGCAGCCAGCCGACCCGACAGTACTCCGTCGATCATGGTCCCGGAAGGTCCGGTGGACAGATCGAGCTCGACCTTGGCGTAGCGCTGGTTATAGGCAGCCAACAGCTCGGGGATGCGTACCGCCGCGGTGCTCTCCAGCGAGCCGAGGGGGAATGAGCCTTGCGGCTCCTCGCCCGCCACCGTGGCACGGGCTTCCTGGACCAGGTCGAGGATGCGCCGGGCGTAGTCGAGAAAACTCCACCCGGCCGGAGACAGGCGCAGACGGCTCTTCTCGCGGATAAACAGGTCCACGCCCAGATCCTGCTCCAGCTGCTTGATCCGGGTCGTCAGGTTCGAAGGCACCCGATGGATGTGCTGGGCGGCCACACTGATACTGCCGTGCTCGACCACGGCTTTGAAAATCTCGAGCTGTACCAGATCCAAGTCATTCTCCAAACGTGAACGATATACTCAGTATTATTCAGTTTCCAGAAACCGTCCGCCACCTTAATCTTGAGCCTATACCCACCCAGCAGGACGGTGCCATGACCCAGGTTTCCAGCGTCACCCATGCCATTTCGATCAACCCCGCCAACGGCGAGCAGATCGGCCACTACCCTTTCCAATCCGCATCGGACCTGGACGCCGCCCTTGCCCGCGCCGCCGCCGGCTTCTCGATCTGGCGCCGTACTCCTGTCGAGCAACGTGCCCAGACCCTGGTCGTGCTTGCCCGGACACTGCGCGACAATGCCGCCACGATGGCCAACATGATCAGCGTGGAGATGGGCAAGCCCATCACCCAGGCACGCGGCGAAATCGAAAAGTGTGCGCAACTGTGTGAATGGTATGCCGAACGTGGCCCTGCCATGCTGACCGCCGAGCCGACGCTGGTCGAAGGCGGCAAGGCGCGCATCGAATATCGCCCGCTGGGGCCGATTCTCGCGGTAATGCCGTGGAATTTCCCGATCTGGCAGGTGCTGCGCGGTGCCGTGCCAGCCTTGATCGCTGGCAACACCTACGTCCTCAAGCATGCGCCAAACGTAATGGGATCCGCCTACTTGCTGCGCGATGCCTTGCAGCGCGCCAACTTCCCGGAAGGCGTGTTCGAGGTGATCAATGTCACGCCGGACGGTGTCTCCACGGCGATCGCCGACCCACGCATCGCCGCGGTGACCCTGACCGGCAGCGTGCGCGCCGGCATGGCCATTGGTGCCCAGGCCGGTGCCGCGATGAAAAAGTGCGTACTGGAACTGGGTGGGTCGGACCCGTTCATTGTGCTCAACGATGCCGACCTCGACGAAGCGGTCAAAGCCGCCGTCATTGGCCGTTACCAGAATACCGGGCAAGTCTGCGCGGCAGCCAAGCGCCTGATTGTCGAGCAGGACATCGTCGAGGAATTCACGCGCAAGTTCGTCGAAGCCACCCGCCAACTGATCGTCGGTGATCCGTTGTCCGCCGATACCTATATCGGCCCCATGGCCCGTTTTGATCTGCGTGACGAACTGGATCAACAGGTCCGCGACACCCTGGAGGAAGGTGCGACCTTGCTGTTGGGCGGCAAGAAGGCTGAAGGCCCTGGCAACTATTACGAGCCTACGGTATTGGCTGATGTCACCGACCAGATGACCTCGTTCAAGCAGGAACTGTTCGGCCCGGTGGCCTCGATCATTACCGCGCGAGATGCCGCCCATGCCCTGGCGCTGGCCAACGACAGTGAGTTCGGACTGGCCTCGACCATCTACACGCGCAATGTCGAACTGGCGCAGCAGATGGCCGGCGAACTGGAAACCGGCGGTGTGTTCATCAATGGCTACTGTGCCAGCGACCCGCGCGTGACTTTTGGCGGCGTGAAGAAAAGCGGTTTTGGCCGGGAGCTGTCGCATTTCGGTGTCCGCGAGTTCTGCAATGCCCAGACGGTGTGGCTGGATCGGCGTTGAAGAGCGCGCCGTTTACTGCATGAAACCTTCCATGAACCCCGCCACGCCGCTGGCCAGTTTGCGCCGCCACGGCGCGGTGGCCGGGTTGGCCAGGGTCTGGTCTTCGTGGACGAAGCTGCGGATGATCGCGTTGTAGCCGAGCCAGCGGCAGGGCTCCGGTTCCCAGGCCTTGAGCGCTTCGAGACCGCCCTGGGGGATGACCCATGGCTGGCGCACCAGCTCGCTGTCGCGCTGCAGAATCAGGTCGGCCAGGGTCCGACCGCCCAGGTTGCTGGCGCCCACGCCCTCCCCGCCATAACCGCCGGACAAGGCAATGCCGCTGGCGCGGTCACAGAGCATGTGCGGCTTGAAACGCCGGGACATGCCCAGATTGCCGCCCCAGGCATGGGTGATTTGCACGTTCCTCAGGGGCGGGAAGAGCTCGCCAAACAAATAGCGCCGTAACTCCACCTCGCTGCTGGTCAGGTCAAAGTCATGCCGTAGTTTGCCGGCGAATTGATAACCGCCGCGCGCGCCGAACACCAGGCGGTTGTCCGCCGTGCGCTGGCCATAGGTGACCTGGCGGCTGCTTTCGCTGAAGGCCTGGCCGCGACTCAGGCCGATTTCGTCCCAGGTCGCGGCGGACAGCGGTTCGGTGGCGACGATCAAGCTTTGCACCGGCAACTGATAGCGCCCCAGCGGCGGCAGAGTGACCGCGTAGCCTTCAACCGCCGGCACGATCCAATGGCAGCGAACGCAGGCTTTCGCGGTGCGCAGGCCACCCGACTGCCAGTGGGTGACCGGACTGTTCTCGTAAATGGCCACGCCCATGCGTTCCACCGTCCGCGCCAGACCCCGTACCAGTTTGGCCGGGTGAAGGGTCGCGACGTGCGGTGCGAAGATCGCGCCATAGGGTTTGGCCACACGAATCTGTTGCGCCAGCTGCTCGGGACTGAGCCAGCGGTAATCGCTTTCAGTCAGGCCCTGGCGATAGAGTTTGTCCAGATAGTGCCGCAGGCTGGTCTCCTGCTCGGGATAACGGGCGGCACAATACAGTGCCCCGCCCTTGCGATAATTGCAGTCGATGCTTTCGCGCTCGAGGACGATGCGCACTTCATCGGGAATGCCATGCAACAGATCGAAAGACGCCCGGCGCTGCTCGGGCGACAGGTCGGCGAGCAAGCGATCCTCGCCCAACATGTTCCCCATCAACCAGCCGCCGTTGCGTCCCGAGGCGCCGAAACCGGCGGTCTGCGCTTCGACAATGGCAATGTTCAGCCCGGGAGCCTGGCGTTTGAGGTAATACGCGGTCCAGAGGCCGGTGTACCCCGCGCCAATGATGGCGACGTCTACGTCCAGATCCCGTTCCAGCGCCGGACGCGCCAACAAGGGCTCGTCGAGTTGATCCATCCACAAACTGATAGTGCGCCACGGCATGCAAGACTCCGCCACTCAAACTTCGATGGCGTCGATCCTAGCGCGTGGGCTCAGGGGCTGTCTTGCGCGCGTGCAATCCAGGCCCATCCCCCGGTTCTGGAAGAAGTCGTTGTATTGGATATCGGGGTGATACAGCGCCATCACACCGTCCAGATCCCGGTGTTTCCAACGCAGGTGGTAACGCATCACCGTCTCGCCCGTGGCCTGGGTTTGCAATGGACTGTCATCATCGGCGTGCACAGGGGGCTTCGACGAAAAAAACCGAGCTTGCCGAAGTTCTGCCCCGGGTTCAATGGCCATTGAGTGCTGATCCCTGGCCGAAAAAAATCACCTCATGATGACTTGCATCAAAAAAAACTGAACCAATCGCTAATCGGCCTGAAAAATCCACATTTTTTTCACATGCAGATGCTACTTTTAAAGACTGTCATCGGTTGGGCCAATGAAGGCTCTTCCCTCCTAACATGAGCTCACGGAAGCGCTCGATGAAGAAGGCGGGCTACACATGAATAAAGGGTTCAATAACAAAGTCACCTTTCCAAACGCCTGCCAGCTGATGCGCTGGCATTTTCATCCCATGGGTTTCGAGGCGAGCATGGATGCGCCGGGCAGCATGATTGCCCGTCTGTTTGACCGTGCCAGTGGCGAGACCATGATCGCCATCGCCGGTATTCCTTGCGCGACGGTCATGAATGCGGCGGATGTAGAGCGAATAATCGAAGCGGTGGAGGATGAGCTCGAGGCTTTCATTCCACCGGTGGCCCTCAGGAGTTATGCCTGAAGGCCCAATGACCAACAACAAGCCCACGTTACGTGGGCTTTTTTGTGAAGTTCACGCCAATGTCTTGCCTTGGCGGTGATCGACGAAGAACGCCTTGCCCTTGCCGATCCGGTCGGAGGCCTTAGGCATGTTGACCGCCTGGGTGTCCTGACCGTCGACGTACCAGTAGCAGTGACTCACCGCCCGAGTGATGCCGACATAGGCCAGGCGCAGGATCTCGTCTTTCTGCGCATTGTCATAAGCTTCGCTGTCGCCCGCCTTGCCCAGACCCGCCATGCGGTAGACCTGGTTCTTGTAGGGTGAACTGGTCAGGTGCTGACAATCCCCCAGCAGAAACACCGCGTCCGCTTCAAGCCCCTTGGCACTGTGGTAAGTCAATTGTTTCAGCCGCCGCGCTTCATGGGGCAAGCTGGAATCAACATTAACTACTGACTGAATATGCTGTTCTATCAAAGCCTTATCGCTACTTTTTCGATAAAGCATCAAGATTGAATCTCCATTCTTATAGTGTTCCATCAAGCGTGTGGCCATGCCTTGATCATCCCGATCGAGCACATTGACCGGCAGCAACGCCTGCGGTTCGCCACTGGCCTTGGCCTTCTTGCCCGCGATCGCCGGCGCGGCGCGCACGATATGTTCGGCGGCATCGATGATGTGCTGGTGACTGCGGTAGTTGTCGCTGAGCATGACCCTGGTCGTGCTTGGTGACGCAAATTCCTTGCTGAACTCCATGAAATAGGTCGGCGAACTGCCGCGCCAGCCATAGATGGACTGCCAGTCATCGCCGACACAGAGCAACGACGAACGTTGCGCACCACGTCCCACATGCATGGCTGGCCCGCGACCGCGGATCTCGGCCAGGCTGGCGCGAATCCAGGACACGATCTGCGGCGAAATGTCCTGGAATTCATCGATCATCAAGTGCGACATCGGCCGCAGCAGCTCATCGCTCAGCAGTTTCAGATTTTCCGGCGAATGCTCGCTGAACAAGGCGAACATCCGGTTGTAAGTCATCACCGGCGGTTTCTGGTCAAGCAAATGGTCTTCCAGTGCTCGCCAGTACAGACTCAAGGCCTCGAAGAAAAACCGGTCCGGGTCGTCCTTGGCAAAACTCATCTGGCCCACGGCGTTGGGAACATCCAGACCGAGATTCTCGATAAAGCCCGCCGCCGCCACGAAACAGTCCAGCAGCGGTGCCGAAGCAAGCTCGCCCTTGACCTTGTAATCGAAGCCGGGACCTGCGCTGGCATCGCCTGCAAGAGAGGCCAACACACGCCTTGACGACTCATAGCTATCCAGCCATATCAATGGTTTACGGCAGAAAGCTTGAAACAGGGTGCGTTTTACCGCCCATTCCGCGCGTACGGAAAGTTTGGCGTTCGGACGGCTGAGCTGCGGGTTTTCTCGGGGGTCGAATCCCAGCACCACCCAGGCGTCCAGGCTCGGAACATAGCCGTGACAATGGAAGGTGGCGCCATTGATATCGAACGTCTGGCGATTGGGCTCGATGCCTTTGATCGGCCAGGCACCTGCGCGAAACCACAGATCTTCCATGACATCGCACAGCGCTTCATCACGCTTTGCCGCCAGTTCGGTCACGGCCATGCGTTTTTGCACGTCCGGGTGATCACGCTCCAGCTCCTTGAGTTGCAAGGCGTGGCGCGACAAAGGCTTGATCAGCTCACGAAAACGCTCATCGCGGGTGTGCAGGCGGTGATAGCAGGCGTTGAGCTGCTGGCGTTGGGCATCGTTGACGCGCAGGTCGAACGGATTGCTGTCGACTTCCTCGTCGCCGGTTTGTACACGATTGCTGAGGTTTTCAAAGGCTTGCAGCCGCTCGAAGCCCGGCAGGCTGCGAACCATCGGCAGGATGCGCGAATGAAAAGTGCGCACCAGATCCCGCGCCTCCTTGAGACTGAGTGTCCGCCCCCAGAGCGCAAACAGTTTGACCAGCTTGCTGATGAAGTCCTTGCGCGACTCACGGGTAAAGGTCACCACCGTCATCGAGCTCAATTCGAAGCCCAGATAGTGGCTCAGCAGCAAAATCCGCAGCACCAGCGTGGTCGACTTGCCCGCCCCCGCCCCGGCGATCACCGACGTCGAGGGCGTCTCGCTGAAGATCATCTTCCACTGAGCGGCGCTGGGCTGGGCCTGCGGCGCCAGCAACCGGGCAACGTCAGCCTTCATGCGTTTCTTCAACTCTGCACTCAGTGGCAGGCGCCAGTCGTCGAACAGATTGGCGTCGACACTGGGCGGCCGATGCTCGGTGGAGCGTGAATCGCGGATCAGCAATACCTGTCGGCCCTCCTCAAGCCCCTCAAGCTTGCCTTCCTTATAACCGTAGTCGACGCCGGCGCTATGCCCGCTGCGAAAGCCGTCGGCCTGGCCGTGCAACCAGGACGCGCGATGTTGTGCGCGTAGACGCGTCAGGCCATGGCCAAAGAACCGGGCGGCCAGACGCTTGAGCCATGGCATTTCGGCCAGCGAACGAAGTTCGGGAGGAAGATCGGGGGTGTGTTGCGGCACGCGGACTGACTCCAGGGTGTGAGGCTGTTGAGGACTATGGTGTCTGCATTTGCCATTGAGTTCTAGTGAAATGCTTACAGTTCATTGGCTTATGCGCTGAAGTGAAGGCTGGGTGAGAACGGTTCGACACCCTGAATCATCGACTGATTCGATTGTATTGAGGCATTTTTTACGCTTTTTATCGATCAGTACCTGGCCGATGATGCTCGTCATCAACCACCCTTTGCGGAGACGATCATGCTTGAACTCAGACCCTTCAACTCCCTGGGCGGCGCCCACCACGGCTGGCTGGATGCCCACCACCACTTTTCGTTCGCCGAGTACCACGATCCGAAACGCATGAACTGGGGCAACCTGCGGGTATGGAACGACGATGTGATCGCCCCGGGTACCGGGTTCCCGAAACACCCGCACCGGGACATGGAAATTATCACCTATGTCCGTGAAGGCGCGATTACTCACGAAGACAATCTGGGCAACAAGGGTCGTACCGAAGCAGGTGACGTTCAGGTCATGAGCGCCGGTACCGGAATCGCCCACAGCGAGTACAACCTGGAGGCCACCGAAAGCAAAATTTTCCAGATCTGGATCATCCCGAACGAAGCCGGTTCGGCACCGTCCTGGGGTGCCAAGCCTTTCCCCAAAGGCCAGCGCGAAGGTTTCGTGACCCTGGCCAGCGGCAAGTCCGGCGATGATCAGAGCCTGCGGATTCGTGCCGATGCTCGACTGGTGGCGGCTAACCTGAAGGCCGGCGAGTCCGCCGAGTATCGCCTGGACAATGGCCGTCGCGCCTACCTGGTTCCGGCGACGGGTGTGATTGAAGTCAATGGCTTGCGTGCACTAGCTCGAGACGGGGTGGCGATTGTCGATGAGCAGGTGTTGCGGGTGATGGCGATCGAGGACAGTGAGATCGTGCTGGTGGATCTGGCTTGATCGTTTGAATGCAGGGTAAAAAAAGGGCGACCGTAAATGGTTGCCCTTTTTTATACATTGGTGACTGCGCTGACGCCTTCGCGGGCAAGCCTCGCTCCTACAGAAATGATGTCCACATAGTATGTGATCGACGCGATTCTGTAGGAGCGAGGCTTGCCCGCGAAGGGGCCCTCACTTATTTCACCGAAATGGCGCCATCCACCAACGTCTGAGCCTCGGCAACCAACTGCTTGAGGTGCTCGTCACTGACAAAGCTCTCGGCGTAGATCTTGTAGATGTCTTCCGTACCCGACGGCCGCGCCGCGAACCAGCCATTCTCGGTCATGACTTTCAAGCCGCCAATGGCCTGGTCGTTACCTGGCGCATGGCTAAGAATGCTCTGAATGGCTTCGCCCGCCAGCTGGGTGGAGGTGACCTGATCCGGCGACAACTTGCTCAGCAAGGCTTTCTGCTCTGGATTGGCCTTGGCGTCGACCCGTACCGAGAACGGTTCGCCCAGTTCATCGGTCAAGGCGCGATAGGCCTGGCTTGGGTCACGACCGGTGCGAGCGGTCATTTCAGCGGCCAGCAAGGCCGGGATCAAGCCGTCCTTGTCGGTGCACCAGACGCTGCCATCCTTGCGCAGAAACGAGGCGCCAGCACTTTCTTCGCCACCAAAGCCCAGCGAGCCGTCAAACAGACCGTCAGCGAACCACTTGAAGCCGACCGGCACCTCGTACAGGCGGCGCCCCAGACGCTTGGCGACGCGATCGATCAAGCCGCTGCTAACCACGGTTTTACCCACGGCTGCATCGGCGCGCCATAGCGGTCGGTTCTGGAACAGGTAATCAATGGTCACCGCCAGGTAATTGTTCGGTGCCAGCAGGCCACCGGACGGGGTCACGATGCCATGGCGATCGTGATCCGGATCACAGGCAAATGCCACGTCGAAGCGTTCTTTCAGGCCGATCAGGCCTTGCATCGCATAGGGGGACGATGGGTCCATGCGGATCTGCCCGTCCCAGTCGACGGTCATGAAGCGGAAGGTGGGATCCACCCCTTTATTGACCACTTCCAGATCCAGCCGGTAATGCTCGGCAATCGCCGACCAGTAGCGCACCCCTGCTCCGCCCAGCGGATCGACGCCCAGACGCAATTTGGCCTCGCGAATGGCATCGAAGTCGATCACGTTGATCAGGTCGGCAACGTAGGTGTTGAGGTAATCGTGGCGGTGGGTGGTACCCGCCTTCAGTGCCTGCTCGTAGCTGATGCGCTTGACGCCGGCAAGCTTGTTGCCGAGCAGTTCGTTGGCCTTGGCTTCGATCCACTTGGTGATGTGGGTATCGGCCGGGCCACCGTTGGTAGGGTTGTATTTATAGCCACCACTTTGCGGCGGGTTGTGGGACGGCGTGATCACGATGCCATCCGCCAGGCCCGAGGTGCGCCCGCGGTTATAGCAGAGGATGGCGTGGGAAATGGCCGGCGTAGGGGTGTATTCGTCACCTTCGGCGATCATCACCGTCACGCCGTTGGCGGCCAGCACCTCGAGGGCGCTGGCCCCGGCCGGGGTGGAGAGCGCGTGGGTGTCGATGCCGACGAACAGCGGGCCATCGATGCCCTGGGCTTCGCGGTACAGGCAGATCGCCTGGCTGATCGCCAGCACGTGCCATTCGTTGAAACTCAAGTCGAACGAGCTGCCTCGGTGCCCGGACGTGCCGAAGGCTACGCGCTGGGTGGAGATGGCGGCATCAGGCTGGCCAGTATAATAGGCCGTTACCAGTCGCGGGATGTCGACCAACAGTTCTGCCGGTGCCGGTTTGCCCGCAAAAGGACTGAGTGTCATTGCAAAACCTCGGGAATAGAGTGGGTCAGGAATAGGGACGCAGTTTACTGGCAGATTGACCGCAGCGCGATATTATCGATCCCGCAGGCGACGCTATAAAACCCGACCGCTCGCGAAACGGATCAGTCGATCGATTCCAGACGCAACGCATCCCCCAGCAGACCCAGTACGGCGGCGAGATCATGGTCACCGCCGAACGTATGACTCAGGCGCAGATGTTGCGAATGCAACCCCTGAAGACTGAACAGTTCTCCCGGCGCGATCACCACCTGGTGCTTGAGCAGACGCTGAAACACTCGATGCACATCGACCTGGCGCAGCGAACGGGCCCAGATCGTCGCACCGCCCTGAGGATCGACGAACTGCAATGCATCGCCCAGACGCTCGCGCAGCAGCTGGGTCATCTGCACTTTGCGATCCTTGAGCAACCGCCGCAATACCTGGAGATGGTGGTCGATACGCCCATTGCCGTACAAGCGGGCGAGGGCCTTCTGACGGATCGGCGACAGGCGAAACGAGCGCAGCAAAAACTGCCGCTGCAATTCAACCCGCAGATGCCGCGAAAGCAGGTAGCCGTAAGGGGCCTCGGGCCCGATGACCTTTTCGAACGTAGAAAACACGATCAGCCGGTCAGGGTCCAGCAGATCGCGAAACCGCAGGCCGTCCGGTTCGAATCCGAGTTCACCGTAGCAGTCGTTTTCCAGGACCCAACTCCCATGCTGCGCCAGCAACTGCGCGATGAGGTGTCGGTTGTCGTCGGGCGCCAGGCTGCCGCGGGGCATGTTCACTGCGGATGAAAGCATCACCAGACGTACCGGCCTGGTCTCCAGCAACACCTTGAGCCGCTCGACGTCAAGACCACCGCAGGCTTGCAGTGGCAGCTCGATCACTTCCGCGTCCGCGGCCTGCAGCAGGCGCAGAATCACCCAGTCGCATGGCGACTCGACCACCACCGTGGCGTCCTTGAGGCACAGCACGGCGATCAATATTTCCAGCACTCCACGCAGGTCTGCGCCAATGTACACGTCATCGGCGTGCCAGCAGCGCAGTGGCGACGAGGTATAGCGCGCCGCCAGCGCCGCACGCAGTTCCAGCTCACCGCACGGCTGCGAAGACGATTGCGGCTGGCGCGGATACTGGCGTAGCAATTCCCTCTCCAGCAGCAGCAACGGCCGGTCCAGGGGTTGCAACAACGCCGGCTCATCGGCGCTCAAGACCAGCATGCCGGGACGTCTGGCATTGACGTAGACCGTTTCGAGCAGGTCATGACCACTGCCGGGCACAGTGATGGAGGACACGGGTAACGCGAAATAGCCGGACTTGGCGACCGAATACACGCGCCCTTCCTTCTCCAGCAGCGAGTAAGCGTACTGAATCGTCGAGATCGACACGCTCAGACGGTCCGCCAACTGGCGCAACGATGGCAGGCGCACTCGTGTGTCGCTGGCCGGCTCCTCGATCAGGTTGGTCAGGTAACGGTACACCGCCTGATAGGCGAAGTCGGTTTCTCTTGGTCCTTTCACTGTCCCGCCGACCATTCGCCCCCCACGGCGCAGTTATCGTCATAGAGCGTGGCCTGCATGGGCAACGCCGGGTCAGGTACCGGGCCCAGGCGATAAAGCGTACCGATCAGACTGACAGGCAGCCCGCTGACGTCGACCATCCATTGCACGATTTGCTCCGGCACCGGATTACCCTGCATGGCCCGGTGCAAGTCAGGCAATGCCACGAGCATGCCGGGGTGGCACTGTCGCAGAAAGCGCTCGAGGGCTGCTCCGTTATCGCCAAAAGGTGCAAACAGCAGACACACCAGTTGCGCCTCGTTCAAACCCAGATTCTTCTGCACCTCGGCCGCTGCCCGTGCGCGCTGCTCGACCGAGGTCGCCGGGTTGCCAAACGCCTCCACCGCCTGCGCGCCCAATCGCTGGGGAAGTTGCTTGCGGCGCAGCATCACCAAGGCCCATTGCAGGTAGTCGGCGACGCCCGACTCGTAGCTGCGACCGCGTACAAAACACGCTTGCAACCCCTGCAGGTGTGCGCAGATCGACAGGCTGACGTAATCGTTGTCACGCAGCTGAGCCGACAGCTCGTCCGGTTTAAATCCGAGAAACTCGGTCAACAGCGGCCAGCGCTCTTCCAGCTTGCTGAGCAGCAGGTCGTGAATGTCGATATAGGTCGTGCGACGGCAGGCTTCAAAATGCTCGGCGGGACGCCATGCGGCCCGGTCGTCCTCGGGGTACAACTCGCGATAGCTGTCGCTGCCCAGTTCATCGAGCAGCGCGAACAGCCCTTCGTAGCCGGGTTCGTGGTGATTCGAGGTGCTGAGCCCGGCCTTTGCCGCCGCACGCCTCAACCCCTCGATAAAGCGCTTTTGCTGGCGAGGGCTGTCGCTGCTGATCAGCGCATCGACACCGCTGGCCCAGCGGGCGATTTGCCCGTAGAACTCGCCGGTGGCCAGATACCCGTCGTCCCACAGATCAAGCGGCCCGTCCGAGGTTCGACGATGCCCGATCATCAGCAGGTTAAGCCGATTGAATTCCCGGCCGGCTTCGGAGATCGGCGCCAGGTGATTGAACGGCAGGACTTCCCGATTATCGACCATCAGGACTTCGACCCGTGGATCGTCATAGAGGAACAATGCACTGTGGCTGCGGTGGATGTTGTCCAGGGCCGTGGCACTGGCGCCGTTCAGGCGCAGGGTGGCGACACGCAACTGGAACGTCGCAGGCGCGCGGCCGGCGATACTCAGTTGTGCCGCACGCAGCAGCGCCAGGGTGTAGCAACTGTCACGTGATCCGGACTGGATCGCCAGCACCTTGTAATCGCCAATACGCTCCATCCCCCCCGCAGCCACCACCAGGCGCTGAATCATCAGCTGCAATGCGGTGCGTTCGGCGCGAGAGAAGAAACCCAGCAATCGTTGCAGTACTTGTTGATAGACATAGGTCATCGCTTGATCATGGATATGGGTCATCTTTATTTACCTGGTACGCGTAAGTTCGACAGTGCACAAACAAACATATGCACTGTGCAATGGATCGCCAGCCCGTGCCTGAAGTGCCGGGCTTTATTGCAAAATGCTAACACTTAAATTTTTGGCAATTATTGGGAATGAGTGAAGGCTGCCCGAGCGTTGACCAAGGACAGCCTGCCGCGAAGCCCGGCAGATACGGCGCCATGGGGCAGCGCTGGAGGTCCTAGGAAATGTCCGACAGCGTCCCACAGACATTTAGTACAAGAAATAAAGAAGGAAGTTACCCATGCTTTTTTGGCAACTGCTTTGCGAGCCGCTAGTGCTCGAACATACATCAATGAGGCGTATTGATAAGTATCAGCCTGAAAACCGGCCATGACTCATTCCTTGAGATGAAAGTAATCATTCAATTATCAGGGCTTATAAGCTGATTAGAAGATACAGATTGAGAGCAAAAACCAGCTCAGTTGCTGAACTGCCCCATCGACAGGGCAATGGGAGGTCTCATTCAGGAGGGCGGGTGGCACAAACGAAAGAGTCCGTGCGGGCACGGACTCCTGGAGGGGGTTACGCAGGTTCGATCTGGAGGGCGACCCGTTCGCGACAGGGGCATTCGTCCATGTAACGGTGTGCTTCGACAAACTCGGTAAACGGGAAGACCCGAGTCTTGAGCGGCAGCAGCACACGGTCTGCTGTCAGCTGGTTGATATCGCGCAAGGCCCGTTGCAGCGCAGCCTGGTCCTGGGTGATGCCCAACTCCGGCTTGCCGGTGAAGTTGCCGATACAGTGCACAAAGAACTGAATGTTCTTCTGGAACGCTGCGCAGGCCGGGAATGGCGTCTGGTTACCACCTTGCAGGCCGTAGAGCACCAGGCTGCCGCGGGGTGCGAGCACATCGCCGAGCAACGACATCTGTGGGCCGCCGAGTCCGTCGAATACCACCGCCACGCCACGGTTATCGGTGATCTTGTTGATTTGCATCAGCAGATCCTGTTCTTCGGTGACGATGACTTTCTCGGCGCCGAGGGACAGCAGGTATTCACGCTCATCCGCCGTCTTGGTCGCGGCAATCACCCGCACACCCAAGGCTTTGCCCAACTGGACGAACGAAGGTCCGGCGCAGTGACTGGCGTCGGTGACCAGGGCAAATTCCCCGGGCTTGACCCGTGCCAGATCGGCGTAGGCGAAATAGGCGATCAACAGCGGCGTGTAATGCACACTGGCTTCGATCGGAGTCAGTACGTCCGGGTAACGGGTCAGCGCCGAGCGCGGCAGTACGATCTGTTCGCCGTAGACCGGATAGTCGTTGGGGCTCTCGGCCGGGAAGCTGGCGACCTTGTCACCGATTTCCAGGTCATCGACACCCTCGCCGAGCGCCGTGACCACGCCCGACATTTCATGGCCAAGCCCGGAAGGCAGGCGAGCATGGGACGATGCCAGGTTCTGGCGCCAGAGAATGTCGTACCAGCTGATGCCAATCGCCTCGACGCGCACCTGCACTTCGCCTGGCGCAGGCAGAGCGGCCGCATGCTCTTCGCATTTGAGCACCTCGGCCGGACCAAACTTGTGAAAACGGATCGTGCGTGACATCGCAAACCTCGTCAAAAGAAACCTCTAATGCCCTGAACTCTATCCGGGCTTTGTACCCAAGACCATCAGTGGCTATTAATAGTCGACATGCCTGTCATTGATTCCGCAGCATCGACAGGATCAACGGTTGTCGTCGCCGTTCCAGCGAAACTGAATTATTCGGTGCAGAGTAGCAGCCTTTCCCCGTAAGATTCATGCCGGCCATTGTTCTTAAATGGCCGCTCTCGTCAAGCCCAGACTCTGCCAGGACTCCAGATGAATCGTAATGACCTGCGTCGTGTCGACCTGAACCTGTTGATCGTATTCGAAACATTGATGCACGAACGCAGTGTGACCCGCGCTGCGGAGAAATTGTTCCTCGGCCAGCCGGCCATCAGTGCGGCGCTCTCGCGCCTGCGCGGGCTGTTCGATGATCCGTTGTTCGTGCGCACCGGGCGCAGCATGGAGCCGTCCGCGCGGGCGGTGGAGATCTTCGCCCTGCTCTCTCCGGCCCTGGATTCGATTTCCACCGCCGTCAGCCGTGCGGCGGAATTCGACCCGGCGACCAGCACCGCGGTATTCCGCATCGGCCTGTCGGACGATGTCGAATTCGCCCTGCTGCCGATGCTGCTCAAGCGCCTGCGCGCCGAATCACCAGGGATCGTGCTGGTGGTGCGGCGGGCCAACTACATTCTGATGCCGAGCCTGCTGGCCTCGGGCGAGATTTCCATCGGCGTCAGCTACACCGCCGACCTGCCGGCCAACGCCAAGCGCAAAGTGCTGCGCCGCAGCATGCCCAAGCTGCTGCGCGCCGACACCGTGCCGGGACCATTGAGCCTGGATGATTTCTGCGCGCGGCCCCACGCGCTGGTGTCGTTCGCCGGTGACCTGAGCGGCTTTATCGATGAAGAACTGGAAAAGCTCGGCCGCAAACGCCATGTGGTGCTCGCGGTACCGCAGTTCAACGGGCTGAGCACACTGCTCAGCGGCACCGACATTGTCGCGACCGTGCCGGATTACACGGCTGAAGCGCTGACGGCGGCTGGCGGTGTACGGGCTGAAGATCCGCCGTTGCCGGTGCGCAGTTTTGAACTGCACATGGCCTGGCGTGGGTCCCAGGACAATGATCCGGGTGAGCGGTGGTTGAGGTCGCGGATTCAGATGTTTTTTGGGGATCCGGACAGTCTTTAAGTGAATTCCACAGACTTCCATAAAACCTTTTAAAAACAAAAACTTATCGAAAAACAAGTCCATTGCCTTCCGTCAAATTCCACTGGATTCCTGGACACTTGGGGGTATATTTGCGCGTCGTCACCGGTCACGTCCGTGCTGCCCCCCAGATGAGCGCCAGCCACGTTGGTAAGATCTGCCTGCACTATTGAACTGAAGCCCTCACAACCCCGGCGCTGCCTCACCGCAAGTGGCAGCCCGGGAAGCGATGCTTCAGCGTGGGGTTTGGGTCGGACTGCGCTCCTCGAGGATGTCCCCCATGCGCATCTCGATCAGGCTCTTGATCTTTTGATGCGGCAGAATATAGAAGCGGTTTTGCTTCACTGCGTCGAGCGTAATGCGCGCGATGTCGGCCGCGCTGAGCCTCCCGGCCTGCGTCGCCTTGCGCACCTGTTCTTCGTATTTCTCCTTTAGCGGATTAGTGTCAGCCAATTCGGCCGGACGGTTTCGCCCGGCATCGGCGATGCCCGTCGGCACAAAGGCCGGGCACAACACCGACACGCCGATCGAGGCGTTTTCCTCCTGCAATTCAAGCTGCAGGCATTCAGACATCGTCACCACCGCATGCTTGGTCGCACAATAGATCCCGTTGCCAGGCACCGACAGCAGGCCGGCGACCGACGCGGTATTGACGATGTGGCACTGATCCTTTTGCGCCAGCATCCGCGGCACAAAACTGCGGATGCCATGCGCGACGCCCATCACGTTGATGCCGATCATCCACGCCCAGTCCTGCACAGTCGTGGTCCACAGCGGGCCGCCGACCAGAACGCCGGCATTGTTGAACAGCAGGTGCGCGGCGCCGAAGCGCGCGTAGGTCGCAACCGCCAGCTGCTCGATCTGTTCTGCCTGGGCGACATCACATTTCATCGTTAACACGTGCGTGCCCGACGGCAGCAAGTCAACCGTGCCTTGCAGGTTTTTCTCATCGATGTCGGTCAACGCAAGGTGCATGCCTTCGTTGGCACAGACAATTGCCAGTTCGCGACCGAAGCCGCTGGCGGCACCGGTAATAACGGCGACTTTGTTGTGCAGTGGGTTCATGTTTGTTTAAACATCCTGTCCGATCAGATAAAGGCTCGTGGCACTCATTGAAAATTCATCTATAACGTGCTGCACAAGTGCCCTGCATCCACGACTATCTCACTGCCTGTCATGGCGCGACTGGCGTCGCAAGCGAGTAACAGCAAGGCTCAGGTAAAGTCCTTGTGGCCGTCGAGGATCTTTTTCGCCAGGCTCATGCGATGCACCTCGCTCGGGCCGTCGTAGATACGGAATGGACGGATGTCGCGGAAGATCCGCTCGACAACGGTTTCCCCCGTCACACCGCGGCCACCCAGAATCTGCACACAGCGATCGACCACATGCCACAGGGCTTCGGCGCTCAGCACCTTGGTCATACTCGACTCGACATTCCCCCGGCCGCCTTCGTCCAGCACCCAGGCGCAATGCCAGATGGCCAGGCGCGTGCTGTGCAGCGCCATCTGGTTGTCCGCCAGCATGAAGCCGACGCCCTGGTGCTCACCCAGGGTTTTGCCAAACGAATCGCGGGTTCGCGCATAGTCGCAGGCGATATCGTGGGTACGGCGGGCAGCGCCCAGCCAACGCATGCAGTGAGTCAGCCGCGCGGGCGCCAGGCGCACTTGCGCATAGCGAAAACCCTTGCCGATTTCGCCCAGCACATCGGTGGCCGCAATCCGCACATTTTCAAAACGCAGTATTGAATGGCCGCCTGCAAAGCAGCTGTCCAGGGTCTTGAGTTGCCGTTCGTGGATAATCCCGGGCGTGTTCATGTCGGCCAGGAACATGGTCGCGGAGCCGTCTTCCATGCGCGCCATGATGATCGCGAACCCGGCACCGTCAGCCCCCGTAATCAGCCATTTACGGCCATTGATGATGTAGTGGTCGCCGTCACGCACGGCAACGGTCTTCATCATCGATGGATCGGATCCTGCGCCAGGCGCAGGCTCGGTCATGGCAAAGCAGGAGCGGATTTGCCCATTGACCAAAGGACGCAGCCAACGATCTTTCTGGGCCGGCGTGGCCACCTCGTCCATCAGGTGAATGTTGCCTTCGTCCGGCGCATGGATATTCAGCGCAATGGGGCCTAAAGGTGAATAGCCGGCCTCCTCGAAGACGATCGCTTTGGCGAAGTGGCTCAAGCCTGCACCGCCCATTTCGCGACTGGCATGCGGGCACAACAGACCGGCCTGACGGGCTTTGTCCAGCAGCTCTTGACGCAAGTCTTCGGTGGGGCCGTGAGACGTGAGCCGCGCATCGGTTTCCATGGGGATCACCTGCTCGGCGATAAACGCGCGAGTCTTGTCGCGCAGGTCCAGCAATTCTTGGGGGATCGTGAAGTTCATGGTGGTCCTTGGTTCTGTACGACTAGGGGCGTTGTTTGGTAAGAGGTGCGAGCTGCGCGTGGATGCGTTCCATCACGGTTTGGCGCTGGCTTGCCTTGGGGAGGTCGTAAGGCGTCAGGTTCACGACACGGACGTAGCGGCGCAGGATGCGACCTGCCTGCATGTCGATATCGATGATGTTCAGACAGGCGTTGTCCTGCTCCAGGCCCGCGGCACAACCGCGCGCCCCACCCAGGGCCCAGCCCAGCAGCAGGCGATTGACGGCGTCATGACTGACCAGCAGCAAGCTCTGCCAGTCGGGCTCGGCCAGGACCTCCTCGAAGCGGGCCATGATGCGGCTGCCGAAGTCGCTCCAGCGCTCCCCGCCCATAAAACTGCCGTCAGGCTCGGCGAAACTGTCAAAGGCGTAGCTGACCTGCTGTTGCATTTGTTCAGGCGCAATCTCGCGCAGGCGGCCGGCACGAACTTCCCGTAGCTGCGCGCATGCCTGGAGCTCAATCGGGTGATCACCCAGCAACCCTTCAGCGGTCTGCCGGGCTCGCGGGTAATCGGAGCACAGCGCACGGTCGAAACTGACTGACGCCAGTACCTGCGCCAGCTGTCGTACCTGATCTTCTCCCAGGCCAGAGAGCGGCACGTTGCGCGGATCCAACGGCTGGCCGTCGGGCGAAAAATAATCCACATGACCATGGCGTACCAGGTAGCAACGACGACGATAGACAGGCTGGGTACTCATTGGCCGAGCGCCTTCGGATTGCTGATGGACAGCCGCGCCTGAGTGATCGCCGAGAGCGCCAGGAACAGGCGATCCTGATCACTCCCGGACTCATCGAAACGGCCCTGGCGAATAGCCTGGCAAAGGGCCTGGCGGGCATCCGTCAGTGACGCCTCGCTATCGTCCAGCAGTGCTGCAAGCAGCTGAGCCTCGACTGCATCCGCACGCTCGCCGTCACGGCACTCGCGCCCGGCAATCGCCACGGCATTGGCGACCATCAGCGCCTTGTAGCGCAAGCTGTCCGGTAGCTGTGGTAATAACTCACTGAGCAGGGTCTGGCGGGCAATCGCCAGCAGTTCACTCGCATCGGGACGGATGTTCATCGGCGCAGCCCTCCAGTCAAACGCAATATGTCCAACTCCAGTTCAGGGATCAGCCTTCCCGTCAGCGCCAGTTCCAGCGAGGGCTCCTCACCGGACAAGTGCCGCTGGGCTTGCTGCAGGGCGATGACCGCCCAACGCAACGTGGCCATGACCTGCCAGAAAACCAACTCGTCGCGCTCGAGACTGAGCGGGGAAACCTCGCTGTAACCGCCCATGAAGTGTTCCAGCGTACCGATGCCGCCGGCCTCCAGATCAGGCCGGGCGAACCGCCAGCAACGGGCGGTGAACCAGCCGATGTCTTCACGCGGATCGCCCCAACCGGTGAATTCCCAGTCCAGGACCGCTTGCAGCGTGCTGGACTCGGCCAGGTAGTTGCCGGTGCGGAAATCACCATGGAGCAAACACAGGGCGGCACTTTTCGGCGCATTTGATTCACACCAGCGCAGCCCCCACTCCAGCACTGGCTGAAACACCTCAAGGCGGTCGATCACCACGCGGTGGGAGTCAATCGAAGCTTGCACCGATACCTGCTGCGGGTCGCCAAGGAAATCCAGTTGAGCCTTAGCAGGCAAGATGCGATGAATGCGCGCCAGGTTGGCGCCCAGGTCAGCCACCAACTGTGGATCGCCTTCAGCCCCCAACTGGCTGGTGAGCCTGTGACCGGCGGCGATGCCGGACACCCACTCCATGATGAAAAATGCTCGCCCGTGCACCGAGACGTCTTCGCACAGCCAGAGTGGCTGCGGCACTTTGACGCCAGCCCGGTGGACCGTACTCAGCACCGCGAATTCCTGCGCGCGGCTCAGGCTCTCCTGTACCGCCGATTGTGCGTCGCTGCGCAGGACCCAGCGCTGGCGACCCGCATACGCGCCGCCCTCCACGCTCACGTCCAGCAACCAGTTCTCCTGGATAGCGCCACCAGACAGGCGCTGCTGATGTTCGAGGGTGACCCGTTGCGCGCCAGCCTGGACGCAAAGGAAGGTTTCAAGCCTGGTTTTTTTCAGCTGTTCTTCGGGCTGCGGCACTGTCACCGCTGCTACGTTCGGACCTCTCATGAATCGCCGCACCTGACTTGTTGGATTTATCGTAGGAATTAAAGATGGCAGCTTCGCTTTAGCAATTGCCGGGCCAGTTTTTTCATCCCGTGGCGATAGAGCGTTCAACCCCCGGGAACGCGGACTCTCCAGCCATCCAGCCCGGTGCTGGCAGCACTTCGCATGAGCCCTCAACGTTGCAATTTAGAAACAACTCCAGTCATATATGACACCCACTTGAAACACCAGAAAGAGCGCGCTTGCCATGCAGCCCCGCAAACCCCGGATCATCGTCCTGATCAGCCACCTGGAGCACCCACTGCAACTAAGCCATCTGGCTCGGGTGGTGAACAGCGTGCTGCCTGACTATTCGGCCGAAACCAACATCCGGGTGCTGGACACCACCGTCGAGGAGGCCCTGCAACTGGCTCGCGAGCTGGAGAAAAACAACGAGGTCGAAGTGTTCGTCTGCGCAGGCGCTACCGCTGCCTACTTGCGTAGACACCTGACTCGGCCAGTACTGTCGATGCGGGTGGGGGGCGCCGATCTTCTGCGAGCCCTGGAACAAGCGCGACTGCGCTCACCGCAAATCGCAGTCCTCAGTTACGCGCGGATCAACGCCGACCTCGACTCGATGGCGGCGCTGTTCACGGTGCAGATCCACCAAGCGTGTTACATCACGCTCGAAGAAGCCCGGCAGGCGGTGGAGCGCGCTCGCACCCTTGGCTGCCAGACGGTGATTGGCTCATCAACCGTGGTGGAACTGGCGGAACGGGCCGGCCTGCACGGGGTGCTTTCCTTGAGCCAGGACACCGTGCGCAAAGCGCTGGAAGAGGCGCTGGGAATCCTGCACAGCCAGCGCATCGAGATCGCTAAACGCCGGCATCTGAACGGTGTGTTGCAGCACATTCCGACAGGCGTTGCAGCCGTGGACAACCTGGGCATCGTGCAATCGCTGAACCCTGCGCTTGAAGCGCTATTGGGCATGCCGGCAAGCCGGATGCTGGGCCGCCACCTGCAGGAGCTCTGCCCGGAACTGGCGTTGGACGACGTGCTGCGCGGCGGCGCCTGCGAAGAGAACACAGTGATCCGCCTGGGCCAGAACCTGGTCGTCAGCAATATCCTTCCGATCCTGGAAGACGGCCAACGCACCGGACTGGTGTTGACTTGCCAGGACATATCGGCGGTACAACGCGCCGATCAGCGCATTCGTTCGACGCACCGCCCTGGCGGATTCTCGGCCAAATACCGCCTTGAGCAAATCAGCGGCAATAGCCAAGCCACCCGACAGTTGCTGAAGCTGGCTGAGCGCTACGCGGCGACCGCCTCTACCGTGCTGATCACTGGCGAAAGTGGCACCGGCAAGGAGTTGCTGGCGCAAGGCATCCACAATGTCAGCAGCCGCCAGCGTGGCCCGTTCGTTGCGATCAATTGCGCGGCTTTTCCCGAATCGCTGCTGGAAAGCGAACTGTTCGGCTACCAGGAAGGCGCCTTCAGCGGTTCGCGCAAAGGCGGTAAACCCGGCCTGCTCGAAGCCGCCCACCGCGGCACGCTCTTTCTCGATGAAATCGGCGACATGCCGGTCTCACTGCAGACCCGCCTGCTGCGCGTTCTGCAAGAGCGCGAAGTCCTGCGCCTTGGCGCAACAGAGCCGATCAGCATCGACATCCGCATCATCGCTGCCACCCATCAGGACCTCTCTCAAGCCATCGAAGCCGGGAGGTTTCGCAACGACCTCTACTATCGCCTGAACATCCTGCGCCTGCAGACGGTGCCGTTGCGTGAGCGCAGCGAAGACATCGTCCACATTGCTCGCGACATTGTGCATCGCCTGAACGCAGACAATCCTCCTTCGCCATTGCAAGAGCGACTGCTGGACGCACTGCTGCCCAACCTCATGACGTATCACTGGCCCGGCAACATCCGCGAACTGGAAAACATCATCGAACGCGCCACCCTCTCGGCCCAGGATCTGTTGCAAGGCACAGCGATCGATGACCTGGGTCTCGCCCTGGTGATCCCCGAGTTGCTGAACCGTCAGGCCTTGCCCCAGGCTCCAGACCCGGCAGCACCGCCAATCACCGACTTGAAAAGCGTCGCCAAGGAAAAAGAAAAGCAGTACGTACGGCAAATGCTCAATGCCTGTGACGGCAATTTGGCGCAAACGGCGACTCGACTGGGCATCAGTCGATCTACGCTTTGGAGGCGGCTCCAATAGAAACGGCATCGCTGCTTCGGTGACGCAAGCCTGGCTCGACACAGGGCTCGCTCACCGGGCCGTCATCTCCACCCCCCACGCACTTTTTCCACCCGTAAATCCACCTTGGACTGGAGGTATCGCGCACCCGGCCTTGCTAAAAAGACGGCCATGTCATTACTGCCCCAAGGATCGCTCCATGCCCCGCTATCAAGCCCCTCAACGTGACATCCGCTTCGTCGTACATGAGTTGCTCGACCTGCCCGCCCATTACCGCCACCTGAAAGGCTGCGAGGTGCTTGATCCGCAAGTTTTGAACGCCATCGTCGAGCAAGGCGCCAGGTTCGCCGAAGAGGTGCTGTCACCGCTCAACCCGGTCGGTGACCAACACGGCTGCCAATGGCAAGCCGGCCAGGTCAGCACCCCGCCCGGCTTTGCCGAGGCCTATCGGCAGTTCACCGACAATGGCTGGCAGGCCCTGGACAAAGATCCACACTACGGTGGCCAGGGCCTGCCACCCTCCGTGGGTTGCGTGATCAGCGAGATGCTGTTCAGTGCCAACCACGCCTGGGCCATGTACAACTCCCTGACGGGAGGCGCTATCAGCACCCTTGGCACCCATGCCAGTGAAGCGCTCAAAAAGCGTTTTCTGCCGCCACTGATCGAAGGCCGCTGGAGCGGCACCATGTGCCTGACCGAGGCCCACTGCGGCTCCGACCTCGGCCTGTTGCGCACCCGTGCCCTGCCCCAGGCCGACGGCAGCTACCGCATCACCGGCAGCAAAGTGTTCATTTCCGCCGGTGATCACGATCTGACCGAAAACATCCTGCACCTGGTGCTCGCGCGCATCGACGGAGCTCCGGCCGGGGTCAAGGGCATCTCGCTGTTCCTGGTACCGAAGGTCACGGTCAACGCCGATGCCAGCCTGGGCGCTGCCAATGGCGTCAGCTGCGGCTCAATCGAGCACAAACTGGGCATCCATGGAAACGCCACCTGTGTGATGAATTTCGACAATGCCAGTGGCTACCTGCTGGGTGAGGCCCACCGAGGTCTCAATGCCATGTTCACCTTTATCAACGAGTCACGCCTGGCCGTGGCCCAACAAGGTCAAGGACAGGCTGAGTCGGCCTTCCAGGGTGCCCTGGGTTACGCCCGCGAACGCCTGCAGATGCGTGCAACACCGCGCCTGAAGCCAGAACAGGCAGCCGACCCGATCATCGGGCACCCGGATGTGCGGCGCATGCTGCTCACTCAGAAAGCCTATGCCGAGGGCGGGCGGATGCTGAACTATGCCTGCGCCCAGCTGGTCGACCTGATGCACCACGGCGACGCCTCTGAGCAAATCGCGGCCGAACGTCGCCTGGCACTGCTCACACCCATCGCCAAGGGTTTCCTGACCGAGGCGGGTAACGAAGCCGCGCAACTGGGCATCCAGGTGTTCGGCGGGCACGGCTACATCCGTGAATCGGGCATGGAGCAGATCGCCCGCGACGTGAGAATCACCTCAATCTACGAGGGCACCAACTGCATACAGGGCCTCGACCTGCTCACCCGCAAGGTATTGGCCGACAATGGCGAGGCGCTCAATGAACTGCTGACGGAAATCGAAACCTTCTGCCATACAGGTCAACCATCTGCGGCACTGGCCCAAGCCTTGGCCCAGCAAATCGTGGCCTGGCGCGAGATCAGCCACTGGCTGAGCCAGCAGAGCAAAAACGACGCTAGCGTGATCGGTTCCAGCGCCGTCGATTACCTGATGCTGGCTGGCTACTGTGTGGTGGGATATTACTGGCTGCGGGCTGCAACACTGGCTGAGCGCCAGCTGAGCACAGGCAGCACCGAGACCGATTTCTACGAGGGTAAGCGCGAGACTGCACGCTTCTATATGCAGCGCCTGCTACCAAGAGTCGCGCTGCACCGGGTGCTGATAGAAAGTGGCAGCGCCAATCTGATGGACATCGGCGAAGCGGCCTTCGCACAATAACCTCAAGCTGGCACTGGCCGTCCACCCCGGGGGGGGACACAATAAAGTCGTCCGATAGCAGAGTGTGGGAAATACACAATGGCGCTGAACCAGCCCTCGATCCAACCGAGCAAATTACGCTCGGCGCCCTTGCCCTCCCGCGCAATTGTGCGACCGCAGTTGCTGCAACGCCTGCAGGCATCTGCCGAGCGCGGTTGCCTGCTGACCCTGATCGCAACCCCCCTCGGTTATGGCAAAAGCACCCTGCTTGCCCAGTACGCCGCCAGCCTGAGTGCACCCTGGGCCTGGTACCGCTGTGATGCCAGCGACAATCAGCCACTGAGTTTTCTGGCGCACCTGAGCAGGCTCCTGCAGCTGCCCTTGCCCGAGCGTTCGCTGAGCACCAGTGATGAGCCGTTACTCTGGGCCGCGATCCTCACGGACCTGGAACAGCGTCATGAACGCTTCACGCTGTTCTTCGATGACCTGCATCTGTTACGCGCCAAAGGGTCTTGCCGCTACCTGGACGAATTGCTGCGGCACGCCCCTCCCCATCTGCGGCTGATGGCGGCATGCGAAGGTACGCCGGCCCTGAGTCTCACTCATCTGCGCCGGGATGATCGGCTGCAGATACTGGACGCGCAGAGTCTGGTACTCGACAGCATGGAGGTCCGGGAACTGGCCACCGCACGCGGTGTGGCGCTGAGCAGTGACAGCGGTTACCACCTGTTAGCCGGCAGCGAAGGCTGGATCAGCGGCATTCTGTTCGGCCTTGGCAACCATGATCAGCCTGCGCACCCGATCACCCGTGAGTCCCTGGAAACAGGTTTGACGACCCCCGCCAGTGTCGACTACACCGCCCGGTTTCTGCAGGAAGAAGTGCTGCGGCACCTGCCCAATGAACTCCTGTCCTTTCTCGAGCGCACTTCGGTCGTCAACACCTTCGACTGCGAACTGGCCGTCAAACTGAGTGGGCAGAGCAACGCACCTCAGTTGATTCGACAATTGCAGCGCCAGGACGTGTTTATCCAGCAACGCAGTGGCGAACGCTTGCCCTACAGCTATCACCCAATGCTGCGGCGCACGCTGTATCAGCGCCTGCGCCGCCGAGATCAGCCACAACTTTTCCGCCTGCACCGGATGGCCGCAGACTGGCTGCAGGAACACCGCTGCTATGCCGAAACGGTTTATCAATTAGGTCGTGCCAGAGAGTTCAACCGCCTGCTCGCGGTGATCGAGCACCACAGTTTCGACCTTTTGCGTGAGGGCCGGGTCAAGTCCATCGTCGACTGCCTCGCCGATGTACCGGGCGAGATCGGGATCGATCATTTCACCCTCGCAATCACCGAAGCCAGTACGCTCATCGTCACCAACGACATTGACCGTGCGAGCGTCTGCATGGCGCAACTGCAGCGGTTATTGCACCGCCAGGTGATCCCTGAAAAGCACCCGGAGCGTGTGCATCAGACCCTGGCTTTCCTGCGCAGTCGCCTGGCCTTTCTGGGGGGTAACTTGAGTCACGGCCTGGACATTGTCGACAAGGCGCTGCTGCAGTATCCGCAAACCAACGCGGCTACCGCGGTACTGCTGTTCAATCGCGCCAGTTGCCTGTTTGCCCTGGGACAATTGCAGGCTGCCCGACAGGACGCGCAGCGCGCATTGACTGAACTGCAAACACTGGCGCTCAGCGGCTACACCAACAGCGTGCAGATGCTGCTCGGCCAGATCGAATTGGCCCAAGGCACGCCCGAACTGGCCCACAAGCGTTTCCTGGCCCTCGACCAGCCGCTACCAGCGAACGTGCCCCGCAGCTTTTATGACCTGTACCGGCATCTGGGGCTGGGGTTAGTCCTGCTGCAACAAAACCGCCTGGCGCAGGCGGCCCAATGCCTCAACCAGGCGGAGGTCATTGCCTTGCATTTTCCTCATAGCGCGGGCTTGCCATGGGTACTGCACTATCAAGCGTGCATTTTGGCGGCGCAAGGCAACCTGCCTCAAGCCCGCGAGCGCTGGGATGAAGTCCGGCGACTCACTCGCGAGTTCAAACTGTATGCCCTGTATCGCCAGGCCAGCGCCTGTCGCGCCCGGCTTGCAGTGCGCGAGGACGATCAAGCCTTCATCGCCCAATGGCTCAAAGACTGGCATTGGTGCCAGCGGCGCTATGACCATGAGCTGCAACCCGAAGAGTGGCTGGCTTATGCCTGGGTCCAGCGTTATCTGGGCCAGCACCTGGCCGCCCAGAGCATTGTCAGCAACCTGCAGGAACAAGCGCGGGCGGAGGATAATCAGCAACTGCAGGTTGACCTGTATCTGCTCCAGGCCACCCTGCATGAAGATCACGACGAACGCAGCGCCACCCTCGCCGTTCTTGAACAGGCGATGCAATTGGCGGCCCGCCATGGCTTCGGTCAATTGCTGCAGCACGAAGGTCGCCCATTGGGCGAGCTGTTCAAGCAACTGCTCAACCCCAATACCCGGCGCCAGCTTGAACTGCAACAACCCCCGCCGTCGCGCGAACAGTTGATCTTCCTGCCGCGCCCCCCGTCCATCCCCGCGGCCGATGAAACGCCTGGGTTACTGGAACCCTTGACCCGCCGCGAGCAGGACGTGCTGCGCCGAGTGGCCCGAGGCCAGGGCAACCCGCAGATCGCCGAAGGCCTGTATATCAGCCTCAGCACGGTCAAGACCCATATCAACAACCTGTTCCGCAAGCTGGATGCCAACGACCGTGACAGTGCCTTGCAAGCGGCACGCACCTTGAAATTGATCGACTGAGGCTCGCGCCTCCACCCTCATCAAAGCGGCTCCACCCCTAAATCCACCTCAGGTAGGACGCGCGGAAAATCGACGCCTGCTAAAAAGTCGATCCATGCGCTGCCTGATGGATCCCTCGTCCATGGCGCGCTTTCCTGCATTCGACGAGAGCCGCCATGACCGACCTGTTACTCAATGAACGCGATCTGAGCTTTCTGCTGTACGAACTGCTCGACACTGAGGCGCTGTTGCAGCGCCCTCGCTATGCCGATCATGATCGCAACGTGTTTGCCGCGACCTTGAACACCGCACGCCAAGTGGCAGCGCAGTATTTCGCCCCGCACAACCACAAGGGCGACAGTCAGGAACCGACCTTCGACGGCCAGCGAGTGCAGTTGATTCCCGAAACCAAAGTTGCCTGGAACGCGTTTGCCGAGGCTGGTTTCCTGGCCGCTCACCACGATTTCGCCGACGGCGGCCTGCAGCTGCCAGAAGTGCTGTTACGGGCGTGCATGGCCTATTTCAATGCCGCCAACGTCTCGACTGTCGCCTATTCGTTCCTGACCATTGGCGCGGCCAACCTGGTGAGCAATTTCGCCAGTCATGAACTGCGTGAGCGCTTCTTGCCGCCCATGCTCGATGGCCGCTTCAGCGGCACCATGGCACTCACCGAGCCTGGTCAAGGCTCGGCACTGGGTGACCTGAGCACCGTGGCGCGACCCGCAGCCGATGGCAGTTACCGGGTATTCGGCCAGAAGATGTTCATCTCCGGGGGTGACCACGAACTGACTGAAAATATCGTGCACCTGGTGCTGGCCCGTATTGAAGGTGCACCACCTGGGGTCAAGGGTATTTCGCTGTTCCTGGTGCCCAAATTCCTGGTCAATGAAGATCAGAGCATCGGCCCACGCAATGACGTGGCGCTGGCGGGCCTGCTGCACAAAATGGGCTACCGCAACACCACCTCCACGGTGCTCGGTTTCGGCGAGCACGGGGGTGCCGTCGGCTATCTGCTGGGCGAGGCTCACAAAGGCCTGGGCTATATGTTCCAGATGATGAACGAGGCGCGCATCGGTGTCGGCCTGGGTGCGGCCAGCCTGGCCGTTCAAAGCTATCTGCATGCACTGGATTACGCCCGCGAACGCCCGCAAGGTCGCTTGCCGGACAACAAAAACCCGCTGGCACCGCAGGTGCGGATCATCGAGCACGCCGATGTACGCCGCATGCTGCTGCAACAAAAAGTCTATGCCGAGGGCAGCCTGGCCTTGTGCCTGTATGCCAGCTCGCTGGTTGAAGATGCCCACAGCGCCGCCACCCCACAAGCACGCCACGACGCCGCTGAATTGCTCGATCTGCTCACCCCCATGGTCAAGTCCTGGCCGTCGCGCTACGGCGTGATTGCCAGCGACATCGGCATTCAAGTCCTGGGGGGTGCGGGCTACACCCGTGAATACCCACTGGAGCAGTACTACCGCGACAATCGGCTCAACCCCATTCATGAAGGGACCGAAGGCATCCAGGGACTGGACCTGCTGGGACGCAAATTGGGTCCAAAGGGGGGTGAGGGCTATCGACTGTTTCTCGCCGTCGTGCGCAACAGCCTGGTCGAGGCCCGCGACGATGCCGCCTGCGCACCACTGGCCGGTGCGCTGCAGGATGCCCTGGGCATCCTTGAACGGGTAACCACTGACCTGCAGGCCCGGGTCGCTGCCGATGCCACGGCCGGCCTTGCCAATGCCACCGCCTACCTTGACCTGTTCGGACGGGTGCTGGTGGGCTGGCTATGGCTGCGCCAGGCGCTGCTCGCCAGTCGCGCACTGAACCACCCAGGGCTTGGCGCCGACAACAGCGAAGCCCACTTCTATCAGGGCAAATTACAGGCTGCCCGCTACTTCATGGACTGGGAGCTGGCGCCGCTCGAGGCCTGTGCGCGGCTGTTGAGCGCGGGTAATCGCCTCTGCCTCGACATGCAGGACCGCTGGTTCTGAATCCATTCCTACACTCATTTCAACGATTGCAAGGAGACGCTCCATGAGTGCCCTGATCCACTATCAAGTCGACAGTCAATTGGCCCTGATCGGCCTGTCTCACGCGCCGGTCAATGCCCTCGGTCAGGCAATGCGTGCCGAGCTGCTGCAAGCCTTCGAGCAGGCGGCTGCCGACCCGGCCGTGCACGCCATCATCGTGCATGGTCACGGCTTGCCCTTTAGTGCCGGTGCCGACATCAACGAGTTCGGCAATTCGGCGGCGTTCGCCAGCCCTCACCTGCCTGACATACTCCAGCGCCTGGAGCAACTGGACAAGCCGCTGATTGCCGCGATCTCCGGCCTGGCCCTGGGCGGTGGCCTGGAACTGGCCCTTGCCTGCGGTTACCGCATCGGCGAACCCAATGCCCGTTTTGGCCTGCCGGAAGTCAAACTGGGGCTGATTCCTGGCGCCGGCGGTACCCAGCGCTTGCCCCGTCTGATTGGCGCGGCACAGGCGCTGGAGATGATCGCCAGCGGCCAACCGATCAATGCTCGGCAAGCATTGGAGCAAGGCTTGCTCGAACGCCTGGCCGGCAGCGCCGAGAGCCTGCTGGACGAGGCTCGCGCATGGGCCCGTGAACTGCTCGCCTGCCACGCCCCGGCCCGCCCTTGCCCTGCCTATCCGAATCCGGCCAGCGGCCTGCCGGATGATTTCTTCATTCAATACCGCAGCGCCAACGAGCGCCGCTGGAAAGGCCAGCTCGCTCCACAACAGGTGCTGGCCGCACTCGAAGCCGCCTGCACCCTGCCGCTGGCCGAAGGCCTGGCGCAAGAGGCCGAACTGTTCCGGCAAGTCGAATCATCCAGCCAGTCAGAATCCCTGCGGCATGTGTTTTTCGCCGAGCGTGAAGTTGGCAAACTGCCGGGAGTGGATGCCCAGACGCCGATTCGCCCCATCAACAAAGTCGCCATCATTGGCGCTGGCACCATGGGCGGCGGCATTGCCATGTGCTTTGCCAACGCGGGCATTGCGGTCACCTTGCTTGAACTCAAGCCTGAAGCGCTGGACCGTGGCTTGCTACAGATCCGCAACAACTACCAGATCAGTGTCAAGCGCGGCAAGTTGACCGCCGAGCAACTGGAACAGCGCATGGAGCTGCTTCACGGCACCCTCGACTATGCCGAAATCGCCGATGCCGACCTGGTGATCGAGGCCGTATTCGAAAGCCTGGCCGTCAAGCAGCAGGTGTTCCGTACCCTGGATGAAGTGTGCAAGCCTGGAGCAATCCTCGCCAGCAACACCTCGACCCTGGATGTCGATGCCATTGCTGCTGTCACCCGCCGGCCGCAGGATGTCGTCGGCCTGCACTTCTTCAGCCCGGCCAACGTGATGCGCCTGCTGGAAGTGGTGCGCGGCCAAGCCACGGCAGCCGATGCACTGGCCACCACGCTGAAGATCGCCAAGCACATCGGCAAGATCCCGGTGGTCTCCGGGGTGTGCTTCGGCTTCATCGGCAACCGCATGCTCGAACCCTACTCCCGTGAAGCTCATCGCCTGTTGCTCGAAGGTGCCAGCCCGGCACAAGTAGACAAGGTACTGACCGATCTCGGACTGGCCATGGGCCTGTTCAGCATGTCCGATCTGGCCGGCATCGACGTTGGCTTCCTGGTGCGCGAATCACGCCGTGATGTAATCGAGCAAGACCCCGGCTATTGCAAGGTCGCCGACGCACTCTATGCCCTCGGTCGTTACGGACAAAAAACGGCGCGGGGCTTCTACATTTACCAGGGCCGTGAGCGCGTTGAAGACCCCGAAACAGTCACGATTGCCGAGGACATCGCAGGCGACTTGGGGATTGAACGACGCGCTATCAGCGACCAGGAAATTCATGATCGGTGCCTGTTGATGCTGATCAACGAAGGCATCCAGCTATTGGACGAAGGCATCGCTCAACGCAGCAGCGATATCGATCTGGTCTGGATCAACGGCTATGGCTTCCCGGCCTGGCGCGGCGGCCCGCTGCACTATGCCGAGACACTCGGCCTGGATGTGCTGCTGAGCCGCATCCAGCACTACCGCCAGAGCCTGGGGGCTTATGGTCAGATGTGGCTCCAGCCTGCCCCGCTGCTCGAGCGCCTGGTCGCCGCCGGCAAGACCCGGATCGAGAAAATTTGCTAATCGAACAGCGCTGATTTTTTTGCGCGGCCATCAACCGATGGCCGCCCTCACCCTGCACAGGACATTTGAAAATGCGTGAAGCCGTCATCCTTTCCACCGCCCGCACGCCGATCGCCAAAGCCTTTCGGGGCGCGTTCAACAACCTGAAATCACCGAGCATGGCCAGCTACGCCATCCGCGCAGCCGTCGAGCGTGCCGGTATCGAAGCCGGCGAAATCGAAGACCTGGTGATGGGCACCGCCATGCCGGCCGGGACCGCTGGCTGGAACCTGGGCCGCATGGCCGCATTGGCGGCCGGCCTGCCCACCAGCGTGAGCGGTCAGACCCTGGACCGTCAGTGCGCCTCGGGCCTGATGGCCATCGCCACCGCCGCCAAGCAAATCATGGTCGACGGCATGCAGGTCACCCTGGGCGCCGGTCAGGAACACATCAGCCTGGTGCAGAATCACCATATGGAATGGGCCATGGCCGAGCAAGATGCTCAGGTCGTCCGCAACGCCGTGCATGCCTATATGCCGATGCTGCAGACCGCCGAATGGGTCGCCCAGCGCTACGGCATCAGCCGCGAAGCCCAGGATGCCTATGCCCTGCAGTCGCAACTGCGCACCGCCGCGGCCCAACAGGCCGGGTTGTTCAGCAACGAGATTGTGTCGGTCACCACCACCAAACAAGTGGTCGACAAGGCTACCGGCTCTGTCAGTTACGAGCAGGTCACCTTGCACCAGGATGAAGGCAATCGCCCACAGACCGTGCTGGGCGACCTGAGCAAACTCGAGCCGGTGATCGACGGCGGCTGCATCACCGCCGGCAATGCCAGCCAACTGTCGGACGGTGCCAGCGCCTGCGTGCTGATGGACGCACGCCTGGCCGAACAACGTAACCTGGCACCGCTGGGCCTGTATCGCGGGATTGCCGTGGCCGGCCTGGCCCCGGAAGAAATGGGCATCGGCCCGGTGCTGGCGGTGCCCAAGCTGCTCAAGCAACACGGCCTGACGGTGGACGATATCGGCCTGTGGGAGCTCAACGAGGCCTTCGCCTGCCAGGTCCTGTACTGCCGTGACACCCTGGGCATCGATCCGGACAAACTGAACGTCAACGGCGGTGCGATTGCCATCGGCCACCCGTACGGTATGAGCGGCGCACGGATGGTCGGCCATGCCCTGCTGGAAGGCAAACGGCGCGGTGTGAAATATGTGGTGGTCACGATGTGCGTCGGTGGCGGCATGGGTGCGGCCGGCCTGTTCGAGGTGCTGTGATGGACATTTTCAACAGCTTTTCCCTGGCTGGAAAAACCGTACTGGTCACCGGTGCCTCCAGTGGCATCGGCGCACACCTGGCTCGGGTGGCGGCGCAGGCTGGCGCCCGAGTGGTGCTGGCGGCTCGGCGCCTGGAACGTCTGGGCAACGTGGCTGAAGACATTCAGCGCGAAGGCGGCCAGGCCCTGGCCGTGACACTCGATGTCACGGATCGGGCCAGCGTCGAAGCCGCCTTCGATGCCGCCGAAGCGGCATTCGGCGTGGTCGACGTGCTGCTCAACAACGCCGGCATCGGCAACGCGCAACAGGTACTGAACGTCAGCGAGGAAGATTGGCGGCAGATGCTCTCGACCAACCTCGATGGGGTCTGGCGTGTTGCCCAGGTCGCTGCGCAACGCCTGGTCAAGGCCGGGAAGCCCGGCAGCATCGTCAACATTGCCTCGATACTGGGCTTGCGTGTTGGCACCGGCTATAGCCACTACTGCGCAGCCAAGGCCGGCGTGGTCCAGTTGAGCAAGTCACTGGCCCTGGAGCTGGCACGCTATGAGATTCGCGTGAACGCCATCGCACCGGGCTACTTCAAGACCGAAATGAACGACGACTACTTTGACAGCGACAAGGGCCAGGTTTACATCCGCGACAGCGTACCCATGCGCCGTCTGGGTGAGCTGCAGGAACTGGAAGGGCCATTTCTGCTGCTGGCCAGCAACGCCGGCGCCTTCATGACGGGCGCGGTGTTGACCGTGGATGGCGGGCATCTGGTCAACCCGCTGTGATGGGTTGACCGGGCATTGCGCTACAGCACACGCCCCTGTCCAGCCGTTATCAACGGTTGTACAGGGGTCACGGTCGGCCAATGCGTCAGAGGTCGGCGACCGGTGCACATGACAGCCGATGCCAAGCCCGACAAAATGCTCGTCTGTGCTGAAAAACTGGAGCGCCTGCGGGCGCTGTGCGAGGAGCAAGCGCGATGAATTTCAGAAAAGCCCTCGCGGGCATCGACTGGAAGAAATGGGCTAACCGTGGGGCGCAGCTCGGGTTCGCCCTGGCGGCGATCGCCGGATATTACGGGTGCCACCCCTGAAGCTTCAGCACCGTGACCCTGCGTGAATGGTCGCCTTTTGGTCGAAGCTTTGCCACATCGCCATACCCCAGGCTGCAGGGGAAATGGGTTTTCCAAAATCGGCCAAAAGCTGCACTTAAGCAACGCCATGCACAATCCGGGATCAAAGGTCATGGATTGTCATGAATTGAAAAAGCGTTGTCGCCCAATGAAATGCTGGCCGCCCCCCCTTCTATAAACTTCTCAAGATCTGCGTGGCAAGCCGTGCCTTTCTGCGGCTCGCCCGGCCGCTTGCCCGTAGCCCTACAACTTCCGGGCCCCGTCTTGGGTGCCTTACCGGGTGTCATAATGAACAAGAAAAATAAAGACCTCTCCCAGCAAACTGCAATGCACACGTTGAGCCTGAATCCGGTGCTCGGTCCTCGCCGGCGCGATCTGCTCGGCACCGCCCGCATGGTCCTGCGACAAGTGTTGAAGCAACCCGTGCATAGCGCTCGGCATATGGCGGCATTCGGCGTTGAGCTGAAAAATGTCCTGCTCGACCGCTCGCAGCTCAAGCCAGCGGCGGGAGACAAACGTTTCGACGAGCAGACCTGGCAGCGCAACCCGCTATACCGTCGCTACATGAAGACTTACCTGGCCTGGTGTCAGGAGATGAACGACTGGATCAGCACCAGCAACCTTGGCGAACAGGACGCTCATCGTGGTCAGTTCGTCATTGGCCTGCTGACCGAGGCGATGGCGCCGACCAACACCCTGGCCAACCCGGCAGCGCTCAAACGCTTCTTTGAAACCGGCGGCAATAGCATTCTGGATGGTTTCTCGCAGTTGACCCGGGACCTGATCGAAAACGGCGGCATGCCGAGCCAGGTGGACAAGACGGCTTTCGAGGTGGGCCACAATCTGGGCATCACCGAAGGTGCGGTGGTGTTTCGCAATGAGTGGCTGGAGCTGATCCAGTACACGCCCCGTACCGAGCAGGTGCAGGCGCGTCCATTGTTGGTGGTACCGCCACAGATCAACAAGTTCTACCTGTTTGATCTGACGCCGGAGAAGAGCCTGATCCGTTTTCTCCTCGACAGCGGTATCCAGACCTTCGCTGTCAGTTGGCGCAATCCGGGCAAGGCACAGCGTGAATGGGGGTTGTCCAGCTACGTAGAAGCCCTGAAGGAAGCGATCGACGGGGTTCTTGCGATAACCCGCAGCGCCGACCTGAACACCTTCGGAGCCTGTTCCGGAGGCTGCACCCTGTCCTCGCTGTTGGGCCACTACGCTGCCCTGGACGAGAAAAAGGTCAATGCCTTTACCCTGGGGGTCAGTATGTTGGACATACGTCCCGACACCCAGGTCGGGCTGTTCGCCGACGAGAAGTCGCTAGTGGCGGCCAAGCGCCGTTCCTATCAGGCTGGCGTGCTGAAGGGTCGCGAGCTGGCCAAAGTCTTCGCCTGGATGCGCCCCAATGACTTGATCTGGAATTACTGGATCAACAACTACCTGCTTGGCAACGAGCCGCCGGCATTCGATGTCCTCTACTGGAACAACGACACAACCAACCTGCCGGCCACGCTGCACGGCGAATTCATTGACATGTACCAGACCAATCCGCTCGCCCGCGCCGGTGCTTTGGAGGTCTGCGGCACACCGATAGACCTCGGTCAGGTCACCAGTGACTTCTACTGCATCGCAGGCCTGACCGACCACATCACCCCGTGGGACGCCTGCTACCGCTCCATGCATCTATTTGGCGGTCAGGGCGAGTTCGTGGTGTCCAACAGCGGCCATATCCAGAGCATCCTCAACCCGCCGGGCAACCCCAAGGCGCGCTTCATGACCGGCAGCGAGCTGCCAGTCGAGGCTCAGGAGTGGATGGAAGCGGCCAGTGAACAGGCGGGTTCCTGGTGGCCCCATTGGCTGGCCTGGCTGCAGGCACGCTCGGGCGATCGCAAAAAGGCTCCCCGTAAACTGGGCAACAGGGCTTATGCCGCTGCTGAGGCTGCGCCGGGTACCTACGTGCATTTGCGCTGAATCTGCGGTCGGAAGGCGAGCAGTGGCGTTAGCGCAGCAGTTCGATGTTCTCGTCGATTCGCCCTTGAATGGTCTCCAGGGTGTCTTGGGTGATCATGCATGGGTACATGTTCCCGGCGATGGCCGCGAACTGGCTGGCGACGCGGCAAACTCTGTCAATGATGTCGCCAGCAGTCTCCACCAAGACCTCTGCTTCGCCTGCAAGTCTGAGCATTGCATCTCGGTCAATCTCCAAGGCCTCGCCCATCACGTCCATCTGGTGATAACCGCCCGGCCCCTCGCAGAAAGTCACGTCGTAGGCCGGCGCCAGCTGCCAGGCACCGGACGGCGACATGACGAAGGCGAAGTTTTTGGGGTGATCGTCTCGGTTGTTGAACGCGACATTGAAGACGGCACGCTCGAAGGCGATGGCTTTCTCTCGCACGTCGTTGGTGCACATGTGTGTCGCACGCAAGAAGTTGACATAGTCCAAAGACCCCGGCGACTTGTAGTCGGCCCCGGTAAAGGCTGCAAGGCTTTGCATGGGCACGCGTTGACCGTCTATACGATCAAAGCGTTTACTCGCGAAGGCTGCCAGCCCGTTGGGCAGACTGAAGTGCTGCGTGTCCGGGGTCTGGATGCCGCACATGCGCAAGCACTCGGCATAGACCATTTCGATAGCACACACCTCGGGATGTTCTTCTTTTGCCGGGAACTTGATCAGCCAGGCTTCAAAGCCCGGCTTGGCGGCGGTGGTAAAGGCTCCAGTTTGAGGATCGCGATAGACCAACGCCTTGGGTCTGGCACCTTGAGGCGAGCCCCCTACGAGCATCAACGTCTGCAAAAACTCCCCACCTTCACCCTTGAGAACTTCCTGAACCTCAGCCGCAAGAAGCTCAAGAGGGATATGCGCTCGCGGCTCCTGCCCCTCGGGCGCCAAGGGTTCGAACGACATTGCGCCCATGGCATTGTTGCCAATATAGGCCAGCCGTTCCAAAGGTCCTATGCGCGCGGTATTGAGGCCGCGGCGCCTGAACAACCGGTCCATCAGCAGCATGCCCCAACCGTCCGGCAATGAGTCATAGACAGGCCCTGGCAGGCCTAACTGGTGGGACGCAAAGCCTCGACGTAACTGGAGCCCCTCCAATGGAAGTGTGTAGGACGACAGCTCCAGACCTCTACGCTTCGCTTCATTGCTGAACTCAAACACAATCTGTGGGCGACCGGTGATGGCGGTCGTAGACACAAGCGTGCCCCACAGCCAACGCTCACCCCAACCATCGTAGTAGACGTCAACTTGCTTAAGCATCGTCGGACTTCCTCCTGGCACGATGACGATTGGCACTGCTTTCGTATCGGCGAATGTCTTCAAGGCTGTCCAGCTTTGGCAAGAACAGCCCTTCAAGCTCCTTGGTTCGTCCAAGGACCATGGCCACGCGGACCACATTCTCGAACCCGACATTGCGCCCGGCTTCGAGGTTGGACACGGTATTGGTCCCGATACCGGCGCGACCGGCCACATCGGCTTGCGTCATCTGCAGAGCCAGCCGCTCCGTGCGCAGGCGCTCACAGAGTCGCTTGACGATCTCACTCGGCTTACTGAAGCTTAAATCCAACATAGCGTGCTTTCCGTCGTAAAACACAACTTAATACCCATAACTATAGAATTAACCAACATTCAGTTCAAGACTCGCCACGCCTTTCACCCCCGGTCACCCGCCACAGAAATTCAAAGCGTCATTATCGGCCGCAACAGCGCCTGCCCCTCATACAACGTGGACAAATACCGCTCGCGCATCTCCTCGACGGTCATGCGCGAGGTATGGGTGGTGAGTGTCAACGTCGCTTGCAACTGCCCTGCCCGATCTATCAGCGGCACGCTCAGTACCCGCATGCCCACTTCATATTCCTGATCCACCAGGACATAACCGCGCTCGCCCGCCAAGGCGATTTCTGCGCGAATTTTCGCCTCATCGGTCACCGTATAAGGAGTAATGGCTTGTGGCGGATTGCGGGCGAAATACATGTCGAGCGCCTCGGTTGACAGGCTCGCCAGCCAGAGCCGGCCACTGCCCGTGCAATACATCGGTACCCTTGATCCAGGGCGGATCGACATTGAGGTGATATGGCTGTAGCGGCTGCGCACGATATGCACGATGTCATCACCGTCGCGAACGCCCACCGATACGTGCTCCTGGGTCGTTCGCGCCACCTGTTCGACGATGGGCCGCAGCATGCGCGGCAACACCGCCGAATCGACATAAGCCTGGCCGATACGCAATGCCTTGGCGGTCAGCCAATAATAACGGCCATCGGTTTGCGCAAAGTCGTCATGCACCAGCGTCAGCAAAAAGCGCCGCGCAGCACTCTGGGTCATGTCGGCCAGTCGGGCAGCCTCGGGCACACTCAGACGCGGATGCTCTTGGGAAAACAGCTGCAACAACGCCAGGCCCTTTTGCAGGCCGACGATCAAATCCCGAGCGTGAATGGTCGGCTGCTTCATCAATTCGCCTTCTGAATTGCATATTGAATGCGATTATCGCACTCAGGCTGCGATTATCAACGTTTTTGGCCCTGTAACTGATTGTTCGCAACCTGCCCCCGCTTGCAGTATCGGCTGCACAACACAGCCAATAAGCGGGAGTTCCATATGATTCAGGGTTCGACTGAACTGGTCGCCATCGTCGGCTCACCCATTGCTCAGGTGAAATCGCCGGAAAACTTCAATCGCTGGTTCGCCGACCACCAGCAGAACGTTGCCATGCTCGCGATCGACCTTGCGCCGAGCGCCCTGCAGAATTTCATACAGACGCTGCGCGGCTGGCAAAACCTGCGCGGGTGCGTGGTGACCGTTCCGTACAAACAACTACTGGCCAGTCGCCTGGACAGCATCAGTGAACGCTCGGCGGCGCTGCGCTCGGTGAATGTGATCCGCCGCGAGGCCGATGGTCGATTGGTGGGCGATATCGTCGATGGCGAAGGCTTTCTCAGTGCCGCACGCAAGCACGATTTCAACGCACAAGACAAACAGGCCATGGTGATCGGCACCGGCGGTGTCGGCAGCGCGATTGCCTGGTCGCTGTGCCAGGCGGGGGTCAGTCACCTGGCCATCAGCGATCTCAGTCAACAGCGCGTTGAAATGCTTGGCGAATTGTTGCGCGGTGCCTTCCCCAAGGTTGTGATCAGCGCCAATCCGGCCTCGCTCGAGCCTTTCGACCTGGTGGTCAACGCCTCGCCGGTCGGCATGGGTGCCGCCCCTGATGACAAGGCGATGCCGTTACCGCTCGCCCTGATGCAAACGTTGCAGACCAGGACCCTGGTGGCCGATGTCGTGACTTCCCCAGCGGTGACGTCCTTCCTCGCCTTTGCCCAACGCCTGGGGTGCCCGATCCAGACCGGCCCGGAGATGGCGCTGGCGCAACTGGGCAACCTCGGCCACTTCATGGGCGTGACGCCGCTGCAGATCTGATTCTGCGGCCCCGTCCTCAACAGGCGATAGACAATGAACATGACGACTACGCGGCCCTCTGCGAGTCCCGACCTGACCTATGACGTGATTGTCCTGGGCAGCGGTGCCGCCGGTTTCGCCGCTGCGGTGACCGCCAGTTGCCGCGGACTCAAGGTCTTGCTGGTGGAAAAGACCGAGGTCTTCGGCGGCACGTCGGCGATCTCCGGCGGTGCCGTCTGGCTGCACGACACTGACCAGGCGCGGGCGGCCGGGCATCACTTGCCCGCCGAGCAGATGCGGCTTTATCTGAAAGAAGTCATCGGGGCCGGCTACAACCCTGAATTGATCGACGCTTTCATCGAACACGGGCGTGAAGCCCTGCACTATCTGGAGGCGCACAGCGAGCTTAAATACAGCTTGCGGCCGCTGTCGCCCGATTATTACCCGGACCTGCCCGGCGGCACGCTGACCGGTCGGGCGCTGGAAATCGACGAGTACGACGGGCGCCGGCTCGGTGAGCATTTCAAAGACCTGAAGCGCCCACCGGATGGCATGCTGCTGTTCGGCGGCATGATGGTCAATCGCCTGGATATCCAGCACTTCCTCAGTTTCAAGCGTTCGCCCAAATCCCTCTGGCACTGCCTGAAACTGATGGGCCGCTATGCCGTCGATCGCCTCAGCCATCCGCGTGGAACTCGCCTGACCGTGGGCAATGCCTTGATCGCGCGCCTGGCCACCACGGCATTGGCCAATGGCGTCGATCTGTGGCTTGAGGCCACGCCCGAGGCGCTGATCGTCGAGCAGGGAATGGTCAAGGGTGTGCAGATCACCTGGCGCAATCAAAACCGCAGGGTATTGGCCCGTGGCGGTGTGGTGCTGGCCATGGGTGGATTCGCCGCCAGCCCGCAGGCAGCCGAACAGCGTCCGCACGGCGACGCGCAACACTGGACGATGTCACCACCGGCCAACGTCGGTGACGGGCAACGACTGGCGGCCTCGGTCAACGCGGCAATCGGCAATAACCTGGCAGCGAATTTTTTCTGGGCACCGGTCTCGGTGCTGCACAAGGCCGACGGCAGCCAGGAGCGTTTTCCGCATCTGGTGACCGACCGTGCCAAACCCGGCGTGATTGCGGTCAACCGCGCCGGCAGGCGTTTCGTCAATGAGTCCGACTCCTACCACTGTTTCGTCGAAGGCATGTTCGCCAACGACGGCGCCAATGCCCCCTGCTGGCTGATCTGTGACAGCGAAGCCTTGAACAACTATGGCATGGGGCTGGCCCGTCCACGACCGGTCAACAACAGCGCGCTGATCGAAGCCGGTTATCTGCTGCGCGCTGACAGTCTCGCCGAACTGGCCCAGATCGCCGGCATTGATGCCGCGACACTCGAGCAGACCCTGGTGCAGTACAACACTGATGCCGAACAAGGTGTCGACCACCCGTTCAACAAGGGCGGCACGGCCTACAACCGCTACATGGGTGACCCACTGCACCAACCCAACCCGTGCCTCAAGCCTCTGCGCAAGGCGCCCTTTTATGCCATCCGCCTGTTTACCGGCGACCTCGGTTCGGCCCGCGGCCTGGTCACCAATGGACAGGCCAACGTGCTGAACATGAGCGGTGAGCCGATCCACGGGCTCTACGCCGCCGGCAACGAAATGAACTCAATCATGGACGGCACCTATCCAGGTCCCGGCATCACCCTCGGCCCCGGCATCACCTTCGGTTACCTCGCCGCGCGCGATATCGCCGAGCGGCTCGACCACAGCACCGCACAACCATCCCTCACTGGAGAACAGCATGTACTACGAACTGCGCACCTACACGATTAAACCGACCCGGCTCGGCGACTGGCTGGCCCTGTACAAAAGCGCCGCACTGGCCGTGCAACAAGAGCACCTGGGCAACCTCGTGGGCTTCTTCACCACCGAAATCGGCGAGGTCAACCAGGTGGTGCACATCTGGGGCTACACCAGCCTCGACGACCGGATGGCCCGTCGCAATGCCATGGCGGCCGACCCGCGCTGGCAGGACTTCGCACGCCAGAACAAGGAACTGGACGCCGTGGTCACCCTGGAATCGCGACTGTTGCGCCCGACCGACTTTTCACCGTTGAAATAACCCGTCGCATCGTTGAGCCGCTTCCACCCGGGAGCGGCCAGCCGCCCAGATCGCCGGCATCGCGGTACTCCTCGAAGGTAGCCTCACACCCACCGCCGGCCTCGCCCAACCTCACTCTCAATGGCGATCCTTATGCACAACAGTGAGCACATGCAGTGTGATGTCCTAGTCATCGGTTCCGGCGCCTCGGGTCTGGCCGCTGCCGTCACCGCCGCCGAGCTTGGCCTCGACGTCATCGTGGTGGAAAAAGAGCCGACGTTCGGTGGTACCAGCGCCTGGTCGGGCGGCTGGCTGTGGATTCCCCGCAACCCACTGGCCGTCGACGACGGGATAGTTGAAGAACCCGAACTGGCGCGGATCTACCTGCGCAATGAACTGCACAGCGACGTGCTCGACCCTCGTGTAGAGATGTTCCTCGAACAGGGTCCGAACATGGTCGAGTTCTTTCAGCACCATACCGAAGTCCAGTTTTTTTCCGGCAGCAAGATGCCTGATTTTCACGCCAGCGAAGGCTTCGCCAAAGGGGGGCGCTCGGTCTGCGCCCAACCGTTCGATGGTCGTCGACTGGGTCCCTGGATCAAAAAACTTCGACGTCCGCTGGACATCATCAGCCTTGGTGGAATGGGCATAGCGGGCGGTGCCGAGCTCAATCATTTCCTCAATGCCAGCCAGTCCGCGAAATCAATGCTGTACGCCGGCAAGCGCCTGTTGCGCCATGCTCGTGACCTGCTCTGCCATGGCCGGGGCATGCACTTGGTAAACGGCAATGCACTGGTAGCCCGGTTGCTGAAAAGCGCGGTGGATCGCAAGGTCCGGCTGCTGACCGATACGCCGGTCCGAGTGCTGCTGCGCGACGGCGAACGCGTGGTCGGGGCTCGTCTTGAGCGGGCCGGAAGGTTGTTTGAAATCCACGCACGGCGTGGCGTCGTGTTGGCCTGCGGTGGCTTCCCCCATGACCAGCAGCGCATTGCCCGCCAGTTCGCCCATGCACCTAATGGCACCGAGCACTTGAGCGCAGCGCCCAAAAGCAATACGGGCGATGGCCTGAGCCTGGGCGAAAGTGTCGGGGCACGCATCGCGCCCGACATGCTGCATGCCGCCGCTTGGGCACCGGTCTCTCGTGTGCCGCGAGGGGACGGTGGTTTCAGCGGCTTTCCACATTTGATGGAACGGGCGAAGCCGGGTTTTATCGCAGTGCGCCAGGATGGCCGACGCTTCGTCAACGAGGCCGACTCTTACCACGACTATATGTGCGCACTGTTCGATGCCACCGGCCCGGGAGAAACCCCAGTGTCCTGGCTGATCTGCGACCACCGCGCCCAGCGGCGCTATGGCCTGGGCTGGTCGAAACCCTTTCCGTTCCCGACGGCGTCATATGTTCGCAGTGGCTATCTGTTCAAGGACGCGACCCTGACCGGGCTGGCGCGCCAATGCGCGATTGATGCGCAGCAACTCGAAGCCACGGTCAGCACCTTCAATCAGCACGCCGAAAAAGGCTGCGATCCGCTCTTCCAGCGGGGTGAGTCGTTGTACAACAAAGCTCAAGGGGAAGTCCTCCATGGCCCTAACCCGTCCCTTGGCAGCCTGGGTAAAGGCCCCTTCTATGCAGTAAAGCTGGTTCCCGGCAGCCTGGGTACCTTCGCCGGATTGAACACGGATGCCTGTGCGCGAGTATTGAACGAACATGACGCGCCGATTCCAGGGTTATTCGCGGTGGGCAATGACATGAACAGCATCATGAACGGCTATTACCCCAGCGGAGGTATCACCCTCGGGCCGGGCATGACGTTCGGTTACATTGCAGGAAGGGTACTGGCGCATAATTTCCTTTGAGGCTGATGGCCTCTTCGCGAGCAAGCCTCGCTCCTACAGGGATTTGTGGTGTGGATTAAATCCCTGTAGGAGCGAGGCTTGCCCGCGAAGGCCGCGACTGGGTCTCAAACCCGTCCTTGGCATGCTACGCAACACTGAATCGTCATTATCGAAATTGATAGCCACCTAACGAAAGCCGCAGGCTAGAGGGCTCACTTCCCGCTTATATCATTGCGAATGATAGTTACCTTTGCTTCATTCGATTCGTGAGATACCCCCTCGCCGAGCATCATCCGTCCATTCTCAATACATTGGCGGATGCATCCATGGAACAATCACTCAAATATTTGCGCTTCCCGTTGGCCCTGTTGGCCGTACTGGTGATGAGCGCTTGCGGCAAGGCTCCGGACACCGCCGCCACGCTGCCCGCGGCCAAGGTCAGTGTGGCCAAGGTGCTGGAACAACCGGTCAACGAGTGGGACGAATTCACCGGGCGCCTCGAAGCGCCGGAAACCGTGGAGATCCGGCCTCGCGTCTCCGGCCAGATCGATGAAGTGGCTTTCACTGAAGGCGCGTTGGTCAAGAAAGGCGACCTGCTGTTCCAGATCGACCCGCGTCCGTTCCAGGCTGAGGTCCGCCGACTCGAAGCCCTGGTTGCCCAATCCCGCGCCAACGCCACCCGTAGCGAAAATGAAGCCCAGCGCGGTGAACGCCTGCGCACCAGCAACGCGATCTCCGCCGAGTTGGCCGATTCGCGCACCAGCGCTGCCCAGGAAGCCCGTGCCGCGGTCGGCGCCCTCCAGGCGCAGCTTGATCTGGCGAAATTGAACCTGAGCTTCACCCGCGTCACCGCACCGATCAGCGGTCGCATCAGCCGTGCGCAAATCACCGCCGGTAACCTGGTGACTGCCGATACCACCGCGCTGACCAGCGTCGTTTCCACTGACAAGGTTTACGCCTACTTCGACGCCGATGAGCGCGTGTTCCTCAAGTACACCGCCCTCGCCCGCGAGGGTAAACGTGGCGCCACCACCCCGGTGTACCTCGGCCTGTCCAACGAAGACGGCAATCCGCACCAGGGTGTGATGAACTTCGTCGACAACCAGGTCAACCCGAAGACCGGCACCATCCGCGGCCGCGCGGTGTTCGATAACACCGACGGCACCTACACCCCGGGCCTCTACGCACGTTTGAAACTGGTCGGCAGCGGCACCTACTCCGCCGTGCTGATCAACGACGAAGCAGTCGGCACCGACCTGGGCAAGAAGTTCGTGCTGGTGATGGATGCCGACAACAAGACGGTGTATCGCTCGGTCGAGCTGGGTCCGAAGATCGAAGGCCTGCGCATCGTGCGCAACGGCCTGAACAAGGATGACACCGTCATCGTCAAGGGCCTGCAACGTGTACGTCCTGGTTCGCCGGTCACGCCTGAAGTGATCCCGATGGCCACCCAGGAAACCCTCGCCGCTCTGGCTCAACAACGACAAGCGCTGGAAGCCAGCAACCTGCCCCAAGTCGCACCTGCCAGGGTTGCGTCGGGTGCGGTTGTGAAAGTGGCTGCTGCGACACCACGCGGTTAAGGGATCTCTACGATGAATTTTTCCCAATTCTTCATTTCACGGCCGATCTTCGCAGCGGTGCTGTCGCTGCTGATCCTGATCGCCGGTGCCATCTCGCTGTTCCAGTTGCCGATCAGCGAATACCCGGAAGTGGTGCCACCGACCGTTGTGGTCCGCGCCAACTTCCCGGGTGCCAACCCTAAAGTCATCGGTGAAACCGTGGCCGCTCCATTGGAGCAAGCCATCACCGGCGTCGAGAACATGCTGTACATGTCCTCGCAGTCCACCGCTGACGGCAAGATCACCCTGACCATCACCTTCGCCCTGGGCACTGACCTGGACAACGCGCAGGTGCAGGTGCAGAACCGTGTGACCCGCACCGAACCGAAACTTCCCGAGGAAGTGACGCGCATCGGTATCACCGTCGACAAGGCATCGCCCGACCTGACCATGGTGGTGCACTTGACCTCGCCGGACAAACGCTACGACATGCTCTACCTGTCCAACTACGCCCTGCTCAACATCAAGGACGAGCTGGCGCGCCTGGGCGGTGTCGGTGATGTGCAGCTGTTCGGCATGGGCGATTACTCGCTGCGGGTGTGGCTCGATCCGAACAAGACCGCTTCGCGTAACCTGACCGCTACCGATGTGGTGACCGCGATTCGCGAGCAGAACCGTCAAGTGGCGGCCGGTGCCCTGGGCGCGCCACCTGCGCCAAATGCCACGGCGTTCCAGCTGTCGGTCAACACGCAAGGTCGTCTGGTTTCCGAAGAAGAGTTCGAGAACATCATCATTCGCGCAGGCGACAACGGTGAAATCACTCGTCTCAAGGACATCGCCCGCGTAGAACTGGGCTCCAGCCAATACGCCCTGCGCTCCTTGTTGAACAACCAGCCGGCGGTGGCGATCCCGATCTTCCAGCGCCCTGGCTCCAACGCGATCGAAATTTCCAACGAAGTGCGTGACAAGATGGCGGAGCTGAAGAAGAGCTTCCCGCAAGGGATGGACTTCAGCATCGTCTATGACCCGACGATCTTCGTGCGCGGTTCGATCGAAGCGGTGGTTCACACTCTGTTCGAAGCACTGATTCTTGTGGTTCTGGTAGTGATCCTGTTCCTGCAAACCTGGCGCGCCTCGATCATTCCGTTGGTGGCGGTGCCGGTGTCGTTGATCGGTACCTTTGCGGTGATGCATTTGTTCGGCTTCTCGCTGAACGCCTTGTCGCTGTTCGGCCTGGTGCTGGCCATCGGTATCGTGGTCGACGATGCCATCGTGGTGGTGGAGAACGTCGAACGGAACATCGGACTGGGACTGACCCCGGTCGAAGCGACTAAACGGGCAATGCGCGAAGTGACCGGCCCGATCATCGCCACGGCGCTGGTGCTGTGCGCGGTGTTTATCCCGGCCGCCTTCATCTCCGGGTTGACCGGGCAGTTCTACAAGCAGTTCGCCCTGACCATTGCGATTTCGACGGTGATCTCGGCCTTCAACTCGCTGACCCTGTCGCCGGCACTGGCTGCGGTATTGCTCAAGAGCCACGACGCGCCGAAAGACCGCTTCTCCAAGGTCCTCGACAAAATCTTCGGTGGCTGGCTGTTCCGTCCGTTCAACCGCTTCTTCGACAAGGCCAGCCATAGCTACGTCGGTACGGTAGGCCGGGTCATCCGCAGCAGCGGCATCGCCCTGCTGGTGTACGCCGGCCTGATGGTGCTGACCTTCTTCGGTTTCTCCAGTACCCCGACCGGTTTCGTCCCCGGCCAGGACAAGCAATACCTGGTGGCCTTCGCGCAACTGCCGGATGCCTCGAGCCTGGACCGTACCGAAGACGTGATCAAGCGCATGTCCGACCTGGCCCTGAAACAGCCGGGCGTGGACAGCGCGGTGGCCTTCCCCGGCCTGTCGATCAACGGCTTCACCAACAGCCCGAACTCCGGCATCGTGTTCGTGACTCTGAAACCGTTCGACGAGCGTAAAGACCCGAGCATGTCGGCCGGGGCGATTGCCGGCGCGTTGAACGGCCAGTTCGCCGGGATTCAGGAAGCCTACATGGCGATCTTCCCACCGCCGCCGGTACAGGGCCTGGGCACCATCGGTGGTTTCCGCCTGCAGATCGAAGACCGGGGCAACCTGGGCTATGACGAGCTGTACAAAGAAACCATGAACATCATTAACAAAAGCCATAACGTGCCGGAACTGGCTGCACTGTTCACCAGCTACACCGTGAACGTGCCGCAGGTCGATGCCGCCATCGACCGGGAAAAAGCCAAGACCCATGGCGTGGCCGTCAGCGACATCTTCGACACCCTGCAGATCTACCTGGGTTCGCTGTATGCCAACGACTTCAACCGCTTCGGTCGTACCTATCAGGTCAACGTTCAGGCCGAGCAACAGTTCCGTCTCGAGTCGGACCAGATCGGTCAGCTGAAAGTGCGCAACAACAAAGGCGAGATGATCCCGCTGGCGACCTTCATCAAGGTCAGCGACACCTCGGGGCCGGACCGCGTCATGCACTACAACGGCTTCATCACCGCTGAAATCAACGGTGCGGCAGCCCCCGGCTACAGCTCCGGCCAGGCCGAAAAAGCCATCGAGAAACTGCTCAAGGAAGAACTGCCCAACGGCATGACCTACGAATGGACCGACCTGACCTACCAGCAGATTCTGTCCGGCAACACCGCGCTGTTTGTGTTCCCGCTCTGCGTGCTGCTGGCGTTCCTGGTGCTCGCGGCCCAGTACGAAAGCTGGAGCCTGCCACTGGCGGTGATCCTGATCGTGCCGATGACCCTGCTGTCGGCCATCACCGGGGTGATTGCTTCGGGAGGCGACAACAACATCTTCACCCAGATCGGCTTGATCGTACTGGTGGGGCTTGCGTGCAAGAACGCGATTCTGATCGTCGAGTTTGCCAAGGATAAACAGCAGGACGAAGGCCTTAGCCCGCTGGCTGCGGTGCTCGAAGCGTGCCGTCTGCGTCTGCGGCCGATCCTGATGACGTCCTTCGCGTTCATCATGGGTGTGGTGCCACTGGTGTTCTCCAGCGGTGCCGGTGCCGAAATGCGTCACGCCATGGGTGTGGCAGTGTTCTCCGGGATGCTCGGGGTGACCTTTTTCGGTCTGTTGCTGACGCCGGTGTTCTACGTATTGATTCGCAACTTTGTCGAGCGCGGTGAAGCGCGCAAAGCGGCCAAGGCCCTGAAACTGGAGGCACAACAATGAGCCTGAAAGCCTTCCTGCCGAGCCTTCTGGTACTGGCCCTGAGTGCCTGTGCCGTTGGCCCGGACTACAAGACCCCAGCCACGGAACCGGCCAACATCACTACGGCCACCGATGGCGCCGCCGGTCAGAAGAACTTCGACCGTGCACGTTTCGAAGGCATCTGGTGGCAGCAGTTCGAAGACCCGACCCTCAACCGGTTGGTGACTCAATCGCTGCAAGGCAACCGTGATCTGCGTGTGGCCTTCGCGCGCTGGAAAGCGGCCCGGGCGATTCGCGATGACGTCAGCAATGATGCCATGCCGACCATCACCAGTCGCGCCAGCAGTCAGCTGGGCAAGGGGCAGATTCCTGGCCAGACCACCCAACGGGTCAATAGCGAGCGCTATGACCTGGGTCTGGACATGGCCTGGGAACTGGACTTGTTTGGCCGAATCCAGCGCAACCTGGAATCCAGCGACGCGCAGCAGCAGGCCGCCGAAGCCGACCTGTACCAACTGCAAGTCAGCATGATTGCCGAATTGGTGGATGCCTACGGTCAACTGCGCGGTGCGCAACTGCGGGAAAAGATCGCCCTGGCCAACCTGAACAACCAGCAGGAATCGCGCAAGATCACCATCAGCCTGCGTGATGCCGGCGTCGGCGATCAGCTCGATGTGGAACGCGCCGATGCACGCCTGGCGTCTGTCGAAGCCAGCGTGCCGCAACTGCAGGCGGAACAGGTCCGGCAGAAAAACCGCATCGCCACCCTGCTGGGTGAGCGCCCGGACAAATTGACCGTCGACCTCAGTCCCAAGGACCTGCCGGCGATTGCCAAGGCCCTGCCAATCGGCGATCCGGGTGAATTACTGCAACGCCGTCCGGACATTCTCAGCGCCGAGCGCAAACTGGCTTCGGCCACCGCCCGTATCGGTGTGGCCAAGGCTGACTTGTTCCCGCGGGTCAGCCTCAGCGGCTTCCTCGGCTTCACTGCCGGGCGCGGTTCGCAGATCGGTTCCTCGGCGGCCAACGCCTGGGCGCTTGGCCCGAGCATCACCTGGGCTGCGTTCGATCTGGGCAGCGTGCGCGCCCGCTTGCGCGGCGCCGACGCCGAAGCCGAAGGCGCCCTGGCGACCTACGAACAGCAAGTGTTGCTGGCCCTGGAAGAGTCGGAAAACGCTTTCAGCGACTACGGCAAGCGCCAGCAACGCCTGATTTCGCTGATTCGCCAGAGTGAATCGAGCCGCGCTGCGGCCGACCTGGCACAAATCCGCTACCGCGAAGGCACGGCGGACTTCCTCATCCTGCTCGATGCCCAGCGTGAGCGCCTGGCCGCGGAAGATACCCAGGCCCAGGCGGAAGTCGATCTGTATCGCGGCATTGTCGCGATCTACAAGGCACTGGGCGGTGGCTGGCAACCAGAGACGGTCGCCAGCAAGTAACGTTTCAACGAGCTCCTTGGGTTGGCCGCAACCAATCATATTTTTTGCCCCGCGCCCCATTCGGTCGCGGGGCTTTTTTTGTCTGCATGCCTGTTGAATCCACGGCATTCCCCTGTGGGAGCGGGCTTGCTCGCGAAGACGGTGGCACAGTCAATATTGATGTCGCCTGACACACCGCTTTCGCGAGCAAGCCCGCTCCCACAGGGTTAGCGTTGATTTTCAGCGTTGTGGTTTTCCTCGACGGTGACGGTGGCCGTGGTCCCAGCGCGAAGGCGGTTTTTTCCCGCGTAGTCGGCATCGATCTGTATCCGCACCGGCACCCGCTGCGCCAGTTTGACCCAGGTGTAGCTGGGATTGATGTTGGCCAGCAGGCGGCCGCCGGGCAGGTTTTCCCGGTCGGCGATGGCGAAGGCAATGCTTTTCACCGTGCCGCCGAAGGTTTCCCCGCTCATCAATTCGATCCGGACCCGGTCGCCCTCCTCGATTCGCGGCAACTTGGTTTCTTCAAAGTAGCCGCTGACATAAAACGAGTCGCTGTCCACCAGCGCCAACAGCGCCCCGCCGGCGGCTGCATAGTCGCCCTGACGGGTCAGCAGGTTGGTGACGTACCCGGTGACAGGCGCTTCGACCCGGGTGCGCTGCAGGTCCAGTTCAGCCTGGGTCAATGCCGCGATGGCCAGTTGCACGTTGGCCTGGGCCAGTCCCAGGATGGCCTGGTTGCGCAGCAACTCCGCCTGCGCCACGGCCACGTCCGTGCTGGATTTCTCCCACTCCTCGCCAGAGATCGCGGCGCGATCCTTGAGGGTGCGACGTCGGCGCTCTTCGCTCTGCCGCTGCCTGAGCAGTGCGCCGCTGGCGACAATCGTCGCTTCGGATTGACCCAGCGCCGCTTTTGCCACTTCCACCGAGCGCCTGGCGTGCTCCACCGCCAGGACATAGCGCGCCGGGTCGATCTCCAGCAGCAACTGACCTTTCTCCACATGTTGATTGTCGTGGACAGCGAGGCTGACAATACGACCCGAGACGTCTGCGGATAACGTCACCACATCGGCGCGTACTCGCGCATCCCGGGTCCAGGGCGCGCGGGTGTAATGCTCCCAGGCGAACCAGCCGAGCACAAAGGCCAGCAATACCACCGCCGCCGTCACCAGCCGGGCAAGGATCTTGTTCAATGCATCAGGCTCCCATCAGCAGAATCAGCGTCGCGCACACGCAGGCGTACAACGCGCCTTCGAACAAGGCTTCATGCCAGACGAAACGCAGCACGCCCAGGCGGCGCAAGGTCCAGTCCAGCAGCAGGAAAATCGGCACGGCCAGCAGCAAAGCCTGGGCGATCGGTGGCAAGTAGACGCCACCTACTTCCAGATCAATGGGCAAGGGCGGGTACTCCTTCCACGTCTGCAGGTTGAAAGTGGCCGCGGTGTCGCTGCACAAACGACACCACGATCAGCAGCGCCACGCGCATCCTGAATACCGACCACAGGTGCTCATGCACATCTAAATGCAAGTTGTCCATTTCATCGCCCAGGACACGCAAGTTTTCCAGCAACTGCTCAAGATCAATCCCGGGGCGCCCGGCGACCCATCTTCCTGTTTCACGGACTGCAGCCAGCAAACGGTTTTGTTGATCGGTACTGAGCAAGGCGTTGCTTTTCCCCTGTTGCCTGAGCTGGTTCAACGCAACACCCAATGCCATGCACCCGAGGCTCACTTCGAACAACTCGCCGGACTGTTGGTCACGGGTCGCCGGCAACAGTCCCAACATCATGGTCAGGCGATCGACCATGCGACTTTCAAACGCAAATTGCTGCTCATCGGTGGCCGGCGTCTTCAGCAAAGCGTAGACCTGCTCGCGGTTCTCATTGAACAGCCGGCGCATCCGCAAATCGGGTCTGAACGGGAAGATCAAGGCGTAGACACTGAGTGCCAGCGCAGCTGCACAGATATAGGCACCGGCAAACTCGAACCACGCAATGGCCGTGTTTTGGCCGAATTCCGTGTTTTGCGGGCCCAGCAACAGAATCGTCGTCAGTCCAAGACCAATGCCCATACCCGTGGTTGCCGGACTGGCCAGCCCCACCGCGACGGCATAAAGCAATGGGACGAACAACAAGGCGAGTAACTCGAAGTCACTGATCATCGGTATCAGCATGAACAGATAGAACGCCGACACCACCAATGCCAGGCCCAACCCCCTGGCAAAACTCTGGGCAGCCAGCAGCGGTCGCGGAAAAGTCGCCATCAGCGAACAAAGAACTCCCACTACAATCATCCCGCCCCGCGCCCCGTCCCAAGCGGTCTCGATCCAGATCAGTCCGGCCACCAGCAATGCGGTAAATGCCCGGATCGCGTTCATCGCCGCCAACGTGAAGTCCAGGTGCAGCGGATTGTCCTGGCCGCGGAACACGCAACTGGCTTCACGCCCTTCCTGGATCGCGTCGCTCAGGTCCAGAATCTGACTGAGCTGCTCTAACATCCGTGCCTGTTCCCAACGCAGCGACCACGCCAGGGAGCGCAACGTGGCTGGCATCGTCTCGGTCAACTGTTCTGACCTGTAGGCGAGTTCCTCGAAGCGTTGTTGCAGGGCCGCGAAACGGTGCCTGGCTTCAGTCGACAACGAGCGCCCCTGCCGGGCCACCTCATCGAGCAAGTCCAGTTCTTCGCTGAGTAATCGCTGTGAGTCCAAGGGCAGCGGACCTTCCCAGCGCGCGGTCAGCAGTTCCCGCTGGTGACGCAACGCCGTCAGCCGTGAAGCCAGCAGCACCCACTGATTGCCAAGCAACTGCACCAGACTATTGGCGCTGCGCAAACGTGGCGCATCGAAGTACAAATGCCGACGTACCCCCTCCAGGGCACTGATTTCGCCTAACAGTTGCATCTGTCGCCGGCGGAAGTCGGCTTCGCTTTCTTCGGTTCGAATGACAGCTGCCGCGTGGGTCGCGAGCAGCTTGATCACTTGATCGATCCTGGCAAAGTAGTCCCGGGCCACGGTTTCCGGCCGGGCGGTGAGCAGGCTGACGACGCACACGCAGGCCACCGCCAACAGGGTCTCGGTCACGCGAGTTACGGCCAACAGGAACGTGCCGTCCTGATCAGGTACCGCCAGCAGTGCCACGACCACCGCCGTGTAGCCACTCAACACAAACGCTTGGGAACTGGTGTAGCGCAACAAGGTGCCACCGGCGGTACACAGCGCCAGCCACAGGGCCAGGGTGAGGATGAAAGGCAGTGGCGCCTGGGGGAAAATCCCCATGATCAACACCGCCACGACCGCCCCGAGTGTGGTGCCGATGACCTGGCCGAAACTGCGGGCCAGGGCCATGCCGCCCAATGGCTGGCTGACGATGACCACCGCCATGATTGACCACTTGGGCTGGTCAAGGTCGAACAGGAAGGCCAGATACAGGGTCAACAGCCCGGCGACGATCGTCCTCAAGGCGAACAACAGCACCCCGCGCCCGGGGTTGAGCATCGCCTTGAAGTATAAAAGCAGCGGTTGCATGGGAATGCCCGTTGGGTCAACTCCAGCAAGCGTAGTCATTGATGGGTTGCCTCGACAGGTTTCAGTCACGATGCATTGAATGGCGTCAGGGTTTGACTCACGGCCCCGCCTGACCGAAGCTGGCGGCTCTACAACAGCTTGCCAGCTCCCGGATTCCTGCATGCCCCAGTCCCGCCGCTACCTGATCATCGGCCTCTGCGCCCTGTTTGCCATCGGCCTTGCCTGGTTTTTCCTGCGCAGCACCACCCCCGAGGTGCCGGCAGCGATCAAGCGCGGTTACAGCGCAGCACTCAACCAGGCCCGGGCGGGTCAACCGGGTGCGGCGCGGGTGCTCTACCAGCAACTGGCACGCCCGGACCTTTCACCGAAACGACGCCTCTGGCTACATGCCGAACTGCCCAACTACCCCAGCTCCGTAGCGCTGAAACTGGCGACTGCGGACTTGCAGCATGAATCGCCAGACGTGCGCGTTGCGGCGATCAACAGCATCAGCGCCCTGGTGCCCAACGGCCAGCGCAGCCTGCTGCTGGGCCCGCTGCTCGATGACGGCGATCAGCGCGTGCGCTATGGCGCCGTGAACGCCTTGCTGGGGCTTTCGCCCGACGATCTCGGTTTGTATTTCGGGCCGCTGGAGCAGGCCATCGACGCCTGGGAACAAGACCTGAACAGTCAGCCCGAAAGCGCCGACAACCACTACCAATTGGCGCGGCTGCATCTGCACAATGCCGAGTTGAAAGAAGCGCAACAGGCACTGGAGAACGTCTTGCGTCTTGCGCCCGGCAACCTGCCCGCGCTGGTGATGCAAATTGAAGTGCTGGACAAACAGGGCCAAAGCGAAGCCGCTCGGCTGCTATTGGCCAAACAGTTGAAGGCCCAACCCGATTCGGCCTACCTGCAACATGCCCTGGGGCTCTGGCTGCTGCATCACGGTCAAAGTGAATTCGCCCTGCTCGGCCTTTCCAAGGCGGTGGAACTGGAACCGGACAACAAGGATTACCGCTACGACCTGGCGACCACGCTGCACGGCGAACTGGAGCTGGAAGCGGCGCAGAAACAGCTGCAGGAAATCGTCCAGCGCCATCCGGCCGACCGCCGGGCCCGGGTGCTGTTGATCAATTACTGGAAGGAAAGCGGACAACTGCAGAACGTGCAGATTCTGTTGGCGCAACTGGAACAGCTCAATCCCGATGATCCGGCGTTGCAGCAGGGGCTTTAAAAGATCGTCCGAACGCGACGCGTCACCAGGCGTACGCAAATCCTGTGACCGACAAAGATCCCATGTGGGAGCGGGCTTGCTCGCGAAGGCGGACTGGCATCCGGCATTGATGTCGACTGACATGCCCTCTTCGCGAGCAAGCCCGCTCCCACAAGGAATCGGGGTGTACGCAAATCCTGTGACCGACCAGGCCGGCCGGTCGTCAGCCGTGACCGCAGAACCGGATATGTACACAATCAAACCAACCCCAGCAAAAAGTGTTGAACGCTCTTCGCGGCCAAAGGTCAAGTGATCAGGCAGTCCATTCAGGCACTTGCAGACCTGCTGCCTCGTTTCCCCTGATCTTGAGAGGGCATTTTTTGTCTACATCTAACGAGTTGTTCAGTGCTAAAGCCGCCACCGGCATCGAAGGTCTGGATGACATCCTGGCCGGTGGATTGTCCCGCGGCCATGTGTTTTTGCTGGAAGGTGAACCCGGCACGGGTAAAACCACCGTCGCCTTGCACTTTCTGTTGGCCGGCGCTCGAGCTGGCGAGCGCTCGTTGTACATCACCTTGTCGGAAACCGAGCGCGAGCTGCGCCAAGGCGCCCTGTCCCATGGCTGGGAACTGGATGAGAACATCCACATCTTCGAGCTGACGCCCCCGGAAAGCCTGCTCAATGCCGAGCATCAACAGAGTCTGCTGTACTCTTCGGACCTGGAACTGGGCGAAGCCACCAAGCAGATTTTCGAAGTGGTCGAGCGGGTCAAGCCGACTCGCGTCGTGCTCGACAGCCTTTCCGAGATCCGCCTGCTGGCCCAAAGCTCCCTGCGTTACCGGCGCCAGATCCTCGCGATCAAGCACTACTTCGTGCGCTATGACGCCACGGTGGTGTTGCTCGACGACCTGACCACCGAATCCCTCGACAAGACCGTGCACAGTGTCGCCCATGGGGTGATTCGCCTGGAAGAACTGACCCCCAACTATGGCGCCGAGCGCCGGCGGATCCGCGTGGTGAAGTATCGCGGCCAGAAGTACCGTGGCGGCTTCCACGACTTCACCATCATGGGTGATGGCGTCCATGTGTTCCCACGCCTGGTCGCCGCCGAACATCGCGGCGTGTACACCCGTCAGCAGTTGACCAGCGGTATCAAGGAAATGGATGCCCTGCTCGGCGGCGGCATCGAGACCGGGTCCAGCACCTTGATCCTCGGCCCGGCCGGCACCGGCAAATCGCTGATCTCGATGATCTTCGCCGCGGCGGCCGTGACCCGGGGCGAGAAAGCCGCGTTGTTCATTTTTGATGAAGAACTGGGGCTGCTGTTCGAACGCATGAACAACATGGGCATCGATTTGCAAGCCCTGCAAGACACCGGCAACCTGCTGATCGAACAAGTGGATGCAGCCGAACTGTCCCCCGGGGAGTTTTCCCACCGGGTCCGGCGTTGCGTCGACCAGCGTGATATCAAGACCGTGGTGATCGACAGCATCAATGGCTATCAGGCGGCAATGCCTGAAGAAAACGCCCTGGTGCTGCACATGCACGAGTTGCTGCTGTACCTCAATCGCCGGGGTGCCGCGACCTTCATGACCGTCGCCCAGCACGGCCTGGTCGGTGACATGCAGGCCCCCGTGGACATTACCTATCTGGCCGATACGGTCATCCTGTTGCGTTATTTCGAAGCACTGGGCAAGGTTCGCCGGGCGATTTCGATCATCAAGAAACGCACCGGCAGCCATGAGTCGACCATTCGTGAATACCGCATCAGCGGCGAGGGCATGACCATCGGCGAACCGCTGGACGCGTTCCAGGGCGTACTGCGCGGTGTGCCCACTTATATGGGCGCGAGCAATCCGTTGCTCGGGGAAGAGAGCCCGTGACGGCCCTGGAAGCAATGTCCGAGCGCGCGATCATTCTCGCGCCGCTGGGACGTGACAGCCAGATTGCACTGATGATGCTCAATGAAGCGGGTTACGACGGCATCATCACTCGCGATCTGGTGGACCTTTGCAGCGAGTTGACGCAAGGCGCAGGCTTGCTGCTGATCGCTTCCGAGGCGTTGCTGGGCAGTGATCTTGAACCGTTGTTCGGCCTGATCGAGCAACAGCCGGCCTGGTCGGACTTGCCGATTGTCCTGCTGACCCATCATGGCGGCCCGGAACAGAACCCCGCGTCGCGGTTCGGCCCGCAACTGGGCAATGTCACCTTTCTCGAGCGCCCTTTTCATCCCGTGACCCTGATCAGCCTGGTCACCACCGCGTTGCGCGGACGACGACGACAGTATGAAGCCAGGGACCGGCTGATCGATCTGAGTCAAAGCGAGCTGCGGTTGCAGAACACCCTCGAAACCCTCGAACAGCAGGTCGAGGAACGCACCGCCCAGCTGCGAAACAACGAAGAAGCCCTGCGCCAGTCACAGAAAATGGAAGCGGTCGGCCAACTCACCGGCGGCATCGCCCATGACTTCAACAACATGCTGACCGGCATCATCGGCAGCCTGGAGTTGTTGCGCCGGCGCCTGGCCCGTGGCCGTACCGAAGACCTGGACAGCCTGATCGATCTGGGGGTGACCTCGGCCAACCGCGCGGCAGGCCTGACCCACCGCCTGCTGGCCTTCTCCCGGCGCCAGTCGCTGGATTCAAAACCCGTGGAGATGAACACCCTGGTGGTTTCCATGGGCGAGTTGCTGCAACGCAGTATCAACGAAAGCATTCATCTGGACATGCAGCTGAGCGAGCAGTTGTGGGTGGCCGAGGCCGACCCCAATCAACTGGAAAGCGCCTTGCTCAACCTGGTGATCAATGCGCGCGATGCCATGCCCGATGGCGGCCGACTGGTCGTGAAGACCCGCAACCGGCATCTGGACCCCGGCTTCACCCAGGCCCACAGCAACCTCGACCCGGGCGACTATGTGATGCTGAGCGTCACCGACACCGGGTGTGGCATGCCGCAAAGCACCATCAACCGGGCCTTCGACCCCTTCTTTACCACCAAGCCGATCGGCCAGGGCACAGGCCTCGGGTTGTCGATGATTTATGGTTTCAGCAAACAATCGCGCGGCCACGTCGCCATTCAGAGCGAAGTGGGCAATGGCACCACGGTGAGCCTGTTCCTGCCGCGGTTCGGTGGTGATCTGCCCCGGGACGTTCCGGTAGACGTCCAGCACGCTCCGTTCGCGCAACACGGCGAAACGGTGTTGATCGTCGAAGACGACCCGGCGGTGCGAGTGTTGGTCAGTACCGTGTTGAGCGACCTGGGTTATGCCTTCGTCGAGGCCGGTAATGCCGACAGTGCGGTCCCGATTCTGGATTCGGCGCAACGTATCGACCTGATGATCAGCGATGTCGGCTTACCCGGCATGAATGGCCGGCAGCTGGCAGAAATCGGCCGGCAATATCGGCCTGAACTCAAGGTGTTGTTCATTACCGGCTACGCCGAACACGCCGCGGTGCGCGGCGGTTTCCTTGATCCGGGCATGCAGATGATCACCAAGCCGTTCACCTTTGACCTGTTGACGGCGAAGGTGCGGGAGATGATCCAGATCTGAAGCCCCCCTCGTTCGCTGTAGGAGCCAGGCTTGCCGGCGAAGAACGATAACGCGGTGTCACAGATAGACCGCGGCGTCTGGTTCGCTGTAGGAGCCAGGCTTGCCGGCGAAGAACGATAACGCAGTATTACAGATACACCGCAGCGCCTGGTTCGCGGGCAAGCCTCGCTCCTACAGGCGAAGAACGATAACGCGGTGTGTCAAACGTGACGTCTTCGCGAGCAAGCTTCGCTCCTGCAAAAGCGCTTTACGAGAGCATCTGCTGCATCAACTCCTGCAACACATCCAGGTCGAACGGCTTGCCCAGGATCGGCGCCTTACGCGTGATCGGGCTGTCGGTCTCGCGGATTTCCTGCGGATAACCGCTGATGAAAATCACCTTGAGCTCCGGCCGCAATTTCACGGCGGGTTCGGCGATCTGCACGCCGGAGATCCCGCCCGGCAGGCGAAAGTCCGTGATCATCATGTCCAGATGCGGCTTGCTGGCCAGGATTTCGAAGGCCTGCTCGCCGTTTTCGGCCTGCAATACCCGGTAGCCCTCACCCGACAGATAGGCCGATAGCACCATCAATATCGAGGGGTCATCTTCGACGATCAGTACGACGTCTTGTGCATCTTCACTCATGGGTAGCCTTTGTTCGGTCAATAGCTGCTGATACGACCGTGGGGTCGATCAGAGGTTGCGTTTACCTGGCTGTTTTCCTACAGCGGCAGACAAATGCGAAACAAGGCGCCTTCGCCAATCCGGCTCTCGACGGTAATGGAACCGCCATGGGCGGTCACAATCTGTTCTGAAATGAACAACCCCAGGCCCAATCCGGCGACGGCGTGTTTAGCACAAACCCGCTCGAACTGCTGGAAAATGCGCTTCTGGTTTTCTTCATCAATGCCGATCCCCAGGTCCCGCACTTCCACCAGCGCCTGGCCGCTCTCACTGTACACCTTCACGGTGATCGGACTCTTGGCGCCGTAACGTAAAGCGTTGGTCAACAAATTGGAAATGACCTGTTCAATGCGAAACTCGTCCCAGTTACCCACCACCGGTTGCCCGGCCTGCAGGGTGACGGAGGACTCGGCGGCTTCGATCTGCGGGGCAAAGTTTTGTAACAAATCCAGGACCAGCGCCGACAAATCAAAACACGTCGGCCGGATCGACAGCTTGCCGGTGCGGATTCGCGACACATCAAGCATGTCTTCGATCAGTCGGATCAGGCTGTTGATCTGCCGCTCGTCGCGATCGACCATCGCGTGCATCTTTTCCAGGGTGAACGCCGCGGCGTTATCCCGGGCCAGGTGCAGCTTGCGCAGCTGGGTTTCGAGAATCAGGCCATTGAGCGGCGTGCGGACTTCGTGAGCGACGATCGACATGAAATCGTCGCGCGTGCGCACCGCCTGTTCCAGTTCGAGCTGGGTGCTCTGCAACTGTTTGAGCAGTGCTTCCTGTTCGCGTCGGCTTTGCTCCAGCTCTTCGACCTGTTGTTTCATTGCCTTGCTCTGGCGGAACAGATCGACGAACACGTTGACCTTGCTCTTGACCGCGTGGATATCCAGCGGCTTGTAGAGGAAGTCCACCGCACCACTTTCGTAGCCCTTGAATGCGTAATTCAGCTCGCGGCCGGCAGCGCTGACAAACACGATCGGAATGTTTCGGGTCTTTTCCGTGCCACGCATCAGCTCGGCCAGTTCGAAACCGTTCATGCCGGGCATCTGCACGTCGAGAATGGCCATGGCGAATTCGTGTTGCAGCAGCAGGGACAAGGCTTCGTCAGCGGACAAGGCTTTGTAGACGATTCGGTCTTCACGCCTGATCAACGCTTCGAGCGCCAACAGGTTTTCCGGCAAATCGTCGACGATCAGCAGTTTGGCTTGGATGTTACTTAGCATGCTATTCGTTCCAGCTCGACAAGCAGACGGCCGATGCCGCGTATGGGGAGGATGTGGTCTGGCGCAACGATATCCAGCGCAGCCAGGGGCATGGTCGCGACCTGGGCTTCGTCCGGATCCTGCACGATGGTCAGGCCGCCACGCTGCTTGACCTGGGCCAGGCCGCGCGCGCCGTCGCGGTTGGCGCCGGTCAGCAACACCGCGACCAGCGCCGGGCCATACGCATCGGCAGCCGACTCGAACAGGTAATCAATGGCCGGACGCGAATAATGCACGCGGTCTTCCAGGCTCAAGGAAAAGCTGCGGTCCTGCTCTACCGACAAGTGGTATCCGGGCCCGGCGAAATACAGGGTTCCGGCTTCGACCCGCGTCTTGTCGCGGGCTTCCAGCACCGGCAGGGACACTCTTCGCCCGAAGACTTCGGCGAGTTGGCTACGACCCGCTTCAGGCAGGTGCAGCACGACAATGATCGGCAGAACGAAGCCTTCGCGCAGCGGGCCGAGGAGCGTGAGCAACGCCTCCACGCCGCCCGCCGAGGCGCCGATCACTATAGCTTCTATGCATGGCAACTCCTTTGCACTGTTCATGATTTGCGGTAGATCCGTTCTTGTCTGGCCAAGGGTTCGAACTGTTTGCCGTAAGCCGAAAAATCCGGGGTTTCCTTGCTGCCCAGCACCAGGAATCCCCGATGGCACAGCGAGTCATGGAACAACCCGAAAGCACGATCCTGAAGTTTTTTATTGAAATAAATCAATACATTACGGCATGAAATTAATTGAGTCTCTGAAAAGACACTGTCGGTCGCGAGGCTGTGGTCGGCGAAGGTCACGTTGTCACACAGACTCTTGTCGAAAATGGCGTAGCCATAGGCCGCCGTGTAGTAATCGGCGAACGAATGCTGGCCACCTGCCTTCTGGTAGTTATGAGTGTAGGCGCGGACGTTCTCCATGGAGAAAATCCCTTGCCTGGCTTTGTCCAGCGAACGCGGGTTGATGTCAGTAGCGTAGATGATGGTGCGATCGAGCAAGCCTTCTTCGCGCAGCAGAATTGCCATCGAATAGACTTCTTCGCCGGTGCTGCAACCGGCGATCCAGATCTTGATCGAAGGATAGGTCTTGAGCAACGGCACCACTTCCTGGCGGATGGCCAGGAAGTGCGAGGGGTCGCGGAACATTTCACTGACCGGAATCGTCAGCCATTGCAGCAACTGCATGAACGCTGTCGGATCGTGGAGCACCTTCTCTTGCAACGCCGAAATGGTGGCGCATTCAAACTGGCTCAGCGCGTGATGGACGCGACGCTTGATTGACGCGCCGGAGTAATCGCGAAAGTCGTAGCTGTACTTGAGGTAAATCGCCTCGATCAACAAGCGCAATTCGATTTCGCTGTTGCGCTCCCCTGAATAAATGCGTTCCACTAAATGCGTTCCATCTTCGGTAACCACACGCGAATCAGCGAGAACAGGCGATCCAGGTCAATGGGCTTGGCCAGGTAATCGTTGGAGCCGGCCTGCAGGCAGCGCTCCTGATCGTCCTTCATGGCCTTGGCCGTCACCGCAATGATCGGCAGCTTGCGCCAGCGCGGGTCCTTGCGGATCAGGGTAGTGGCTTCAAAACCATCCATTTCCGGCATCATCACATCCATCAACACCAGATCGATGTCCTCAACTTCATTCAAGCGTTCAATCGCCTCACGGCCGTTGCGGCCAATGACCACCACCGCACCCTTGTGCTCCAGCGCACTGGTCAGGGCGAAGATGTTGCGTACATCGTCGTCCACCAGCAGTACCTTGCGGCCCTCGAAGACCTTGTCGCGGCTGCGCGCGGTCTTGAGCATCCGCTGCCGTTCATGGGACAACCCGGATTCGACTTTGTGCAGAAAGAGTGTGACCTCATCCAGCAGACGCTCGGGCGAGCGCGCGCCCTTGATGATGATCGAACGCGAATACTTGCGCAGTTCGGCTTCCTCGTCCCGGGTCAGGTTGCGCCCGGTGTAGACGATCACCGGCGGGAACGAGCAGATATCCTCGGTGGACATGCGTTTTAGCAGATCGTTGCCGAGCATGTCCGGCAGCTTCAGGTCGATGATCATGCAGTCGAAAACCGTCGTGCGCAGCAGGTCCAGCGCCTCCTGCGCCAGGCCTACGGCGGTGATCTCGATGTCATCGTCGCCGATCAGCCGGGCAATGCTGTCGCGTTGCACATCGTCGTCTTCAACCAGCAGGACACGCTTGACCTTCTGGGTCAGCTTGGCTTCGAGGCGGGCAAACACGTCCTTGAGTTCTTCGCGGGTGGTCGGCTTGACCGCATACCCGATGGCGCCCATGTGCATGGCGGCTTCGACGCGATCTTCCACAGAAATGACATGCACCGGAATGTGTCGGGTGTGCGCATGTGTCTTGAGTCGCTGCAATACGGTCAATCCGGAATGATCCGGCAGACGCATGTCCAACAGGATGGCGTCCGGGATGAACTCCGTGGCCAGGTCGTAGCCTTCGTCGGCCCCATGGGCCACCAGGCACTGATAACCCAGTTCATGGGCCAGGTCGTAGAGGATGTGCGCAAAGTTCGGTTCATCCTCCACCACCAGGATACAACGTGTGGCGAATGGCGCCTTTGAGCGATCGTCGTCGAAACGCGGGATATCGACGGCGGCAATCAGCGGCACCGGCGCGGCGGGCATGACTCTGGAGGTCATGGCAACCGGTGAGGCCTTCATCGGTTCGACCGGCCCATCCCCCGGTTCAACGTATTGCCGGGGCAAGACCAGGGTAAACACACTCCCCTGCCCCGGCTCGCTGGTGACGCTGATGGAACCGCCGAGCAATGCCGCCAGGTCGCGGGAAATCGACAGGCCCAGGCCAGTGCCGCCGTAGCGACGGCTGGTGGTGCCATCGGCCTGGCGGAAGGCTTCGAAAATACTGTCCTGCTGATCCGCGGCAATGCCGATCCCGGAGTCACGAACGATAAAGGCGATACTGTCGCCAGGCTGGTTGGCCACTGTCAGGCTGACCGTGCCTTTTTCGGTGAATTTCACCGCGTTGGACAGCAGGTTCTTGATGACCTGTTCCAGACGCTGGCGGTCGGTATAGATCATCATCGGCGCGCCCGGCTGCAGTTCGACCTGCAGGTCCAGCTGCTTGTCTGCTGCCAGCGGCTGGAACATCCCGCGCAAGCCCTCCACCAGACGCGCGACGCTGGTGTTCTCCGGGCGCACCTCGAGCTTGCCGGCCTCGACCTTGGAGATGTCGAGAATATCGTTGATCAGGTTGAGCAAGTCATTGCCGGCGGAGTAGATCGACTCGGCGAATTTGACCTGCTCGGCGCTGAGGTTTTCCTGAGGGTTCTGCGCCAGCAACTTGGCCAGGATCAACGAACTGTTGAGCGGTGTGCGCAACTCATGGGACATGTTGGCGAGGAATTCGGACTTGTACTTGCTCGAACGCTGCAACTCTTCGGCGCGTTCTTCGAGCTGGATCTGCGCCTGATTGAGTTCAGTGTTTTTCCGGTCCATGGCGTCGCGCTGATCGGCCAGGATCTGCGCCTGTTCGGCCAGTTGTTCATTGGTCTGTTCAAGCTCGACCTGCTGGGTTTCCAGGTGTGCCTGGGACTCCTTGAGAATACTCGATTGCTCTTCCAGCTCCTCGTTGGCGGTCTTGAGTTCTTCCTGCTGAACCTGCAGCTCTTCGTTGAGCTGCTGGGTTTCGGCCAGCACTTCCTGCAGACGTTGACGATAGCGCGCGGCTTCGATGGACGTGCCGATGTTGCCGGCGATCAGTTCAAGCAGTTCGACATCGCGGTCCTCGAGCGGACGCAGGAAACCCAGCTCGATCACCCCATTGATCCGCTCATCGTCACTGGTCGGCACCACCAGCACGCTATGGGGCAAGCCTTCGCCGAGGCCGGAGCTGACCTTGAAGTAGTCACTCGGTACATCGTCGAGGCGGATCAAGCGAGCCTGTTGCGCGACCTGGCCGACAATGCCTTCGCCACTGTGGATCTGTTGTTCAAGCGCTTCCTGTTCCCGGGAGAAACCATAAGACGCAATGCGCTTGAGACCGCCGTGTTCTTCACGGACATAAATAGCGGCCACCGCCGTACCGAGGTACTGCGCGCAAAACTGCAGAATGTTACGCCCGAGCACATTGAGTGACAGCTGCCCCAGCACTTGCTCGGCCAGTTCGGTCTGGCCATTGCGCAGCCAGGCCTGCTGTTCCAGGCGACGGGCGCTGGCCTGTTGCGCGGCGAGGTTGGCACTGTAGTTTTGCGCAAGGTTGAGCAAATCCCGGCGGCCGATGTAGGCCAGCATTGCGCTGAGACCGGCGATGAACACCATATAAAGGCCGATGCTCCAGACGGTGGTGCGGCGTACTTCCTCGTTGCGCGCGGTGCGCAACTGCTGCTCCATGTCGATCACGTCTTCGAATTGCTTGCGGATCTCGTCGGTCAGGCGTTTGCCCTGCCCGGCCTGGAGCGCGCCGCGATAGTCCCCGCGGGAGCGCTGCAAATCGATTATGGTAGTGGCGTAAGCGGCCCATTCATCCTGCAAAGCCTGCAGCCGGTGCAGGCGGTCGGTCTGCACCGGGTTATCCGCAGTCAGTTCGAGCAAGGTCTTGAGGGTGACCGCGATTCGCGGCTTCGCCGTTTCGTAGGGTTCGAGGAATTGCTCGTCGCCAGTGAGCAGGAAGCCGCGCATCCCGGTTTCCAGATCGACGGTCAGTTTTATCGACTCATTGGCGTTATTGATCACCCGGTCGGTGTGCTCGACCCACTGGATCACCGACAGCAGATAAGCGATCAGCGAAACGAAGAACACGGCACTGATTACGCCGACGCCCAACGGCAGACTCACGTTGCGGCTCAGGAGTTTACGAAATCGTTGCTCGTCAACCGAAGACGCGGAGGTCATGGGGAAGCCTTGTCGATCCATTGAAAACCACGGAGTTTGCCCCAAAACCGCCACGATGATCCAACTTTCTGCCAGGTTTTCCAGCAAAATCCTGCATTCACCTGCTCCAGCGCAAAGGAGCGGTTATCCTTGCCGGTTTCGGGTAGCTATCCTTTTTTAACCGCGCAGGGAACTTGTGGGGATCCGCCACTTACTCATGCAAGAGCCCGGCAGTTTCGATCGACCGGCAACACCCTTTCAACTTTCGGGAACCCCACTATGTCCTCCAATGCGTCCATCATCCTTGTCGTCGAAGACGATGCCATCGTCCGCATGCTGATCGCCGATGTGCTGGAGGAACTGGAGTTCAAGGTGCTCGAGGCCGATGGCAGCGAACAGGCACTGGAGTTCCTCAACGATGAAGACCAGTCCATCGATTTGATGATGACTGACGTCGGTCTGCCGGTGATGGATGGCCGCGAGCTGGCCAGGCAGGCGCGGATGCTGCGTCCGCAATTGCCGATCCTGTTCGCCAGCGGATATGCCGAAAGCATCGAGGTACCTGAAGGGATGCATGTGATCGGCAAGCCATTCTCGATCGATCAGTTGCGCGACAAGGTCAAGGATATTCTTGCCAACGCCTAGTCTGCGCCGAGGCAGGGCTCAGGGTTTGCCATCGCCTGTGGTTTAATCGTCCCCCCGATGCTCCCCTGCCCCGTTTCAAGGAATATCCATTCATGAGTCAGCCCCGCGCAACCAGCGTCCTGGTCATTGGTTACGTCTGGCCCGAGCCCCGCTCTTCGGCGGCTGGCGGGCATATGATGCAAATTCTCGAGACGTTCCTGGAGCAAGGCTGGGACATCACCTTCAGCAGTCCGGCCGGCACTGGCGAACACCGGGCAGACCTGGCGGCCCTGGGCATTCGCGAAGTGCCGATCGAATTGAACAACAGCAGTTTCGACACATTCATCCGCCAATTGGCCCCGGACGTGGTGCTGTTCGACCGGTTCATGATGGAAGAACAGTTCGGCTGGCGCGTTGAGAAACACTGTCCCGATGCCTTGCGCGTGCTTGAAACCTCCGATCTGCAAAGCCTGCGCGATGCCCGCCATCAACGCCTCAAGGAGCGCTTGAAGGCCAGTGACGACACCCATGATTTCAGCGAGTTGTTCGCCAAGGCTTTGCGTGCAGAGTTCGAGTTCATGGCCGAGACCGATCTGGCCAAACGGGAGATCGCCGCGATTTATCGTTGTGACTTGAACCTGATGATTTCCGAAGTGGAAATCGAGTTGCTGGTCGAACAATTCAAGGTGCCGCGCAACGTGTTGCACTGGTGCCCGCTGATGGTCGACCTGCCCAGCGCGCCATCGCCGGCCTTTGAGGACCGGGCACACTTTCTCAGCATCGGCAATTTTCGCCACGCCCCGAACTGGGACGCGGTGCTCTGGATGAAAACCACCCTGTGGCCGCTGATCCGCGAGCGGCTGCCAGCTGCCCAGCTGCACATCTACGGCGCTTATACACCGCCCAAGGCCACTGCGTTGCACAACGCGGCTCAGGGGTTTCATGTGATGAACTGGGCAGAAGATGCCTTGCACGTCATGTCCGCGGCGCGAGTGTGCCTGGCGCCATTGCGATTCGGTGCGGGCATCAAGGGCAAGCTCGTTGACGCAATGCTCTGCGGTACGCCGAGTGTCACCACGCCGATCGGGGCCGAAGCCATGCACGGAGACGAGCCATGGCCAGGGGCGGTGACCCGGACCGCCCGGGCGTTCGCCGATTGCGCCGTACAACTTTATACAGACAAGACCCGCTGGTTGGATGCACAAGCGCAAGGAGTGCAACTGCTGGCCAGTCGTTACCAGCGCACGAGCCATGGTCCGGCATTGATCGCCCGAATCAACGAGTGCCGACAACAGTTAGCGGTTATCAGACGGGATAACTTCACCGGCAACATGCTGCGCCATCATCAGCACAAGAGCACTCAATACATGTCGCAATGGATTGAAGCGAAAAACCGTCAGATCACTTGATTTGTGTACATGTTTCCGCGTTTGGTATTGCCGGGGCGACCCTCTATGATCGGGTTTCCATCAATCAACTTCGCCCCATGGATGGGCGGAGTCACTATAGGGATCGACAGTGACAAATACAGAAGGGAATCTGAATAAAAAAACATGGATGAGCAACACGCTCGACATCGACGAACTGAAACTGACCGATATCGTCTGGCCCGGCACTCACAACTCGGGCATGGACAAAAAAGCGCCCAATTACAATGTCATCATCGGTAACTGGACCACCTGTCAAAATGATTCATTCGCCTGGCAATTAGCCAACGGTGCGCGGGTCTTTGATATCCGTCTCGGCTACACCGAGAAGCACGACCAATCGATATTCTACTTTCATCACAATGGCTACCAGTCTCATCGCGTCCTCGAGGAGCTGATCACGGCGGTGTCGACCTTTCTCGATCAGAACCCGAATGAGTTTATCGTTTTCGACTTTCATCAACTCGGCGACGGTGAAAAGCCTTTCGATTATAAAAAGCTCAGTGACTTACTGATTGACAAGCTCCGACAGCGGATCATATCGCCTGCGGACGCCACGCTAACGGTGGGCCAACTGAAACAGGCGAGCGCACAACGAAGGGTAGTGTTGGCCGCGCCGGCTGTGCGAGCGCTGGACGATAATTACTTCTGGCCGCGCATATGGCACAAGTGGAGCGGCAAGCATTTCACTGATACCGATGATCTGAAAAAGCACATCTCCAGCACACTCCAAAGCGTACCTTCCGACACCGGTTTATGGTCCTTATCGGCCACCAGTTATGGTTTTCTGGGTGGGCCTCAAGACATCAGGCATCACATCAATGACTGGTTTCACCAAAGTCGGGATTGGGTGACGCGCTGCAGTATCATCAGCACCGATTTTTTTGATGAATCCGAGATTGTCTCTTACTGCTGGATCGCTACGAGCATGAAAGCGGTTTACGGCCACTCCTTGCATCGCACGTAGCAAACCTCGACAAGCCGGCGGGTAGCATTCACCGGCTGGAACGAGGCATGATCAGCGTGCGATAACCACAAAAGCACCCTGATATGACTCGCACCGCCAGAGTGACCGACCCTTCCTACGAGCTGATGGACGACCATAACGGGTTGTCCATCATCTATCGCCAGCACGGCTTCCCCTGCCCGCTGGTGCGCTGGCATTTCCACAAGGAATACGAACTGCACCTGATCGTCGCCAGTTCGGGCAAGGTGTTTATCGGCGATTACATCGGCAACTTCTATCCCGAATCCCTGTTCCTCACCGGCCCCAACCTGCCCCACAACTGGATCAGCCAGGTGGCCGAAGACGAAGTGGTGCCCAAGCGCGACATGCTGGTCAACTTCACCGATGAGTTGTTCGACAGTGGTCATCTGGTGTTTGCCGAGCTCAAGAGCCTGGCACCGCTGCTGGAGCGTGCGCAGTACGGCATCGAGTTCCGCTGCAAACACACCATCCGCCAGGCGATGGGCCTGATGCAGCGTATCGCCGATACGAAAGGCGTAACCCGGCTCGGGCACTTTTTCATTCTGCTGGAGCTGCTGGCGGCTTGCGACGATTACCAAACGCTCTCCGGCGCCACGACGCCGCAGTTGGCCGACGAACACAACATCGATCGCACCAACCGGGCAGTGGATTACATCTTCGCCCACTACGCCCGGGATCTGCCGCTGGAGGAAGTGGCCGAGCACCTGGGCATGAAGCCGACCTACTTCAGCCGTGTGTTCAAGCAGGCCACCGGGCGCTGCTTCATCGAGTTCGTCAATCGCCTGCGCATCAGCAAATCCTGCGAACTATTGGCCGACGGTGACAAACCGGTGACGGATGTGTGTTTCGAGTCGGGCTTCAACAACATTTCCAATTTCAATCGGCGATTTCAGCAGCTCAAGGGCATGACGCCTTCCCATTACCGGCGGTTGGCGGTGCAGCGGTTGACCGAACAAAACCTCGGTTGACGGCATTGGTCATGTGGTGATTTTTAGATCGCCTTCGCGGGCAGCCTCGCTCCTACAGGTATTGCGTAGCCCTGTAGGAGCGAGGCTTGCCCGCGAAAGGGCCCTCAAAACCTGTACAAATCCAATGGTATCCAACTGCAGCAAAGCCGCCCCCACCACCTTTCGCCTCCAGTAGCAGTGCAAAATAGTATCAATTCAAGTGCGACCGATGATTTGTCACGCCATCAATTGAACGCTGTAATCAGTGCACATTCTTCCTGCCGCAGGAAGACACAAAAACAATAACCATCCTTCTGCAACCCGCCGGGAGCAGAAAAGGAGTGCACGATGCAACCTTCTGTAAAAGCTCTGCTAGCCCTCACTTGCATGACCCTCAGCAGCGTCAGCCTCGGCGCCCAGACCCTGACCATCGCCACCGTCAACAACAGCGACATGATCCGTATGCAAAAGCTCTCGAAAGCCTTCGAGGCCGAGCATCCGGACATCAAGCTCAACTGGGTGGTGCTGGAAGAAAACGTCCTGCGCCAGCGCCTGACCACCGACATCGCCACCCAGGGCGGCCAGTTCGACGTGCTGACCATCGGCATGTACGAAGCCGCACTCTGGGGCGCCAAGGGTTGGCTGGAGCCGATGAAGGATTTGCCAGCCAGCTACGCCCTCGACGATGTCTTCCCTTCGGTGCGTGAAGGCCTGTCGGTCAAGGGCTCGCTTTATGCCCTGCCGTTCTACGCCGAAAGCTCCATCATCTATTACCGCACCGACCTGTTCAAGGACGCCGGGTTGACCATGCCCGAACGCCCGACCTGGACGCAGATCGGCGAGTTCGCCGGCAAACTCACCAACAAGGACAAAGAACAGTACGGCATCTGCCTGCGCGGCAAGGCCGGCTGGGGCGAGAACATGGCGCTGATCAGCACCGTCGCCAATGCTTATGGTGCACGCTGGTTCGATGAGCAGTGGAAGCCGGAATTCACCGGTCCGGAATGGAAGAACGCGCTGAATTTCTACGTCGACACCATGAAAAAATCCGGCCCCCCGGGTGCTTCGAGCAACGGTTTCAACGAAAACCTGGCGCTGTTCAACAGCGGCAAGTGCGCGATCTGGGTCGATGCCAGCGTGGCCGGCTCCTTTGTCACCGACAAGACCCAGAGCAAGGTCAGCGAACACGTCGGCTTCACCTACGCACCGCACGAAACCACCGACAAGGGCTCGGCCTGGTTGTATTCATGGGCGCTGGCGATCCCGACCAGTTCCAAGGCCAAGGACGCCGCCAAGACTTTCAGCGCCTGGGCCACTTCCAGGGAGTACGGGACGTTGGTCGCGGAAAAAGATGGCATCGCCAATGTGCCCCCAGGCACTCGGGCCTCGACCTACAGCGAGGCCTATCTGCAGGCCGCGCCATTTGCCCGGGTGACTTTGGAGTCGCTGAAAGCGGCGGACCCGAGCAAGCCGAGCGCCAAACCGGTGCCGTACATCGGCATTCAGTTGGTGACCATTCCTGAATTCCAGGCCGTGGGCACCCAGGTCGGCAAATTGTTCTCGGCGGCGCTGATCGGCCAGACCACGGTCGACCAAGCCCTGACCGCCGCTCAGTCAACCACCGAACGTGAAATGAAGCGCGCCGGTTATCCCAAATAACCCCGGCCCCTTGTAGGAGCAAGCTTGCTCGCTTTGGTGTGTCAGGTACATCGGTGTCGACTGACACACCATCGCGGGCAAGCCGCGCTCCCACAGGCTTAACGCAATCCATTGTGGGAGCGGGCTTGCTCGCGAAGAGGCCGGTACATCCGATGCATCTTCAGCGACTGAAATATCGCTTTCGCGAGCAAGCCCGCTCCCACAGTTTGATCTTCTTAGGTCTGCATTAATCGGTGCTATCGCCATGACTATTTCAACTGCCAAAGCTCACATCGACCTTCCCCAACCCGTGCGTAAAAGCCGGTTGGCCAACCCCGGCTGGTTCCTGGTCAGCCCCTCGGTGGCGTTGTTGCTGCTGTGGATGATCGTGCCGCTGGGCATGACCGTCTACTTTTCGCTGATCCGCTACAACCTGCTCTACCCCGGTGAAAACCAGTTCGTGGGACTTGAAAACTTCAGCTACTTCCTCACGGATTCAGGCTTCATGCCCGGCGCCACCAACACCCTGTTGCTGGTGGGCAGCGTGTTGCTGATCAGCGTGGTGTTCGGCGTGTTGATCAGTGCCTTGCTGGAGGCCAGTGAGTTTCTCGGTCGCGGCATCGTGCGGGTGCTGCTGATCTCGCCGTTCTTCATCATGCCCACCGTCGGTGCGCTGATCTGGAAGAACCTGATCTTCCACCCGGTGTCGGGGATTCTCGCCTACGTCTGGAAACTGTTCGGTGCGCAGCCGGTGGACTGGCTGGCGCATTACCCGCTGCTGTCGATCATCATCATCGTCTCCTGGCAATGGCTGCCCTTCGCGATCCTGATCCTGATGACCGCCATGCAGTCCCTCGACCAGGAGCAGAAGGAAGCCGCGCGCCTCGATGGCGCCGGGCCGATCGCGATTTTCTGGCACCTGACCCTGCCGCACCTGGCCCGCCCGATCGCGGTGGTGGTGATGATTGAAACCATCTTCCTGCTCTCGGTGTTCGCCGAAATTTTCACCACCACCAACGGCGGCCCCGGCTACGCCTCGACCAACCTCGCCTACCTGATCTACAACCAGGCGCTGGTGCAGTTCGACGTCGGCATGGCCTCCGCCGGCGGCTTGATCGCGGTGCTGATCGCCAACATCGCGGCCATCATCCTGGTGCGGATGATCGGCAAAAACCTGACCGACAAAGCCTGAGGCCATTGCCATGACCCTTCAACAATCCCGTCGTCTGCAAAGCCTGCTGCTGGGCACCCTGGCCTGGGCCATCGCGATCCTGATCTTCTTCCCGATTTTCTGGATGGTGCTGACCAGCTTCAAGAGCGAAATCGACGCCTTCGCCACGCCGCCGCAGTTCATTTTCACCCCGACGCTGGAGAACTACCTGCACATCAACGAGCGCAGTGACTACTTCAGCTTCGCCTGGAACTCGGTGGTGATTTCGTTCAGCGCCACCGCCCTGTGCCTGCTGATCGCGGTGCCGGCGGCCTACTCCATGGCGTTCTACGAAACCCAGCGCACCAAGGGCACGCTGCTGTGGATGCTCTCGACCAAGATGCTGCCGCCGGTGGGCGTGCTGATGCCGATCTACCTGCTGGCCAAGAGCTTTGGCCTGCTCGACACCCGCATTGCGTTGATCGTGATCTACACCCTGATCAACCTGCCGATCGTGGTCTGGATGATTTACACCTACTTCAAGGACATCCCCAAGGACATCCTCGAAGCCGCACGCCTGGACGGCGCCACGCTGTGGCAGGAGATGGTCCGGGTACTGCTGCCGATCGCCAAGGGCGGCCTGGCCTCCACGGTGTTGCTGTCGCTGATCCTGTGCTGGAACGAAGCGTTCTGGTCGCTGAACCTGACCTCGTCCCAGGCCGCACCGCTGACTGCGCTGATCGCCTCGTACTCCAGCCCCGAAGGACTGTTCTGGGCCAAGTTGTCGGCAGTCTCGACCCTGGCCTGCGCGCCGATCCTGATCTTCGGCTGGATCAGCCAGAAACAACTGGTGCGCGGCCTGTCGTTTGGCGCGGTGAAATAAGCCACACCCGATCCCTGTAGGAGCCAGGCTTGCCGGCGAAGGCGATTTGACGGACGCCTTCGCTGCGGTGCGGCGATCCGACAAGCCTGGCTCCTACAGAAAAGCCTGCATGGCGTTACCACGGCTCAACTGAATAACAACAAACGGAGGCCCATCACCATGGCCAATCTGAAAATCAAGAACCTGCAAAAAGGCTTCGAAGGCTTTTCCATCATCAAGGGCATTGATCTGGAAGTGCGCGACAAGGAATTCGTGGTCTTCGTCGGCCCCTCGGGCTGCGGCAAATCCACCCTACTGCGGCTGATCGCCGGCCTGGAAGAAGTCAGCGGCGGCACCATCGAACTCGATGGCCGCGACATCACTGAAGTCAGCCCGGCCAAGCGCGACCTGGCCATGGTGTTCCAGACCTACGCCTTGTACCCGCACATGAGCGTGCGCAAGAACATGTCGTTCGCCCTCGACCTGGCCGGCGTGCCCAAAGCCGACGTCGAGAAAAAGGTCAACGACGCCGCGCGCATCCTCGAACTCGGGCCGATGCTCGAGCGCAAGCCCAAGCAACTCTCCGGCGGCCAACGGCAGCGCGTGGCCATCGGCCGGGCGATCGTGCGCAACCCGAAAATTTTCCTGTTCGACGAACCGCTGTCCAACCTCGACGCCGCCCTGCGGGCGCAGATGCGCCTGGAACTGTCGCGGCTGCACAAGGAACTGCAAGCGACCATGATCTACGTGACCCACGACCAGGTCGAAGCCATGACCCTGGCCGACAAAGTCGTCGTATTGAATGGCGGCAGGGTCGAACAGGTCGGCTCGCCGCTGGAGCTGTATCACCAGCCGGCCAACCTGTTCGTCGCCGGCTTCCTCGGCACGCCGAAGATGGGCTTGCTCAAGGGCAAGGTCACCCGCGTCGAAAACCAGAGCTGCGAAGTGCTGCTGGACGCCGGCACCCGCATCACCTTGCCGTTGAGCGGCGCCAGCCTGAGCGTCGGCGGCGCCGTGACCCTGGGCATCCGCCCGGAACACCTGGAGCTGGCGCAAACCGGCGACTGCAGCTTGCAGGTTACCGCCGACGTCAGCGAGCGCCTGGGCAGCGACACCTTCTGCCACGTCGTGGCCGCGTCCGGCGAGGCCCTGACCCTGCGCGTGCGCGGTGACCTGGCCAGCCGTTATGGCGAAACCCTGAGCCTGCACCTGAACGCCGCACACTGCCATTTATTCGATGCCGACGGCGTGGCGCTGACCCGTCCGTTGCGCGTTGCCGCCTGAATTCAGAGAGCCTGTGATGAAACTCAATAAACAGAATTTGCGTCACCTCGCCCCCGAGGTGGTCCTGCCCGCCTACACCCTGAGCGATACCCGCCAGGGCATCGCGCACATCGGCGTCGGTGGCTTCCACCGCGCGCATCAGGCGTATTACACCGACGCCTTGATGAACACCGGCAAGGATCTGGACTGGGCCATTTGCGGCGTTGGCCTGCGCGCCGAAGACCGTCGCGCCCGGGATGATCTGAAGGAGCAGGATTATCTGTTCACCCTGCTTGAGCTGGGCGATACCGACGACACCGAAGTCCGGGTGATCGGCGCGATCCGCGACATGCTGCTGGCCGAAGACGGTGCCCAGGCGCTGATCGACAAACTGGCAAGCCCCGAGATTCGCATCGTCTCGCTGACCATCACCGAAGGCGGCTACTGCATTGACGACAGCAACGGCGAATTCATGGCCCATTTGCCGCAGATCCAACATGACCTGGCCCATCCGGACGCACCGAAAACCGTGTTCGGCTTTCTCTGCGCCGCCCTGGTCAAACGCCGTGCCGCCGGCACGCCTGCATTCACCTTGATGTCCTGCGATAACCTGCCGCACAACGGCGCGGTCACCCGCAAGGCGCTCCTGGCGTTTGCTGCCCTGCGCGATACCGACCTGCGCGACTGGATCGACAGCCACGTCAGTTTTCCCAACGCCATGGTCGACCGCATCACGCCGATGACCAGCACTGATCATCGCCTGCGACTGGCCGACACACACGCCGTCGATGATGCCTGGCCGGTGGTTTGCGAACCCTTTGCGCAATGGGTGCTGGAAGACAGGTTCGTCAACGGGCGCCCGGCCTGGGAACAGGTCGGCGTGCAGTTTACCGACGACGTCACGCCTTACGAAGACATGAAGATCAAACTGCTCAACGGCAGCCACCTGGCCCTGACGTATCTGGGCTTCCTGAAGGGGTACCGCTTCGTTCACGAGGCCATGAACGACCCGCTGTTTGTCCGGTACATGCGTGCTTATATGGAGCTGGATGTGGCGCCGCAGTTGGCGCCGGTGCCGGGGATCGACCTGACCGAATACCAGAACACCCTGGTCGCGCGGTTCTCCAATCAGGCGATTGCCGATCAGCTGGAGCGCGTGTGTTCGGACGGCTCGTCGAAGTTTCCCAAGTTCACCGTGCCGACCATCAATCGCTTGATTGCCGATGGCCGCGAGACGAAGCGTGCGGCGTTGGTGGTGGCGGCCTGGGCCTTGTATTTGAAGGGTGTGGATGAGAATGGCGAAACGTACTCGATTGCGGATCCGCGTGGGGCGTTTTGTCAGGCATTGGTGGCCGATGATGCGTTGATCACCCAGCGGTTGTTGGCGGTTGAGGAGATTTTTGGTACGGCGATACCTCATTCGCCGGAGTTTGTCGCGGCGTTCGAGTGGTGCTGCAACAGCTTGCGGGATGTGGGTGTGACGCGGACGCTGGAGCGGGTGCTGGCGTAAATACGGCGGTGCAACTGAAGCCGTCTTCGCGAGCAAGCCCGCTCCCACAGGGATCAATGTCGTTCACAAATCTGTGTTCCACCCCGGACACTGTGGGAGCGGGCTTGCCCGCGATGGCTGACTGACAGACACCCTATATATTGAATGTGCACTGATATCGACCTGACGATCCAAGGATCTTCCATGGCAAACCAACAATTGTTCCTCGGCATCGACTGCGGCACCCAAGGCACCAAGGCCATCGTCCTCGACGCAATCAGCGGCGAGGTCCTCGGCCAGGGCGCCGCCACCCACAGTCTGATCAGTGGCGCCAATGGCCGTCGCGAGCAGGACCCGGCGCAATGGCTGGAAGCGCTCGCTTCGGCGACTCGCCAAGCGCTGATTGCGGCCAATGTCGACGGCCGGAACATCCTCGGCATCGGCGTCTGCGGCCAACAACACGGCTTGGTCCTGCTCGATGATCACGGCCAGGTGCTGCGCCCCGCCAAGCTCTGGTGCGACACCGAATCCACCCCGGAAAACGACCGCCTGCTGACCCATCTGGGCGGCGCAAGCGGCTCGCTGGAACGCCTCGGCGTGGTCATCGCCCCGGGCTACACGGTTTCAAAGCTGCTCTGGACCAAAGAACAGTACCCGGAAATTTTTTCCCGCATTGCCCGCATCCTGCTGCCCCACGATTACCTCAACTTCTGGCTCACCGGCCGCAGTTGCAGCGAGTATGGCGATGCTTCGGGCACCGGCTATTTCAACGTTCGCACCCGCCAGTGGGACTTGCAGCTGCTGCGCGACATCGACCCCACCGGCCGCCTTCAAGCCGCGTTGCCGGAGTTGATCGACGCCCACCAGGCCGTTGGCCCCCTTCTGCCGGGCATCGCCGAGCACCTGGGCATCAACCCCCGGGCATTGGTGTCCAGCGGCGGTGGCGACAACATGATGGGCGCCATCGGCACTGGCAACATCAAGCCCGGCGCAATCACCATGAGCCTCGGTTCCTCGGGAACGGTCTACGCCTATGCCGACCAGCCGAACATCAGCCCGGACGCCTCGGTCGCGACCTTCTGCTCCTCCAGCGGCGGCTGGCTGCCGCTGATCTGCACCATGAACCTGACCAATGCCACCGGGGTGATTCGCGAGTTGTTCGAGCTGGATATCGAGCGCTTCAACGCACTCGTCGCGCAAGCGCCGATCGGTGCCGAAGGCGTGTGCGTGCTGCCGTTTCTCAACGGTGAACGGGTGCCTGCCCTGCCCCATGCCACGGGCAGCCTGCTGGGACTGACCATGACCAACCTGACGCAGGCCAACCTGTGTCGCGCCGTGGTAGAGGGCACGACCTTCGGTTTGCGTTATGGGCTGGACCTGTTGCGCCGCAATGGCCTGCAAAGCCGCAGCATCTGCCTGACCGGCGGCGGCTCGAAAAGCCCGGTGTGGCGGCAGATGGTCGCGGACATCATGAACACCCCAGTGATCTGCACCGGGCAAAGCGAATCCGCGGCGCTGGGCGCTGCGATTCAGGCGGCGTGGTGCCAGTCCTGGGCAAACGGCCATGAACACAGCCTGGCAGACCTGTGCGAGCGCTGCGTGAAGCTTGATCCAGCCAGCGAAACCCTGCCGATCGCAGCCAATGTGGCAGCCTGTCAGCAGGCCTATGAACGCTATCAACAGCATGTCGCAACCCTTTAAACAGCGAACATGCAGCAAGACCGGAAACTGCCGACAGGTGGCACTTAGCCGGGTTAACCATCTCTTAACGCCGCGGTCCAAAGCTGTACTGGACCGCACGCCCTCAGATCTCTCTGATGCCCAGTGCGGCAGGTTCGACCCAAGGTCGAGCTGACTTTTCGCCTGCACTGGAGATCGTTCATGAACACGCGCACATTGTTGTCGACAGCCGCCCTCGCCTGCACCGCCTTTGCCGGTCTTGTTCAGGCCGACGATACGTCCTCCACCCAAGCCCCTGCGTACTACTACGGGATGCCATTGCACGTGGCCAGGGTGATCGCACTGACCGAGCCTTCGACCCCGTATTGCGAAGTCATCACAGCTGAAATGAAGTACATCGACACGTCAGGCAAACCTGCACAAATCACTTATCGAAAACTGTCCGACGCTTGCAGCATGCAAAGCTGACCAGTCGGGGGTTTCGCCCAGGACAGAGCATCGGCGAATGGCTCGATCGCCATGCCGGTCCGGGCATATTGCTTGCTTAGGGTTGAGCTGGCGCTGGGTATGGCTTTTCTCCAGACCCAGCGCGAGTCATGGAACCGTGAATTAAAGCGCTTTTCTGTCTGGATGCAGAGTCTGGACATCGGCCCTGTTTTGCATGTCCACACGCAATCCAGTAATCAGGTCGTTGATCTCCCGGCAGCCATTGAGCTGTTTGGCATTTATTCCGGTCACCATCAGATCGAGGTGATCGGTTTTACGATCGGAATACACTTTTACAGTCATCGACAGGTCCGGCGACAGCGTACATTGACAACGTTTCGGAAGAAAACTGCTTTCAATGATGTTTCGAAGTTCCAAGGCAGAAAGAAACATTACGACCCTCTCCTTTTGTGATAATGCAATCGAATGTCCACGTCGATCAGTGCCAAATCCCCGCTCAAGTTCCTTGCAGGCTTTTTCAAGGCCTCATCTGACGGGTTTCTGGTTTAACGCTGACTCAAATGAAAAGCCGGTCAGCTCAAGATCAGCTACAGCATAAAACATGCCGCGAATTTCGCCGTGCAGCTCATCGGTAAATTCAACGATATAACGGTACTGACAGCTGGCCTTTTCATGCAAAATGCAACAAAGGCCGATGGCGGCCCTGCAATTTGCAAGATCCCCGGCCATAACGTTGTAACGACGCTGACTCAGTATCCGCCGACCCCACGCACACGCAAGGCCCATCACGGGTTCTTTTTGACCTATATCACTACCGTCGGGCTGAATGTTGTCGACTGAAAAGTCATTGGTCCGATGAGCACGTTGCTTGCCAGACCGTCTTCGCCAAGGAGAGCGCTCGGCAACAGAGTAATCATCGCCGAATTCCTTCGGCCTCTGTAGGCTGACAATTGCACTCATCCAATCCCAAGGAAGGAAATCATGAAGCTGTCGCCTTGCCCCTCGTTGCCCTGATCGCCTTTGCCGGCTACACCCTTTCAGTGATGCTGCAGACCGAGCAATCGTTGATCGATTTCGGCATCAGCCTGATGTCGCGGCCCGATACTGCCCAAGTGGTGATCGACCTTTATCTATTGGCCACGCTTGCCGGCATCTGGATGTACAGGGATGTACGCAAGCGCGGGCGGTCAGGGTTAGCGGTGGTTCCGTATCTTATGATTACCGCAGTTTTTGTTTCCATTGGGCCGTTGTTGTATTTGGTGGTGCGTGGACTACAGGATCGGAAACAAGTCGCTATCGCCCATCAAAAGGTCTAATCCGGGCTCTGTGGTGCTGTTGAGATTGCCTTCGCGGGCAAGCCTCGCTCCTACAGGAGCCGCGTTTGCCAGCCGAATGGGGGCGACGCAAACCCTGTAGGAGCGAGGCTTGCCCGCGAAGGCGGCTAATGATCTTCACTTCAGGCCAACCTTGTACAGCACCCCGTCAGCCTCATCGGTCAATACATACAAATAGCCGTCCGGTCCCTGCCGCACATCGCGAATGCGCTTGTTCAGCTCACCCATCAGCCGTTCTTCGTGAACCACCTTGTCGCCGTCGAACTGCAGGCGAATCAGCTCCTGACTGACCAGCGCGCCGATAAACACGTTGTGTTGCCAGGCCTTGAAGCGATCGGCATCGTAGAACGCCATGCCGCTCAGGCCAGGGGATTTTTCCCAGACATGGTGTGGCGCGACGGTGCCTTCGGCGGTCTCGCCCTTGGCTTCCGGAATCGGCAGGCCGGAATAGTTGATGCCGTAGGTTGCCATCGGCCAGCCGTAATTCTTGCCACGCTCGATAATGTTGATCTCGTCGCCGCCCCGGGGGCCGTGTTCGTTTTCCCAGAGGACGCCGGTCCAGGGGTTGAGCGCCGCACCTTGTGAATTACGCTGGCCATAGGACCAGATCTCCGGGCGCACGCCGGCCTGACCGACAAAGGGGTTGTCGTCCGGCACCTGGCCGTCGGGATAGATCCGCACGACCTTGCCCTGCAACTTGTCAAGGTCCTGGGCCGTCGGCCGGTCGTTGTTCTCACCGAGGGTGATGAACAGATAACCGTCGCGGTCGAACACCAGGCGCGAACCAAAGTGGTTGCCGACCGAGAGTTTGGGCTCCTGGCGGAAGATCACCTTGAAGTTGTTGATTGTCTTCAGGTCTTGCGACAATTGTCCGCGGCCGACCGCTGTCCCGGCCTTGTCGCCCTTGCCACCCCCTTCGGCATAAGACAGATAGACCGTACGGTCTTGCTTGAAGTCGGGCGACAGCACCACATCCAGCAAGCCGCCCTGCCCCTTGGCCCAGACTTTCGGCACGCCGTCGAGCGGTGCCGAGAGCTTGCCGTCGGAACTGACCACTCGCAGGTTGCCGGGGCGTTCGGTCACCAGTATCCCTTGTCGATCGGGTAGAAATGCCAGCGCCCAGGGATGATCCAGTCCCTGGACGACCGGGGTCACCTCCAGGGTGCCCTGTTCGCTTTTCAGTTCTTCAGCGGACGCGGCGAAAGCCGGCGCGGTGATGGTGATCAATGCGCTGGCACAGAGTGTGACCAGGACGGTTGTACGCAACATGCACGATTCCTTTTGTCGTGAGAATGACTGGCAGGGCTTGCGTCTTGCCGCTCAACGGTTGCTGGTGCCTGCGTCTCGATGAGGCGGATTGGGTATGAATTTTGGTGGGCTGGCGGGAACCGATCGGTCCTGGGGATAGCGGTTGCCAATGCCGCCATTGTCCAGGGTCGGTGGTCGCGGCACGGGTACGGTATTGGGCCCGCGAATGATCGGAGCGCCAGGTTGGGTGCCCTGCATGCTGTTGGGGTTGGCCTGGCGGATCGGGCTGTTGTAGGGATTGCTTGAATTGCCCGTCGGACTCTGTGCCAGCATTAGTGATGAAGCGTCTGCCTGGGCCGGATGACTCAGCACACCACTCAATGCGAGCGCGGTGATGCCAAGCATTAATCGGTTCATCGGGAGGCCTCTGGAAGTAAGCGTGGATAAAGTCTTCGATAGCACGCTACGCCCGGGGTTCGCATTTGTTAATCAAAACCTCCCCGGCAAGATGTAACACCCTTTGACCGTACCGCTGATCCGCCCACGAGACGCGGCCCAAAGCGGCTGAAACTTTTGCGCCGGGCCACGGGTCACCTGATCATCACTTGGGAGAAGACGACGATGGCACGGGCAATCTGGAAAGGGGCAATCAGTTTCGGGCTGGTGCATATCCCGGTCGCGCTGGTCTCGGCGACGTCGTCCCAAGGGGTGGATTTCGACTGGCTCGACAGCCGGAGCATGGAGCCGGTCGGCTACAAGCGCGTGAACAAGGTCACCGGCAAGGAAGTTACCAAGGAGCACATCGTTAAAGGTGTGCAGTACGAAAAGGGTCGCTACGTGGTGCTCAGTGAAGAGGAGATCAAGTCGGCGCACCCGCTATCCACGCAAACGATCGACATCTTTTCCTTTGTCGACAGTGAACAGATTCCCCTGCAAAACATCGACACCCCCTATTACCTCGCACCCGATAAACGCGGCGGCAAGGTCTACGCGCTGCTACGCGAAACCCTCAGCAAAACCAACAAGGTCGCCCTCGCCCATGTGGTCTTGCATACTCGCCAGCACCTGGCCGCGCTGATGCCACTGGAGTCGGCCATGGTCCTGGTGATGCTGCGCTGGCCGGCCGAAGTGCGCAGTCTGGACACGCTCGAACTGGGCAGCGACGTCACCGATGCGAAGCTGGTCAAGGGCGAGCTGGACATGGCCAAACGGCTGGTTGAAGACATGAGCGCCGAGTGGAGCCCTGAGGACTATCGCGACAGCTTCGAAGACAAGATCATGGCGCTGGTGGAGAAAAAGGCCCATGAAGGGAAGATCGAGGATGTGGAAACGACGACCGGGGAAGAAGAGCGCAAGACTGCGGATGTGATTGATTTGACCGAGTTGCTCAAGCGTAGTTTGGGGGGTAAGGCGGCTGCCAAACCTGCAGGGAAAGCTAAATCGACCGACAAGCCGGCGCCGGCCAAAAAAACTTCAAAGCGTTCCAGTGGCTGATCGATCTCAGGGCATCCATGAGTTATGCGGTGTAAGTGCCGGCCCCTTCGCGAGCAAGCCCGCTCCCACATTGGTCCTGTGAACGACACAGATCAAATGTGGGAGCGGGCTTGCTCGCGAAGGCGTAATCAGTTGCAACACAACATTCAGATCAGCACAAAAACCGCCAGCAACCCGCCCAAAATCGCCCACTTCTCCAGGTAATAAAGCTTGCGATTGCGCTTCTTGAGCGCCTTTCCCCGCAGGCGAACCTTGTAGATTCTGCCGAACAGGCGGTTGATCCCCCCGGTTTTGTCGCCCACATCGTTCGGCGCGCCCGCCGCCGCCATCACATTGCGGCTGAACCAGCCATTGAACGCCGCTGCCCAGCGGTACTTCATCGGCCGCTCGATGTCGCAGAACAGAATAATGCGGTTTTGATCGGTGGTATTTTCGGCGTAATGAATGAAGGTCTCGTCGAACATGACCGCTTCACCGTCGCGCCAGTAGTAGTTCTCGCCATCGACGTTGATGTAGCAACCGGCATCGTTCGGCGTGTCCAGCCCCAGGTGATAACGATAAGAGCCGGCGTACGGATCGCGGTGGCGGACCAGCCTGGAGCCCGGCGGCAGCTCGGCGAACATCGCAGCCTTGATCGAGCCGATGCTCTGCACCAGTGCAGTGGTGCGCGGGCAGAGTTTCATCGCCGAAGGGTGGCTGTCGCCGTACCACTTCAGATAAAAGCGCTTCCAGCCTGTCTTGAAGAACGAGTTGAAGCCGACATCGTCGTACTGGTTCGAGCGCTTGATCTCACCGGCGCGGAGCAGGTGCAGGCCTTCGGCGCGAATGTCTTGCCAATGGGTCTGCAACGGACTCAAGTCAGGGAAATCGGCGGGGTCGAGATAAGGCCTGTTGGGGATTTTCGAGAACAGGTAAAGGAAGCAATTGACCGGTGCCAGAAACGTCGAGTGATCACTCAGCTGGCGGCCCAATTTGTGACGCACGCGTCCGCGCAGATGAACGTACGCAATCGATGCAACATAAATAACAGCAATGATGAGCTTCACGGAAATCGTCACACGTCAGAAGTGAACAAACTGCGCCCCCTGGATGCCTTGCGGCCAGGGGCCTTGTGCAGCGTCTGATTTCGAAACGGCGCTCCCGGTGGCGCGTCCCTGAGCGCATGCCGACTGTCGGCATAAGGATGAAAGATTGCATTTTATCCGCTGTTTGTAACCAGTTGTTAGTATTTAGCGGTGAAAATCTGTCCGCTGATGGCGTCAAAGCTGCCGTACGGTCTCAACGCCCTATCGTTTAAAGAGCCAGACCAGTACAATCGCCGCCAAACATTATGCGCCCCCCTTGGTTGATGACGGGAATGAACCCCGCCTCAGCGCACTTCGACTCGGGCCAAGCGCTCCTTATGCTGCTGTCCACTTATTGCCAGATGGACCTTCCGCTTCTGACCGGGATGAATTTGCCGTGGTCCGGATACCGGAAACGGGTACTGAATCGGTACTGCCGCAACCCTTGCTACTCTTAAAGCTTCGCAGGAAAAACCTTTGATCTCTACAGCTAACATCACGATGCAGTTCGGCGCCAAGCCGCTATTTGAAAACGTTTCGGTGAAATTTGGCGCGGGCAACCGTTATGGCCTGATCGGCGCCAACGGTTGCGGCAAATCGACCTTCATGAAAATCCTCGGTGGCGACCTCGAGCCGTCGGGCGGCCAGGTCATGCTGGAGCCGAACGTGCGCCTGGGTAAATTGCGCCAGGACCAGTTCGCCTACGAAGAATTCACCGTGATCGATACCGTGATCATGGGTCACGAAGAGCTGTGGAAGGTCAAGGCCGAGCGCGATCGCATCTACTCGCTGCCGGAAATGACCGAAGAAGACGGCATGGCCGTCGCCGAGCTGGAAACCGAGTTCGCCGAAATGGACGGCTACACCGCCGAATCCCGTGCCGGTGAACTGTTGCTGGGCCTGGGCATCGGCATCGAGCAGCATTTTGGCCCGATGAGCGAAGTGTCCCCAGGCTGGAAACTGCGCGTATTGCTGGCTCAGGCGCTGTTCTCCGATCCGGAAGTGCTGTTGCTCGACGAACCGACCAACCACCTGGACATCAACACCATCCGCTGGCTGGAAAATATCCTGACCCAGCGCTCCAGCCTGATGATCATCATCTCCCACGACCGTCACTTCCTGAACAGCGTGTGCACCCACATGGCTGACCTGGATTACGGCGAGCTGCGCCTGTTCCCGGGCAACTACGACGAGTACATGACCGTGGCGACCCAGTCCCGGGAGCAATTGCTGTCGGACAACGCCAAGAAGAAAGCGCAGATTTCGGAACTGCAATCGTTCGTCAGCCGCTTCTCGGCCAACGCCTCGAAAGCCAAGCAGGCCACTTCCCGCGCCAAGGCGATCGACAAGATCCAACTGGCCGAGGTCAAGCCTTCGAGCCGCGTGAGCCCGTTCATCCGCTTCGAACAAACCAAGAAGCTGCACCGTCAGGCGGTGATCGTCGAGCGCATGGCCAAAGGCTTCGACGGCAAGACACTGTTCAAGGACTTCAGCTTCGTTGTTGAAGCCGGCGAGCGCGTGGCGATCATCGGCCCGAACGGTATCGGTAAAACCACCCTGCTGCGCACCCTGGTCAACGAACTGACCCCGGATGCCGGCACCGTGAAGTGGACCGACGCCGCGGAACTGGGCTACTACGCCCAGGACCATGCGCACGACTTCGAAGACGACTGCAACCTGTTCGACTGGATGGGCCAATGGACCCAGGGCGGCGAGCAACTGGTTCGCGGCACCCTCGGCCGGATGCTGTTCTCCAACGACGAGATCCTCAAGTCGGTCAAGGTCATCTCCGGTGGTGAGCAGGGTCGCATGCTGTTCGGCAAGCTGATCCTGCAAAAGCCGAACGTGCTGATCATGGACGAACCGACCAACCACCTGGACATGGAATCGATCGAGGCGCTGAACCTGGCGCTGGAGAACTACCCGGGCACGCTGATCTTCGTCAGCCACGACCGTGAGTTCGTATCGTCCCTGGCCACCCGCATCATCGAGTTGAGCGCCAGCGGCGTGATCGACTTCAGCGGTACTTATGATGACTACCTGCGTAGCCAAGGGGTGGTGTTCTAAGGGCAGCTGTCAGGTTCAAGCTGCAAGTAAAAGCCCTGTCCTGGTGACGGGGCTTTTTGCATTTCATGGTCGATGATTTGCCGGTGCCGAGGGCCTCTTCGCGGGCAAGCCTCGCTCCTACAGGGCTTATGTCGTACACAAATCCTGTGCACGACTTAACCCCTGTAGGAGCGAGGCTTGCCCGCGAAGAGGCCAAGACAGCCAATGAAAATGCTGAAGACTCACCCCGGATCCCAATCAACATAGTTAGCCTGCTTTCTTTTATCCCACACCCGCGCCATGATGCAGTTCTCCTACCGCCGCCCGCGAACGAGCCCTCATGTCTGTGCAGCAACTGCCCCCGCAAAGCTCCATGGCGATCACTTTGCAGATCGTCTCCATCGTCTTCTATACCTTCATTGCCTTCCTGTGCATTGGCCTGCCGATCGCCGTTTTGCCAGGCTATGTGCACGAACAGCTGGGCTTCAGCGCCGTCGTGGCGGGATTGACCATCGGCTGCCAGTATCTCGCCACCCTGCTTAGCCGGCCCATGGCCGGGCGCATGTCGGACAGCATCGGCACCAAGCGGGCGATTGTTTACGGGCTATCGGGGATTGTGTTGAGCGGCGTGTTGACCCTGATTTCAACGCTACTGCAAGGGTTTCCCCTGCCGAGCCTGTTGATCCTGATTGCCGGCCGCTTGTTACTGGGGGTCGCCCAGGGTCTGATCGGCGTTGGCACCATCAGCTGGTGCATGGGCCTGGTGGGCGCTGAACACACTGCACGTTCGATATCCTGGAACGGCATCGCCTCCTACGGCGCCATCGCCATCGGTGCGCCGCTGGGGGTGCTGATGGTCGGTGAGCTGGGATTCGCCAGCCTGGGCATCGCGCTGTCACTGCTGGCGCTGGCGGCATTGCTGCTGATCCGCAACAAACCCTCGGTGCCGGTGATTCGCGGCGAGCGCCTGCCGTTCAAGGCGGTGTTCGGACGCATTGCGCCGTTCGGCGCGAGCCTGAGCCTGGCCTCCATCGGCTACGGAACCCTGACCACTTTTATCACCTTATATTACGTCAGCCGCGGCTGGGCTGGCGCGGCCTACTGCCTGACGGTGTTCGGCGTCTGTTTCATTCTGGCGCGGCTGTTGTTCATTTCCAGCATCGGCCGCTTTGGTGGATTCACCTCGGCTATCGTCTGCATGAGCATTGAAACCTTGGGCCTGGTGCTGCTGTGGCTTGCGCCCTCGACCACTTATGCGTTGATCGGCGCCGGGCTGGCCGGCTTTGGCTTGTCGCTGGTGTACCCGGCACTGGGTGTCGAGGCGATCAAGCAGGTGCCTACCTCAAGTCGCGGCGCGGGGTTGAGTGCCTATGCGGTGTTTTTCGATCTGGCGCTGGCGATTGCCGGGCCGTTGATGGGCGCAATCGCCTTGAACCTGGGGTACTCGTGGATTTTCTTTAGCGCGGCGCTGTTGTCGGTGATCGGCCTCGGTTTGACCCTGTTACTTAAACGCCGCGCAATGGCCTGACAAACGCGATCCCCTGTAATTGGATGGACTCGCCCACGCCGAGGCGTCAATGCGCCACGGTGGCAGTCTAAACAGCCATCGACAGCGAGGGCGAGTCCATGAAAAAGCATACTTCGATTGATCAATCATTGTCTTCTGCCGATTTGTCGGCCTGCACTACCGTGGCGGTCGACCTGGCCAAGCATGTTTTCCAGCTGGCCGGCGAA
>NZ_CABVII010000024.1 GCF_902497995.1 Pseudomonas fluorescens | reverse complement strand
CAGAAGACAATGATTGATCAATCGAAGTATGCTTTTTCATGGACTCGCCCTCGCTGTCGTTGGCTGTTTAGACTGCCACCGTGGCGCATTGACGCCTCGGCGTGGGCGAGTCCATCCAATTACAGGGGGTCGCGCTTGATCTCAGGCGACTTTCGCTTCGTAGCCTTCTTCGGTCATCAGCGCGATCACCTGATCCGCCGTCAACGCACTCTCGACCCCGACTTCTTTCGCTGCCAGATCGATCCGTACGCTAGCCGCCGGATCCTTCGCTTGCAGCGCCTCAGTGATGGCTTTGACGCAGTGACCGCAGGACATGCCTTGAACGTTGAACACTTGCATGGGATGACTCCTTGAGTGGATGGCGAGCAGTCTGGAGCTTGCCACCATGGCAAGGTCAAGTTCTGCGGCAAACGGCCGGACTGGCAATCGTCGCCGCGCTCGGCCAAGCTGCGTCCATCAGTGATTCGACTTCAGGAGATTCAGCCATGCGCTGGTCAGCTTTCAGCCTGCTTGGCTTCATCAGCCTGTTTGCCGCGACATCTGCGGTACACGCCGCCGGGGAGGACTATGGCGTGCTGATCATCTCCCGCGAGCGCCTGGAAGTCGCGACCTCCTGCGAGATCGGCGTGTACATCCAGGACCAGTTGGCAGCGCGGCTGTTCCAGGAACAGAGCACCTCGTTCAACCTGCCGCCGGGCAGCGTGTCCCTGCGCCTGAAACTGCTGCCGGGACAGGCCCCGGGTTGCAATCCGGGGATGCTGGTGCCGGGCTCGCAGAGCGTCACGCTCAAGGCCGGGGACGTGTTGAAGTTCCGGATTGCGATGACGCAGGAGGGAATGTATTTGAAGCCTGCAGCCCTCGGATACTGACATTCGGCTTCGATGTTGAATGATATGGCCCCTTCGCGAGCAAGCCCGCTCCCACATTTAATCGCATTCTCTCTGAAAGAACTCGATCGAAAGTGGGAGCGGGCTTGCTCGCGAAGGGGGCGACGCGATCATCCAGCCCCACTCAAATCAAGCATGCAGCTATTTTCAGAATGGTGCTTGACCTTGCCCGCATGGCAAGGTTGATCCTGTAGGTATCTTCTACAGGGAGCGCGACCGATGTCCGAATCCACCACTTTCGATCTGCCGATTGCCGGCATGACCTGCGCCAGTTGCGCCGGGCGTGTCGAGCGGGCCTTGAGCAAAGTCATCGGCGCCAGTGCCGTCAGCGTCAACCTCGCCACCGAGCAGGCCCGGGTTCAAGCGCCCAGCGACAGTCTGCCGGCCCTGATGGACGCCGTGCACCAAGCCGGCTACAGCGTGCCGCAGCAGACTCTGGAGTTGAGTATCGACGGCATGACCTGTGCTTCCTGCGTCGGCCGGGTCGAACGTACGCTGGCGAAGGTGCCAGGGGTGAAGAGTGTCAGCGTCAACCTGGCCAACGAACGCGCCCACCTCGAGTTGCTCGGCCAAGTCGAGCCGCAGGCCTTGATCGCCGCCGTGTCCAAGGCGGGTTACGGCGCCAGCGTTTGGGAAGTCGAACACCCGCAAACCGACCATCAGCAACAGCGCCTGCACCGCGAGCGTTGGGCCTTGATCATGGCGATCGCCCTCGCCTTGCCGCTGGTGTTGCCGATGGTACTGCAACCCTTCGGCGTGCACTGGATGTTCCCGGCCTGGGTGCAATTCGCGCTGGCGACGCCCGTGCAATTCATCTTCGGTGCGCGTTTTTATATCGCCGCGTGGAAAGCCGTGCGTGCCGGTGCCGGTAACATGGATTTGCTGGTGGCGCTGGGCACCAGCGCCGGTTATGGCTTGAGTCTCTATGAATGGGCCACCGCCGCCGGGCGCACGCCGCACCTGTACTTCGAAGCCTCGGCGGTGGTGATTGCGCTGGTATTGCTGGGCAAATACCTGGAAAGCCGCGCCAAGCGCCAGACCGCCAGCGCCATCCGCGCCCTCGAAGCCTTGCGTCCGGAGCGAGCGATCCAAGTGATCGACGGCCGTGAGCAAGACGTCGCCATCAGCGCCCTGCACCTCAATGATCTGGTCATGGTCAAACCCGGCGAGCGCTTCCCGGTGGACGGCGAAGTCGTCGAAGGCCAGAGCCACGCCGATGAAGCGCTGATCAGCGGAGAAAGCCTGCCGGTGCCGAAACAGCCCGGCGACAAGGTCACCGGCGGTGCAATCAATGGCGAAGGCCGGTTGCTGATTCGCACCCAGGCCCTGGGCGCGGAAACGGTACTGGCGCGGATCATCCGCCTGGTGGAAGACGCTCAAGCGGCGAAGGCGCCGATCCAGAAACTGGTGGATAAAGTCAGCCAGGTATTCGTCCCGACGGTGCTGCTGATCGCGTTGGCGACCTTGATCGGTTGGTGGCTGTACGGGGCGCCGATGGAAACGGCGCTGATCAACGCTGTTGCGGTGCTGGTGATTGCCTGCCCTTGCGCACTCGGACTGGCCACGCCAACGGCGATCATGGCCGGCACCGGTGTGGCGGCGCGCTACGGGATTCTGATCAAGGACGCCGAAGCGCTGGAGCGTGCCCATGAAGTCAGCGCCGTGGTGTTCGACAAGACCGGCACGCTGACCTCGGGCACACCACGCATCGCCCATTTGAGTGCGATCGACGCTGACGAAGCCGCTCTGCTGCAAAGGGCCAGTGCCCTGCAGCGCGGCAGTGAACATCCACTGGCCAAGGCCGTGCTGGACGCTTGCGCCGAACGTGGCTTGACTGTGGCCGATGTCAGTGACAGCCAGTCCCTGACCGGGCGCGGCATTGCCGGCACCCTCGATGGGCGTCGGCTGGCGCTGGGTAATCGCCGCCTGCTGGAAGAGAGCGGTTTGAGCGCCGGTCCACTGGCTGAGAGTGCAAGCGCATGGGAAACCGAAGGCCGGACCCTGTCCTGGCTGATCGAGCAAAGCCCCGAGCCGAAAGTGCTGGGCTTGTTCGCCTTCGGTGACACCCTCAAAGCCGGCGCGCTGCAAGCGGTGCAACAACTCGGCGCACGCAACATCAGCAGCCACCTGTTGACCGGCGACAACCGCGGCAGTGCCAAAGTGGTCGCCGAGGCGCTCGGCATTAAAGATGTCCACGCCGAAGTGCTGCCGGCCGACAAAGCCGCCACCGTCACCACACTCAAGAAAACCGGGATCGTGGCAATGGTCGGCGACGGCATCAACGACGCCCCGGCCCTGGCGGCTGCCGACATCGGCATCGCCATGGGCGGTGGCACCGACGTTGCCATGCACGCCGCCGGAATCACTTTGATGCGCGATGATCCACGGCTGGTGCCGGCGGCGCTGGACATTAGCCGCAAGACCTACGCGAAGATCCGGCAGAACCTGTTCTGGGCCTTCGTCTATAACCTGATTGGCATTCCGCTGGCAGCCGCAGGTTTGCTCAACCCGGTACTCGCTGGCGCGGCCATGGCGTTGTCGAGCGTCAGCGTGGTGAGCAATGCGCTACTGTTGAAAACCTGGAAACCCAAGGATCTGGAGGACAACCCATGAACATCGGCCAAGCGGCCCGCCAGAGCGGCCTGAGCGCGAAGATGATTCGTTATTACGAATCCACCGGCCTGCTCAAGGCCGCCCATCGTACCGACAGTGGCTATCGAGTGTACGGCGACGACGACCTGCACACCCTGGCGTTTATCAAGCGCTCCCGTGACCTGGGATTCTCATTGGAAGAGGTCGGCAAATTGTTGACCCTCTGGCAGGACCGTCAACGCGCCAGCGCCGATGTCAAGGCCCTGGCCCGTCAGCATATCGAGGAACTGAACCGCAAGATCCTCGAGCTCGGCCAACTGCGCGACACGCTGCAGGACCTGGTCGAGCACTGCCATGGTGATCACCGTCCCGATTGCCCGATCCTCAAAAATCTTGAGTCGGGATGTTGCGCCGCGACCGCTCATGCCTGATCGCCAGTCCCTAATCATTAATGTTTGCGAGTGGCGTTCACAATCAATCTTTGAGTGTGGGGTATGACGCTTGTGGGTTGTCTGGTCTGACGCCGCGATGCAGGCGACGCGGTTTCAAAAAAGGGCATCTATGAAAAACCCGGCCGAAGCCGGGTTTTTATTGACCTGTCACTGCATCCAGGGCGGAGGCGGTTCTTCGGTCTTGCCAGGTGGTGCGTCGTCTGCGGCGCGTACCGCCTGTTTGCGTTCTTCATCGAGGCGTGCGGCCTCGATTTCGCGCATGATGCCGCCAACGTCGGCCAACTCTTCCGGCTCGTCGAACTCACCGGTCAAAGCACTGGCCGGGTGCAAGGTGCCGGCTTCGTACAGTGCCCACATTTCCTTGGCGTACCGGGTCTTCTTCAACTCCGGGGCAAACCGCCCGAAGTAGGACGCCATGTTGCCCACGTCCCGCTCCAGCATGCTGAACGCGTGGTTGTTACCCGCCGCATCCACCGCCTGCGGCAAGTCGATGATCACTGGACCGGTCGGGGTCAGCAGTACGTTGAACTCCGACAAGTCACCGTGCACCAGACCGGTACACAACATCAGCACGATCTGCGAAATCAGGAACGCGTGGTATTCGCGCGCCTGATCCGGCTCCAGCACTACGTCGTTCAGACGCGGTGCGGCATCGCCATATTCGTCGGCTACCAGCTCCATCAGCAGCACGCCTTCCAGGAAGTCGTAAGGCTTGGGCACCCGAACGCCAGCACCGGCCAGACGGAACAGCGCCGCCACTTCGGCATTCTGCCAGGCATCTTCGGTTTCTTTCTTGCCGAACTTGGAGCCCTTGGCCATCGCCCGGGCCTGACGGCTGTTGCGTACCTTGCGACCTTCCTGATACTCGGCCGCCTGACGGAAACTGCGTTTATTCGCCTCCTTGTAGACCTTCGCGCAACGTAACTCGTTACCGCAGCGCACCACGTAAACAGCTGCTTCTTTACCACTCATGAGAGGGCGCAGCACCTCGTCGACCAGACCGTCCTCGATCAGGGGTTCAATGCGTTTTGGAGTCTTCATCAGCTTTTATTGTGGGTCCTTTATTACCAAACACGCGAAAGTCATTCGTTATACGGCAATCCACTCATTCGGGGGAGGGGTTGCCGACCTATGAACATTACGAACGCGCACAATGTGCCGGAAAAAACCGGCAAACCCGACCACCGTTTATCGTCCGCTCAGGATCATAGCCGAGCCCGCGTCACTTGTTGACGATGGGTTGCAAGGGCATTTGCGACAGAAGTTGATCTCTGGATTCATACCCTTCGCAGGATTTTTCTGGATACGCCTCGATTTCCGCCGCCCGCAGCCGAAGTCAGCAGAGACAAAGGCATCCATTTGCCCTATAGACAAAACCACAACTTCGGCAGATTATTTTCCCCGCAAAAACCCCTCACACAAGAGAGCTGTTCATGAGCAAGAAGCCATCGAAAAATGGCCCGAACAAGGCCAAATCCATCATCGCCCAGCCACTGTTCCGCAGCCGTCAGGAACGAGCCGGCAAAGGCAAAGGCAGCTACCGCCGCGAAGCCTTCCAGTCTGACAACTGGGAGGCTTCTTACTTTCTGGCGGCCTGAAAGGCAAGCAATCGCTCAACATGTTAAGGTCTGCACCTGATTCGTATTCCCTGGACCTGTGCATGCCCCTTTGTCTTTCCCGTCGTTGGCACCTTCGCCAACTGATCGCTGCCTCCAGCCTCATTTTGCTAGTCGCCTGCGCGGAAAAACCGACCGCCGCCGACGCCCAACCGCTTCAGACCCTCCCCGTTGCGACAGCCCCTGCGGTGATTCCGCCCGTGGTGCCGACCGGTGACAAGCTCGACATCCAGCCGACCCAGACCTTCGCCGAGTGGCAGGCGGGTTTTCGCCGGGACGCTCTGGCCGCCGGCATCCGCGCCGATCTGTTCGACCGCGCCTTTGCCAATGTCAGCCTGGACACCAGCGTGATCCGCGCCGACCGCAGCCAACCGGAATTTTCCCGCCCGGTGTGGGAATACCTCGACGGCGCCCTGTCGCCGCTGCGGGTACGCAAAGGCCAGGCGCTGGTCAGCCAATATGCCGACATCCTGCAAAGCATCGAGCAGCGCTACGGCGTCGATCGTCAGGCACTGGTTTCGGTGTGGGGCATGGAGAGTAACTTCGGTCAGTTCCAGGGCAGCAAGTCGGTGATCAACTCACTGGCGACCCTGGCCTATGAAGGCCGGCGTCCCGGGTTTGCCCACGCGCAACTGATTGCTGCACTGCAAATCCTGCAACAGGGTGATATCGAACCGGAGGCGATGCTCGGTTCCTGGGCCGGGGCCATGGGCCAGACCCAGTTCATCCCGACCACCTACAACACTCACGCCGTGGACTTCGACGGTGACGGCCGCCGCGACATCTGGGGCAGTCCCGCCGATGCACTGGCCTCGACGGCGCACTACCTGCAAAGCTCGGGTTGGCAGAAAGGCCAGCCGTGGGGCTTCGAAGTACAACTGGCCAGTAGCTTCAACTACGTTCTGGCCGATGGCACGATTCGCAAGAGTGTTGCCGAATGGCTGCAACTGGGGGTCACGCTACCCAATGGCGCCCAGGTTCCGCCAGGCTCCGAACAGCTGTCCGCGGCCCTGCTGCTGCCAGCCGGTTATAGCGGCCCGGCGTTCCTGGTCCTCGACAACTTCCGCGCGATCCTCAAGTACAACAACTCGTCGTCCTACGCGTTGGCCGTCAGCCTGTTATCCGAGCGTTTCAACGGTGCCGGCCTGATCAGCGGCACATGGCCAAAAGATGATATGCCGCTGAGCCGTACCGAGCGGATTGAACTGCAAAGCCTGCTGAGCGCGCAGAACTACGATGCGGGCACCGCCGACGGCATCATCGGCGCCAACACCCGCAAGGCGATCCGCAGTGCACAGCAGTCGTTTGGCTGGCCGGCGGATGGGTATCCGACGCACAGGCTGCTCGAAGGCCTGCGTAACCGCTAAAAGCTTCGTCGGAATGCCGCCCAGACCAAGCCTCGCTCCTACAGGGGATCTGTGAACAACACAGATCAACTGTAGGAGCGAGGCTTGCCCGCGAAGACTGACTATCAGACGACCTGGTTCTAGGGCTTGACCACCACATCCTGCTCCAATACCAATTCCTTATTCCCCGCATCCAGTCTGACCAACGCCCCCATCGGCAACATCAGGTTCGGATCGCAATGCCCGCTGCGCCACCCGGACAGCACCGGTATCCGCAACGAGGCAAAGGTCTGCTTGAGTAACCGCTCCAGCGCAGCGCCATCCACTCCCGCGATATCCCCCACCAGCACCCCCCGCAACTTGCGCAGCGTGCCTGCCAGTCGCAGGTGAGTCAGCAGCCGGTCTATGCGATACAGAGGCTCGTTGATGTCCTCGATGAACAGGATCACCCCCTCGGCATCCATCTCGTACGGTGTACCCATGGTCGCGGCGATCATCGACAGATTGCCCCCCAACAAACGCCCGTGAGCGATGCCAGGTTCAAGAGTGGTCAACGGCCAGGCCACTGGGTGCGCCAGTACGCTGCCCGCCTTCATCTGCCCCCTGAGCATATTGAAAAACGACGACTCGGTTGGCTTTTGCTTGTCACCCAACAGATCAGCATTGAGCATTGGCCCATGAAAGGTCACGAAGCCCGCGTAACGGCTGATCGCCAAGTGCAGTGCGGTGATGTCGCTGTAGCCGATGAACGGCTTGGCGTTGCTGCGCAATAGCTCGAAGTCGATGCGATCGAGCAATCGCGGTGTACCGTAACCGCCGCGAAGACAGATGATTGCATCGACCTCGCTGTCGGCAAATGCGGCGTGCAGGTCATTGAGCCGCACCTCGTCGCTACCGGCCAGGTAGCCATCGCGCTCGTACACTCCGGGATACACCCGCAACGAATAACCGCGCGCGCGCATCCAGGCGATGGCTTTATCGGTGTCCAGCGCTGCGGGACCGGCGGGCGCGATGACGCCGATCAGCCCTTGCGACGGCAGGGCCGGAACCGGAGCGTGAGGACAAAGCGTGTGGGTGGGTCTAACGGTCATCCATGAATCTCCCTGCGTGAAAGCGACAAGCACACAGTAGTCAGGAACGGGGACAAACAGAAGAGGGTCAGTCGCCCCGCAGGTTGCAGGAAAAAACTGTAATGGGTGTAGGCCGGGCAAAAAAAATGCCCGCAAGAGGAGAATCCTTGCGGGCTCTTTTTCACATCGCGATCAGGACGACATCAGTTCGGCCTTGACCAGCTTCGCTTGCTCGTCGGCGTGGTACGAGGAACGTACCAACGGGCCGGAGGCGACGTTCTTGAAGCCCATCTTGTAACCTTCCTCGGCGAACCAGGCGAAGGTGTCCGGGTGTACGAAACGCTGGACCGGCAAGTGGCTGCGGGACGGCTGCAGGTACTGGCCCAGGGTTAGCATATCGATGTCGTGCTCGCGCATGCGCTTCATGACTTCGATGACTTCTTCGTCGGTTTCGCCCAGGCCCAGCATCAGGCCGGACTTGGTCGGAATGTGCGGCATCATCTGCTTGAAGCGTTGCAGCAGGGTCAGCGACCACTGGTAATCCGAACCCGGACGCGCGGCCTTGTACAGGCGCGGCACGGTCTCCAGGTTGTGGTTGAACACATCCGGCGGCTCGGCGGCGGTGATTTCCAGTGCGACGTCCATGCGGCCACGGTAATCCGGGACCAGGGTTTCGAGCTGCACGTTCGGCGACAGCTTGCGGATCTCGCGGATGCAGTCGGCAAAGTGCTGGGCACCGCCGTCACGCAGGTCGTCGCGGTCAACCGAGGTGATGACCACGTATTTCAGTTTCAGGTCGGCGATGGCGATGGCCAGGCTTTGCGGCTCGTTGACGTCCAGTGGTTTCGGACGACCATGGCCAACGTCGCAGAACGGGCAGCGACGGGTGCAGATATCACCCATGATCATGAAGGTCGCGGTACCGCCGGAGAAGCACTCGCCCAGGTTCGGGCAGGACGCCTCTTCGCACACGCTGTGCAGCTTGTGTTTGCGCAGCAGGGCCTTGATGCGATCGACTTCCGGCGAAACCGGGATGCGCACGCGAATCCAGTCGGGTTTCTTCGGCAGTTCGGTGGTCGGGATGATCTTCACCGGAATGCGTGCAACCTTCTCGGCGCCGCGCAGCTTGACGCCGGCTTCAACCTTGGCACGCGGGGCCGGACGCTCGGTGACATCCAGCGTCGGGATCATGGTTTGCACTGCATCAGTAGTCATATCAGTCGATTCCGCCCGTTAGGGTCGTCTGCTCAGCATAGTCGAGGTGTTTGACGAGCTGCTCGCGCAGCCGGGCACTTACCTCGGCAAATTCAATCGATCCTGCGTGATCGCAGAGCTGGGTCATCGCCAGCCCGGCGTAGCCGCAGGGATTAATCCGTCGAAACGGTTCCAGGTTCATATCCACGTTCAGGGCCAGGCCATGAAAGGAACAACCGTGGCGGATCCGCAGACCCAGAGAAGCGATTTTCGCCCCGTCGACGTAGACACCCGGGGCATCCGGCTTGGCCGCAGCCGTTACGCCGTAGCTGGCCAGCAGCTCGATCAGGCACTGCTCCATGCGGCTGACCAGGTCACGCACGCCGAAACCCAGCTTGCGCACGTCGAGCAGCAGATAGGCCACCAATTGACCCGGACCGTGGTAAGTCACCTGACCACCGCGATCGACCTGCACCACCGGGATATCCCCCGGCAGCAACAAGTGCTCGGCCTTGCCAGCCTGGCCCTGGGTGAATACCGGCGGGTGCTCGACCAGCCAGATCTCGTCGGCGGCGTCACTGCCGCGTTCGTTGGTAAAGCGTTGCATGGCATGCCAGACCGGCTCGTAAGCCATCTGGCCAAGCTCGCGAAAGCCCAGCGTGCCAGACATCACAGCACCATATGCACGAAACCGGTGGCCCGCAACTCGCTGTTGATGTCGTATAGCTGCTCCTGGCCGGTGGCGATGATGTGCAACTGGATGGTCGTGTACTTGCCGTTGGTACTCTGGCGTTCGGCCAGGGTCTTGTGGTCAACGGTCGCGTGCTTCTCAAGGATCGCAATGATCTTGTCCTTGAAACCCACACCGGTGTCGCCGATTACCTTGATCGGGTAATCCGCGCAGGGGAATTCGATTTTTGGCGCCTTTACTTCAGTATCTGTCATGGCGTAACGGCCTCGTAAGCCGTGGCAACGGACATGGCCCCGCTCCGGATCGGGGCGGGGCCATGCAGGTCCACACTGATTCAGTTGAACAAGCCGTAGAAGAATAGACGGATGCTATCCCACATGCGGCGGAAGATACCACCCTCGTCGACCGCGTCGAGGGCGATCAGGTCGGCGCTGTGCACCACCTTGTCGTCCAGTTTCACTTCGACTTTACCGATCACGTCGCCCTTGGCGATTGGCGCCATCAGTTGCGGGTTCATGGTCATGCTGGCAGCGAGCTTTTTCAGCTGGCCTTTGGGCAAGGTCATGGTCAGGTCTTGGGCCAGGCCGGCCTTGACCTGGTTGGTGGTGCCTTTCCAGACAGGAGCCTGAGCCAGCTCGGCGCCTTTCTGATAGAAGGTCTGGGTTTCGAAGAAGCGGAAACCGTAAGTCAGCAGCTTCTGGGTTTCGGAGGCACGAGCCACTTCACTGTTGGTGCCGAACACCACGGCGATCAGGCGCATGCCATCACGTACCGCCGAAGACACCATGCAGTAGCCGGCTTCGTCGGTGTGGCCGGTTTTCAGACCGTCGACGGTCTTGTCGCGCCACAGCAGCAGGTTGCGGTTAGGTTGCTTGATGCCGTTCCAGAAGAACTCTTTCTGCGAGTAGATCGCGTAGTGAGCCGGGTCTTCGTGGATGATCGCGCGGGCCAGCACAGCCATGTCGTGAGCCGACGAGTAGTGCTCCGGGTTCGGCAGACCGGTCGGGTTCATGAAGTGGCTGTTGGTCATGCCCAGGTCGGCCACGGTTTTGTTCATCATGTCGGCGAATGCGTCTTCGCTGCCGGCGATGTGCTCGGACAGCGCAACACTGGCGTCGTTGCCCGACTGGATGATGATGCCGTGCAGCAGGTCGCTGACGGTGACTTGCGAGCCGACCTTGATGAACATCCGCGAACCGCCGGTGCGCCAGGCGTTTTCGCTGACGGTCACCGGATCGTTTTCACCGATCTGGCCACGACGGATTTCCAGGGTCGCGATGTACGCGGTCATCAGCTTGGTCAGGCTGGCCGGAGGCAGACGCTGGTCACCGTTGTTCTCCACCAGCACGTTGCCGCTGCTGGCATCCATGAGCACATAGGATTTGGCAGCCAGTTGTGGTGGCGACGGCATCATCTCGACCGCGAACGCGGCAGGCGAGAGGAGCAGCGGGACTAGCAGGCACAGGCGTTTGGCAAAGGTGGTGATGTTCATCCGTCTCTCGAAATCGCTAATGGAAACTGCCCAAAGGCAAAACTAATCAGACAGCTTTCTAACAGGCTGTCGCGTGTTCAGTTGTTCACTCAGAACCCTTGCCGGGCTTTTGTTCTTCAACGAGCCAACAACCAGGTTCACCCCCCAGACCGCAAGCGAACCCTCAATCAAGTACTACGTATTACTCGGCGGTGACCAGGCTCGGCGAACCGAGATTGGCCAGGCGCACGCTGTTCTGCACTTGCTGGATTTCACCCGGCGAGCCGATCGGCCCCAGGCGCACCCGATGCAGTGTCTGTTGATTACGCACGATCGAGCTGATGAACACCGGAGCGCTCACCATCCCGCTGAGCTTCGATCTCAGGAGTTCTGCAGCGTCCGGGTTGGCGAACGCGCCCACCTGCAGATACTGGCCAGAGGCTGGTGCAGAAGCGTTTTTTTTGGCATCGATCGGCACAGGTACGACGGCCGCGGCGTGTTGCTGCGGCGGTGGCGTCCATTGTTCCACGGTGCCGGCCGAAGCCGTGATCACCGGGGCGTTATTTTGCGCGATTTTCGGCTCGTTAAGCATCAACGGTGCCGGACGCCCTTTGGCGGCCCACCATTGCTGCGGGTCGATGCCTTCGACCTTGACCCGCGCCGTGCCGGTTTCGGCATAACCGAGCTTCTTGGCGGCGGCATAGGACAAGTCGATGATTCGGTCAGAGTAGAACGGTCCACGGTCGTTGACCCGCAGGACCACGGTCTTGTTGTTGTCCAGGTTGGTCACCCGAACGTAACTGGGCAGCGGCAACGTCTTGTGCGCGGCACTCATGCCGTACAGGTCATAGACCTCGCCATTGGCGGTGTTCTGGCCGTGGAATTTGGTGCCGTACCAGGACGCCGTGCCCGACGCGACGTAGGACTTGGATTCTTGCTGCGGAAAATAAGTCTTGCCCAGCACGGTATACGGGTTGGCTTTATAAGGACCGCTGTGCAGGGTCGGCGTCGCATCAGGGATGCGCGATACGTCGACGTCCCACCATGGCGCACCGTCTTTGTGCGCGCGGTTGATGTCCAGGCCTGGCGTTGCGCGCACGGCGGTGGAAGAAGAAGAAGAAGAAGAAGGAGACTTTGGCGTCGGCGAGCGGCTGGTCGAACAACTGGCGACCAGCACCGTCAACGCGGCGCATGCCATCAGCTTCAGGGGTTTATTCATAGGCAATGCCCGCATTACTTGACGCCCCGTGCTTGGACCAGCTGTTCAGACAGTTGATGTACGGCCATGGCGTACATCACGCTGCGGTTATAACGCGTAATCGCGTAAAAATTCGTCAGGCCCATCCAGTATTCAGGACCCTTGTCACCTTCCAGGCGGAATGCCGTGACCGGCATATCATCGCGCAGCGCATCATGACTTGACCACCCCAGCGCTCGCAACTCCCCGACGGTTTTAGTCGGTTCGATACCGGTGGTCAAACCCTCGTCCACCTGATTGCCACGCACATCGGCGCGGCTGACCACGGGTTCACCGGCCACCCAGCCGTGGCGTTTGAAGTAACTGCCGACGCTGCCAATGGCATCGTCCGGGTTGTTCCAGATATTGATGTGGCCATCACCGTCGAAGTCCACCGCATAGGCGCGAAAGCTGCTCGGCATGAACTGCGGCAAGCCCATCGCCCCGGCGTAAGAGCCCTTGAGGGTCAACGGATCGACCTGCTCTTCCCGGGCCAGCAGCAGGAACTCACGCAATTCCTTGCGGAAGAATTCGGCACGGGGAGGATAGTCGAAACCCAGGGTCGACAAGGCGTCGACGACCCGGAAATTTCCGGTATTGCGCCCGAAAAAGGTTTCAACGCCAATGATCGACACAATAACCTGCGCCGGCACGCCGTATTCCTGTTCCGCGCGAGCCAGTACCGCCTCATGCTGACGCCAGAAGTCCACACCACGGGCGATGCGCGCATCGGTGATGAACATCGGGCGGTATTCGCTCCACTGCTTGACCCGCTCGGCGGGTTTCGAGATCGCGTCCAGAATCGACTGCTTGCGCTCGGCTTCGCGGAACACGCCCATCAGCTGTTCACCGGCAAAACCGTAGTCGCGAGTCATTTCACCGACGAATTCGGCCACCTGGGGTGAGCCTTCGTAATCGCCGGCCAACGCGTCCTGCGCTGTGCCAAGGATGCTTACCAGGCCGACCCATGGCGCGTACCGAGTCGCCCAGCCACGCATTACTTGCATTGAAATCTTCACCTTATTCAAACTTGTGCGATCCACTTACGATGGGTATGGATCGACATCAAAACCCCAAACGCTGACAGCAGCGTCACCAGCGAAGTTCCTCCGTAGCTAATGAACGGCAACGGCACCCCCACGACCGGCAACAGGCCACTGACCATACCGATGTTGACGAAAACGTAAACAAAAAATGTCATGGTCAGGCTGCCCGCGAGCAATTTGCCGAACAATGTCTGGGCCTGGGCGGTAATGACCAGCCCGCGACCGATCAACAGCAGATAAATCAGCAGCAGTGCGCAGATGCCCACCAGACCGAACTCTTCACCCATGACCGCAATAATGAAGTCGGTGTGGCTTTCCGGCAGGAAGTCCAGGTGCGACTGGGTGCCCAGCAGCCAACCCTTGCCGAACACGCCGCCGGAACCGATGGCCGCCTTGGACTGAATGATGTTCCAGCCGGTGCCCAGCGGATCGCTCTCCGGGTCGAGGAACGTCAGGACTCGCTGCTTCTGATAATCGTGCATGACGAAATACCACATGGCGACAGCCACCGGCACGGCGGCGGCAAGCACGCTGAGAATCCAGCGCCAGCGCAGGCCGCCCATGAACAGCACGAACGCACCACCCCCCAGGATCAGCAATGAAGTGCCAAGGTCGGGTTGACGCACGATCAGGATGAATGGCAAGCCGATCAGAAACAAACTGACGCCCACGTGCTTGAGCTGCGGCGGCAAGGTGCGCTTGGACAGGTACCAGGCGATGGTCGCCGGCATCAGGATCTTCATGAATTCCGAGGGCTGGAAGCGGATCACCCCGGGAATATTGATCCAGCGCGTGGCGCCCATGGCGTTGTGGCCCATCACGTCCACCACCACCAGCAACAGCACGCCGATCACATAACCGACCGGTACCCAGCGGGCCATGAAGCGCGGCTCGAATTGGGCAATGACAACCATCGACACCAGGCCAATGCCGAACGAAGTGGCTTGCTTGGCCAGCAGGTCCCAGCTCTTGCCGCTGGCCGAATACAGCACGAACAGGCTGCCGGCGGCGAGCGTCAGCAACAGGATCAGCAGCGGGCCGTCGATGTGCATGCGTTGCAACAGCGTCGCACGACGACGCATCACATCCTCACTGGAGAGAATGCGATCGAAATTACTGTTCACGGGCCGTAGCCTCCGCACTGATAGGGCTGGCGTATTCGGCTTTCAACCGACCTTCCTGGTCCAGGAGCCAGGCGTCCATGATTTGACGCACCACGGGTGCAGCAACGCCGGAGCCGGACTCGCCGTTCTCGACCATCACCGACACCACGATCTTCGGGTTGTCGGCCGGCGCGAAGCCGACGAACAAGGCATGGTCACGATGGCGTTCCTGGACCTTGGAACGATCGTATTTCTCGCCCTGCTTGATTGCGACGACCTGGGCCGTACCACTTTTACCCGCGATGCGGTATTGCGCACCGATCGCCGCTTTGCGCGCCGTACCCCGGGCGCCGTGCATCACCTGCTGCATGCCGTGGTTGACCTTGGCCCAGTCGGACGGGTCGCGCAGGACGATGTCCGGCATCGGATTCTCATCCTTGGGCCGCTCGCCTTCGACGGTCTTGGCCAGGTGCGGCCGGTTCCAGACGCCTTTGTTGGCCACCAGTGCAGTGGCCTGGGCCAGTTGCAGCGGAGTCGACTGCATGTAGCCCTGGCCGATCCCCAGAATCAGGGTTTCGCCCGGGAACCAGGCCTGGCGCCGGGTCGCCCGCTTCCATTCCCGTGTCGGCATCAGACCGGGCGACTCTTCGAACATGTCCAGCGAGACCTTCTGGCCAATGCCGAACTTGCCCATGTACGCCGACAATCGATCGATCCCCAGTTTATGAGCCAGGTCGTAGAAGTAGGTGTCGTTGGAACGCATGATCGCCGTGTCCAGATCGACGAAGCCATCACCGGAACGGTTCCAGTTACGGTATTTGTGATCGTAGTTGGGCAACTGGTAATAGCCGGGGTCGTACACTCGACTCGAGGCGGTCACGACACCGGCATCCAGGCCGGCAATCGCCACCGCCGGCTTGATGGTCGAACCCGGCGGGTACAGGCCACGCAGGACCCGGTTGAACAGCGGCCGGTCGATGGAATCACGCAGCTCGGCATAGGCCTTGAAGCTGATGCCGGTGACGAACAGGTTCGGGTCGAAACTCGGCTGACTGACCATCGCCAGGACTTCGCCGGTTTTCGGGTCCAGCGCCACCACCGCGCCACGGCGACCGCCCAATGCAGCCTCGGCCGCTTCCTGCAACTTGATGTCCAGGCTCAGCACGATGTCCTTGCCGGAAATCGGTTCGGTACGCTTGAGCACCCGCAGTACGCGGCCCCGAGCGTTGGTCTCGACTTCTTCGTAACCGACCTGACCGTGCAATTCCGGCTCGTAGAAGCGCTCGATGCCGGTTTTGCCAATTTGATGGGTGCCGCTGTAACTCACCGGGTCGAGCGACTTCAGCTCTTTCTCGTTGATCCGCCCCATGTAACCCACCGAGTGCGCGAAGTGCGCGCCCTGCGGATAGTGACGAACCAGCTGAGCGACCACTTCTACACCAGGCAGGCGGAACTGGTTCACCGCGATGCGGGCAATCTGCTCTTCGGTCAGTTCGAACAGGATCGGCACCGGCTCGAACGGCCGACGCCCCTGACGCATGCGTTTCTCGAAGATCACCCGGTCCTCGGGCGTCAATTCCAGCACTTCGACGATCACGTCGAGCACTTGCTGCCAATCGCCCGAGCGTTCGCGGGTCATGCTCAGGCTGAAGCTGGGCCGGTTATCGGCCACCACCACGCCCTTGCGGTCGAAGATCAACCCGCGAGTCGGAGGAATCGGCTGTACATGGACGCGGTTGTTTTCCGACAGGGTCGAGTGGTACTCGTACTGAATCACCTGAAGGAAATACAACCGCGCGATCAGCACGCAGATCAGCGTCACCACCGCAATTGCCCCGAACACGACGCGGCCACGCACCAGACGGGCGTCTTTTTCGTGGTCCTTGAGGCGGATTGGCTGGGACATGAGGGCAGAACTACTTGTGGTAAGGGTGGCCGGACAAGACTGTCCAGGCACGATACAGCTGTTCGCCGATCAGAATGCGCACCAGCGGGTGCGGCAACGTCAACGGCGAGAGCGACCAGCGCTGATCGGCCCGGGCACAGACTTCCGGCGCCAGCCCTTCGGGGCCGCCGACCATGAAATTCACCGTGCGCGAGTCCAGCCGCCAGCGATCGAGCTCGACCGCCAGCTGCTCGGTGCTCCAGGGCTTGCCGTGGACTTCGAGGGTGACAACACGCTCGTTCGGCCCGACCTTGGCCAGCATGGCTTCGCCTTCCTGACGGATGAAGCGCGCCACGTCGGCGTTCTTGCCGCGGGTGTTGAGCGGTATTTCCACCAGTTCCAGCGCCAGCTCGGACGGAAGACGCTTGGCATATTCATGCCAGCCTTCTTCCACCCACTTGGGCATGCGTGAACCGACGGCGATCAGTCGCAGTCGCACAGTGGTCCCTTATTGCTGGTCTTTGTTGAGCTTGACGAAGTGCTCATGGGTGTTTTCCGGGCTGTGGTGAGCCGCGTTCAGAGCACGGCTCTGTTCTGCACCGGACCACAGACGCTCCAGGTCGTAAAACTGACGAGCCGAGGCGGTCATCATGTGGACGATGACATCGTCCATGTCCAGCAGCACCCAGTCGCTGTCGCCCTTGCCTTCTTCACCCAATGGCTTGACGCCCCTGGCCTTGACCGCCTCGCGGACCTTATCCAGCATCGCGCCGATCTGACGGTTGGAAGTACCGGTAGCGATGATCATGAAGTCAGTGATGCTCTGCTTTTCACGAACGTCGATGACTTGGATATCCTGGGCCTTGACGTCTTCCAGGGCCGCTACGGCGACCTTGACCAGCTCTTCGCCCAGGAGTGCCGGGCCGGCTATTACTGTTTCTGGCAGCGGAGCGCTCTTGAACGTGCCTTTGCGCTTTACTTTGGTTTGGTCTTTGTCAGTCATATAAAACTCGTTTTGCTCGTATGTTCGGGCGCTTCGATACACGTGATCACGTGCCTTGAAGCGCGCCCTTTTTCAGTTCGACGCACGGTAAAGTCCGTGCGCATCGATGTAGGCCAGGACCGCGTCGGGCACCAGGAAACGTACCGACTTACCGCTGGCCAGCAGTTGACGGATCTGGGTGGCGGATACCGCGAGCGGCGTCTGCCAGACGAATGCAATCTGTCCGCTCGGCCCTTTGAGGGCCAGCGGTTCGCTCACCGAGCGCGCTGCCAGCAGGTTGCGCAAGGCATCCGGCGGTTCGCTGTCGGCATCCGGGCGTTGCAGCACCAGGATGTGGCAATGCTGGAGCAACTCTTCCCAGCGGTGCCAAGTGGGCAGGCCGCAAAATGCGTCCCAGCCCAAAAGTAGAAAAACCTGGTCCTGGGCGGCCAGTTCGGCGCGCATCAGCTCCAGGGTGTCGAGGGTGTAGGACGGTTTGTCCCGCTGCAATTCGCGGGCATCCACCACCAACGGCGCCACACCGGCCACCGCGCACTCGACCATCGCCAGACGGTCTTTGGCCGACACCTGTGGCGTACCGCGATGAGGCGGCCTGGCACTGGGTGTCAGGCGCAGCTCATCGAGCGCCAGCGATTCGGCGACTTCCAGCGCACCGCGCAAATGGCCGATGTGCACTGGGTCGAAGGTCCCACCCAGCATGCCGATGCGTCGAGGCGCAGGTTCGCAGGTGGTCACCGGGGCCGACGGATTGAGGTCGCCCAAGTCAGACCGACGCCTGGCCGCGCAACTGACCATCACCGACCACGATGTACTTCTCGCAGGTCAGACCTTCGAGACCCACCGGGCCGCGGGCGTGCAGCTTATCAGTAGAAATGCCGATCTCGGCACCCAATCCGTATTCAAAGCCATCGGCGAAGCATGTCGGGGTGTTGATCATCACCGACGACGAATCGACTTCCGCGACGAAACGTCGGGTGTCTGCCAGGTTTTCGCTGACAATCGAGTCGGTGTGATGGGAGCCGTACTTGTTAATGTGCTCGATGGCCTGGCCCAGTCCGTCGACCACGCGGATCGAGAGGATCGGCGCCAGGTATTCGGTGTTCCAGTCTTCTTCTGTTGCCGCAACAGCCTCGACGATCGCCCGGGTACGTTCGCAGCCACGCAGCTCGACGCCTTTTTCGCGGAACTGTGCAGCCATCGATGGCAGGAAGTCTTTGGCGACGACTTGATCCACCAGCAGCGTTTCCATCGCACCGCAGATGCCATAACGGTAAGTCTTGGCGTTGAACGCGATGCGCTGGGCTTTCGCCAGGTCCGCATGGGCGCTGACGTAGACGTGGCAGATGCCGTCCAGGTGCTTGATCACCGGCACGCGCGCATCGCGGCTGATGCGTTCGATCAGGCCACGGCCGCCACGGGGAACGATGACATCGACGTATTCAGGCAGGGTGATCAGCGCGCCGACGGCGGCGCGATCGGTGGTTTCGACCACTTGCACCACGGCCGCCGGCAGATCGGCCTCGGCCAGGCCGCGCTGGATACAGGCGGCAATGGCACGGTTGGAGTTGATGGCCTCGGAGCCGCCGCGCAGGATGGTTGCGTTGCCGGACTTCAGGCACAGGCTGGCAGCATCGATGGTCACGTTTGGCCGAGATTCGTAGATGATCCCGATCACGCCCAGCGGCACGCGCATCTTCCCCACCTGAATCCCTGAGGGGCGATAACTCATGTCGCGGATCGCACCGACCGGATCCGGCAGCGCGGCAACCTGACGCAAACCGACGATCATGCCGTCGATGCGTTCCGGGGTCAGCGCCAGACGCTCCAACAGGGCCGGTTCAAGACCGTTGGCGCGGCCAGCAGCCAAATCCAGCTCGTTGGCGGCTGTCAGCTCGGCGCGTGCAGCGTCCAACGCATGGGCAGCCGCCTGCAACGCGCGGTTTTTCTGCGCAGTGCTGGCACGGCCGATGACGCGGGAAGCCTCGCGGGCAGCGCGACCCAAACGGGTCATGTAGTCTAGAACGGACTCAGTCATGGTCTGGAGTGGTCTTTGCTAAGGTCTTGGTAAAGAGTAAAGCGGCAGATTATAGCTGTCGCGTCCCGGGACTAACAGCGGTGACAGGCGGATGGTCGAAATCGAGGGCAATTTGCCGACGTTCAGCCGTGATTAAGCTGCAAATTGTTATCATCACGACTCATTCAGCCCTGATAAACGCCGTTCATCATGACCGACCTGACTGTTCGTGCGTCCGCGACGAGCCTGCCCACGGCCCTCCCGGACGCGTTTTTCGACCGAGACGCCCAAACGCTGGCCCGGGAATTACTGGGCAAAGTGATCCGGCATCGGGTCGGTGAACTCTGGCTGAGCGCTCGAATCATCGAGACCGAAGCCTATTACTTCGAAGAAAAAGGCAGCCATGCTTCCCTTGGCTACACAGAAAAGCGTAAGGCTTTGTTTCTGGATGGTGGTCACATCTATATGTATTACGCCCGTGGCGGCGATTCCCTGAACTTCAGTGCCCAAGGTCCCGGCAATGCGGTGTTGATCAAATCCGGCTATCCCTGGGTCGATGAATTGAGCGGACCGGCGAGCCTGGCGCAAATGTTGTTGAACAATCCGGATGCCCAGGGCCGCCCTCGTCCCTCGCAAAAGCTCTGTGCCGGACAGACATTGCTCTGCAAGGCGCTGGGCCTGAAGGTGCCGATCTGGGACGCCAAACGCTTCGACCATGAAGTACTGCTGGTGGAAGACGTCGGCCCGGCACCCGCCCACATCATTCAAACCACGCGCCTGGGCATCCCCCATGGACGTGACGAACACCTGATGTACCGCTTCGTCGATGCCGCCTACGCCGCTTATTGCACACGCAACCCGCTGCGACGAGGGCAAGTCGAAGGCCGCGATTATCTGTTGCTGTCGTGAGATGCACCCGGACTGGAAGTAAAAAGTATCCCCATGTGGGAGCGGGCTTGCTCGCGAATGCGGTGTGTCAGGCAACATCAATGGCGACTGACACACCGCATTCGCGAGCAAGCCCGCTCCCACATGGGGTCCTGTGGTGATTTTAAGATTACGCTCGTCCCTTGAGGCCGATTGGAACATTTCTATGGAGTTGTCTTTATGGGCCCATGGCTCGATAGCGTGACCGGATGGTTAACGGTCAACCCGCAATGGCTGGCCGCTGCGGTATTCATCGTGGCCTTCGTGGAATGCCTGGCAATTGCCGGGCTAATCGTCCCCGGTACGGTATTGCTGTTTGCCGTGGCGGTTCTGGCCGGCAGTGGTGCGCTGTCATTGAGCGAAACACTACTGCTGGGGTTCGTCGCCGGCGTGCTGGGCGATATTGTTTCCTACTTCGTGGGGCGGCATTTCCATCAGAATATCCGGCGTCTGCCCGGGCTGCGCCATCACCCGGAATGGATCGCCGGGGCCGAGGCCTATTTCCAGCGTTATGGCATCGCCAGCCTGCTGGTCGGACGCTTTATCGGGCCGTTACGCCCCATGCTGCCGATGGTCGCCGGGATGTTCGACATGCCGTTCCCGCGCTTCGCCGCCGTCAGCCTGCTGGCCGCCGCCGGCTGGAGCGTCGCCTATCTGCTGCCGGGGTGGGCCACCGGCGCGGCGATCCGCCTGCCGTTGCCGGAAGGTTTCTGGCTGCAGGCTGGCATCGTCGCCGGCAGTGTCGCGGTGATGGTCGGCTTGAGCGCGACCAGCAGCCTGCGCCGCCATCGCCGGGCGACGACCTGGATCAGTTGCATGAGCCTGCTGATCCTGATCGGCCTGTTCATCGGCTATCCGCACTTGACCGCTCTTGATCAGGGCGTGATGGCCCTGGTGCAGGAGCACCGCAGCCCGACGCTGGATGAAGTGGCGGTCACCTTCACCCTGATCGGTGAGTTCCGCAACATGCTGCTGTTCAGCGCCCTGCTCACCGGCCTGCTATTGCTGTGCCGGCAATGGCGCCAGGCGCTGTTTGCCGGCGGCACCCTGCTCTGCACCGCCCTGGCCAATACCGCGACCAAAAATTTCTTCGCCCGGGTACGCCCGGAAGTGCTGAGCGATCCATTGACCAGCTACAGCATGCCCAGCGGCCACGCTTCGGGGTCGTTTGCCTTGTTCCTGACCCTGGCCGTGCTCGCCGGTCGCGGACAGCCGCCACGGATGCGCCTGACCTGGCTGCTGCTGGCCTGCCTGCCGGCGCTGTCGATTGCCTTGTCGCGGGTTTATCTGGGAGCGCACTGGCCGACCGACGTGCTGGCCGGCGCCATGCTGGCTGCGTGCGTGTGTGCCGCGAGTTTGTGGCTGAATCAGCGTCAGACGCCACTCAACGCCATGCCGTTCAAGGTCTGGTGGCTGATCCTGCCAGCACTGTTGGCATTGTTCAGTTTCTTTGCCCTGCGCCATCTGCCGCATGCGATGTTGCGGTACGCGTACTGAATACTCCGGTTCGTCCCTGTACATCCATAACACTACAGATCTCCCTCCTCGCCACTCTCCAGGGTTTTTTCCAATGAGAGTGGCGCTTGCGCTCAACACCCGAACTTCGCCAGCGCGACTGCGTTGTTTTGAGCCCGACAAATCCAATAATTGAAGTTACATTTTTATTCAGAACTTCCTCACACCCGCACCTTTATGAATTGAAAAATCAAGTACATTAAATAAAACCAACTTGCGCTGAACATTGCGCGCAATTGCCCCCAACGGAAATACCATTAAACATACATTACTTAATAAATCCATTTAACAGTGAGTTTTACATGAGCCCGAAAACACCACGTAAACCACCTGTCACTACCCCGCACGATCCTGTATCAACCAATGAGCCGTCGACAAGGTCTGACCTGAACATCCCGACCTATGTGCCACGAGTCGCCTGGCCTTCCGATGCAGAGGCTTCGTCGATGTCAACTCAGGGTCATGCTCCACGCCCCGGGGTTGATGCCTCCCCCTCTCCCACCATTGAAATAACCAGCTTGCCCATTCGAACACCTGCCGGACATCTGAAGAACGCCAGCTCATTGAATAAATACTGGTTATCGGACAACTTTCTGCGTGGCATGCAAGCACCAGACGCGGACGGCTTCCGCTTGATTGTCGGGCGCAAATTTGTCGATGTTGTCCATGAAGGCGTACTGCATACAGCCCATGCCGGTCTTGACGAAATTATCGGTGCCTATCGAGTGAAGTTACTGACGGAACAGAACCCGTCCGGCCCGGTACTTTATAAAAACGATGGGAGTCCGACCTGGCGCCTGACAGCGCAGACCAGCGAAAATCAGCTGGTCAACCATGACCAACAGACAGGCAGTGGCTTCGCGCCCAAGCGGCCTGCGCCGTCAACCAGCGAGCAGTCCTCTACAACCATCGCACCTAAACGGCCGCGCTCTACCGACACGCCGGCTTACATCAACCAAAGACTTTACACTGCATCGATGCGCTCGCCGGACGCCCAGGGCTATTACGAATTCAAGCCAAGGTCCGGGCCGGATGAATCTGACACACGATTTGCATTCAGAGACAGTTTCGGAAACTGGATCAAGGTCGACCCTCCTGCCGGAGGATTCGGCTCGCAACCCACTCACCTGAGGCACTGGACCGATCAAGAGATCTGGGAGCTCTACGGGATTCATGGTCAGGACATCGAGCGTTTTCGGGCTCAAGCGCAGTTGTCCGGCAAGCCCCCGCAATGGGTCGAACCGAATGTAACGGACAACCCAGTCGTTAACCTGTTGCGCGATTCACTCCACTGGCTGCACCCGACCATGTCACCAAACGAACGCCAGAGGTTCTTGCAGTCCTACAACCTGCTGCCGAGCCAGCTGTCTCGCTTGCAACAGCACATGAAGAACGAGCTGACGATGCCTCAATGGGCACACACGCACAAACAACAAACTGAAGATGTCGGCAACCCCCGCCGCCTCGATCAACTCGGCAACGATGTCATCGAGGAGCTGAATCTCAGGCGTAATGCGCGGCATGATTGGTATGCCCCCGAAACAAGCATGACTCACGAATTACGCGAGGCGCTCCTGGCGAAAATGGGGTACCTGCGCAACAAGAATAAGTGCCTGTATCGAACTGACGTCCCGGCCCTGTTCAGGGGCGACGAGCGCACTCCGTTCGAACTGGCGAACGACGACGCCATGCTTGCTCGCTATGCCCACCGACCCGGCGCCACCACCCATAAGCCGATGAGCGCCACCTTCAGCCTCAAGGAAGGCCTGATGTACGCCAGCGCTCCGGACCCCGAGTACTTGCGATTCAACACGCAAACCAACAAACACCCCGGAAGAAGCACTGACAATACGCCTTCGGACAGCGACACCAGCGACACCAGTGATACCAGTGACACGCAAAGCAGCGCATCCTCCGATTGGTCGGATGCAGGAAGCCCGATCGCCTGGGACCATGAACGCAACTACGTACGCACCAGAGAGCGACAGAAGGTAATGTTTCTGTATGCGTTGGATACCCGAAACATGGAAGTCGTCCCTCATGAAGAAAACCAGATGTTCAATTCAGCGGCCCGCTCCACACCACCCACCTGGTTTCCCTCCGATGACTACGAAGGATTGATTTCGGTAAGCAAAAAAGGGCTGAAAGCACAGCGGATCTGGCTGTTGAACTCATCCCTGACCAAGGGAGCAAAAGTAAACGACATCGAGGACCAGGCCGGCAGTCGGGCCGAACGAATCGAAGCCTCTACGCATGCGGGGAACACCAACACACATGAATACGACTTGTTGATCGATGAAGTGGAGGCCGCGGGTAAACCCATACTCAGGCTGTCGGGCAATAAAGACGAATTCGGGGATGAGGTGGTGTGGCCTTGAGCTTCAGGTTTTTTAAAGGGCCGCCTTCTTCATCTTTCATGCTCATACATGGGCCTGACACCCATACGAAAATTTGTATTTTAAAACGCTCATTATTTAAAGGATTAAACAATGGCACAACTTATCGAACCCGCCATGGAAAGTGCAACCCACCGCCCCCTTCAGGTAACGGCGATCGGCGCTTCGGCCAACAGTCATGCGCCGGCAGCCGGAAAAATTGATACGCTCCCCAGCGCGCCACCTTTGACACCTGCCCCCACGGAAGCGCCAGACACAACACACCCAAGCCAGGTATCCCCTCGCTCACTCAAAATCCTTGATAAACAGTTCGGGCCCTTGCGATTTGGCAACTCCAACATCACTCGCGTAGAACTCAAGGCCTTGGGCGCGATGGTGCATGGCCGCGCCATCAGCACGGCAAACGCGAACATGCAAACCCCCGACCAGTTTTTTGTGGATGGACTGAGTTTTGACTCAACCAAGGTGGAGGTCCGTGTTAAATCCGTGAAAACCTCAGACAGTGGCACCGTAGCCACTCTGTTCTATGAAATAGCCATGAGCCGCTCGGTCGACGCCCCTCCCCTGTTCGTCGGCTCGGATCCGCTGATACCGGGCAGCTCGCTGGATCGCCTCGACAAGCTAAGCAAGGCGGCGCAAAAACTGGACATTCATTCCGTCGAGTCCGTTAACCAGTATCCACGCTGGGCCAAGACCAAAAACTATGTGCTGGGCGGCACAGGCGTAGGGATGCAGGCCTTCGGAATCTATAGTGGCTTCAGGGGGGCCATGGAAGCCCTCAAGGTTGGCGACACGGGCGAAGCGGTGTTCAACGGTGCATCGATTGCGAGTGAAGTGGGTTCGTTGATCGTCGAACGAGGCCTGACCAAGGGCGGCGTTGCGATGATCGAGAGCGGCGCTGTCGTACTCAAACGGTTTTCCGCCACATCGGTAGGCAGCGTATTCAGTCGGGGGGCCGGGCTATTTGCCAGCGTGATCACCCTGCCGTTTGACGTTATCAGTGCCGTCAATGCCTTTAATGCCGCCGCCGCCTCGCAAGGCAAGGTGGCCCAGGACCATTATGTCAGTGGCGGCGTAAGCGTGGCCAGCGCGAGCCTCAGCCTTGTATTGGGCGCGGCGGCGCTGGCCGGTTACGGAAGTGTCGCCGGACCTGTTGGCATCGCTGCCGCCGCCATACTCATCGTTGGAGCGGAAATCTACCGGGCCGCGCGGATCGTGGACGACATTGATGATTATATTGAACTGAGCGCTCACGAACGTCTGCGCGCTGGCTGGTTCGCCTTCTGGGGGGTCAAGCTGGATCAGCACGTGATGGATCGCCACAAGATTGCCAAGACCCTCAGCGATTACAGCCTTCAGTTAGAGCTCTCGACAAAAGACTTGCTTGAAGGCGCGTATAAAGACCAACTGGAATACATTGTAAACGGCAGTTTCGACGTTACGCTGCGGACCATCAAAATCTGGCACTACCAATGGGACGAAAACGCCGGGGAACAACCGTACGAACTTGATAACGAGCCGGTTATCGTTGGTACAGACGACGTTATCGATGCTCGTGATGGGATCCCGCCAAACCTCAACGGCAGCGTCAAAGGAAGCCCAGGTGAAAATAAAGGGGTTTTTTGGCGGCTTGGTGACGGCAATGACAAGGTCTTCGGCGTCAAGGACAAGCCCAATGCCTTCCGCTATCGGGAGGGCGCCAAGGCACTGACCGGCGGCGACAAGGATGACGGGTTTTACTTCGAAACAACCGAAGCGGAACTGAACCGGCCACTGCGACCTGCCCGAACCAGCATTCTTGACGGGGGCGAGGGTTCCGACACACTGACCTTCGAGGGATCCCTTCCGGCCACTGATACCCGTCATGTCGGTTACGACATCAATCTGCAGACCGGCAAGGTTGCCTTGCGCCACCAAGACCCTGCGAAAGACGACATCCCGGTCGCGCAGCTCAAATCCATCGAAAACATCTCGACCTTGCGAAGCGGTTTGAATCGGGTCACCGGGAGCGACATGGCCGACCAGATCTCGGCCAACGGTAACGACCAGATCAATGCCGGACCTGGCGGTGACACCATCGCGATCCGCGGGCCGGACTGTCGGGTTGATGGCGGCCCCGGTACAGATCGCTACTTCATCGCCGACACCACGGCTCGAGTGACCATTGTCGAAGACGGCGAACAATCGAGCCTTGTCGTATTCGACTGGCCAATGGAGCGCATTCAACACTGGCAGATCATCGATACTTCGCTGGTCATCCGTTCGTTGCGGGGCAAGGAGGGCGAACTCCCCGAACACGTGTTGACCATCGAGAATGTCTACGAACATGTCGACGGTCAGCGTCAGGTGAAAAACAATCGGTTGCTGTTTAAAACCCGGGACAGTTACCAGCTGACGCCCCTCTTGCCTTCTCATCTGACTGACTCAGCCGCTTACGACGTAGAATGCATAGTGACCGGCGGACAGCCCGCGCCTGCCCCGCACATCGCCAACAGCGGAACCGTAGTGATCGGCGAGCTGGAGTCGACGCACAACTTTGTTTCACGCGCTGGCCGCAGAGTCGATTTCATCGCTTACGCCAACACACCCGAAACTTCCGCGGTGTTTTATTTGGATTACACAAATGAAGAAATATTTGAAATCAGAGTCAGTTATGACATGGAAGCGAACATTGGCACCTCGGACTATACCTACCTGACGTACTCAAATTTCAATATATGGGTTTGGCTGCCCTCGAAAATTATTAATTTCACAGGCATCATTCGCGAAATACCACAGCCAAAAACTGCGGCCCATACGAGTGGCAGTATTCGGATCGCCGGCGTTCACAGCGCGCATGACATTGTACTGGTTATGCAGGATGGCAAATCCTATCGGCTAACTCCCCCGCACATTTCCTACATTGAAGACGCCGCCACGCCGGGTCACAAATCACGTATGGCCTGGGAATGCCTGAAGCCTCGGCACGGCCACTATCGCTTTATCAGCCCCATACGAATAAAGCCATTTTTGCTCGCCACCACTCCCCAGCAGGTTAAATTTCCCGCACCTCCACATACCGGTATCTACGTACTGCATGGCCAAGCCTCGAACTACGATGTCTATCCTGTCAGCGACACCCTGCTCAGCCTGTCCACACCTGGCGCCATCGCACAAACCTCTGACGCATCGACCTGGACGCTCTTCAGTACCGAAATGAAAGAAACTGTAACGCGCAACGAAATACGGCTGACGTCCGAAAACCTGCAAGTCGGTAGCGCGGTGGTCCAGTTGCCGAGCCTGGACCACCCGGGACCGGTGGAATCCATCAGCGTGGCAACTTCATCTGGAAATATTTATACCGTCGAACTTTTATTTGAAGTGCTGCAACTCTATGTGATGAACGCACAAGGCTACGCCAGCATCGACGCCCTGTTGGCTGACATTCGTGCGCACCAGGAACGAAACGAACTGGCCGTAACGGTTGTTGTTAAAAACATCGACTTCTCGTCACGAACTCACGGCACGGTGCACTACAACTCGACGAACGATTATTGGGGAATCGATACGGATCCGGAGTATCGCATCCAACCCGAGGATCTGTTGATAGTACCGATCGAGAAAGCCTGACCCGTACTGATTAGATACACACCTGGCATGACGTTTATCGTCACGCCAGGTTTGCCACATGCTTGACTGTCGAAGGGGCGTTAAACCTGCCAGACCGTCACCAGCGCCTCAGGCAAACAACTCCCCTTGCAACTCATCCAGCAGCGCCTGGATCGCGTCCAGCCGCTGCTGCGGATCGTCAAGTTGCAACAGATCGATCTTGTCCAACTCGGCGAACGGCAGCAAATACGCCAACTGATTAGCCAGCGATTGTTGCCCGATCGCTTCGTTGCCCATATTCAGGGCTTCGACCATCGGGTGTTCCGCCAAGGCCTTGAGCAGCGCGACCAAATCGGCGTCCTCGTCCTGGAGCGGTTGTTCGGGTTCGTCTTCCAGCCACTGGACCTCGGCGACAATCAACTGATCGCGCTGCACTTCGGTGCGCACCACGTGGAAACGCCGCCCGCCCTGCACCCGAATGCCCAGCAGGCCATTGTCCTGCTGCTTGAAATCGGTGATCCGCGCTTCGCACCCGACGAGCGCATAGCCCGCCGGAGCGATGCCAACTTCTTCGCCATCGAGAATGCACACCACGCCGAAGCCGCCGCCCTGTTTCATGCAGCGGCCGATCATGTCCAGGTAGCGCGCCTCGAAAATCTGCAAGTCGAGGATGCAGCCAGGAAACAGCACCGTGTTCAGCGGAAAAAGCGGCAAGCTCATAAATATTTCCTTACACCACCATCGACACTGCCAACGGCAGGAACACCGCCGTGGCCACGCCCATCAGACTCATCGCCAGCGCCGCGAAGGCGCCGCACTCTTCACTTTCCTGCATCGCCACCGCCGTGCCGACCGCGTGGGCGGTCATGCCCAGGGCCATGCCGCGGGCTTCAGGACTGTGGACCCCGAGCCGGGTCAAAAGACTCGGCCCGAAGATCGCCCCGATCACCCCGGTGATCAACACGAACACCGCCGCCAGCGCCGCGACGCCACCGATCTGCTCGGCCACCAGCATGGCAATCGGCGATGTCACCGACTTCGGCGCCATGGTCATCAGGATCATGTGTTCGGCGCCAAACCACCAGCCCAGCAATACGCCCATGCCCGTGGCAACCACGCCGCCTATCACCAGCGTAGTAAATATCGGCCAGAACAACTGACGAATCCGCCGCAGGTTGAGGTAAAGCGGCACCGCCAGCGCGACCGTTGCGGGGCCGAGCAAGATGCTGAGAATCTCGGTGCTCTTGCGGTATTCAGCGTAGGTCAGGCCGCATCCCACCAGCACACCGATCACCAGCAGCATGGAAACCAGCACCGGTTGCAGAAAGATCCAGCGGGTTTTCTCGAACGCCGCCAACACCAATTGATAGGCGCCCAGGGTCACGCCAATGCCGAATAACGGATGATGAATCACCGATGCCCAGGCTCCGTGCCAGTCGAAGATCATTGGCCGTCCTCATGAGGCGCGTGACGCTTGATCATGCGCTGCATCAAGACTCCGGCAAACGCCAGGGACAGCACCAGCGACAACACCAGCGCGCCGACGATGGCCCAGAAGTCCGCCGCGATATCGGCGGCGTAAACCATCACGCCCACGGCCGGTGGCACCAGCAGCAACGGCAGGTAGCGCAGCAGACTGCTGGCCGCCAGGTTCAGCGGCTCACCGACCTGGCCACGGCTGATCAGAAACACCAGCAACAGCAGCAGGCCGATGATCGGCCCCGGTAGCACCGGCAAAAACAAATGGTTGAGGGCGGTCCCGAGCAATTGGAACAGCACCAGCCAGGTCAGGCCACGTAACAACATCCTTCATCTCCCGCAAAACCCGTCACCCGCAATGGCGGGTTGCGCATTATAAACATGCCGACGCTATGGATCGGCATTCGCAAGAAGCATGGACAGTTGACCGGAGCCATTTGCCATGTTGATCTAAAGAGGTAATCCGGGAGGTCAAATCCCCCCACCTCAAAACTATAAAACCGATGAACCCAAGGAGGGTCTCAATGCCCTATGTTCCCGTTGCAGAGCTCAAAGATTATATCGGCAAGGAACTCGGACGTTCCGAATGGCTCACCATCGATCAGGAGCGCATCAACCTGTTCGCCGAAGCCACAGGGGACTATCAGTTCATCCACGTCGACCCGGTCAAAGCCGCGCAAACGCCATTTGGCAGCACCATTGCACACGGTTTCCTGTCGCTGTCGCTGATCCCCAAACTGATGGAAGACATCCTCGTCATGCCTGAAGGCTTGAAGATGGTGGTCAATTACGGCCTCGACAGCGTGCGTTTCATTCAGCCGGTCAAGGTCGACTCGAAAGTGCGACTCAAGGTCGATCTGACCGAAGTCACCGAGAAAAAACCCGGCCAATGGCTGCTCAAGGCCACCGCCACCCTGGAAATCGAAGGCTCGGAAAAACCGGCGTATATCGCGCAACCCTTGTCCCTCTGCTTCGTATAAACCATCCCGGAGGCGAAGCAGCTCACGCTGTTTCGCGCCCTCTCCTTTGTCCTGGCTATGTAAGGACACCGAGCTGCGGCATACTCGGTCGCCTAATTGCCCGGATCCCGCTATGCGCTCACTAGCACTCCTTGCCTTGACCCTATTACTCACCGCTTGCGGCGATGGCGAATCACTGTTGCCTCCCGACGCCCGCCTGCCGGACGGCGGTCGCTATCGTGGCGATCTGGTCAATGGCTTGCTGCAAGGCCAGGGCCGCGTCGACTATCCGAACGGCAGCTGGTACGCCGGCGGGTTCGATCAGGGCCAATGGCATGGCCAGGGCGAATGGCACGGCAGTAACGGCGAAGTCTATCGCGGGTCTTTCAATCAAGGGCTGTTCGACGGCAAGGGTCAGCTGAGCACCAGCGGCAGCAGCTATACCGGCGGCTTCAAGGCCGGGCGACGGGACGGTGAAGGCACCCTCAAAGAAAACGGCATGACCTATCGCGGGGAATTCAAAGCCGATCAATACTCGGGGCTCGGGCGTCTCGAGCTCGAAGACGGCAGCTCGTATCAGGGCCAGTTCGCCCACGGCAAACCCAACGGCGAAGGCCAGCGGGGCGACGCCAGCGGCAATCAGTTCACCGGCCATTTCGTCGACGGTCAGCTGGAAGGCAAAGGGACATTCAACAGTGCCGATGGCGACATCTACGTCGGCGGTTTCAAGAACAATCAACTGCACGGCAAGGGTCGCTACGAGAACGCCGACGGCGATGTCTGGCTTGGCCTGTTCAAGGAAGGCTCGCTCAACGGCAAGGGCGAGATGATCGGCGCCGACGGCAGCCACTATATCGGCCAGTTCAACGACTGGCGCTTTACCGGCCAGGGCCGATTGAACCTGCCCGATGGCAGCTTTTATATCGGCCAATTCGACGTCGACAATTACAACGGTCACGGCACGCTGGTGCTGACCGATGGCACGGTGCAGAGCGGTACCTGGATCAACGGCCAGCGCGTGCGCGATGCCGACGGCAAGTTACTGCCCGACCCGCTCGAGCTCGGCTTGCTGGCCCAGGGCCGCCTGCTTGACGACGCGTTGGCCAACGTACCGGCCTCGACCCCGGCGATCGAGCTCTACACCCTGACCCTTGGTGGTGACGGCAAGCAAAGCGTGTTCCTGCGCGAGTCCGATTACGTCAGCAACATGCTCACCAGCCGCTTCGGCGCCTTTGGCCAGATCCGCCTGGTCAACCATCGCGACCACCTTGTCGACCGGCCGATGGCCACCCGGGAAAACCTGCGCCGCGCCGCCCTGACGCTGGCCGAGCGCAGCGGCCCGGAAGATTTGATTTTCCTGTACCTGACCAGCCACGGCACCAGCGAACATGAACTGGTGCTCGACCAGCCGCGCATGGAACTGTCCGATCTGCCGGCCGACGAACTTGCTGCCGTCCTGGCACCGCTGAAAAATCGCGACAAGATCATCGTGATTTCGTCTTGCTACTCCGGCGGCTTCATCCCGGCCCTGAAAGACGAGCGCACCCTGATCATGACGGCCTCGCGGGCCGACCGGGTGTCCTTCGGCTGCTCTGAACAAGCCAACTTCACTTACTTTGGCGATGCCTTGTTTGCTCAGGCGCTGAACCAGACCGACGATCTGGAGCACGCCTTCAAGCTGGCCAAGGCCACCGTGGCCGAGCGCGAACTGGCAGACAGCTTCGAAGCCTCCGAGCCGCAGATCTGGGCGCCGAAAACCGTGCTCTCCCACTGGCAGCTGCTACGCAAACAGCAAGCACGAAAGGCACTGCAAAGTGCCTCTATCCGCAGCAAGGATGCAAAGAGCGACTAAGCTCAATAGTATCAAGGGGGAAACACTATGTACTTGACGCCTCAGCACGTATTGCTTGCCGGAGCCACGGGCTTGACCGGTGAACATCTTCTCGACCGTCTGCTCAATGAGCCAACGATTACGCGAGTATTGGCGCCATCACGCCGGCCATTGGCCGAGCACCCTCATCTGGAAAACCCGGTCGGCGACCCGGCGGTATTTCTGCCGCAATTGAACGGTCGCGTCGACATCGCCTACTGCTGCCTGGGCACCACGATCAAGCAGGCCGGCTCGGAACAGGCGTTTCGCGCGGTGGACCTGGACATGGTGGTGGCGTTCGCCAAACGTGCACGGGAGATGGGCGCACGGCACCTGATCGTGATCAGTGCCTTGGGGGCCGATCGCAGATCCTCGATTTTCTATAACCGGGTCAAAGGCGAGATGGAATACGCATTGCGCGCGCAGGACTGGCCGCAACTGACCATTTGCCGACCTTCGTTGCTGCTGGGCGAACGCATTGAACCGCGAATGGCCGAGCAATTCGTTGGGCCCTTGTCCCGCTTGATCCCCGGCAAATATCGCGGCATCGAAGCCTGCCAACTGGCACGCGCCCTGTGGCGACTGGCGCTGGAAGAGCAGGATGGGCTGCGGATTGTCGAGTCGGATGAGTTGCGCAAGTTAGGTAGGTAGTCCTTTGGCGCCTGAAATGACGCCTTCGCGAGCAAGCCCGCTCCCACATTTTGACCGAGTTTTCCGGACGAGCTCGGTCAAAATGTGGGAGCGGGCTTGCTCGCGAAGGGCGCGACGCCGATCCAATGTCGAGCTACAACCCGCCAGTCGCCTGAAAACTGACCCCAATCACAGTCAACAACGACAGCGGCAACAACAATGTATCGAGCAAGGCGCTGGCCGGCAGGTCAAGGCCGGGGTAGCTCGGTGCTTCTGCGCCAAAGCGGTCCATGGCGCAGCAACCGCCATTCATGGCATACAAATCCAGCCGGGTCCCCGAATATACCACCGGCGCCCCCGGCTTGGCGGCATCGAGCGTACGCGCGGTGGCGCAACCCGTCAGCTGCAACGCCAGCACCAGCACCAGCAGCTTATTCATCGCTGGTCAGATGGTGCTCGCCCCAGCGCGGCAGCATGTCCTGGGGAATGTTCAGCAGATTGAGAATCCGCGCCACGACGAAATCGATGAGATCATCGATCGTTTGCGGCTGATGATAGAAGCCCGGCGACGCCGGCAAAATCGTCACACCCATAGTCGATAACTTGAGCATGTGCTCCAGATGAATGCTCGAATACGGCGCCTCGCGCGGCACCAGAATCAACTGGCGACGCTCCTTCAAAGTGACGTCGGCGGCACGCTCGATCAGGTTATTGCAGGCCCCCGTCGCAATGGCCGACAAGGTACCGGTGGAACACGGCACCACCACCATCGCCGCCGGCGCGCCAGAGCCCGAAGCCACCGGCGACATCCAGTCTTCCTTGCCGTACACCCGAATCTGCCCGGCGGCCGCGCCGGTGTATTCGGTGAGGAAGGCCTGCATCATTTGCGTCTTGGGTGGCAACGTAACGTCGGTCTCGGTGGCCATCACCAGTTGCGCCGCCTTGGAAATCAGGAAGTGCACCTCGCGGTCTTCGCGAATCAGACAGTCCAGCAGGCGTAAACCATACTGGGCGCCGGAAGCGCCGGTCATCGCCAGTGTGATGCGTTCCGGACCATTGTTCATTGCAGCGCCTCGGCGAGTTTGCCGTGCAGGCCGCCGAAGCCGCCGTTGCTCATGATCACCACGTGGGTGCCGGGCTGGGCCTGGCTCTTCACGCGCTCGACGATGCCTTCCAGCGAATCGCTGACGATCGACGGCACGGTGCACAGCGCTGCGGTAGCGCCCAGGTCCCAACCGAGGTTGGCCGGCGCATACCAGATCACCTGGTCGGCATCGACCACGCTTTCCGGCAAGCCATCACGGTGAGCGCCGAGCTTCATGGAGTTGGAGCGCGGCTCGATGATCGCGATCAACGGGGCGTCGCCAATGCGCTTGCGCAGGCCGTCGAGGGTGGTAGCGATGGCGGTCGGGTGATGAGCGAAGTCGTCGTAGATAGTGATGCCACGGACTTGCGCGACGATCTCCATCCGTCGCTTCACGCTTTTGAAGGCACTCAGCGCGGCGATGCCCATGGACGGCACAACGCCGACGTGACGCGCCGCAGCCAAAGTAGCCAGGGCGTTGGCAACGTTGTGTTGTCCGGTCATGTCCCACTCGACCACGCCCTGGGCGACGCCTTCGAACATCACTTCGAATATCGAACCGTCTTCGCTCAGCAACTTGACCTGCCACTGACCGCCAGCACCGGTGGTTTGCACCGGCGTCCAGCAGCCCATCTCGATCACGCGCTGCAACGCCGGTTCGGTAGTCGGATGGATCACCAGGCCTTCGCTCGGAATCGTCCGCACCAAATGGTGGAATTGCCGTTCAATTGCCGGAAGATCGGGGAAAATATCGGCGTGATCGTACTCCAGATTATTCAGGATCGCCGTGCGCGGGCGGTAGTGAACGAACTTGGAGCGTTTATCGAAGAAGGCGCTGTCGTATTCGTCGGCTTCGATGACGAAGAAGGGCGTGTCACCCAGGCGCGCCGACACCGAGAAGTTCTGCGGCACGCCGCCGATCAGGAAACCCGGGCTCATGCCCGCATGTTCCAGCACCCAGGCAAGCATGCTGCTGGTGGTGGTCTTGCCGTGAGTACCGGCAACGGCCAGCACCCAGCGGCCTTGCAGCACGTGATCCGCCAGCCATTGCGGGCCGGAGACGTAAGGCAGGCCTTTGTTCAGCACGTATTCGACGGCCGGGTTGCCGCGGGACATGGCGTTGCCGACCACCACCAGATCCGGTGCCGGATCGAGCTGCGCCGGGTCGTAGCCTTGGGTCAACTCAATGCCCTGCGCCTCCAGCTGAGTGCTCATCGGCGGATAGACGTTGGCATCGGAGCCCGTCACGTGGTGGCCCAGCTCTTTGGCCAGAACCGCCATCGAACCCATGAAAGTACCGCAGATACCAAGAATATGAATGTGCATAGTCGACCTCGTAAAACATGGCCGCAGGTTAGCCCAGGGAGGGGAAATTCGCACCTTGTGTTTCGGACTGGACCACCACAGCCCTGTAGGAGCGAGGCTTGCCCGCGAAGCTTTTGGCGGCCTCGAGGCCCCCTTCGCGGGCAAGCCTCGCTCCTACATGGGGAGGTGCGTTTACCGGGCTATGCCGTGTTTACGCAGCTTTCTATAGAGGGTATTGCGGCTGACTCCCAGCTGTTCGGCCGTGTGGGTCATATGCCAACGTGTCTGCTCCAGCGCATTGAGCAGCGCCAGCCGCTCGGCATCCTCCAGCGGATGCTCGGACGGCGCTTCGGCGGCCACGACCGGCGCCGGCCGAGCCTGGCGAATCATCGCCGGCAAATCCTCCAGCCCGATTCGTCCGCCTTCACACAATGCGGCCAACGTACGCAGTACATTGCGCAACTGCCGTACATTCCCCGGCCAGGCAAAACCCAGCAACGCCTGCCGTGCCGGCGCGTCGATGATCACCGTTTCGCCGCCAGCCTCTTCGGCCAGCAAAAAATCGAGCAGCTGGGATTTATCGCTGCGCTCGCGCAACGCCGGCAGTGCAACTTCCAGCCCATTGAGCCGATAATACAAATCCTCGCGGAAGCTGCCGTCCTGCACCCGTTCCAACAGATTGCGGTGAGTGGCACTGATAATTCGTACATTGACCGACTCCGGCTCGCCGCCAATCGGTACCACCTGACGATCTTCCAGCACCCTCAACAGCCGGGTCTGCAAGGCCAGCGGCATGTCGCCGATTTCATCGAGAAACAAGGTACCGCCATCGGCCTGCTGCAACTTGCCGCGCATGCCCTCCTTGCGCGCCCCGGTGAAACTGCCGCCGCGATAGCCAAACAGCTCGCTCTCGATCAGGCTTTCAGGAATGGCCGCGCAATTGAGCGCGACGAAGGCTTTTTCGGCCCGTTGACTGGCGTGGTGCACGGCTTTGGCGAAGGCCTCCTTGCCGGACCCGGTTTCGCCGTTGATCAGCAATGGCACGTCACGTTCGAAGACTCGCAGGGATTTGCGAAAATCCTCCTGTAACGCGGTGTCGCCCAGACAGATCCCGGACAGCCGGGAACGATCGGCAACCATCGGACTGCGCACCAGCGGTACCGGAATGCTGCGTGGTTGCCCTCGCAGCAAGGCAAACAGGCTCCGGCCGTCACGGGTGCGCAGCGGCCAACTGGCGCTGGCATTGACGCTCGCACGGCCGAGCAGTTCATCCAGCGAGCAATCGAAAAACGCCTCGACCGGTTTGCCCAGCAACCCACCGCGGATATGTCCCAACAGGTTCAGCGCGCTCTGGTTGACTGCGCTGATTCGCCCTTCCCCGTCGAACGCCAGCAGTCCTTCGCTGAACAAGCCGACGGACTCGGCCTGAAGATGAAAACGCAGCAACCATTGATTGTCGAAATAACGCAGGAAATAGCAGCTCTCGATCATCTTCGCCGAAAGGTTGACCAGCGCCATGGTGTGGAACTGGCTCTGCCGCGAGACTTCGTGGCGCGCCGAAGACACGTCGAGCACCGCCAGCAGTTCGCCATGAGGATCGAATACCGGGCTTGCCGAGCAGGTCAGGCCTGTATGGCGACCGCGAAAGTGTTCATCCTGGTGGATGGTCAGGGATTGACGCTCCACCAGGCAAGTGCCGATACCATTGGTGCCTTCACAGGCTTCGCTCCAGTCGGCGCCAAGCCAAAGCCCGGCGCGTTCGAAAATTTTCCGCTCGGCCGGCGCGGTGACACAGTTGAGAATGACCCCGCGGGCATCGGTGAGCAGCACCGCATGGCCGGCGCCGGAGAGCTGCTGATGAAGGCTGGACATTTCGTTGCCGGCAATGTGCAACACCTGCTGCAAGCGTTCGCGACTTTCCAGGAGGCGACCATGTTCCAGCACTGTCGGGGCCATGGTCAGGGCCGGATCGAGGTGGTAGTCCTCAAGGCAGCGCAGCCAGGAGCGGGCAATGGATGGATCGCTGCCGGGACCCTGCAGGTGCGATTTTCCCTGAGTGACGGTCAAAACCTGGTGGGCATGGCGACTCAAATGGTTGTCGTGCATTTCTTGTTCTTCTCCCCGAGCGATTTTCACGCCGCCCTGTTGTACGCGAGCATCCTCCAGCAGAGCCAGCATTGCAATGCTGGCAAGACCACCCGGTCACAAGCTGTGCCACAAACGGTACAAAGTGTCACATGGGATGTACCGAAAGCGTCACAGGCTGCGCCCGCCTGTCCGACAAAAATCGCGCAAGGCCTTGATTTACCTGGGCTACAGCGCAGTGGCCCGACCTTTGCTCTACGCTTATAACAAGCGCACATGCGCGCTCCCTTATAAATACAAAAGCCAAGGAGAAACATCATGCGTTACGCTCACCCCGGTACTGAAGGCGCTATCGTTTCGTTCAAGAGCCAATACGGTAACTACATCGGCGGCGAGTTCGTCGCGCCTGTCAAAGGTCAGTACTTCACCAATACCTCGCCAGTGAATGGCCAACCGATTGCCGAATTCCCGCGCTCCACGGCCGAAGACATCGAAAAGGCCCTGGACGCTGCCCACGCGGCCGCCGATGCCTGGGGCGCCACGTCCGTCCAGGCGCGCTCGCTGGTGCTGCTGAAAATCGCCGACCGCATCGAGCAGAACCTGGAAGTCCTGGCAATCACCGAATCCTGGGACAACGGCAAAGCCGTGCGCGAAACCCTTAACGCCGACATCCCGCTGGCCGCCGACCACTTCCGCTACTACGCCGGTTGCATCCGTGCGCAGGAAGGCAGCGCCGCCGAGATCGACGGCAACACCGTGGCCTATCACATCCATGAACCACTGGGCGTGGTCGGGCAGATCATCCCGTGGAACTTCCCTATCCTGATGGCCGCCTGGAAACTCGCCCCGGCCCTGGCTGCCGGCAACTGCGTGGTACTCAAGCCTGCCGAGCAAACCCCGCTGGGCATTACCGTGCTGATGGAGCTGATCGGCGACCTGCTGCCGCCGGGCGTGCTCAACGTGGTGCAAGGCTTCGGCAAAGAAGCCGGTGAAGCCCTGGCCACCAGCAAACGCATCGCCAAGATCGCCTTCACCGGCTCGACCCCGGTCGGCTCGCACATCATGAAATGCGCCGCCGAGAACATCATTCCGTCCACTGTGGAGCTGGGTGGCAAGTCGCCGAACATCTTCTTCGCCGACATCATGCAAGCCGAAGAAACCTTCATCGAAAAAGCCGCCGAAGGCCTGGTGCTGGCGTTCTTCAACCAGGGCGAAGTCTGCACCTGCCCTTCCCGCGCATTGGTGCAAGAGTCGATCTACGACGACTTCATGAAAGTCGTGATGAAGAAAGTCCTGCAAATCAAACGTGGCGACCCGCTGGACACCGACACCATGGTCGGCGCCCAGGCGTCCGAGCAGCAATTCGACAAAATCCTTTCGTACCTGGAAATCGCCAAGGGCGAAGGCGCCGAGCTGCTGACGGGCGGCAAGGTGGAAAAACTCGAGGGCAACCTGGCGACCGGGTATTACATCCAGCCGACCCTGCTCAAGGGCACCAACAAAATGCGCGTATTCCAGGAAGAAATCTTTGGCCCGGTGGTGAGCATCACCACCTTCAAGGACGAAGCCGAAGCCCTGGCCATCGCCAACGACACCGAGTTCGGCCTCGGTGCCGGTCTGTGGACCCGCGACATCAACCGCGCCTACCGCATGGGCCGCGCCATCAAGGCCGGTCGTGTGTGGACCAACTGCTACCACCTGTACCCGGCGCATGCCGCGTTCGGTGGCTACAAGAAGTCCGGCGTCGGCCGTGAAACCCACAAGATGATGCTCGATCACTATCAGCAGACCAAAAACCTGCTGGTGAGCTACGACATCAACCCGCTGGGCTTCTTCTAACCCATCAGCACACCGCAATCCCCTGTGGGAGCGGGCTTGCTCGCGAAAGCGGTCTGACAGTCAACCTCCCTGTTGAATGTCCCGACCTCTTCGCGAGCAAGCCCGATCCCACAGGGGTGCCCCGCACATTCCGGCACCGCGCCGGCCAAAAACAATAAGAAATGGTGAACTCGATGCCTAGCGAATCCCCTGGTGCTTCCGCACCCGGCTCCTCTGTGGACTTTGAAAAAGTCGGCTCCGACTATTTCCAGCAACGCGAACTGAAAAAAGGTGCGGCAGGCTGGGTCCTGCTGGTCGGCCTCGGTGTTGCCTACGTCATCTCCGGCGATTACGCGGGGTGGAACTTCGGCCTGGCCCAGGGTGGCTGGGGCGGTATGTTTCTCGCCACGCTGCTGATGGCGACCATGTACCTGTGCATGTGCTTTTCCCTGGCGGAATTGTCTTCCATGATCCCGACCGCAGGCGGTGGCTACGGTTTTGCCCGTAGTGCGTTCGGCCCTTGGGGCGGGTTCCTGACCGGAACCGCGATCCTGATCGAATACGCCATCGCCCCTGCGGCGATCGCGGTGTTTATCGGCGCCTATTGCGAGTCCCTGTTCGGCATTGGCGGCTGGATGATCTACCTGGCGTTCTACATCATTTTTATTGCCATCCATATTTTCGGCGTCGGTGAAGCCCTCAAATTGATGTTCGGCATCACCGCCGTCGCCGCTCTGGCACTGGGGGTGTTCCTGATCTCCATGGTGCCGCACTTCAACGTCGCCAACCTGCTCGACATCCCGGTCACCGAGGCCAAGGGCGCCAGCAGCTTCCTGCCCTTCGGCTACGTCGGCGTCTGGGCCGCCATTCCCTATGCCATCTGGTTTTTCCTCGCCGTCGAAGGTGTGCCGCTGGCGGCTGAAGAAACCAAAAACCCGAAACGCGACCTGCCCCGCGGACTGATTGGCGCCATGCTGGTGCTGGTGAGCTTTGCCCTGCTGATTCTGGTGATCGGCCCAGGAGGTGCAGGTGCACATGCCCTGGTGACCTCGGGCAATCCGTTGGTCGAAGCACTGAGCAAGGCCTATGGCGGCTCGACCTGGATGGGCCACTTCGTCAATCTGGTGGGCCTGGCCGGGCTGATTGCCAGTTTCTTCTCCATCATCTACGCCTACTCGCGGCAGATTTTCGCGCTGTCCCGCGCCGGCTACCTGCCGCGCAAACTGTCAGAAACCAACAAGAGCAAGGCCCCCGTACTGGCGTTGATCATTCCTGGCATCATCGGGTTCGGGTTGTCGCTGACCGGTCAGGGTGACTTGCTGATTCTGGTGGCGGTGTTCGGTGCGACCATTTCCTACGTATTGATGATGGCGGCGCACATCACGCTGCGCATTCGGCGCCCCAAGATGGATCGGCCATACCGCACGCCGGGCGGTATCTTCACCTCGGGTGTCGCGCTGGTGCTGGCTTGCATCGCCGTGGTGGCGGGTTTTCTGGTAGATCCGCGCGTGGTGGTTGGCGCTGCGATCATCTATGGAGTGTTAATTGCTTACTTCGCTTTCTACAGTAGGCATCACTTGGTGGCAGGCACGCCCGAAGAAGAATTCGCGGCCATTCAGAAAGCCGAAAAAGCCCTGCACTGACGGCTGCAAATTACGGCGCAGCCCCCATCTGCGCCGTCACGGAGAATCTTTATGGCTAGTTTTGCTCACACTGTCGGTGGCCACACCTACCGTTTCGACAGCCTCAAGGAGGTCATGGCCAAGGCCAGTCCGGCGCGCTCCGGGGACTTTCTGGCGGGTGTCGCGGCACTCAACGATGGCGAGCGGGTGGCCGCGCAGATGGCGCTGGCGAACATCCCGCTTACCCACTTCCTGCAGGAAGTTCTGATTCCCTACGAGTCCGATGAAATCACCCGGCTGATCATCGACACTCACGATAAACAGGCATTTGCGGTCGTCAGCCACCTCACCGTCGGCGGTTTGCGCGACTGGCTGCTCAGCGATGCCGCCGACGAACAAAGCCTGCGCGCCCTCGCCCCCGGCCTGACCCCGGAAATGGCCGCCGCCGTGTCGAAAATCATGCGCGTGCAGGACCTGGTGCTGGTGGCGCAGAAAATCCGCGTGGTCACCCGATTCCGCGGCACCCTGGGCCTGCGCGGCCGGTTATCCACACGCCTGCAACCGAACCACCCCACCGATGAACCCGCCGGCATCGCCGCGAGCATTCTCGACGGCCTGCTGTACGGCAATGGCGACGCGATGATCGGCATCAACCCGGCCACCGACAGCCTCAGCTCCATCTGCGCCATGCTGGAAATGCTCGACGCCATCATCCAGCGCTACGAGATTCCCACTCAAGCCTGCGTGCTGACCCACGTCACCACCTCGATTGAAGCCATCAATCGCGGTGTTCCGCTGGACCTGGTGTTTCAGTCAATCGCCGGCACCGAAGCGGCCAACGCCAGTTTCGGCATCAACCTCAACGTCTTGCAGGAAGGCTACGACGCCGGTCTGAGCCTGAATCGCGGCACCTTGGGCCAGAACCTGATGTATTTCGAGACCGGCCAGGGCAGTGCCCTGTCGGCCAATGCCCACCACGGCATCGATCAGCAGACCTGCGAAACCCGGGCCTACGCCGTGGCGCGTCATTTCAAGCCGTTCCTGGTGAATACGGTTGTAGGCTTCATCGGCCCGGAATACCTCTACAACGGTAAACAAATCATCCGCGCAGGCCTCGAAGACCACTTCTGCGGCAAGCTTCTGGGCGTACCGATGGGCTGCGACATCTGCTACACCAACCACGCCGAAGCCGATCAGGATGACATGGACACCCTCCTGACCCTGTTGGGCGTGGCCGGGATCAACTTCATCATGGGCATCCCCGGCTCCGACGACATCATGCTCAACTACCAGACCACTTCGTTCCACGACGCGCTCTACGCTCGCCAGACCCTGGGGCTGAAACCGGCGCCGGAGTTCGAAAAATGGCTGGCAAAAATGGGCATATTCACTCAGGCGGACGGCAAGATTCACTTCGGCGACAGCCTGCCGCCAGCCTTCCGTCAGGCCATGGCGCAACTGGGATGAATGTATTAATGGATAAACCACCTGTTGATCAGCCAAACCCCTTGCTGGGACTGCGCCGCCTGACGCCGGCGCGGATTGCCTTGGGCCGCACCGGCACCAGTATGCCAACCCATGCGCAGCTGGATTTCCAATACGCCCACGCCCAGGCCCGGGATGCAGTGCACTTGCCGTTCGACCATGCCGCGCTCGGCTCGCAACTGGCGGCGCGTGGACGTGAAAGCCTGTTGCTGCACAGCGCGGCAACGGACCGTAACAGTTACTTGCAGCGCCCCGACCTGGGACGAAAGTTGAGTGAGGCCTCGGCGCAGACCCTGCGCGATCTCGCAGCGGCCAATCCCGGCGGCGTCGATCTGGCCATCGTCGTCGCCGACGGCCTGTCGGCCCTGGCCGTTCATCGCCACACCGTGCCGTTCCTGACCCGGATGGAAGAACAGATCGAGGCTGAGGGCTGGTCGGTTTCACCTGTGGTTCTGGTTGAGCAAGGCCGCGTTGCCGTGGCCGACGAAATTGGCGAGTTATTGGGCGCCAAGATGGTCGTGATCCTGATCGGTGAACGCCCAGGCCTCAGCTCGCCAGACAGCCTGGGATTATATTTCACCTACAATCCAAAGATCGGCCTGACGGATGCTTATCGCAATTGCATCTCCAACGTGCGACTCGAAGGCCTGAGTTATGGCATGGCGGCACATCGTTTGCTTTATCTGATGCGCGAAGCCTGCCGGCGCCAGTTGTCGGGGGTCCATCTCAAGGACGAGGCTCAGGTCCAAACGCTGGAGTCGGACGCAGGTGCAGATAAAAAAGGAAATTTCCTACTAAGCACGCCGCATGCCTGAACCGTTTCCGCATTGCGTTTCCATTCGGGTTTCAGGCAGGATCGATGCACGGCCGCCAGGGGTTTCCCATCGCCGTCAACACGTAAGACAGCCACTTGAAGACGAGACCTACCATGCGGATTATTCAAGCGACCCTCGAACACTTGGACCTGTTGACCCCGTTATTCGTCAAATATCGCGAGTTTTATGGCTCATTGCCGTATCCGGATTCGTCCCGGGCGTTTCTCGAGAAACGCCTGCGGCGCAAGGAATCGGTGATCTACCTGGCCCTGGCCGATGACGACACCAACAGACTGATGGGTTTCTGCCAGTTGTACCCGAGCTTTTCGTCGCTTTCGCTCAAGCGCGTGTGGATTCTCAACGACATCTATGTCACCGAAGATGCGCGCCGCCAGCTGGTGGCCGACACCCTGATCCGTACGGCGAAGAAAATGGCCAAGGAAACCAATGCCGTGCGCATGCGTGTTTCCACCAGCAGCAACAACGAAGTGGCGCAGAAAACCTACGAATCCATAGGGTTCAAGGAAGACACCGAGTTCAAGAACTACGTGTTGCCGATCAGCGACGGGCTCTGATTCGCCTCACATCTATAGGAGCAGCCGGTCGACGCTCGATTGCTCGCGATAGCCGTCTTACTTGCGATACATGTGTTGAATGACACACCGTCATCGCGAGCAATCGAGCGTCGACCGGCTGCTCCTACAAAAAAAATCGCGCCAACCCCCGCTGGTCTTGTGCGAAATCCCCCGCTACAAACTCGACGCGCTTTTCCCCCTTCAGTCCGTATAATGCTGAACTTTCCGGCTTGTAAGAAAAACTACCGCTATCCGTAGGCTTTCGCGAAGTCATCCGCACAGGCCTGCCGAGTCGGGCCGTCACCACAGGTGCCCTCCATGGATTTCAACCCGCTCGACCTTATCCTGCATCTCGATGTTTACCTCGACTTGCTGGTGAACAACTACGGGCCATGGATCTACGCCATCCTGTTTCTGGTAATCTTCTGCGAGACCGGCCTGGTGGTGATGCCATTCCTGCCGGGCGATTCCTTGCTATTCATCGCTGGCGCCGTCGCGGCCGGTGGTGGCATGGACCCGGTGCTGTTGGGCGGCTTGCTGATGCTGGCGGCGATCCTCGGCGATAGCACCAACTACGTGATCGGACGAACGGCAGGAGAAAAGCTGTTCAGTAACCCGAACTCGAAGATCTTCCGTCGCGATTACCTGCAACAAACCCATGATTTCTACGACAAGCACGGCGGCAAAACCGTGACCCTGGCGCGGTTCCTGCCGATCATCCGCACCTTTGCACCGTTCGTCGCCGGTGTGGCGAGAATGCCTTACCCGCGTTTCTTTGGCTTCAGCGTCCTCGGCACTATCCTGTGGGTCGGCGGCCTGGTCACGCTCGGTTATTTCTTCGGCAACGTACCCTTCATCAAGCAAAACCTGTCGCTGCTGGTGGTGGGCATCATTCTGCTATCGCTGCTGCCGATGATCATCGGCGTCGTCCGCAGCCGCTTCGGCAACGCCGCGTCCAAAGCCCAACCGCGCTGATCCGGCATGTGGTCGCTTAGCGCCTGGCGTCGTCGGCGCATATTGGGCAGGCACCCGATTGCCGATGACATGTGGCAGCGGGTGCGCCATCAGCTGAGTTTTCTCGATGGCATCAGCGCTGCCGAAGACCAGTGGCTGCGCGAAGCCTGCGTGCTGTTTCTCGACGACAAACACCTGACCGCCCTGCCCGGCGTCGAACTTCACCAGGAGCAACGCCTGCTGCTTGCCGCCCAGGCGCAACTGCCGTTGCTGCATCTGGGCGATCTGAACTGGTATCAGGGGTTCCACGAAATCGTCCTGTACCCCGACGACTTCCTCAGCCCCCAACGCCATCGTGACGCCAGCGGGGTCGAGCACGAATGGGACGGTGAGCACAGTGGCGAGGCCTGGCAACAAGGCCCGGTCATCCTCGCCTGGCCCGGCGTGATGGCCAGTGGCGGCTGGGAAGGCTACAACCTGGTGATCCACGAACTCGCGCACAAACTCGACATGCTCAACGGCGACGCCAACGGCCTGCCGCCGCTGCACGCCGACATGCGCGTCAGCGACTGGGCGAAGGTCATGCAAGAGGCCTACGACGATCTCGACGGGCAACTTGAGCGCAATCCCGACGCCGAAACCGCCATCGACCCCTACGCAGCGGAAAACGCCGCCGAGTTTTTCGCGGTCACCAGCGAATACTTCTTCAGCGCCCCGGATTTGCTGCATGAGGCGTATCCTGAGGTCTATGAGCAGCTGAAGCTGTTTTACCGGCAGGACCCGCTCGCCCGGCTGCGGCAACTTCTGGCCGAAAACCCGGTCTATCAGGCACACGAGGCACACGACTAGTGTCCTGTCTCACCGATACGTCCCTCTTTTGACGAGTGGCCGTTGTGTCATAGCTGGCTATGGCGAGGAGCGGCAACGCAGCATGGCCGCAACGGACGCCGTCAAAAAGCGATAGTATCGGTGAGACAGGACACCCCGGTCTCTACGACCTCTGGTACATGGCATCGGTGGCGGAATATGCCTATAATCGCCGCCACTTTTTGGTCAATCCGGCCAAGTGTTTTTGGTCAACTAACGGGGGGCACCGCCCAATGAGCTACAGCAAGATTCCGGCTGGCAAAGACCTGCCGAACGACATCTACGTCGCGATCGAGATCCCGGCCAACCACGCGCCGATCAAATACGAAATCGACAAAGACAGCGATTGCCTGTTCGTTGACCGTTTCATGGCCACCCCGATGTTCTACCCGGCCAACTACGGTTTCATCCCGAACACCCTGGCCGACGACGGTGACCCCCTCGACGTGCTGGTCGTGACCCCTTACCCGGTTGCCCCAGGTTCGGTCATCCGCGCCCGCCCAGTTGGCATCCTGCACATGACCGACGACGGCGGCGGCGATGCCAAAGTCATCGCAGTCCCACACGACAAGCTGTCCCAGCTGTACGTCGACGTGAAGGAATACACCGATCTGCCGCCTCTGCTGCTGGAACAGATCAAGCACTTCTTCGAGAACTACAAAGACCTCGAAAAAGGCAAATGGGTGAAGATCGAAGGCTGGGGCGACGCAGAAGCCGCTCGCACCGAGATCATGAAGTCGGTTGCTGCCTATAAAGGCTAAAGCCAGCTGTCAGCTGCAAGCTGCAAGAAGACCCCGGTTGATCCGGGGTTTTTTGTGGCTGCCTGAAAAGCCCTCTTTAAACACGCCGCATACGGGTCTGAAAATATGGGTTTTGTTGTTTAATTTTCTCTAAATGCGTCTTACATCCGGTCTAAATTTCCCTCGCAAATTGAACAGTTCGTTTATTCAAAGCCCCACCCGGCGCCAGTAGACTCGCGTTTATGAAAAAGAACACTAGCGGTCCACGGTTTAAAGCGCTCCTCGAAGCGGCGAACATTACGACAACAGGATTCGCTGAATTCCTGGACACGGCGCCGCAAAACGTCCACAACTGGTACGCCCGCGGTGTACCCGCCCATTGCATGGAAGAAGTCGCCAGAAAACTGTCCGTGAACAGTCAATGGCTGAAAACCGGCGAAGGCCCGAAAGACCCCAAAGAACTGCGTCTGCTCGACGAGTCCGGCAACACCTTCGACGCCCAGGCGATCCGCGGCACCTACAGAGTCATCGAGCCGATCGATGTCGAACTGCCCTTCTACAAAGAAACAGTCATCACGGCCGGCACCCACAAAACCCAGGTCACGAAGGACCCCAGCCAATCCATCCGCCTGACTCGTGCCGATCTCGACTCCCTGGAAATCAACCACGCCGACGCCATCTGCGCGCGCATGATCGGCAACAGCATGGCCGAAAAGATTGAAGACGGCTCCCTCCTCGCCATCGACCGCGGGCTCACGCAAATTATCGATGGCGAGATTTACGCCATCGAGCATGACGGTATGTTGCGGATCAAGTATCTGCATCGGATTCCGGGCAACGCACTGCGCATGCGCAGCCACAACAGCGCTGAATACCCGGATGAGATCTTCAGGGCTGCGCAAATCGAAGAACAGAACATCAGGGTATTGGGCTGGGTATTCTGGTGGTCGACCCTGAACAAACGCAGGCCCCCGGTGCCGTTCCTGTAATGCCGCGGTTCTTTATTCGCCATCCACGCCTGCCGTCATCACACAACCCCTGTGGGAAATGGTGCGCGAGGGTCTAGTGCAGCAGGCCCGGCCCCTTCACGAGCAGGCTCCCACAAGGATTTTGCATCAGACACAAAGTGCGTAACCAACGCAGTCCCCTGTGGGAGCGGGCTTGCCCCGGGCGGCGTTCCGACGAAGGCGGCGGAACATTCACCCTCAAAACCCAAGCCTGATCTACGGCCCAAAGCATCCCCGACAGCTCCATCACACACACCAAGCTGGGAATTTCTCAAAAAAATCAGTATGCTGCGCCCCACATTTGCGCATCGACCCTCCCAAGGCTCAGATCGCACCGACCCGGCAGATCACTTTCTCGCCGAGTCCCACAGCCGGACGCAAGATCCGGGTGTACGTTTTGAAGGCTGGCGCGGTTTACCAAAAATGAATCAAGCCAGTCCCCGAGAAGCCGGCCACAAGCCGGCTTTTTAATGCCTGAAAGAAGGACTGTGGAGCTAGGAACGTAACTGCTAATCTAGCGGCAACCGTCATTACAGGCATCTCACCATGGCTTCCATCAACATTCGCATTGACGATGACCTGAAGCCGCGTTCATTTGAAGAGCTGGAGAAACTCGGGTGACGGCCTCGGAGCTTTTGCGCCAATCCCTTCAATACGTCGTCGAGCGATGCAAATTGCCTTTCGAGGCAGCACTACTTAGCGCAGAGGATGAAGCGCTCCTCTCAGTGGTCACCGAACGTCTTGCCGCCCCTCAGAGAGTCAAGGTAAGTCTGGATGACCTATAGCCTCGAGTTTGATCCTAGCCGATCAATACCCTCAGCATTGGGTCAGTCGAGTATTGCCTGATACGGGGTTTACCTGCGTTTTCTCGGCGCCAACAACTCGGAACGGCCAATCTGTACTCGACTGCTTTCTGCCGCTCGCGGGACTGAGAACCCCGCCTCCGTAATGGCGGTATCCAACCCTCGAAAATGCGGAGCCGCTTTCGAACTCCGTAACGTTTCCATGCCTTCGTTCCAGGCGTGCACCATGTGTTTAGCCACATCACGCCAGGCAGGTTCGTTTTTCGCGGCTTCGATCACTTCTTTTCCCACGGTGATAGCCGACTCGCACAGTTGCTCGACCATCATGGCGTACTGACGCGGGGGAATCCCCAAAACACCATTGAAGAAGATCTCGAGCGTGCGGCCCGGCGTCCAGGTCTGCCGACCGCCCACAGATAAACCTGGGGGATTCGAGGCGAAGCGGGGATAAGCCTGAGTGGTTACCAAGTCATAGATTGGTGTGAACGCGACGTCGGCTCGCGAGGTGTAATAGAGCGCGATGTTTTTGGCATGACAGTCGGCGTTTCGCACCACGTAGTTCGCCAAAATGTGCCAACCGAAGTGCTCACGCTGCTCCCGTAGCCGGTCTCCGGGTATGTAAGGGCGAGTGGCGTTCCATACTCGTTCGGTGGTGGTTGCGTATTTCTCATGAGGCGGAAGCCCCAACAATCCACACGCATCTTCCAACCCACAGAGCGGCTGGCCGTGTTCATCGACGTCGAAACGATCCACTACCAATATTCGTCCATCGTCCGACATGCTGCAGGTGGCTACCGGTACGACCTGCAATCGCTCTAGCACACGCATGGTGTAGAACTCGTTGAAGCCCAGGTAGGGTGTCGTGTCATCCGAGCCTTTGATGATGTGAAAACCAGTACGCAGGGTGGGTTTGCCCAAAGGAAAATCGTGATGTTTGATATCTGTCGCGATGAATTTAGGTACTACACCCGATATCGCCGCTCGTGCGTAACGTCGCACCAGTGCAGCAAAATGTTCTGTGGTGTTTTCGGCGGTCAACAATTGGTCAATTTCCAAGGGCTCCATTTCGGCGCCCGGCGCGACGCCTTCAGGCGTGACGGTCACCCGCCCAATCCCGGCGCCACCGATTACAGCCAGCAATGAAAGGTCGGTGCCGTCGAGCAATGCGCCAAATTCCTCACGGATTACCCCTAGCAAATATCCCTCAGGCAAATTCTGTCGAAAAAACGGGAACAGATCGCGGGGCCACCGCCAAGGCTCCTCCCGAACAGGCAACGCCAAGCTGGCGAAGTCCCCATTTTCCGTCCCAGGCAAGTACTTCAAGATGTACTCATCGCGCTCTCGGTAGAGTTTGGCGACGGTTCTTGCGCTGACATGGACATCTAAAATCATTATTCAGAAACTCCGGAGCGCTGCTCGGCCAGGATGTCTTCAACGGTACGCTCATGTCCGGCCTTCACCAGCTTCAAGTCATACCCGGCCGCTTCCAACAGGCGAACGAATGCCGAGACGCTCATATCGCCTTTAGACATGGTTTCCATGCGCGCCACGGTCGAACGGGATACGCCAGCACGTTTAGCCAAGGCTTCCTGACTCAAGCGGGCTTTACCTCGGGCCTGCTTCAACATATCGGCAACATCAAACAGAGTCGTCATTTGTAGCCCCTGAGCATCAATAATCGTCAATTTTTCGATTACTGTAGCCCCTAAGACACAAAAATCGCAACATCGATTGTGATTTTCATCAACAGTCAACTTTGTGGCTTGAAAGCTACAAAATTATCCATGAAATCGAAATTTGTAGCTTGTGAGCGTCAATCAGCAACCCTGCTGAGACCCCCTCACGGATAACTAAACCCCTTAACCAACGTCAACTCCCCTGTCGTAGAGCTGAAGCGTCCATCACAGAAAATCGACCTTGAGGTAAAAGCACAAATTGAAAGCTATGCGATGGCGGTCGCCGCCGATGAGCGATTCGATAGGCTTTAAAGTAAGAAGCTTCTATTTCTTTTGAAGGAAATTTCCTTGAAAGTCCAACCTGCTTGCGCCTGATAAATGCGCTGACTAATCTTCGACCGTCACTGCCAAATCAGAATTGGATTTAGCAGCCCACCGTTTGGATCGGTGCAGAGTGCTCCCATTCGCTCGGCGCTTTTTTATGGCCTCGCCTTCTATTGACCTCTACTCCGAGATGACGGCAAACGAGTCCGCGCCGAAAAAGCCACAAGGGAAAAAAGCATGAGCGATACCCCTGCTAGCATGACCATGCCGCCCGAAGGCTATGGAGATTGGCTGGCCGACCTCAAAGGCCGCATCCATAATGCCCAGCAGCGCGCCACTCTGGCGGTGAACCGCGAACTAGTGCTGCTCTACTGGCAGATCGGTCAGTATATTTTGTCTCGGCAGGCACAACAGGGTTGGGGTACCAAGGTAATCGACCGCCTGGCTCAGGATTTGCGCGCAGCCTTTCCTGATATGAAAGGGTTTTCCCCACGCAACCTCAAATACATGCGCGCGTTTGCCGAAGCGTGGCCGGACGCAAAATTTGTGCAAGAGGTGCTTGCACAATTGCCTTGGTATCACCAGTTAGCGCTGCTGGACAAATTGCCCAGCCCGCAAACCCGCTGCTGGTACGCCGCCCAGGCCATCGAGCACAACTGGTCGCGCAACATTTTAGTAATGCAGATCGAGACCCGTCTGCTGGAGCGAAGCGGCAATGCAGTCAGTAACTTCGATAGTCACTTGCCCAAACCGCAGTCCGATCTGGCTCGCGAATCACTGAAAGACCCGTACCGTTTCGACTTCCTCGGTTTGACTCTTGATGCCCAGGAGCGCGAGATCGAAAACGCTCTGGTCAAGCATGTCACCGAGTTCTTACTGGAACTAGGTGCAGGCTTTGCCTTCGTCGGCCAGCAAGTGCTGCTGGATGTAGGCGGCGACGAGCTCTTCATCGACCTGCTGTTTTATCACCTGAAACTACGCTGCTATGTGGCAATCGAACTCAAGTCTGGCAAGTTCAAGCCAGAGCATTTGGGTCAACTGAGCTTTTACCTCACCGCAGTAGATGCCCAGCTCAAGCATCCGCAGGACGGCCCGACCATCGGCCTTCTTCTGTGTAAGAGCAAGAACAAGGTAGTGGCCGAATATGCCCTGCGTGATAACGCCCGCCCCATTGGCGTGGCCGAATACCAATTGGTGGAATCCCTGCCGGCAGAGCTGCAAACCAGCCTGCCCAGCATTGAACAGATCGAGCGCGAGCTGGCAAGTGATGACGACTCCATGGAGGATGACTGACCGAACAGATCTATAAACCCCTGTAATGGAGTGGCAAGTGGCTCGATCGGGTGAGTCTATGTAATGCAAAGCTGCGTTCGCTGTATCTGAGCCTCACGGATAACTAAACCCCTTAACCAACGTCAACTCCCCCACCGCCCGCATTGGCACCAGGAACGTCTCCATCTTCTCGTTCGGCGTCCCTTCCTCCGTAATCACCGTCACCTGCGCCGTCGTCAGTGGCTGAACCGCGTCTTCCTGTCCTTCCACATCACTGCGATACCCGCCCCCGAAGTAATTCACGTACACCAAATATTGCCCCTTGATCGGCGCCGGCATGGCGAAGATTTCCGGGCCGTAGCCTGTCGTCACGTCGACATCCAGCGCCGCACCATTGGGGACGACGCGATCGCCGTACCAGATGTGCGCGCCATCCGGGGTTATCAGGTGCAGATCCAGATCCGTGCCATCGCTGTCCCATGCCAGTAGCACCCGCAATTTGGCCGCAGTGGCACCGCCGCTGGTGTTGAGGAACTGCGTGCGATGGCGTTGCTGGCCGTCAGGGCTGCGCACTTCAACGCTGTTGCTGCCGTTGGGAAATGAGAACGGTCGATCAAACCGGCCAGCGGGGTCGATCTTCAGCGGCATGCTGACGCCATTGACGATCAACCGGCCGGGTTCATCGGATTTGGGCGTGGCTTTGATCTGGCCGGTGATGCGGGCGGTGTTGGCCTGCCCGACCGGGGTGTTCACCGAGGACGCGGGGTAGTTGACGACCTGGCGAAAATTTTCGCCTTCACCTTCAGGTGCACCGGTACGCCAGCCACCCATCGGCGTGTCGAGTTTGACCGCGGCGTCGGCGGCTATCGTCATCGGCAATACGCAACAGGCGTAAAGGAACAGCAAGCCCTGTGGATATCGGAGTTTCATGGTCTATTCCAGCAAGAGGTGGCGGGCGAGCCCTTCGATGTAGGTTTCATCCTGGCCGTTGGGGTGCGCTTCGAAGGCCAGGTGCAGGTACTCGTGGGTCAGGTCGAGACGGTCTTGCAACGACAGTACACCGCGCACGTAAATGCGCTGGCGTTCGCGGTCGACATGGGGCCGGCCGAAGGTGAGGCGACAGACGGCGAAGGTGCTGGCTTCGTTGTAGCCGGTTTCGCTTTCGAGGCGTTGGCGCCAGCTGCGGCGCTGTTTTTGTAGCCAGTCCTGAGCGGCCGGCAATGCCTCGCAGGAGGCAACGGGATTGTCCCAGCGACTGAGACTGGCGCGCGGGTAGGCGTGCAGCAGGATGGCGTCGTAGCGTTGGCCGGCGTTGGCTTGTTCCACGGCTTGTTGCCAGGAGAGTTGGTCCGGGCCGGGCTGGTCGGAGTGGTAGGTGACGATGCTGCCGGCGAGGACCAGGTCGCTGGTCCAGGCGGCGATATTGCGTGACTCGGCGGTGGCCGGGCGTGGGGCGACGCGCTGGCGACTGCTGCTGTCGTCTATGCTCAGGCAGTCGCCATGGCGGGTGGCGTTTTGCAGGAGGTAGGTGCGGATGGCGACGGCCAGGGCCTTGGCAGCTTCGGCGGGTTCGGCTTTGGCTTCGCGCTGCAGGACGCGGGCGACGTATTCTTCGCGGTCCAGGCGGGCGACCAACTTGTCCTTGAGCAAAAAGAGTTCGCCGTCGCTGTGGATATCGAGGTGGTTACCGTTGGCGAATTCGACCCGGTAGTCGCCCTGCATAGGCCCGGACTCAACCACCCGATCCCCCGCGAGAACGCGTCCGATCGGATAGCGCGAAAACAGGCTGACCTCGACGCAACGCCCCGCGTCTGCTGGCCACGCGACGGGCAACACCGAAGACAGTGCCTCGCTGTAATTACGCAGCACCCTCTGACTGGTTCCTCGGCCACCGGCCCAGACCGGCGTTCCATCCGCCAACCACCCGGCAAAACCACCCTGGCGCGACGCAGGATCCTGATCGTCCAGCCAACTCCAGGTTTTCACCCGCAACCGGCCGCCGAGCTCACCCACGACATTGCCATCGGCGGCGGTCAAAACCACATCGAGCAATACCCGCCGCGCCTGTTCCTGCGCCGGCATCATGCTCAGCGCCTGCAACAATTCATTCACTGAAACCCGAGTGGCAGGCTGCAACGCCGGCAAGTCCAGCAACCATTGCGGTGCCTGGCGCGCCTGCCAATACTGGCGCCACTCAACGCCTGTGATGCCCAATCGCCCAGGTTCAAAATACAACCCGCAGGATTTCACCAGCGCCTGATCGCGCTCAATCTTGCCGCCCGACGTGCAGCAATACACTTCCTCTTTCGACTGCCCGCGACATTCATAAGCCGGTTCACGCGCGCCGGTATCCACCAGCCAGCCGTAAACGAACAGCTTCCACACACTGCCCAGCGGGGTTTCCAACCCGGACGGCAATGGCTCACGGGAGATCACCCGAGTCCGGTTCAAGGAAAGCAGTTCACCCTTGAAGCCCAGGCGCAGCGGCTCGTCCTGCGCAGTTGCCAGCGCAGGGATCAAGCACAGCAGTAACCAGACCCGAGGCCGGATCATCTCAGTGCACCGTGGCCTGGCCAAGGGCCGGTTTCTGTTCCTGAGCCTGATGCTGTGGCGCATACACCTGAGTGAAACGCACCGGCGGCAGATTGAACTGGCCTTTCTGCGAGAAGCGCACCAAGTGACGCAGGCGCAGTTCACCGCTCAACGCATCAACCGGAATCGCGTAAGCCATTTGCCCCGGCTCGAAACGCGCTTTTTCCAGCGCACTCGGTTCGCTGCCAGTCTTGCCGACAAGCTTGATGCCCCAAGTGGTGCGCTCGACGTCCGCGCCCGGTGGCAGCGGCACTTCGAGCATGCCGTAGCGCAGCGGTTTCGCGGCTTTGCTGGTGATGATCACTTCATCGAGGTACAGGCTGTCACTGGACAATGGCTTGTTGCCCACCGCTTCCAGTTTGAAGGTAAAGGCTTCGTCACCCGATACCAGGCGCGACAGTCGACGGGTGACGGTCACAGCCATCGGATCAACCGGCGCTTGCCGGGTCTGGAAGCTCAAAGCTGCTCGCAGCGGGCGCTCCTGCGCTCCAGTAAGCGACAACACCCCAGGCACTGGCGAAGTCCCCTGCCACGCCCAATAAGCCTCACCCGTGGCGCCCCGCTCTTGCTTCCAGCCTTCACCCGGCGTCAGTGCGACGGCGGCCGATGCCTGCTCGATGCTGCGTTGCAGCCAGGTCAGCGCCAAGGCACGCTCCAGCGTCGATTGTTGTGGCAGCAAACGCTGCAACAGTGCTTGAGCGTGCGCCTGATCGAAGGCTTGCAGCGATAGATTCAAGGCTTCAGCAAACGGCTGGGAACTGACGTCCAGACGCTGTTGCGCATCCGCCAGTTGCCGAGTGAAAGCCTCCGGCACATCGACCTTCGCCTGGCGCGCCAAAGACGCGGTCAACACGCGAGCACTGGCCAACCCAAGCGCCGAATCCGGAGCGCTCATGACGATGCTGTCCTCGCCATCGTCCATCAGGTTCGCGGCATTGCCCTCGCCGGCGTTCGCCAGGTCATCCATCAATCCGCTGAGCAAGGTGCTCACCGGCAGTTGCATCTGTTTGGCGAAGGACACAATCAGCGCCCGCTGCAACAGCGGCGTGTTCTTCGCCTGTTTCGCATAGACCTCCAATACCCGCTGCCAATGTTCCGGCGGCAGGCTCAGTTCCAGCGCCTTGCTGGCGTGCCAGTCGGCGTAATAGGCGTAAGCGGTGAGAAACGCATCCGGCTCGCCATCCATCCCCCACCAGGTGAAGCTCGCCGACGGCCCGGCCATTTGCACCAGACGCAGGCGGCTGTTCTGCATGATCAGGCGCAAGCGATCACGGATCCGGGGGTTCGACGATAAAGTCGGATAGGCAATGCTCAATGGCAGCAAACGGCTGGCGGTCTGTTCAACGCCGCCGTATGGATAACTCAGTAGATCGTCGAGTGCCGAACGGAACAGCGCTTGCGCACTGTCATCCAGGCGCAAGCGAATATCCGTCGCATCCGCGGGCAAGGTCAGCGGCGTATCACCGCTGGCCACGTCCAGGCTTTGGCGTTGAGTGACCTGCCAACTTTCGCCGGTCGTGGTCAGGTGCACGGCCAAGGCATCGGCGGTTTTGCCGTCTTGCACCAGCTCGGCGGTCCACTCGCCGTCGGCCAATTCGAACGCTGGCAGTGGGAGGTAATTGATGCCGTTATTCAACGTCACCGGGACACGCCGTTCGGTGCCGCCGTAATGAATCACCAGCTCCGCCGCCACCGGTTTCGCGGCCTGACTGAAAGCGAATACACCGAGATCCGGGGTGTCGCCGCGGCGGAACCGGGTCGGCCCGCTCCACTTCAGGTACAGCGGCTTTTCCGAGCGCACGAATTGTTTTTTCTGCCCGACCTGGCCGTCATCGGCGATGGCCCGGGCGGTGATGCGCCAGCGGGTCAGGGAGTCCGGCATCTTGAAGGTGAAACGGGTTTTGCCATTGGCATCGGTCACCAATTCCGGCTGCCAGGCGGCGGTGTCGACGTCTTCGCGACGCGGCCGCTCCAGCACTTTCACCCCGCGCTCGCTGCGGTTGGCTGTGCCCGGCGCACCCGGGCTGCCCGGCAGTGCCACGTCGTAGCTGATGAACGACAGACTGGCGCTGGTGCGCACGTTGTTGCGGCGCGGATGATAGAAGAACTGGTCGATGCCCGGCGCGACTTCCGGTTGCAGCGCGTAGACCATTTCGTCGACCACGCTGACCGTCAGGTGCGCTGGAATCGGTTTGCCGGCGAACTGGGTGGTGAGGTCGACCGACACTGTGTCGCCAGGTTGATACGACTCTTTGTCGGTGGTGATCGCTACGTCGATTTGCGGCGCAACGACCTTGATGCCGGCGTTCTGGAAACTGTACTGACCTCCCTTCGTGTACAGAACCGAAAACGTCAGGTTCGGCGCAAAGGTATCTTTGACCGGGATGCGCGCGCGGTATTGGGTGTCACTGAGTTTTTCCATTTTCAGCCAGTCGTCGCCCTTGGACAGCAGCGCAGTCGCCTCGACTTTGTCCCGCTCCAACGACAGCAGTGCATCGCTGACGGGTTCAGGGAAAGTGATCAGCGCGAGCGCTTCATCGCCCGCGTTGTACTCCGGTTTATCGAGGACGATTTCCACGGTTCCCGGTACGGCTTTGACGCCATCGCCGGTGACTGAATGCCCGTTCGCACCCACGATACGGCCTTGGTCATCCTTCAGCGCCAGGTTGTAAGTGCCCGGACGCTCAAACGCCAAAGTGAAGCCTTTATCGGTGGCGGCCAGCTGGCCTTCGCCAGTGCTCTGGTCTTCCAGACGCACCCACTCATAACTGCTCGGCGTGACTGTCTTGCTTTGCTCGCTGCCACCTTCATGCAGATAACTGAACGCAACCTTGTCGCCCACCGCGCTGAAACGCTGGGGTGCGCGCAGACTGAAACTCGCGGCGCCGCGGTCGATGAGGATTTCCTTGGTGGTCTTGACCCGGTACGCCGCGCCATCGCTGGCGAATACAGTCAGCATGTAGCGACTCGGCTTCTCGGCAGCCGGCAGTTCAAGGGTAGCGCTGCCCTTGGCATCGGTGGTCAGTTCAGTACTGGTCAGCTCCACCGGGAACTGCCCGAGGTATTGCAGTTCATTGTCGACCATCGACAGTTGCTGGGCGCGCAGGTTCAGGCTCAACCTGGCGTTGGCCACCGGCTTGCCGTCCGGGTATAGCAGCACAAGACTGCCCTTCACGGGTTCGCCAGTGCGGTAATCCTGCTTGGCCTGGTTCAGCGCGATTTCAAAGTGCGGCTTGATGTACTCGGCGACGCGAAAGGCGCTGCTGTAGGCCTGATCCTTGTAGCTGAACCGCAATTCATAACCGCCCGCCACGGCGTTGTCTGGCAACTGGAAGCGACCCTGGGTCCCAGACCTGGAATCGAGTTTCAGCGCCAGGGATTGCAGTGCGGTGCCGGTGGCATCGAGCACGGTGACGTTGACGTCGGCGGCGGTCGGTTGCACCGAGTCGCGAGCATTCCTGAACTCGCGACCGACGATTTTCAGCGATACCCAATCCCCCGGCCGATACAGCGGCCGGTCGGTAAAGGCATAAAGTTTGGTGTCGTAGATTTCGCTGTCGTAATAGAAGTTTTCGGAGACGAACACCCCGCCCTCTTCGTCCTCGCCGATCACAAACGAACGCTCCGGGCTGACGTGTTTCAGGCGCAGCAAACCATCGGCATCGGTGGCGCCACTGCTCATCACGCCGAGGCCATCGGTCCACAGCACATTGACCTTAGACACCGAACTGCCTTGGTGTTTACGCGCGGCCCAGACCACCAGTTCATCACCGGCAATCTTGCTCACCGCCACGGTGTTGGAAACGAAGACCATGGTGGTCGCGCGGTATTTGCCGATCAGTGCTTCCACCAGATACAGACCCGGTTTCAGCTTGCCCAACGGGATGTACACGTTGCCCGGTGCAACACTGACGAATTCGCTGGAAGAACCGGCCAGGTTCACCCCTGCAGGCGGCTGGATCGGTTGGGCTTGCCACAGCGGATAACGGAATTGGCTGATCACCGGCAGACCCGGAATCAGCGCAAATTGCGGCTGCGCGTCGTAGGGCGTTGGCGCGGCGATGGCCGTCCCCATCTTCAATTCCGGCACTTCTTCGGTGACTTGTTTACGCGACTCGTAGGAAAACGCCCGCTGCATCACCCGACGTGATTTGCGGTACCAGTTGTCCCACAGGTACGCGAGGGTGTTCGACAGGCCTTCGCCCTTGAACTGGCCATCGCTGACCACCCGATGCAGGTTCTTCTGGCGCTTGAGGAAATCCAGCGGCTTGTCGATGCGATACACGCGAATATCGGCGCCGCCGTAAGGCTCCATGCGAAACCGGCGATAGTCACGGCCCGGCGCTTCTAGACGCACCATCGCCTGTTCGTCACTGGCGAAGCTGCTGTCAGCCAGCAGGAAAAAGCTTTCGCCGGCCAGCGGCGAATAGCCGCTCGGCTCGACGGTGTCTTCGGCATACACCGCCGAAAAAGGCAGCACCAATACCAACAGCAGAGGCAAAAAACGCAGCATGCGGGCACCGATCATTGGGAGAGAAAGTTCAGTCGATAGACGCCGATGAAGTTGGGGTTGGCTGCGTCGGGTATCCATCGTGTGTCCTTCCATGTCATGAGTTGCTGCAGGCTCGCGGAACGCATGCCGTTGTCGGTCGGGGTAGTGGTGCCGGTGTGATAGGCGATGTAGCGGCCCATCCAGATCATCAGGTGCTGGTCGTCGCCCTGATCGAAAAACATCAGGTCCCCGGGCCGGGCCTGCGCTATATCGCGGCCGACCAAATGGCTGTTGAACTGGATCAGCTTGATCGCGTTGACGTACGGCCCGACCTTGCCGCCGCCCTGCCGCCATTGCCGGGCCAGGCTTCGTTGCGCATCGCTCAGTTGCAGTTCCGGTGGCAGGTAGCGGTTGGACAGGCCATTGCTGCGTAGCCATTTATCGTCATGCACTTTCAACGCTTCATTGGCGGCGAACCGCACCAGGCCGGCGCAGTCCTGCTGGTACCAGCGCGGGCTCGGGCCCTGGGTCAGTTGTTCCTGGGCGATACGCACGAACCAGGCGCGGAATACCTGGGATTGCTGTGGGTCGAGCGCTGCAGCTTCGCCGGCAAAGACGCGACTGCCCAGCAGCATCGCCAGCAGGCCGAGGCTTCGGATGAGTGCGATCACAGGGCTTTCCATTCCAGCGGCAGCCACTGCCAATGGCCGTCGGGCTCGCTGCCTTCAGGCAGAATCAGGGCATATTTGCCATAGCCGCCGAGCTTGCGCAGCTTCGGGATCAGGTAGGTTTGCGCGGCGTTGTAGAACACCGGTTCCATGTCCTGCGGCAGGCTGTCGAGGGTTTCCTGTTGCATCAGCTGCGCCATGGAATCCGGACCGAAGTAGACCGGCATCAGCAGGTCTTTGGGCACGACGTCGGCCATCGGCGGGAAGCGTTTGTCGAGAGTGCCGAGGGCCTTGTCGACCAGTTTGTCGTCGAGGGAAAACAGCAGCGTCGAACCGTGGCGTGCCAGGCTCACGCGCATGAATGCCTTGCCGGTGATCGCGTCCGGTTGCTCGGCATCCCTGGCCTTATACGGGCCGAAGTTGGAGCTGACCTGGCGTTGCCACTGATGGGTTTCACCCTGCTGTTTCTCGACCACCGGGAAGGCGTGCCCTTCGACCTTGCCTTCGTAAGCACCGACCATCGAGCCGAACAGATTGCCCAGATCGCCGTCGAGCTTTGCGCTGTCATCGTCGTTCAGGCTGGCCACCAACAATGGCGTGTACAGCCGCGAATCGGCATACCAGCACAGGCCGGCGGCAACCGCCATGTGCTCGGTCAGGGCCTGTGCAACCGCATCGTCAGCGCCGAGTTTTACCAGCAGCGGTTGCTGCTGTTCGGCGGCCAGGGGCAAGGCCACGCAAGCGCTGGCACCCATGGGCATGGCTTGCCAGATCGGCTTGAAATCGAAATCCGCCTGGTTTTCCAGTTCATCCATGGCGAGAAAGCTGTGCCAGCCCTTGTCGTCCATGTCGAAACGCAGGCCGGCGAAGTTGGGGATGAAGCGCTGATACCCCATGGCCAGGACGCTGGAATTGACCGACAGACGCTGCTTAACCTCAGGCGCTCGCGGTTGCAGGCCAAAAGCTTCGGGGAACAGTTTGTCGCCGTTGAGCAATGCGGCGATGGCCTGGGTCGAGACGCTGCCCGGTTTTTCTGGCGTGCCGCTGCCCGGATCGTAGAGTCTGGACGGATTCGACAGCACCACCAGTTTGTCGCCATGGGAGGCGAACACCAGGGCCCGGCTGGCGTTGTAGTTGAGCTGATAAAGCGCCACCTCGTCGGCGCCGACGTTCACCTCGCCGAGCCTGGTCAGCTGCGTATCATCCAGCGCCACTTTGGCCAGCGGTTCCAGCACCTTGGCCAGGCCACCGCGATCCATCACCAACAGGAAGTCCCTGAGTCGGCCATCCGCCCCGCGCCACAACGCCACGTCCGCTGGTTGATCGAACAGCTCCTCGATCAGGCTGTCCTGCAGTTTCAGGTCATGCTCGTAAATGATCCGCCGCAAACTGCCGATCAAGCCAAGGCGATCGGCATGGGTTTGGTAATAGAAGACGAAATCTTCGGTGAGAGTTTCCTTGAGAAACGGCACTGCCAGCAAATCCTTGGGCAACTGGCTCAAGGAGTGGGTTTCGAGCAAACCGTCCGGCCGGCTCATGCCCAACTTGTCGCTGGCTAATTGTACCGGCGGCGCCTTGGGGTTGTGCATGAACCAGCCCAATCCGGCCGCTACGTCCGCCACCAGGAACAGCCCGACCAGCAGCACCGGCCAGCGCCGGGAAGGTTTGGCCGGCGTCACAGTGTTATCGCTCATGTTCACGCTCATGTTTACAAAGCACAATTCATCCGTGGTGCGAGATGTTCAATAGTTGAAAGTCTTGACCAGCAGCAGGTCACCGATCGCGCGCAGGGGCACGATGAAGGTCTCGCGTTTCTCGTCGACGGTGTTTTCGTTAATAACCAGGTTGATTTGCGAGGTAATCACCTCGTTCTGGTTACCGCGCTCATCGAAGTTATAGCCGCCGCTGCCGAAGTTGCCCCAATAGTTCACATAAACCAGATAGGTGCCCTGCATCGGCGCGGTCATGGTGAACATTTCCGGACCGGGGCCATCGACGCCATCCGGGTCCAGGCCACCGCCGTTGTTCATCGCCGGGCGCGCCCAGAACGCATGCTGGCCGTCCGGGGTAATGATGTGCAGGTCAAGCTCGGCCTTCGGATCATCCCAACCCAGCACCAGGCGAATCCGCGCCGGCGTGCGCAGGTTGTTGGCTTCATAGAATTGAACGCGCTTGAGCGACTGGCCTTCGGCACTGCGCACTTCGACGCTGTTGGAGCCGGCGCCAAAGGCATACGGCCGGGCGAAACGTCCTTGGTCGTCGGTGTACAGATTGAGGGGATTGCCGTTGACCGCCAGGGTATGGGGCCCGCGCTGGGTGCCGATGGCCTTGAGCTGGCCTTCGATCATCGTGCGATTGCGCTGCACGCCGCGGTCGATGGGCGGCGTGGGATAGGCGACCTGAGGATATTCACTGCGGTCCAGCAGGCCGTTGTAGCGCCAGCCGCCTACCGGTTCCGACAGTTCGGCCGTGGGTTCGGCCTTGGCAGCGGTGGCGCAGACCAGCCCCATCAGCAACAGCAGCCATGAACGCATGTGACGCCTCCTGCCATGCCTGACGAAACCTTGCGCCTGATCCTCGGCGCGTTACAGATCAAAACCCTGCGTTTCGTCTGAAAGCCCCGTGACTGTGGGGTTGTAGAAGACCCGAAGATTAGCCATTCAGCGGTTTTTTAACAATCAGACAGATCTCTATTTGCTGTAGGAATCATGGGATTTGCCGGGCGTGAGCCGAATAGCGAGCTTATTCGGCTCACAAAATGAGCCGAATAACCCAGATCACTCTTGGAGACGCCGCAAACTGCAACTCCCAATACCCCGCTCATTTGCCCATACCCCCCATGTCTGCTAGTGTCGCGCCGGTTTAACGTCAACCGGAATTAGCCGCCATGGCCCGCAAAAAAGCTGCACTGGATTTCGAACAATCGCTCGCTGAACTGCAAACGCTGGTCGAGCGTCTGGAGAATGGCGAATTGTCCCTGGAAGACTCGCTGACGGCTTTCGAGCAAGGCATCGGCCTGACCCGCGATTGCCAGGCGGCGCTGGCCCAGGCCGAACAAAAGGTTCAAGTGCTGCTCGAACGTGATGGCGAGTTGGCCGAGGAACCCTTCGACGCGGATTTGCCAGAATGATTGCAACGTATTCGGCAACCAGCCAGGCCCGTGTCAACGCGGCACTGGAAAGCCTGTTCATCGCGCCAGGCCCCGAGCTTGCACGCCTTTACGAAGCCATGCGCTACAGCGTGATGAACGGCGGCAAACGGGTGCGGCCGTTGCTGGCCTACGCCGCCTGCGAAGCGCTGGGCGGCAAGGCTGAACACGCCAACGGCGCGGCGTGTGCCGTGGAGCTGATCCACGCCTATTCCCTGGTGCACGACGATTTGCCGGCCATGGACGACGACGACCTGCGTCGTGGCCAGCCGACTACGCACAGGAAATTCGACGAAGCCTGCGCGATCCTGGCTGGCGACGGGTTGCAGAGCCTGGCCTTCAGCGCCCTGCTCGATCCGCGCCTGAACACTGCGGGTGCCGAAACCCGCCTGCAAATGGTCAGCGCCCTGGCGCTGGCGGCAGGCCCGGCCGGCATGGTCGGCGGCCAAGCCATCGACCTCGGTTCGGTCGGTTTGAAACTCGATCAAAAAGCCCTTGAGTACATGCATCGGCACAAGACCGGTGCGCTGATCGAGGCTAGCGTCCAACTCGGCGCCCTGGCCAGCGGTCGTGCCCAGAAAGATCAGTTGAAGTCGTTGCAGGCTTATGCACAGGCCATCGGCCTGGCGTTTCAGGTGCAGGACGACATTCTCGACGTCGAAAGCGATACCCAAACCCTCGGCAAACGCCAAGGTGCCGACATCGCGCGGGACAAGCCGACCTATCCGGCATTGCTAGGCCTCGACGCAGCCAAGGCCTACGCCCTGGAATTGCGCGATCAGGCCCTGCATGCCCTGCGACCGTTTGACGCGGCAGCCGAGCCGTTACGCGACCTGGCCCGCTATATCGTCGACCGGCGCAACTGACGGCGTATCCGCCAAGTTAAAACCAACGCGTGGGCAGGGGGCGATGCATCAGGTAAACTGCCGCCTCTTTTATACCTATAACGATTCGCCTGATGCCCACGACGTTTCATGAGATTCCCCGCAAGCGCCCGACCACGCCCCTGCTCGACCGTGCCAACACGCCGGACGGCCTGCGCCGGTTAGGCGAAGCCGAGCTGGAAACCCTGGCCGATGAGTTGCGCCTGGAATTGCTCTATACGGTCGGTCAGACCGGCGGGCATTTCGGTGCCGGCCTGGGCGTCATCGAGCTGACCATCGCGTTGCATTACGTGTTCGACACCCCGGATGACCGTCTGGTGTGGGACGTGGGTCATCAGGCCTATCCGCACAAAATCCTCACGGGCCGTCGCGAGCGCATGGGCACCCTGCGCCAGAAGGACGGCGTCGCCGCTTTCCCGCGTCGTTCCGAGAGCGAATACGACACCTTTGGCGTCGGTCACTCCAGCACTTCGATCAGCGCAGCGCTGGGCATGGCCATTGCCGCCCGCCTGCAGAACAGTGATCGCAAGGCGATTGCCGTGATCGGCGACGGTGCATTGACCGCCGGCATGGCGTTCGAGGCGCTGAACCACGCGCCGGAAGTGAACGCCAACATGCTGGTGATCCTCAACGACAACGACATGTCGATCTCGCGCAACGTTGGCGGGCTGTCGAACTACCTGGCGAAGATTCTTTCCAGCCGCACTTACGCGAGCATGCGCGAAGGCAGCAAAAAGGTCCTGTCGCGCCTGCCCGGCGCCTGGGAAATCGCCCGACGCACCGAAGAATACGCCAAAGGCATGCTGGTTCCCGGCACGCTGTTCGAAGAGCTGGGCTGGAACTACATCGGCCCGATCGATGGCCACGACCTGCCGACCCTGATCGCCACCCTGCGCAACATGCGCGACCTGAAAGGCCCGCAATTCCTGCACGTGGTCACCAAGAAAGGCAAAGGTTTCGCCCCGGCGGAAGTCGACCCGATCGGCTACCACGCCATCACCAAACTCGAACCCGTGGACGCGCCGGCCGCTGCGCCGAAGAAAGCCAGCGGGCCGAAGTATTCCGGCGTGTTCGGCGAATGGCTGTGCGACATGGCCGCTGCCGACTCACGACTGGTGGGCATCACCCCGGCGATGAAAGAAGGCTCCGACCTGGTGGCATTCAGCGAGCGTTTCCCGCAGCGCTACTTCGACGTGGCGATTGCCGAGCAACACGCCGTGACTTTCGCCGCCGGCATGGCGTGCGAAGGCGCGAAACCGGTGGTGGCGATCTACTCGACGTTCCTGCAACGGGGCTACGACCAGCTGGTGCATGACGTGGCGGTGCAAAACCTCGACGTGCTGTTCGCCATCGACCGCGCAGGCCTGGTGGGCGAAGACGGCCCGACGCACGCGGGCAGCTTCGACCTGTCGTTCCTGCGCTGCATCCCCGGCATGTTGGTGATGACCCCGAGCGACGAAAACGAACTGCGTAAAATGCTCACCACCGGCCACCTGTTCGACGGCCCGGCGGCGGTGCGTTATCCGCGCGGCTCCGGCCCGAACGCGACGATCGAGAAAGACCTCGAACCGATCGAAATCGGCAAGGGCGTGATTCGCCGCCAGGGCAGCAAGGTCGCCCTGCTGGTGTTCGGCGTGCAACTGGCCGAGGCGTTGAAAGTTGCCCAGACGCTGGATGCGACCGTGGTCGACATGCGCTTCGTCAAGCCGTTGGATGAGGCACTGGTTCGCGAGATCGCCGGCAGCCACGAGCTGTTGGTGACTGTCGAAGAGAACGCGATCATGGGCGGTGCCGGTGCCGCGGTCAGCGAGTTCCTTGCCCGGGAAAACATCCTCAAGTCGGTGCTGCATCTGGGGTTGCCGGATAGTTATGTCGAACACGCCAAGCCTGCGCAGATGCTGGCGGAGTGTGGGCTGGATGAGGCCGGAATCGAAGCATCGATTCGTCAGCGACTGCAATTGCTGAATATCTAAATATCAGACATACGCAAAACCCTGTGGGAGCGGGCTTGCTCGCGAATGCGGTGGATCAGTCGGCAACAATGTGACTGACCCACCGCATTCGCGAGCAAGCCCGCTCCCACAGGGTTTTGTGCAATCAACGAAATGTCGCTTTAAAGTGCCAACGGACTGCCCATGAAACTCTCCCGCCTCGCCCTGACGCTGACTCTTCTGCCGGCCGGCCAGCTGCTGGCCGACACCTTCGAACGCGATCAAGCCCTGAAGCTGCCGGACGTGCTGATCAGCGCCAACCGCCAGGTCGAAGCCCGCAACGACAGCAGCGCCGCCAACACCGTGTTCACCCGCGAAGACATCGATCGCCTGCAACCGGGCAGCGTCACGGATCTGCTGCGTCGGGTACCGGGGGTGCAGATCGGGCAAACCGGCGGGCGCGGCAGCCTGCCGGGGGTGTACATACGCGGCACCAAGTCGGCGCAGAGCCTGGTGCTGGTGGACGGTCAACGCATCGGCAACTCCACCTCCGGCGACAGCAACCTGCAACACATCAATATCGAGCAAGTCGAGCGCGTGGAAGTGTTGCGAGGCTCGCGCTCGGTGATTTACGGCAGCGACGCGATTGGTGGGGTCATTCAGATATTTACCCGTCGTGGCGGCGAACAAGGTCTGCATCCGCGCCTGCACGTGGGCTTTGGCAGCAACCAGACCTGGGAACGCAGCCTTGGGCTATCCGGAGGCGATGAGCAGACCCGCTTCAACCTCGGCGCCAGTCTCGATGAAACGGCCGGGATCAATCGCACCCATGCGTCTTATCCGAGCGATGGCGATCACGATGAGTACCGCAACAAATCGGTCAGCTTGAGCCTGAGTCACGCCCTCGACGATGACATCGAAATCGGCGCCAATCTGCTCGATAACCGCGGCAAAAGCGCGTTCGACAATCCGTTCGGCCGCTTCGACATGACCACTTTCGAATCGGTCCAGGAGCAACCCTACAACGAATTCACGGTCAGTGGCGTCAGCAGTTACCTTGACGCGAAGATCAACGATGTGTGGAAAACCCGCGTCGAAGTCGGTCACAGCGAAAACCGCGAGAAGACCCTCGACACGCTCAGCGAGGAGCGCAGCGTGTTCAACACCTATCGCGACTCGGTGAACTGGCAGAACGATTTGACCCTCGACGAGCGCAACAGCCTGATCCTCGGCGGCGACTGGTACGAAGACCGCATCAATAGCAGCACACCCTTTGACGAAGACAGCCGCTGGAACCGCGCGGCGTTTATTCAACATCGGTATCAGGCGGACAGCTTCTCTACGGAACTGGGACTGCGTCGCGACCAGAACCAGCAGTTCGGCGGCCAGAACAGCTGGAGCGGCACCTTCACTCTGCCGCTGAACCCGGACAACGATGTGCTGCTGACCTACAGCGAAGGCTTTCGCGCGCCGACCTTCAATGACCTGTACTACCCGGACTTCAGCAACCCGGATCTCAAGCCCGAGACCTCGAAAAGCTATGAGCTGCAATGGCGCAGTCAACTGACTGAAAGCAGCCGGCTGGAAGCTTCGCTGTATCGCACGGATCTGGAAGACGCGATTATTTTCGGCAGCAACTCACGCCCCCAGAACGTTGCCTCGGCGCGGATCAATGGGTTTGAAGCAGCATTGAAGCAGGAGCTGTTCGGTTGGCAGAGCAACCTCGGCATCGCAATCATCGACCCAAGGGATCGCGACAGCGGTCACACATTGGCCCGTCGTGCGCGACGGACCTTGAGCCTGGATCTGGATCGGCAGTTCGACCGCCTGGGCTTCGGCGCCAGCTGGCAAGCGGTGAGCAGCAGCTATGACGACGAGAACAATCAGCAGCCGTTGGGTGGGTATGCCTTGCTGGGGTTACGCAGCAGCTGGGCGCTGAATCGCGAGGTCAAGCTTGAGCTGAAGGTGGATAACCTGCTGGACAAGGGTTACAGCCGGGCGCTGTACAGCCATGACAGTAGTCAGTATGGGTATCGCGAGGAAGGTCGGGCGTGGATGTTCGGGGTGACCTGGACGCCGGAGATCTGATCAAGGATTTGCGGTGCGTTAACCGGCCTCTTCGCGAGCAAGCCCGCTCCCACATTTGCTCTGTGTCGGCCACAAAATGTATGGCTGATCTCGATCCAATGTGGGAGCGGGCTTGCTCGCGAAGCAGGCACCTCGGTCTCAGCGGTCAGGCGAAATCAACTGACAAAGCTTGGCCGTCGCCTCGATCATCTGCCCACTCGGCCGCTCCAGGCCTTTGTCCGTCAACAACAGCAACTGCCCCCGCACCACCGCCACCACCTGCGGCCACACCTTCCACGCATCGAGCTGCGCCTGATCACCGGCCAGAATCACCTCGGGATTGCGCTGCAACACCGCTTCGATACTGACCTGCGGCGCCGGCAATGCCAGGTCGGCGAACACATTGCGCGCGCCGCACACCTCTAGCGCATCACTGATGATCTGCCCGCCGCCAACGGTATACAGAGGCCGATCCCAGACCTGGTAAAACACCCGCAACGGCTCATCCCGACGATAGCGCTGACGCAACGAATCCAGTTGCTGACGCAAATTCCCAGCCAATGAAACACCACGCTGCGGCCTGCCGAGTTGCGTGGCAATCGCCTCGATCTGCGCGGTGAGTTGTTCGAAGTTGTGGGGTTCGGCGACGTAGGTCGGTATGTTCAGCCGCTTGAGTTGCTCACGCTGGGCCGGGCCGACACTGCCGGGCCAGAGCAGCAGCAAGTCGGGTTTCAGGCTGAGCAATCGCTCCATGTCCAACTGACCATAGCGGCCAACGGAAGGGATATCTTTGAGTTCAGCTGGACGCTCACCGGCATCCAGCACACCCACCAGAAGATCGGCTGAACCCAGTTCGACGACGATTTCGGACAGCGACGGCGCCAGGCTGACCACGCGCTCGACCGCAGTCGCCGAGCCGCTGACGGTGAGCAGCAACACCGCCAGCCAGACGCTGCGCATCAACCGAGTTGACGCGGAATACGGTAGAGGTAGAACAGTACCAGGGTCGACAGCGCCAGCAGCATCAGCGGCACTGCTTCAAGGCCGACGAATACCGCCAACGCACCGATCCAGGCCGGCAGGCTGGCGACCAGGAAGGCCGTGCGGCGCTTGGCGGCCAGGGCAATCCAGGCGGAAGGTTCTTCAGGGGTGTCGAGGGCTTTCTGGGTGGCGATCAGCCCGTGCTTGTAGCCACCAAAGAATTTCAGGCTGACAAACATCGAGGCCACACCGGCGATGAACAATGGCATCGCCAGCTCCGGCAGGATCGCCTCGCCCTGGCCAAACACGCCGTTGATCACGAACAGTGGCACCAGGGCAAGCGCCAGGTATTGCCACCAATTGACGGACAGTCGCCGCCGCACCTGACCGCGGGTCACGCCCGGTCTACCTCACCCTGGTGCTCGTTGCCCATCATGTGGTCGAGCTTGCTGGCCTTGGTGGCCAGGTAGAGCTTGTTGTGCGGATTGTGGCCGGTGTGCAACGGTACACGCTCGGCGACCACGATACCCATGTCGGTCAAGGCTTTGACCTTGCGTGGGTTGTTGGTCATCAAACGCAGGGATTCCACGCCCAGGTGCTGCAGCATCGGCAGGCACATGGCGTAATCGCGCTGGTCGGCGGCAAAGCCCAGGCGTTCGTTGGCTTCGACGGTATCGGCACCGCCATCTTGCAACTCATAGGCGCGGATCTTGTTCAGCAAGCCAATGCCACGGCCTTCCTGACGCAAGTAAAGCAACACGCCCCGGCCTTCGCGGGCGATGGCCTGCAAGGCTGCTTCGAGCTGCGAGCCGCAATCGCAGCGCTGACTGAACAAGGCATCGCCCGTCAGGCATTCGGAGTGCAACCGGCCGAGTACCGGGGCTCCATCGATGAACTCACCCAGGCTCAGCACGACGTGCTCGCGCCCGCTCTCCTCATCGAGAAAGCCGTGCATGGTGAATTGCGCAAACGGCGTTGGCAGCTTGGAAGCGGCGACAAAAACGACAGGCACCGGTGTGCTCCTGATCTATAGGTACTGGAGATTCGCAGACGCGGCATTGTAACAGCAGGTTCCAGCAGACGCTTAGGCTGAATTATGGGGCATAACGATCAAAATGTTTGATCTTAACCACGCCCCGCCCTTCTCCTGTGGGAGCGGGCTTGCTCGCGAAGACGGTGGCTCAGTCAATAATGATGTCGCCTGACACACCGCTTTCGCGAGCAAGCCCGCTCCCACAGGGTCGGAGGCACCCCAGGTAAGTCCTCGCAGCCGCATGATCGGGATCAATTCGAATCAAACGGATAAGGCTGCTTCCAGCGCTCGAAAATCGGTTTCAGCCGGCCGCTTTTCACCAGCACATCCATGCGCTGGTCGAACAACGCCATCAACGCACGGGCCCTGGGCGTATCGGCGAAGCACAGGTACAGCGGCAGTTCCGCTATATGGGTACGACGAAACTGCGAGGGATCCCTGGCCCGCTTGACGACGTAGTCGACCTCAGTCAGCGCATCAATGTAAAAGTCGGCGCGATTGTGAACCAGCATCGACAGGATACCGGTACGCCGCAAGACTTCGTTGTAGCGACGCACGTTGGGCAGGTAGTCCTGATAATCGTAGCCGCGGACCCAGGCCAGTCGGTAGTTGCCCAGGGTTTCCGGGGTCGGCGCCGGGTTGCTGGACAGACCCAGGGCATAGATGTGATCGGTATCGAAGCTCCAGCGGGGATACAGCAGGTCGCTGGCCTCGTCACGATAGGAGCCGACACAGGCATCCACTTCGCCCCGCTGGGCCAGGCCCATTGAGCGCACGTAAGGCTCGGTACGGATATCCAGCTTGACTCCGGCCGGCTCGAACACTTCGCGCAACACATCCCAGCCCAAGCCGTGACCGTCGGCGGCGGTATAGTCTTCCCAGTCTTCGCTGGCCAAATGAATCACGGACGGGATCGCCGGCGCCTCCATCGCCTGAGCAAGCGCACCAAACATCGCCAACACCATCACCAGCAACCAGCGTCGAGCCATCCTTAGTCCCCTGTTCCGCCACTCAGGCGAAAATCCATACCAGCCCCTGCATCGCCAACCACGCAAACACCCCGGCCAGTACGTCGTCGAGCATGATCCCGACGCCACCATGCACATGCCGGTCGATCCAGTGAATCGGCCACGGCTTGAGGATATCGAAGAAACGGAACATCAGAAAACCTGCCAGCAACCAATACCAACCTTCCGGCACCAGCCACAGGGTGATCCACATCCCGACCATTTCGTCCCAGACGATGCCTTCGTGGTCGTGTACCCGCAAATCGTCCGCCACCTTGCCGCACAGCCAGAAGCCGAACAGCATGGTGATGCCCAGCATCAGCCAGTACCCCCAGTCGGGCAGCATCTGCCATAACGGAATAAAGGGTAGCGCAACTAACGAACCCCAGGTGCCCGGTGCTTTGGGCAGAGTGCCCGAACCGAAGCCGAACGCCAGGAAATGCCAAGGGTTGCGCCAGACCGAGGGCGGTACGAATTCCGCCGGGACTTGATTGGGATGATCTGTCACGGTGTCTCCCGAAAATGTTGATAACCCCGGGTTTGCGGGGTGATGTCCTGTCCGTCGGCATCCAGCAAAGTCACGCCCTGCCCTGCGATGACTCGTCCGACCACATGGATCGGCCAGCCGTCGGCCATCAGTTGTGGCAACTCGACGGACGGCAAGGTGAAGGCCAGCACGTAATCGTCACCGCCGCTGAGAGCTGCCGCTTCGGCGCCCGACTGACCGAGCAAGGCCACTAAAGGCTTCGACAACGGCAAACTGTCCCGTTCAACCTGAATGCCGGCCTTCGATGCGAGGGCGATGTGCCCACAGTCGGCGAGCAGCCCGTCGGAGATGTCCAGCGCCGAGGTCGCCTTGCCCCGCAACGCCATGCCCAGCCCAAGCTGCGGTTGCGGCGACCAGTAATGCGCCAGCAGCGGATCGGCAATGGCCGCTTCAGCCGTACGCTGGCCGAGCACCAACGGCAAGGCGCCAGCGGCATTGCCCAACTCACCGCCAACGCACAACAAATCGCCTGGCTTCGCACCGCTACGGGTCAACGCCAAACCACTGGGCACACGCCCGAACACGGTCATGGTCAGGCTCAAGGGCCCACGGGTGGTATCGCCGCCGACCAGTGCCACACCGCAACTTTGCGCCATAAGGTTCAAGCCACGGGCGTAGGCATCCAGCCAATCGGCGGTTACCGTCGGCAAGGTCAGGGCAAGGGTAAAGGCGATGGGGGTGGCGCCCATGGCCGCCAGGTCGCTGACAGCCACGGCCAGCGAGCGCTGGCCGAGCAGAAACGGGTCGCAAGGGTCTGCGAAATGCACACCGGCCACGAGGGTGTCGGTGGAAATTGCCAACTGCTCCCCAGGGGGAACAGCCAGCAAGGCGCAGTCATCACCGATCCCCAGAGCAACGCCCTCGCCGCCCTGCGCACAGGGCGCGGCGGCGAAGAAATTGCGGATCAGCTCAAATTCGCCCATCAGGACACTGGATTCAAGCGCCGATCAGCGCTTGAATGCCTTCACTTCAGCTTCACGCAGACGCGGGGCCAGTTTGTCGAGTACACCGTTGACGAACTTGTGGCCGTCGGTGGAGCCGAAGACTTTCGCCAACTCGATACCTTCGTTGATCACAACGCGGTACGGCACGTCGACGCGCTCGAGCAGTTCCCAGGTGGACAGGCGCAGAACCGCCAGTTCAACCGGGTCCAGCTCTTCGATGGTCAGGTCCAGGCAAGGCTTGAGCGCCGCGTCGATCTTGTCCTTCTGCGCCGGAACGCCGTGCAGGATTTCACGGAAGTAGGCACCGTCGACATCGCTGAAATCGTTATCGACCCGGAACTGCGCTTCGATCTCGTTCAGCGATTGCTTGGCCATGTGCCATTGGTAAAGCGCCTGGGTCGCGAGCTGACGGGCTTCGCGACGCTTGACGCTTTTCGATGGCTTGCCGGCATCCGCAGGCTTTGGATCGCGCGGGTTGAAACGATCGCTTTCGTCGCTAATCACTTGGCCTCCAACTGCGCCAGCAGGCTGACCATTTCCAGAGCGGACAGGGCAGCTTCAGCACCTTTGTTACCGGCCTTGGTGCCGGAACGTTCGATAGCTTGCTCGATGGAATCGACGGTCAGGACGCCGAAAGCGACCGGTACGCCGAACTCCATGGACACCTGGGCCAGGCCCTTGGTGCACTCGCCCGCCACGTATTCGAAGTGCGGAGTGCCACCACGAATGACCGCACCCAGGGCGATGATGGCTGCGAACTCGCTTTTCTGAGCGACTTTCTGCGCAACCAGCGGGATTTCGAAGGCGCCAGGCGCACGGATGATGGTGATGTCGCTTTCGCTCACGCCATGGCGAACCAGGGCATCAACTGCACCGCTGACCAGGCTTTCAACCACGAAGCTGTTGAAACGGCCCACTACCAGAGCGTAGCGGCCTTTAGGGGCGATGAAGGTACCTTCGATGGTCTTCAGGGTCATTCGTTAGATCTCTTAAAGAGCCGGAACGCGTTTTCTACGCGTCCCTCAGTGATTTGTTAACCGCGAATACAGGCCCGCAAACTGCCGGTCATTATTCGGAGGGCACGTATTCTACAACTTCCAGATCGAAACCGGATATCGCATTAAATTTCATCGGCGCACTCATCAGGCGCATTTTGCGCACGCCCAGGTCCCGAAGGATCTGCGAACCGGCACCGACGATGCTGTAGGTGGTCGGTTTTTTCGCCGGTGCGTGCTCCGCGGTTTCACGGATGTGTGCCAGCAACACGTCGCCATCGAGCGGGTGACCGAGCAACAGCACCACGCCGCTGCCGGCCTCGGCGACCGCGGCCATGGCGGCGCGCAGGCTCCAGCGGCCAGGTTGCTTGACCATCAACAGGTCGCGCAGCGGATCCATGTTGTGCACCCGAACCAGGGTCGGTTCTTCGCCGCACACGGTGCCCAGGGTCAGGGCCATGTGCACGTCGCCTTCCACGGAATCACGATAGGTCACCAGGTTGAATTGGCCCAGTTCGCTGTCCAGCGGCTGCTCGGCAATCCGCTGAACGGTACGTTCGTGGATCATCCGGTAGTGAATCAGGTCGGCGATGGTGCCGATCTTGATGTTGTGTTCGGCAGCAAACGCTTCCAGTTCCGCACGGCGGGACATGGTGCCGTCGTCGTTCATCACTTCGCAGATCACCCCGCTCGGCTCGAAACCGGCCATGCGCGCCAGGTCGCACGCCGCTTCGGTGTGGCCGGCACGGGCCAGGGTGCCACCAGCCTGGGCCATCAGCGGGAAGATGTGACCGGGGCTGACGATGTCTTCAGCCTTGGCGTCTTTCGCAGCAGCGGCCTGCACGGTGCGCGCACGGTCGGCGGCGGAGATGCCGGTGGTCACGCCGGTGGCCGCTTCGATGGACACGGTGAACTTGGTGCCGAAACCGGAACCGTTGCGCGGCGCCATCAAGGGCAGCTTCAGCAGTTCGCAGCGTTCGCGGCTCATCGGCATGCAGATCAGGCCACGGGCATGCTTGGCCATGAAGTTGATGTGTTCAGGCTGGCAGCATTCGGCGGCCATGATCAGGTCGCCTTCGTTCTCGCGGTCTTCGTCATCCATGAGGATGACCATCTTGCCTTGGCGGATATCTTCAACCAGCTCTTCGATGCTATTGAGCGCCACAAGGCACCCCCCTTCTTTCAAAATTGAGTTTCAGGAATTGAGGTAGCCGTTCTCGGCCAGAAAGCTTTCAGTGATGTTCCCGGACTTTGTAGGCTCTGCGGCCTTGTCGCCCAGTAACAGGCGTTCCAGGTAACGGGCCAGCAAGTCCACTTCCAGATTCACCCGGCGACCTGGCTGGTACGACGCCATGATGGTTTCGCTCAGGGTGTGGGGAATGATCGTCAGCAGGAACTCGGCGCCATCGACCGCGTTCACGGTCAGGCTGGTGCCGTCGACGGTGATCGAGCCCTTATGGGCGATGTACTTGGCCAGTTCTTTCGGTGCACGGATGCGAAATTCCACGGCACGGGCGTTTTCGGTACGGGCAACCACTTCGCCCACGCCATCGACGTGACCGCTGACCAGGTGCCCGCCGAGGCGAGTGGTCGGGGTCAGGGCTTTTTCCAGATTGACCGGGCTGCCGCTTTTCAGGTCATTCATGGCGGTGCAGTCGAGGGTTTCGCGACTGACGTCCGCGGCAAAGCCGTTACCCGGTAATTCAACCGCAGTCAGGCATACGCCGTTGACCGCAATGCTGTCGCCCAGTTTGACGTCGCTCAAGTCGAGCTTGCCGGTTTCTACGTGTACCCGCACATCTCCGCCTTTTGGGGTCAATGCACGAATACTGCCGATGGATTCGATGATGCCGGTAAACATGGAGTCCTCCTCGAGAACAAAGCCGTCGCGTGGCGCAGGCCGGGAATTATACGCTCGCTGCTGGCGAAGGAATGGCGATGACTCGCCAGTCATCGCCCACGGCGCGAATTTCGATGATTTTAAGCTCGGGCGCATCCTTCATTTGCGCGAGCGGCCAATCCAGCAACGGGCGCGCAGACGAACCTAAAAACTTGCCCGCGATGAAAATCTGAAACTCGTCCACCAGACCTTGCCGAGCGAAAGCCCCGGCCAGACGCGGGCCCGCTTCGACCAACACTTCGTTGACGCCACGATGGGCGAGCTCGACCAGCAGTTTACGCAAGTCGACCAGGCCATCGTCGCCGGCCACGACCAGGCATTCCGGGCCGTTGGCGTATTGCTCTTCGATGGCCATGCAGGTGGCGACCAGCGCCGGGCCGGCCTTGAAGAACGGCGCATCCAGCGGTACACGCAAACGGCCGTCGATCAGCACGCGCAGCGGCGCACGACTCATCGCCAAAGCAGTTTGCTCGGCGTCCAGACCCAGCTCATCGGCACGCACGGTCAAGCGAGCGTTGTCCGCCAGCACCGTGTCGGCGCCGGTCAGCACCACGCTGGCCTGTGCGCGCAGGCGTTGTACCGCCGAACGCGCCGCTGTGCCAGTGATCCACTGGCTTTCGCCGCTGTGCATCGCCGTGCGACCGTCCAGGCTCATGGCCAACTTGACCCGCACGAACGGCAAACCGTGTTCCATGCGTTTGAGGAAGCCTTCATTGAGCTTGCGCGCCTCGCCTTCCAGCACGCCGCTTTCGGTCGCGATGCCGGCCTGGGCCAGGCGTTGCAGGCCACGACCGGCGACTTCCGGGTTCGGGTCCTGCATCGCCGCGACCACACGGGCGACACCGGCATTCACCAGCGCATCGGCGCAGGGCGGCGTGCGGCCGTGATGGCTGCAAGGTTCGAGGGTCACGTAAGCCGTGGCGCCCCGCGCCTTGTCGCCAGCGGCGCGCAGGGCGTGGACTTCGGCATGGGGTTCGCCGGTGCGCACATGCCAGCCTTCGCCGACGATCTGTCCGTCACGCACGATTACGCAGCCGACCCGAGGGTTGGGGTGCGTCGTGTAGTGACCTTTGCGCGCCAGTTCCAGGGCACGGGCCATGTAGTGGGCGTCGAGGATGGCAAGTTCTGGGAACGTAGTCATTCTTTCACCGGCTCACGGGCCAGGCGATCGATCTCTTCGCGGAACTCGTTGAGGTCCTGGAAGCGGCGATACACGGAGGCGAAACGAATGTAGGCGACTTCGTCGAGCTTTTGCAGCTCGGCCATCACCAGTTCACCGACCACGAGGGATTTGACCTCGCGCTCGCCGGTGGCGCGCAGTTTGTGTTTGATGTGCACCAGCGACGATTCCAGGCGCTCGACACTCACCGGGCGCTTCTCCAGCGCACGCTGCATGCCGGCGCGCAGTTTTTCTTCGTCGAACGGCTGGCGGCTGCCGTCGGTTTTGATCAGGCGCGGCAACACCAGTTCAGCAGTCTCGAACGTCGTGAAACGCTCGCCGCAGGCCAGGCATTCGCGCCGGCGGCGCACCTGTTCGCCCTCGGCGACCAGACGCGAGTCGATGACCTTGGTGTCGTTGGCACCGCAGAAGGGACAGTGCATGGTGGCAGGCAACAAAAAAAGGGAGGGCCATGGTAGCGCATCCCCGTGGCAAGACAAGCCATAGGCTTTGCGGTATACAGACTGGCTATCCATGGATTTCACCTTGCCGGAGCCGCCAATGTCGTTACGACCGCTCATTTTGCTTACTCTTTTCAGCCTGCTGGTGGCCTGTAGCAGCGATCCGTCCCAGCCTCCGACGCCCGGTCCCGCGCCAGAACAGGCGCAGAAGAAAGCCAAGGAGTCTGCCGACCTCGGCCCGTTGCCCGCGCATCAACGTGAATTGAGCGGCACCTTGCACGGCGTGCCGGCCGGTGCTGAAGTCGAATTGGCGCTGCTGGTAATCGACAACCAGGACCGCCCGCAACAATTGCTCGCCAGTTCCAGCCTGATCGGCACCAACCAGGTGTTGCCCTTTCGCCTGCGTTTCAACCCGGAATCCTTTCCGGCAGGTGCCCGCGTTGAACTGCGTGGCCGCGCCAGCCAGTCCGGTCAGTTGATTTTGCACCTGCCGTCGCAAGTGATCAGCCAGCCAACGACTCAGGCGATGGGTCAACTGCAATTCGTCAAAGCACCATGATTGCACCGCGCGACCTGCAACAGGCCTTGGCCGGACTGCTCGGTGATGCGCAGCTGGTGGCCTGTGCCTTGCCGGATACCGAACTGAAGCTTTGGCTGATCGACGGCGACAACATGGACCGCGCCTTCAGCCCGGAAGAAACCCGGCGGATTCTGCATGAGCCGCCGTACTGGAGTTTCTGCTGGGCCAGCGGGCTGGCGGTGGCGCGCTATCTCGCCCGATTCCCTGAATGGGTCAAAGGCAAGCGGGTGCTGGATTTCGGTGCCGGCTCCGGGGTGGCGGGGATTGCCGCAGTGAAGGCCGGGGCGTTGGAAGTGGTGGCTTGCGACCTGGATCCGCTGGCGATTGCCGCGTGTCGGGCGAATGCCGAACTCAATGAGGTACCGCTCAGCTACTCGACGGATTTTTTTACTGAGGCGGATCGGTTCGATCTGATTCTGGTGGCGGACGTGCTGTATGACCGGGCCAATCTGCCGTTGCTCGATGCGTTTCTGAGTCGCGGCCGGGAAGCATTGGTGGCGGATTCGCGGGTGAGGGATTTCAGGCACCCGCTCTATCAGCGCATCGAGATGCTGGAGGCGATGACATTGCCCGATCTGGCGGAGCCGGAAGAGTTTCGGCATGTGAGCCTGTACCACGCGCGGCGCGGCTAAAAATCTTCGCGGGCAAGTCGGATCGCCGCACCGCCGCTCCCACAAGTTCGGCGGTGTTCTCAAGACCGACGCTGAACCTGTGGGAGCGTGGCTTGCCCGCGAAGGCGCCCGATCAGGCAACGCACCTCCCAATGCCCCACCCTTCCGGCCACACCCCACCAAGCCGTATAGTTGTCCCATCCAAGCTTTTACGAGATCCCCCATGAGCCAGGAAACGCCGTACATCTTCGACGCCACGACTGCCGACTTCGAGCAATCGGTGATCGAGAACTCTTTCCACAAACCGGTGCTGGTGGATTTCTGGGCCGAATGGTGTGCGCCGTGCAAGGCGCTGATGCCAATGCTGCAAACCATCGCCGAGAGCTATCAGGGCGAGTTGCTGCTGGCCAAGGTCAATTGCGACGTCGAGCCGGACATCGTCTCGCGCTTCGGCATTCGCAGCCTGCCGACGGTCGTACTGTTCAAGGACGGTCAGCCGGTGGACGGTTTTGCCGGTGCGCAACCGGAATCCGCAGTCCGCACGATGCTTGAACCTCATGTGCAGATGCCGCCGCCTGCGGCCGCCGATCCATTCGAACAGGCTCAGGCACTGTTCGATGACAGCCGCTTTGCCGACGCCGAAGCCACCCTCAAAGTCCTGCTGAGCGAGGACAACAGCAATGCCCGCGCGCTGATTCTCTACGCGCGCTGCCTTACCGAACGTGGTGAACTGGGCGAAGCGCAAACCGTGCTCGACGCGGTCAAGAGCGATGAGCACAAGGCTGCCCTGGCCGGTGCCAAGGCACAGATCCAGTTTCTCGGCCAGGCCAAAGACCTGCCGGATGCGGCGGACCTGAAAGCGCGCCTGGCGAAAAACCCGCAGGACGATGAAGCGGTGTACCAACTGGCGATCCAGCAGTTGGCCCGCCAGCAGTACGAGGCGGCGCTGGATGCCTTGCTCAAGCTGTTCATCCGCAACCGCAGCTACAGCGAAGGCTTGCCGCACAAGACGTTGCTGCAGGTCTTCGAACTGCTGGGCAACGCTCACCCGCTGGTGACCACGTATCGTCGCAAGATGTTTGCTGCGCTGTACTGAGGGTCACCGACAAACCGCGTCATCGTTCATCGCCAGCAAGCCGGCGCCTACAGCCAGCGGTACAGCGGCGTATCCCCGCCGCTCTCTACCTTCACATCCGGGCAGTGACGCAACCGCACCAGCAAGCGCTTGCCCGACGCCGCGCTGCCGGTCAATCCTTCAAGCTGCTCCAGCAAATCCGGCCCACTCAACTGCCCGGCCTTGCGCAGCAGGTCCTTGGCAATCTGCCACAGCGCCTCATCCTGATTCACAGATTTGGCCGGCGCAGCACTGGCCTCGGCCTCGGGCTTGCTCACCTGCAACTGCGCTCCCAGCCGCGCCCAGTCAGCGTCATCCAGCTCCAGCGTCAAATCCACCGGCCAGTCGCCGATGCTTCCGCGTATACGCAACATAAGTCTGCTCCTGCACATTTCTGACCCACATGCTCCCATGGGACTTGTGTAACGCCAAGCGGGCGGTCAAACTCTCCATGCGCACGTTATAAGATTACATAACATATTATTCATTTTGCTGACCGGAGATCCGCCATGCGCCGCCTGCTGCTCGCTTTGCCGTTTGCCCTGTTGCCACTGGCTGTCGCCCACGCCGCTGACGAACACGACCATGAGCACGGCAGCCTTGGCGCCCACGAACACGGCGTCGGTCGCTTGAATGCAGCGCTGGACGGCCAGAACCTGGAACTGGAGCTGGAAAGCCCGGCGATGAACCTGGTGGGTTTCGAACACGCCGCCGCCACCGACGCCGACAAGGCCAGGGTCGCCGCGGTCCGTGCGCAGCTTGAGAAACCGCTGGAGCTGTTCAACCTGCCAAAAGCCGCTGGCTGCGTGGTGGCGACCCAGGCACTGGAAAGCCCGTTGTTTGGCGGCAAGCCGGATGCCGATGATGATCACCATGAAGACGCCAAAGATGAGCATCACCATGACCACAGTGAAATCCATGCGCATTACCAATTCAGTTGCTCGTCACCGGGTGCGCTGAAGACCCTGGACCTGGCGAACATCTTCAACGTCTTCCCGGCGACCCGGAAAATTCAGGTACAACTGATCAGCCCGAGCGGGCAGCAAGGGGTTGAGGTGACGGCCAAGGCGGCTGCCCTGAAATTCTGATCCAACCCATCCCTGTAGGAGCGAGCGGTGCGGCGATCCGACTTGCCCGCGAAGGCGTCCTGACAGTCGATATATCCGTTGAATGTGATGGCCTCTTCGCGGGCAAGTCGGATCGCCGCACCGCTCGCTCCTACAGGGGGCGGGGTGTTGAATGTGAGATTGAGACAAGTACCTAAATATGACCCAAGCACTCATCGAATTGTCCGACCTGGGCTTCAGCTGGCCCGGTCACCCGCCGCTATTGGATATCCCGGCGTTTCGCCTGGAACCGGGTGAAACCCTGTTCCTCAAAGGCCCGAGCGGCAGCGGCAAGACCACCCTGCTCGGCCTGCTCGGTGGCGTGCAAAAGCCGGATCGCGGCAGCATTCGCCTGCTCGGCCAGGAACTGACCGAGCTTTCTGCCAGCGCGCGCGATAAATTCCGCGTCGATCATACCGGCTACATTTTCCAGCAATTCAATCTGCTGCCGTTTCTCTCGGTGCGCGAGAACGTCGAGCTGCCCTGCCACTTTTCCCGACTGCGTGCCGAACGGGCGATCCAGCGCCACGGCAGCGTCGATCAGGCCGCCGCTACCCTGCTCGCGCATCTGGGCCTGAAGGATGAAGGCATCCTCAGCCGCCGCGCCGATTCGCTGTCCATCGGCCAACAGCAACGGGTCGCCGCCGCACGGGCGCTGATCGGCCAGCCGGAACTGGTGATCGCCGACGAACCGACTTCGGCCCTGGATTACGACGCCCGGGAGCATTTCATCCGCTTGCTGTTCGCCGAATGCCGCGAAGCCGGAGCGAGCCTGTTGTTCGTCAGCCACGACCAGAGCCTGGCGCCGTTGTTCGATCGCAATCTGTCGCTGGCCGACCTCAATCGCGCCGCCATCCCGTTCGAGGTTTGAGATGTATTTGTTCCGTCTAGCCCTGGCCAGCCTGGCTAACCGTCGCTTTACCGCGATCCTCACCGCGTTCGCCATCGCCCTGTCGGTCTGCCTGCTGCTGGCCGTGGAGCGGGTGCGCACCGAGGCCAAGGCCAGTTTCGCCAGCACCATCAGCGGTACCGACCTGATTGTCGGCGCCCGTTCCGGCTCAGTGAACTTGCTGTTGTACTCGGTGTTTCGCATCGGCAATGCCACCAACAACATCCGCTGGGACAGTTTCGAACACTTCGCCAACAACCCGAAAGTGAAGTGGGCGATCCCGATGTCCCTCGGCGACTCCCATCGCGGTTATCGGGTGATGGGCACTACCGAGGCGTACTTCGAACATTATCAGTACGGCCGTCAGCAACACCTGCAACTGGCCGGTGGTCGCGCCTTCGCCACTGATCCGTTCGAAGTGGTGCTCGGTGCCGAAGTCGCCGACGCGCTGCACTACACGCTGGGCGACAAACTGGTATTGGCTCACGGCGTGGCCGTGATCAGCCTGGTCAAACACGACGACAAACCGTTCACCGTGGTCGGCATTCTCAAACGCACCGGCACCCCGGTAGACCGCACGTTGCACATTAGCCTCGGCGGTATGGAAGCGATCCATGTCGATTGGCACAACGGGGTGCCGGCGCGCGGTAACGGTCGGATCAGCGCCGATCAGGCGCGCAACATGGACCTGACGCCGCAAGTGATCACCGCGTTCATGCTCGGCCTCAATAGCAAGATTTCGACCTTTGCCCTGCAGCGCGAAATCAATGAATTCCGTGGCGAACCGATGCTGGCGATCCTGCCGGGGGTGGCGCTGCAAGAACTGTGGAGTTTGATGAGTACGGCTGAAAAGGCCCTGTTCGTGGTGTCGCTGTTCGTGGTGCTGACCGGGTTGATCGGCATGCTCACCGCCATTCTCACGAGCCTCAACGAACGGCGGCGCGAGATGGCGATTCTGCGCTCGGTGGGCGCCCGGCCGTGGCACATCGCGACCCTGCTGGTGCTGGAAGCGTTTGCGTTGGCGCTGTCGGGGGTAATAGCCGGCATGGCGCTGCTCTACATAGGCATCGCCGCTGCCCAGGGTTATGTCCAGGCGAATTACGGCTTGTATCTGCCACTGGCCTGGCCAAGCGAATATGAATGGATGCTGCTCGGTGGCATCCTGAGCGCTGCGTTGCTGATGGGCAGCGTGCCGGCCTGGCGCGCGTATCGCCAATCCCTGGCCGATGGCCTGTCGATCCGACTATGAGGACGTTAATGATGCCCCGCGCTCTGCTTGCGCTGTTGATGCTGGTCGCCCTGCCGCTGTGGGCGGCCGCGCCGAAAGACCTGACCTGGTCGGAAATGATCCCGCCGGACGCCGCACCGGAAGTGCCGAACATGACGCCGCTGCACGACCTGTCGCAAATGGGTGACGCGCTGGCTGCAGAATCGGCACCCGCGGCCAGGCAGGACCTGCCGAATGCGCCGGTGGTGAAAACCCTCGACGGCCAGAACATTCGCTTGCCAGGCTACATCGTGCCGCTGGAAGTCAGTGAAGAAGGTCGCACTACAGAATTTTTGCTGGTGCCCTATTTCGGCGCCTGCATTCATGTACCGCCACCGCCGTCGAACCAGATCGTGCATGTGAAAAGCGAAGTCGGTGTGAAGCTCGATGAGTTGTATCAGCCGTACTGGATCGAAGGCGCGCTGCAGGTCAAGGCGTCGACCAGCGAGCTGGCGGATGCGGGGTATCAGATGGCGGCGGACAAGATTTATGCGTATGAGCTGCCGGAGTGAACCCGGTAGTGATGTGTCGCCTACAAGTCAGCCATCGAGGGCAAGCCCTCTCCCACAGTGTCCTGCTTAGCTCATCAAATATTGTGTTTTCAATGAAGATCCCTGTGGGAGCGGGCTTGCCCGCGAAGAGGCCCTTGAAGGCACCCACACAATAAGATCATCACAGTTTCATTGAGCTGAATCAAAAGACCGTATCAGACGCCTCCGTACCATTGGACATCGAACATTTTCAACGTCCTTTGGAGCCCCAATGCACAAGCCCTTGCTCAGCGCTTCGCTGTTCGCCCTCGCGCTCGCAGCGCCGCTCGCCTTTGCCCATGACGCCGGCGACATCATCGTTCGTGCCGGTGCAATCACCGTCAACCCGACAGCCGACAGCTCCAGCGTCAAGGTCGATCAGGGCCCGCTGGCGGGTGCCGACCTGGGTGGCAAGGCCACCATGAGCAGCGACACGCAACTGGGCCTGAACTTCGCTTACATGCTCGACAGCCAGTGGGGGATCGAGCTGCTCGCGGCCTCGCCGTTCGAACATGACGTGAAGCTCAAGGGCACCGCCCTGGGTGCGGCCAACGGCAAACTCGGCAGCCTGAAACACCTGCCGCCAACCTTGAGCCTCGTGTACTACCCACTGGACGCCAAGTCGGCGTTCCAGCCGTATGTCGGCGCGGGGATCAACTACACCTGGATCTTCGATGAACACGTCGGCAGTGAAGCCAGCGCCAACGGCTTCAGCAACTTCAAGGCGAAGAATTCCTGGGGCATGGCGTTTCAGGTCGGTGCTGACTACATGCTGACCGACAATGTGATGATCAACGCCCAGGTGCGCTACATCGACATCGATACCACTGCGACGGTGGAAAATAACGCAGTCGCACAGGGCACCCGGGCCAAGGTCGATGTCGACGTGGATCCGTTCATCTACATGGTCGGGCTCGGTTACAAATTCTAAGCCCCCTTCGCGAGCAAGCCCGCTCCCACAGTTGATCGCATTCCCCTGTGGGAGCGGGCTTGCTCGCGAAGACGTCAGCCCAGACTACAAAAATCCAAAAGTAAAGAAAGGCGCCTCAACAGGCGCCTTCTCATCGCCGCGAACACACTAGCGTCCCAGCAACCGCGCCAGACCAACGCGCAGCGGGGTCTGCTGCGGATAGGTAAAACGCTCGAGCAAACGCTGGTTGTTCGCCCGTGAATGGCGGATGTCACCGGAGCGCGCAGGGCCGTAGCTCACGGGCGGCAACTGACCGACCACCGCCTCCAGCGCTTCAAGCATTTGCTTGAGGGTGGTGGCCTGATTCCAACCGACATTGACCGCGCCGACTTCGACCTGTGGTTTCTCGAGGGCTTGCACCAGCAAGTCGACCAGGTCTTCGACGTAGACAAAATCACGCGTCTGCTCGCCATCACCGAACACGGTGATCGGCAGGCCTTTCTGCGCACGCTCGCTGAAAATGCTGATGACCCCGGAATACGGCGAGGATGGATCCTGACGCGGGCCGAAGATGTTGAAGAAGCGGAAGATCACCGGCTCCAGAGCATGCTGGCGACGGTAGAAATCGAAGTAATGCTCGCTCGCCAACTTGTCCGATGCGTACGGCGTCAACGGGGCCTTGGGCGTATCTTCGTCGATCGACTCGCCTTCGCCGTTATTGCCGTAGACCGCCGCGCTGGACGCAAACAGTACGCGCTTGACGCCGGCCTGGCGCATGGCTTCGCAGACATTCAGCGAGCCAATGAAGTTGCTCTGGTGAGTCTTCACCGGATCGTCCACCGACGCCTGCACCGAAGCCACCGCCGCCAGGTGTGCGACCGCACTGCAGCCGACCATCGCCCGCGCCACCAGCGCCGCATCGGCAACGTCACCCGGAATCAGTTCGAGCTTGGGGTTATCCAGCGGCAAATTACTGCGCTTGCCGGTGGACAGGTCATCGAGAATCCGCACCGAATGGCCTTTGGCGAGCAAGGCATCAGTCAGGTGCGAGCCGATGAAACCGGCACCGCCGGTGATTAAAACAGGGCCGTCAGCCATGGCGATAAAACCTATCCAGTAAGCCCGGGAGTGCCGCGCGCCAGGCGCGGGGTTTGATGCCGAACGTGTGCAGAATCTTCTTGCAGGCCAGCACCGCGTGTTGCGGTTCCTCGGCGGCATCCGGGCGCGCGGCGTGAGCCTGGGCGGTCGGTGCTTCGATGGCCAGCGGATGCAGCGCGCGGGCTTCGGTGAGAATCGCCTGCCCCAGCGCCAGCGGCGTGGTCGCCTCATGCCCGGCGTAATGATAGGTGCCCCACAGCGGCGCCGCGCAATCCAGTTGCTTGAGCACCGAAATGATCACCCGGGCAGCGTCATCCACTGGCGTCGGATTGCCCCGACGGTCATCGGCCATCAGCAGTTCTTCGGGCGTTTCCGCCCGCGCGAGGAAACGCCCGAGGGTGCCGTCGGGACTGTCATCGAGCAGCCAGCCGAAACGCAGCAGCACATGCTGCGGGCAGGTGGCGCGTACGCTTTTCTCGATCCGCCACAAGGCCTGACCGCGCAGGCCCAGGGGCACCGGTTCGTCTTTTTCGCTGTAGGCCGTCGCCCGGGAGCCATCGAACACACGATAACTCGACGGTTGCATCAGAACGATGTTGTGATGCTGGCACAGCTCGGCCAGACGCTCGATCGCCCGCTCCTGCGCGGCCAGACGTTGCTCGCTGACCGCCTCCGCCTGGAACCAGTCGAAGTAGTAGGCAAGGTTGATCAGCGCGTCCGGGCGGGTGTCGTCGAGCAGTTGCGTCAGGCTCGCAGCATCCCAGCCGTCTTGCGGTGGGCGGGGGGCGAGGAAGCCGATGTCTTCCTCCGCACCGAGGCGAATCAGCGCCTGCCCAAGGGCATTTCCGCCGCCCAGTAACATAAGGCGCATTCGCATAGAGTCAGCAGGCCCAGTCTGATTGGAACAATGGCTTATCGACACTGCGCGCGGGCAATGTCGTCGATAGTGCCGGAATCGTTGCATTTTGCGGGTTTAGAGCGCAACCGTCATCCGTAAAGTGTAAATCCCCCGGATTTGCATTGCCGCACCGGCCTCTTCGCGGGCAAGCCTCGCTCCTACGGATTTCGCGATGTCCACACCATCGCGAGCAACACACAACCCCGTAGGAGCGAGGCTTGCCCGCGAAGAGGCACTCAGAAACGCCGGAATCTTGAGCGGTACTTGCAACTTCCCCACCCCATCCGCATAAATGACCCCATGAATCTGCCCATCCCCGCAGACAGCGCCCTGACAGGCTTCCACCCCGCCGTCAGCGCCTGGTTCAGTAACACCTTCCCGACGGCCACCGCCGCCCAGGCCCGGGCGTGGCCCTTGATTCGCCAGCACCGATCGACCCTGATCGCCGCACCCACCGGGTCCGGCAAAACCCTCACCGCGTTTCTCGCGGTGATCGATGACCTGGTCCACCGCGGCCTGGAAACCGACGGTGGCCTGCCCGACGAAACGCTGGTGGTCTACGTCTCGCCGCTCAAAGCCCTGTCCAACGACATCCAGATCAACCTGCAAAACCCCCTGGCCGGCATTACCGAACAATTGCGCGTGATGGGCCTGCCCGAACTGCAGATCAATACCGCCGTGCGCACTGGCGATACGCCGCAAAAAGACCGCTCGGCCATGCGCAGGACAGCACCGCACATTCTGGTGACCACTCCGGAATCCCTGTATGTGCTGCTCGGCTCCGACTCCGGCCGGCAAATGCTCAACACCACGCGCACGGTCATCGTCGACGAAATCCACGCCATCGCCGCCAGCAAACGCGGCAGCCACCTGGCCCTGAGCCTGGAACGCTTGCAGGCACTGTGCACGCAACCCTTGATGCGCATCGGCCTGTCTGCCACGCAAAAGCCGATCGAAGCGGTCTCGCGTTTTCTGGTCGGTCGCGACCGCGCGTGCGAAATCATTGATATCGGCCACGCCCGGCCGCGCGACCTGGGCATCGAAGTGCCTCCCGTGCCGTTGTCGGCGGTCATGGCCAACGACGTCTGGGAACTGGTGTATGACCGCCTCGCGGCGCTCGCCCGCGAGCACCGGACCACGCTGATCTTCGTCAACACCCGACGCCTGGCCGAACGCCTGAGTCGCCACTTGAGCGAGCGTCTGGGCAGGGACGCGGTAGCCGCCCACCATGGCAGTCTGGCCAAGGAATTTCGCCTCGACGCCGAGCAACGGCTCAAGCGCGGTGACCTGCAAGTGCTGATCGCGACTGCCTCGCTGGAATTGGGGATCGACATTGGCGACGTCGACCTGGTCTGCCAGATCGCCTCGCCGCGCTCGATTGCCGGGTTCCTGCAACGTGTCGGCCGCTCCGGGCACCAGGTCGGCGGTACGCCCAAGGGGCGATTGTTTGCCACCACCCGCGACGACCTGATCGAATGCATCGCCCTGCTCGACTGTGTGCGGCGCGGCGAACTCGACACTTTGCAGATTCCCCGGGCACCGCTGGACGTACTCGCGCAACAGATCATCGCTGAAGTCAGCTGTCAGGAATGGCAGGAGCAGGCGCTGCTGGAGATGTTCCGCCGGGCTTCGCCTTATGCCGAACTCGACGAAAAGCATTACCAGGCGCTGCTGCACATGCTCGCCGAAGGCTACAACAGTCGTCAGGGCATCCGCAGCGCTTACCTGCACCGCGACGCCGTGACCCGCACCCTGCGCGGTCGCCGGGGCAGCAAACTGACCGCCGTGACCAGCGGCGGGACCATTCCGGACAACGCCGACTACAGCGTGCTGCTGGAGCCTCAGGGGCTGAACATCGGCAGCGTCAACGAAGACTTCGCGGTGGAAAGCATTGCCGGCGATGTCTTCCAGTTAGGCAACACCTCTTATCGAATCCTGCGGGTCGAGACCGGCAAGGTCCGGGTCGAAGACGCTCAGGGTCAACCGCCGACCATCCCGTTCTGGCTCGGTGAAGCGCCCGGTCGCAGTGATGAACTGTCGTTCGCGGTGGCACGCCTGCAAGCGCAACTCGATGACCTGCTCGGCGCCACGCCCGGTGACTTGCAGCCCGCGCTCGACTGGCTGACCGACACCCTCGGCGTCAATCTCGCCAGCGCCGAGCAACTGGTGGATTACCTGGCCCGCGCGCGCCTGGCCCTCGGCGCCCTGCCCTCGCAAGACACACTGGTGATGGAGCGGTTTTTCGACGAGTCCGGCGGCACCCAACTGATCATCCACACCCCGTTTGGCAGCCGCATCAACCGCGCCTGGGGGCTGGCCCTGCGCAAGCGCTTCTGCCGCACCTTCAACTTCGAACTGCAGGCAGCCGCCAGCGAGGATGCCATCGTGCTGTCGCTGTCCAGCAGCCACAGCTTTGATCTGGATGACGTCTGGCGTTATCTGCACAGCAACGGCGCCGAGCACATCCTGACTCAAGCGGTGCTCGAAGCGCCGCTGTTCGGCGTACGCTGGCGCTGGAATGCCGGGGTGGCGCTGGCGTTGCCGCGCTACTCCGGCGGCCGCAAAGTCGCACCGCAGATCCAGCGGATGAAAAGCGAAGACCTGATCGCCAGCGTGTTTCCCGACCAGCTTGCCTGCGTGGAAAACCTCGCCGGCGAACGGGAGATTCCCGAGCATCCCCTGGTGGAGCAGACCCTCGACGACTGCCTCCACGACGCCATGGACAGTGAAGGCTGGCTGGCCTTGTTGCGCCGCATGGAGCGTGGCGACGTGCGCCTGATCAGCCGCGACCTGCCAGCCCCCTCGCCGCTGGCGGCAGAAATCCTCAGCGCCCGGCCCTACACCTTTCTCGACGATGCACCGCTGGAAGAGCGTCGCACGCAAGCCGTGCTCAATCGTCGCTGGACCGATCCGCAATCCACCGACGACCTCGGGGCCCTGGATGCCGAGGCGATTCAAGCCGTTCGCGACGAAGCCTGGCCCGCGCCCATGGGCATCGATGAAATGCACGAGGCGTTGATGAGCCTGGCGTGTATCACCGATGCCGAAGCGCAGGCCGATTCTCATTGGCGCGAATGGCTGAACGCTTTGGCCGACAGCGGCCGCGCCAGTCGTTTGCAGATCAACCCGGAGCAATCGCTGTGGCTGGCACTGGAGCGACTGACCTGCCTGCAGGCGATTTTTCCACACGCCACATTGTTGCCGCCGCTGGAGGCGTTGCCAGGTTTCGATGAAGTCTGGGAAACGGACGCAGCGGCACTTGAAGTGGTTCGCGCGCGGCTCAGCGCTTTTGGTCCGTTGCCACTGCAAGCGATTGCCGAACCTTTGGGATTACCGGCGCCTCAGGTCACCCGGGCGCTGGCTCAATTGGAGCGCGAAGGTTATGTGCTGCGCGGCCAATTCACGCCGGGTGCCGCGCAGGAAGAATGGTGCGAACGGCATCTGCTGGCGCGCATTCATCGCTACACGGTCAAGCGTCTGCGGCGGGAAATAGAGCCGGTGGCGTTGCAGGATTTCATGCGTTTTCTGTTTGACTGGCAGCATTTGTCCGCGGCGACCCAAGGCCAGGGCAGCGCGGTGTTACCGGCGATTGTCGCTCAGTTCGAAGGCTACCCTGGCGCGGCTTCAGCCTGGGACAGCGACATTCTGCCGGCGCGGATCAAAGGTTATTCGGCGAGCTGGCTGGATGATCTGTGCCGCAGCGGCAAACTGGTCTGGACCCGCCTGACCGCGCGCAACAAGAGCGCCAGCACGGCGTTGCGCAGCACGCCTGTCCTGCTGTTGCCGCGCAGCCAGGTCGGGTTGTGGAGCAGTCTGACCGAGCAAACCCCAGTCAGCGAACTGTCGCCTAAAACCCAAAAGGTTCACGAAGCCCTCAGCCAACACGGCGCACTGTTTTTCGATGAGCTTGTTCACGAAGCACACCTGCTGCGCTCGGAGCTGGAAATCGCCTTGCAGGAACTGGTAGGCGCCGGACTGGTGAATGCCGACAGTTTCGCCGGCCTGCGAGCACTGATCACCCCGGCCAGTAAACGCCAGGCTCGCAGCAGCCGACGCGGGCGCGGGGCGTTTGTCGGCGGAATGGACGATGCCGGCCGTTGGGCCTTGTTGCGCCGCACGGCTGTCGCGCCGGTGGTGGAGAACAAACGTCCGGCGCCGACGCCGGGCGATACCCTTGAACATATCGCCATGACCTTGCTGCGCCGCTATGGCGTGGTGTTCTGGCGTCTGTTGGAGCGCGAGGCGGACTGGCTGCCGAGTTGGCGGGAATTGCTGCGCACCTTCCATCAGCTTGAGGCGCGGGGTGAGATTCGTGGCGGGCGGTTTGTCAGTGGTCTGGCGGGCGAGCAGTTCGCATTGCCTGAAGCGATTCCGTTGCTGCGGGAAGTGCGGCGCCGGCCCCATGACGGGAGTCTGGTTGCGGTGTGCGGGGTTGATCCGCTGAATCTCGCTGGCACGCTGTTACCCGGGGCGAAAGTGCCGGCGGTGGCGAGTAATCGGTTGGTGTATCGCGATGGGTTGCCCGCGGCTGTCGAGATCGCTGGCAAGCAGGTTTTCTGGCTGGAGCTGGATCAGCAATCGACTGCTGAGGTTCGTAGCAAACTGATCCGGCATTGATGTTGCCTGGCCCGGCCTCTTCGCGGGCAAGCCCGCTCCCACAGGGATCTATGCTGGATGCAAAACTTGCAAACAATAGAGAACCTGTGGGAGCGGGCTTGCTCGCGAAAGCGGTGTGTCAGGCGACATCAATGGCTGGGCCGCCGTCTTAGCGAGCAAGCCCCACAATGATCTTTTGTGTTCTGTAGAAGGTGTACCGTCCGTAGTTCCGTCGAAACTTTATCGCTCGCCCCGCAGTCATCAGAAGACGTGGGCAGTCCGAAGACCATTAGACGGGAGGCGATATGGCGGCGATTCACATTGGCATTTCAGGTTGGCGGTATGCGCCCTGGAGGGGGGATTTCTACCCGAAGGGGCTGGCCCAGAAGCGCGAATTGCAATTCGCGTCGCGGGCCGTCAACAGTATCGAAATCAATGGATCGTTTTACGCCCTGCAACGGCCCGAACGTTACGCCCAGTGGTACACCGAAACGCCGACGGGCTTCGTGTTCAGTGTCAAAGCGCCACGTTTCATCACCCACATCAAGCGCCTGCGCGACATCCACAAACCCCTGGCGAACTTTTTCGCCTCCGGGGTGCTGGAACTCAAGGACAAACTCGGTCCGATCCTCTGGCAGTTCCCGCCCAACTTCAAATTCAATGCCGAGCTGTTTGAGGCCTTCCTGCAGCAGCTGCCGCACGACACCGAACAGGCCGCCGCCCTCGCCCGTCAGCATGATTCACACCTCAACGGCCACGCCAGCTTGAAGGCATACAAGAAAAAGCCGTTGCGTCATGCCGTGGAAATTCGCCATGAAAGCTTCGTCGACCCGGCCTTCGTCCGTCTGCTGAAACGCTACGACACTGCCTTGGTCATCGCCGATACCGCCGGTAAATGGCCTTATCGCGAAGATATTACCAGCGACTTCGTTTACCTGCGGCTGCACGGTGCCGAGGAGCTTTACGCCAGCGGCTACACGCCACAAGCGCTGAAACGCTGGGGCGACCGCATCGAGGCCTGGCACCAGGGCAAGCAACCGAGCGACCCACAGTTGATTGCGCCGAAGCAAAAGCCCAAGGTGCGCAAATCCCGCGAGGTATTTTGCTATTTCGACAACGACATCAAAGTCCGCGCCCCCTTCGACGCGCGCAGCCTTCTGCAGCGCTTCCACCTCGATAAAAACCTCACCACTGCCCCCGGCGAGCCTGCTGCCGAAGGAGTGCTGCAATGAACAGTTCCGAGCAGCTCAGCGTAGCGGATGATCAGGCACAAACCATTGACTCGGTCAGTCGGTTCACCGTATTGACGGTCAACACCCACAAGGGATTCACCGCCTTGAACCGGCGCTTCATCCTGCCCGAATTGCGCGAAGCGGTGCGTAGCGTGTCGGCCGACGTGGTGTTTTTGCAGGAGGTTCACGGTACCCACGAGCATCATCCTGCGCGTTACAGCAACTGGCCACAGATGCCGCAATACGAATTCCTCGCCGACACCCTGTGGCCGCAGTTCGCCTATGGACGCAACGCGGTGTACCCGGCGGGCGATCACGGCAATGCGCTGCTGTCGAAATTCCAGATCATTCGCCATGACAATCTCGACGTGTCCATCAGCGGTCATGAGAACCGGGGCATCCTGCATTGCGTGTTGCGCCTGCCCGGCGACGGTCAGGAAGTGCATGCCATTTGCGTCCATCTGGGCCTGCGTGAAAGCCACCGCAATGCACAACTCAAGCTATTGGTCAGCCGTCTTGCAGAGCTTCCGGCCGATGCCCCGGTGGTAGTCGCCGGCGACTTCAATGACTGGCTCCAGCGCGCCGACGCGCTGCTCAAGCCCTGTGGTCTGCGAGAAGTGTTCGCCGAACTCCACGGCAAACCGGCGCGCAGTTTCCCGGCACGCCTGCCGGCGTTGCGCCTGGACCGCATCTACGTGCGCAACCTCAAGGCCAGCCGTCCGCAAGTGTTGGCGGCGCGCCCCTGGTCCCACCTTTCCGATCACGCACCGCTGTCGGTGGAGATCGAGCTATGAGCAGCCCGTCGATGGAAAAAACCAGCGTGGAACACTTATCCACAACCCCGCCCGTCCGTGAACCCGGCACGGTCGACGTCGAGTACGGCTGGCAGGGCAACAATCGCGTGGAGCTGCTGGAAAACGGCGAAGCGTACTTTCCCCGGGTGTTCGACGTCATGCGCCAGGCCAAGAGCGAAATCCTGCTGGAAACCTTCATCGTGTTCGAGGACAAGGTCGGCAATGAACTGCAGCAAGTGCTGATCGATGCCGCCAAACGCGGCGTGCGGGTCACTGCCAGTCTCGACGGTTTTGGCTGCGGCGAACTGAGCACCGCCTACCTCGCGGCGTTGAGCGAGGCCGGCGTGCGCATTCAGATATTCGACCCGGCGCCCAAGCATCTGGGCATCCGCACCAACTGGTTCCGCCGCCTGCACCGCAAGATAGTGGTAGTCGACGGCACGATTGCGTTCATTGGCGGGATCAACTTTTCCGCCGACCATCTGGCCGACTTCGGTCCCGAGGCCAAACAGGATTATTCGGTGGAAGTGCAAGGCCCGGCAGTGGCCGACATCCATCACTTCGCACTGCTGCAAAGCGGCCGTCCGGCCCGGGCCAAATACTGGTGGCAACGTCGCCGTCAGCGGCGCCAGGAACTGGCCTTCACCGATCACGACGGTCAGGTACGCCTGGTGTACCGCGACAACGGCGAACATACGACCGACATCGAAGAGGTTTACCACCAGGTGCTCCGCAGCGCCCAACGGCGCGTGGTGATCGCCAATGCCTACTTCTTTCCAGGTTATCGCCTGCTGCGCGAAATCCGCAACGCGGCCCGGCGCGGCGTCGATGTGCGGCTGATTCTGCAAGGCCAGCCCGACATGCTGGTGGCCAAACTCGCGGCGCGCATGACCTATGACTACCTGCTCAAATCCGGTGTGCAGATTTATGAATACTGCGACCGCCCGCTGCACGGCAAAGTCGCGCTGGTGGATGAGGACTGGAGCACAGTGGGTTCGAGCAACCTGGACCCGTTGAGCCTGGCCATGAACCTGGAAGCCAACGTGTTGATCCGCGATCGCGCCTTCAACCGGGTACTGTTCGAACGCCTCGAGGACCTGAGCGACAATCACTGCAAGGCCATGTCCGCGGACAAGTCACCCCGCGGACGGGTCTGGCACATGACCGTCGGCTTTCTGGTTTTTCACTTCCTGCGACACTTTCCGGCATGGGCCGGTTGGCTGCCGGCGCACAAGCCGCGCCTGACACCTTTTTCCCATACCGCCCGGAGTGACACCTGATGAGCCACTCTGAAACGCAACCGGCGACCCACGCCGATCATCCGCATAAGTCGCGCTGGAGCCGCTGGAAAAAACCGCTGACGATGCTGTTTTTCCTGGCGCTGATCGTACTGTTCACGATGCTCGCCCAGCGCATCGAATGGGACGAGGTGTTCAGCAACCTCGCTGATTTCAAGGTGCGCACGCTGATCATCGCCTCCGGGCTGACCCTGGTGAGTTTTCTGGTCTATGCCTGCTTCGACCTGATCGGCCGTACTTACATCCGCCAGGACCTGACCTGGAAGCAAATCCTGCCGGTGGGCATTATCAGCTACGCCTTCAACCTCAACCTGAGCGCCTGGGTCGGTGGCGTTGCCATGCGGTATCGCCTGTACTCACGTCTCGGGGTGAGCAAAGGCAACATCGCGAAGATCCTCGGCCTCAGTCTGGCAACCAACTGGTTCGGCTACATGGTCATTGCCGGCGCGGTGTTCACCAGCGGCCTGGTGCGGATGCCGCCAGGCTGGAAGCTGAGCACCGGTGCGTTGCAAGGGGTGGGCGTATTGTTGCTGTTGGCGAGCGCGGGGTACTTGGTGGCCTGTCAGTTTTCCCGGCGCCGGGAATGGTCGATCCGCGGGGTGGAAATCAATCTGCCATCCCTGCGCATGGCGATCTTGCAACTGGCCCTCGGCGCACTGAACTGGTCGCTGATGGCTGCCGTGATTTTCACCCTGTTGCCGAGCAAACTGGACTATCCGCTGGTGCTTGGGGTGCTGTTGATCAGCGCGATCGCCGGAGTGATCACGCATATTCCTGCCGGGCTTGGGGTGTTGGAGGCGGTGTTCGTCGCGCTGCTGCAACATGAGGCTTCACGGGGGAGTCTGGTGGCGGGATTGCTGGCTTATCGGGCGATCTATTTCATCTTGCCGTTGTTGATTACGGTGGTGATGTATCTGGTTGTCGAGGCCAAGGCGAAGTCGTTGCGGATTGCGAAGAAACCATCTTAGCGTTGAGGTGAAGCGGGTGCCGCCTTCGCGAGCAAGCCCGCTCCCACATTGGATCTCCTGTGGACACGAATGTTGTGTACGACCGGGATCAAATGTGGGAGCGGGCTTGCTCGCGAATGATCGCAAAAACACCGCTAATCTCAACTGGATTGAATAATGCTCAACCGCTCACCCACCACCATCTCTGTAATCCAGCCCACCAGGATCGAGGTGTATGCCAGCTGCGAAACCGGATCGCTCAAGGCGTGATCCGAACCGTCGATAATCCGGTGTGTCAGGGAATGCGTCTGTTGACAGGCCGCCCGGTAACTCATGATGGTGGCATGCGGCACATAGTCATCGGTTTCGGACTCGACCAGCAGCACATCCCCGGTAAATTGCGCGCAGGCATGCAGCGCACGATTGCTGTCGGCGCGAACCAGCGTGCTGCGGTAGTCACGCAGGTCGGGCTTGTCCAGGTCACGCTTGGGTGTGTTCCATTGATCGTCGCGATACAGCGCCGGCACTCGCAGCGCCAACCAGCGAACGGGGCGCAACGACGTCAGGATCGACGCCAGATAACCACCATAACTGGTGCCGACGACGGCAATCGCCGACGTATCGAGCGCCGGATGGGCAAGCAACCGGTCATAGGCCGCCAGCAGGTCGCGCAGGTTGTCCTCACGCGTCACCCGTGCCAGCGCAATACCGGTGCCCCCGGTGTGTCCGCGCAAGTCGAACGTCAGGCACACACACCCCAGACCGGCGATGCCCTTTGCCCGTTCAAGGTCCCGTTCCTGGCTGCCGCCCCAACCATGCACGAACAGCACGCCCGGGACTTTTGACTTGGGGCTGAGGAAGGTCCCGGTCATCTGTTCATCGTCGATGTCGATCTGAATGGTTTCGCTTCTAGCCGTCATAGGATTTAACCGTTACGTACTTGAGTAGAAAATCACTGTTTTGGGCCGGCCCGCGGTACACCTCGATCGCATCCGCAGGCAATGGCTGATCGATGTACTTTTCCACCGAAGATACGCGAATCGCACGCATCCCCGGATCGTTGACGAAGCTTTGCAAGGCCGCCACTTCGGCACTGCTGGCTCCGCCCATGCGCCAGGATTGTTCCAGCACGCCGCTGCGCCGTTTGCCGTTACTGTCCAGCCCCTGGGCGATGTCGTAGTTGCGCCGCGAGGCGTAAAAGCCGGGGTAGGCCTCATCCGCTGCGCTGTCGAAAACCTGTGCTTGCTCAATCGCCAGCCGTACATCGTCAGACAACGCCAGCTTGAGCAAATCGTCGTAATACCCCTGCACCACCAACAGGTTGGACCCACCATAAACCTGCTCGCCCTGCCCGTCTTCGGTCAAGTATTGATCACCGCAATAACTCAACACTTTGCCACCGATAAAGCTCTGGCCGACGCTGTGGGTGATGACACTGTCCAGATCCTGCTCCAACACCACGCCTTCGGTGAACAACTTCCTGGCATCCGGCCTGGCGAGGATGGCATCGAACTGGTCGAGGCTTTTGATCACTTCCTGACCACGCCCTGCACAGGCATGAATCGGCTTCAGGCGGATCGGACCGGTGTAGAGCAGGTGCTCCGCCGCAGGCCGGGCGTCATCGAGGGAGAATACGCTGAGACCATCAAGCACCACGTTGCGCACGCGTTCGCAGAACAACGGCGCCCAGCCGTCGGGTGCGAATGCATGTCTGTTGAGCAAGCCGTGGCTGATGGCTTTGGTGCAGATGAAGTCATGGTCGACGTAACCACCCCACAAATCATCCGGCCCTCTCACGCCCAATTGTCGGGCGGCAGCGGTGCCTACCAGGGTCTGGGTCGGCAACAGATAAAGGTCATGGCCGCTGTGCAACCGAGAGTCGTAACTGCCCCCGAATTCGAGCCCGAGGATGTGCGCCAGCCAACGGGCCAGTGCGCGATTGGTTTCGACTTCGTGCAGTGGAGCGTCGGGGCGCACCGAATGGGCGACCACCAGTTTCTTGCGGTTTGTTGGGGTCATGCATCCCCCTTCAATTGGCGCTTTATGAATGTAACTTAAACGGTGCAGAGATCAGGCCAAGGATCACTGGCACGAGACGGCTTTTAAATCAGCCAGTTGTGGGGAGAGTGATGGCTCTAAGCCTGCTTGATTTTGCACGACCCTTGCTTCGATTCCGGCATTTTGCACGATCTAATCTCTCGCACAAATCCCAAGGTGGGAGCGGCGGTGCGGCGATCCGACTTGCTCGCGAATGCGGCGTGACAGTCGACATAAATGTTGAATGTTGGACCGCATTCGCGAGCAAGCCCGCTCCCACACTTTGATCTGCTGTGAGTGACTATCGCGTCGCGGCCGAACTCGATGCCACCCCAAACCGTGCCCGATAATCACTCGGCGCCAACCCGGTAATCCTTTTGAACATCGCCCGAAACGCCCCTGGATCCTGATACCCGACGGTCCAGGCGATGTGATCGATAGTGCCGTTGGTGAACTCGAGCATTTCCCGCGCCTTGCCGACCCGCAGGTGCTGGCAGTACTCGGTGGGTTTCGAGCCGGTCGCCGCGCGGAATCGGCGCAGGAAGGTGCGCTCTTCCAGCCCTGCCCGCTCGGCCATTGTGGTCAGCGACACATCCGTCGCGCCGGTGCTTTGCAACCAGTGCTGCACCTTGAGAATCGACGCATCGCCATGGCTGAGAATCGGTGAAAAATTGCTGCCGCACTCGCTCGCGCTGTCGCTGTGTTCCACCACCAGGAAACGCGCGGTGCTGGTGGCGATGCTCGGCCCGAGCAGACGGTCCACTAGACGCAAACCCAGTTCGGACCAGGCCATCAAACCGGCAGTCGTAATCAGGTCGCCGTCATCGACGATGGGGGTATCGGCCTTGAGTCTGATCGCCGGGTAACGCTCGGCGAAAGTCTTGGCCGAGGTCCAGTGGGTAGTGGCGCTGCGACCGTCGAGCAGGCCGCTTTCAGCCAAGAGAATCGAGCCCACGCAGACGCCACCGAGGATCGCGCCGTTGGCATGTTGCTGGCGAAGCCAACGGATCAACGCCTGTGGTGCCTGGCCTTCGGAAAAGCCGGCGATCGAGGGGGGTATCAACACCGCAACCAATGCCCTGTCCAGGGCGGGATGGCTGTCATAGACCCGCTCGGGGACCTGCTCGCCATCGACCTGCCAATGGCTGACCCGCAGCTGCGGCAACCGTGCACTCTGGTGCTCGGCGGCAATCCGGTTCGCCACGGCGAACAAGTCCGTCAGCCCGTGCACCGCAGCCATCTGCGCGCCGGGATAGATCACCACACCCAGTTCGACGATGGCCCTTTCTGCGTCCATTGTCAGTTTTCCCCCTGCTATTGTCGGTGCGGCCAATCCTCGGACGGCCTGCAAGGCCCGATACTTCATTTCACACCAGCACACACTTCGAGGAAACATTCATGACCAGGCAAGCACTCATCGTAGTCGATATCCAGAACGACTACTTCCCCCACGGCAAGTGGCCACTGGCCGGTGCCGACGCCGCGGCGGACAACGCTGTACGGTTGATCGAAGCCTTCCGTGACGCCGGTGACTCGGTGATACACATCCGCCATGAATTCACCTCCGACGATGCGCCATTCTTCACGCCCGGCTCCGACGGCGCGAAGCTGCACCCCAAAGTCCTCAACCGCGCCGACGAGCCGGTCGTGCTCAAGCACTTCGTCAATTCGTTCCGCGAAACCGAACTGAAATCGATCCTCGACGAGCAAGGCATCAAGGCATTGGTGGTGGTCGGCAGCATGAGCCACATGTGCGTCGATGGCATCACCCGAGCGGCGGCCGACATGGGCTACACCGTCACCGTCATCCACGACGCCTGTGCCTCCCGCGATCTGGAGTTCAACGGTCTTACCGTTCCGGCCGCCCACGTGCACGCGGCCTTCATGTCGGCCTTGGGTTTTGCCTATGCGAGTGTGGTGTCCACCAACGAGTTCCTGGCGGCCAGTCGCTAAACGCCTCATTCCAAAATCAAAAGGCCAGTAGCGTTCGCACGTTTCTGGCCTTTTTGTAAACCTGGCTCAGGACAGAGAACCACAAGACTTACCGCTGAAAAGCCGGATAATGGCGACCAAATCGTCTAGCCGTTATTCTGGTAATCCCCCATGGAAATCAAGGTCAATTTTCTCGACAACCTTCGACTTGAAGCCAAGTTCGATGACTTCACGGTGGTGGCCGATCAACCTATCCGCTACAAGGGCGATGGCTCGGCACCGGGTCCGTTCGACTACTTCCTGGCGTCGTCGGCGTTGTGTGCGGCGTATTTTGTGAAGTTGTACTGCAGCACACGCAATATCCCCACCGATAACATCCGCCTGTCGCAGAACAATATTGTTGACCCGGAAAACCGTTACAACCAGATTTTCAAGATCCAGGTCGAGTTGCCGGCGGACATCTCGGATAAGGACCGCCAGGGCATCCTGCGTTCCATCGACCGTTGCACCGTGAAAAAAGTGGTGCAAGCCGGGCCTGAGTTTGTGATCGAAGAGGTGGAAAACCTCGACGCCGATGCCCAGGCGTTGCTGATGCCTGCTGCTAACTCAGAGGCGACTTCCGGGGCGGGCACTTATATTGCTGGCAAGGATCTGCCGCTGGAGCAAACCATCGCCAATATGTCGGCCATTCTGGCGGACCTGGGCATGAAGATTGAAATCGCCTCGTGGCGCAATATCGTGCCCAATGTGTGGTCGCTGCATATCCGCGATGCGCACTCGCCGATGTGCTTTACCAACGGCAAGGGTACGACCAAGGAAGGCGCGTTGGCGTCGGCGTTGGGCGAGTTTATCGAGCGACTCAACTGCAACTTCTTCTACAACGATCAATTCTGGGGCGAAGACATCGCCAACGCAGCGTTTGTGCACTACCCGGATGAACGCTGGTTCAAGCCTGGCCGTAAAGATGCACTGCCGGCCGACATTCTCGACGAGTACTGCCTGAAGATTTACAACCGCGACGGCGAGCTGCGTGGCTCCCATCTGATCGATACCAACTCGGGCAATGAAGAGCGCGGCATCTGCTCGCTGCCGTACGTGCGCCAGTCGGACGGCGAGGTGGTGTATTTCCCGTCCAACCTGGTTGAAAACCTGTTCCTGAGCAACGGCATGAGTGCCGGTAATACGCTGGCCGAAGCCCAGGTGCAGTGCCTGTCGGAGATCTTCGAGCGGGCGGTAAAACGCGAAATCATCGAAGGTGAATTTGCCCTGCCGGATGTACCGGCCAACGTGCTGGCGAAATATCCCGGGATACTGGCCGGTATTCAGGCGCTGGAAGAACAGGGGTTCCCCGTGCTGGTGAAGGATGCGTCCCTGGGGGGTGAGTTCCCGGTGATGTGCGTCACGCTGATGAACCCGCGTACCGGCGGTGTGTTCGCCTCGTTCGGTGCGCACCCGAGCCTGGAAGTGGCGCTGGAACGCAGCCTGACCGAATTGCTGCAAGGCCGCAGCTTCGAAGGCCTCAACGACTTGCCCCAGCCGACGTTTGAAGGCCATGCGGTGACCGAGCCGAATAACTTCGTCGAGCACTTTATCGACTCCAGCGGCGTGGTGTCGTGGCGCTTCTTCAGCTCGAAGTCGGATTACGAATTCGTGGAGTGGGACTTCTCCGGCCAGGGTGAAAACTCGAATGCCGAGGAAGCCGCGACCTTGTTCGGCATTCTCGAAGGCATGGGCAAGCAAGTGTACATGGCGGTCTACGAGCATATCGGCGCGAAGGCCTGCCGCATCCTGGTGCCGGACTATTCGGAGATTTATCCGGTAGACGATCTGATCTGGGATAACACCAACAAAGCGCTGTTCTTCCGCGCCGACATCCTGAACCTGCATCGCCTGGACGAAGAGGAACTGCGAGCGCTGGCCGAGCGCCTGGTTGAAAGTGAGCTGGACGACTACACCGACATCACCACCTTGATCGGTATCGATTTCGATGACAATACCGCCTGGGGTCAGCTGACGATCCTGGAATTGAAGCTGCTGATTTATCTCGCCTTGCAGCAATATGAAGAGGCGAAGGAGGCGGTGGAAATGTTCCTGCAGTACAACGACAACACGGTCGAGCGTGGCTTGTTCTATCAGGCCGTGAATGTGGTGCTGGAGATGAAGCTGGACGAGGATCTGGAACTGGAAGACTACGAGGCCAACTTCCGCCGGATGTTTGGCAACGAGCGGATGGATGCAGCGATCGGATCGGTGGACGCCAGCGTGCGCTTCTTTGGCCTGACGCCTACGAGCATGAAACTCGAGGGGCTCGACAGGCACCTGCGGTTGATCGACAGCTACAAGAAACTGCACTCGGCGCGGGCCAATGTGACCACTCTGTAGGAGCGGGCTTGTCGGATCGCCGCACCGCAGCGAAGGGGCCCTTGCGGACGACGCAAAAGCCGCAGATACAAAAAAGCCCCGACTCAGAGTGAGCCGGGGCCTTTGGCTGAAGCGCTACAACGGCTTAGCCGTTGAACACATCATCCACGCTTTTGAGCGGGTAGTTCTTCGGATACGGCAGGGTCGCCA
>NZ_CABVII010000023.1 GCF_902497995.1 Pseudomonas fluorescens | reverse complement strand
CCCCTGTAGGAGCTGGCCAGCGAAAGCGCCAGATCAGTCACCACCAACCTTGCCAGGCACCGCCATCACAACATGCCAATACCCGCCGCCCCCCCCCGTAGCCGCTGGCTCGCAGCGAAAGCGCCAGATCAGTCACCACCCACCAACCTCACCCAACCCGCCCGCCACCGCAAGCAACCTTGCTCCTACAGCAACCCCCCCAAACGTGATTTAATACCCGCCTTTCACATTTCCGGGACAGGGAAGCGGTACCTTCGCGGCCAAAAGTCGCCCGCCATCCACCCCCATAACCCTTAAGTATTTCTTCGCATAAGGCTGTCATGGACACGGGCTCACGACTCAAACTAGTACGCGAAAGCTACAAACTCTCCCAGCGCGAGCTGGCCCGGCGTAGCGGCGTCACCAATGCCACCATCTCCCTGATCGAACAGAATCGCGTCAGTCCCTCCGTCAGCTCCCTGAAAAAACTGCTCGAAGGCATACCGATGTCTCTGGCGGACTTCTTCACCTTCGACCAACCGCCCCGTGAACATCAATACGTCTTCCGCGCCAATGAACAGCCGGACCTTGGGCGTCATGGATTGCGGTTGCTGCTGATTGGCGCTTCGGTGCCGAGCCGGCAGATGCGCTTGTTGCGTGAGCAATACGCGCCTGGGGCGAGTTCGGGGGAAGAGCCGATTGTGCACTCGGAAGGAGAGGAGTGTGGGCTGGTTACCCGTGGCACAGTTGAGCTGACGGTGGATGGGCAAATTAGTGTGCTCAATGCCGGGGATGGGTACTACTTTCCGACGACGCTGGCGCATCGGTTTCGCAATATTGGGGCGGATGAGGCGGAGATTATTAGTGCGAATACGCCAGCAAACTTCTAATCAGTAAAATACTTCAGCGTTTCCCCTACAGTCACCAGTAGTCCGTTGTAGTGGCGATGTTCGTGATCCGAGCGTCTGCCGGTAACCCACGATAATCTGTTTTCCATCGTTTCCAGCCTCTACCACGTTTCAAGAGAGTCCTCATGAGTTCAGGGATCAGTCAAAAACTGCAGGGTAGCCGCAAGGAACTGCTCGATATCGGCCTTCGCAACACCATGCTGAACTTCCGAGCCTCAGCCAAGACATTGGCTGTGGTGGATGAGCTTTCAGAGTCGGTGTTCCACCTGCTTTATCGGCAGGAGAAGGCCATGAGTTTTTCGCCAATGGCACGCCAGAAGTTGGCTGCGTTGGCGAAAAACACTCAGGTCGAGGGGGAAGACGCTCAGGACGCTGCGACTGAGGAACTGCTGTTGCATGAACTCGACGCCCTGGGTGAATCGGGTTTTGTCGATGATGAGCTGGACGAGTCTGGTCGAGCGCGTCGGCATACGGATACGCGCCTGCAGACAGCACTGGATGAGGAACGCCTGTTCCTGCAGCTGCTGAGAATTCACAGTGAGGCGAGAGCCTTTATCGAAGAGCAAGGCGTCAATACCCTGTTTCTGGCATTGGGCTTCCTTCATTGGTACGAGGCGGACAGCTCAGAGACCCTTCGCAAGGCTCCCTTGATGTTATTGCCGGTGACCCTCGAACGCAGCGGCGCAAAGGACGCCTTCAAGCTGAAGTATTCCGGCGACGAGTTAATGCCTAACTTGTCTTTGATCGCCAAGCTCAAGACTGATTTTGGTCTGGACCTTGCGGCCTGTGAGTTCAGTGAGGATCGCTTCGACGCTACGCAGGGCAGTCTCGACAGCTTTTATACCGAAGTCACGGACCTGATAAGCAAGCAACCCCGCTGGAAGGTTTCAACAAACGAGGCTGCCCTCGGGTTCTTTTCCTTCGGCAAGTTCCTGATGTTCAAGGATCTGGACCCGAAGAGCTGGCCGCAAGACCAGCAGCCTGACGCCCACCCCGTCATCAACCGGCTCCTGGGGCCTGGCTTCGGTGACCAGCATCCTGCCTATGCCGAAGATGTGAACATCGACTCGGTGCTCCAACCAGGGGAAGTGCGATTCGTCAAAGATGCAGACAGTAGCCAGACGGAAGCGATTCTCGAAGTGCGAGAGGGCGCCAACCTGGTTATCCAGGGGCCGCCGGGTACCGGTAAGTCGCAGACCATCACCAACATCATCGCGGAACTGATTGCCCAGAAAAAAACAGTGTTGTTCGTGGCCGAAAAAATGGCTGCCCTTGAAGTCGTCAAGCGTCGACTCGATGAATGTCACTTGGGTGACGCAGTGCTTGAGTTGCACAGCCACAAGTCGACCAGGACGTCGGTGCTCAAAGAGCTGGGGCGTACACTTGAACAAGGCCGGCCATTAACTAAGGCCGGCGAGGACGATCTGGCCAACCTGGCGCAACTGCAAGGTAACTTGAACCGTTATTGCTCTGCAGTGAGTGCGCCTGTGGGTACCAGCGGCATGGACTTTGTCGAGGTGCTGGGGCGATACCTCAAACTCAAGCACAACTACGGTGTGTTGCCTACGATTGCGTTTGCGCCAATGGCGTCATGGACCCAGGCTGATCAGCTGAAACGCCGCGAACTGGTCGAAGAATTAACGCTTCATCTCAAGGAAATGGGCCGCCCGGACCAAAGTCCGTTCTGGGGAAGCACACGAACTTATTTCTCACCCATTGAACTGAACAATGCGAACGATGCATTGCAACAGGCAAGTGCGCACTTGGCCGCTTTGGACGCTGCGGCCAAGGCCCTGTCGATTCGAATGATGCTGACTCAGCCAGCCACTCTCGCTGACGTTGCTGTCATTTGCCGCGCCGCAAGGCGGGCGGTCGATGCGCCTGGTTTGCAAGGTGTTGAGCTGAGTACTGGCGACTGGCAGCTGCGCCGCGATGCCATTCGTGAATTGCTGGATGCCGGCCAGCGCATGAGCCTGTGCAAAGCCAGCCACGGTACTCAGTTGATCGAGGCCGCGTGGGAGCAGGATCTGTTGGAAGTGCGGCAGAATCTGCTGGCCTACGGTGACAAATGGTGGAAGGTGTTTTCGGGGCGCTATCGCGCTTCAAAGGCTCGCTTGCAGGGGCTTGCACAGGGTGTGCTGCCTGGCAGCAATGCTGAACAACTCAGTCTGGTCGATTCGGTTCTGGCCTATCAACAAAGCCAGAAGGTTTATGACCGACACGAGGGGCTGGGCAGTGCCCTGTTCGGTGCTCAATGGCAGCGTCAGCAGTCCGACTGGGCGGTACTCGAGCGCGTCAGCGCCTGGGTAGTCCAGCTCCACGAAGACCTCGGTAATGGCCATGTACCACAAGGGATCATTGCGTTTCTCGCCGGACACACGGACGCCAGTGGGCTTGGGGAAGCGGTCAGCGACATCGAGGCACATCTCGCTGGCCTTGATCAGGCATTACGGGTTGGTCTGGAAGTCATCGGTATGCAGGATGACCACGCCCAAACGCTGCGCAACCTGGATCTGTCGGCCTTGGGCAAGCGCTTGCAGCTGTGGCAGGCCAGCCTGAGCGAACTTTACCAAATGGCCCGTCTCAATGTGCTGTCGGGCGAAATGCATCAGGCTCACCTGGACGAGTTGTTGAACATCGCCCTGCGCAGTGAAACGCCCGATCAAATTCCCGCCATCCTCGACTTTTCCTGGTATTCGGGGCTTGTGCAAAAGGCCTACGCCGAAAAACCAGCGCTACAGCAATTTGATCGCATCAAGCACGAAAATCAGATCGCCAGATTCAAGGCACTTGATGCTGCGTCGTTGAACCATGCTCAAACCTATCTGGCGCGCCAGGTATGGGAGCACATGCCCAACGTGAACCAACCGGGTGAAATGGCAACGTTGCGTGCAGAGCTGAACAAGAAGCGCCGGCATATTCCTATTCGCCAGCTGATCGACAAGGCTGGTCGGGCTTTTCAGCAAATCAAGCCGGTATTCATGATGAGCCCTATGTCGATCGCCAACTTTTTGCCTCCGGGCAAGCTGGCATTCGACGTAGTGGTGTTTGACGAAGCTTCTCAAGTCAAGGCCGTCGATGCGTTTGGCGCGATATTGCGCGGCAAGCAAGTGGTGGTTGTGGGTGACACACGGCAGATGCCACCCAGCGATTTGTTCAGCCGCGACATCGCCCCTGATGACGAGAGCGACGCCACCGCAGACATCGAAAGCATCCTCAGTCTGTTCAAGGCGGCGGGTAGCCAGGAACGCTACCTGCGCTGGCACTACCGCAGCCGGCACGAATCACTTATCGCTGTCTCCAACGTCGAGTTCTACGACAGCAAGCTGGTGGTATTTCCCTCTGCTGGACAGCATCTCCACGCCAAGGGTGTGAGCTTCGATTATCTGCCACACGCACTGTACGACCGTGGTCGCACTCGCACCAACAAGGATGAAGCCAAAGCAGTCGCCCAAGCGGTGATGAAACATGCGTTGGAGACGCCGGAACTGTCCTTGGGCGTTGCCGCGTTCAGCGTCCCACAGCGAGATTTGATCAACGTTGAGGTCGAGTTACTGCGGCGTAAGACACCTCAGGCCGAAGTGTTTTTCACCGCACAGGGCAGCGAGCCGTTCTTTGTAAAAAACCTTGAAAACATTCAAGGAGACGAGCGCGACGTGATCTTCATCAGCATTGGTTATGGCCGAAATGAATCCGGCCGTATCGCCCGTGAATTTGGTCCGCTCAATAAAGATGGCGGGCATCGTCGGCTTAACGTTTTGATTACCCGGGCCAAATTGGCGATGCGTGTGTTTTGTAACTTCCGTGGCGATGAGCTGGATATCGATGCCACTGCCAAGCACGGCGTACGTGCCTTGAAAAACTTCCTCAAATACGCGGAAACGGGCGAGTTGGAAGTTGCTAAAGAAACTGGCAAGGCTACAGATTCTCCCTTTGAGGACGAGGTTATCCGCGCCTTGCGTGATCTTGGCTACCAGGTAGAACCGCAAGTCGGCACTGCCGGATACTTTATTGACCTCGCCGTGAAAGACCCCGAGTTCCCAGGCCGCTACGTTCTGGCTGTTGAGTGCGATGGCGCGGCCTACCATAGTTCGCGTTCCGCGCGTGATCGTGATCGGTTGCGCCAAGGTGTGCTTGAGGGCCTGGGATGGAATTTCCATCGTATCTGGAGTACCGATTGGTTCCGCGATCCCAAGCAGGAAATCAGCCGCACAGTGGCGGCGATCGAAGCGGCGCGCGAACGTATAGCCAACCGTCGTAACGTCAAGGTTGCAGAGACTTTGATCGAGCCCCTGCATGAAATTCTCCGGGATGACACTGTTGATGAAGTCGAGCCGGTCGCCAGTGCGCCTTATGAGAAAGCGCGGCTCGCTGCGGTAACCAACCAGGTGGAACTGCATCAACATCAGCCTGAACACTTGCTGCAGCTGATCCGAACAGTCGTTGATGTTGAATCTCCAGTGCATTCGGTCGAGGTCACCCGACGACTCATGGATGCGTTCGGGGTGACACGGCAAGGGTCAAGGATCACTGCCGCTGTTGAACAAGCCATTGGTATCGGCATTAAACAGAGGCACTTCTTGCGTCGCGGCAAGTTTCTTCATTTGGCCGATAATCGCCCCGTTATCATCCGCAGCCGAGCGCACTGGGAGTCTTCCGAGCGCAAGTTGGAGTGGGTCGCGCCTGAAGAGCTCGACCAGGCCCTGACAGAAATCATCACCTCGGGATTTTCAATGAGTCATGACGATGCGATTTCTGGTGCCCTTAGACTGCTTGGCTTTGGTCGCGCCACTGCCAAGGTCACAGCGCTATTGGAAGAAAGAATTGGGCAATTGATCAGTGAGAGGCGGTTGGAGTTGAGAGAGGGCCGATTGGTGGTGTGTGCCTGATCTGGGATGCCGTTGCAACGGACCGGCTGGCGCCTGGTGGAACCAAGGCGAGAGGGATCGGGGCAGTAGTTAGGGTGGCAATAGTGGCGGGACGCGTGGTTGTTAGTTTGTTGCGCGATAGGCCACTAGTTGTTCTGTTGAAAAACGATGCCCAGGTCGCGAGACATGGGCATTATTTTTCCCATTTTGCATGAGTGCTTCGTTTCCTAAGTTCTTAAGTAGTTTCGACTTTATCGACATAAGACTCGAAGAACCAATCCGGAATTTCGTCCGTGCGAAACTCAAGGCTTACCCCATCGGTAATCTCCGCCAGAAGAACCGTACTGTCGGCGGAGTTATCGAAGACGTACGCCCGGTTGCTGACTGCAATGGCGTCCGGCAGAAGGCCCAGAGACTTGTAATACCGTTCGCGCACTTTTTCAGGTGCAACGGGATGTCCACCTTCGCGTACTCTGATTTCTACGCGGTCTATGTTGATTGCCGGGTTTTCAGTCGAAACGAAGTAAAGGTATACCCGATAACCGCGAGCTTGGGCCTCTCTCATGAAGTCGACCTTGCTGCGATGTGACATAACCGTCTCGAAAGTAAAACTCACGCCTTTTTCCAGCAGGCGTTGGCGAAGGAAGTCCGATATCACGGAGGCCAGATAGGAATTGACATCGACTTTTCGGTAGTCAACCTTGGTGCCCAGCAATCCAATCTGCTCGGCTTGACCGCTAAGCCCTCTGTTTCTGATCAGATAGTGTTCGGCATGGAACGTGCGCAACTCGGATAATGTCGTGGTGACTTCAAAGATAGCCAAGTCGATGAACCCGGTAGCTTTTGCTTGCTTCTCGAGATCATCGGCATTCAGGTACGTCTTGATAAGGGCGGGATCCATTTCTCCCTTGATGGTGCTCTTGCCCGACCCATTCGGTCCCGCAAATATTCGAAACCTAGGCACGACCAGCAGCCGTTTGATCTTCGATACGGCGCACTGTGATCACCTCGCCTACTTTGACTTTTCGGCGCGGCTTTGCTTTGGCTACAACCGTCTTGCTGCCGTCAAGTGACATCCGTACCAAATCGCCAGAATCGACACGCAGTACGCTATCGCTCATCAACAGTGCGCGAGCGTATGCCGTTTTGGTAGCTATTTCAGCGAGATCAGGTACCCGGCGCTCCAGCGCGTCCATTTCCTCATCCGAAAGCTTTTTGGTTTCTGCAGTCATCGAGATTCTCCGCTTGAGCGAGCGCTCTGGTGCTTCATGCCCGGATAATACCGCAGTAACCGGGCTTTCGAACGTCATCAGGTCCATATCAACTTCCTCGGTAGTGTACGCCTTGAATACTTGGCACAGGGACAGATTTTCCAATATGGAAATGGGTTTTGCTTGTGCCCGAAAGGTATCTGTAACGATCCCTTGAATCCTGTTCACTGAAAAGCGAATGACCATTACGGCATGTGTTCAAGTGACAAAAAACCGCAGCAACGCGTGTAGCTGCGGTTTAAAACGGGTGAGTTCCCCCTGGGTGTCTCAAACCCACGCTGCTCAATCACTCGAAATACATCGCTCACATCCTGGACCATGATCCGGGCGATGTTGGTGACGTGTTGATGTCGTTTTCGGCATAGTCGGGGAGGCTGGTGCAGGCCATCAGATGCAGGTATTGGAGGACGGCGTTGAGGCGTTCGCTGACGCAGTTGTGGAGATCGCGGAGCGGGGCGTCGCTGTCAATGAGCAGGACGGGGTAGTCAGTGGCGAATTGAGAGATGGGGGTGAAGCGGCGGGGCGGATTGTTCATTATCATAAGTAAATCTTCCTCGTATCTGAAAGAAGAGCTACTGCCGTTCGCTGCGAAACGAATTGGGTGGTAGCTGTGTGCGGGTTCGCAGACCGAGGATACGAGGAACCCGGCAGACCCGAAGGTCTCCCACACACAGCCACCATAAAGCGGATTCCGGGCGCTGTTGCGACCGTCATTCAGATTATGGTGCTGGGTTCTACACGTATCTTAAGGGCTGCGAAACCCCATCGCCGACAGATGTCAGCGACGGTGCGAATATAGGCGTCCATTTTGGAGTCTACAACCGGGCTGTAGGACGCCTGGGCGGGCATTTTGGCAAGGCGGATTGCCACTTTCCGGGGGTGGCATCGTTAGAATCGCAGCAAACCGGGTGGTGCGGAGCGCCTAGGGAAATGGGGGGCAGGGATTGGGTCGGCTTCGCCGCCCAGCGGGAGCAAGCTCCCTCGCCACAAGGGGTAAATTCCTACACGATTTTCGGACGTCAAGATCAAGAAATCGCAGCTTTCGGCAGAACCTATGCCGATGGGATGTTGGCTGCTGACTTGGGCGATGATTGGCGCTTTGGTACCGAGTCGCAGATGTGCTTGTTGCGCGAGCAGTACGCGTCGGGGACGAGTTCGGGGGGAGAGCCGATTGTGCATTCGGAAGGGGAGGAGTATGGGCTCGTTACCCGTGGCACTGTTGAGCTGACTATTGATGGGCAGATCAGTGTGCTGAATGCCGGGGGATCTACTTCAGTAAATAGATCCGTCACGAAATGGCACTTGGTTCTCGTCTTACAGGCGTAGTTCGATCGCTTAGTGATCAAGCTTTGGTCATCTTGAGATAAATCACATTGCGGTAGGGATCATAGTAAAGATAGGAGCTAGCTACTCGTGCGTTCGGAATCAGCCTGCGCATGTCATCTTTGGTTCTCAGGATCAGCTGCCAATTCATGAAGGCATCCATGTACCCACGCCCCCAATTATCTGGAGTGAAATTGGCGATAAGAACTGTGCCTCCAGAGGCGGCTCGGTCGAGGAGAATGTTGCTCAGCGCAATGGCGGACTTATCGGAGAGATAGTCGAACAAACCAGCAGAGTAGACGAGGTCAAAGCCTTGTAAACTCTGATCATCGGCGAGGTTTTTAGCGCTCATGCATAGTGGTGTGATGTTCAAGTTATCGCTGATAACGTTGATGCTTTCAGCGTCTTGATCCAAGGCGAGAAAACGCTTGAGCTTGTTACGGGTTTCACTTTTCAACAACAGGTACTCGCGGCAGTGGCCGCACGCAACGCTCAGTACAGAGAAATTGCTTCGACGCAGGGCCTCAGCGTCAATCAGACTGGCTATGTGCTCACGTCTCCAGCGAACACTTGCACCGTTGGGGCTGGCCGTTACGGCCAAGAAAATTCGTTTGCCTTGCTCACTGCAATCGATGGGAGGCTTCTGAAAATACACGTAGTCCATCATTACCGCATCGCCCGAATAGCCGCGGGGTTTCTCAATGGCTCGGCGGGTATAGGGGTCTTCCTGGAGCAGTGTGGCCAGAGGGTGGTTCTTGCAGGCAGCCAGAACCTGAGTAGACCAATCACTGTCAGACAGCTTCAAACGGTATTCAGTCAACCCCTCTGACAACGAGGTAACGCCTAGATGGATATCGCCATGCTCAATTTCTCGAAGGCAAACACCTAGAAATTCTTCAATGGCTAACATGGGAGGTCTCGATTTATTAATCCACATTTTCCTAGCGTCACACTTTATTTCATTTGAACTAGACCAAAACTTAAGCAAGTGATCTGGAGTTCGATTGTTCACCAGGAAAATAACGTGCGCACCTGTAATTTCTGACAGTTAACTATAAGAATAGGGAATATAAAGTCGGTCCTTTACTTCGTTTATCCTTAAAATTTGCTCACAACTCCTGGGGAGTTTCAAATCCACGCTGCTCAACCACCCGCAACACATCGCTCACATCCGCACTTTGTAAAGGCTCTCTCGGCTTCCTGGGCGACTTTGTTCACCCCTTTAGCTTTTGAAACTTCGCCCAGTGCATGAACCAGCGCCGTGTCACCGGCCTTCATACTTTCAGCAATGTAAGCAGCCATTATTTCCGGGCTGTCGAGAAAATGGGAAGCTTCGTGACGACTTGAGCCAGAAGTGTCGAGGTTGAGGATCGGCATATCCTCGGGATTGAATGTAGTTTCTCTCATGTCATTTACCTGTCAGGGTATCGAGGATCTTTTTAGCTCGCGCTTCCAGTGAGCATCGTGTCGTCGGCCGTCCCGGTGTGCACAAAGTACTCGAGGTTTGACCTAGGTAAGGAGTTATGTGGTAACGAAAACCCGCATCGACGCGGGTTTTTTTGATTGGGATTCGGTCACTGACCTTTGGAAGTATCAAACCCGCGCTGCTCAATCACCCGAAACAAATCGCTCACATCCTGGACCATGATCCGGGCGATGTTGGTGACGGTGTTGATGTCTTTTTCGGCGTAGTTGGGGAGGCTGGTGCAGGCCATGAGGTGCAGATATTGGAGGACCGCGTTGAGGCGTTCGCTGACGCAGTTGTGAAGTTCGCGGAGTGGGGCGTCGCTGTCGATGAGGAGGACGGGGTAGCTCGTGGCGAGTTGGGACATTGGAGTGAAGCGGCGAGGCGGGTTGTTCGTAGACATAAGGATGAGCTCTTCAAAGGCTTATGAAGCCACCTTTCTGCTGCGAAACAATTGGGTGGCAGCTATGTGCGGGTTCGCAGACCGGAGAAGAGACGAAACCGGCAGATCCGAGGATCTCCCACACACAGCCGCCATAAAACGTAACGGCGGCAAAGTTTGCCACAGTTGTCCTTTAGCGGTGTGTCGTCTTCTTCAGGGCTGCGAAACCCTATCGCTGACTGCGGTCAGCGACGGGTCGAATATAGGCGTCGATTTTGGTGCCTGCAAACGGGGTTGTAGGACGTAAATTCGGGTTCTGTTGTGGATGGCGAAGACGGTGTATGGCTGATCAGCTGTCGTGAATTCAACGGTTGTTTAGTGTCAGGCGGACCCCACGTGCTGAAATTGCTGCTGCGAAGCCGTACGGAGGCTTTGCCAGCTGCTGCAGGGGGTGGGGGTGTTTAAAAGTTTGGTGGGTTTGGGGCAGCTTCGCTGCCCAACGGGGGCAAGCCCCCTCGCCACAAAGGGTAAATTCCTACACGATTTTCGGAAGGCAAGATCCAAATTTAGCGGCTTCCAATAGCCCTGTGCGGAACGGGATAGCCAAAAACAACAAAGCCCCGAATCATCGGGGCTTTGTCGTTTTGAATTGTGCAGTTTCAAAATCGTTTTCGCGGACCATCCGCCATCATTGTCTGGCCTGCGGTGAATGGGGATTGTGTTCGGTGTGTTTCGGTCCCGCCAATGCCCACGCCACCACCCCAATCAGCGGCACGAACACGATCATCACTATCCACAACAGTTTGTTGCTCGATTTGCCTTCGGCTTTGCGCACTCTGTTGATTGCCCATAGCTCGATCAGCAAAAGAATTGCTGTCAGCACGATCCAGATTGTTTCGATTTGCATTGGTCACCCTCCAGATAGTCTTTGCGTTAGGTGGGTGGGGGTGGGCAGGGTTCATTAAATTTTGCGGTTTTGTGGGTGAGACGTAAGCGGGGTTGCTCGCGATGGGGGCTGTCAGCTGAATCAATTTTGGCTGACAGGGCCTCTTCGCGAGCAAGCCCGCTCCCACAGGGGGATTGGGGGGTTAGTTAGATCGAGTTGGCCAGTTTTCCGGTTGAGAGGCGGCGTTTGTAGGCGGTGTCGCGGTTGGCTAGCCAGTAGTAGAGCGGGGAGGTGATGAGCAGGCCTACTAGCCAGGACAAGTCCGCGCCGTTGATGTGTTCGGAGATCGGGCCGACGTACAGCGGCGTGTTCATGAAGGGGATCTGCACCACGATGCCGATTGCGTAGGCCAACAGTGCTTGTGGGTTGTACCGTCCATAAATCCCGCCATCGACCTTGAAAATCGAGTTGATGTCGTACTTGCCTTTGTGAATCGCATAGAAGTCGATCAGGTTGATCGCGGTCCACGGCACCAGTACCACCAGCAGCACCAGCACCATGTCGACGAAGTGGCCGATGAAGTTGGCGGAGGCGCCGACGGCGGCGAAGCAGCAGGCGGCGAGGATGATGATCGAGAGGATCGCGCGGCTTTTGGCGGTGGGGATCCAGCGGTAGGCGAAGGTCTGGATCAGGGTGATCAGTGACAGCACGGCGCCGTAGAGGTTGAGGGCGTTGTGACTGATGACGCTGAGCAGGAACAGCACCAGCATCAAGGGACCGATGGAGCCGGTGGCGAGTTTGACGGCGTCCATGGTGTCCATGCCCACGGGTGTGGCGAGGACGGCGACGGCGCCGAAGATGAACGAGAGGCTGGAGCCGAGCACGGTGCCGAGATAAGTCGTCCAGAAGGTTGCGGCCACGGGCACGTTGGCCGGCAGGTAGCGCGAGTAGTCGGAGACGTAGGGGGCGAAGGCGATTTGCCAGAGTGCGGCGAGGGACACGGTGGCCAGCCAGCCGGAAATGTTGAAGCTGCCGCGGGTGAGGAAGTCGGCGGTCTGCACGTGGGTGAAGATGTAGCCGAAGCCGAGCACGATGCCGGCGCCGAGGACCCAGGTGCCGATGCGGTTGAGCACGTGGATGAAGCGGTAGCCGATGATGCCGATGATGCCGGAACCGAGGGCGCCGATGACGATGCCCACGGGCACCGGCACGCTGTCGACCACGCCGTGCAGGGATTTGCCGGCGAGGACGATGTTGGAGGCGAAGAAGCCGATGTACATGATGCCGGCGATCAGCACCACCAGCAGCGCGCCGAGGGAGCCGAACTGGGCGCGGCTCTGGATCATTTGCGGGATGCCCATCTGCGGGCCTTGCGCCGAGTGCAGGGCCATGAGCACGCCGCCGACCAGGTGGCCGACGAGGATGGCGACGATGCCCCAGACCAGGTTGAGGTGGAACATCTGCACGCCGAGGGCGCCGGTGACGATGGGCAGCGGGGCGATGTTGCCGCCGAACCAGAGGGTGAACAGGTCGCGGGTTTTGCCGTGGCGATCTTCGGGCGGCACGTAGCCGATGGTGTGTTTTTCGATCAGTGGGGCGCAGGTTGTTGCTGTGGTAACCATGACGGACTCCAAGGCAATTTGAGTACGTGGACGTACTTCGGTGAGCGTTGCGTGGGCGACGCTTTTCTTGTTGGAGTTGATGATGTGCGGTGGGCGGGAAGAGATAAATTAGTAAGTTTGTTGGTATAGACGTTAAAAAATGTAGGTCGTTTGGGGGTGGGTGGATGGATGGTTTTCCAGCCTCCACGCGGGGGCGGACGGGCCTGAATGCCAGTCATTGGATGGGTGCAAAACCTGTGGGAGCGAGCTTGCTCGCGATGGCGGATTGGCAGTCAACAAAGATGTTGAATGTTAGTCCGTCTTCGCGAGCAAGCTCGCTCCCACAGGGATTTTTGGGTGTTCAAAATTTTTGTTATTCGCTGATCAATAACAGCATCCGTTGCAGCATGGCGTCGCAGGCGGTGAGTTGTTCGAGGCTGACGAATTCGTCGGGTTTGTGGCCCTGATCCATGCTGCCAGGGCCGCAGACGACGGTGGGAATGCCTGCGGCGTCGAATAGACCGCCCTCGGTGCCGAACGCCACTGTGCCAAACTCCCGGGAACCGGAAAATGCCGCAATCAACTCAGCGGCTTCGCTGCGCGCATCCGTCGCCAGACCGGGATACGCTGACAACTCGCTGAAGCGAATTTCACTCTGCTCACTCACGGCACGCATGCGCGGTAATACCTGCTGCTCCGCGTAGGCCTTCAGTTCCTGCGCTACCTCATTCGGATCATGGGAGGGCAGGGCGCGGATTTCGAAGTCGAAGCGGCAATCGGCGGGGACGATGTTCAAGGCTTTGCCCCCGGAAATCACCCCGGTTTGCACGGTGCTGAACGGTGGATCGAAGCGGGCGTCGTGATGCGCCGGCGCTTTGAGCCGGTCGCCGATTCGTCCCAGTTCACCGATCAGTTCGGCGGCGTATTCAATCGCATTGACCCCAAGCGGGGCATACGCGGAATGACAGGCTGCACCGTGAATATCACAGCGCATCGCCAGTTTGCCCTTATGGCCGAGCACCGGTTTCAGTTCGGTCGGTTCACCAATGATGCAGAGCATCGGTTTGACGGGGCGCTTGTCCAACTCCGACAGCAGCGAGCGCACGCCAAGGCAGCCGACTTCTTCATCGTAGGACAACGCGATGTGCACCGGCAGCCGCAGCGTGGCGTTCACCAAAGACGGGACCAGGGCCAGCACGCAAGCGATGTAGCCTTTCATGTCCGCCGTGCCGCGTCCGTACAACCTGCCGTCGCGCTCGGTGAGTTCGAACGGCGCAACGGTCCACTGCTGGCCGTCGACGGGCACCACATCGGTATGGCCCGACAGCACGATGCCCGGCCGATCTGCCGGGCCAATGGTGGCGAACAGGTTGGCCTTGCTGCGCTGCTCGTTGTAAACCAGTTCGCAAGGTACGTCGAAACCTGCGAGGTAGTCGCGGACGAACTCGATGAGGTGCAGGTTGGATTCGCGGCTGGTGGTGTCGAACGCCACCAGGGTTTGCAGCAAATCGCGGCTGCTGCTCATCGGTCGTCTCCGGCGACGCCGTAGCCGGGGGATTTGTCGGGGGCGAGGGCGCGGTCGATGTAGTCCTGGACCTGGGGGCGATAGGCGTCCCACAATTTCTCGAGCTGGCCGATTGGGTTGTCGTCCACCCAATCGACCCGCAGGTTGATGATCGGCCAGGTCAGTTCGCCGACCACCACCAGCGCCGCCGAATGCACCGGACCGGCTTCGCCACCGGCGGCAATGGCGGCTTTCATGGCGGCGAGCAAGCGGTCGGCCAATTGACCTTCGCCGTGTTCAAACGCTTCGACCATGGCTTCGATGACTGCACGGTCCGCGAGCATGTTGCCGGCGGCCACGCATTGCTCGCCGGATACGGCGTTGTGGTTGCCCAGGGTTTCGCTGCCGCTGAAGTGGGCGGTGCGGCCGAGGTGGTCGATGGCGGTGAGCTGGCGGTATTGGCTGTAGCCGTTGCGGGTCAGGACCTTGTCGAGGGCCTCGAAGGGCGCCAGGCCTTGTTCCATGAGGGCGAGGGTTTCCGGGCCGAGGGAGGGCAGGGTGATGTTTTGTGTGGAGACGGCACCGACACCCGGCAGCAGCCAGGGGCAGCGGGCGCCGACGGCGATGCTGGAGGAACTGATGGCGATGCCGAACTGGCCGGTGTCGGGGCAGCGGGCGGCGATGGAGAAGGTCATGGGGTTTGCTCCTTGGTTTGCCTGGGCAAATGAGGTGTCTGGGCGGGCGTCTTCGCGAGCAAGCCCGCTCCCACATTTGATCTGCGTCGTACACTAATCGGTGCCCACTGGAGATCTAGTGTGGGAGCGGGCTTGCTCGCGAAGGCCGCGCCTCGGTAATCCTGCTTACTCCGGAATCACCGCAATCACATCAATCTCCATCAACCACTGCGGCTGCCCCAACGCCGACACCACCAACCCGGTCGAAATCGGAAACACCCCCTTGAGCCACTTGCCCACTTCCTGATACACCGGCTCGCGATACCGCGGATCGATCAGGTAGGTGGTGGTTTTCACAATGTGGCTGAGGTCACTGCCAGCTTCTTCCAGCAGCTGCTTGACGTTACGCATGGCCTGCTCGGCTTGCGCCCGCGGATCACCCAGGCCGACCAGCCTGCCTTCGAAATCGGTCCCGACCTGGCCGCGAACATAGACGGTGTTACCGGCGCGCACGGCCTGGCACAGGTCATTGTCCAGGCTCTGGTTCGGGTAGGTTTCCTTGGTGTTGAACATGCGAATACGGGTATGGGTTGGCGTGGACATCTGAAGCTCCTGAAAAGTCTTAAGCACTGACAGTGGTTTTATGGGCGACCGGGACGGATTCAGCCTCGCGCTGCAAGGGGTCGCGGTATTCAAGGTATGAGCGCTGGATGGCGATGTGATCAGCCACATACTTGGCGTCATGCCAAACGCCCCAGATGAACGAGGAACCGCGACGGGACTGCCACGGCAGGCCGAGGAAATACACCCCAGGCTCGCTCGACACACCGCGCTGATGCTGCGGCTTGCCGTTGTCGTCGAAGGCGTCGACCTTCAACCAGCTGTAGTCGGTGGCAAATCCGGTGGCCCAGATGATCGAGGTCACGCCGGCCTTGGCCAGGTCGAGTTCCAGAATGGGCTGAGTCACGCATTCCGGATTCGGGTAGGTGTGGCGCGCTTCCGGTTCTTGCGGCAGGTCCAGGCCATTGCGTTCGATGTAGGCATCGGCGGCATCGAGCAGCGCCAGGTAGTTCTCATCGCCACGCGCCAGGTTCTCGGCCAGATTCGCCTGGAAAGTCGCCACGGTGCCATTGAACGCTTGGGTCAGGCCCACCAGCGTCATGCCGCGATGGGCCAGGCCGCGAAAGTCCACGGTGCGGCCGCCATGGGCGCCACTCACCGCGATGGTCACGTGTTCCCGGCCCGGTTTCATCGCCGCCTGATCCCATTCGCCGAGCACACCCAGCCACCAGCAGAAATCCCGGTTGCGATAGGCACGAGGAGGGCGGTCGTGGGCGCCGACCGAGAGGTAGACTTTCTTGCCGGCACGCTGCAATTCATCGGCGATCTGCACACCGGACGAACCCGCGCCGACCACCAGCACAGCACCTTCGGGCAGTTGCGCCGGATTGCGGTAGTCGGCGGAGTGAATCTGCAGGAAGGGCTGATCCTTGGGCGCGATCGGCGGAATCACCGGCCGCTGGAAAGGCCCGGTGGCGGCCACGACACGGTTGGCCTCGATCACGCCGTCGGAGGTTTCAATGGTGAAGCCCGGGCGACCGACATTGCGCTCGACCTTCTTCACGTCGACGCCGGTGCGGATCGGAGCCTTGAACTTCTTCGCATAGGCTTCGAAATAATCGGCTACCCGCTCTTTCGGGGCAAAGCCGTCGGGGCTCAGATCGTCAAACTCAAGGCCGGGAAAACGGTCGTGCCAGGCCGGCCCGTTGGCCACCAGCGAATCCCAGCGCCCAGTGCGCCAGCGCTCGGCGATACGGCTGCGCTCCAGCACCAGGTGCGGTACGCCGAGTTTGCTCAGGTGTTCACTCATGGCCACGCCAGCCTGACCGGCGCCAACAATCAGCGTATCTGTTTTTATTTTTTCGGTGGTCATCTCTATACCCTTCGAAGTTGGATTTAGGTCGCTAACGGCCTGCCATTTCTTGGGCTCAAGACTAGGGATCACTCAGGTTTCGGTAAAATATTATTAAGCTGGCATTTGAGTATAAATAACTGATGCAGAGATATTGTCGCCTCGGCGCTTGAGGAAGGCTTTGTGGTGCTCAAGCCCTGAGTCAAACTGATCAAGTCGGGAAGGGCTCAAGCCGCCTCTACTTCATTCAGGCATTCAAACCGGGGAACCGCGAGATGACTCAAACACTGGAACGCGCCATTGCCATCGCTGCCAACGCCCATGAAGGGCAAGTCGACAAGGGCGGATCGCCTTATATCCTGCATCCGCTGAAAGTCATGCTGCGGGTCAGCACCCTGGAAGAACGCATCGTTGCGGTGCTGCATGACGTGGTCGAAGACTGCGGCATCAGTCTGGATGACCTGCGCAAGGAAGGCTTCAGCGAAACGGTGCTGGAGGCTATCGCGTCGGTGACCAAAGTGCCGGGCGAGTCCTATGAGGCATTCGTCGAACGCGCGGCGCTGAACCCGATTGGCCGCGTAGTCAAACTGGCGGACCTTGAAGAGAATAGCGATTTATCGCGGATTGAACAGCCGTCCTGGGACGATCTGGAGCGCGTTGAAAAGTATCGGCGGGCGATTGGCGTATTGCGCTCGTAACATCACAGCCTTACAAGGCGTGCTTGGCCAGAGTCGCCTTGAGCGCCTCGGTGACCAGAGCGATCAGGATGGGTTTGGAGTTCGCCTGCATCTCGCCACCGATAGCGGATTGCTGTGCTTTCACTTTCCCCATGTATTTCGAGGCGCGACCTTCAGCCGCGAGCGAGGACAACTCTTTTGCAGAGAATGACTTTCCATAGGCCTGCGCAAGATTCTCGTCCCAGTCAGGCTGGTACTGCGGCAGCAATGCGTTGATCTGCTCAGTTATGGCACTGCTTGCTCCGGAGCTTCCCAGCTTTGAAGCGATCATCGCGTAGGTGACCGTTCTCTGCGCTGCCAATAGTGCAAGGGCACGGAGATTACTGCCCATGTGTGCCTTGGCGACGAGCGTGCGAGCGGCATCAAGAGAGGGTGTATCAGCCGACACCGGGCTTGCCAGCGCAAAAAACACGGTCAAGGCGAGAGCAGCAAAACAAATCCTTTTCACAGTTTGACTCCATGGGAGGGTTCGCCGCGGTTCGGCAGGCTTGCGCACGATAATGTCGATTATTGGCGATGACTGCCACTGATGGTGAAGCATCCGTTCAGCTTCGAACCGCTCCCGATAGCCTGCCATCTGCAAGTCTGAGGTGTTCGCCGTCTCGGCATTATCTGGAGTTGCGCTTGCAGCGGGCGCGTCAGTTACTGCAGGCCGGTGAGCTATCGATGGTGGAGGTTGTCCACGAGTGCGGGTTTGTCTCGCTGCAGCATTTTGCTCGCTGCTATCGCCAGTATTTCGGCGCGCATCCGCGGGAGGATGTGGGTGGGAAATTGCGCGCGATAGCGGGGTGTCAGTCGGCCTCTATTTTGAATGTGCCGGCCTCTTCGCTGGCAAGCCAGCTCCTACAGTAGATTTTCATTGGACACAGGTTTTGTGCTCGACACTGATCCCCTGTAGGAGGCCGCCCAGCCTGCCAAGAGGCTGCGCTTTCGCGCAGAGAACATGCCGATAAATCGGCAAATAATTTATCTTAAAAATCAATGAGATAAATTTTGTTCTATGAGAGCTGGCTTGTCGGATCGCCGCAGCGCAGCGAAAGCGGTTGAACATTCACCACCAATGTCTGCTGAACCACCGCCTTCGCGGGTAGGCTCGCTCCAATGAACTGGCGTCGAGCCTTGATCCTGCGATCGACACAGCACCCTGTGGGCTTGCCCGCGAAGGCGGACTTATATTCAACAATGATGCCGGGGCGGATGGCCTCTTCGCGGGCAAGCCCGCTCCCACAGGGTGCTGTGTCGATCACAAGTCCATGGCTCAACCCCAATCGATGTGGGAGCGTGAAGCTCTGAACCAATGCCTCCGTCCGACGGGGGCATTGTTGTTTTTGGCGGATGAGTTGGAGGGGCGCTTGCCAAAGAGCGGATCTGACCAACTACAGGTCGGATTCGCGCAAAAAACCTCGCTTTGCATCTGTTCGAATGATCTTCAGCGGCCCGCCAGAGTGGCGCCTTCTGTTGCAATCACTGACAAGGATAAATGACATGCAAATGCCGAAAACCATCCAGATCAAGAATGGCGAAAAAGTGACTCCGACCTTCTCGGCTCAGGAATATGCCAATCGCCAGGCCAAATTGCGGGCTTACCTGGCGCAAAACGATATTGACGCAGCGGTCTTCACCTCGTATCACAACATCAACTACTACAGTGATTTCCTGTATTGCTCCTTTGGCCGTCAGTACGCACTGGTGGTGACCCAGGACAGCGCCGTCACCATCAGCGCCAACATCGATGGCGGCCAGCCTTGGCGCCGGACCGTCGGCACGGAAAACATCGTCTATACCGACTGGCAGCGTGACAACTACTTCGTCGCGATTCAGCAAGCCTTGCCCAAGGCCGGGCGGATCGGAATCGAATTCGACCACCTGAACCTGCTCAATCGCGACAAGCTCGCCAGCCGTTATCCCCAGGCCGAACTGGTGGACGTCGCGGCACCCTGCATGCGCATGCGCATGATCAAGTCCGCCGAAGAGCACGCGATCATTCGCCACGGCGCCCGCGTAGCGGACATCGGTGGCGCGGCCATCGTCGAAGCCTTGCGTGACCAGGTGCCGGAATATGAAGTGGCCCTGCATGCGACCCAGGCGATGGTGCGCGAAATTGCCCGCACCTTCCCCGACTCCGAACTGATGGACACCTGGACCTGGTTCCAGTCCGGCATCAACACCGACGGCGCGCACAACCCGGTGACTTCGCGCAAGGTCAACAAGGGCGACATCCTCAGCCTCAATTGCTTCCCGATGATCGCCGGCTACTACACCGCGCTGGAACGCACCCTGTTCCTGGATCACTGTTCCGACGAGCATCTGCGCTTGTGGGAGGTCAACGTCAAGGTGCATGAGGCCGGTCTGAAACTGATCAAGCCGGGCATGCGCTGCTGCGATATCGCGCTGCAACTGAACGAGATTTTCCTGGAGCACGATCTGCTGCAATACCGCACCTTCGGCTACGGCCACTCGTTCGGCACGCTGAGCCATTACTACGGCCGCGAAGCCGGGCTGGAACTGCGCGAAGACATCGACACGGTGCTGGAGCCGGGGATGGTGGTGTCCATCGAGCCGATGATCATGCTGCCCGAAGGCCTGCCGGGTGCCGGTGGTTATCGCGAGCACGACATCCTGATCGTCAACGAGCTGGGCGGGGAAAACATCACCCATTTTCCGTATGGTCCGGAACACAACATCATCAAGAAATAAGACCGCGCGTCGCGCAGTGAAGCTGTGCGGCGTTTTTTTTGCAACTGATGCATACGCGCTCCAGAACGCGCAGCATCTACAGATCCATAACCCTGCCAAGTAAAACAATAGAGGGGTTTTGCCATGATCCATGTCCCGACTTTCCATCCCGATCACCGCACCTCAACCACCGGAGGTGCGCAATGAGCACCCAAAGCGCAAGTCTGACGTCCCCCCTGGAACAGCAACGTGAGCTGACCTCCGAGCGCAAGGCCTTGCGCCGCGCGGCCAGTGCCAGCTTCATGGGCAACTTCGTCGAGTGGTTCGACTATGCGGCCTATGGTTACCTGGCAACGGTCATCGCCCTGACGTTTTTTCCGCAGACCGACAAGGCGACGGCGCTGCTGGCGACCTTCGCGGTGTTCGCGCTGTCGTTTATCGTGCGCCCGCTGGGGGGACTGGTCTGGGGGCACTTTGGTGACAAGTATGGGCGGCGCAGTGCGTTATCCTGGTCGATTCTGATCATGTCGGTGTCGACCTTCTGCATCGGCATTCTGCCCAGCTACAACCATATCGGCCTGTGGGCGCCTGCCTTGTTGTTGCTGATCCGCCTGTTCCAGGGCTTTTCCGCTTCCGGCGAATACGCCGGGGCGTCGGCCTTTCTCGCCGAGTACGCCCCCGAGGGCAAGCGCGGTTTGTACACCAGCATCGTTCCGGCGAGTACCGCGGCCGGCCTGCTGTTCGGCGCAGTGTTCGTGGCCGGTCTGCATGCCTGGATGAGTGTCGAGGATTTGCACAGCTGGGGCTGGCGCCTGCCGTTTCTGTTGGCGGCACCGTTCGGCCTGGTGGGGCGTTATATCCGCATGAGTCTGCAAGACACACCCAAATTCCTGGAGATGGAAAAACGCCTGGAAGCCAAGGAGTGCGCGACCCATGCACCGGTTCGCGAATTGCTGACCGTGCACCGGCGCAGCGTGATGATAGGGATCGGCGTGACCTGCCTGAACGCGGTGGCCTTCTATCTGTTGCTCAGCTACATGCCCACCTACCTGTCCACCGAAATGGGCATGAGCGAGAGCGATTCGTTCATGGCGTCGACGGTGTCGCTGGCGACCTATATCGGGTTGATTTTCCTGATGGGCAAGCTGTCGGACCGCTTTGGCCGCAAGACCATGCTGCTGACCGCTTCGGTATTGTTCCTGGCGCTGACATTCCCGCTGTTCGGCATGCTGGAGAACCAGCCGCTGATGGTGATTCTGATGATCCAGATCGCCTTCGGCGCGATCCTGGCGATGAACGACGGCACCTTGCCGTGTTTCCTCGCCGAGATCTTCCCGACCCGGGTGCGCTTCAGTGGTTTTGCTTTCAGCTTCAATATCGCCAATGCGGTGTTCGGCGGTACCGCGCCGTTTATCGCGACCTGGCTGATCCAGCTGACCGGCAACAAAATGGCCCCGGCCTGGTATCTGCTGGCGGCAGCGGCGGTGGCGCTGGTTGCGATGCTGGCGAGTCGCGAAACGGCGCATAAGGCTTTGCAGGACTGAGTCGCACTGCCAACAGTGAACACGGCTTGCCTGCGATGGCGATCTCACGGACGCCTTCGCGAGCAAGCCCCACAGTGGATTGGTGTCGGGCCGAGGTCTTGTGTACGACACTGCACCCTGTGGGAGCGGGCTTGCCCGCGAAGAGGCCATTCCAGCCGACATCAATGTTGAATGTCAGTCCGTCTTCGCGAGCAAGCCCGCTCCCACAGTGGATTGGTGTCGGGCCGAGGTCTTGTGTACGACACTGCACCCTGTGGGAGCGGGCTTGCCCGCGAAGAGGCCATTCCAGCCGCCATCAATGTTGAATGTCAGTCCGTCTTCGCGAGCAAGCCCGCTCCCACAGTGGATTGGTGTCGGGCCGAGGTCTTGTGTACAACACTGCACCCTGTGGGAGCGGGCTTGCCCGCGAAGAGGCCATTCCAGCCGACATCAATATTGAATACCGACCCACCATCGCAAACCCGCCCCACCCAATCAATGCACCGCAGCCACTTGCTTGCGCTCACCAATGGGCGATACGCCGAAAAACCGGCTGTAGCATTTGGAGAAGTGCGCCGGGGACACAAAGCCGCATGCCAGGGCGATATCGCGCACTTGCGACTCGCTGCGCAGCAGCAATTGCCGCGCCCGTGACAGACGCAGTTCCAGGTAGTACTGGCTCGGCGTGCGTTGCAGGTGCTTGTGAAACAGGCGCTCCAGTTGCCGCACTGACACCTCGTTCAACCGCGCCAACTCTTCAAGGCCCACCGGTTCCTCAAGATTGGCCTCCATGATCGCTACCATCTGGCTGAGCTTGGGTTGCGAAGTGCCCAGTTTCTGCCGCAACGGCACACGCTGTTGCTCCTTCGCGCCCCGTACCCGGTCACACAGCAGCAACTCGGCCGCATGGGCGGCGATGTCCCGTCCGCCCGGTTCGCGGGCGATCAACTGCAGGGTCATGTCCATTGAGGCCACGCCGCCGGAGCAGGTGTAGCGGTCGCGATCGAGTTCGAACAGCTGGTTGGAAATGATGATCCCCGGGAAACGCTCCTTCAGCGCTTCGATGTCTTCCCAATGAATGGTGCAGCGATAGCCCTTGAGCAGATCGGCACGTGCCAGCAAGTGACTTCCCGTGCAAATCCCGCCGAGCGGCACCTGATCGTGCGCCAGCTTGCGCAGCCAATTGAGCAGGGGTCGACTGCTGTGGTTGGAAACGATCGGGTTGGATCCGACCACGAACAGGATGTCGAGCTTGGGTGCATCGGTGATGGCGTAGTCGGGCAGGATTCGCATGCCGTTGCTGGCCGTGACCGGGTCCAGGCTGGCGGCGATGATGACCGTGCGAAACATCGGTTCACGCGCCGCCATATTGGCCATGCGCAGGGTCTCCACGGCGGAGGCGAAGCCGATGGTGGTGAAGTTGGGGATGACCAGAAAACCCACGGTTTTCACCGGCCGTCGTTCATTTGCCGAACGTCCCGCGGCGGGTTTCGCCACCTGGAGTTTCGCCATCATTACCGCTCCTCGACTGCAAAAGTGACGCGCTCTGCGACAAGCGGCCGACAGGTGGCAACGTCATCTCGAATTTATGGTGATTAACCCTGCATTCGGGTTTCTGGATATTACACCCAGTGCCTGATCAATAGGCATATCGACCTGCGGGCAAGAAATCTGCGCCGAGTGGGACGGAACGCATGCGCTGATTCTGCGTGGCGGTCGAGTAGCGCAACGAGTCAGTCATTGCGTATGCATACCCTTGCAACCCTGCGAAAGGATCGCCTGACGCATACTTCTAGTGTCACTTTTATCGATGAAATTGATGGCGTAGAGTGTTTGCTCTGCATCAAAGGGGTCTAATAAAAAAGGCGCTACGCTTTTAGCGTCAGCGTTTAAATCGGCGAAAAGATTGTACTGGTCTGCTGAAGCAAAATGCTGCGTTTTCCCCCAGGGTAGCGTCATTAACTCATCGTAGGGTGGAGATTCATGTACGGGTGTTTCAACGGTGTTGAGCTCGTTGGCCATTGAGGTGTTGGCATAGAAACGAAATGCCGTATCAGAATAAGCAAAGGCTATTTTTCCAAGAAGGGCGAGTTTGTCTTCGAGGTTTGCGTCTGGCTTGAAAAGCCTCGGCATTAACATCAAAGCCACTGAGGAGCCTCGTTTGATAGTGCTGTGAAGATTGCTTAGGCTGTCGAGGATTTCTTCATCGGTGAGTATTCTCCGAGCACCTGAAGATGTTGTGTAGTTTCCGCCCAGCCAGATGATGTTGTCCATATCCAGAAAGGGGGAGTGAGCGGGCGAAGGGATCGCGTTGCGAGTACTTCGAATAGCTAGGGAAGTGCTCCAAAGATGATGATCTTCCATCTGGTTGAGCTTTTTGAATAACGCCAGGTCTTTGAATCTTAACAGGGAAACTTGTGATTTTAGAAAAAATACATTAGGCGACTGAGTGTGATCCTCTTTTAGAAATTGCATGATGGGCGCGTCAATCAAATGTGAATACATGCCAATTTTTTTGACGGCGATCAAGTTTTTTCTGTTATCACTCAGCAACATCTCGCCAACGGCGCCTTGCCCAATGAGCAGGATGCAACTGTATTTTTCCATATCAATAAGGTTGGGCGGTGTGTCGGACAAATTGACCAGGTCCGGTTTTTTCGAGGGCCATTCAGCTATCAGGCCGGCGGCACCGTTGGCATCACCACCATTACCTTTTGTTATTATCAATACCTGAGGCGCCTTTTCCGGACTGGAAACGGCGGTGTCGATGCCTGCCCCTGAAAGTAAACCCATCAGCAGCAGTGTCGAGTATGTATTCCTTTTCATATAGGCACCTGTATTCCAGTCCTTGGCCAAGTGTGATTGTCGTGGTGATTAATTCCAGAGTTGTTTTATTTCTATTTTCCTCGGTGAACAAGTGATGGCGGTATGCCAAAGTGATTCAAAAGATGAAGTGTGTAATGGCAAGCCCCTGCATGTGCAAGGTTTGTATCGAACAGGCGCAACAGGCTCAGTCGATGCAACGCGCAGGCGCAGCTTGCCCATAATGCTGTAGGAGCAAGCTTGCTCCGGGCGGCGTTCCGACGATGGGCGACAACGATAACGCGTGCTGTCTGAATGAACGCGTCGCACTTGAGTCCATCGCGAGCAAACTCGCTCCTACAGTGAACCGCATTACCGCATTACCGCATTACGGACATTACGGCTTTGCGGGCGCTGGAATCTACCAGCCCTTGACCCCGCTCATGTCCGGCAGCTTGTGAGCAATCCCCTTGTGGCAGTCGATGCAGGTGGCTTCACCCTTGGCCAGGGATGTGGAGTGCATGGCTGCGGCGCGTTTGCCTTGGCGGGTAAAGTCCATGAACTCGAAGTTGTGACAGTTGCGGCATTCGCGAGAGTCGTTGGCCTTGAGCCTGGCCCACTCGTGTTCGGCCAGCTCGCGGCGCAGGGCGACAAATTTGTCGCGGGTGTCGATGGTGCCGAAGATCTTGCCCCAGACCTCCTTCGAAGCCTGCATCTTGCGCGCGATTTTGTGGGTCCATTCGTGGGGCACGTGACAGTCCGGGCAACTGGCGCGCACACCGGAGCGGTTGGTGTAGTGGATCGTGTCCTTGAGTTCGACGAAGACGTTGTCACGCATTTCATGACAGGAAACGCAGAATTTCTCGGTATTGGTCAACTCGAGCGCCGTGTTGAAACCGCCCCAGAAAATGATCCCGGCGATAAAGCCCCCAAGCGTCAGAAAGCCCAGGCTGTAGTAGAGGCTCGGCTGACGCAGGATGCCCCAGTAGTCCTTGAGCAGGGCGAACAGTGCTTTCATCTTGCCTCCTCAGGGTTTGCGCGCGGCGTTGGCGTCGTCTTGCAATATTTTGTCGATGGTCTCGAAGTTGTTGCCCACCAGGGGTAACACGTCTGTTTGCGGCACATGGCACTGGTTACAGAAGTACCGACGCGGTGACACCGCCGCCAGCGCCTGGCCGTCGCGGTCCATGTAATGGGTGATGCTGATCATCGTCGCCTGGCTCCGTGCGCTGTTGGCACGGCTGTGACAAGACAGGCACTTGTTGCCGTTCATGTCGATTTGATAACCGCGAATGCTGTGGGGGATGGTGGGCGGCTGGTCCGGGTAATTGCGTTCGCGCTTGAGGTCCTTGTTTTCTTCGTTGGCGATGGGCGGGGCCGGCATGCTCTGGGTCAAGGTGCCACCGGGCCGGCGCCCGTCCGGCCCGGAGGCATCGAGCGGGTAGTCGACGTCTGCAGCCATCACCACGCCGATCGCAGCGAGCAGGAGCAACGGCAGGATTCGAAAAGGCATGACGGTTCTCCTCAGGCCACGCTGATCAACTCGATGCGTATCGCACATTTTTTGTAGTCGGTTTGCTTGGAGATCGGGTCGGTGGCGTCGAGCGTGACCTTGTTGATCAGCTTGTTGGCATCGAAAAACGGCACGAATACCAGCCCTTGCGGCGGTTTGTTACGCCCGCGGGTTTCGATGCGCGCGCGGATTTCACCGCGCCGGCTGATCAACTTCACTTCACTGCCGCGCCGCGCCTTCAATGCCTTGGCATCGTCGGGGTGCATGTAGACCAGCGCGTCCGGCACCGCTTTGTACAGTTCTTCGACGCGTTGGGTCATGGTGCCGGTATGCCAGTGTTCGAGCACGCGGCCGGTGCTCAGCCAGAACGGGTAATCGGCGTCCGGGGCTTCGGCCGGCGGCTCGTAGGGGAGGGCGAAGATGATCGCCTTCTTGTCCGGGTGGCCGTAGAACTGCACCCCGCTGCCTTTCTCCACGTAGGGGTCCAGTCCCTCGCGATAACGCCAGCGGGTTTCCTTGCCGTCGACCACCGGCCAGCGCAGGCCTCGTTCGCTGTGGTATAGGTCGAACGTGGCCAGGTCATGGCCGTGGCCGCGGCCGAATTGGGCGTACTCTTCGAACAAACCTTTTTGCAGGTAGAAACCGAAGGCCTTGGCTTCATCGTTCTTGTAGCCGGCTTGCAGTTGCTCGACGGGGAACTGGTCGACCTGGCCATTTTTGAACAGCACCTCGAACAGGGTCTTGCCCTTGTATTCAGGGGCCTTGGCCAACAACTCGGCAGGCCAGGTCTCGTCGGTGGTGAAACGCTTGGAAAACTCCAGCAACTGCCACAGGTCCGACTTGGCGTCCCCGGGGGCGGTCACCAATTGATGCCAGAATTGCGTACGCCGTTCGGCATTGCCAAACGCACCTTCCTTTTCCACCCACATGGCGCTGGGCAGGATCAGGTCGGCGGCCTGGGCGGATACGGTGGGGTAGACATCGGAGACAATCACGAAGTTGTCCGGGTTACGCCAGCCCGGCAGGACTTCCTGCATGATGTTCGGCCCGGCCTGCATGTTGTTGCTGGCCTGGGTCCAGTAGACGTTGAGCACGCCGTCCTTGAGCATGCGGCTCTGTTCTACCGCATGAAAACCGGGTTTCTCCTGGATGGTGCCGGCGGGCAGCTTCCAGATTTTTTCGGCGATGGCGCGGTGCTTGGGGTTGGTCACGACCAGATCGGCGGGCAAGCGGTGGGAGAACGTCCCGACCTCGCGCGCCGTACCACAGGCCGAAGGTTGACCGGTCAACGAAAACGGGCTGTTGCCCGGCTCGCTGATCTTGCCCGTGAGCAAGTGGATGTTGTAGATCAGGTTGTTGGCCCAGACGCCGCGCGTGTGCTGGTTGAAACCCATGGTCCAGAACGACACGACCTTGCGTTTGGGGTCGGCATACAACTCGGCCAGGCTTTTGAGGCGTTCAACCGGGACACCGGTCTCCCTGGCGGTTCGCTCCAGGGTGTAGGGTTTGACGAACGCGGCGTACTGTTCGAAGGAGATATCCGTCCAGGTGTTGGCCTTGGCGGCATTCTTCGCGTTCTTTTCCCGTGGATCGTCAGGGCGCAGGCCGTACCCGATGTCATCGGCGCCTTGGGCAAACCGGGTGTGCCTGCTGATGAAGTCCTGGTTCACCGCGCCGCTTTCAATGATGTGGTTGGCAATGTAGTTGAGGATCATCAGGTCGGTCTGCGGCTTGAACACCATGGGGATGTCGGCCAGTTCAAAGCTGCGATGCTCGAAGGTCGACAGCACGGCGACTTTCACGTGAGGCTGGCTCAGGCGCCGGTCGGTGACCCGGCTCCAGAGCACCGGGTGCATCTCGGCCATGTTCGAGCCCCAGAGCACGAAGGCATCGGTGGCTTCGATGTCGTCATAGCACCCCATCGGCTCATCCATGCCAAAGGTGCGCATGAAGCCCATTACCGCCGAGGCCATGCAATGCCGGGCGTTGGGGTCGATGTTATTGCTGCGAAAGCCTCCTTTCATCAGCTTGTTGGCGGCATAGCCTTCCCACACCGTCCATTGCCCGGAACCGAACATGCCGACCGATCCGGGCCCTTTGCTCTTCAAGGCTTGCTTGAACTTGAGTTCCATGATGTCGAAGGCCTTCTCCCAGCTGATCGGCTGGAATTCGCCCTGCTTGTCGTACTGGCCATTGTTCATGCGCAACAGCGGTTGGGTCAGGCGATCGACGCCATACATGATCTTCGACAGAAAATAACCCTTCACGCAGTTCAGTCCACGGTTGACCTCGGCCTTGACGTCGCCATGGGTGGCGACCACCCGGTTGTCCCGGGTCGCGACCATCACGCTGCATCCGGTGCCGCAGAAACGGCAGGGCGCCTTGTTCCAGTCCAGGGTGACCATGTCCGCTTCGGTCACCAGATTGCTGGCGTCGGTAACAATCGGCAGGCCAGCAGCGGCGGCTGCAATGGCGGCGGCCTGGGCTTTGACGAATTCGCGGCGGGTCATGCTCATTCGATATCTCCTTCGGGTTCGAGGAGTTCGTGGTAGATCAACGCGGCGTTGAGCACGCCCGGCAGGTTGTTGATCTGTTCGATGCGTTGCAGAATCTGGCTTTCGTGCACGGCCTCAAGGACCACCACCAGTTTTCCGGCAGCACTTTCCTGGTGCAGTTCCAGACCGTCCAGCAGACGCAGGTTGGCTTTGACGGCGTCGAACAATTCAGGTCGGGCAAGTACGACAAGACTGGCAATGTGCAGAGCTTCGTCCATGTGCTGGCTCCAATAGGCCTTGAGCAATGGCTATCAGTTGGGAGGGCCCGGTGGTCCGTAGAGCATCTGAAAAAACCAGACGAGGAAGCCGTAGCCGCCGACAATGGCAACCGACAGCAGCGGGAAGAGGCAGACGACAAGAAAGAGAAACAGCCGGGTTTCCTTGCGGCGCTCGGGTTTGCGTTCTTCAGCCAATGGCATCGAGCAATCTCCAGCCGAACTTTGCACTCAGACTAGATCACGAAGTTTTCGCGAGTTTTCTGACAGGGGCATTTAGCGACCGGCGGTAAATTAACGTGGCCGCGGTGTTGCAACAGGTATAAGGCGCTAAACCATTACTTCGTTTGGTTACCGTCAAACGGCAATGCCCGACAGCGCGTCGGGCGATGTCGGGCAGTATCGGGGGTGGGTGCAGGCGGACATTGGCTACCGCCTCTCGGCACTGGCTTACGACTGTGTCGCCAGCGCTTTGCGCGCGACCTTTTGCGCTTTCATCTCGGCGATTTCACGCTCGCAGGTCGCTACATCAAATGAGCCATCCCACTTGGCGATGGCGATCGTGCCAATGCCATTGCCGATCAGGTTGGTCACCGCGCGCGCTTCGTTGAGGAAGCGGTCGATGCCCAGGAGCAATACCAGGCCCACCAGCGGGATGGTGTGGATGGTGGTCAGCGTCGCCGCGAGGGTGACAAACCCGGCGCCGGCAACCCCGGCAGAGCCTTTGGAAGTCAGCAGCATGACGCCCAGCAATACGGCTTGGTCCATCAGCGTCAGTGGCGTGTTGGTCGCCTGGGCGACAAAGATCGCCGCCATGGTCAGGTAGATGCAGGTGCCATCCGCGTTGAAGGTGTAGCCGGTCGGCAGCACCATGCCCACCACCGATTTTTTGCAGCCGAGCTTTTCCAGCTTGACCATCATGCGTGGCAGCACCGCTTCGGTGGAGCAGGTCCCGAGCGTGACCAGAATCTCGTCCTTGAAGTAACGCAGGAACAGCATCAGGGGCATGCCCGACCATCGCGCGATCGATCCCAGCACGACGATGATGAACAGCAGGGTGGTGGCATACAGCGCAATGAGCAGATGCCCCAGCGACCACAAGGTGCCGATGCCGTATTTGCCGATGGTGAACGCCATGCCGGCGCCCGCACCGATCGGGGCCAGGCGCATGACCATGGCGACGATCTTGAACAGGCCTTGCAGGAACAGGTCGATGATGTTGATCAGCGGTTTGCTGGCCTCACCCATCTGCACCAGGGCCACGCCCATCAACACCGACAGCAGGATCACCTGCAGCATCGAGCCTTTGGCGAACGCATCGATAAAGGTGCCGGGGATGATGTTGAGGAAAAAATCTACGGTGCCGCCCTGTTCCTGGGCGACCTGGGCGTACTTGCCGATCGCGCCGGCATCCAGAGTGGCGGTGTTGATGTTCATGCCCACGCCGGGCTTCATCACATTGACCACGATCAGGCCGATGACCAGGGCGATGGTCGACAGGATCTCGAAGTAGATCAGCGCCTTGACGCCAATCCGCCCAACTTCCTTGATGCTGCCCATCTTGGCGATCCCGACCACGACCGTGCCGAAGATGATGGGCGCCAGGAGCATTTTGATCAGCTTGATAAAGCCGTCGGCGAAGGGTTGCAACTTGGCCCCCATGTCGGGCACCAGGTATCCGAAAATGGCGCCGATCACGATACCGATCAGCACTTGCACATACAGCTGGCCATACCAGCGGGACTTGGACGTTTCCACGGATGCACCTCATTTTATTGTTGTGGTCGGCGTGGCGTCATCGGCAGACGCCATCAAACGACGGCTGCGCAATGCAGCCGTCGTTGTCGCTGATCAGCCTTCGCCGAGTTCGCGCATGACGGCGTACAGCGCGGACTTGGCTTCGAACCCGACTCCCGGAATGTCCGGCAGCCCGACGTAGCTGTTCTCCACGCGAATCCCGTCAGCGAAACCGCCGAATGGCTGGAACACGTCCGGATAGGATTCGTTACCGCCCAGGTGCAGGCCGGCGGCGATGTTCAGCGACATCTGGTGGCCACCGTGGGGCACCACGCGGCGCGACGACCAGCCCAGGTCTTCCATCACTTTCAGGGTGCGCATGTATTCCACCAGGCCGTAGGACAGGGCGCAGTCGAACTGCACGTAGTCGCGGTCAGGACGCATGCCGCCGTGGCGCAACAGGTTGCGCGCATCCTGGTGGGAGAACAGGTTTTCGCCGGTGGCCATCGGCAGTTCGTAGTGGTTCGCCAGCTCGGCCTGCAGGGCGTAGTCGAGCGGGTCGCCAGCTTCTTCGTACCAGAACAGGTTGTAGGGTTTGAGGGCTTCGGCGTAGGCAATCGCGGTCTGTTGATCGAACCGGCCGTTGGCGTCGACCGCCAGGCGCCGGCCGTCGCCCACGACCTTGAGCACCGCCTCGATCCGGCGGATATCGTCAGCCAGGGGCGCGGCGCCGATTTTCATCTTGACCACGTCATAGCCACGGTCCAGGTAGCTGCGCATCTCGTCCTGCAACTTGGTGTCGTCCTTGCCCGGGTAGTAGTAACCGCCGGCGGCATAGACCCAGACCTTGTCGTCGGCCACACCGTTACGGTAACGGTCGGCCAGCAGGCGATACAACGGCTTGCCTTCGATCTTGGCGACGGCGTCCCACACCGCCATGTCGATCGTGCCGACCGCGACCGAGCGTTCGCCGTGGCCGCCTGGCTTTTCGTTGGTCATCAGGGCTTTCCAGATGGCGAACGGGTCGAGGTTGTCGTGCTCTTTGTCGATCAGCGTATCGGGATCGGCTTCGGTGAGGCGCGCCAGGAAGCGATCGCGCATCAGCGCGCCCTGGCCGTAGCGACCGTTGGAGTTGAAGCCGTAGCCGATGACGGGTTTGCCGTCGCGAATCTGGTCCGTGATGACTGCCACCACCGAGCAGGTCATCTTCGAAAAATCGATGTAGGCGTTGGCGATGGGGGAGGCAATGGAAACGGTTTTTTCACGGATGTCGACAATACGCATGGCGTGGTCCTCTTGTTGTTGAGGGCCCCACGTTAAGCTTTGCGATGACCCCCGCCCAATGCTATTAATGCCGCGCCCTATGCTCAGGAGGCATTGCCCTTGGAACTCGTCTGGCTTGAAGATTTTGCCGCGTTGGCGGAGTACGGCAGCTTTGTTCGCGCCGCTGAAGCTCGCCATGTGACCCAGCCGGCCTTCAGCCGCAGGGTCCGTTCACTGGAGAACTGGATGGGGGTCGAGCTGTTCATCCGCACGCCGCAAGGGGCGACGCTGACCGAAGCGGGGAAGCAAATGCTGCCCAGCGCCCAGGAAGCACCAGACGCCTGTACCGGATGCGCAGCGAAGCGCAGGAAGTCGCCGGCATGGCGGCCAAGACCCTGCAGTTCGCGGCGACCCATTCGCTGTCTTTCACCTTCTTCCCGCGCTGGCTCAGAAACGCGGAAAAGGGCACGCCGATCGAGGCCGTACGCCTGCATTCCGACAGCATGGTGGTCTGTGAACAGATGCTGGTCCAGGGGCAGGTGCAGTTCCTGCTGTGCCATCGTCACCCGGACGTTCCGCCGCTGCTGGCGCCCGATCAGTTCGTCAGCCGGAAAATCGGCGAGGACGTGCTCGTTCCACTGGTCGGTGCTTCGGCCCATTTCGGCTCATCCCCGGCGTCGCTGCCGTACCTGGCTTACACCGAGGAATCCGGACTCGGCCGGATCGTCGCGCATCGCCTGCAAGGCAAGGAAGATTGCCTGCACCTCAAACCGCTGTTCAGCAGCCACCTCGCCGCCGTGCTGATGTCCATGGCGCTGGAAAGCAAAGGGGTGGCCTGGCTGTCCAGGAGCCTGACGGAACAGGAAGTGGTCGATGGCCGGCTGGTCAGGGCTTTCGATGAAAGCTGGGATATCCCGCTGGACATTCACCTGACGCGACCGCTGGCGCCGATCAGTCCGTTTGCCGAGGCGTTCTGGGCCGGGGTGGGGGCGAGCGGCAGCCCTGGATGACCTCTGTCATCTCGACACGCGATCACACACTGCCTGGTTGGTCGCCAATCGAAAATAATAATCCTGATACCAACGCTTGTAACTTTCCTGCGCTTCGGGATCTGCCTGTTGCAGAACTTCCATCAGCCTGGCCTCAGGTACTTCTTCCCAGCGGATTGTTGGCTGGTAGGGGACGTAGTTGCGTGTGGCGCGCTCCAGCGTTATCAGCTGAATCAGCGGGAAGTCTTGTCCAAGACCCCCTGCCAACGCTGTACGAAAAAAGCGCTGCAATAGCACGAAGTCTTCCAGCGGCGCCATGAAGTCGTCGTACGAAGGGCTGTTCAATTGGGCTTTCAAATAACCTGGCAGACGGTTCGCTACTCGCTGGCGCAATGGCTGGAGTCCCCGCGCAGGGAATTCCACTGCAGTTACCCTCGCTTCGCCGGCAACCTTTTCGGGATCCAGCCCACGCCTGAGTGAAAAGGTGGTGTGGACCCAAATCTCAATATCTCCAAGAGGGTCAGGGGAGCGTTTCATCCATGCCCAGTCTGGTCCTGCCGAGACTCGACGCTCCCGAAACTGTGGGGTGTGATCTTCAGCCAGCCGGTACTGATCCGGCAGGCCTGGACCCGATACATCGGGCATGTTGCCGGGGGGCGCGTAGGAGGCGGTGAACGTGTCGAGCAGCCGATCTGCCTCAGCCACCCTGCAGCCCAGCGGTGTATCGGTCAGCACGGGATGAGTATAAGTCACACGGCTGATCAACTTCCCGTCACCGGGCGCACTCATCACGGCCACCACTCGACCATCCGCTGCGTAGCGCATTGCCTGGTTGACGATGGCCGCATCATGGACGCCAAGATTTACCCATCGATCATTCGACATGATCTCCAGGATGACTTTGGTGGTTGTGTTGCCTGTTGCCGGTTGAAGGGTCCAGCGAATCTGGTTGGCATCGATCCCTTGAGGGTAAGTGTCCTGGCCGATCAATACTTGCCGGACGCGCAAGCCACTTGAAGCCACTTCGAAGTCAGTGGCCCCAGGGAGCAGTGGATCATAGCCATCCAGACGTTCTTGCAATACTGCTTGCATCGGGGGCGGGTGAAACTCGGCGACCTTGGCGCTGACCGCCTCGGCGATTGTCGCTTCACGCAGGGCTTCGGGGCTTGGTGTCCAGCCCTGGCCGTCGGCCGCCATCAGCGACCTGACCAGGTTGCGAGTGTCGTTTGTGGCTTCAAAGGAGGCCTGACGCGCCGCCACGGCAAGCACACCGGGCGGGGCAGAACTGATGAGTGCTTCGGTCACCCAGTGCTTTGCCCAGGTTTGCGTCCAGGTTCTGACGGCATCCCTACCCAGGTCTTTAACCAGTGTTTGAGCTTGTCTGCCCAATTCTGTCGTGGGTATGGCGACGACTGGCCCAAAGGCCTGGTCCAGCACGTGTGCAATCAGTTGTCCCTGGGCATCCAGGGGGGCGAGCGGGGTGCCATAGCGCTGTTCGAGCACTGCGGTCAATTGTGCTAAGAGAGTCGGGTTTTTCTGTTCAAGGCGAGCGACAGAGGGGGCTATTGCCTGCTCGATCTGTTGTTGGGCTTTGACAATGCCTGCCTTGTCCTCGATACCATCGCCGAGCGTCGCTGCGACCTCGCGCCGGACTTTCGTCGCGCTGTCGGCAGAGGCAGACATTTCGATGCGCTGACCGGTCAAGGCTGCACGGACAAATTCGGACTCGTTGCGGTTTGAACGGGTGACCTGTACCCATTGCTCAAAGGCCGTGCTGCGGGTCATATCACTGAGGGCTGCCCGTACGAAAAGCCGGGTGGCGGCCTGGACGGCGGGGGCAGCAGCATCTGGATAGACAGGGGCGGCGTTGGGATTCTTTAGCAGGGGCATGGCGGACAGCACTTCTTCCATGTCCCGTTGCGCTTGTTGATCTGCCGCATTCATCCGAAGGTTGTTGATCATCAACTGCATGCTGCGGGCCAGTGGTTCGGCGCACCAGCCAATCAGGGAAAGAATGAGCAGAGCGGTGGCGACATAGGGCAGAGGCTGTCTCACCCTGCCTTGGTCTTTGCCCGATTGTTCGCTGGACAGCATGCGCGCCTGGCGCGCCGCAAAATACAACGAAAGGCCGACGCCGAGTAAACCGAGGATGCCCAGCAGTGTGCCGTATTGGCTGATCTCCCGGATTACCCCATGGATCGACTGTGCCGGGTCAATGACCGCTTGGGGTACGACATGGGTGCTTGTGGCCAGGAAACGGCATGCCCGGAGGAGCAGGACCACGGTGCCAATGATGATGGCCCCTATCCACGATAGATGTCGGATGCGCTTGAGCACTGTCAGGCTGCCGGTACGCGTCGTTCTTTCTCGACGATCGACCGCCTTGCGTCGAATTTTGCCAAGAACCACCAGCCACAAATGACACAAGGCCCACAGTGCAACAAGCAGTGTCAGGATGGCATAAGGGCGCATGGCGTTCTCCGGCAGACACGGCGCTTGCTTTCACAGCCTTGATCGCAGAACGCGACTGCCGTGCCGATTTTCCTCGATGCACAGAAAATCGAACCACCACGTTTTTGTGCACGGCCGTCTGTACAAGGGCGCCGAACTCCTGATGCTGCCGTGCCACCCTAGCAGTAAGGTTGCGAAATATTGACAGCGCAAACCCGATGAGACGAACGGCTCGCTCGGCGCATCGCTGATGGGTAGGGTCCCAATGCCCAGCATTGTGCAAACGGTTTAACGCAGCCTGTTCAACTGACGCAGCCCATCAGCCGTGACCCAGTGCAATGGCAAACGAGACCACGATCATGCAGGCAAATGCAAAATTGAGATTCATGAAGAGTTGTTCCGCGATAGTCGAATCGGCAACATCTTGCCCGGCGCGGGGAAGAATAAAAAATTCGCCTTCATGATTTGAATGATCGACAGAATTGATGACTTGGGTTTCACGAATCATCGAGCGGATTGCGACTAGCATTTCGCCCCAGGCTTTTCGCGCTTCATACCAGCGGTCATAGCAGGCGTTGTTGCGAAAGCTCATGAAAATCGAAAGGGACAAACCCAGCAAGGTGAAAGGTGTGGCGTTGACCTTGGCGAAGTAGCTGGGGTGCAGGGTTTCGACGAGCACGATGACGCAGGCCAGCAACGTCACCATCAGGCTGCGCACGGCAATCCGCTTGGCGATCGAACCCTTGAGCGCACTCAGGATGTTGATCAGGTTGGGTTTGGGTCTGACGATCATGGGGCTACCTGCGCAGGAGTCCGCCTTGATGGGGACTGCGCTGTTCACGGATGTGTTGAGCGCAGACTAAATGCAACGTGGCAGGGCGTCCAATCACTGGTTATGACCGGTTGATCGACGGAATCGATGACGGACACTCGTTATGAGGCTGGCCCGGATCCCTTGTGGGAGCGGGCTTGCTCGCGAATGCGGTGTGTCAGGCAACATTTCCATCGACTGACACACCGCATTCGCGAGCAAGCCCGCTCCCACATTGATCGGTGCCGGGTCTTGGATATGCGGGTGTTTATGGCGTACCGAACATCGCCGTCCAGTAGATCCCCGAATCACTCTTCGGATCAACCGCATAGGCCGCGCCCAACTCCTGGAAGCCTGGGTTCATCAGGTTCGCGCAGTGACCGGGACTGGACACCCAGCCATCGACCACCTTGCGCACGGTGTCTTGCCCTGCGGCGATGTTCTCGCCGATCTGCTGGCCGCTGTAACCCGCCAGTTCAGCCCGATCTCCCGGAGTGCGGCCATCGCGGTCCTTGTGATCGAAGTAGTTGTTGTTGGCCATCGAGCGCGAGTGAGTCTCGGCCGCCGTCGCCAGCGTGGCGTTCCAGGCCAGTGGCGTGGTGGCGGCAAAGGATTGCGTACCGCACTGGCGTGCCCGGCTGCGGGCGACATTGAGCTCGGCCAGCAACTTCTGGCCTTCTGCTTGCCAATCGCCGAGTCCCCTGCTCAACAGCGGACGGGCGAGCACGATGCGCCATTCACGGTCCTGGTGGCTGACACCGATGTCGACGAATTGCGGGTCCAGCACCACCTGGCAGAAACTCTGGCGAATCGCCGTCATGGCCGACTGCGCATCACGGGGACCGGACAGACTGATCGCCTGCGCATTGACCATCGGATAACCCGCCGTCGCCAAGGCCTGCTGCAGATTGCCGATGCTGGTGTTGGACAGCGCCAGCCGTGGATCGCCCGCCAGCGGCGGCAACTCCGGTGAGGCCTGACCCGCGCACGGCTGCGACTGGCTGCGGTAGGTGTTGATCGAGTCGATCAGTTGTTTCTCGTCGGCCGCCAGCGCATTCACGGCGCACAACAGACTCAGTGTTAACGTGGTAAGACAGCTGACGGATGATAGGACGCGCATGAAAATCCCCTTGGACGGACTGCGGCCATAATGCGCGAAGTTGCCCCCTCGCAGGCAACGGATTTTTCAGAGGGTGGTGGCGTGATTGCCATCATTTCACTACTACACTGGAACGATACTGCCCACCGAGTCATCTCGATCATGCGCCCCCACTGGATAGCCACCTGCCTTGCCATGATGCTGCTTGCCGGTCCCGTCATCGCCGCGGATCAACAGCAAAAACAACAAGCGGCGGAGAACAAGGCCGAGGTGCTTGAGCAAAAAGCCGCAGAGAACAGCAGTCCCGCGACCAAAACCGAAGCCATCACTCAGTCTGAAGTCCAGGCGGTGGACCGTGCCGGCGCTGCGCCGCTGGATGACGCGATCACTTGCCTGGCCCGTTCCATTTATTGGGAAGCCAAAGGCAAGAATTCCGCCGACATGGAAGCGGTGGCCAATGTCGTCATGAACCGACTGGGCCATGGGGGTTTCCCGGATACGGTGTGCGGTGTGGTCAAGCAAGGTTCCGAAACCAAGAGCTGCCAGTTCTCGTGGTGGTGTGACGGACGCTCCGATTCGGTCCAGGAAGAGGTGCCTTACGCACTTGCCAAGGAAATCGCGCGCAAGGCGCTGAACAAGCAACTGCCGGATCGCACCCGCGGCGCGCTGTATTTCCACGACCGCACGGTGAAGCCGGATTGGTCCAGGGCGTACATCAGGACGGTGGACATCGGCTTGTTCCGGTTTTACAAGCCGCAGGGTGGGGACGCGAAGTAGCCTCCACCCTGTTCAATCCCGGGTAGCGTCAGCTTCCTCCAGGTGATCAATGTGCTTGAAACGCTCCACCAGGAAATCGATCAGGCTGCGCACCCGCGCCGACAGGTGCAGCTGTTGCGGGTACACCGCGTAGACATCGGCGCGGGTGGGGGTCTGATCCTCCAGCACCAGGCGCAGGCGGCCACTGCGCACGTAGCGGGCGATGTCCCATTCGGCCCGCAGCAGAATGCCATGGCCTTCCAGCGCCCAGTTCAGGGCCACTTCCCCGTCGTTGCAGCCCAGGGCGCCGCGCACCTTGATGTTTTGCGTGCGTCCACCGTTGGTGAAACTCCACACGCCATAGGGCGTTTCGTTCTGGCGCAGGAAGATGCAGTTGTGTTGCTGCAAATCCGCCAGGCGTCGGGGCACGCCGTGTTTTTCCAGGTACAGCGGCGAGGCGCATAACAGGCGGCGATTGGACGCGATCTTTCGTGCATGGAAAGCCGCGTCCGGCAGCGTGCCGAAACGAATCCCCAGGTCAAACCCGTGGGTTGTCAGATCCAGCGGGTGGTCAGTGATTTCCAGTTGGATTTCCACCTCCGGGTACTGGGCGAAGAAGGCGCCCAGGGCCGGGCCGATGTAGCGGCGACCGAAGCCCAGGGAGGCGTTGACGCGAATCAGGCCTTTGGGGGTTACCCGACTGCTGCTGATCAGCTGCTCGACCTCATCGATCTGCGTCAGGATCCGGGCGGCGTGGGAGAAATACAGTTCACCTTCGGAGGTCAGGCTCATCGAGCGCGTGGTGCGGTTCACCAGGCGGATGCCGAGCCGTGCTTCCAGTGCGCTCAGGCGCTTGCTCACGGCCGGCGGTGTCACGCCCAGTTCCCGAGCTGTTGCCGCCAGGCTGCCTTTATTGGCCAGCAGGTAGAAAAAAGACAAATCCAGGGTCTGGCTCATTAGTAACTCAAATTCATCTATGTAGTTATTTTGGGTAACTCACGCGCATTTGCTCACTACATATACTCCGCTCACACCCTGATTGAACACCCCCGTTCGACAGGCACAACAAGAACCCAACGAGAGTGGAGTTGACATGAGCGCATACAAAATTGCTGCGGTACCCGGTGATGGCATTGGTGTGGAAGTGATCGCTGCCGGCGTCGAGGTGCTGCAAGCCCTGTCGAAAAAATCCGGCTTCGAGCTGGATTTCAAACACTTCGACTGGAACTCGGATAACTACCTGAAAAACGGCTACTACATCCCGGAAGGCGGGCTGGACGAACTGAAAACCTTCGACGCCATTTTCTTTGGTGCCGTCGGTGCGCTCAACGTCCCGGATCACATTTCCCTGTGGGGCCTGCGCCTGCCGATCTGCCAGGGCTTCGACCAATACGCCAACGTGCGTCCGGCCCGGGTGCTGCCAGGGGTGAAAAGCCCGCTGCTCAATGGTGACCAGATCGACTGGGTGGTGGTGCGGGAAAACTCCGAAGGCGAGTACTCCGGCAACGGTGGTCGAGTGCACCGGGGCCTGCCGGAAGAAGTCGCCACCGAAGTGTCGGTGTTCACCCGGGTCGGCGTCGAGCGCATTCACCGCTTCGCTTTCGAACTGGCGCAAAGCCGGCCACGCAAGCACCTGACCATGGTCACCAAGTCCAACGCCCAGCGCCATGGCATGGTGCTGTGGGACGAGATCTTCTACGAAGTCGCCAAGGACTTCCCGGATGTGAAGATCGACAAGGAACTGGTGGACGCCGTGACCACGCGCATGGTGCTCAAACCCTCGACCCTGGATGTGATTGTCGCCACCAACCTGCACGCCGATATCCTGTCCGACCTGGCCGCCGCCTTGTCCGGCAGCCTGGGCATTGCCCCGACCGCCAACCTGAACCCGTCGCGCCGATTCCCTTCGATGTTCGAACCCATCCACGGCTCGGCCTTCGACATCACTGGCAAAGGCGTGGCCAACCCGATCGCGACCTTCTGGACGGCGGCGATGATGCTGGAGCACCTGGGCGAGCCAGCCGCGGCGAAGCAGTTGATGTCAGCCATCGAAGCCGTGACCGAAAGCGGTCTGCATACCCCCGATCTGGGCGGCACGGCCACCACCCGCCAGATCACCGATGCGGTCATCGCATTGATCAATCGCTGATTCAAAGTCGTGCTGCGGCACGACGCCAAGGGGCGGATCATCCATCCGACCCCTTGGCATTTCCTGACAACAATAAAAAATCAGGGCCCTGTCATGAAAAGAATATTAGGCAAACTCTACGTACAAGTGCTGATCGCCGTCATCCTCGGCGCCATCGTCGGGGTATTCGTTCCCGAAACCGGCACCGCGCTCAAACCCCTGGGCGATGCATTCATCAAGCTGATCAAGATGCTCCTGGCGCCGGTGATCTTCCTGACCGTGGTCACGGGCATCGCACGCATGGAGAACATGAAGGAGTTGGGGCGAGTCGGCTTTCGTGCGCTGATCTATTTCGAAGTGGTGTCGACCCTGGCACTGGTGGTCGGCCTGGTGGTGGTCGATGTATTCAAGCCCGGTGCGGGCATGAACATTGACGTGGCCACCCTGGATACGTCCAGCCTGGCGACCTACACCTCGGCGGTGAAACACGCCTCGTTCATGGACTTCGTCATGAACATCATTCCCGACACCATCGTCGACGCGTTCGCCAAGGGCAACGTCTTGCAAATCCTGTTGTTTTCCATACTGCTGGGCATTGCCCTGGCCCATGTCGGGCCCCGTGGCAAGGTGTTCGTCGACACCCTGGACAGCCTGATGCAGGGCATGTTCCGCATCGTCAACATGGTCATGCGCCTGGCCCCCATCGGCGCGTTCGGCGCCATCGCGTTCACCATCGGCAAGTACGGTTTCGGCTCGCTGTTCTCCCTGGGCAAGTTGATGGCTTGCGTGTACCTGACGTGCGCGGTGTTCGTGATCTTCGTGCTGGGGCCGATCTGCCGCTACAGCGGTTTCAGCCTGTGGAAGTTCCTCAAGTTCATCAAGGAAGAACTGTTCACTGTGCTGGGCACCAGCTCGTCGGAATCGGTATTGCCGCAGATGATTTCCAAGATGGAAAAGGCCGGGGTGTCCAAACCTGTCGCCGGGATGATCATTCCCTCGGGGCTGACCTTCAACCCTGACGGGCAGGCGATCTACTACACCATCGCCGCCATCTTCATCGCCCAGGCCACCAATACGCCGCTGACCCTGACGGATCAGTTGATCGTGCTGGCGGTGCTGATGTTTACGTCCAAAGGCTCTGCGGGTGTCACCGGTTCCGGGTTCATCATTCTGGCGGCGACCTTATCGTCCCTGGGCACCATTCCGGTGGCGGGCATGGTGCTGCTGTTGGGCGTCGACCGCTTCATGTCGGAAGCCCGGGCGATCACCAACACCATCGGCAATGGCGTCGGCACCATGGCGATTGCCAAGTGGGTCGGGGCGCTGGACAGCGTGAAAATGCACAAGGCGTTGAATGGCGAGGTCGAGGAAGAGAAAGCCGTGACGGTTCAGGCCGAGGGTAACCCTGCTCATTGTGCGTCGAGCGCAGGTTCGGTACTGCCTGGCCTGCAAGAAGTCTCCCGGGCGTAAAGGCTGAGGCGCTGAACCTTGTGGGGTTCAGCGCCTGGCTCACAGTTTGTAGCCGATCTGGCGCAACAGGTTCTTGCGCCACAGGATGTCGTCCTCGCTTTCAATGCCCTGGGCACAGAAACCGTCCGCCACGCCCAGAATCGCGCGCCCCTGGGCCGTCTCGGCGAGAATCACTTCAGTCGGATTGGCCGTTGCACAAAAAATCCGGCACACCTCTGGCACCATTTTGATGGTGTTCAATACGTTCAGTGGATAGAAGCCGTCACCGAGGAAAATGATGAAACTGTGGCCCGCGGCGATGGCTAGCGCATTCTTGCGGGCCAGTTCGATCATGCCCTGATCGGTGCCGGACCAGCGCACCAGGCATTTGCCGGAGGCTTCGCAAAAGGCCACGCCAAACTGGATGCCGGGCACGGCATTGACCAGGGCTTCGTGGATGTCTTCGACGGACTTGATGAAATGCGTCTGACCAAAAATGAAGTTGGTCGCTTCGGGCTTGTCGATTTTCACTGTGATGAGTTGCATGTCGAACGCCTCCTTTCACCGTGTTGCTGCCAGGGCCTGACCTCACATCAAGCATAGCTACCCATAGGCTGATGCTTGCCAGTTAACGTGGATCTTGAGCCTGGTGGATGCCCCCTCGCCACAGGGCTAGAACTTCGCGTAGTTCAAGGCATCGACGATGGCCGAGCCACCGATACCGGTCAGCGACAGCAGCAGCGCCCTGATCAGCGGATCTTCGGCGTAGCGTGAGAACGAGCCGGTAGCGAGCGTCGCCACCCGCTCGCGGATCATCTTGAACTTGGCGTAGCCAGGCGTCGTTTCGGGTGTTTCCAGCAGGTAGGTGTCGAGCCTTTGCAAGGCCTGCGTACGGGATTTTTCCGCTGCACGGCGCAGCGACAGCGCGGAAACCAGCAGAATCAGCGCCGTCAGCAGGTAGGAAATGATCAGGCTTGGCGGTGTCGGCCAGTTATCGAACAGGCTGCTGCGCGAGGCCAACAGGATCAACAGGACCACCGTCGGCGCATAGATGAGGCGGCTGACGGCTGAGGTGCGCTTGGCGATCAGTTGCAAATCCACCCACTCGTCGATGCACGGATGCTTGAGCAGGCCGAAGGTTTTCTTGTGTTGCAGCTGCAGGGAGCCGGGCCAGATCGCATGATGCTCGCTGAGATGGCGGATGAATCGCGTCAGCAGCAGATTGGCGTCCACCACCCAGAACACCAGGAGCTGGAACACCAGGGTGGGGATCAGCCAGGTCATCATCCACGCCATCAAGTCACCCCGTATGGGCATGCCCTGCATGGGCCAGACGACAAACAGCACGCTGGTGACCACCACATAAATCCAAGTCGCGAGCATGGCGCGCAGCATTCGGGCGCCGAAGGACCCGCAGACGCAGTGCTCCCCCCAGAAGCGGGCAATGACGATCATCTTGCGTCCGTCGGTGCACGCGGCCTGTGCAGGTGCGCAGGACTTTGACCATTGCTCGTTCGCGCTCAGCAGCGGGAAGAAAATCAGCATGAAGAAATGCCCCAGCTCGTTGCTCCAGCGCCGACATTTCCAGTCTTTGCCTCGGCGAATCAAGCCTCGAACCTGGCCCCACAAGGTCATCTCGTATTGGCGCATGTGCAGGCGCAAATGGTACGCGGCTTCGATCTCGGCCCGGTTGACGCGCAGGTTGCGCCAGCCCCATGCCAGCGCCGAGAGGGAAATCAGCACCGCGAGCAGCCGCAGGGCCACGGTGGGCCAGGCACTGATGCCTTCAAACAGGAACATCGGCTCGCCGAGCCCGTTGTCGGTCAAGGTGCTGCGCATCTGGTACGCCAGCATCAGGGCCAGGATGAACATGACCAGGGGGACCACGATGTACCAGGCCCGGGCGTTGTATAAGCCAGTGTCTGCGGTAGTCGTCGATGCGTGGGCCAACGCCAGTGGCCTGGCCGAGCGCCGGGTCAGGTTTGACGAAACGATACCCAGCAGGATCAGGACGAAGGTGAACCAGAGGAACTCCGCGTGCCAGAACCGTGTGGCGATAAAGGCGCAGATCGCTGCCACCATGAACAGCGTGATCGGCACACCGCGGACCCAGGCCAGCCGCGCATCGTGATTATCGTGCGGGCCCTCGATCCGCCACCAGACGATAAACCCGCCGAGTAACAGCAGGGTGAGCGTCAGCGGCCCGGCCCAGAAGAATGACTGGGACTGCTTGAATCGATCGCGAATCGATTGGCCGGGCTCGGGGTAGGGCGGTGGCGATCGGTCCTGCAGGCACCGCAGGGCCATCAGGTCGTGGGGCCGGACCCCTCGATCGGACTGCGATTGTGCCGGCGCTTCACAGGTTGCCGGGCGCGAAGCGGTGAGCTGGCTGGCCAGGGGAATGAAGCCACTGATGCCCACTTCGTAAATGCCCGGCGACAGCAGCTCCGATTTCGAATAGTCGAACTTCGCGCGTTTGGCATCGAAGGGTTGCGGTGACAGTGCGGCCAGCACCGAGATGAACACTGCACTTTGCAGGCTGTCGCGAAACGGCGGCACGTCCTGTTGCAAGGCGCGGGTCAGCGTCAGGCCATAGGGGGCGGCGAGTATCAGGTTACGCGTGGTTTGCGCCTGGCCCCGCTGCAGCATGCGGGCATCGAGGTCGGTGGAAAAGAACAGTTTGTACGGCATCCGGCTCTTGAGCGCCTGCAGCACCAACAGCTTGTCGTAGGCGTCGACGCCCAGCACACCGATGGCGCCGATGCCGCTTTCGCCGTTGCGTCGGTAGGCTTCGTCCTCGCGGGCAATGTGGTCGGCGAGGCGCCGCAAGTAATCGAGCTGGGAGTTGCCGTCGGATTTTTCCAGGGGGCTGAGATCGATTTGCGTGATCTCTTTATTTTTACCAGGATCGGCACCGGCGCTTTTATCGTTGCTCGCGGACTCCTCCGGCAGGCGTCCGTCCAGCCCACGCAAATAGCTGAAGCGCAGAATCCACTGATCGACCACGTCCCTGTGGTTGTTTTCGTCACTGCCCAGGCGCGCATCACTGGCGACCTGCGTCTTGAAGCTTTCGATCAGGGCGCGGCTGTAGAAACTGTCCCATTCGGCAATCAAGGCAATGCGATTGCCGCTGCGGCGAAGGTCGAGGGGACAGGGCTGCAGCGTGCCTTGGCTACAACGCAAACCGGTGGCCGGATCGACACGGCGCAACTTCAGTTCCTCGAGCATCAGCCGCGTCATGGTGCCGTCGTCGCTGACGGTGCGCAGCAACTTCATGGGGACCCGGTTTTTCAGCGCTGGCGACAGTTTCCGGTAACCGCGCTCCAGGGTATCGTAATCGGCCGTGGCCAGCGGTGAGTAGATTTCCACGGTGGGCGTGGCGTTGCCGATGTCCTGGTCCTGGTACATGTCGCGCAGGACGGTCGAGGTAGAAGGGCCGATGACCTTCAGGACGGCGTTGGCGGGTGGTTCGGAACATCGATCAGGCATGCAGACTTTATTGATTCTGCTAGTCAGGGTCTGGCGCAGTTGCTCCAGTTGCTGCAACGGCGTTGAACCGAGCGCGTCCTGTTTCAACCAGAACACGATCGTTCGGTCAGGAGGCGGTGGCGCGCCTTCGAGTGCCGTTGGCGGATCGAATGGATTGGAGACGAATATTTCATAGGGCACGTCGACGAAACCGGATTTTGGCGGGGTCTCAGGCGACAGGTTGGCGGCGAGTCGCAAGCAATGGATGTACTGTTCCTGATCCGGCACCCGGTGAGCGTTCTTGAACCCCGCCAGCAGGGCGTAACGCATGCGTCGCCGCCGTTCGACTTCGTCGGCGTAAGGGCCGCCTTCGACCAGCGCCACCATGATGTCGGCGGCCGGTTTTGCTCCGACCAACGGTGATAGGCCGGGGCTGCAGACGTTCTCCGCATCCGGGTTCTTGCTGTCCGTGAGCTTCTTGCGATAGCGCTCGACCGCGTCGAACGGGTCTTGCCATAGCCGCGCTTCGATGGGAAGTTGTGCCTGGAACTGGGCGCCGATGGGGCGCGGCTCAAGGAAGGGTTCGCGGTTGAGGGCGAACATCGACACCACCACACTGAGGATGACCGCACTGCCTGGCAGCCAGAAGGCCAGATTGACGCCGGAATCCTTGTTGTCCATGGCCTGTGCCTCTTGTTTTCGGCCAATTGATTACAGTTATGTATAGACCCGTTTAGGGCATACAGTGAGAAGCTGGTGGCCGTAAAGCTGGTCGCGGCTCAGGAAGTGAAGGCTCGATCCCCCTGTAGGAGCTGGCTTGCCAGCGAAGAGGCCCTCAAATTTTGCATCGATCTACCGATGTACGCGGACCCTTGTAGGAGCTGGCTTGCCAGCGAAGAGGCCATGTCAGCCGACATCGATGCCGAATGTCAGTACGCCTTCGCCGGCAAGCCGGTCTCGCTCCCACAGGGAATCCGCCTGCCGGCCTTACAGTTCCTGACCCAAAAAGATCAACGTATTGCCATGGGCCTCAGCCGCCGCGCGCTGGTTGTAGCTGTCACGATGCGAGCAGTTGAAGCCATGTTCGGCCTCCGGATACACGACGATTTCCACGTTATCGTTGTTCTCGAAACGCTCGGCGATTTTCTCCACGGCGTCCAGCGGAATGTGACTGTCCTCTTCACCGAAATGCATCAGCAGCGGCACTTCGATGTCATCGGCGCGCTCCAATTGGTTCTGGATCCCGCCGCCATAATAGGCCACGGCCACGTCCACCAGCCCATTGGCGGCGGTGTGGTAGGACAGCAGGCCGCCAAAGCAGTAGCCGATGGAGGCGATCCCGCCGTCCAGCCCCGGCTGGGCTTTCAACGCGTCAATGGCCAGTGCGATGTCTTTCTGGGCCTTGCCGACGTCGGTGGCGTTCATCAACTCGACGGCGCGTTTCCAGCCGGCTTCGTCGTAGGTCAGTTCGATGCGCTGGCCACTGCGCCAGAACAGGTCCGGTGCGATGACCAGGTAGCCGTCGGCAGCGTATTGCTCGGCGACCGAGCGAATGTGTTCATTCACGCCGAAGATCTCCTGGATCAGCACAATCCCGGGGCCTTTGCGGGTATGCGGAATGGCCAGGTAGGCGCCGAATTTACCGTCGGCGCTGTCGATCTCGATCCATTGGGTGGTCACGCTCATGATGGCTCCTGTCTACATAAGTGAAGGGAAAGTGAAGCTTGTCACGGTAACATTTCAACCAGGGTTGCGACGCCAGAAGAGTCGAGCCAGCAGCGCATCGACGCTGAGCTTGCCGGCGCCACTGAGCAACAGCGGCATAAACGCCACCAGGTAGATCAGCGGCAGCTTGAAGTTGCCATGGCCCTTGTTGCTGATGGCGTAACCCTGGGCAAGCTCACTCAATGTAGACCAATCGGCCGGCCAGTGAACGGCAGCGGTCGCGACGAGGGTCACCACGATCAGAATGAAGGCCGAAACCCGCGTCCCCAGGCCGATCAACAGGGCGAGTGCGCCAATCAATTCAGCCCACATCGACAGTTCCCAGTTCAACGTGGCCGACACGTGGTTGAACGGAAACGGGAAGCGGTCCTGGATATCGGCGAACCAGTTCTGGCCATTGAGTTTTTCCAGGCCGGACTCGAAGAATTCCCAGGCGAGGAACACCCGCAGGGTCATCGGCGCGATCCAGCTACCGGCACGGTCGAGGTTCAGGTGCAGGCCTTTGACGGCCGAAGAGAGTGAGGTGTTCATGGACGTGATCTCCGTTCAGTCAGGGATGTGGGCAACGGCATGCCCCGCATTGCGTGAGTTGAGCGACTTGACCGGCTTGGCCGATCGACAGGCGCATTTCATCAGGCAGGTGTATCTGCGGTGTGTCTTTGCTGGCGGGTTATAGGGATGTGGTGTGTCGGGAGGGGGGCTATACACACACTGATACACAGGCAACACCCATCACAAAATGTGGGGGCAGGGTTTAAGGCATCGATAATGACGCTCCACGGATTTTGCTATACATTTTCCAACCGCCCATTACATGGTGTAACCGATTCATGTCTCTTGCGCTCGAACGTCTGGTTGCTGGCACTCCGATCCCTTTCGCCGGTAACCGTGTCACGGTGGTCAGCCCCGAACTGGCAGCGCGCTTCCAGCCCGGTGACCACTTGCTGGTGGAGCAGCTCAGCGGTGAATTGTTGCTGATTCCGGTGGCGGACCAGCAAGCGGCGACTGTCGCGATCGAGCGCGCGCAAGCGGCCTTCAAGGCAATGTCCGCGTTATCGGATCAAGCGATCAGCGGGTTCTTCGATCTGTTCGCCCAACGCCTGGAAGCCCAGGATTGCTGGGCCTTGATCGAAGCCGCCAACCTGGCGGACATCGAACGGGCCAAGGCGCGCGGACGTTCCACCACGCGCCTGCTGGCCGATGAGCGCATGCGCCGCGACATGATCACCGGCCTCAGGGCCTGGCGCGATGCGCCGGCCACCCGGGGCAAAGTGATCAGTTGCATCGAGCATGACGGCTGGAAAGTCGAGCAAGTGGTGTCGCCCCTGGGCGTCGTCGCCTTTGTCTTCGAGGGCCGTCCAAACGTCTTCGCCGACGCGGCGGGCGTGCTGCGCACGGGAAACACCGCGGTACTGCGCATTGGCAGCGATGCGTTGGGCACCGCGCAGGCGATCGTCACCCACGCGCTGAATCCGGCACTGGCCGACGCCGGGTTGCCGACCGGCGCCGTGTCGCTGGTGGAAAGCGTCAATCATGCCGCCGGTTGGGCGATGTTCGCCGATCGACGCCTGTCGCTGGCCGTGGCCCGTGGTTCGGGCCGGGCTGTCAGCCAGTTGGGCAGCATCGCGCAACAGGCCGGCACGGCCGTCAGCCTCCACGGCACCGGCGGCGCCTGGCTGATCGCGAACCAGGATGCCGATGCCGGACGCTTCGCCGCCGTGGTGCGCAATTCCCTGGACCGCAAAGTCTGCAACACCCTGAACGTTTGCCTGATCCACCGCGACCGCGCCGCCGAGCTGGTGCCGCTGTTTCTCGAGGCGCTGCAACAGGCGGGCGTAGCCCGGGGCCAGGGCTGCAAGCTGCACATCGTCGAGGGTAGCGAGGCGTACTTGCCGAGCGATTGGCTGACGGCGAGTGTCGAGGTGTACCGCGCCGAAGGTTATCGATCCGAACCCTTGGCCGAACCGCTGCCCGAAGATCAGTTGGGCCGCGAGTGGGAATGGGAAGAAACCCCGGAAGTCAGCCTGAAGATCGTCGACGATCTGGACCAGTCCATCGCCCTGTTCAACCGCTACAGCCCGCAGTTCACCGTGTCGTTGATCAGTGACGATGCCCAGGCTCAGGAGCGCTTCTACAACGCGGTCAACGCGCCTTTTGTCGGCAACGGCATTACCCGCTGGGTCGACGGGCAGTACGCGCTGAACAAGCCGGAACTGGGTCTTTCGAACTGGGAGAGCGGTCGTCTGTTCGCTCGCAGCGCCATTCTCTCCGGTGATGGGGTATTCACCATTCGCAGTCGCATGACGCAGACCGATTTGTCGGTCAAACGCTGAGTCGGCAACGGCCGCACTATAATGAAGGTATGTTTGTCTGGCGGAGGGTTGCACCATGAAACGTCATTCCTTTGAGCATTACTCTCATAACCTGGAAATGGTCGCGCACGACGCGTGGATTACCACTCGGGTGAAATCGGCATTGGCAATGGCCAAGCCAGGCCTGGGCCTGCATATCCATGTCAAGACCCTGGCTGGCACGGTGCTGTTGAGCGGCCGCGTCGACACCCATCGAGAGTGTGAGCAGGCTGTTGCTCTGGCCCGTTCGGTCAATGGTGTCGTCGACATCGATGCCAGTGGCTTGCAGACGCACGTGTTCACACCGGGAAGTGTTCCAGGTGCGCCCGACGCTGAAGAGAGCAGTGAGTATCGGCCACCCTCGTCAAGGAAGATGGACGACAAATGATCAGCGCGATCGCCTGAATGCAGCGCTCCCTGAGCCGGGGCGCTGCAGTGCAGGCTCGGTGGCCTTTATGAAGTGGGTGTTGGCTGCGGGTCAATCATCCACTGACTGGCACACGCCGTTGGGCGCCTTGCCGGTGGAGGACACGGTCACCGAGTCGTCATCGGCGAGGATGATCGAAATCATGACGCCCGAACCCTTGGCTTCGAAGCGGCGATCGTCGATGGCTTTGGTGGTGGCTTCCTTGTTATTGATCAGTACCGGGCCGTCCTGATCGGCGCGGACGGTAATTTTACCTGGGCAGTCCACATCGAATGAGGGAATGCCAGGGATGCTGTTGGCCTGGGCAGCATGGGTCATTACCAGCAACACCAGGAATGTCAGGGCACTTTTCATCGCAAGTCTCCAGGGACCAACAGCGCATAGGGTTAACGATAGCTTTGTTTTGCTGTGCACGAGACAAACAAAAAGGCCCCGCTCGAGCGTCGAACGGGGCCTTTTTCATGGAGGGGCTGTGGCCCGTGGAAGGCAATCAGTAGAACCGGTCGATCACCCGAACTTCGTTCTGGTTCTGCATCGAGGCCCACGCCTGTTTCAGGGTTTGCAGGACATTACCGATGAAGTCGTTGTCGGCCGCGGCTTTCTTGCCGACATAACCCTGGCCGCGACGGTACATCTTCAGGCGGGCGGCCAGATTCTGGTTGTTCTGGTCGAACTCGGCTTCATGGGCATGCGGCGACAGGCAGTCGATATGGACCTGGCCCGACTTGCTGATCCACAGGATATGGCTGTCGTGGCTGTCTTTTTGCGCCGCGAACAGACGAGCCAGTTCATCGATAGTGGGTTGATTGTTCAGATTCATAATAAAGCCCCTTGACCATTTGGTGATCTTTCAAAGTTGATTCGCTAATACAGGTAGCCCATCGGTTAGTTGATCCCTGGCACCGAAACCAGGACGTCAGCGGTCGACCGACAAAAATGACGGGGTCCGCGTCTGTTGCATGTAGTCGTGCTGAATAACTGCTACGCAATAGCGTCACAACGAAGAGAAGCGGCGAAAACCTTCATACCACTGCCGACGTTTTCAGGGTCGGCCACAAGCTTCATGAGGATTGATCGCCAGCGCTTCTCGCCCTTGTACTGGACGTTCAGGCCAGGTCAGCTTCTTCAATCTGCCTTGTGGGCAGCGTGTATCCGGGAAAAACAGCTCGGCGGTCAGACGAGCTTGCTCAAACGTGTTGCCTGTACTCCCGATCGGGGAGACATCTGCATCATGCAAGGGCAAAGCGGAGGCGTCAACGGTTTTGTAGTGATTATTTTTGTTCACTACATATTGTCGGACAAAGCTGTTTGGAATTAGATAGGCGGCAGGAAAAGCGCCATTCAGGGCGACGGCTACGAGCGCTGGAAGCGGTAAAAGGTACAGGGGTAACCGTCCACCGGCCGTTGATGCAGCGTGAACTTGCCACCGGTGAATTGGGGCATCACCCTCGCCCAGAACAACCGCGCCGGCTGGTTCGCATCGATATGGAAAATGTGCCATTGACCGGGGAATTGGCTCAAGAGGGTGGAAACGACAAACTTCGCGACGCCCTGGCCACGAAAACGTCGACTGACGAAAAGGTAGCCGATGTTGAAGTGGGCGCCCGCTAGATGGACGACGTCATCCACGGTCACGAAACCGGCCAGTTCGTCGTCGACCTTGATCAGGAATGGGCGGGTCGCGGGATTGCGCCAGTAATCCAGCAGGGGCTGGAAATTGAAGATGCCATGCCCACCGAGCTTCAGCGGCAGCCACTCGCTGAAGTCATACAGGTAGAACTGCATCAGGTTTTCAATGGTCTCCAAGTCGTCGCGCTGGGCGGTGTGCAGTTCTATCGACGGCATGAGGGCAGGTTCCTGATGCGGAGTTATGGGAACACTAGACCATTACCTTCAGCCCGAACGGTTTTCAAGCCTTGCTCGCCGGTTTCGCCGTGCGTCTGGTGCTCGTCGAGGTTTTGCGCTTGGCAGGCTTGCGTTTGTTCTTCCACGGCGTGGCGCCACGACCGGCCGGGCTTGCCGGGCCGCTGATGGTCAGGTTCAGGCCGGCGCAACGGGCGACTTGCTTGCTCATCCACGCGGCCTGCTTGGTGACGAATTCTTCCAGGCTCATTTCACCGCTTTGCACCATGTCCAGCGCCTGCTCCCAGATCGCCGTGGTCCCGGGATCGGCAATGGCGCGCGGCACCGCATCGATCAGGCTGAAGGCGGCCGGGGTCGCGGCCAGGGCCTTGCCATTCTTGATCAGATAACCACGGTCGAGCAGCCCCTGGATGATCGAGGCCCGGGTCGCTTCGGTGCCGATGCCGGTGGTGTCCTTGAGCTTTTGCTTAAGCAGCGGATCTTCCACCAGTTTGGCGACGTTTTTCATCGCCTTGATCAGGTCGCCTTCGGTAAACGGCTTGGGCGGTTGCGTCCAGAGGTCCTTGAGCTTCACGTCGGCCACCGCGCAATCGCGCCCTTGCGCCAATGCCGGCAGGGTTTGCGGCGCCGGGGCTTCGCGACCCTTGGCCGGGGCAAGGGCCTCGGGCAGGGCGCGCTTCCAGCCGGGCTCGACGATTTGCTTGCCCACGGCGCGCAAGGCTTCACCGGCACAGTCGAAGTCGGCCTGGGTGCGGTCGTATTCGTGGTTGGGCAGAAACTGCGCCAGATACCGCGCGCGAATCAGGGTGTAGACCGCCCGCTGCTTGCCCACCAGTCGCTCGAGGTTTTTTGCCGCCGCAGTGGGAATGATGCCGTGGTGCGCGCTGACTTTGGCATCGTTCCAGGCCCGTGAGCGCCGCTGAGGCTGCAAGTGATCGTTCAAGGCGTTCAGCGTCGGGTCGGCCTGCCTCAGCGCCGCCAGGATGCCTGGCGCTTCGCTGTGCTGGCTCAGCGGCAGGTAGCCGCAGTCGCTGCGCGGGTAGGTGATGACCTTGTGGGTTTCGTAGAGTGCCTGGGCGATATCGAGGGTTTCCTGGGCGCCGAGGCCCAGCTTCTTCGAGCAGACCTCCTGCAAGGTGCCCAGGTCGAACGGCAGCGGCGCCACTTCGCGCATCCGCTCGGTGCGCAGCTTGATCACCCGGGCACTCGCCGCGCTGCCAATCGCCGCCGCCGCTTGCTGTGCCAGCGCCTGATCCAGGCAGCGGTCCTGATCGTCGCAAGCGTCGGAGGCCGCCCGCCATTGCGCGGTGAACGCGGTGCCGTCGTGCAGCAGTTGTACGTCGATGGCCCAATAAGCCACCGGGACGAAATCGGCAATGCTGCGGTCGCGATCCACCACCAGGCGCAGGGTCGGCGTCTGCACCCGGCCGACCGGCAATACCCCCTGGTAACCGGATTGACGGCCCAACAGCGTGAACAGCCGGCTCATGTTCATCCCGATCAGCCAGTCGGCTCGCGAGCGTCCCAGTGCCGAATGATAAAGACTGAAGGTCTCGGCCCCCGGCTTGAGCGTCGCCAGCGCCTTGCGGATCGACGCATCGTCCAGCGCCGACAGCCATAGCCGCCGGATCGGCCCGCGATAACGACAATGCTCCACCAGTTCCCGGGCGATCATCTCGCCCTCACGGTCGGCGTCGGTCGCGATCACCAGTTCGGTAGTTTCGCCAAGTAGCCGCTTGACCGCCTTGTACTGGCTGGCGGTACGTGGCTTGACGGTCATCTTCCACTTCTCTGGAATGATCGGCAGGTCTGCCAGCACCCAACGCTTGTAGCGCGCGTCATAGGCGTCCGGCGGCGCGGTTTCCAGCAAGTGGCCGATGCACCATGTCACGGTGACGTCCGATCCCACCCAGCAGCCGTCGCCGCGGCGCCTGGCACCGAGCACGGCTGCGATGTCTTTGGCCTGGGAAGGTTTTTCACAGAGGTACAGCTGCATGGCCACCGTCGTCGATCAGCGTTCGAGAGGTGTACAGAATGGCGGGTGATGAGCGCCGGGGCAATCTTTATCTGTATGGATGTACAGCAAAAGGTGTGGGAGCTTGTCGGAACGCCGCACCGTTCCGTTCGGCTGCGAAGCAGCCGCCTTGGCGAAACATGAGGTATACCTGTTACATCTTTCCATGATCCAGGAGATAGTGATGAAAAGCTCCGGTCCCAATCCTGTCATCACCATTGCAGAACAGCCAGGCTGTCTCCTGGTGAAGTTTCACGGTATTCAGGTGGCCGCCTCCACGCGGGCGCTGGTGCTGTTGGAGGCCAATTATCCTCCGGTGTACTACGTGCCCCGGGAGGACATCGCCGAAGAGTTTTTCGCTCGCACCGATCACACCAGCTATTGCCCCTACAAGGGCGACGCCAGCTATTTCAGTCTGCAGATACCGGGGCATGAAGGCGCCAATGCGGTATGGAGCTATGAAGATCCGAAAGTGTCTGTCGAGCAGATTAAAAACTACGTGGCGTTTTATCCCGATCAAGTGACGTTCGAGATTCTGAAAGACGTTGAGTGATGGTCGCTTCACGGGATGTGCCAGCTGGCGGTTTTCTTGATTGTGTACATATACATTCATGCGGAAACGGCTGCTGACGGTTCCGCCCTTCCGGCGGGTCATTTTCGAAAAGCGCGAAAGTAACCAAAGCGTTCTTGCCCGTTTCGTTCGGTGCCTCGCTTCGGTCCTGCTCCGTGGGCTCGCCGCCATCGGACCATCCATGGTCCAGAGTGTGTAAAAACTAGTTCAAACATCGTCGACGCGTAGCGCCGACGATGTTTGGCTGGCTAATTACACCTAAAGCGTTCTTCGTAACTCCAGCCCGCTTTTAATGCCGCTAGTAACGCTTCTCAGCTCGTCCATCGGGCAAACAGGAGGCTTTTCAGGCCGCCAGCGCTTTCATCAGATTCTGCGTGCCGAGGATTTTCATCACTCGCTTCAAGTTGTAAGTGAGCACATTCAAGCTCATTTCGGTGCTCACCCTGGCAAGTCGTCGGGTCAAAAAGTGTGTCGCACCCATCCATTGTTTGAGCGTGCAGCACTATTGAGCTGAGCTGATCACGGTCCTGACCCACATTGGTCACTTCGTGCGCGACGATCAAATGGTGCTTGGTATCGACAGCCGTCTGCACGTTGTAACCCACGATTCCATTACCGCTCGTGATCATGGAGCGCGCGTCCGGATCGGTCAGCGAGATCTGTTTGTCCGGCGATGCTTCAAGCTGTTTTTCAATCGCCTGAAGCTCCTTCATTTGCGCTTTCAGCTTGGCGATTTTCTCCTCCAGCCCGCCGCCTTTAGGCCCCGAGGGCATGGGCTCTTCCCGATCAGCCGTATCCAGCGCCTTTAGACAACGGGCAATGCTCGATTCGATTTCGTCCATCCGCCGCTTCAGTTTGGCGCTGGTGAAATTGCGATCGCGATGGTTCACGGCCTTGAATTTACTGCCGTCGATGGCAACCAGATTTTCTGCAAAAGCCCCAACGGTTGACACAGCACAAAAAACTGGCGGCAGACACCTTGAATGGCTTTGCTGTTGTCTTTGCGGAAGTTGGCGATGGTCTTGAAGTCCGGCATCAAGCGACCGGTGAGCCACATCAGTTCAACGTTGCGCTGTGCCTCGCGTTCGAGGCGCCGGCTCGACTGGATGCGGTTTAGCTAAAGCAAAGCGAGGCGGCCTAACCGGCCGGCCTGGCTCGCTGGACCGCACGCAATCCAACTGTAGGAGCTGGCTTGCCGGCGATGGCGGCCTGACAGCCGACCAATCTATTTCGACCGTACTCGATCCAACTGGTGGCCGGGCAGGTGGTGCCCCAAAACCGGGCCGCTTCGTTACGTGGGCCGAAGTGCAGACCGGGATTGAGGCTGATCCGAAGGGCCCTTGTTTTTCGAACGCTTTGGTGCGGTAGCGGTCAGCTGAGCTCTGCCAACCTGCCGCAAGCCAATGCGTATGCGATGGTGCGCCGACGCGCCTTGGCGGCCGGAATCAAAATGCTGATTGGCAATCACTCGTTTCCGGCGGCGCGGATCACGGCCTACCAGGGCAATAACAAACCGCTTGGCAACGGACTTCAAATGGGTTCATGAAAATAAACATTCCTCCATTCCCCCATTCGACATTAAAAGATGAAGTTGTTTGTTTAACTTTTGTCCAAAGCCCCAAGAGTGCTACTTATTAAAAATGATAAGGTAGTACTACTGACTAGTTCATTGGAATGCCAGGTTCACTATCGCTACAGTCAGGGCAGTGCAATTCGCGAAGTTTGCCATAAGTCCATTGTTAACCGTGTTTAGGTGCTTTGCATGTTTTTCCCTGTATCAATGTCATTCGCTCCCTTATCGTAGCTGGTAAAAAATCAATGGCCAATAATTAATTTCAGGCGTCAAAAAAACGTTACCTTCATACTTTGCATGGCTTGAATTTATATTCTTTCTGCAATTTGTAGAAATGCTTCTATGCTAAAAAACAACAGTATGATCGCGGTTTACCCCATGATTGGAATAAAAAACGATAAACATTGTGTTTTTATTCCGCAGCTTGGAGTGCCTGTGCGGTGCCTTCTGGTTCGAGGCATCAAGCAACGAATCCGGTGGAAATCGACCGATGGGGGATTAAATGGCTCACACAACAACGCACTCCTCAACCGATGAGACTGATGCTTGCGTCGACGTTTACAGCGAGGGGGAGCTTCGTCACCTGGCGGCCGATTGCGAAGAGCTGAGGGGGCTGGATATCGAGAACCTTTATATATACGACGAATTACGATTTGAAGGGCCAGCAGCCCACGTGCCACCGGCACCGGCGATTACATCCGACCTACCAGCACGGCGAACGCTTTCTCTCTCCAAACCTCGCGATGCATACGCCAAAAAGGCCGAGAGCGAAACGATAAAAATCACGGTGCGGCATTCGGTCTCGCTCAAGATCACAGTCAACAAAGATTTGACCGACCAAGGCCAGCCGATTCCGGCTGAGGCCTATTTTCATTCCGAACCTAGCACTGCTTGTATCGCCTTGCGTGATGAGTGCATTGAAGAAGACGCTACCGATTCGATCGAGCACTCATCCCTTACTTCGCAGCAGCAAATGTTGCTTCATGAAGACGTATCTGACGATTTTTTTGACGGCGCTGTGGAGGTTGAAGATGTTTACCCTCTGGAGAGTCTCGATTGGTTTGATGAAGAGGAGGTCGACAGTGAGGGCGGGGTCGATAGCGGGGGCGTTGATGATGAATATGTAGCCTACGCTCTCGATCCTGAATTGTTCTATGAACCTCGAGAAGATGACGAAGTTTTACTCAGACCAAATGAAAAAATAAGCCGGGAAGATCGAGCGTTTCAGAAGGCCACAGATCTGATCTATAACAGCGGATGGCCGCTATCGGCGCATGCCTTGGTGCATCAAATTTTTATAACGAATGGCTGGGGTGCAGCTAGGCTGGCGTTGGAGCGGGAAATCCACAAAGGAATGACGCCTGATGAGTTGATCCTGGCAGCGCATATCAAGGTGCTCTGGGCTGAAAACGATCACTTCTGGATTGCCTTCAATAAAAGCGGCAGCAGCAATTTGTCGCAGTACAACCTCTCATGGCCTTTGGCGATGCTGGTCGTACGTGCCTTCGAGTCATTGCCTCAGCTGGAGGAGCTTGAGCGATTCGTCGATACACAGTTCGAGTGCTGGTACGAAAGCTTCCATTTGCGCCGGGCATTTCGTTCATTCAACCGGTTTCTTTGGTATCGGATGTCCAACCTGTATGGATGTCTGCCCGCTGATATGCCTTTCAGTTTTGGTAACCCTCGGGATCTGCCTGCGGAGGAATACAGCGATCTGGGGTTGGACGATGTGTTGGATTTCGAGCGGGAGGCTGATCTAAGAGCGGTGGGCCTGAGAGAACTAGAGATGTTTTTGCAACGGCTTCGTGCGTCGAGGCGTCGTCAACGTCAACTGTGGCTACGAGTAGATCGTCTTCGTTTTTTTTCGGTAAATCGCTGAAATAACAGGAAGGCTCCTGGGGATGTTTTTTGCGGCTTCCAGCGAAGTCTTGAACTCGCCGAGCTGAATGCTGAGTTGTTTTTCGACCTCTCTTTGGTGCGCCAATGCCTCACTGGCCAATTTCAGCTGATGTTGATGTTCCGATTGCTCATGGAGCATTTGCTGCTCGCGTTGCCGCGCAAGCGCGACATCGTTCAGCAATTGCTGGTGTTCAGTCTGATGACTGGCTTGCAGCTCGGAGGATTGTTGGGCCAGCTTACTGGCTGCGATACGGCTATTGATCCAGAAGCCGATACCGAGAAACAGCAAGCTGAATAACCCGATCAGGGCCGGAGTGAGGTACTGCTGCGCCATGGGTACATCCTTTTATCGATGGGTTTGGTGGCAAAATGATGTCGCGTTGTGCGTCAGCTGAGGATAGTCCACAAATCATGGCCCCGACGGAATCCGCAGCCGCGCTGCCCGAGCCCCTGCTAGCCTGATAGCTCAAATCTACGGAGCACAGAACATGCAGATGCACGAAGCGGCGAAAGTGGTTCAAGTTGTCGGTGACACGAATGTCAACGAAAAGCTGGCCGACGGTTGGAGGTTACTGGCAGTGCTGCCCGGCACGCCGCTCGGCTCAAGCAGCAGTACGTCGGTCATCTACGTCTTGGGCAAGCGCAAGCCGGTCAGCGAATCGAGCATCAGTTAAGCGATAGGTCTGCATTACGAAAATGGGACACTCTCTTCGAAAGTGACACGCCGTAAGGGTGGCCCCCTGGGTGGCCATTACCGCAGGAATTGATAGGTGCACTCTCAAAAAACCTGGTCGCTTATTAGGCCGCCTTCGCGAGCAGGCTCGCTCCACAATGGTTCCGGGTACATCCGCTTGCACAGGTCGGCTGGCAGGTCGCTATTCATTCTCTTAAGGGAACAGCATCGCCTGCATGGGCGAGGCGTTTTATTGCGGCAGCTATCAGTTCGTGTCAACTTATCGTACTGCATCAACCAGCGTGGATTCATCAATCTGACCAATTGAAGTCACCCCGGTCAATGTCATTGCCACGCGCATTTCCTTGGCAAAGATGTCCAGCATATTCTCCACCCCGCGCTGACCATCGACAGCCAGTGCATAAGCCATCGAACGCCCCAGCAATACGCCTTTAGCGCCCAGCGCCAGCATCCGTACGACATCCAGGCCCGAACGGATCCCCGAGTCGACCAGCACCGTCAGGTCATTGCCGATGGCCTGCATGATCGGCGGCAATGCCCTGGTCGTGGACAGCACGCCGTCCAGCTGTCGCCCACCGTGGTTCGACACGACGATTCCATCGGCGCCGAAGCTGACCGCGTCCCTGGCATCCTGGGGATCGAGAATGCCTTTGATGATCATCGGACCTTTCCAGAACTCACGAATCCACTCCAGGTCGCTCCAGCTGATCGAAGGGTCGAAGTTGTTGGCCAGCCAACCCATGTAGTCTTCGAGCGTGACCGCCTTGCCCAGGTACTTCGACACGTTCCCCAGGTCGTGGGGGCGGCCCATGACGCCTACGTCGAAGGCCCAGGCGGGGCGGGTCATGGCCTGAAGAATTCGCCGCGAGGCGGCAAAAGGCCCTGACATGCCCGAGTGTGCATCCCGGTAGCGGGCGCCGGGCGTGGGCATGTCCACGGTAAACACCAGGTTCTGCACCCCGGCGGCCTTCGCACGCTCCAGCGCGTTTTTCATGAACCCCCGGTCTTTGAGCACATACAGCTGAAACCAGAGGGGTTGTTGGCTTTGACTCGAGACTTCCTCGATGGAACAAACCGATACCGTAGACAGGCAAAGCGGGATGCCTTTGTTTTGCGCGGCTTTTGCGGCCTGCACTTCACCCCGGCGGGCGAACATGCCCGTCAGGCCGACCGGCGCCAAGATGATCGGCATTGCCAGGGGTTGGTCGAAGAGGGTGGTTTCAAGACTCAGGGTTTCGACGTTTTTCAGAATGCGCTGACGCAGGCTGATGTTGGCCAGATCGGCGCTGTTGGCCCGCAGCGTATGCTCCGCATAAGCTCCGCCATCAATGTAATCGAATAAAAAACGCGGGAGTTTGCGGCGGGCTGCCTCGCGATAGTCGGATGCGGATGAAATGATCATGGTGCCTCGGTCTGGAGAGTGGCGGGGCGATGGTTGCGTCGGACCAGATTAACGAAAAAATCAGCGTGCGTTCACGCATTTGAGGGTGTGTGAGGAGCGCAAGGAACATCCATTTCATGTGCGTTGCATTCCGTCAACTGTTACTTCTGACAGTAGACGTGGTTTTTGTGGCGAGAGCACTATCGGACCTCCTATAAACAACTATGGAAGGGCCATGACATGAACCAGACAAGAGATACCAAGGCGCCGACTTTGCCATCCCCCATAATCAATACCCCAAAAAACAACGATAAATACCCGTCAAAGAAAATCCCGATTTCAGGCAGCAGTGTCTTGAAGTCGCCGGCCAAGGTCTGGGTGTATTTCCACGAAGGATGGTGGGAGCCCAACAGTCAGTTTGAAATCAACGAAGATGGAACCTGGGGAGGTGAGCTGGACTGGAAATTTGCGATGCCGTACGGCACAAACAGTATCGTCGCTCGACATGAGCAGGGCCTGGAATACTCCGAAGATTCGGCGCCAGTCACCTTCACCGTAGAGTTGCCTACAGTAGTTATCACCCATCCGGAGCAGGGAGGGTCTGTCGGCCAGACCGCCGCCTTCAAGGGAACGGGTGAACCCGGCGCCGAAGTGACAGTTGTGATGGCCGACGACGAAAGTAAAGTGCTCGGTACCGGCACTGTCTATTCGACCTACGAATGGCAAGTGGGAAATGGCGATGTCGTTCTTCAACCAGGCAAGACATGCGTTAAAGCCAATTCACGCTCCAGCGGTGAGACGTCGCCGTGGACTGAACCTCTTTGTTTTTTTGTCAAACCCTTCCAGCCAGTCATCCAGTCGCCGCCCGCTGGCGACGTTACTTCGTCGATCGAGGTAAAAGGGGTCGGGTATCAAGGCGCTTCGATGGAAGTATGGTTGATTGGCAACCCCCGGGTCAGTTTGGGCAAGGTGGATGTTGATAAAGATATGGGGTGGAAAATACCCATCCAACTCCCAGCTGGAGAATGCGAAATTGAGGCCATTCAGACCTACCAGGAGGCTGTCTCCGATCCAAGTCCGCCACGTAAATTTTCTGTGAAGTGAGCATCAGCCTGACGTCTATGTGCGGTCCATGGCGGGACCAACCGCTAACCGCACATAGATGTCTTCACCTCAGTTTTTATCCAGATCCACGTTTTTGGTCTCGCGCAAACAGATCATCCCCACCACCAGGCTCACCCCGGTAATCACCACCGGGTACCACAGCCCGTAAAAGATGTCCCCGGTGTACACCACCAGGGCAAACGACACGGTCGGCAGGAAACCGCCGAACCAGCCGTTGCCGATGTGGTAGGGCAGGGACATCGAGGTGTAGCGGATGCGGGTCGGGAACAGTTCGACCATCAGCGCCGCCAGCGGGCCGTAGCACATGGCGGAGATGATGATCAGCGCCACAATCAGGGCCACGATCATCGGTTTATTGATCGCCTGGGTATCGGCTTGTGACGGATAACCGGCCAGGGTCACGGCGCCGCGCAGGGCCGCTTCGTCGTAACCGTCGATTTTCACGTCGCCGATGCTGACCTGCACGCCGCTGCCGGCCGGTGCCGTTGCGCTGCTGTAGGGCAGGCCCTGTTTGACCAGGAAGGTCTTGACCTTGTCGCACGGGCTGTCGAATTTCGCCTTGCCCACCGGGTCGAACTGGAAGGTGCAGGTAGCCGGGTCGGCCAGCACGGTGATCGGTGCCTGGCGGCTGGCCTGGTCGATGGCCGGGTTGGCGTAGTGGGCCAGGGTCTTGAAGATCGGGAAGTACAGTGCGGTGGCCAGCAACAGGCCGATCATCAGCACCGGTTTGCGCCCGACCTTGTCCGACAGCCAGCCGAAAAAGATGAAGAACGGCGCACCGATAATCACGCTGACGATCAGCAGGCTGTTGGCCAGGGCCGGGTCCATTTTCAGGAACTGGGTCAGGAAGAACAGCACGTAGAACTGCGCCGCGTAGAAGGTCACCGCTTGCCCGGCGTTGATGCTGAACAGGGCGATCAAGACGACTTTGAGGTTTTCCCATTTGCCGAAGGAATCGCGCAGCGGCGACTTGCAGAGTTTGCCTTCCTCTTTCATTTTCACGAAAGCCGGCGACTCGTGCAGGCTCATGCGAATCCAGGTCGAGATGCCCAGCAATATGATCGAAAACAGAAACGGAATCCGCCAGCCCCAGACTTCGAACTGGTCGCCGGTGAAGTAGCGGCACGCCAGGACCACCAGCAGTGACAGCAGCAAACCGAGGGTTGCCGTGGACTGAATCCAGCTGGTGTGAAAACCGCGTTTGCCCATCGGCGCGTGTTCCGCGACGTAAGTGGCAGCGCCGCCGTATTCACCGCCCAGGGCCAGGCCTTGAAGCATGCGCAGCACCACCAGAATGATCGGCGCGGCGATGCCGATGCTGGCGTAGGTCGGCAGCAGCCCGACGCAGAAGGTCGCCACGCCCATGAGGATGATGGTGGCAAGGAAGGTGTATTTACGCCCGATCATGTCCCCGAGCCGGCCGAACACCAGCGCACCGAATGGCCGCACGATGAAGCCGGCGGCGAACGCCATGAGCGCAAAGATGAATGCGGTGGTGTCGTTGACCCCGGCGAAAAACTGTTTGCTGATGACCGCCGCGAGGGCGCCGTAGAGGAAAAAGTCGTACCACTCGAACACCGTCCCGAGCGATGAAGCGAAGATGACTTTCTGGGTCTCGCGGCTGGTCCCCGCACTGCGTACGGCTTCCAGTGGCTGAACATGTTCTGACATATCGGTATCCCTCACAGTGATTGTTTTTGTTGTTCCACTGTCGGCACCGGCCTTGTGGGCCTGGTGCCGCTACTGTCGATGTATCGGATGTAAACGTCCTGTTGGCGCTGTCGTGCATGTTGTTTGTGCCTGACACACAACCCCCTGTAGGGCGGGCGTGTTCAGGTATTCGTGACCAGTTCCATGGGTGAGGTCAGGCTCCTTGTAGATGGGTTGAGGATGAGTTGCGCGGCTTTTTCGGCAATCATCAGCGTAGGCGAGCAGGTGTTGCCCGAGGTGATGCGCGGCATGATCGAGGCATCGGCAATGCGCAGGCCGGGGATGCCATGAACCCGCAGCTCGGCGTCGACCACCGCGTCCGCGTCATTGCCCATGCGGCAGGTGCCGACCGGATGGAAAATCGTGGTGCCAATGCGCGCGGCGGCTTCGTGCAACTCTTCTTCGCTCTGCAAGCTGTCGCCGGGCAGGTATTCGACCGGTTTGAAGGCCTGCAGGGCCGGAGCGGAGACGATACGCCGGGTCAGGCGAATGGCGTCGGCCGCGACCCGCAAATCTTCTGGATGGCTTAAATAATTGGGCTGAATCAGCGGCGCTTGCTGCGGATCGGCGGAGCGAATCTCCACCCGGCCCCGGCTTTGCGGCCGCAGATCGCAGACCGATGCAGTGAACGCGGGGAAGGCGTGCAAGGGTTCGCCGAAGCGTTCCAGGGACAGCGGCTGCACATGGTATTCAAGATTGGCCGAGGTCTGCTCCGGCCCCGACCGGGCAAAAGCGCCGAGTTGGCTGGGCGCCATGGACAGCGGGCCGCTGCGGTCATACAGGTAACGCAGGCCCATGCCCATCTTGCCCCACAGGCTGCCGGCAATCTGGTTCAGGGTGCGGGCGTTCTGCAGTTTGTAGATCATCCGCAGCTGCAGGTGATCCTGCAGGTTGCCGCCAACACCGGGCAGCTCTTGGGCGACGCCGATGCCCAGGCGTTGCAGCAGCGGGCGCGGGCCGATCCCGGAGCGCTGGAGGATGCTCGGTGAACCGACGGAGCCGGCGCACAGGACGATTTCCTTGCGCGCCTTGAAGGTTTTCGCCTGGCCCTGCCAGCGTGCACTGACTGCACAGGCGCGGCCATTCTCCAGCAACACACGGTCGACTTCGACCCCGGTCAACAGGGTGAAATTGGGACGGTTGCGAATCGGTTTGAGAAAGGCTTTGGCCGCATTCCAGCGGATCCCGGCCTTCTGATTGACCTGGAAGTAGCCACAGCCTTCGTTGTCGCCCTGGTTGAAGTCTTCGATGCTGGCGATGCCGCTTTGCCCGGCCGCCCTTTGGAAGGCATCCAGAATCGGCCACGACAGCCGTTGACGCTCGATCCGCCATTCCCCGGTTGCGCCGTGAAACTGCGAGTCACCGGCAAAGTGGTTTTCGCTTTTCTTGAACAGCGGCAACACCTCGTCCCAGCTCCAGCCGGGGTTGCCGTCGGCGGCCCAGCCATCGTAGTCGCCGGCCTGGCCGCGCATGTAGATCATGCCGTTGATCGAGGAGCAGCCACCGAGCACCTTGCCCCGCGGGTAGCTCAGGGTGCGACCTTGCAGCCCGGGCTGCGCTTCGGTCTTGAAGCACCAGTCGGTGCGCGGGTTGCCGATGCAGAACAGGTAACCCACCGGGATGTGAATCCACGCATAGTTGTCGCGGCCACCGGCTTCGAGCAGCAGTACCCGGTGTTGCGGGTTGGCCGACAGCCGATTGGCCAGCAAACAACCGGCCGGCCCGGACCCGACCACGATGTAGTCGAACTCATCAAGGGAAGTCTGCATCCCTGACCTCGTAGTGTTGTTCTTGTTGTCGGTCATCCTAGTTGTTAGCTTTCGTCAAAAGAATGTTAGTTTTTGCGCAGCCGCTGTGCGTTTTCAGACAGCACCTTTAATAGCGAAGCTTCAAGGATGATTCATGTTCGACTGGAATGACCTGCGGTTTTTTCTCGAATTGCAGCGCAGCGGGCGTTTGCTCACCGCTGCCCGCCGCTTGAACACCACCCACGCCACCGTGGCCCGGCACATCGAGGCCATCGAAAAGAGCCTCGGCACCGCGCTGTTCGTTCAGCACGCTCAGGGCTATGAGCTGACCCCGGCCGGCGAAGCGCTGCTCAAGCACGCCGAAGCCATGGAAAACGTCGCGCTGCTGGCCCAGGAAGAGATCACCCAATCCACCGCGCCCCTGGGCAAGATTCGCGTCGGGGTCACGGAGGGCCTGGGCATCATGTTCCTCGCCAGTCGCATGAACGGCCTGTTCGAGCGTTATCCGGGGCTGGAAGTGGAACTGGTAGCGGTGCCGCGCTTTGTCAGCATCCTCAACCGCGAAGCCGAGATCAGCATCCACCTCGAACGCCCCTCCGCCGACATGCTGGTCACGCGCAAACTCACCGACTATCGCCTGGCGCTTTATGCCAGCCAGGACTATCTGGACCGCTCGCCGGCGCTGCACAGCCGCGAAGATCTTGGGCGCCATGCCTGGATCGGTTATGTCGACGACTTGCTGTTCAGCCAGGAGTTGATGTTCCTCAACAGTTTTTGCCGCAACCCGCAGGTGGTCTTCCACAGCACCAGCGTCATCGCCCAGCAACAGGCCGCGCGTTCGGGGTTGGGGATCGCCGTGTTGCCGTGCTACATGGCCAGTGCCGATCCCGGTCTGGTGCCGTTGTTGCCGCAAGAAAGCATCCAGCGCAGCTACTGGATCAGCACGCGGCGCGAGTTGCACAAGTCCGTGCGGCTGCGGGTATTGTGGGATTACGTGGTGCAGCTGTGCGAGAGCGAACAGGATTTGTTGCTAGGCACAGTTCCCCTGTAGGAGCGAGGCTTGCCCGCGAAGGCGTCATGCCTGAAACACCGCATTATCGTTCTTCGCGGGCAAGCCTCGCTCCTACAACGTACCGGGCGACCGGGATTTCAAGGGAGGATTTCGAAGGCGGTGCTGGCCAGGCGCTCACCGTTCACCAGATTATGCACGGCGTGCCTGCCGGCGTAATGCCGGCGGGTGGTCAGCTCCTTGATGTGCTGGCATCGGGCAATGAACTCGGTGCCTTTGCCTGGCAGCGTCAGGGCCTTGAGCTTGAATACCTTCGCCGAGCTGCTGCCGTTGGCTTTGACGTAATCGATGGCATAGTCGATCACCAGTCGCTGACTGTCCGGCACTGTGGATTTCACGGTAAAGGACAGGCTGATTTTTTCGCCCAGGCGAATCACCGCCGGTTCCACCTTCACTCCGATGACCTCTACCTCAGGCTTGCCGCCCGCGCCAATGATTGCCAGCGCACGCTGGTTGCCCTGCTTGATCAGGCTGCGCAGGGCGTGTCTGGCGATCCATGCCGTGTGCTTGTTTTCCAATGACCAACGCTCGATCAGGTCCAGCACCCACTCGGGGTGGTCCTTGGTGATGTCATTGAGGTGGTTGGCCACCGACTTGCGCACGTACAGGCTGTCGTCGGCCTTGAGATTATCGAGGATTGCGGCTGCCAGGGACGGGTCGGTCTGGATTCGCTCCAGGCGAAACGACCACGGCAGACGCGGTCGACTGCCTTCGCTGGCCAGGCGCCGGACATGTTCGTTGGCATCCAGGGACCAGTGGTGCATCTGCGCCAGCGTGGATTCGAGATCGCTGCGCAGGAAATGGCGGATTGCGAATTCTGATGAACCGAACGCGGTGAAGTATTTGAGTGCGTCCATCGACAGCTCGAACGTGTCGGCACCGTAGGTCGCGACATAGTGCGGCAACGAGATGCTGACGAAGCCGCTGTTCAGCCGCGGGGCGAGGGCGTAAAGCACTTTGAGTGTCTCTTCATAACTCAATGGCAGCACCGCGTGCAGGCACTCGCTGACCCTGGCCATGCGCTGCATGATCGACAATTGCGCGAGGCCTTCGTTGGCCATTTTCAGGAAGGCCTTGGCGTTGAACCCGGGATAGACCGCGGTCATCTCGGTGGCGATGTGCTGCAGGCGCTCGGCGTTGAAGATTTCCTTGAGGGCGGGGGAGGATTGATCGGCAGCCATTTTTGGTTCCTTTGAAGATATTATTTATCCAGACACACCGCGTTATCGTTCTTCGCGGGCAAGCCTCGCTCCTACAGATTTACGACTACTCCTGTAGGAGCGAGGCTTGCCCGCGAAGAGGCCCTCACATTCACCTCAATTTTTAGCCGATTGCTCTTCCAGTTGATCCGACTCAAACAACCGTGCCAATTCCGCCCGCGCTTCCTGCGCCGTCTGCAACACCTTGGCTGCATCGTCATACACCGCATGCTGAGCTTCCAGCACCTGTTCATCGTGATGCTTGAAGCGCTTGATCCGCGCATCCGCCTGAGCCTGGCTCAGCCCCAGCCCGACCAGCGTGCGCCGGCTCATTTCCAGGCTCGAGTAATAGGTTTCGCGAATGGCCTCGGCGCCAAGGTCCATCAAACGGTGTACATGCTGACGGTTGCGGGCCCGGGCGATGATTTTCATGTGCGGATAGAGTCTGTGCACCAATTCGGCGGTCTTGATGTTGGTGTCCGGATCGTCCGTGGCGATGACGAAATATTCCGCCTGCCCGACCTTGGCCGCGTTGAGGATTTCCGGGCGCATCGGGTCACCGTAGAACACCGGCACGCCGCCGAAGCTGCGCGACAATTCGATGGTTTCCACCGAGGTGTCGAGGGCGATGAACTTGATGTTCTGTGCCCGCAGGATCCGCGCCACGATCTGCCCCATGCGGCCCATGCCGGCGATCACTACGCGTGGCGCGTCGGCATCGATCTGGCGCAATTGCTCAGGCACTACCACCGGTTGCACCTTGGGGCTGGCCAGCCGCGCGCACAACAGCAACAGCAAGGGCGTGACGGCCATGGACAAGGTGATCGTCAGCACCAGCAAGTCGTACAGGCGCGGCTCGAACAGGCCCTGATCGCGGCCGATCTTGAACACCACGAAGGCAAACTCACCGCCGGCTGCCAGCACGATGCCCAGGCGAATCGCATTGACTTTGCCCAGGCCACCGGCCAACCGACCGACGACAAACAGCAGCGGCAGCTTGATGGCGATCAGCAGCAGGGTCAGGCCCAGCACCACGATCGGTGTGCTGAGCAGCAGGCTGAGGTTGGCACCCATGCCGACGCTGATGAAAAACAGCCCCAGCAGCAAGCCCTTGAATGGCTCGATCTGCGCCTCCAGTTCGTGGCGATATTCGGAATCCGCCAGCAGCAATCCGGCGAGGAACGCACCCAGGGCCATCGAGACGCCGACCAGGTTCATCAGCCATGCCGTGCCGATGACGACCAGCAACGCGGTGGCGGTAGAGACCTCCGGCAGACCGCTCTTGGCCACCGCCCGGAACACCGGGCGCAGCAGGTAGCGCCCGCCGATCACCACCACTGCGATGCTGCCCAGCACCCGCAAGCCGTGGTTCAAATCTTCGGCAGCGGTGGTGGTGTGATCGCCGCCGGCCAGCAGCGGGACCATGGCGATCAGCGGGATCGCGGCGATGTCCTGGAACAGCAGAATCGCGAACGCCAGCCGCCCGTGGGGGCTGGTCAGCTCCTTGCGCTCGGCCAGGCTCTGCAGCCCAAACGCGGTGGAGGACAACGCCAGACCCAGCCCCAGTACGATGGCGCTGTTCAACGATTGCCCGAAAACGAACAGCGCAAACACGCCAATCACCGACCCCGTCAGCAGCACCTGCGCCAGACCGACGCCGAACACGGCTTTGCGCATCACCCACAAACGTCGCGGCGACAGTTCCAGGCCGATGATGAACAGCAGCAACACCACCCCAAGTTCGGAAATGTGGCTGACGCTTTGCGGATTGCCGATCAAGCCCAGCACCGACGGCCCGATGATGACGCCGGCAAACAGATAACCCAGCACCGCCCCCAGTTGCAGGCGCTTGGCCAGGGGCACGGTGAGCACCGCCGCGAACAGGAACACGACAGCGGCTTGCAACAGGTTGCCTTCATGGGGCATGGGGAACTCCAACGGATGCGGTACGACGGCGGGGGCGACAAGGATAAAGGCAGGACTTGCCGCAGATCCAGTGCGGGAACGGGTTGATCACCGATGTCGCGTGCACCGCAAATACCTGTGGGAGCGGGCTTGCTCGCGAAGGCGGCGTCACATTCAACACATTTGTTGACCGGCAGACTGCTTTCGCGAGCAAGCCCGCTCCCACAAGAGATCTATGTTGATCAAAAAATCTCAGGTATATAGCCATCACCTGTGGGAGCTGCGTTGCGCCGGACATTTCGGGTATGCACCGATTCCCTGTGGGAGCGAGCCTGCTTGCGATCGCTATCTCGCTGGCGGGTTCACGCCGTCCGAGTACGGCAAACTCATAACACCTCGCCTTTGTCCCACAGGTGCACCAGTTCACCAGGGGCCTGATCTTCAGGGACTTTCATCACCATCCGGTCAGCCTGTTCACCGATGCGGAAGTGCACTTCTATTTGATAAAAACGCTGATCACCTCGCCCCGAGGCCGGGTCTTCGATTGCCAGGCAACCTTCCAGCACCGAACAAATGCGCGCGCGTTGATCGATGTCGCATTGCGCAAATTCGATGCGGCGAGGGTGAGTCAAGGCAGGGATCGCCGCCACGCCGCCCTGGCGGGACAGACGTACCACGGCATCATCGCCCAGTGTCGGCAGGGTTTTCATGATTACTCCTGAGTCGGGACCACACCTGTTTCAGACCAGGCATGCTGCACCACTTTAGTTCCATCGGTGCCATAACGTTGCCGGGCATGCTCAATGGTCAAAGCCGCGAAGTCAGTGAACGACGCCTCGCTCTTCAAGCGCCGGTCGCACAGCGTGTCATACCAGATGCGGCCGGCTTTCTCCCAGGCAAACCCGCCGAACGCCTTGGCAGCGAGATAAAACGCCCGATTGGGGATACCGGAATTGATGTGCACGCCACCGTTGTCCTCCTGGGTGATCACGAACTTGCGCATGTGATCCGGTTGCGGGTCCTTGCCCAGCAGCGGGTCGTCATACGCCGTGCCGGGGTGGGCCATCGATCGTAAGCCGACGCCTTTTATCCGCGGAGTCAGCAAGTCGGCGCCGATCAGCCAGTCCGCCTCGTCGGCGGTCTGGCCCAGCACATGTTGCTTGATCAGCACCCCGAACACGTCCGATATCGATTCATTCAAGGCCCCGGACTGATTGGCGTAGACCAGGCCGGCTTCGCTTTCGATCACGCCGTGGGTCAACTCGTGCCCGATCACATCCAGCGAGCGGGTGAAGCGCTCGAAAATTTCGCCATCACCGTCTCCGAATACCATCTGCGCACCGTTCCAGAAGGCATTCTCGTAGTCCTGGCCATAATGCACGCTGCCGATCAGCGCAAAACCCTTGTTATCGATGGAGTCGCGGCCGAGCACCTTCCAGAAGAAATCATGGCTGGCGCCCAAGGCATCGTAGGCCTCGTCGACCGCCGGATCGCCAGTCGCCGGCTGGCCTTCAAGGCGGGCAGGCATCCCCGGCAGGAGCATTTTCCCTTGAGCGTCATGGATACTGCGCCGGACCTGGCCGGGTTGCGCGGATGGCGCCAGGACCGTCGCCGCCGCAGAGCGCACCGGTGGCAGCGGCGTATGCCGAAGGGTACGCACATGGGTCAGGGTAATCAGTGCACTGGAGCGCTGCCGCTCGGAGCCATGGGCAATAATGCGGTTGAGGATGTAAGGCGGAATGAAACTGCACAGTGATCGTGAGTCGGTCATCAGAGCATCCTTTCCTGAGTACGAAGTCGATACACATGTGAGCAGCAGACGGCGATTCGGTTCCATGGATTGCCAACAGCGGCGGATTCTGCGAAAACCTCCGTCCGCGCCCCTATGATCGGGCGACAGTGAACGAGTAAAAACCATGAACGACGAATTGCACATCATCGATCTGCAGCCGGGCGACGGCAAAGCCGCCGTCAAGGGCGCGCTGATCACCACGCACTACCGCGGCTGGCTGGAAGACGGCACTGAATTCGATTCTTCCTACAGCCGGGGTAAGCCTTTCCAGTGCGTGATCGGCACCGGTCGGGTGATCAAGGGCTGGGACCAGGGCATCCTTGGGATGCAGGTGGGCGGCAAGCGCAAGTTGCAGGTGCCGGCGCACCTGGCGTATGGCGAGCGGACCATGGGCAAGATCACGCCGAATTCGAATCTGATCTTCGAGATCGAGTTGCTGGAAGTGCTGACCCGGGATGATTGACTGTCAGGGCTGAAAGGTTTTCCGGTAGGCATAAAGGCCCGCAATCCCTGGGTTGCGCGGCCCGTATCCCGGCTCTGGTGACCGAGTCGCGGCCCCCGGCAAGCAGCTGTAGGTATGCGCCGAACAACTGATTTCGATAGGCTACGCTGTGTCGAATAATCAATGCCTGTGCAAAGGAGGGGGCGTGTCGTCAATCAACGAGTACGTCGCTTACGTTCAACTGTTGGACGACGCTTATCGGCACTGGACCGGTGAAAGCCTGCCAGCTCCCCGGGCGCTGACAGGCTCCGAGCGCCTGCAGTGGCTGCATGCGCAGGCGCCTTACAGCCTGCTGGCCCACGGTACGGAAGACGACCCTTGTTTCTTCTACGCCAATGAACAGGCGCTGGCCTGCTTCAAATACCCGCGCTCAGCGTTCCTGGGCATGCCCTCACGGTTCAGCGCTTCGCCGCTGGACCGCGCCATGCGCCAGTCGCTGCTGGAGCAGGTCACGGCCAATGGCATTGCCCATGGCTATAGTGGCTATCGGGTGGATCGGGACGGCCATGCGTTCATGATTCACGAAGGCAAGGTCTGGACGCTGATTGATCAGCACGGCGAAAACAGGGGCCAGGCGGCGTTGTTCTGGCCGGATGAGCGGAGTATTGGCCGGGTCGAGTGAGGAATGGGCGGGATCGCTTCGCCTAGCAACGGGGCCGGAATATCAGTCACTCAAGGAGCGGAATCTGTGGGAGCGAGCTTGCTCCCACAGGGATCCATGCGAGTTTGGATATTTTGTATCCACCACCAGTCACTGTGGGAGCGGGCTTGCCCCGGGCGGCGTTCCGACGAAGGGGCCATCACATTCAATATCGATGGCGACTGACCCACCGCTTTCGCGAGCAAGCTCGCTCCCACAGGTCATCGCCAGGCGAAGGGGCGAGGTAGCTTTTCAGTGCTGCGCACGAATCTGCATGTGCGGGTTCATGCGTCACCTTGCGCTTGAGCGGCGTGCAGGCCGTCGATTGAAGCCTGGACCAATGAGCGTGCCGTGCCGAGCATCTGGGAACTGGCCCAGCGTAATGAGGCCGTGTGTTCGGGACGGGTGGCGTTGCGGGCTTGGTGGGCGAGGTCTTCGGCACAGCTGAGGTAGACCGAGGCATGTTCGAGGGCGTCGAGTAACGGGATATCGGGCTGAACGGCGAACAGGTGGTGGTCGACGTGGTCGCAGCGGGCGAAGGGGGTGGATTTTGTGGTTGGTTCGGTCATTGGTGTAGCTCCGTGAAGTTCAGAAGAGCTGCCACGAAATCGCCGTCAAACGAATAGGGTGGCAACTGTGCGCAGGTTGACGGACCGGTCTTCACGGAAACCCGGCGCACCCAGAGGTGCCCCACGCACAGTCGCCATAATGCAATGCTGCGGGCACAAAAATGCTCGAGCAGAGATAGGCAATGCGCGTCGTGAAGATGACGGGCCGTCAAACCCGATCACGAATGAGTCGTGACAGGCGCGAGGATAGGGAGTGAGGCTGGGGCAGTCAACCGGTGGGACCCGTGCAGACCCTCGCATTCATTTCAGGCAAATTCTTTTGCCACAGAGGAAAATCGACAAGCGGTAGCGTTTGCTCTTCATTCCCAGGCCGTACTGTCAGACCTGACAGTAGTCATTTCCATCGCTGGCGCGTTTCAATGTCTTCCTGCAGTCAAGCGAGGCGGCATGAACCGGTGGAGGGAGAGCAGAAATGAAAGAACCCGTCACTCCAATAATCGGAATGGGGACGATCAGCGCTTTGACTGTGGTCGAGGTCGGAGCAGTTTCGACGACATTTGCCATGGTCTCTACCGAAGGTTGCTCGTCGAGGTTGGCGGTGAGGATCGGCGCCAATTGCACTGCTGAAGGCGATGTCTGTTTTTCCGTTGGGGACGATGTGCAATACACGTTGATCCAGGGGGCGGCCGGGGAACCGCCAAGAGCCCGGGACCTGATGAAATCCGGGACGCATCGCGATGCCATTGTCGATGAATACTGTCATCCGAACCTCGACAATCGTGCTTAGCCGCCACTGCACTCAAGCACTGAGTCGGCTGCGCAACACCTTGCCCATGTCCTCCAGCTCCGCCGCCGGGTTATGCCCAATCAGCATCCACGCGTGTTCCAGGTCAGCCCAGTAAACCACATTGAGTCCCCGCCGCCGTTCGTGGGCAAAGGGTCGACTGCCGCTGCTGGCGCGGGTCACGCACAGCGCCAGCGGGCCGTGCGCCGGGTCCAGCCAGGTCATCTGGGCGATGGGCACGCCGTCGGATTCGAGGATTTGTGCGCGCTTGAATTGCGCGCGCGGCAAGGCCAGTCTGGCCGGCACCAGATTGAGCCCCAGACGCGCGTCGATGGTTCGCAGTTGCGCGCGCAGAGCGGCTTCGTCGCTGGGCAGATGGTCCAGGGTTTGCGGCACGTAGAGCGCCATGGAGTCCGCAACCCGTGCGCGCCAGTTGTTTTTCTGCAGGCTCGACTGCCAGTTGAGAAACAGCCGGTCCGCCACCGCACCGCTGATCACCAGTGCGGCTGCTGCCGCAAGGAACCAACGCCGATTCATCGCCGGGCGTTTCGGGCTGGGCAAGGTGTCGAGCATGGACTGCAAGCGTTCCGTGGGCGCTTGTCGGCCCATTTCATCGTAGGCGTCCTTGAACGGCAGGCTGCTGCGGGCCAGCCATTGCAGGCGCAGGTTGAGCAGCGAGTCTTCGGCGATGGCGGCGTCGATGCGGCTGCGTTGTTCGCTGTCGAGTTGGTCGTCGAGGTAAGCCACCAGTTGCTCGTCCGAAGGTATCGCGTGGTTCATCGCGGCTCTCCTGTGGAAGGGCCCGGCACGGCGTGCAACGGTGGATACTCGGCGAGCTTCACCCGCGCGGCGGCCAGGCGGCTCATGACGGTGCCGATGGGCACTTGCAACACCTCGGCGACCTCGCGATAGGACAAACCCTCGACATAAGCGAGAAATACCGTTTCGCGCTGGGCTTCGGGCAATGCATCGACGCGGCGGATCACCTGAGCGGCGAGGACAGGGGTTTGCGCCGCCGATTCACCGTCGAACGACAAGGCGTGGTCGGCATCCACCAGACCCTGGCCCTGACGCACCCGGCGCGAACGGACTTCGTTGAGCCAGATCGAATGCAGAATGCTCAGCAGCCAATGGTCCATGCGGGTGCCCGGGATAAACTGCCCGGCACGTTCGAGCGCCCGTATGCAGGTGGCCTGGACCAGGTCTTCGGCGACAGGCCGTTGCCGGGACAGCAGCAGGCCGTAGCGCCATAGACGCGCCAGATGCTGGCCCAGTTCGGCCCGTATTGCCTGATCGCTGGCGATGGCGACCTCCGTCCGCTCGGGGTTTCAGGTTTTCGACGAATCGTTGATGGCTGCGGCGTAATCGGTACGGTCGGTGTCCGGGACCAGCCTGCTGTTTTGCAGCAGGCATTTCTGTTGCTTGCTGTCCCAGACCTGGCCTTTGGGGCAGTTGGGCTTTTTGACAGGTTCCTCTTCATCACCCTCGGCGAATGCAAGTGAGCCGGACAGCGCGAAGGCCAGCAGCAGTGGGGTAGTGAAAGCAGCAAGACGGATGTTCATTGGCGATGCTCCACGGGTTGACGCGTTTCAGTTCGAACCAGTCAAGGTTGGACATTAACCAGGCCAACATAGTTGAATGCTTCTGCTCGCTCCTACATCATCATCAGCTCAGCAGACGAATCGGCGCGCCCGCTGACCAAGCCTGGATGTCCTCGATCATCTGCGAAAAGAACTGCTGATAGTTCTGCCGACTGACGTACCCGATATGCGGCGTGGCCAGCACATTCTCCAGGGTCCGGAATGGATGAAGCGCGGGCAGCGGTTCCTGCTCGAACACATCCAGCGCCGCGCCAGCCAGCCGGTGTTTTTGCAAGGCCTTGATCAATGCCGATTCATCGACAATCGGCCCGCGGGCGGTGTTGACCAGCAGCGCCGTGGGCTTCATCCAGTCCAGCGCCTGGGCGTCGACCATGCCCCGGCTGCGCTCGCTGAGCACCAGGTGCACCGACAGCACATCGGCCTGCTCGAACAGTTCCTGCTTGCTGACATAGGTCACGTCGACTTCGGCCGCGCGTTCGGCGGTCAGGTTTTCGCTCCAGGCAATCACCCGCATGCCGAACACCTGGCCGAACCGGGCGACACGCCGCCCAATGCTGCCCAGACCGAGAATGGCCAGGGTCTTGCCGTGCAGGTCGCCGCCCAGCCCTTGCTGCCATTTGCCTGCGCGCAAGGCATTGGCTTCCACCACCAGGTTGCGGGTCGCGGCCATGATCAGCGCCCAGGTCAACTCTGGCGCGGCGTGTTTGTAGCTGTCGGTGCCGCACACCTGAATGCCCAGCGCGGCAGCGGCTTTCAGGTCCAGGGCGGCATTGCGCATGCCGCCGGTGACCAGCAGTTTGAGTGCCGGCAACTGCCGCAACAGGTCCTCGTCGAACCGGGTGCGCTCGCGCATCACGCAGATCACTTCAAATTCACCCAAGCGCTCTGCCAGGGTTGCGTTGTCGGCAGGGTAGTCATGAACAAAACTCACCTGGCCGATGGCGTCCAGCGCCGACCAGTCCACCACCTCCCGGGCCACACCCTGCCAGTCATCGATTACCGCAATCTGCACCGTCATCAACGTTACCTCATCAGCGAACGGGGTCGGCTTTGTTCAGCCAGGCCAGCAGCGCCTGGTGGAATTTCGCCGGTTCTTCCATCTGCGGCGCGTGGCCCATGCCGGGGAATTCGACCAGTGTCGACCGGGGAATCAGTTTCGCCACTTGTTTGCCGAGCACCTGGTAGTCTCCGATTCTTGCCTTGACCTCGGGCGGCGCAAGGTCCTTGCCGATGGCGGTGGTGTCGGAAGTCCCGATCAGCAGCAGTGTCGGCATCTTCAAGTCCTTGAACTCGTAGTACACCGGTTGCGTGAAGATCATGTCGTAGATCAACGCCGAATTCCACGCCACCTGAGTCTTGCCCGGCCCTTTGCTCAGGCCCGCGAGCATGTACACCCAGCGGTCGAATTCCGGTTTCCAGCGGCCGTCGTAATAGGTGCTGCGCTCGTAGTCGCGGATGCCTTGGGCGGTGACCTTCAGTTCGCGCTCATACCATTGATCCACCGTGCGATAGGGCACGCCGAGGGCTTTCCAGTCTTCCAGGCCGATGGGGTTGACCAGTGCCAGTTGTTCGACCTGATCGGGATACAGCAGCGCATAGCGGGTGGCGAGCATGCCGCCGGTGGAATGGCCGAGCAACGTGGCCTTCTGGATACCGAGGGCCTTGAGCAGTTGCTGGGTGTTGGTGGCCAGTTGCTGGAAGCTGTATTGGTAGTTGTCCGGCTTGCTGGACGTACAGAAACCGATCTGGTCCGGGGCGATGACCCGGTAGCCGGCGTCGCTCAGGGCCTTGATCGACGTGTCCCAGGTCGCGCCGCAGAAATTCTTGCCATGCAGCAACACGATGCTGCGCCCGTTGGCCTTGCCGTTGGCGGCGACGTCCATGTAACCCATTTGCAGGGTTTTGCCCTGGGACTGAAAGTCGAAATGCTTGACGGTGTAGGGGTACTCGAACCCTTGCAGCTGCGGACCATATTCCGGGCCTTCGGCGTGAGCGATGACCGGCAGTGCGGTGGTCAGCAGCAGGCTCGGCAGCCAGCGCGAGCGTGTCTTAGGCATGGGTAAACTCCATAGGAAATCCGCCGATGCTGGATCGGCATGATTAGGGCGATATTAAACACAGGCAATCGCGGCGAAAGATCGTTCAACCCATCCAGCCCAGAGTGGCGAGGGCCAGTACGCCATAGCGGGCGCCCTTGGCGAGGGTCACGATGAGCAGGAATCGCCCGAGCGGCTCGCGCATCACCCCGGCGACCAGGGTCAGCGGATCGCCGATCACCGGCATCCAACTGAGCAGCAGCGACCAGTGACCGTAACGCTGATAATGGACGCGGGCTTTTTCCAGGTGACCCGGGCTGATCGGAAACCAGCGCCGATCGCGGAAGCGCTCGATGCCACGGCCCAGCCACCAGTTGACCAACGACCCCAGGACATTGCCCAGCGTGGCCACGGCCAGCAACAGCCAGAGCCAATACCGGTCGCTGAGCAGCAACCCCACCAGCAGCGCTTCGGACTGCAACGGCAGCAGGGTCGCGGCGCCGAACGCGGCAAAGAACAGGCCGATATACGCACCGGACATCAATGGGCAGGGTAGTGCGCCACCACCACGTCAGTGCCGTCCTTTTTCAGGCCGATCACCTGATAGGCATCGCTCATGCCGTCCATTTCCATTCCGGGCGAACCCATGGGCATGCCGGGGGCGGCGACACCCAGCAGATCGTCGCGCTTGCTCAAGGCCAGTACCTGATCGGCGGGCACATGGCCTTCAACGAATTTGCCGTTGATCAGGCCGGTGTGGCACGACGACAGACGCGGCGGCACGCCATGCTGTTGCTTGAATTCGCTCATGTTGGTTTCGACGCGATCGTCGACCTTGAAACCGTTGGCCTGCAGATGGCTGATCCATTTTTTGCAGCAGCCGCAGTTGGCGTCGCGGTGGACTTCGATCGGGATCAGGTCGGCGGCTTGGGCCATGGAGTTCATCAGCAGGATCGACAATGTGAGAAAGCGAAGAATTGTTTTCATAGCGGAGACTCAAAGAGATGATGTTGGAGTAGAACTGGAAGATACAGCAAGGTTGGGGAGTGCGCGCAGGAACTACGCACGGAAGAAAATATTTCAACTTGTTTCAGTATTCCATGCGCAGACAAAAAAGCAGCGCGGAGTTTTACCCGAAAAACAATCGCTTAGAGCTGTCCTACAGATGAAGATGTAGGACGTTGTAGGATGATTCGTAATAATTATTATTTGCAGAACGATCATGAAACTATATGTTTTTAACGGCGAGACGGAGCAATGCTCGCGGATAACACTATCTATTGGGTTTCTGGCAAGGAGAGCGTCATGAGTAAAATATTGAACGAAGAAGTCGCTACGTCGTCTGCGCAAAGCAAAGCGGTATTCAGCAAAGAAGAACTGCTGGCGCTGAGTGAGGCGATAAAAAAATCCAAGGCTAAGATCAATGAAACAAAAGCGCAAAGCTGTGCTTATCATCGTTGAGTAAAATTAGAAGAAAGCAGGAACTTTCTTGCTTTCTTTAGATTTTTTAGTTGTTCGTGCCATATCTCAAGGAAGGTGAGAAATATGAGGGCGACTTTCATCGGTCATCAAACTTGGCTGATCGAACATCTAGATACCAAAGTGTTGATAGATCCTCTCCTGTGCGAAGATTTTGGACTGGTCGATCAATGTCGTATTGATATCTATCCTCCGCGAACGGTTGATTGTCGGGCGCTGGCGGATGTTGATCTTATTTTTCTCAGTCACGAACATTCCGATCATTTTGATATCAAGTCCCTGAACCTCTTGCCGCGCAGTGCAAAGTTTGTGGTCGGGGCGACTATCGTTGAACCGGTAAAACAGTGCATTCGAGATCTTGGTTTCAAACTGACGGAAGTCAATAGTACGGAGCCCATGCGCGTCAAAGACTTGTGCCTAAAGTTTTATCCGGCGGACCCGAAAACCGCATTTTGGGAAAGTCGGGTCACCCAGATCTATCTGGAAGAGACCCTAACCCCATCAGCTGGTGTGTTCATCGCCGTCGATGCCCTCGTTTCGGAGTTGTACAAGAGCGACATTGTCGAGGGAAAAGTACTACCGCCCAAGCTGGTCGTTGTTTCCAACAACTCCCGAGTGTCACCTCCGGGGGCGTTTCAATCGCTGGAAAACTGGGGAAAAAATACAACCGCCAGCAACAGGAAAACCGGGCCTCTGGGTTTGGGCGTTTTGAATTCAGTACTCACAACTTACCTCGAAGACTTTCCTGCGCAACCCGAACACGTCGCAATGTGCGGTGGTGGTTTTATCAAGCGTTTCGACGGGTTCGCCGCGTTTCCTTTTTCCGAGCAACCGATGTTGAGTCAGCTGGCGAACCAACTCAGTCTGGACGTCAATGTTATTGGTTTACTTCCAGGTGGAAACGTTATGCTCGATGCACCATCTACCGTTCAGGCTCCGATTGACTGGGTCAAGGTCGACCATATCCAGCATGGCTTGCTAGTTCAGGAGCTGGCGACATTCGTCGACAGCAAGAGGTCTATCGATGTTGCATCCTCTGTGCTATCTGATTTCGAGACATTAACGCAGTACCAAGAGGCACTATTGCGCTGTGAGAAAGAGTTGGTCCGGATCGCCAAGAGCCTGATGCTTTTCATAACCGGGCGAAAAGTTATACAGATGTCGCATTATCGCGGTAAGAAACTTGGTAGTCGACGGATTGTATTTAGCTTTCGTTGTAACGACCTCGGACTGCGTCACAGTTACGCGTTGAACATGGTAAGTGGCAAGTTCGAGGTCGAACTGGACACCGACCTCGATGTTCTGATGGCCGATTATCCGTATGGAGTTTGCATGCCGCTGGTGGATTTCATGGGGGTGGTCGACGGTACGATTCAGATCTGGGATATCGTTGGTGTCTCCATAAAATCATGGTTCGAACACGGAATATTCGACGGTTTGATTCCGTTTTTCTACAGCTATTACGGCGGAAACGGCAGTCCGGAACTGCTGGCCAAGATCATCCGTCGCGCCATGGCGTCCGTGGAGCTCAAAGTATGCAACTAACCTGTATCGGGCACCAGAGCTGGTCGGTGACGGCCGGTTGTACGCATCTGCTGATTGATCCTGTACTGGGAGGATGTTTTGGTTCTGATCCTCTTCGCTCCTTTCACATCATTCCTTTCAGAACGGTATCGGTTGCCCGGATGCCGGCGGTGGATGCGATTATTTTTACAACTGAACATCTCCAGCATTTCAGTCCTCTAACCCTTGTACAATTGAAAAACCTTTATCCCGACAAGCTCAATACCACGCGGGTATATGTTCCCGAGCTGATCCCCCAGGTTGCCCGGGATATGATCCAGCAGTGTGGTTTTGAAGTTCGCACTATTGACATGCAGCAGGACTTCTCTGTGGGAGAGCTGGACTGTCGCTTTTATATGCCTTGCAGTGATGTTTTGTTCTGGGACAGTCGCGTCGCCTCTGTCTATCTTCGGGACTCGAATCGTCATGCCCTGTTTATCCAGTCGGATACCCGTATCGCCGATAGCTTCTATGAGGATGTCAACGCCGGTCGGGTGCCGGCACCTAATGTAATGGTAGTTACAAACAACTTTCAAACGAGTGCAGAAGGCTACTCCATCGGTTTGGACAACTTGCTGCCTGTGGCGGACCCGAAATATGCGCGCATCTCCGGCTTGAGACTGCTCAATGAAATAGTCACTAAACCTTCTCGAAGGCTTGAAGCCGCCGTGACATTGCTCATTGCCGGTAACGGTTACGTCGATGCGGGCTACAAGATCCGGCATCTTTGGAGCAACAGTCAGTTGGCGCAAATCGCCAGCCAACTATCTCTACTCAGGACCGTTCAAGCATTGGCTCCAGGTGAACGCCTGGAGGTAGGCCGGACAAGCTGTGTGGACCGTGCAGAATGGATCAACTTGGAGGAAGTATCCCCACTGGAGGTCGCGTCGATCATGCCGGAATGGAAGGGTGATCAGCTCAGCCTTTCTGAAGTGAAAGCCCACCTGGACACAATGGCGAAAACCTGGCTGATCACCGGTTACGGTCAGGTTCTCATGGCTCAGACACAATACCTCGGTCGGCCATTGGGGGCCCGAAAACTGGTTATACAACTATCAGGAGAAGGGGAGAAATCCGTCGATTTTGTAATGGACATCTCCAGGGTCGAGTTTATTCCCGTCGAGAGCAGCGGCGCTTTTGCGATCAAGCAGTATCCCTTCGGTATCAGGGTCGATTATCGAGACTTCGGTCGGTTGATCATGGGGGAGTTACAGATTTGGGAGTTGATCAACCTGTCGGCGTCTCAATGGTATGTGTGCGACCGTTATGACAGCCCTTTGGCGTTCTGGCTGGAGTTCTACAACGAGCAGGTGGACTACGACCGGGCCGCTCGTAGCTATCAGCTAGCTCTGGCGTCAGGATCATGAGCAAGACAAGCGTCTTTCGGTTGGAAACGCTTGAAGCATTGCCAGAGGCCACGCTGCAGGAACATACGCGGGATACGCAATTATTGCTCAAGGGCCTGACGCTACTGAAGTGCAGTGGAGACCTGGCGCTGATCACTCATTCGTCGAAGTCGATTGTCTGGTTGGGCCGTATGGCTGAGTCCAATACACGCGTTGTCATCAAGCACTATCTCGACCGTCAGCATTATGAGGCTGAAATCAGTGGCTACCTGGTATTTCGCGGCGGCCCTATGGGGCAAGTACTGCATAGCGACGCGAATCGACAACTGATTATCTTGAGTCATCTACCGGGGCGTGCGCCCCGAGCAACTCAAGAAGACCTGAGCAAGGTCATCCAGGCCTATGCATTGATGCACGCTGCGGCCGTATCGAACCTCGCTTTTGGTTGGCAGTACGCGCAAGGGGCCGAACTCGACTCCTGTTGCTCGGCCCACGCAAGGCCGGTGCTAGGAAGGCATCCCGTGAGTATTGGGGATGTAAAGCCTGAGCACATCATCATCACGCAGGAGGGCGTGCGAATCATTGATCTGGAAACTTGGTCGCTGCAGCGCACAGTCTGGTTCGACATCCTGTCCCTGACTCGATTTATGCTGCCTGGCAAGATGCAACACGCCAACTTGAAGTGGATCGTTCGTCAGTATTGTCATTTTCGTGGCTGCTCACCCGACGAATATGACATGTCCAAGATCAAGCGTTGTTTGGAGGAGATCCGGGGTCTATCGAACCAGCGCGATTACGTCGAAGGGGCCTTCAATGAAATGGATGTATAGTTTTACCCCCTCAATCCAGTACGTCAGACCCAGCAAGGTGTCCATCGACAGCCTGCGCGGCGGAATACTGCGCGTGGCCTTCCGGTTATCAGCACTCGCGACTGCAGGCTATCTGCTGTTGTTGATCCTTCAGTACATCATTTCATTGTTGATTATCTACAAGCTGTCGAGTCTCGTCAGTGCTGAGGGGCCTGTCCGGTTCACGATTGGAGACGGGGCAATACTGCTATCTCTAGCACTTTGTTCCTTTCTTGTGGTGGTCGGACAACTCAATCTCGAGCGTTATTTCAGCCTGCGGATTTGCAGCATTTTCGATCACCTGCTGTCACGGCACACTCGATCAGGCGTGCCGCTATCTGCACTGGAGAGACTGGCTTCTCGAGATCTGAACGTAGTGCTGGACGGCATTGCTGGTTCATTCAATCTGTTCGCCATTCCGCTGTTCCTGATGCTGGCAATGCTGGGTGCAGTCTCCCTATATGGCGCAACCGGGTTCGGTGCTGTGGCGCTGATCGCTGCTTTTATCCCGCTGTCCTATGGATTGTCAAAACTGTCAGATCGCAATTATAAACGTATCATGGACAAGGTCACGCAGCGCATTGAACAGTGCTCGACGTGGCTGAAGGACGGACCGCTGCTGAAACAGTTTCTTGATCCGACCTCGCTGCGTGTTGTTGAGCAGACGCTGTCGGACGAATTGTCGCTGCGTGACCGAGATACCCTGTTGCGTGGTGCCGACAGTTACATCATCGGATTCGGGCGCCTTATCCCCTTTGTACTTCTGACTTTTTGGGGAGCAGGTGTCAATCTGTTGCCTTGGGACGGTGTCATTTTCTGGCTGGCGATCCCGCTGATTTCGGCGATGCTCGGCTTACCCAGGGCTTTCCTCAGTTTCAAAGTCGTCGACCGCTCGCTGATTGAACTGGACGCTTTGTTCGAGGGCCTGGATTCAAAAGGCGCTTCACCGCTCAGCGCCAGCGACGGTAACTCGGCTGTGCAGTTTGACGAGCACTGGCCGATTTGGCCTTCCTCTCTCATTGCGCTGGTGCCAGGTCACCACCCGGACAAACTCTCTGAAGTGGAGTCATTGCTGATTGCCTTCAGGCTGTTGCCCGAACTGGGCTGCAATGTCCAAGCAGTTGCAGACAAACTCATCGAGATGGACGCCAGCAATCTTTCAAATGGGCAACGACTGCGGCTGCAGCTGATACGCGGTGTTTTCCTTGCGCGAGCCCAAAATCGATTCCTGCTGATCGACCACGATCTTTCATCCTTGGATAGCGCTGCTGCTCGCAGCGTGATGGACGCGCTGGAGCGTATGCCCGACGTGCAGTTCTCCCAGGCGGCAGTCCAGGCAATCGAGTGTAGAGTCCAGAACGTGGAGACTGGCGCCGCGTTGAACCCCCCCGAAATGCCTCGTTGCACAGATGCTGACGGCCAGCACTTTGGCTTGCTCAACCTGATGAAACTTTGCTCCCTGGGAGTGATAGCGCTACTGGTTCCTGCGGTCATGATGAGTTACGCCGGTAATCTGACCCTGCCGCCGTCGGATCCCGGTGCAGGTTGGGTACTGGCGTATGTGGCGGCAGGTGTTGCGTCAGGCGTTTGCGCGGGGTTGTTCATTGAATCGTCGTTGCGCAGGCGTTTGACACAGCATATTTCCCTGGGATTAAACGATGTTTGCGCAGGTGACTCGGCAAACGGACTGCAAATCGTATCTCGCGATATCACAACGGTCTTCGAGCGAATTGCTTGGTATGCCCATGATATCTCGTGGATCAGCGCCTTGCTGGCGTGCAGTGTTGGCGTGCTGTGGCTTGGTTTCGGCCTGCCAGGCTTGATATTGGCACTTTTTTTTGCCGGATCGCTGATGGGCCTATACCACCTTTCGGTCCAAGAGTTATACCGAACCCGAACAGCGACGGTAGCAGGCTTCGATGCGTTGATACGCTCCGCCCAGGCCAGTTATTCCATCGCCAGCGCAAGCGTTTCCAGCCTTGGTCAGTTGAGTCAGTGGCTGGCAAATACACGTCATACACTTGCCATGCAAGGTGTGGCTCATTTCTATCAGAGCCGAAGGATCAGCGTAATCGCACGCACAGTGACAGCAGCGAGTTGTACGTTGTTGAGCGATCTGGTCATCGTGCTGAACGTCATGCTCGGGGGTATTTTTCAGTCGTCCAGCTATGGTTTCGTACTGGCTGTCACCGCCGTGCTGCTGGTGCGCTCGGATCTTTCCAACGTGTTTTTGGCCATAACCGGCTTTAAATCCCAATCCATCTCCGTTGAGCGGCTTCTGCGTTTCGGTGCAATAAAACAGAGGGTGCCACTTCAGGTTGTTGGGGGACTTATTCATATTGCGGGGTTTGCCGGCCAGCGCTCCTACAAACCAACGGCGCTACACCGGGGTGGTGTTCAGTTGTTGAGGGGCGCTTCAGGTGTGGGGAAAAGCGATTACCCTGAAAGGTGTCGGGGGAGTGATCGAGATCGCTGGCAGCTTTGCCCGCGGATGGCAAGCAACTGATTTTCCTGGATGAGGTTTTTCTGCACGTGCCAATAGAGGCGCTGGTCAAGGTTGTGGGCCGACTAGAAGACTACGGGAGGCTTTCCGGCAACACTTTTGTACTGGTCGATCACAGGATTGAACTGGATCGTGTCATTGATCTGGCGGAGCGGATACTTTGAGCCTGGCGGCGCAGACTTTCCCATGTGCGGGGCCGACGATCTATCTGGGCGATCGGGGCTTTCTCAAGCGCTATGCGAGTCCGTACTCCAATACCGAAATCGAGGCCTGGGCCCGTGTGGTACTGAATGGTTCCCGACTGGGGGTGGCCAGTGGCGACGGGGCATCTGCAGCAGCGGTTGGTCGAGCCATCAACGGCAGCTTCAGCCCTTGGCACCTCTATCACTCGCGGTTTCTGATCCAAGTCTACGACAAGCTCTCCGGCAAGCTTTTCAACGTTAACGAGATCCAGCGAGAGCCTCAACGTTTCTACGAGCCTGCACATTATCGATTTGGGCCGGATGTCGATCAGATCGATGAGGACATCGACATCATCAACCGTTTCAACCCCGGGGTTGTGAGTGTCGGCGGTGATTGGCTCGATATTTTGCTGGCTCAAGGGGAAATAGAGTTAATCGAGCAAATTTTTCACCAGATTACGTCCCGCACGAAAAGCGCTCGGGTCTGCTGGTTGATGCTGACTTTCAATCTGTCGGAGCGCTGTCTGAAACTGCTGGATCGAATGACGTTCGACGGGGTCCTGACTGCAGCCAACATCTTACAGATGGATTGCGTTATCACCACGTCCAAGCTAGAGGCAATCAAACAGCGTTGTCCGCTCTATGCGCTGCACTGTCTGGCCGGCGGTGTCATTCCACTGGAACCTGCCCTGGACTATGCGTTGAACCACATGGGCGTCGCAGCCTGTATTGTCGGCGCTGGACGCCCGACGCATATCGTTGACCTGATGAGGTGTGAAGCCTTGTACAGGAGGCATCGATGACACTGATTCTAATGCGCTGGGCCAGCGATTTCGACATGAGCAAAAAGCGCGAGAATTTTCGCGTCTTATACGCCGCACATCCGGATGCGTTGATCGTGTCGGGCTGCTCGCGCTGTTACAACGCTGATCTGGATCTGGTTGCTTCGCTTGGCTTGGAGGTTCTGCGTCTTGAAGAGGAACTTTATGATCCGCAGGTTGTTTTCGGCGTGCGTAAAGCGCATTGGTTGCTGGATGAACATGCACTTTTGGACGGTCGACATTCACTAGTTTGCGTTTATCACCAATTTTCATTGCTGCTCCAAACACTTCGCGAGGCCTACCCAAACAGACCCCTGGTCCTTTATTTCGACCAGTTGATGCTCGAACTGGCATTGGCTTTTTTAACGGGGCAGGGGCTGTCGCTGCTAAAAGTATTTTCTCTGTACTTGGAAGAACATTCGCTGGCGATCATGGGGCGTGCTGCATTTGGCAGCGGGTTTCAATGGGTGCTGTTGAAATCCAATGTAAAGCCTGGCGAGGCTTTTCATATTAAGCCGCAACTTACATTGGTGACGTAATGGTCGTTCTTGGACTGATTGATTAATAAAAAAGGAGTTTTTATGGACCCACAAAGAACTGAATACCTCAAGGCTCAGGCCCTCTATTGCGGCGAGGCATTACGCATAGGAGATTCTTTTGTGATGCATGAATGGGAACGCCCCCTCATTCGTCGCATGGTGGATGACCTTGCCCTGACCAGTCAGGATGAAGTGCTTGAAGTGGGTTATGGCATGGGCATTTCAGCCACCATGATTCAGCAAGCGCAGCCTGCGCTGCACACGATTGTCGAGCCCCATCCCGTTGTGCTGGAAAAGGCCCGGGCTTGGAAAGCGGAACGTGCGAACGTTCAATTGATCGCGGGGTACTGGCAACAACTGGAAGGCACCCAGCGGTTTTCGGCAATATTCTTCGATCCGTTTTGCGATGAAATGGGGGCCGTGATCGAGGAGAACCTGGCGTTTATCAAGTTTGCGCCACAATCGCTGTTGGCCGAGGGTGGGCGTCTGGCGATGTTCTGTATTCACCCCTGGCTGGATGTGCTCTATCAGCAACATATATTTGAACACTATCAACGGGTTCAAATAAGTTCTGTAGAGGTGGCGGTCAAAGAGACTGAAGACCCGACACTCCAATCAGGCGGGAAAATGATCTCGGTCATCTTGTACAAATAGGGTCGCTGCGACTTGCAGTTACTCATAATAATAAAACGAGGTTACAGTTGATGAGCATGAAGGATATTCCAGTACGTATTGGACTGGTGGTTTTGCTGTGGATGTGTGGTGCCAAGTTGGCGTTTGCCGAAATGCCGGTGCCGACTGAGCCAGCCTTTGAAAGCAAAGCCATGACGATTGTATTTGAACCGCCAAAAGGCAAGGAAAAGGAATTTCTGGAGGTTTTTGTGAAATCTCAGGCTGCCTACATGAAGGCTTATGGAGGTAGAGCGGCGGCAGGAGTGAAAGTGATTAATCTAGTACCTACGGAGCTCGGAGAACCCTTGATTCACTTGATGATTTATCAAGACAAGGCGGCATATGAACGGGCCAAGAAAATATTCACTTCCCGGGAAGCACTGTCCGGTTATATCGATGGTCACATCAAGACCTACGGTGGCTATAAGATATCACGAGAGTATCTGGCTAGTAGCAAGGTGTACTTGAGCAATGTGCTGACAGAGTAGGGGAGGCGTTAATGCACAGAGTGATCAAGCCACTGTCGCTGTTTCTAGTCATGGCGTGTTCTTCGGTGTCGGCCAATGAGGCTACCGACGCCCTGATGGCCAGCAATGGTTGCATCAATTGCCATGGATTCGATGGCATGCCAGACGCGGGTGCGATTCCGTCGATCGCTGGATTGCGGAGGGAATATCTGCTGCGCATATTGTTCGGTTATCGAGACGGCTCCCTCAAGGGCACCATCATGAATCGGGTCATGGAGCGTGTTGACGACGCCACCGTGAGCTTGCTGGCCGACAGGTTCAGCAGTATCAAGGTTGACAGCCAACAAGGAAGAGGTCGTGCCGATGAATAATCAAAGAAGACGCCTGCTCAGGTGGCTGGCGACAGGGGTGGGTTTTTCAGCGGTGCATGCCTTGGCGGCGGGGAGTATTCAATCGGGAGCGCCGAGCACGAAGGTAGTGGTCATCGGTGGCGGTTTTGCCGGTGCAACCTTCGCGCGCACGTTACATAGACTCGATCCGACCGTTAGCATCACCCTTATTGAGCCGAACCGGCACTACCATTGTTGCCCTCTGGGGGCTGAATTTCTGGTGGGCAAGCGCAGCGAACAGTCATTGATGTTCAGCTACGACAAACTGATCGAGAGCGGTATCGAGGTGGTCTATGATTATGCCCTCTCCCTGGATGCTCGGAGTCGGCAGATTTTCACTCGTGGCGGGCGCATTTTCAGCTTTGATCGGTGCGTGGTCGCCACCGGCATTGGCTATCGGTATGACACGATTGCCGGGTACGATCACGCTGTAGCGCAACAATTTCCCCATGCTTGGGGAGGAGGTGAGCAGCTGCGACTGCTCAACAAACAGTTGAATGAAATGCCCAATGGCGGAGCTGTCCTCATCGCGGCGCCACCGGATGACTATCGATGCCCGCCCGGGCCTTACGAACGGGCGAGTCTCATTGCCGAATACCTGAAGGTCCACAAGCCGTTGTCGCGGGTTATCGTTCTGGACGCAAAGGAGCGCTTTGCCAAACAGGCTCAGTTCGAACAAGCCTGGAAGCGGCTATACGGCTATGGCACTGACAGTAGTGTTATCCGCTGGATCGGCGCCAAGGAGGGAGGAACCGTTCGAGGCGTTGATGTCGAGCAGCGTCAATTGCTGACGGACGGTGGGCGCGTCGGCGGCGACGTGATCAATATCATTCCCGCCCAGCGGGCTGACGATTTTTCACATAGCAACGGGCTGACAGCGGACCACGGATGGTGCCCAGTCGACACACAGACACTGGAGTCGCTGCAGGTTCCTGGCGTGCATGTCATAGGTGATGCTGCCTACGCCGAGAGACTGCCCAAATCGGCATTTGCTGCAACGTGTCAGGCCCGCGTCTGCGCCATGGCCATCCACAATCAAGTGCACGGGTTGCCATTGCTGACACCGCAATTCATGAATGTGTGCTACAGCCTCTGCGGGGATGATTATGGAATTTCAGTGTTCCTGCATTATCAGCACGACCCAGCCAACAACATCCTGGAAGTTCAAACGCTTAGGGTGACGCCGATGGATGCCAGCCAGGAGGAGTATGTTCGCGAGGCAAACGCGGCATACAGCATGTTCGATACCATGGTCAAGGAAGCGTTCGGTTAGTCTTGTGGCACGAGGGGCTTGGCTTCGTCTAGAAGCCAAAACTCTTCATCGGCTGTAACATGAGACCCCGTTCGCAGCCCCCATCCCCGAAATTGTTAGGGCCTGGCCTGCATGCGGATATAACATTTTTTAGCTTCACGCTCACATTCAGGAAATGGCAATGACTCAGTCGCAACGTTTGAAATACTCGATTCTGATCTCCCTGGTCGTGCTGGGCATCATGTTTGGCCTTTCTTATCTGCAGAACACCGGCATCATCGACGAAAAGCTGTTCCAGTACATCGCCATTGGCGTAGCGGTGCTGGTGGTGGTGATCAACGGCGTGATGCGCCGCAAAGTCAAGACCTGAACGGCGCGCACCGCCTGGTTATTCGCGGTGAAGAACGGCGGCGGCCTGTGGATGCAGGCTGTAGCTTTTGTCCGGATTCAGGGTGATCACGCCTTCGCCGCACAGGCGCTTCAACACTTCCCGCACACTGAGAAACGACAACGGGATGTCCAGGTCCAGCAAGTGACTGTGCACGCCACGCACCCCCAGGCTGCGGTCGCTTTCGGCGGCGCTCAGCAAGGCGTCGATGACCTTCAGGCGAATCAGACTGGTGCGCAGGCCGAAGCTCTTGAGCAGGAATCTGATCCGTTCGTTGCCGTGGCGCTCGGTACGTTGATCGAAAACGCCGGCGCCCATGGCGGTGCTCTTTGGCGCAGTGCTACCGTCCGTTGGCAGTTGCGAGTTGTACATGCAAAAACTCCTTCTCAGAGCCTGAACCGAAAAATGTGATGTGTGCTCTCAATCAGTAGGACGTATGAGCTGGGCAAATCATGAAGGCTCAAATGTAGAAATTTTGTCGCCGTCGCGTCAGCGCCACGTCAGACGCCGTAATGGCGGGGCCAAAGCCCTAAATTTTTTTCGTTTGCTTCGTCCCTAGGGGGAGGCACATTGCGGGCAAATACCCAGGGTGTGACCTTCGTTTATACGATCAGGAGCGAGCGTGATTATTTCCAGGCAGTTAACCAGGTTGAGCCTTGCCGGTATGTTGGTGGGCTTGAGTCTTGCGGCAAACGCGCGCAGCCAGCCGGAGCAGGCGACTGCCGATATCCGTCGCACCAGTTTCGGCGTGCCGCATATTCGCGCCGAGAACGAGCGCGGCCTCGGCTATGGCATTGGCTATGCCTACGCCCAGGACAATCTGTGCCTGCTGGCCAATGAGATCACCACGGTAAACGGTGAACGATCACGCTATTTCGGCCCCGATCAGTTCACCGTTGAAGAGCGCGAAAACCGGGTCAGCGATGTGTTTTTCACCTGGCTGAACACCCCCCAGGCGGTCGATGCTTTCTGGCAGGCGCAAACCCCGGAAATCCGTCAGCTCATGGACGGTTATGTGGCGGGTTACAACCGCGCCCTGAAAGAGCGCCGGGCCCAGGGTTTGCCACAGCAATGCCAGGGCGACTGGGTGCGTGAGGTGACTGCGCAGGACCTGGTCAAGTTGACTCGTCGTCTGCTGGTCGAAGGCGGCGTAGGGCAGTTTGCCGAAGCCTTGGCCGGTGCCACCCCACCCAAAGCCACTGCTCAAACAGCCACTGCCCCTGCGTCGTTCCAGGTTGCCGATACGCGCCTGCAGCGCTTTGCCCTGGATCGTGGCAGCAACGCAGTGGCGGTGGGCAGCGAGCGCTCCTTCAATGGCCGCGGCATGTTGCTGGCCAATCCGCATTTTCCCTGGGTCGGCGGGATGCGCTTCTACCAGATGCACCTGACCATTCCCGGCAAGCTGGACGTCATGGGTGCCGCGTTGCCCGGGTTGCCGCTGATCAATATCGGTTTCAACCAGCACCTGGCCTGGACCCACACCGTGGACTCGTCCAAGCACTTCACCCTGTACCGCCTGCAACTCGACCCCAAGGACGCGACCCGCTACCTGCTCGACGGCCAGTCGTTGCCGATGAAGCAACAGACGGTGACCGTGAACGTGAAGCAGCCGGATGGCCAGACCCGGGCGGTGTCCCATGTGGTCTACAGTTCGCAATTCGGCCCGATCGTGCAGTGGCCGGGGAAGCTCGACTGGGACCGTCAGTTCGCCTATAGCTTGCGTGACGCCAACCTGGATAACGATCGGGTGCTGCAGCAGTGGTACGCGATGAACCGTGCAACCAGCCTCAAGGCGTTGCAGGCGTCGGTGCATGAAATCCAGGGCATCCCCTGGGTCAACACCCTGGCGGCGGACGATCAGGGGCAGACGCTCTACATGAACCTGTCGGTGGTGCCGAACGTCAATGCCGAAAAACTGGCCAAGTGCAGTGATCCTCGGGCCGGGTTGCAGATGATCGTGCTCGACGGTTCCAGCAGCGCCTGCGCCTGGGACATCGATCCGCACGCAGCGCAAAAAGGCATCTATGCGGCAGAGCGGTTGCCGCAATTGTTGCGCAAGGACTTTGTGCAACACTCCAACGATTCGGCCTGGATGGCCAACCCGGCACAACCGCTCACCGGTTTCTCGCCGCTGATCAGCCAGGACAGCCAGCCTTTGGGCCTGCGCTCACGCTTTGCCCTGGATCGCCTGGGTACCTTGAGCAAGGCCGGCCCGATTGCGGCGGCGGACCTGCAGCGGATGGTCATGGACGACCAGGTGTATCAGACCACTCAAGTGATGCCGGACCTGCTGCAGTTCTGCGCGGCAGACCTGGGAGCCGATGCGCCGACGCTGATGCCGTTGTGTGCCAGCCTCAAGACCTGGGACCGCCGTGCGAATCTCGACAGCGGCCTGGGGTTTGTGCATTTCCAGAACGTCATGGAAGCGCTGCAGGACGCGCCTGATGTCTGGCGTGTCGGGTTCGATCCGAAAGATCCGCAACACACTCCGCGTGGTCTGGCGGTGGAGCGCCCGCACATCGCGAAAGCGCTACGCGAGGCGATGCTGGTGTCGGTAGAGCAGGTCAACCAGTCGGGTCTCAAGGCTGACAGCCGCTGGGGTGACATTCAGGTGGTCAGCAGTGGCGGCCAGCAGACGCCGATTCACGGCGGACCCGGCACCCTGGGGGTTTACAACGCCATCCAGAGCGTGCCGAGAACCGACGGCAAACGCGAAGTCGTCAGTGGCACCAGCTATTTGCAAGTGGTGACGTTCGATGACCAGGGGCCGCAGGCCCAGGGGCTGCTGGCATTCTCGCTGTCCAGTGACCCGGCGTCGAAGTACTCCCGGGACCAGACCCTGGCCTTCTCGAAGAAACAGTTGAGTGTGTTGCCGTTCACCGAGCAGCAGATCACGGCCGATCCGCAGTATCAGGCCCTGACGATCCGCGAGCAGGATGAAAAAGCCGGGAAGGTGGCCAAACAGTAACCTGGTGGGTGTTTGAACGCAGAATGAAGGCCGCACCCCGCAAGGGCTGCGGCCTTCAGCTTTTCGGGGCCTGTTGCGCAATGGCGTTGAGGACCGGGTTGCCATCCTTGTTACGGGTCAGGTAGACCGGCAGCACCTTGGGCAGGGACGCCACCAGGCTGTTGAGCTCCTTGATGTTGTAGATGCCGCCGAGGCGGATCGAACCGGTACTGTGATCGGCCAGCATCAGCGGCTTGTCCAGGTATCGATTGATCAAGGGCAGGGCATCGGACAGCGCCAGATCATCAAGCACCAGTTTGCCGCTGCGCCAGGCCAATGAATTATCGTTGGCGTAGGTCTGGCTGATCTGGGGCGTGAAGTCGCCGTGTTGATAACGGGCCTGCGTCGCGGGTCCGAGACGCAAGCCATCGCCGGGAAGATCCTCGTTGCTGCTCACCAGCACCGAACCTTCAATCAGGTTGACTCGCACCTGATCCTCATACATCCAGACATTGAATTGGGTCCCGGTGACGCGAATCCTGCCGTCCGCCGCCCTGACGATAAAGGGGTGAGCCGTGTCGTGGCTGACGCTGAAAAAAGCTTCGCCCTTATCCAGCGTGACCCGACGATGATCCTTGTAGTTGCTGAACGTCAGCTCGCTGCCCAGGTTCAGCTCGACCTGACTGCCATCGCTCAGGGTGACCTGACGAACCGTATCGTTGGCCTCGAAGTGCTGGTAGGAGTCGGGCAGCCAACCGAAGTTCCAGCCGCCATAGGCCGCCAGTGGCAACGCCAGGGCACACACGGCGGCAGCGATACCGACCGTGCGCCAAGGCGTTGCTGCCTTGATCCGGGCCGCTGGCACGACGACGTCGGGACGAGGCAAATCCCCTGCGACTTCCCAGATGTCCAGCATGGCCTCGTACTCGAACGCGTGAAGCGGATGAGCATCACGCCATTGTTCGAAGGCCAGGCGCTCTTGCGCGGTGCAGTCGATGGCGTGCAGGCGCATGCACCAGTGCGCAGCGGCATCGGTGATGGCGTCATATTGGGCTTGCGAGAGAGGGCTGTCGGTCATTGACTCATCCTGAATTCGTGCATTCTAACCTTGAGCGAAGTCGACGAGAACAACCGTCATGGCAATTACCCATCAAACAGGAATGTTTTTCACTTGAACATCCCGAAAAACCGGTAGTTGCCATGCAGTATCCATAAGACGAGTGAAAAAATAATCAAAAGCCTTTGGGAGTCAAGGCGAGTTTGCCGGTGTAACCGGTACGGGGTCCAACTGCCGGCCCATTTCAGAGATGAGCATCGCGATTGAATCCGCATTGCGCAAAATCGTATCGACCCGTAAATCCGGCGACACACGGTCCAGGAAAGCGGCTCGTGCGTCGTTCATTGTTTTGGCGCCGGTGATTTTTTTTATTTCCTTGCCGATATGGGCGGTCTCGGGTATGGAATCCAGACTTTCCCATGACGACATCGCACCGTTCCAGCGGGCAAACAACTGGTCACGGGGCGTTGCCATCGACAGCGCTTCACGCTGGAGTTGTTCCTGGGCTGTTTTTTTCTTCACGCCGATAGACGTGATGGTTGAAATGAGATCGGAAAAAGGCCGTCTGGTCTCCAAATAGGCGATGTCGATCGTCTTGGCGAAGTGATGTGAGAATTCATGGATCAGCGTCGTTGCCCGCGCATGCGCATCGACATCGAATGGCTCGGTCAGGCGGGTACTGAACTTGTACCAATCCAGTTGCGGATCGAAAAATAATTCTGTGAAGTACACCTTTTTTTGCTGGTCGGTCTGTAAAACAAATGCGACCAGTGAATCAGTCGTTGAGAGATTGGAACCTACGACGTACCGTTCGGTATCGAGTTCGTCCAGCCCCGGATCCACCAGCGCCTTGCAAATTGGCACGATGGCGTTTTTGACCTTGTCCAGAATGACGGAGTTGATTGCGCTCACATCAAAAAATTTCTTCAGGAAGATGTCGAGTCGAGTATCGGGTGTGTGGGTTCGCAGCTGTGCCAAATTGTGCAGGCTATTGAACGCATACTTCCTGGCCAGCTCCATCGCCTCTACGATTGCCTGCGCTTTCGCGGGATACAGTCGATGAATTTCCTGCAAGCCCGTTGCTTCGATGTTCAATGAGCTCCAGGCAAGTAGCTTGGTCATGTACTTGTTGGCGAGACTGGAAATGGCTTTGACATAGTGAATGGAATGCGCGTCGGCCGCAGGCACGAGTTGACCGCCGGGAGCGGTTTCAAGGATCGGTCCCTGCTGCTTTTCGTTTATCATCCGCCATGCCCCGCCGCGTTTTGCGACGCGATAGACCTTTCCCAAAACAGGCGCGTAATGATGCGTAGTCGTAGTCTCGCGATAAGTGCCATCAGTTGCACTTTTCTGAAACTTTTCCAGTTCGACAGTCGGTGCTTCGTACGCTTGCGCTGTTGTCCGAATAGCGGAGGTGGTGTTGATAGTTGACCACTGAGGCGCGCCAACAGGTTGCTCTGCGGGGATTTCTGTCAAGGTGGCTGCTGCAGGGGTAGAGGCCGGATTTTCCTGCATCATCCACCCCATGGTGATCATCTGCCCCGCACCTGAGACGAAGGATTTGGATGCGCGTTTCCAGTGGTGGTCTTGCAGCGCCTGCGCAGAATCCTTGAAATCCTTGTAGGCTTGCCACAGAAACAGACCACAGGACCATTTGCCGGGCAAAAATCCAGCCACCAGCTTGATTCCGGAACTGAACAGTTCCTTGGCTTTTTCCCAATCGTTTTGCGCGGTCACCGTGGATTGACTACCCAGCATCTGCTTCAGCAGCCGGATGTTGTCCTGGTATAGACACTCCAGCACATTGCCAACGATGGGCGTTGAAGCAAGGGTAACTTCAGTGGTCTCTCCCACGGTGGATTTGAACAGGTTTTGAAACGTTGCTTGGTTAGACTCAGGCAGGCGACGGATCAACAACTCCTGCAAAGGCCCTGGCGTATTGAGTGCGGCAAGCAGGCCGGTCTCGGTCTCGAACTCGGTGAAGGGTGAGCCGACAAAGTAGGGCGCATAGAGCACATGTGGGCCGGTCACGCTTTTGCCAGGGCTGACCAGGTACATCCCCAGCGCCTTGACAGCTGTGGCGCCGGCTGTGGAGACCAGCTCAAGCGGGCGGATGATAGCGTCTGCACCTTTCACCGCTGCCCGTGCCGTGGCATTGGGCATGTCCAGTATTTGCTGGATCGCATCAAACGCCTTCTCCGACAGTTGCTCTTGCAGTTTGAGCGCGTGGGCCTCTTGCAACAGCTGCCACGGCAACTGCCGGAAATAGCGTAGTTTTCGCGCTTTGGCAGCGTCGCTATCGCCTGACATTTGCTCCGAAAGAAACTGTTCATACACGGACTTGATGTTCAGCTGCAAAAGCAGTTGGCGCACAGCCTGGGTGTCCAAACCCGGCGGCAATGACTTTGAGTGGGTCGATGCTATAGAGAAACCTGTTCCCTGAAGCACATTGACGTGATTCAGGGCAAATTCGGTCAACGATTGTGCGGGGCCGACAATGGCTAACGCAGGTGTGACCTTGACATGGTTGGGGTCAATGAATTTGCCGTTGAAACGAGTTTTTTGCAGGGACACCAGTTGCTCGTGCACATAGACATCCAGGGTTTTTATGCCATGTAGATAGTCTTTATCGTCCGACAGGCTATGGCGGTATTGCTCCATTATTTCGACATGTTTTTGCTGTTCCGCGAATGATGCCATTCCCAGCCAGGCCGGTAAGGTCTGCTGGGTGGCGATCGCTTTGCCAATATCCTTGGCCCGCTGCAGATTGGTGAAGGTGGGTTGGCGCTTAAGTGCGTCCAAGGCTTTTGCCTGTTCCGTTCCTGTCAGTTTCAGCGTGCGAACGTGGTCGCAAACCGCCAGAAAGTGCTCGATGGCCGACTGCTGACGATGGAGCAGCAGATTGTTCTCGATTGGCCGAAAATTACCCAATTCGTAGGTTTTATGGAACATACGCTCGGCAGGCAGGAGGTTTTCAAGCAGCGTCAGACGCTTGAGTGGGTCAAGCAGACGTCGTTGCAGCTCGGTCCTGGCCGTGGCGACAGACTCGAAAACCTCCAGTCCCATGGCCGGGGTCCAGAGAATCGCCCGGCCTGAATGCTGTGTGTCCAGGCCGCCGCGTTCGGTGAGCATGAAACAATGGGCCACGGCCAGCGAGGATGTATGACCCGTAGATTCAAGGCTGAACCAGTAGGCATCCGGGCGAAACCCATTAAGCGCTTTACGCTGGCTGCGGGTGGGGCGGTCGGGGTCGAGTACCGTATCGACAATAACGTTATCGACTTCGGATAGTGTGCGGTTGAGCCGACGAAGCTTGGCCTCGCCGCGAATACCCACCGACATGGCATGGGCCAGTTTGGATTTCATCCCTTCCAGATACGTTCTCTGTTGTGCATTCGTTTCGTCGGGTTGCGCCAGCCACTCCACCTCAATAGCTGATCTCACGCTATCAAAGGTTGTAGACATGGCCATCGCCTTGTCGGCCAGAACAATTGACGGACGCGATTGGCCCGTAATGACCTGGCTGGTGCTCCAGCGACCCTGTGTCGACAATTCCAACAACTGATCGTCGATCATGCTTCGAACGTCCAGTGCCTTGTCGAACAGCGCCGCAATATTCACGTCACCGTCGCTGTGACGGAAAACGCCCAGCGCGTATTCGACGTTATGCTGTTGTTTGTCGATGATCGCGTCAAACAGCGATTCAAACACTGAGCCGGTAATTGCTTTGCCGGAAACTTGAGGTTCCTTGAATCCGAGAAAGCGATGGCGCTCCTCCTGCGTCAACAGTTCATACAATTCATCGTCATGCCCTTTGGCAATGGCCTTGGCGCGCACTGTTTACTGCAAATCGTCATGGTCCTCAAGTAGCTGCAAACCGCTGGCGGGGGTATAGAGGCAGGCGTGTGGATCAGCAGTCATGAATGATCCCGCCAGTTCGACGAAATTCGCTGCGTACTCCCACAGACGCACCGTTTCGGGAACCAGCGGTGGTTGCGCGGTTGCAGAGGTATTGCAGTCAAATAAAACGTCCAGAGCACGACTTTGTTCGGGGCTGATGATCTCGTCCTGTCGTTTGAACAGGATGTCCGCCCGAGCCTTGTCGCTGATGGCCTGAATAAAAAGCCCATGACGGGTCTGCCCGTCAGGCAGCACTTGATACCAATACGCCTGGAGTTTTTCGCCGAGCAACCGGATCAGCCCGGCGGAGGCGGTCTTGACTGCCTTTTGCCATAGCCCTTTGTCGCGCTCCACCTGGTCCGGATCGTTGGACTTGAGCGTACGGTCCGGGTTACTGAACTCGATGGTCTGGTCCGACGGCCAGCTTTGGTGGCGATAGTGCAGCAGGAGGGCGTCACTGAGCAGCATGGATTTTTCTGATGCCGGATTCTCGCTCGATTGGGGGCCGAAGTTGACCCTGGTCTGGTTTTGCCTCAGCCCTGGAAAGGAGCGGCGCAACAAATCGGCAAGAATCTCATTCAGCAAGCCCGCCAGTGACGGCAGTTCAACTAACTCCACCAGCATTCGCTGTGCGTTTTGTTGCTGATTGTGTTTGATGAGCGTTTCTTGATCCTTGAATACCTCACCCTCGATGACGTCGTGAGTCACTTGGGCGATCGATTCGCCTTCCAGTTCCTTTCGTTGGGCTATTGAGACAAAACGCAACAGTTGCTGCCGATCGGTTTGTCCCTGCAGTCTCAGGATCAGTTCTGCCTTGAGTGATTCGACGTCATCGAACTTCTCGATCCCGCCGTAGGGTGTATACAGAATCGCACCAGCGTCGTCGGGCGTGGACGACAACATGAAACATCCGGCCAAGGGCACCGGCGCCTTGTCCTTCACCTGCAGAGTCAGTCTTTCGGCGGACATGGGGGGCGTCTGCTCTTGTCGAAGCTCATCACTCGCCAGCGCTATATGGCTGAGCCAGCTAAAGTCCTTGCTCGACAGGGAATGGGTTGTTCCGAGTTCCTGGTGCAAACCCGGCTCATTCAGTACTTGCGGAAAAAACAATGGGGAAGGAGAAGTGGTCATGGAGGTCTCGATTAAGATCGCCACATCGGCGAATAATGAATGAGCCTCCAACCTAGGCGATGCCCGCGCGGGCAAGGTGGTAAATAGTTATCGCGCGGTTCGGTGCCGGGTCGGTTACATTGGGCTGGCTGAGCGGCCTTCGATCGAAAGATTGACAGCCGCCTCGGGTCGCGTTGTTTAATCGGTTCGCATATCCCTCGTACGCTGTTGCCCCCTCCAATAATTAGTCTGGAGCTTCAGATGTCTGCGCCACACGATCAAGTGTCTACTGCTGTCTCGCAAAACCTGTCCCTCGAAGCGCTGACGGGCTTGCTTGAGAAGATCTTCCTGCGTCACGGTACTTCGGCGGACGTCGCTCGCGTACTGGCGCAAAACTGCGCCGGCGCCGAACGCGATGGTGCCCATAGCCATGGCGTGTTCCGCATTCCCGGTTATGTGTCGACGCTGCAGAGTGGTTGGGTCAATGGCCAGGCCGTGCCGCTGGTCGAGGATGTGGCCTCGGGTTTCGTCCGGGTCGACGCCGGCAACGGTTTTGCCCAACCGGCCCTCGCAGCGGCACGTGCATTACTGGTAGAAAAGGCCCGCAGTGCCGGCATTGCGGTGCTGGCGATTCGTAATTCCCACCATTTCGCCGCCCTGTGGCCGGATGTCGAACCCTTCGCCTATGAAGGGCTGGTGGCGTTGAGTGTGGTCAACAGCATGACCTGCGTGGTGCCTCACGGTGCCGACCGTCCGCTGTTCGGCACCAACCCGATTGCCTTCGCCGCACCGCGGGCCGATGGCGAGCCGATTGTCTTCGACCTGGAGACCAGCGCCATTGCCCATGGCGATGTGCAGATTGCCGCCCGCAAGGGCGAACGCTTGCCCATGGGCATGGGCGTGGACAGCCTCGGCCAGCCGACCCAGGATCCGAAAGCGATTCTGGAGGGGGGGGCGTTGTTGCCGTTCGGTGGGCACAAGGGCTCGGCACTGTCGATGATGGTGGAGCTGTTGGCGGCGGCGTTGACCGGAGGGAATTTTTCCTTCGAGTTCGATTGGTCGAACCATCCGGGTGCCAGGACGCCCTGGACCGGCCAGTTGCTGATCGTCATCGACCCGAGCAAGGCCGCAGGGCAGAGCTTTGCCGAGCGCAGCCAGGAACTGGTGCGGCAGATGCACGGTGTTGGGCTCAAGCGTTTGCCGGGGGATCGACGCCATCAGCAGCGGGCCAAAGCCGCCACCGACGGCATCCGGCTCGATGCCCGGACGCTGGCGGATTTGCGGGAGTTGGCAGGGCTTTAAGGCGCAAAATTTCTTTGTAGGCGCGAGCGCCCCGACGCTCCGACTTGCCCGCGAGGCGGTTTTGAGATCGCTTTCGCCTGTAGGAGCGAGCTTGCTCGCGATGGTCTAAAGGGCGCCGCGTTTATTCAGAAAAAACGCGTTATCGTTTACGTCCATCGCGAGCAATCGAGCGTCGACCGGCTGCTCCTGCAGCTTACCGTCGACCCAGCAGCAACCCGACCACCAGGCCGAAACCGGCGGAGATGGCCACGGTTTGCCACGGATGACCACCGATGTAGGTCTCGGTGGCTTCGACCGCAGGCAGGGTCCGGTCGCGCACGCTGGTCACCGAGTCCCGCGCCTGCTGGAGTTTCTGGGCGATTTGCCCACGAAGGGTATCCGCTTCCTCACCGACCAGTGAGGCACTGCTTTTGAGCAGTTTTTCCGACTCTTCAATTAGCGCCTGGAGTTCGCTGAACGCTTGATCCTTGATTTGATCTTCGGCGACTTGTGCGGCGGTTTTCCGGGCCATTGAGGTACTCCTTGCAGGTGAATGGACAGTGAACAATGGAGTCTGCGAGCGTGGGAAAAGTTGCAGCGAATTTGTGTGTCGACGTCATCCTGATGAAAAATCCGGCGAAGGAAATTTCTTTGTACGGTGTAAGATGTCGCCTATTTACGCAGCAGGTACTTCCCATGAGCTTCAATCTGGCCGACAGACCCCTTACCGAGCGCGCCGCGCTTGAAGATGAGAAATCCCGTCTGTTCGAGCTCTGGCAAAACAACCTGGGCAAAGCCAAGGGCGAGGCGGCACGGTTGTTTGGCGAACGTGCCAAGCGCAAAGGCAAATGGGCCGAATGGGTGCGTGCCGAACTCGACGGCATGTCGCCACCGGAATTTGCGAACATGGTGCGCAGTGAAGTCAATCGGCTGATGGCGGCTAAATAATCTGAACCCGAGCCTGCTCGCGATAGCGGTAGGACAGTCACCTGGATGCTGAGTGTGCCGACGCCTTCGGGGGCAAGCCCGCTCCCACAGTTGATCGGTATCGTTCGCAAGTTGTGTGACCGACACAGACCCCCTTGTGGGAGCGAGCCTGCTCGCGGATGGGGCACCGTCGGCGGGATGGGGCCCCGCCGGATTTACCGGGGTGTGGCATTCGGCCCCGGCAGACTGAGTTTGCCACTGTCGACAAAACGCAGGGTGCCAAACAAGCCGCCAGCCAATTTGCCGCGCAGCACGTAAGGCACGTTGTTCAGCGTCTGCGTCTGGCTCAGGCCCAGGCCCAGGCCCAATGTCTGGCGCAGCACCGAGAACGCCGAAACGCTCACCGGTATGGTCAGCACGGTGTCGGAAAAGCGCGCAATCGTGCCCGCCTGATCACTGACACCCGAGGCCAGTGGCTGGCCGTTGACCTCCAGGTCCAAGGCCACGCCGTTGTAGTCGATCGCGGTTTCATTGGGATTTTGCACGCGTATTTTCACGGCAAAACGCACTTCCATGTCCTGACTCGGCAGCGGCTCGAAACCGACCACGTTGATGTTCAGTGGATCGCGATTGGGCAGCAGGGCACAGGCGCTCAGGGAGAGCAACAGTAACGAGAAGAATAAAGCGAGGAGTCTGCGCATGAGGGGCTCTCGACAGAAAAAGGGGTCGAACCACCGATGGCTCGATCCTTGAGCTCTATTGAGCAGTTCACCTGTGCGACCACGTTACTGTGAGGGGTTCGCTGCAGACTGTCACTTGTTGATGAGCAACGAGGCCTCGGTTGGCTCTGGCCGGCGTCGTCGGCGCGCACTTCCTGTTCCGGCGCTCTGGCGCGCTGTTGCAAGCGACGTCCAAGGCAGTGCCAGAAGACCGAGGCCCCGCTTTTTTTGTAGGAGCGAAGCTTGCTCGCGAAGACGGCGGCTTAGTCAATATTGATGTCGCCTGACACACCGCTTTCGCGAGCAAGCCCGCTCCCACGGGGTCGTCGCTGTCCTCAGATAAACGCTGCCAGCAGGTCCTCTTCAAACGCCTTCTGCGCATCCCCCGGCGCCTGCGCGCGATGGCGGGCCAGATGAAACGCCACGTCGAAACTCATGTCGTCACGGCGCACGGTCCTGAGCAACCCCTTGTCCTGCCAGCTCCGGGCAAAGTGGCTGGGCAAATAACCGACATGCTTGCCAGAGAGAATGAAGGCAAGGGTTCCTTCGACCTGCTCCGAGCGCGCCGAACACAGCTTGCCCTGAAACGGCTCGTCGCTGCGCAGGAAGCGGTAAGGATGATCGACCCGGTCGCAGGCCTGGAGCGCCTGATCGTCCGGCGCGTCATCCGTGAACAACGGATGGCCGGGGGCGCAATACAAGTGCTGGGTTTCGGTGAACAGTTCGCGGTAGTCAAATGCACTTTGCACCTGTGAGAAATAGCCGATTGCCAGGTCCAGCCGCTGTTGCAGCAGCAAGCGCTCCATTTCGCCGGGCATGGCACTGATCAACTCGATGCGCACCGATTCGTCCCGCTCGCGAAAGCGCCGGATGGCTTCGGCCACCCGTTGCAGTACCGATTGATCGAGCGCCTCGGACAACCCCAACCGTACCTCGCCGATCAATCGACCCGCCACGCCGTTGGATTGATGGCGGAATGCTTCGATGGATTGGAACAACCCTCTCGTCGCCGTCAGCAGTCGTTCGCCCTTGGGCGTGATCTTGAATCCGCCCTTGCCGCGACTGCACAACCGATAGCCGAGCCGGGTTTCAAGTCTGGCCATTTGCTGGCTGATGCTCGACTGGCTCAGGCCCAGTTCGCCCTGGGCCGCGCTGAAACCGCCGTATTCGACCACGCTGACGAACAGCCGCAGCAGGTGCAGATCAAGATCGTGCAGTTGGCCGAGCATCAAACATTACTCCCGGATAAAGTCAGGATAATAATCTTTATATTTTACCAATGTATCCGACGTTGCATCCTGCCACCACTTCCTCTGGTCAGGTGTTCGTCATGGCTCCTTCACTCAAGCAGTGTTTACCTGCGCTGTTCCTCGCCATGGCCGTCTCGGCCCAGGCCGAGGAAAAGACCCTCAATCTCTATAGTTGGGCCGATTACGTAGCGCCGCAAACCTTGCAGCGCTTCGAGCGGGAAACTGGCATCCACGTGCGCTACGACACCTTCGATTCTTCCGAAGTCCTGGAAACCAAATTGCTCACCGGTGGCAGCGGGTACGACGTTGTGGTGCCGTCGTCGAGTGTGCTGGCCCGCGGGCTGGCGGCCGGTGCGCTGAAGGAAATTTCCCACGAGGGCCTCAAGGGCTATGCCAACCTCGACCCGGACTTGCTGGAGAAGCTCGCCGCCGTGGATCCAGGCAACCGCTATGGTGTGCCCTACACCTGGGGCACCCTGGGCTTGGGGATGAATGTCGAAGCGGTGAAGCAGCGTTTGCCGAACGTGCCGCTCGACAGCCTGGACCTGCTGTTCAAGCCGGAATACGCCAGCAAGCTGAAAGACTGCGGTATTGCCATTCTCGACTCGCCCCAGGAAGTGGTCGGTCTGGCCTTGCATTACCTGGGGAAAAATCCCTACAGCACCGACAAGGCCGATCTGTCAGCCGCCGAGGCGTTGTTGCATCAGCTGCAGCCCAATGTGCTGTACGTCGCCACCGGTCGGCAGATCAGCGATCTGGCCAATGGCAGCGTCTGCCTGGCATTGACCTACAACGGTGACGCCAGCATGGCAGCCGATCAGGCGCGCAGGGCCAACAAACCGTTCGAGGTGGCCTACCGGATTCCGAAGGAGGGCACGCTGGTCTGGCAGGACAACCTGGCGATTCCCAAGGATGCGCCTCACCCCGAAGCCGCCCGGGCCTTTATCGAATTCATGTTGCGCCCGGAATCCGTCGCGGCGCTGACCAATACGCTGTTCTTTGCCACGGCCAACCAGGCGGCGACACCGCTGGTGGATCAGGCGGTGCGCAGCGATCCGGACATTTACCCACTGGCCGACGTGCGACAACGGCTGTACGCCGACCGCAGCATGAGCCTCAAGGACATGCGCCAGCGCACTCGCCTGTGGACCACTTTCCGTAGCCGCCAATAATAAGGAGCCTTCAATGGACGTCCCTGTGCAGAACGATCAAGCCCTCACCCGTGACAGCCTTTACGGAACAGCCGCCGAAAGCACCTACGCCGGTATCACCAGTTTCATGCGTCGTCGCTACAGTCGCGACTTGCGCGGTGTCGACGTGGCGGTCAGCGGGGTGCCGTTCGACACGGCGACCAGCAACCGTCCCGGCGCACGCTTCGGACCGCGGGGCATTCGGGCCGCGTCCACCGGGATTGCCTGGGAGCGCCACTGGCCGTGGACGTTCGATCCGTTCGACCATCTGGCGGTGGTCGACTATGGTGATTGCGCCTTCGATTACGGCACGCCGCAGTCGGTGCCGGAAAGTATCGAGGCCCATGCCGAGCACATCCTCAATGCCGGCAGTGCGATGCTGACCTTCGGCGGCGATCACTTCATCACCTATCCGTTGCTCAAGGCTCATGCGCGCAAGCATGGCGCGCTGTCGCTGATCCACTTCGACGCCCATAGCGATACCTGGCCGGACGAAGGTGGCAAGCGTGTCGATCACGGCACCATGTTCTGGCATGCGGCCAGGGAAGGGCTGGTGGATCCTTCGCGCTCGGTGCAGATCGGGTTGCGCACCACCAATGACGATCATCAGGGTTTTGAGGTACTGGATGCGCGGCAAGTGCATCGGCGCGGGGTTGATGCCATTGTCGAGGCGATCCGGGTGCGGGTCGGCGATCACCCGGTCTACCTGACCTTCGACATCGACTGCCTCGACCCGGCCTTCGCTCCGGGCACCGGGACGCCGGTGTGTGGCGGTTTGAGCACGGTGCAGGCGCTGGAAATCCTCGGCGGGCTGCGCGGGATCAACCTGGTGGGGATGGACGTGGTGGAAGTGGCGCCGGCCTATGACAGTGCGGACATCACTTCATTGGCGGCGGCGACCTTGGCGATGGAGATGCTGTGCCTCTATGCGGCCAGACACAAGGTCGACAGGTAACACGCGGTCAAATGTGGGAGCGGGCTTGCTCGCGAAGGGGCCGTGTCAGCTAACATAAATGTCAACTGAGACACCGCTTTCGCGAGCAAGCCCGCTCCCACATTTTGATCTGTGTCAGGTCACTGGATCGGCACCCGGATCGCCCGGCTGGGCATCTCCCTGTAGCGGACGTGGCATACTGCCGCGCATGAATCTCGACTCCCCCCTCCGCGCCTGGCAGCACGCCATCGAACACAAGGGCTTCGTCCAGGACGAAGCCCAGGAACATGCGGTCTGGGCCTTGCAGAAATGCCATGAAGCCCTGCATGAAGGACGCACGCCGATCACCGGCGTCTACCTGTGGGGCCCGGTCGGGCGCGGCAAGACCTGGTTGATGGACCAGTTCTACCAAAGCCTGCAGGTTCCGGCCCGGCGCCAGCACTTTCATCACTTCATGGGTTGGGTGCACCAGCGCTCCTTTCAACTGACCGGCACCGCCGACCCGTTGCAGGCACTGGCCCGTGAACTGAGCCAGGAAGTGCGGGTGTTGTGCTTCGATGAGCTGTTCGTCAATGACATCGGTGACGCGATCATTCTCGGGCGCTTGTTCCAGGTAATGTTCGAGCAGGGCGTGGTGGTGGTCTGCACCTCCAATCAGCCGCCGGACCAGCTCTACGCGGATGGTTTCAATCGCGACCGGTTCATGCCTGCCATCGAGGCGATCAAGCAACACATGCAGGTGATCGAGGTCAATGGCGGCGAAGATCATCGCCTGCACCCGGGCACAGGTTTGCAACGTTACTGGGTCGCAACGCCTGGGCAGACCGACGCCTTGGCGGACGTGTTCAACGCCCTGACCGTCGGCCAGCCGGTATCCCGCGAGCCGATCAAGGTCGGCTACCGTTCTCTCGATGTGGTGCAAGCCAGTGCAACCGTGCTCTGGAGCCGTTACGCCGACCTCTGTGAACAGCCCTTTGCGGCCATGGATTTCATGGCGCTGTGCGACACCTTCAAGGCTATTCTGTTGAGTGAGGTACCCAACCTCAGTGCGCAGAAACGCGCCGCACGCATCGCACGCGGTACCGAAGATGGCGCCCGGCAGGTGGTGGCGGGGGATCGCGAGTTGCCGCAATTATCGGTGCATGACGACGGTGTACGGCGGTTCATCGCTTTGGTGGACGAATGCTACGACCGCAAAGTGCCCCTGTACCTCGAAGCGCAAGTGCCGATGGAATCGCTCTACACCGACGGTTATCTGGAGTTTCCGTTTCGCCGCACCCTCAGCCGTCTACAGGAAATGCAGTTGCAACGTTTCGCCAACGCTTGATATTCGGGAGGCGCGAGGATGAATCAGCCACTGTCTCACCATTTGCTGACCATGGCCTATCAAAACGCCTGGGCCAATCATCGGCTCGCCGGGGCCTGGGGCCAGTTGAGTCTGAAGGAGCTGACGGCGCCCCGGGTCAGTTTCTTCCCCGGCCTGCGCGCGACGCTCAATCATATCCTGACCTGTGACTGGTTTTACGTGGATGCCCTGGAGCGGGAATTGCGCGGCGATGACCCGCATCCCGATTGCAACGTATTTTTCAAGCACGACGAGCCTTGTTCAACGGCCGCCGACCTCAAGCGCGAGCAAGCCCTGGTGGACCGACGGCTGATTGCCTACTGCGAGCAAATGCGTGACGCGGACCTGGGCAAGATCGTGACCATCGCCCGTGACACACCCCAGCATGACAGCCGTTTACGCCTGCTGTCGCATCTGTTCGAGCACCAGCTTCATCATCGCGGGCAGGTTCACTCGATGCTCAGCGGTACCCGGGTCGAGCCGCCGCAACTGGACGAGTTTTTCTGTGCCGGCGAGTCCGGTTTGAGGGCGGCGGATTTTGCCGAACTCGGGTGGACCGAGGCCTTGATCTGGGGGCATTAATCCGGACCAAAGGCGCCCTGAGTCGCTTTTCGTAGGAGCCAGGCTTGCCGGCGAAGGCGTACGTAAAATCGCTTTCGCCGGCAAGCCTGGCTCCTACAGGTGCTATGAGCGATCTGGTTGTCCTGTGGTCATTTAGGCTTGTAGGACTCGGTCATCTGTGCGGTCTGATCGTCCGGGACCCGGACTTCGGAAACGGTGCGCTCCTGGGCCTGCTGTTGGTTGAGCCGCAGGCTGTCGAAGTAATACCGCATCCGTTCTGCCCCACCTTCGGCCAATGCGCTGGCCGAGACGAACGTCATCAGGCCGGCGATGATCAGGGGTGTACGTTTCATGGTGTGCCTCCCATCAGGAATGTCGGGTGCCTTTCGTCCATGCTCCAGTGCAATGTCGAAGGTCATTTATCCGCCAATTCCGTTAAGTGGGCGTTAAAACGCTAGAGTTTCCAGTCCAGGCTCAAGGTGACTGTGCGCGGGTCGCCCCAGAACACGCCGTTATAGAATCCGACGTTGTCGTAATACTGCTTGTCGAACAGGTTATCGACATTCAGCGAAGCGGACAGGTGCCGGTCGAACTCATACCGCGACATCAGTCTGACGACGGTATAAGCCTCCTGACGGATCTTGGCGCTTGCGGTGATCACCTCGCCGTCGGCATTCCGTCCAACCGGGCGACTGGCGGCGCGGAACACGTCGCTTTGCCAGTTCACCGCGCCACCCACCGTCAGGGCCTGCCAGTCGCCGGGCAGGCGATAGGCTGTGGACAGGCGCAACATATTCAGCGGCTGGTTGGTGTTGGCGCGTTTCTTTTCGCCATTGGCCGAGTGGGTGTAGGTGTAGCCGGCCGTCATGTTCCAACCTGTCGACACTTCGCCCGAAACCTCGGCTTCGAAGCCCTGCACCTTGTTGCCTTTGCCACCGGACTTGAAGAACTCCTCGCCGGTCACCGGGTCTGGTGGCACCGAATCGTCGAGTTCCGCGACGTTGTCCTGTTTGCTCCAGAACAACGCGGTGGCCAGGTTGAGACGCTCTTCCAGCAAGCTACCCTTGAGCCCCAGTTCATAGTTGCTGCCCACCACCGGTTCGAGGTATTTGCGATTGGTGTCGCGGTTGGACTGCGGTTTGAAAATGTCGGTGTAGCTGACGTACACGGTGTATTCGGGGGTGAGGTCGTAAAGCAGCCCGGCGTAAGGCGTCCATATGTCGTTGTGTTGCTGGCGGGTGGCATCGACGCTGCTCAGCTGCAGGTTATCGTCGTAGCTGTTGGTCTTGTTCGACGCTTTCCAGCTGCCATAACGACTGCCAAGCACAGCGTGCAGGTCATCCGTCAGACTCAAGCGAGTGGCCAGGTAGCCGGCCTTCTGGCGGGTACTGTCTGTTGAACCTGAAAGGCTGGTGACGGTGTCGGGATACTTGGCGATGTTGCCCATGTATTTCCAGTCGGGAATGCTCAAATAGTCCGGCGCCTGCGGGCCCTTGATCAGGTAGGGGTTTTCTTCACTGCGTTCGGCTTCGCCATAGCCGAGCATCAGCTCGTGCTCCCGTTCGAACAGCGAGTAGGGGCCCGCCACGTTAAAGTCATAAGCCTTCATTTTCTGCGTCCCGATCATGTGGCCCGTGTAGGCGCTCGTGCCACTGCGGTCCTCGTTCGGGAAGCCGTCACCGCCGTAATACAACTTGCCGTCCGTATCGCTTTCGCGGTGGGTGTAGGCCGCTTTGAAGTGCCAGCCGGCGCCCAGTTGTTGGTCCAGCGTGGCGAATGCTGTCTTGTCCTTGATCGGCCAGGAACTCCAGGACGTGGCCATATTGGTGGAGCGTCCCAGGTCCGCTTTGCCGCCGTCAGAGCTCCAGTAGGGCAAGGTGCCATAGGAGGAGCCCTGCACATGTTTGTTCTGATAGTCATAACCCACCGCCAGCACGGTATCGTCGGTCAAATCGGCTTCGAGAATGCCGTACCCGACTTCCCGTTGTTGCTGGTACTTGTCGCGGAACGAACCGCTGTCGCGATAGGCCAGCACGCTGCGCCCGCGCAGGCGGCCGTCAAACGCCAGCGGGCCGCCGACATCCAGGTAGCTGTAATAGTCGTCATAACTGCCGCCACTGACACCGGTCTGCACTTGCCACTGCGCTGTCGGTCGTTTGCGCACCATGTTGATGGTGGCCGACGGGTCACCCGCGCCCGTGGTCAGGCCGGTCGCACCGCGAACCACTTCGATGCGGTCGTAGATGATGGTGTCGGAATCGGACTTCATGTAGCTGAAGGTGTTGAGCATGCCATCGATCTGGAAATTGGTGATCGAGTAGCCGCGAGAGTAGTAGCTGACCCGGTCCGAGTCATTGTGCTGGACCACCACGCCGGTGGTCTGGCTCATGGCTTCGGACAGCGAGCCGAGTTTGAAGTCATCCATCTGCTGACGGGTGATCACGGACACCGATTGCGGCGTTTCCTTGATCGACAGGTTCAGGCGGGTGGCCGTGCTCATGGCGCCGGTGGTGTACGACTCGGTGTTTTCGGTGGTGCTGCCCAGAGTCTGGGCGATGACATTGGTGGCGCCCAGTTCGAGGGTGTGACCGGGCTCTAGGTCGGCGTCGGTTTCAGCCAGCAGATCAGGGCACAGGGCGGCACTGCACAGGCCCAGGGTAAAGGTCATGGAACGGGTGATAGGCGCGAACATCGCAGCCGACTCCTTGTCTTCGAGGGAAAAATTCCGTTTGCTCAAAGACGAAGGGGAGAGCGGGGATTTAGCTTTAAACGAGAATAATTATTATTTTAGGAGTGTGCTGTAAGAACAATTTCGTAGCTGGCTTGTCGGATCGCCGCACCGCAGCGAAGGCGGGCTTGAGCCTTGCACCGCCCATGAAGACGCCTTCGCCGGCAAGCCTGGCTCCTACAGGTTTGGCGTTTCCCACAATTCAGCGGTATGCGGGTGATCCTGTAGGAGCTCGCTTCTACAGGATTGCGCAGGATTACTTCTGCACCACTTCCGGAGCGGCTGGCAACGCCTTGGGCTTGATCAGGCTGAAGTCGATCAATGGCCGCTGCTGACGCTCGTAGGGGTTGCCGATCATCAAGGGCCGGGGCTTGAAGCTGTCGCTGACCAGGCTCTTGCTGTGGTCGAGTTCATCGAAGCTGAGCCCTGCCAGATCCGCCCAGGTATGGATCAGGTGCGAGCTGCTGTACGGTCGCCCCAGATCGCCGGCAAAGTTCCAGTCGTGGTTTTCGCGCCATTTCGGCGAGGCCCAGGCTATGAACGGAATGGTGTACATCGGCGCCGTCGGTTTGCTTTCGTTGCGCCCCAGGGTGCCATGGCCAGGGGAATCGAACACATCTTCGCCATGGTCGGAAAGGTACAGCAGGAACCCGTTCGGATCGGACTTGGCGTAGTCCTTGATCAGGCTCGAGACCACAAAATCGTTGTACCGCACCGCATTGTCGTAGCTGTTGTAGGTCGGCAACTGATCATCGCGCACGCCTTGCGGAACGCCCTGGCGGTCCTTGAACTTGTCGAAGGTCGATGGATAACGGTATTGGTAGCTCATGTGCGTGCCAAGCAAGTGCACGACGATCAGCTTGCGCGGCGCAGCATCGGTCAGGGCCTTGTTGAACGGCGCGATCACATCGCCATCGTACTGGGCGGCGTTCTGGTTGCGGTTGTTGTTCAGGTACACCTGCTCATCGGCCTGCTGGGAGAAGGTCGTCAACATGGTGTTGCGCTTGGTCATGGTCTGCTGGTTGGTGATCCAGAAGGTTTTGTAGCCCGCCTGCTTCATCATGCTCACCAGCGACGGGGTCGACAGGTACAGGTCCGGGTTGTCTTCGTCGGCGAAGGTCAGCACCTGCTGCAGCGCCTCGATGGTGTAGGGACGCGGGGTGATGACGTTATCGAAGACCGCCAGTTGATCCTTGAGCTTGTCCAGCTCCGGCGTGGTGTCCCGAGGGTAACCGTACAGGCTCATGCGCTGACGGTTGGTGGATTCACCGATCACCAGCACCAGCGTCGACGGCTGGTCGGCTGCCGAGTCCTTGAGGTTGTGCAATGGCGGGATCTTGCTCGCGCTGGTGAGCATGTCCTGCATGCCGGCCAGGGTATCGAGGTAGCGGTGATAAGCCACGGCCATCTGCCAGGGCACGGCGGGCTCGATGCGGGTCTCGAATTTCTCGAAACCACTCGCCAGGCTGCCGGTGCGCAGGGTGTGCTTGATCAGTGGATAACCGATCACGGCCACCAGAATCGCCGTTGCAGCGACCAGTGCCTGCCCGCGAGGCATGTGCACCGGACGCAAGCGAGTCCACAGGAACCAGGCGAACAGTGTGTGGGCGAGGAAGGCCGCCACCATCCACCAGGCGAAGTACTGGGTCATGTACTCGCCCGCTTCAGAGATGTTCGACTCGAACATGATGAAGATGACGCTTTGGGAAAATTCCTGCTGGTAGATGAAGAAGTAGCCCAGGCTCGCCATGGAGCAGGCCCACAGCACCACGCCGATCAGCGCGGCCAATACCCGGGTCTGTCTGGGGAACAGCAGCATCGGCGCCAGCCAGATGGCGCTCATGATAAAGGCCTGGCGGAACCCGGTGAAACCGGAGGTGCCCGTCAGCTGGATCAGTAACTGGGTAATGCCGGAAAAATACCAGAAGAACAGAAACAGCCAGAACAATCCTGCCCAATCGAAACCTTTCGCAGACGTAGTGCTGCGTTTAAACAAAGCCATTCAACGCTCCAACCTGAAATCACTGCCTTCACCGGGACGTGAGTATCACCGACGAACGGGGGCCGCGCATATACCGAGCGGCCGAAATGAGCCGGAGTATCAACAAATACGTGTGAAAAAATTGTGATGGGTAGACAGGCCGGGCGGGGGGGAGGCGTATTTGGAAGCAGCAGAAGGCTGCTTCCGGTCAAGCGAAGGGATCAGGCGTGGGGAGCACGCTGTGTGACGGGCCAGGACTGGGCCTGGGCATCTTGTGTGAGCAGGCGCAGTTGCGCGATTTCCTGCCTCAACTGATCGCGCTCGTCTTTCAACTGGCGCAATTCATCGCGACGAATCGTGACGTAAAGGGTTTGTGCTGGCCGTGCTGCTAGTAATGTGCCCATTGCTCACCTCGCAAATGGCTGATTCAACTGTAAATCCGCTCCGACATCGGATGCTGACTCACTATCGGCGCCGATTCTGATTTCTTTTGTCCAGGAATGGAACTTTTTTATTTTTCATGGTCGTTGTGTCTTCGGCACGATTTCTGACGTTATCAGTCTGGATCGGGCACAATGCCCGGAAACTTCGCCTCGCCGCTCTGGACTAACCCACATTAGTCGCGTTGGGCTATAACCTTTGACACACTTTATTTGTAGTAGGGAGCATCAGTACATGCAACTCGGGATTATCGGACTGGGCCGCATGGGCGGCAATATTGCGCGGCGCCTGATGCTCAACGGGCACACCACCGTTGTTTACGACCGCAATACCGCCTTCGTCGAAACCTTGAGCCAGGAGGGCGCCACTGGCGTTGCCGACCTGCCAGCCCTGGTTGCCGGCCTGGCCAAGCCACGGGCAGTCTGGGTCATGTTGCCGGCCGGCGCACCGACCGAAGACACCATCGACACCCTGAGCACTTTGCTCGAAGCCGGCGACACCATCATCGACGGCGGCAACACCTTCTATAAGGACGACATCCGCCGGGCGCAAACCTTGTCGGAAAAAGGCCTGCACTACATCGACGTCGGCACCTCGGGCGGCGTCTGGGGCCTGGAGCGTGGTTACTGCATGATGATCGGCGGCGATACCGAGACCGTCAAGCGTCTGGATCCGCTGTTCGAAAGCCTGGCCCCGGGCCTGGGCGACATTCCGCGGACCAAGGACCGCAAGTCTGATGACGATCGCGCTGAACGTGGTTATATCCACGCAGGTCCTGCCGGTTCAGGGCATTTCGTCAAGATGATCCACAACGGCATCGAATACGGAATGATGCAAGCCTTCGCCGAAGGCTTCGACATCCTCAAGACCAAGTCCAGCACCAATCTGCCGGAAAATCAGCGTTTCGACCTGAACGTCGGCGATATCGCCGAAGTCTGGCGTCGTGGCAGCGTGGTGTCGTCCTGGTTGCTCGACCTGACCGCCGACGCGCTGGCCAGCGATCCGAAACTCGACGGTTATTCCGGTTCGGTCGCTGACAGCGGTGAAGGCCGCTGGACCATCGAAGCGGCCATGGAGCAATCGGTGCCCGTACCGGTGTTGTCGAACTCGCTGTTCTCCCGCTACCGCTCGCGCGGGCAAGGCACCTTTGGCGACAAGATTCTCTCGGCCCAGCGCTTCGGCTTCGGCGGCCATGTGGAGACTGCGAAAAAATGACCCGCTTGATCCGCGATAAATCCAAGGCTGAACCCGCACCACCGACCACGCTGTTCCTGTTCGGTGCCCATGGTGACCTGGTCAAGCGCCTGCTGATGCCGGCGCTGTACAACCTGAGTCGCGACGGTCTGCTCGGTGATGGATTGCGGATCATCGGCGTTGACCACAACGCCATCAGCGATGAGGACTTCGCGAAAAAACTCGAAGACTTCATTCGCGCCGAAGTGGCCTCCAAGGTCGGTAAGGGCGATCAAGCCCTTGATCCGGACTTGTGGGCCAAACTGGCCAAAGGCATCAGCTACGTCCAGGGCGACTTTCTGGACGACAGCACGTATCAAGCGTTGGCGGCGAAAATTGCCGACAGCGGCACTGGCAACGCGGTGTTCTACCTGGCCACCGCTCCGCGCTTTTTCAGTGAAGTGGCGCGCCGTCTCGGCGCTGCCGGTCTGCTGCAGGAAACCCCCGGGGCGTTCAGAAGGGTGGTGATCGAAAAACCCTTCGGCTCCGACCTGCACACTGCCGAAGCCTTGAACGCGTGCCTGCTCAAGGTGATGACGGAAAACCAGATCTACCGGATCGATCACTACCTGGGCAAGGAAACCGTACAGAACATTCTGATCAGCCGGTTCTCCAACAGCCTGTTCGAAGCGTTCTGGAACAATCACTACATCGACCATGTGCAGATCACCGCCGCCGAAACCGTCGGCGTGGAAACCCGTGGCAGTTTTTATGAGCACACCGGCGCCCTGCGGGACATGGTGCCCAATCACCTGTTCCAGTTGTTGGCGATGGTGGCCATGGAGCCCCCGGCAGCCTTTGGCGCCGATGCGGTTCGCGGCGAGAAAGCCAAGGTGGTCGGAGCCATTCGCCCCTGGTCGGTCGAGGAGGCACGGGCCAACTCGGTCCGCGGCCAATACGCGCCCGGTGAAGTCGACGGCAAGCGGTTGCCCGGTTATCGCCAGGAAAACAACGTGGCGCAAGACAGCAACACCGAAACCTACGTGGCTCTCAAGGTCATGATCGACAACTGGCGCTGGGTCGGCGTGCCGTTCTACCTGCGCACCGGCAAGCGCATGAGCGTGCGCGACACCGAGATCGTCATCTGTTTCAAACCGGCGCCTTACGCGCAGTTCCGCGATACCGAGGTCGATGAGCTGCAGCCGACCTACCTGCGGATTCAGATCCAGCCCAACGAAGGCATGTGGTTCGACCTGCTGGCCAAACGGCCTGGCCCTGCGCTGAAGATGGCCAATATCGAACTGGGTTTTGCCTACAAGGATTTCTTCGAAATGCAGCCGTCCACCGGCTATGAGACCCTGATCTACGATTGCCTGACGGGTGATCAGACGCTGTTCCAGCGCGCCGACAACATCGAGAATGGCTGGCGAGCCGTGCAGCCGTTCCTCGATGCCTGGCAGCAGGACGCGAGCGTGCAGGGCTACGCGGCCGGTGAAGACGGGCCGCAGGCCGCAGAAGATCTGCTGACCCGCGACGGTCGCGTCTGGCACGGCCTCGGATGAGTGAGCCGACGCAACAGCCCATCCGTTTTCTGCTCAGTGACATGGACGGCACCTTGCTGCTGCCCGATCACAGCCTCAGCCAGCGCACGATCGAAGCGGTTCGTGCGTTGCGCGAGGCGGGCGTGCTGTTCAGCCTGGCCACCGGCCGGCCGCCGAAAGCCATGCTGCAACAGATCGAAGCCCTGGGCGTCGATCTGCCGACGGCGGCGTTCAATGGCGGTACGATCGTCAACCCCGACGGCAGTTTTCTGGTCGCGCATTACTTGCCGGCCACGGCCGCGTTGACCACCTTGACCCTGTTTGCCGATCTGCCGGATATCGAAGTCTGGGTGTTCAGCGGCGGCGATTGGCTGGTGAAAGACCCGAATGGCCCGATGGTGCCGCGGGAGCAACATGGCTTGGGATATCCGCCGGTGGCGGTGGAGAGTTTCGAGCCGTACCTGGAGCAGATCGACAAGATTGTCGCGGCCAGTAACAACACTGAACTGCTGATCGAACTGGAAGCGCAATTACTGCCCAAGGTCGAGGGGCAGGCCCAGGTCTCGCGGTCGCAACCGGTGTACCTGGACGTGACCGCGATGCTGGCGAACAAGGGAGAAGCGTTGGCGACACTGGCCGTGCATCTTGGTGTGCCACTTGAACAGACGGCAGCCCTGGGCGACGGCGGCAATGACCCGGCGATGTTTCATCGCGCCGGGTTGTCGATCGCCATGGGGCAGGCGGAAGAGGCGGTGAGGCGTCAGGCGCATGTGGTCACGGGGACCAATACCGAAGACGGTGCGGCGCAGGCGATCGAGCGCTACATCCTCCCTCGCTAACGACACAAAACCACTGTGGGAGATTCTATGGTTGAGGGGAAGCCTCAACCTGCTTTCGGTTGGTATTCGCTCTGCCCTTTCAGTAGGGCGAATACGATTCGAGCGAGTTTGCGAGCCAGTATCACCAGTGCTTGCGTGG
>NZ_CABVII010000022.1 GCF_902497995.1 Pseudomonas fluorescens | reverse complement strand
GAGCATTGGAACCACCTGATCCCATCCCGAACTCAGCAGTGAAACGATGCATCGCCGATGGTAGTGTGGGGTTTCCCCATGTGAGAGTAGGTCATCGTCAAGATTAAATTCCGAAACCCCTATCTGCATCTGCAGGTAGGGGTTTTGTCTTTGTGCGTGTTGGCTATTCGGGATGAACCCTGCGAAAGCGTAGCCCTCGCAGGGTGTCGGGGTGATCATCTCATTAAAGCCCAGCGCTGTGCCGGGCGTATCGTGATCAACTAAATGGCAAACTCAATGGCCAGTACTCATAGGGATCGTCCTCCTAACCATTGATCGAGCCTGGGCCACATCCGCTTGACCGCGGCCGGTCCCGCCACCAGGCTGACATGGCCGCCCGCCAGCATCAGTTCTTCCTTGTCACGCGAACCCACGCCGGCCACCAACGGCTGCGCGCATTCCGGTGGCACCAGAGAGTCATATTTGGCGATGACGTGCAGCAGTGGCACCTCGATTTTCTTCAGGTCGACCGCTTTGCCGCCGATGCGCAGGGTTCCTTCATAGAGCCCGTTCCTTTGCGCCAACTGCTGGCTGACCTGCCGGAAGTACGCGCCTGGAAGTGGCAAGGTCTCGCTACCGAAGCTCGCCATCCTGCGGTAGCCCTTGACGTAGTCGTCGTTCCACATGTTGTCCCAGAGCCGGACCTTGCCGGCAATTCGGCCTGCGGGACGATGGGTTTCGATCACCTTGACGACGGTCTGTGCCGGGACGATACCGGTTGCATCGATCAAGCGCTCGGCCTTGAAATGACGGTGCCCGACCAAGGGCATTTTCGTCCAGTCGATCGGCGTGGTGAAACACACCAGGTTCTTCAGCGGGCCGCCGGGATGTAGTGCCGCATACAGGGTTGCGAGCACGCCGCCCATGCAGTAGCCGATCAGCGTGATGTCTTCGACCCCCGAGTCCTTTTGCACGCGGGCGATACAGTCCGGGATGAAGTCGAGCACATAGTGCTCCAACGTCAGGTGTGCCTCTTCTCGAGTCGGCGCATTCCAGTCCATGACATAGACGTCGTAGCCGCGGGCGAGGAGGAATTCGATCAGGCTCTGCCCCTTGGCCAGATCGAAGATGGCCGCCTTGTTGGTCGTCGCCATGACCAATAGCAGCGGTACCCGGTAGATCTCGTCCGAGGTTGCGTGATAGTGGTACAGGCTCAACGTGCCGCGCCGGTGCAGCAGCGTCTTGGGGGTCATGCCCACGGCCGGTGCCGGTGTGCTGAGGTACTCCAGGCCCTTGAGGCTGCGCTGGATCATCATGCTGACCTCTGATCGCAGCCGGTTCGCCAACGATGTGTCGGCGACCTCGTTGTCATGCAGCCGAGTCATGGTTTCCCCCCTGCCTTAGGGCTACGCTTGGCCGCCGGCCTGAGGGCCGCCTTCCTGGTGTCTGGAGCAGCCGGTGCTACCTCGAGCGCTGGACGCCGCGTGCGCGGCGGGCGCGGTGCAATCGCCGGATTCATGGGTGCGGGAAGCAGGTGGTCGAGCTTGTCCTCTACACGCTGCACGGCGGCGGCCAGCGCGGCGATTTCGGAGCGTCTGGGCAGGTCCATGCGCTTGTAGAGTTGTTCGAGCGACGTTTCCGACAGGTGCTGTAATCCCAGCGAGACCTTGGAAAGCTGATTGATCACCTGGCCGAGTTCTTTGGAGTCGACATTGCGGGCGGCCAAAGCATTGACCCCGTTTTCGAACTTGGTAATGGCTTGGCGATACATCTTCAGTGGATCAGGGAGTGCCATGGCGTGTTCCTCGCTCAATTGTTCACAGTGCAATTTTTCTCTGTTGGATAGGTCTGGCGTGCAGCCAGCAGGTCAAGGCCGGAGATGGCCTTACGGCGGATCAGGATGGTGGGAACGAGCCAGGGCCTCAAAATCCGCCGGCAGGTGCTGGCCGCCTTTGGCGAGAGCAGGCGCAGCAGGGTATCGCCGCAACGCTCGGTTGCTACCCAGGCGGTCAGGGTAGAGGTCGCCAATTCGCCCGCGGTTACGCGCAGGCGGGAGTGCCGGCGGGGTGTTTTATCGGCGATCTCGATGGTCTTGTCGGGAGCGGGTTGGGCGCCGAACGCTTGCGTCAGGGCATCACCGATGCGCTGCAGGGCATCGCGGCTGGCACTGTTTATCGAGTCGAAATTGAGAAAACCATGAAACTGGCCCTTGTAGTGCAGCAATTGCACCGGCACATCGGCTGCGCGCAGGCGGGCAGCATAGTCCAGGCCGTCATCGCGGATCGGGTCGAAGCCGGCACTGACGATGACCGCCGGCGGCAGGCCGCGCAGGTCTGGGCTGCGGCGTGGCGAATACCAGGGGTCCAGGAGATCCAGCGTGCTGGTCGGGCCGGCGAGGGTCTGTTCGATCCATTGAATCGCATGATCTGTCAGCAGGGCGCGCCGTTGCGAGTTCTCCGCGTAGGAGGGGAACTTCTCCACCAACTCGGTTGCCGGGTAGACCATTACCTGCAGGCTCAGTGCCGGGCCGCCGCGGCGCAGGATCTTTTGCGCCACAGCAGCGCAGAGGTTACCGCCCGCCGAATCGCCGCCAATCGCCAGCCGAGTCGTATCGATACCCCGTTGTGCGCCATTGTGCGCGACCCAATCGAGCGCCGCGAGGGCATCCTCGCGGCTTGCGGACAGGTCGTGCTCCGGTGCCAGACGATAGCGTACGGCAATGACGATACAGTCGGCAGCGAGCGCAATGCGGCGGCAGATCCCGTCCGCGGTGTCCAGATCGCCGATGATGAAGCCACCCCCGTAATACCAGAGGAAGGCCGGGCGCGGTTGGTCTGACGTGTCAGGCTTGAAGATCCGCAGCGCTATCGCGCCGCCAGGCCCGTCGATCAGTTGCTCAGTCACCGAAGCCACCGGGAGTCGGCACCCAAGCGCCAGTGCCGTCAGCCTCCAGGCCTGGCGCAGCCGGGGCAGCGAGTAGTTTTGGGCGGGGTGCAGCCAGGTCGAAAAATTGACCATCCGCAGGAATGCCCGCGCCTCGCGGTCAGGTGAGTGTGCACGCAATACGCGGGGCATGCCGATACGGGGACAGTCAGGCATGGCTGCCACCCCAGCTCTGGGAGCTACGTGTTGGTCAGGGTAAGTCGTGTGATGTTGTTTATTTTTCATCGCCATTCCACTAGCAGGTCATCCGGATGCCGCGCAGTTGGCACAGCCTACTGATCACCGCGAAATGCTGCTGCTACCCTGAATGGGGGGCATGGACAACCACCCTGCTTTGAAGGGCAGGCTTTGCCGGCGAAGCCTGGCAGTCACGCCGGGATCTGTACGCTCGATTGCAGTGTCTCGATCAAGGCTCGCGCACATCCGGGCAGTGCCTCCAGGTCTCTGACCAGCATGCTGCGCTCTCGGATGACCCACGGTTCATCCAGCTCGATGATCGTCAGCGCCATGCTGAGGCTATGACGGCGCGCTGCTGTCTCCGGGAGGACACCGATACCGACGCCGGCTTCGATCATCCGGCAGATCGCCTCGAAGCTGGACAGCTGGATACGCAGCGACAGGGTTTCGCCGATGGTTTCCACCTGCTCGCGCATGAAGCTGTTCAGGGTGCTGCCTTCGTGCAGGCCGATATGCGGATATTGCAAGGTGTCCGCCAGCCTGATGCGTGGGTATTGCGCCAGCGGGTGGCCCCGGGGCACCGCCAATACCAGGCGGTCGGTGCTGAAGTGCAGCACCTGCAAGCCTTTGGCAACCACGGGCCCGGCAATGATGCCCAGGTCTGAAGAGCCGTCCAGGACGCCGCGAACGATGTCCCGGTTGAGTTTTTCCTGAATGTCTACGGAGACGCCCGGGCGCTGGGCGAGAAAGCCGGCCAGCACTTGCGGCAGCAACTCGGTGACGGCGGTGGTGTTGGCAAAAATGCGGATATACCCGGTCGCATCCGTACCGTAATCGGTGAACTCGCTTTTCAGGTACTCCACCTGCCGCAGAATCAACCGGGCATGGTGCAGCAGGCGTTGGCCTGCCGGGGTGACTTCGACGCCTCGGTTATCGCGATAGAGCAGGCGATTGCCCAGCTGGCTTTCCAGCGCCTTGATCCGGGCACTGGCCGCCGCTGGCGACAGGCAAGCCTTGCGCGCACCCTGGGTCAGGCTCGGCGCTTGGGCAATATGGACGAACAGACGCAGGTCAGCCAGATCGAAATGCATGGGTTACTCGCAAGAAAGAAAAGGACGTTTTTTTGCGTTCCGCATATCCGAACGCAGGATTATGAAAAGACTGATTCGCGAAACGCAAGCCCCTCGCCATGCTGGGCCCCACATTGACATGGCCCAGGAGAAAGTCCTTGAACGACTCACCTTTTGCTGCCTGGATTGGGCGCAGCGAACACACTGACGAACGATTGAGTGCCAGCCTGGTCAAGCGCATTGCCGCGACCCTGAGTGAAAGGGCGCCAGGCGCAGGAGAGGCCTTGCCACCACTCTAGCAGTGGGCGTTTTTTCAGCCGGCAGTCGATGCCGCCGGCCTGGGGGCCGATGGCCATCCGGCGCTGGGTAGCGGCCTGCTGCCGCCGGCGGGCAAGCGCAACCGTATGTGGGCCGGCGGGCGTGTCGAGTTCTTCAAACCACTGCGTGTCGATGCTCAGGCTTCTCGTGTCAGCACGGTACTGAATGTCGAAGAGAAGGCCGGGCGCACCGGTTCGCTGCTGTTCGTGACGCTGGGCCATGACTACCTGCAGGACGGCGACCTGACCATCCGCGAAGAGCAGGACATTGTCTATCGCGAACCGACACCTCCCAGGCTCTCCAGCAGCCAGGCGTTGCCGGTGGCCGACTGGGAGGAGGGCGTCGAGCCGACGCCGACCCTGTTGTTGCGCTACAGCGCCGTGACCTTCAACGGTCACCGCATTCATTACGACTGGCCTTATGCAACTAAGACCGAAGGCTATCCCGGCCTGGTGGTGCATGGGCCGCTGATTGCCACGCTGAACCTGCGCGCCTTCAGTCGCGCCAATCCGCAGTCGCGCCTGCGGCGCTTCGCCTATCGCGGTATTCGCCCCCTGATCGCGCCTGAGCCATTCAGCGTGGGTGGGCGCATTGTCGCGCCTGGCCAGGCCGAGCTCTGGGCCGGTAATGACGCCGGTATGGCGCAGCAAGCCGAGTTGACATTCGACTGATCTTTTTCGGGGCTTGCTTTGATATGCCTCCAGCCATTGCACCGTGAAAACAAGAATCGAGGAATAGCGATGAACCCCAACAGTGAAGAACTCAATGCCATCCGTGAAGGCGTGCGCGCATTGTGCGCCGAGTTCGATGCCGCTTACTGGCGCGGGATCGACGAGCAAAAGGGCTTCCCCGAAGCCTTTGTCGAGGCGTTGACCAACGCCGGCTGGCTGGCCGCGATGATCCCGGTGCAGTACGGCGGTTCGGGTCTGGGGTTGGCCGAGGCGTCGGTCATCCTTGAAGAAGTGAACCGCTGCGGTGGTAACTCCGGCACCGTCCACGGGCAGATGTACAACATGTTCACCTTGCTGCGTAACGGCAGCGAAGCGCAGAAAAGCTACTACTTGCCCAAGCTGGCCAGCGGCGAACTGCGCCTGCAATCGATGGGTGTCACCGAGCCCACCACCGGCACCGACACCACCAAGATCAAGACCACGGCCGTGCGCAAGGGCGACAAGTACGTGATCAACGGGCAGAAGGTGTGGATTTCGCGCATTCAGCATTCGGACCTGATGATCCTGCTGGCCCGCACCACGCCGCTCGATCAAGTGAAGAAAAAGTCCGAAGGTATGTCGATTTTCCTCGTCGACCTGCGCGAAGCCATCGGCAACGGGCTGACCGTGCAACCGATTGCGAACATGGTCAACCACGAGACCAACGAGCTGTTCTTCGACAACCTGGAAATCCCTGCCGACAGCCTGATCGGTGAGGAGGGCAAGGGCTTCAAGTACATCCTCGATGGCCTCAACGCCGAGCGCACCCTGATCGCCGCCGAATGCATCGGTGATGGTCGCTGGTTTATCGAAAAGGCCAGCGCCTATGCCCGTGACCGCGTGGTGTTCGGCCGCCCCATCGGCCAGAACCAGGGCGTGCAGTTCCCGATTGCCGAGGCTCATATCGAGATCGAGGCGGCGGACCTGATGCGCTGGCGCGCCTGTGAGCAGTACGATGCCGGGATCAATGCCGGGGCGAGTGCCAACATGGCGAAACTGCTGGCCGCCAAAGCCTCCTGGGAAGCGGCCAACGCCTGCCTGCAAACCCATGGCGGTTTCGGTTTCGCCTGCGAATACGACGTCGAGCGCAAATTTCGTGAAACGCGCCTGTACCAGGTCGCACCGATTTCCACCAACCTGATCCTGTCCTACGTGGCCGAGCATCTGCTCGAGCTGCCGCGCAGCTTCTAAGGGGCCGAACCATGAGTCATACCCGCACACTCGCCGCGTTCCTGGCCCGCCTGGATTACACCGATCTGCCACAAGACGTACTGGCGCGAACCGAGGACCTGTTCCTCGACTGGCTGGGCTCGGCCCTGGCCAGCCAGGGCGCGCATCCGATCCCGCTGTTCGAGCGCTACGCGGCGAAAATGGGGCCGACCGCCGGCCCGTCGATCATCCTGGTCAACGGCCAGCATACGTCGGCGTATTTTGCCGCACTGGTCAATGCCGCTTCGTCACATTTGGTGGAGCAAGACGACCTGCACAACAGTTCCGTGCTGCACCCGGCAACGGTGGTGTTTCCCGCCGTGCTTGCCGCGGCGCAGGACCTGGGCAAGTCCGGCCGGGAACTGCTGCTGGCCTCGGTGGCCGGCTACGAGGCCGGTATTCGCATTGGCGAGTTCCTCGGCCGCTCGCATTACCGCCTATTCCACACCACCGCGACCGTCGGCACCCTGGCCGCCGCGGTGGCGGTCGGCAAGCTGATGAACTTCGATGAAGAAGCGTTCATCAACCTGCTCGGCAGCGCCGGTACCCAGGCCGCCGGGCTGTGGGAGTTCCTGCGTGACGCAGCGGACTCCAAGCAACTGCATACCGCCAAGGCCGCCGCCGATGGCCTGTTGGCGGCCTACCTGACCGCCGATGGCCTGACCGGTGCGCGCAACATCCTCGAAGGCGAGCAGGGCATGGCTGCGGGCATGTCCAGCGATGCGCGGCCGCCGTGCCTGTCCGACCGCCTCGGCAGCCGTTGGGCATTACTGGAGACGTCGTTCAAGTTCCACGCCTCGTGCCGCCATACCCATCCTGCTGCCGATGCCTTGTTGGCGTTGATGCAGCGCGAGCAACTGCAGCATGACCAGATCGCCAGCGTGGTAACCCGCGTACACCAGGGTGCCATCGACGTGCTGGGGCGGGTCACCGTGCCGCAGAGTGTGCACCAGGCGAAGTTTTCCATGGGCACCGTGCTCGGCCTGATCGCCGTGCATGGCAAGGCGGGACTTCCCGAGTTTCACCAACTGGCGTTGACCGATTCGCGTGTCAGCACCTTTCGCGACAAGGTCTCGATGCAGCTCAATGCCGAGGTCGATGGCGCCTATCCGCAGCGCTGGCTGGGCCGGGTCGAGGTGCAAACCCTCGACAGTCGCCTGTTCAAGGCGGCCATTGATTCGCCCAAGGGTGACCCCGACAACAGCCTGTCTCGTGCAGAGCTCGAAGACAAGTTCCGCCGTTTGCTGGCCTTTGCCGGTGCGCTGGACAGCGACCGGGCCGGGGTGCTGATTGGCCGCGTCTGGGCGCTGCGCGATGCGGCCGACCTCAATGGCTTGATGGAGTGTGGCGATGCGTGCTGATCCCTTGAACCCACGCCCACTCGATGGCATCACCGTGGTCAGCCTGGAACACGCGATTGCCGCGCCATTCTGTACGCGCCAACTGGCCGACCTCGGTGCGCGGGTGATCAAAGTCGAGCGCCCGGGCTCCGGTGATTTTGCCCGGGGTTATGACCAACGGGTGCGGGGCATGGCGTCGCATTTCGTCTGGACCAACCGCTCCAAGGAAAGCCTGGCACTGGACCTCAAGCAGGCAGAAGCCGAGCAAGTGCTCGACAAGCTGTTGCAGCAGGCCGACGTGCTGGTGCAGAACCTCGCACCGGGCGCACCGGGCGCAGCGGCGCGCATGGGGCTGTCGTTTGAGGCGCTGCACGAGCGTTTTCCACGGCTGATCGTCTGCGATATTTCCGGCTATGGCGAAGGTGGCACTTATCAGGACAAGAAGGCCTACGATCTGTTGATTCAGAGCGAAAGCGGTTTTCTCTCGGTGACCGGCGATGCCGCCGAGGAGGGGATGGCCAAGGCGGGTTGTTCCATTGCCGATATCTCTGCCGGGATGTACGCCTACACCGGTATTCTTTCGGCGCTGTTGCTGCGCGGCAAGACCGGCCAGGGCAGTCGGATCGATGTCTCCATGCTCGAAAGCCTGGTGGAGTGGATGGGCTTCCCGATGTATTACGCCTTCGAGGACGCCACGCCACCGCCACGTACCGGCGCGTCCCACGCCACGATCTACCCCTACGGTCCGTTTCCCGCCGGGGAAGAGGGCACGGTCATGCTGGGGCTGCAGAACGAACGCGAATGGGCGATGTTCTGCGACAAGGTCCTGCAGCGCCCCGAATTGAAAGGCGATGAGCGCTTTTGCGCGAACTTCAAGCGCTCGGACAACCGTCAGGCTTTGCGCGAGATCATTGTCGAGGTGTTTGCACAGTTGGGCCTTGCAAGGGTCATCGAGCGACTTGACGCCGCGCAGATCGCCAATGCCCAGGTCAACGACATGGCGGCGGTGTGGGCGCATCCGCAGCTCAAGGCGCGGCAACGCTGGACGGAAGTGACAAGCCCCGTCGGCACGCTACCGACGTTGCTGCCACCGGCCAGCAGCAGCGCCTTCAGCCCAAGGATCGCGGCAGTACCGGGCCTGGGCGAACACAGCAAAAGCCTGTTGGCGGAGCTGGGTTACAGCGCCGTGCAGATCCAGCACATGAGCGAAACCGGTGTCATCGAGGGGCTGCAACCATGACCCAGGGCGTGCATGACTTGATGCGTTCGGCCTTGTTCGTGCCGGGCAACCGCCCGGAACGCTTTGCCAAGGCCTTGGCCAGTGGTACCGATGGGGTGATCGTCGATTTCGAGGATGCTGTGGCGGACCAGGACAAGGCGATGGCCCGCACGCACCTGGCGGCCTTTCTCGCGCAGCATCCGGCTGTCCGCCTGCGGGTGCGGGTCAACGCCGCCGGGCACCGCGAACACGAGGCCGATCTGCAGCTGTGCCGCGAGCAGGCGGGCGTGGTCGGGATCCTGCTGCCCAAGGCGGAATCGGCAGCGCAAGTGATTCACTGCGAGGCCAGCGGCAAGCCGGTGTGGCCGATTATCGAAAGTGCCCGAGGCATGCTGTCGCTCGAACACATCGCGGCTTGCAGTGGGGTCGAGCGCCTGACGTTCGGTGCCCTCGACCTGGCGCTGGATCTGGGGTTTGACGCACAAAGCGCTGGCAGCGACGCCGTGTTCGACCAGGTGCGTTTCGCCTTGCTGCTGCATACGCGGGTCAACGCTCTTGCGCCGCCGCTGGACAGCGTCTACCCCGCGTTCACGGACGACCAGGGCCTGGCCGCCGCCATGCGCCGTGGTCGTGACATGGGCATGGGCGGCGCCTTGTGCATTCATCCGCGCCAGGTGGCGGTGCTGCATGCCGCCATGGCCCCCAGCACCGAGGAAAAGGCCTGGGCGCAACGGGTCGTGGCTGCCTCGGCCTGCGGCGCGGCGGCGTTCGAGGTGGATGGGCAGATGGTCGACGCGCCGGTCTTGAACCGAGCGCGCCGGGTGTTAGTCTGCGACTGAATCGCGCTGTGATCAGTACGCTTCGCTGAGCCGCTTCGACTCCTGATCTGTGTCGCCGCCGGACATCGGTATCGGCGGCATTCGTGCATATGGCCACGATCGTCAGAGCTTGCGTGCTGTCAGCCCTGCCCAAAAGCCCTCGCTGCCGGCAGCGATCGCTGCCTGGCCAAGCACCTCGGCCCACTGAGCATCGCTGCCGAACTCTTCGCGCCAGGACCACAGGCGCCGGGTGGCGAAATGCAGGGTGTGCTCGTGGGTAAAGCCGATGGCACCGTGCACCTGGTGTGCAACCGAGGTGGCCAGGGTGGCAGCTTCACCCGTGCAAACCTTGGCCACGGCCACGTCGAAGGCCAGGCTGCTGGTATATCCCTGGCCGAGGCCTTACCCTGGACCTGGAAGGGCACGTCGCGACCTTGAGTTTCCACCGCCCGCCGCTGAACTTCTTCGACGCCGAGCTGATCAAGGACCTGGCCGACACCCTCGACCACCTCGATCAGTTGCCCGAGTGCCGGGTGGTCATCCTTCAGGCTGAAGGCAAGGTGTTCTGCGCCGGTGCCGATTTCTCCGGTGCCGATCAGCGTGATCCGCAGTACCCACGTCGCGTCTACAAGTCGGCCGTGCGCCTGTTCCGCACCCGCAAACCGCTGATTTGCGTGGTCGAGGGCGCCGCGATCGGTGGCGGCCTGGGTCTGGCATTGGTCGGCGACTTCCGGGTGACCAGCGAGAAAGCGCGTTTCTCGGCCAACTTCAACCGCCTGGGTATTCATCAGGGCTTCGGGATTTCGGTTACCCTGCCGCGTGTGGTTGGCCCGCAGATGGCCTCGTTGCTGATTGCCACCGGCCGGCGTATCGACGGTCGTGAGGCCGTGCGCATCGGTCTGGCCGATGTGCTGGCCGAACCAGGGTTGGAGCGTCAGGTTGCGCGTGAGCTGGCCGAGGAAATCGCCGCTTCGGCACCCAAGGCCGTGATGTCGAGCCGTGAAACCTTGCGCATGGGCCTGGCCGATGCCGTCGACCGGATTATCGACCGCGAAGCTGGCGAGCAGGAATGGCAGATCGTCAGCGCCGACTTTGCCGAGGGCACCCGTGCCATGGCCGAGCGGCGCACCCCCGCTTTTACAGGTGAGTAAGTACAGGTGAGTAAGGAATTGCCCAATGGAACCCGCTGAAAAAACCGACCAGCCCATGTCGCGCCGCACCCAGGCGGAGCGTCGCGGCGAGGCTGAGCAACGGCTGTTATTGGCGGCACGGCAGATTGTCGCGCGCAAAGGCTGGGTCGGCATGACTCTGTCCGAGGTAGGTGAGGAGGCGGGTTACAGTCGCGGCCTGGCCACCCACCATTTCGGCAACAAGGCCGGGCTGTTGCGGGCCCTGGCGGGCTTCGTCAATGCCAGCTTCATGACCCTGGTGCAGGTCGAATCGCCCAAATGGCGCCCCGGCATGGATGCGCTCAAGGGTTTTGTCAGCGTCTACTTGGGGCGTAACGATGGCGACTGGATCAATACCCGTGCGCTGCTGGCATTGATGTCTGAAGCGGTGACGCAAGACTCGGAAACCGCGCAGATACTCGCCGAATACAACCGCTCGGTGCAGCAGCACCTGGCGCAGCACATCCGCTGTGGCATCGCCAACGGCGAGATCCGTGCGAGTGTGCAACCGCTGCCCGGTGCCATGCTGATCCTCGGCGCCATGCGCGGGGCGATGCTGCAGTTCCTGTTGGACCCGGCGGGTATCGACTTGGCGGCCCTGCACAAGCAACTGCTCGACTTCATCGGGCATGCCATGGCCGCCGTGCCGTCAGCCTGAGGCAGGCGTGGTACAAAGCCTGCCTCAGTCGAGCAAGCCTCTGGTTCTGGCGATCGACACCGCCTCGGTGCGCCCGCCAGCGCCGAGCTTGGTGTTGATCTTGCGTAAATGGGATTTCACGGTCAGTTCCGAGAGAAACATTTTCTCGGCGATTTCGCGATTGCGGTATCCCAGTGCCAACAGCCGCAGTACCTGTAGTTCGCGGGCGGAAAGGTTGACCTGCGAGGCGTCTTCGCTTTTCGCTTCGATTTCTGTATGGGCACGGTTGCGCTGCAGTAAATGGGCAACGAAACGGGCCTGGATGCCCAAGGCATTTTCCTGGCCGTGGAAGGTGACTGACCAGCGCTCCAACAACGCATTCAGCGGCGCGCCCTCGTCGAGAAAGGTACGGATGAAACCGACATGGCTGGCCACGCGCAAGGCCAGGGTCAGGTGCTCGAGGGCTTCCTTGTGACGTTTTGCGCAGTCGAGCGCCAATGCCAGCAGCAGGCGCAGTTTGAGCGCGCGGCGGTGCTGATGCCGCTGCAGTGCTTCTTCCATGGCGCGCAGCAGTTCGTCGGGATTGCCGACGCCCTGGGCGATGCACAGGCGCTGCCGCGCGATGAAAGGGGTGTCGACATCGTTGGCGGTCAGCAGTATGCCCGGCCGCTCCCAGTCGCTCAGTTGTTCGGCCGAACGCATCGCGTGGTCAGCGGTGTCGAAACGGTTTTCCAGGGTGGCGACGCGCGCGCGTTCCAGCCAGGTGGAGCAGAGGGTACGCGTGGAGCCGGCGACCCGACCCAACTGGTCGAGATCGGCCAGGTAGCGCATCCATCCAGGCCGGTCGTCGTTCAGGTAGGCGATGCGTGCCAGCAGGATATGGGTGGTGATGAGCGAGTCCGATGCCGCATGCTTCCTGGCATAGGGGAGCATTTCGATGAGTCGTTGCTGTGCCTGCTCCAGCGCGTCCGTTTCGTACATGACCAGGCAGAGAGTGGCCTGCAGTAGCGGGAAGCCCTCTGGCGGTGCGCCAGCCAACTGCTCGCGACTGCGACGGCTGGCGGCCATCAGGCGGCTCAGGCCACTGTCGAGCTGGCCCTGGGTAATGTCCAGGATGGCTTCCAGGCTGTCGCTCAAGTCACGCAGGTAGGGCGAGTCAGCCTGAGCTTCACGTACTGCATCGCTGGCCAGCATGTGCCGGGCTTCGTCATAGCGGCCGCTATAAAGCAGGCTGCAGATGAGCACAATTGCAGTGATCCGGTAAGGCCGCGTGTCGTGGGGGAGCCGCTGCAAGAGTTCGCGGCTGGACGCCAGAGCTTCCTCGACGCGGTCATTGAGCAACAGCAACAAGCTGTGAATAGGGGAGGGTTGGCGCGTGACTGCCAGGCTTTCCAGAATGAGCAGCGCTTCCTTGTAACGGCGCGCATGGAGCAGCGCCCAGGCATAGGCGATACCCAGGTCAGGATGGGTTTCACGAATGTCGTTAGGGATTCGCGACAGCCAGCGCATCATCAGGCTGGCATGGCCACTTTCCACCAGGCTATCGACGTGCAGGATCAGTTGAGTGGCGGCCTCATCGAGGTCGTGGGCGGCAAACAGGTGCTCCAGCGCATCGACTGACCGATCAGCGGCGAAATACCACTTTGCAGCATTGAGGTTCAATTGTGCCGCTGCGTTCGGCTGCTGTTGCTCCAGGCTATGCTGCAGGAACTCGGCGAACAGGGGATGATAGCGGAACCTTTGCCGCTCTTCGTCTGTGGCGACAATGAACAGGTTGGCCCGCTCCAGGGCCTCGATCATCGCTTTGCTGTCGCTGCGGGCACCGACAGCATCGCACAAGGAGGGGCAAAACTGTGGCAGCACACTGGTTTGCAACAGGAATTGGCAGTACGGCTCGGGCTGCCTGACGAACACGTCTTCGGCGAAATACTCCGCCAGTGCCGGGTTGGCGCCGCTGAACGATTCAATGAAGGTTGCCGGGTCGCTGTGCCATTGCAAGGACAGCGTGGCCAGGAAGATCCCGGTGATCCAGCCTTCAGTGCGCTCGTACAGTTTGGCCATATCATCGCTGCCAAGGGCCAGTTGGCGGCAGTGGGTGATGTACTGAGTGGCTTCATCCAGGCTCAAGCGCAGGGCGTCGGTGCCGATTTCGAGCAGTTGCCCGCGCGCGCGTAACCGGCCAAGATTGAGCGGCGGCGTGGTGCGCGATGCAATGGCCAGGGTGCCGTTGGCGGGCAGCGTCTGGAGCAGTTGCTGGAAAAACTCCAATACCTGCGGATTGTGGATCGCTTCGAACTCGTCCAGCAGAAGGGCGAATGCCACGTTGCTGGTGGCGATGCATTCGAGCAGCGCCTGCTCCATTTGGGCGGGGGCTGGCTGGCAGGTGTCGTTGATCAGGCCGATATCGCGCAGGCCGCTGTGCAGAATGCTGACCAGGCGCGGCAGGTCGTTGTCCGCGTCATCCAGATTGCACCACAACACCCGGCGTTCCTCGGCCAGGCAGCGCTCGCGGTACTGCTGCAGCACGACGGTCTTGCCATAGCCTGCGCAGGCATTGATCAGAATCAACTGCATGCCTTCGCTTTGTTCGAACCGGGCAAGCAGGGCAGTGCGTTCCAATTGGCCGGTCATGCTCGCCGGCACCAGGAACTTACCCGGGCGCATAGGCGGCCTTACTCCCTGTGTTGGTTCGTTGGAACTACGTTGAAAACCTTCCATGCATCCTACCTTTGGTCGTCGTCGGGTCGGTGTCGCCCTTTCTAGTATCGGACGTCATGAGCCAAACCCGAGTCGCGGTTCGAGCCCTTGAGTGTAACGGCCCGCCACGGGATTGAAAGCTCCCGAACCGACCCATTGTATGGATAACCAAACCGCATGAGTGCCAATGAAAACCTGAGTGCTGCCAATGTTCGCGTCATTCTGGAAAAACAGCGTGCCGCTTGCCTGGCCAACGAACCCTGGACGGCCGAACAGCGCTGCGAACTGATCGACCGCGCTATCGGTCTGCTGGTCGATTATCAAGAGCAGATCGTGGCGGCTCTGGCGGCCGACTTCGGTCATCGCAGCCATGATTTCTCGCGCCTGTTCGACGTGCTGAGCCCTCTTGCGGCAATGAAAAGCGCCAAGGCCAACGTCGCCGAATGGATGCGTGACGAACAGCGCCATACCGACCGCGGCGAAGCCTGGGTGCAGTACCAGCCGCTGGGCGTGGTGGGCATCCTCACTGCCTGGAACTTCCCCGGCAACCTGATTTTCAACGGCCTGGCCGGTGCATTGGCAGCGGGCAACCGGGTGATGATCAAGGTCTCGGAGTTCACCCCGCAAACCGCCGCGTTGATCGCGCGTATTTTCCGTACCGTGTATGCCGAAGATGAAGTGGCAATCATCACGGGTGGCTCGGATGTCGGTCAGGTGTTTTGCAGTCAGCCGTTCGACCATCTGCTGTTCACCGGCGCCACCAGCATTGGCAAGCATGTGATGCGCGCGGCTGCCGAAAACCTGGTGCCGGTGACCCTGGAACTGGGCGGCAAGTCGCCGACTATCATCTCTCGCTCCGCCGACCTTGAGGCCGCGGTAATCAAGATCATCACCGGCAAGCTGCACAATGCCGGGCAGATCTGCCTGGCACCGGACTATGTGTTCGTGCCCGAGGAGCGATTGGCCGAGTTCGTTGCTGCCGCCAAGGCCACGGTCGCCAAGCTGTTCCCGACCCTCAAGGACAACCCGGACTACACCTCGGTCATCAATGCCCGTCACTACGAGCGCCTGCAGGGCTACCTGGCCGAAGCGCGTGCGGCCGGTGTCGAGCTGATCGAATTGAACCCGGCCGGTGAGGATTTCGCCGCTCAGGCGCACCACAAGATCGTACCGACCCTGCTCGACAACCCGGGCGACTCGCTCAAGGTCATGCAGGACGAGATCTTCGGCCCACTGCTGCCGATCAAATCGTACAGCGACATCCAGGAAGTGGTCGCCTATATCAATAGCCACCCGCGCCCGCTGGGCCTGTACTACTTCGGCAACAACGCCGACGAAGAAGCTTTCGTGCTCAAGCGCACCACCTCGGGCGGCGTGTGCCTCAATGACGTGCTGCGTCATGCCGGTATCGAGACCTTGCCGTTCGGCGGGGTCGGTGCCAGCGGCATGGGCGCCTACCACGGTTTCGACGGTTTCCGCACTTTCAGTCATGCCAAGGCCGTCATGCGTGCGGCGGACGCACCGGACTTGATGCGCCCGCCCTACAGCGACCAGGTGCGCCAGCTCGTCGGTTCGCTGATCAAGCGTTGAGTTTCTCCCGGCATGGCGGAGTTGCCCACCATGCTTGCCTGCTTCTAAAAATAAGAGAACAAAAACATGAAAGCTGCCGTATTCCACACACCGGGCTCGCCACTGACCATTGAAGAAGTCGGCATCAGCAAGCCTGGCCCGCGTGAAGTTCTGGTGCGTACCGTCGCCGTTGGCGTCTGTCATTCCGACCTGCACTTCGTCGACGGTCACTATCCGTATCCGGCACCGGTGGTACTGGGCCACGAAGCCTCCGGTATTGTCGAGCAGGTGGGTGAACTGGTGCGCACGGTCAAGCCGGGTGATCATGTGGTGACCTGCCTGTCGGCCTACTGCGGTCATTGCGAACACTGCGTCACCGGTCACCTGTCGCTGTGCGTCTCGTCTGACACCAAGCGTGGCGCGAATGAAGAGTCGCGCCTGACCTATGTGCAGAAGCCCATGCCGCAGTTCATCAACCTGTCAGCTTACGCCGAGCAGATGTTGGTGCACGAAAACGCGCTGGTCGCCATCCGCCGCGACATGCCCCTGGACCGTGCAGCACTGCTGGGTTGTGCGGTCACCACCGGCACTGGCGCGGTGTTCAATACGGCCAAGGTTCGCCCCGGCGAAACGGTCGCCGTGATCGGTTGCGGCGGTATTGGCCTTGCCACCATCAATGGTGCGGCACTGGCCGGTGCCGGGCGCATCATCGCCATCGACATGTTCGACTCCAAGCTGGAGCTGGCCAAGCAGTTCGGCGCTACCGATGTGATCAACCCGAAGAACGGCGACCCGGTGCAGCAGGTGCAAGAGCTGATCCGTGGCGGTGTGCACCATTCCTTCGAGTGCATCGGCCTGAAACAGACCGCCGAACAGGCCTTCAGCATGCTCGCCCGCGGTGGCTGCGCCACCATCATCGGCATGATCAAGCCCGGTGTGAAGCTGGATATCGACCCGTTGTTGTTGATGCACGAGCGCCGCATCCAGGGTTCGTTCATGGGCTCGAACCGCTTCCCGGTGGACCTGCCGCGCCTCACCGACTTTTACATGCAAGGTCGCCTCAAGCTCGACGAGATGATCTCCCAGCGCATCAAGCTTGCGCAAATCAACGAAGCCTTCGACGAACTGCGCCGTGGTGAACTGGCTCGTTCGGTCATTGTTTTCGACCAGTGATGACCTGCCGCCGCAGTGCCCCGGCCTGCGGTGGCCGTGATCGCCCCCCAAACCTTGCGAGCAAAGCAACCCGTCACACGCGGGTTGATCAATATCGAGGTATCAGATGGATATCCATTTCAGTCCCGAAGAAAGCGAATTTCGCGAAGCGGTTCGTGCCTTTCTGAAGGAAAAACTGCCGGCTCATGTGGCCGCCAGAGGCATTCACGGCAAGTCCATAACCAAGGCTGATCACGTCGCCTGGATGCACACGCTCAACGATAAGGGCTGGCTGGCGGCAAGCTGGCCGGTGGAGTACGGCGGCACAGGCTGGAGCGTCGTGCACAAGCACATCTTCGACGAAGAGTACGCGCACTCCGGCGCACCCCGGATCGTACCTTTCGGGATCAACATGGTGGGGCCTGTCATCATCAAGTTCGGTACGCCCGAACAGAAGGCGCATTTCCTGCCGCGCATTCTCAACAGCGAAGACTGGTGGTGCCAGGGTTACTCCGAGCCAGGCGCAGGTTCTGACCTTGCCAGCCTGAAGACCCGTGCGGTGCGCGAAGGCGATCACTACGTGGTCAATGGCCAGAAAACCTGGACGTCCACCGGCCACTACGCCGACTGGATGTTTTGCCTGGTGCGCACCGATAACGAGGCGCAGGCTCAGCGCGGAATCTCTTTCCTGTTGATTGATATGAAGACGCCCGGTATCACCGTGCGGCCGATCATCACCCTGGAGGGTGCTCATTATGTCAACGAAGTGTTCCTCGACAACGTGCGCGTGCCGGTACACAACCTGGTCGGTCGCGAGCACGAAGGCTGGACCTGCGCCAAGTACCTGCTGACCCATGAACGCACCACCATTGCCGGCATCGGGATGGCGAAGGCCATGCTCGCACGCCTCAAGAAAACCGCCAGCATCGAGCTGCGCAACGGTAAACCGCTGATCGAAGACCCGCACTTTCGGGCGCAGATCGCCGAAGTCGAAATGCAATTGATGGGGATCGACATGAGCAACATGCGCATCCTGGCAGCGGCCCGCGATGGCGGTGTACCGGGTTCGGAAAGCTCGATTCTGAAGATCAAGGGCACCGAGATCCGCCAGGCCATCAGCTACCTGCAGAGCAAGGCCGTGGGGGGGTATGCCGTACCATTGCTCAAGGATGAACTGGGTCATGAACATGACGGGGAGTTGCTGCATAACGATTACAGCACCACGTCGACCTGTCAGTACCTGGAAATGCGCAAAGCCTCGGTCTACGGCGGGTCCAACGAAATCCAGAAGAACATCATCGCCAAGATGATTCTCGAACTGTAAGGGGCAGGTCATGAACTTCAAATTGAGCGAAGAGCAGCAGATGCTGCAAGACACCGCCGCCCGTCTGGTGCGCAACAGCTATGGCTTTGAGCAGCGCGAGCAGTTTCTGCACAGCGCTCGGGGCTTCAGTTTCGAATTCTGGCAGCAATTGGGTGAGCTGGGCCTGACCTCGGTGCCGTTCGATGAGGCCTACGGCGGCTTCGGCGGTGATGGCGTAGACGTCATGTTGGTTGCCCAGGAGCTGGGCCAGGGCTTGTGCCTGGAACCGTACCTGCATTCGGTGATTCTGGGCGGTGGCCTGTTAGCCCAACTCGGTAGCCAGGAACAGAAAAGCGAACTGCTGCCCCAGGTGGCCGGCGCGGTGCTGCAACTGGCCGTGGCTGTCGACGAACCGCAGAGCCACTACCAGCTGCACGACGTGCAGACCTGCGCAGAGCCGGTGCAGGGCGGTTGGCGGCTCAACGGCCGAAAAGCGATGGTGGTCGGTGGGCAGAGCGCCGATTTGATCCTGGTTTCGGCGCGCGTTGCTGGCGATAGCCGCGACGAAACGGGCATCAGCCTGTTCCTGCTCGATCCGAAAAGCCCGGGAGTCAACCTGCGCCAGTACCCGACCATGGACGGCCGCCGGGCTTGCGACCTGTTCCTGGAAAACGTCTTCGTCAGCAGTGCCACATTGGTGGGCAAGGACGGCGAGGCCCTGGGTGCGTTGCGCTACCAGCAAGGCCGCGCCATCGCAGCACAGTGCGCCGAAGCTGTCGGCAGCATGAAGGCAACCTGCGAGCTGACCCTGGACTACCTGAAAACCCGCAAGCAATTCGGCCAGGTGATCGGCAAGTTCCAGGTCCTGCAGCACCGCATGGTCGACATGTACATTGAACTGGACCAGGCCACCTCCATGGCCATGCTCGCCGCCTGCATGGCCGACCAGCCCGACAGCGCCGAGCGCAGCCGCACCCTGGCCGCTGCCAAGTTCATCGTGTGCCGCGCGGCGCGCTTCATCGCCGACCAGGGCATCCAGTTGCACGGCGGTATCGGCCTGACCTGGGAATACGTGCTGTCGCACCATGCCAAGCACTTGCTGATGGTCGCGCGGCAGTTTGGCGACGACGATCATCATTTGCTGGCGTTCAGCGAGTTGATGGACGTGGCGTGAAACCACCCCTCTCGGGTGCCTGAAACAAATGCTGTAGCCCTTCACACCAGCCCTCCCCCCTGAAGGGAGAGGGCTGGTGTGAAGGGCAAATTGGAATACTGCCCCAGATTCAACAATAACAAGGAGACTCAAAACATGACCCGCTTCGGGAAATGGCTAACTGCGCTCGCCATACTGGCAGCTTCGTTCGGCGCACAAGCCGCCGATAAACCGAATGTCCTGGTGATCTTCGGCGATGACATTGGCATGTTCAACGTCAGTGCCTACAACCAGGGCATGATGGGCTATGAAACCCCTAACATCGACCGGATCGCCAAGGAAGGTGCATTGTTCACCCACGCCTATGCCGAGCAGTCCTGCACTGCCGGGCGTTCGGCATTTGTGCTGGGCCAGCATCCGTTTCGCACCGGGCTGTTGACCGTAGGCATGCCCGGCTCCGAGCACGGCATCCCGGACTGGGCGCCGACTCTGGGCGATGTGATGAAGCAGCAGGGCTACACCACCGGCCAGTTCGGCAAGAACCACTTGGGCGACCGCGACAAGCACCTGCCGACCAACCACGGTTTCGACGAGTTCTTCGGCAACCTGTACCACATGAATGCCGAGGAGGAGCCGGAAACCTATCACTACCCCAAAGATCCTGCGTTCCGTAAACAGTACGGTCCACGCGGCGTCATTCACTCTTATGCCGACGGCAAGATCGAAGACACCGGCCCCCTGACGCGCAAGCGCATGGAAACCATCGACGACGAACTGGTGCAGGCCACCGGGAACTTCATCGACAAGGCGCACAAGGCCGACAAACCCTTCTTCGTCTGGTTCAACAGTACGCGCATGCACATCTGGACCCACCTGAAGGAAGAGTCCGATGGCAAGACGGGGGTTGGCCTGTATCCAGACGGCATGGTCGAGCACGACGGTCATGTGGGCCAACTGCTGAAGAAGCTGGATGATCTGGGAATCGCCGACAACACCATCATCATCTACACCTCCGATAACGGCGCCCAGAAATTCAGTTGGCCCGACGGCGGCACTTCGCCTTTCAACGGCGAGAAAGGCACCTCCAATGAAGGCGGCCACCGCGTGCCGCTTTTAGTGAAGTGGCCGAAGGTCATCCAGCCGGGGGCGCACTTCAATAACCTGATCGCCCACAACGACTGGATGCCGACCCTGGCCGCCGCGGCCGGCGACGCGAATCTGGTGGCCGACATGGCAGGTGGCACCAAGCGCAACGGCAAGCAGTTCCGCGTGCACCTGGACGGCTACAACTTCTTGCCGTTTTTCAAGGGTGAAGAGAAGAGCAGCCCACGCGAGGAGTACTTGTACTTCAGCATGGGTGGCGACCTGGATGCAATCCGCTGGAAGGAGTGGCGGGTCAGTTTCGCCTCCATGGACGGTGATTTTGGTGGCGCATCACGCAAGGTCACCAACGCCCCGATCATCACCAACCTGCTGGCCGACCCATTTCAGACCGCTCGCCAGGAAGCCCCCATGTCCAAGCGTTGGGCCGCCGACCAGATCTGGCTGTTCGTGCCGGTGCAGGCCAAGGTCAAGTCCTTCCTTGCCAGCCTGTCGCAGTACCCGTTCCAGGAAGGTGTGAGCCTCAACGTCGGCAACATCAACTACCAGAGCCTGGCGGTGAAAAAAGCACTGATGGGCTTGCAGAAACCCGCAGCGACCCCGGTGGCGAACTGATCAGTTTTAGTCACTCACTTACCCGGGCTTCGCGCCCGGGGTTTTCGGAGTTTTCCAATGAAAGTCCTCGTAGCGATCAAGCGCGTGGTCGACTTCAACGTCAAGGTTCGCGTCAAAGCGGACAATTCTGGCGTCGACCTTGCCAACGTCAAAATGGCCCTGAATCCCTTCTGCGAAATCGCCGTGGAAGAAGCCGTGCGTCTGAAAGAGCAGGGCATGGCCAGTGAAATCGTGGTGGTCAGCGTTGGCCCGAGCACGGCTCAGGAACAGCTGCGCACGGCCCTGGCCCTGGGTGCCGACCGCGCCATCCTCATCGAAGCCGCGGATGACCTGAGTTCCCTGGCCGTGGCCAAGCTGCTCAAGGCGCTTGTCGACAAGGAGCAGCCGCAGCTGGTGATCCTTGGCAAGCAGGCCATCGACAGCGACAACAACCAGACCGGTCAGATGCTGGCTGCGCTGAGCGGTTACGCCCAGGGCACCTTTGCCTCGAAAGTGGAAATCACCGGGGACAAGCTGCGCGTGACCCGCGAAGTCGACGGCGGCCTGCAGACCGTTGCCCTGAACCTGCCGGCCATCGTCACCACCGACCTGCGCCTGAACGAGCCACGCTACGCATCCTTGCCCAACATCATGAAGGCCAAGAAGAAGCCGCTGGACACTGTGACGCCGCAGGCTCTGGGCGTGAACACGGCGTGTACCGTGACCACCCTGAAAGTCGAAGCACCGGCCTCCCGTAGCGCCGGCATCAAGGTCAAGTCGGTAGCCGAACTGGTCGAGAAACTGAAGAACGAGGCGAAGGTCATCTGATGGCAATTCTGATTATTGCAGAGCACGAAGGCGGCGCAGTCGCTTCGGCCACCCTGAACACCGTGGCAGCAGCTGCGCAGATCGGTGGCGATATCCACGTGCTGGTCGCAGGCAGCGGCGTTGGCGCTGTTGCCGAAGCTTCGGCAAAAATTGCTGGTGTGGCCAAGGTGCTGGTGGCCGATAACGCCGCCTACGCCCACCAACTGCCGGAAAACGTCGCGCGCCTGGTGACGGCCATTGTCGTCGACCAGCAGGTGATTTACAGCCACGTGCTGGCCCCGGCGACCGCCAACGGCAAGAACATCCTGCCGCGCGTTGCGGCTGCGCTGGACGTCGACCAGATCTCCGAGATCATCACCGTTGAGTCGCCCGACACCTTCAAGCGCCCGATCTATGCCGGTAACGCCATTGCCACCGTGCAATCGAGCGCTGCGGTCAAGGTGATCACCGTGCGTGCCACCGGCTTTGACGCTGTTGCAGCCGTTGGTGGCTCGGCTCATATCGAGCAGCTTGCTGCTGCCCACGACGCCGGCCTATCGTCCTTCGTCAGTGAAGCGTTGGCCAAGTCCGACCGTCCTGAGCTGACGGCTGCCAAGATCGTCGTTTCCGGCGGGCGCGGCATGCAGAACGGCGATAACTTCAAGCACCTGTATAGCCTGGCTGACAAGCTCGGTGCCGGCGTAGGCGCCTCGAGGGCGGCGGTGGATGCCGGTTTCGTGCCCAACGACATGCAGGTCGGCCAGACCGGCAAGATCGTCGCGCCGCAGCTGTATATTGCCGTCGGTATCAGCGGCGCGATCCAGCACCTGGCCGGGATGAAGGACTCGAAGGTCATCGTTGCGATCAACAAGGATGAGGAGGCACCGATCTTCCAGGTGGCCGACTACGGCTTGGTGGCGGATTTGTTCGAGGCTGTGCCGGAGTTGGAGCAGGCCCTCTAAGGGGCCTCAGGCTGCCGACAAACCTGGAACTGATGGATAACCCCCCTTGTAGCCGCTGCCGATAGGGGGGTCGTCCTTACCCTGAGGCCCTGCAAGGGGCCGCGACAGATTCACCCTGTCTCAGGCAATCCACCCCCACGCCCGGGCAATGGCCAGGGTTTCGGTGCGGCCCTTGGCGTCGAGCTTGGCGTAGATCTTCTGCAGGTGCGACTTGACCGTGAATTCGGAAAGAAACACCTTCTCGGCGATGTCCCGGTTCCGATGTCCGGCGGCCAGCAGCTGGAGGATCTGGTACTCGCGCACGGTCAGTATCTGGCCGGCGCCGTTGTCGTTGCGCGCGCCCTCCATGTCGCCACCGCTGACACCCAGATGTTGCAGCAGGTCATCCACGAAACCGGGCTCGATACCCAGCTCTTTGCAGCGTGGCTTGCCGGTCACCGACCAGCGTTGCAGAAGGCCGGTCAGGCGTTGGCCCTCCTCGATGAAAGTGCCGAAAAACCCCTCGTGGCTGGCCATGCGCAGTGCATCACTGAGCGCCTGGAAGGCATCCTGCGGCTGCTGGAGGCTGTCCAGCGCCATGGCCAGCAAGATGTGCAGTTTCAGCTCGCGACGATAATGCTGCCAGTGCCGCGCCTGCTCGATGGCTGAGCGCAGGCACTTGACCGCGGCAGCGCCTTCGCCCTGGGCAATGCGCAGGCGTTGGCGGGCGATGGTGGGGGTATCGACGTCATTGGCGAAACGGATGAAGCCGGGGCGGTCCCAGCCGCCGCTCAGGTCGGCCGAGTGCAGGGCCTGCGCCGCTGCATCCAGGCGCTGCTCGAGAATCGCCACCCGCGCCCGTTCCAGCCAGGCGGAACACTGTACGCGGTGTGAGCCGACCTGTTGGCCGATGTGTTCCAACTCCACAAGGCAACGCATCCAGGTGGTACGGTCACCCTTTGTGTAGGCCATGCGTGCGGTGAGTACGTGGGTGACGATCTGGTTTTCCGGGGAACTGACCTGCTTGGCGAAAAACAGGCATTGGGACAGACATTTCTGCGCTTGGTCGAAAGCGGCGCTCTCGTACAGCAACAGGCCGTGGAAAATGTCCAATGACAGCTTGGCTTCGTGCGGCTTGCGCTGGCCGGCGCCGCGTGGCGTGTCGACGGTGCTCTGGACACGCACCATCGCATTGCTCAGGCGCCCCTGGATCAAGTCGAGAATGCTTTCGTTGACGCTGAAAGTGTGTCGCAGAAAGCTCGAATTGATCCGCGGGTCGCGCTGCAGCGCATGGGACAACAAGCTGCGAGCTTCATCGTAGCGACCACTGGCAACCATGTTCATGGCCACCGAATTGGCCAACACCGTATACAGGTTCGCTTCATCGGCGGGCATGCGCTCAAGCAATTCGATGCCCAGGCGGCAACACTCCTCGGCGTGGTCGCTGGTGCCCAGTTGCAGGCAGTGCACGACCTCGGTGACGTAGGCGTAGCTCGGCCCGGCAAGGCGATGCAGGCGTTCGGCGACCTGCATCGCGTCCTTCAGGCGGGTGGTGGTTGCCAGTAACCAGGCATAGGACTGGTTGATGTACGGATAGGCGTCACGGGTGTCTTCCGGAATGCGATCCAGCCAACGCAGCAACAGGCGTGTGCGGCCGCTGTCGATCAAGGTGTCCATGTGCTGGTTCAGGCGCTTGGCGGCCTCGTCGAGGAGCCCGGCATTGAACAAGTGCTCGATGGCCGGGATCGGTTGTTCGGCCGTGAAGAACCACTGTGCGGCAATTTCGTGCAAGCCTTTAGCCATGCCCGGATGCAGTCGTTCCAGTGCGTGGCGCAGGAAGCTGGCAAACAAGTGGTGGTAACGGAACCACTGCTGTTGGCTGTCCACTGGCACCAGGAACAGGTTGGTCCGGTCGAGGTGATCGAGCATCGCCCGGCTGTCGCTGCGACCGGTCACCGCCTCACACAAGGGCACGCAGAATTGCTCGAGGATGCTGGTTTGCATCAGGAACAGGCGACAGTCTTCGGTTTGTCGCGTGAGAATGTCTTCGGTCAGGTATTCGGCCAGTTCCAGGTTCGATCCGGAAAACGACGCAATGAAGGCTGCGTGATCATCGCGATCCTTGAGCGACAGGCTCGCCAGGTAGAGCCCGGCGATCCAGCCTTCGGTGCAGCGGTAAAGGGTTGCCAGTTCGTTGTCGCGAAGCGGTATCTGGCGCTTGTCGCGGATGAACGCGACCGATTCTTCAGGGGTGAAACGCAGGTCGCTTGGCCTGATTTCCAGCAACTGGCCGCGGGCGCGGATGCGCCCCAGGCCAATACCTGGCGTGGAGCGTGAAGCCATCGCGACGCCGCCGCCCGATGGCAACTGTTCGATCAGATGCTGGAGGAAGTCGAGCACTTCCGGGTTCTGGAGTGTTTCGACTTCGTCGAGCAGGATGGCGTAGGGCAGTGCGCTGTCGGCAATCTGCTCGAGCAGGTTTTCGGCGCTTTGCGGCTCAGCGGGTGAACGGTCCTCCAGGGGCGAGGGGAGGAATGGCGACAGGCCGTTGGCCAACAGGCCGATGAAGCGCTGCAAGTCGTTGTCGGCCGGTTCCAGGTTGATCCACAGCACAGGTCTGCCGGCGGCCAGGCAGCGTTCACGGTATTGCTGCAGCAACGTGGTCTTGCCGAAACCTGCGGCGGCGCGGATCAGGATCAACCGGGCTGAATCTGCCTTTTCCATCACGTGCAACAGACGTGAGCGCGGCAAGTGACTCTCGGCCGATTTCGGGCTCGCGAATTTGGTGGAGGTGGATTTATTGGCGCAAACCTCGCCCTGATGAGTTGGCATTGAAAACCTCCATTTTTGTGACCTGTCGCTTGGGGCCGCGGGCAGGTCGAATGCATTCTTATTTTAGTCCTGAAGCATAGTGCCACGTGATTCGGGTGACTGGGTGGCAGGTCCATCCGAGCCTCTTCACCCTGTGCGACGAACAGTCCCCGATTATTGTGCACGCGTTGCTTCTTGGATACCTGCCCCCCCTGTGGGGGTGGCTCTCGGTCAACCCGCTCTCATGCAAAGATTGTATCGACACGAGGGTGCGGGTTCGCCCCGTTTCCCTATGCAATCGGGCTGTGGCCAAAGGTTACCGGATGGATGTCCAACGCAGTATCTACCGCGAAGATCATGAAATGTTCCGTACTGCCGTGCGGCGTTTTCTCGAGCGTGAGTACCTGCCACGCCGGGCGCAATGGGAGCCCGGCGGCGCCCTCGATCGCCGGCTCTGGTTGAAGGCCGGACGCGAAGGCCTGCTGTGCGTCACGCTGCCCGCGCAGTTCGGTGGTGGTGGCGATTTCGGTCATGCGGCAGTCCTCAGCGAAGAGTTTGCCCGGGCCGGGGTGCGCGACAGGGCGTTGTCCCTGCATTCGGACACCCTTGCGCCCTGTATTGCCAGCCTCGGCGACGACGTACAGAGTCAGCGTTGGCTACCGGGTATCTGCAGTGGCGAAACCATTCTGGCGCTGGCGGTTGCCGAGCCCGCCAGCTCATTGGAGAACGACCCTACACGCGCAGTACGGGACGGTGGGCACTACCTTATCAACGGCAGCAAGGCCTGTGTCGGCAATGGCATGCAGTGCGACATGGTGCTGCTTGCCTGCCACATACAAGGGGATGACGGCGCGGGCGGATTGAGCCTGGTCATTGTCGAACTTGACCGCCCCGGTGTGTACCGCGTGTCCCATGACGCCGAGCAGCCAACCGCTGCCGAGTTGCACCTGGTCAATGTGCGCGTGCCGGTCGGCAACCTGCTCGGCGAAGCGGGCAGGGGCCAGGAGTACCTCGATGAGGTATGGAGCCAGGAACACCAGCTGTCGGCGATTTTTTCCGCCAGCCAGCTTGAGCAATTGCTGCTGCAGACCCTTGCCTGGGTGCAGCTACCCGATGGCGCGGGGCATGCGCTGTGGGGCCAGGCGGACATCCGACGCACGTTGGCCGGGATCAAGATCCGAGCAGTCGCCTTGCGCCTGCTGGTCGATCATTACCTGGAAAGGCGCATGCGGCAGTCGTTATCCAATGAGCAAACGGCGATTGCCAGTTTGTACGCCAGTGAAACCCTGGGCCAGTGCATCGAAGAAATCGCGCACCTGCACAGGGCCGGCGACCGGCAGTCGAGTCTCCACGGTCAGCGCGCGAACGGCAGCGTAACGCATTTGCACGAGTTCATTGCACGAGCACTGTGAGTCCTTCCATCCATCAATGTTGTCAAACAGTCAGGACATATCCATGAGTGAAAAAGTACTGGTAGCCGGTGTCGGCATGATCCCGTTCACCAAACCGGGCGCGAGCCCGAGCTATATCGATATGGGCGCCGAAGCCGTGCGCCTGGCACTGGCCGATGCGGGCCTGGACTACGACAAGGTGCAAATGGCGTTCGCCGGTTACGTCTATGGCGACACTACCTGCGGCCAGGCCGTGCTTTACCGCGTGGGGCGCACGGCCATTCCGGTGTTCAATGTCAACAATGCCTGCGCCACCGGCTCCAGTGCCTTGTACCTGGCGCGTGCCGCCGTGGAAAGCGGCCAGGTTGAATGCGCCCTGGCGGTCGGTTTCGAACAGATGCGCGCCGGGCCGACTCGCTCCAACTTCGATGACCGCCCGCTGCCCCGTGGCGACTACCTGCCGATCCAGGACCAATTGTGCGGCGATGCAGGCGACATCCCGCGCAATCTGATCACTTTCGGCGGTGCCGGGCGTGAGCACATGCGCAAGTACGGCACGCAAATGAGCACCTTCGCCGCGATCCGCGCCAAGGCCAGCCGCCATGCCGCCAACAACCCGTTGGCTCTGTTCAGGAAGGTCGTCACCACCGATGAGGTGATGAACGACCAGCTCATGTGGGAAGGCGTCATGACCCGCATGATGGCCTGCCCGCCAACCTGTGGCGCAGCCGCTGCCATCATTTGCTCTGCGGCTTTTGCCAAAAAGCATGGCCTGCGCACTGACGTATCGATCCTCGCCCAGTCGCTGGTGACCGACCCGGTGGAATCGTTCGAACCCAAATCAATGATCGGCTTCGTCGGCGCCCATATGGCCGAACGAGCCGCCGGGGCGGTTTACGAAAAAGCCGGCGTGGGCCCGCAAGACATCCGCGTGGTCGAGCTGCACGACTGCTTCGCCCACAACGAATTGCTGACCTACGAAGCGCTCGGCCTGTGCCCGGTCGGCGGGGCCGAGAAGTTCGTCCTCGACGGCGACAACACCTATGGCGGACGCGTGGTGACCAACCCGTCCGGTGGCCTGTTGTGCAAAGGCCATCCATTGGGCGCCACGGGCCTGGCGCAATGCTACGAGCTGACTCAGCAATTGCGCGGCACGGCGGGTGCGCGTCAGGTCGAAGGCCTGCAGCACGGTTTGCAGCACAACCTCGGCCTGGGCGGTGCCTGCGTGGTCACGTTGTACGGCAAAAACTGATTCCCCCAGACCTGGGGCAGGGCCACCTGCTCCCGGTCTACCCGGCATGTTTCTACAGTGGCCAAATAAAGAAGGAGCCCACCAAATGACGACCACAACCGCGGATTCGCTTACCCGTACATTGCTGCACACCCGCGAAATCGTCTGCAAGGGCTACCAGCGCAGCGATGGCCTGTTCGATATCGAAGGGCGTCTGCTGGACCTGACCAACGAGCCGACCGACTTGCCATTTCACACCGTGCCCAGCGGCGGTGCGATCCATGACATGCGCCTGGTGATGACCGTCGACGCCGACATGCAGATCCAGCACATCGAGGCCACCACGGCCGTCGGTGCCAGCCGGTTCTGTGGCGAAATCAGCTCGGCCTATGACGGCCTGCGGGGGCTGAAGATTACCGCAGGCTTCAAACAGAAGATGAAAGCCATCGTCGGTGGGGTAAAGGGGTGCACCCACCTGACCGAATTGCTCGAGCGCATGGCAACCACGGCGATGCAAACGGTGTTTTCGACCTACCGGGCAGAGGCCAGTCGCCAGAGATCCAGCGGTACCCAGCGCGTGGTCGCCGTGCGCCCCTGGGTGATCGGCACGTGCCACGCCTATCGCGAGGATGGCGACGCCGTACGGCTGTTGTGGCCACAGGGCTTGCCCAAGGCCTGATGGGGTCTCCAGAGTAGGGAATGCGCAATGGCCGGGAACAACACTTTATCCGTCTTGACCAATACCAATGACGGTCGGCAAGCGACACGTAAAGACTTACACTGTGCCGCATTGTCGAAAACAGCCCGGGGATGGCACTGTCCCGAGCTGTTTTTCGTTTTGCCCGTTTCCAGGAAGTTTCCGATCATGCCGCTAGCTCCTGATACAGGCGCTGGCCTGGACCCGTCGGCCGACGGAGATCAGGCCATTGCCGATACCAAGGTCGTTCCGCCGCGAGGAGCGCGCCGCCTGGTGGCCCGCGAAGGGCTGATGCTGCGTTTGCAGGATGCCCGGCGGCAACGCTGCGTGGTGATCCAGGGGCCGGCCGGCTGTGGCAAGACCAGCACCTTGCTGGCCTGGCGCCGGGAGTTGATGGCACTGAATTTCGATGTGGCCTGGTTGTCGCTGGCCGCCGAAGACAACGCGCTGCAACGCTTCTCCCATTGCCTGCAGGCCAGCCTCGCGGAAATAGACCCGAATCTGGTGCGCGATGCCTGCTTCCTGCTCGGCCGCGACAACGGCGAAATGGCCGTCGAACATTGGGTCATTACCCTGGTGCAAAGCATCGCACAACATCCGCGAGATCTGGTGTTGATGCTCGATGATCTGCACCACGTGCAAGACCGGCAAATTGTCCAGGCGCTGCAGTGGTTGCTCGACTATGCACCGGCCAAGCTGCACCTGGTGTTCGGCTCGCGCATGGCCATGCCGTTTCCGATGGCACGCTTGCGCGCGCGCGGTCATGTCAGTGAGTTCGACCTGCGCGACCTGCGCTTCAGCCGCGAAGAGTCGGAGCGTTTTCTGCGCGAGCACCTGGGCAGCATCGACGCGCGCGACGCAGCCGTGCTGCATGAGCTCACCGATGGCTGGGTGGCGGGGCTGCAGTTGTTTGCCATCGACCTGAAGGCCAAGCAGGTGCCCCGTTTCGACCGCGTACAGATACGCGATGCCGATGGCTTTGCCAGTTATTTCGAACGTGAGGTATTGGTGCGCCTGGCGCCTGACGACCTGCGCCTGCTCACCCGTGCTTCGATCTGCGAGCGCTTCTGTGCATCGCTGTGTGCCACGTTGCTCGGCCAGCCCCATGCGCTGGCGGGGATGCTCACCCAACTGACCCGGCTCGACGGCGACAACCTGTTCATCACCCAGGTCAAGAGCCACGACCACGAGACCTGGTACCGCCTGCACCCGCTGTTGGGCAAGGTACTGCGCGCGCATCTCGAGGCTCACTCGCCCGACGAGTTGCCGGCTCTGCACGCGACCGCGCGCGGCTGGTTCAGCGAGCACGGCCATCTCGATGAGGCCGTGCGTCATGCGGTACAGGCCGGCGATGTCGAAGCGGCAGCCGATATTGTCGAAGCCTGCGCCAACGACCTGCTCGCCAATGGCAACCTCAGTCAGGTTGCGACGCTGCTGCAGGGCTTGCCGCAGGAGCAGGCAGCCGAGCGTATCGGCTTGCAACTGGTCATGGCGCACCTGCACCTGTACGCCCGTGATTTCCAGGCGTTGCACCAGAGCATGACGCACCTGCACAGCCAATACGCCAGGCTCGACGGCACACAGCGCCATATATTTACCGTACTGCAAGCCAGCTGGGCCCTGTGCCGGGACGATACCGCCGCGATGATGGCGATCCTCCCCGAGTTGCTGGCCATGCCCGCCGATGCCGATGATTTTGCCTATTCGGGCCGCTGCAATACGCTGTCCTGGCTGTACATGTACAAGGGCGAGTTCGAGCAGGCCAGGGCGGTTCTCGAAGAAGGCGAGCGTCTGCAGGGTTCGCCGCGCCGCAGCCTCCTGGGTCGATGCCTGAGTGGCATGAGCCTGGCCCTGGAAGGCCGCATGACCCAGGCCGAGCACCTGTATCGCGAGGTGCTGGAGGAGGCTGAAGCACGTGGCGTGGGTTACCTTGTGGTCAGTAGCATGGCCGCCGCACTGCTGGGTGTGGCCTTGTATGAACAAGGTGATTTCGAGGCGGCCTGCCAAGTGCTGGAGCGACGGATGAAGCTGCTCGAGCGCGTGGCGGTGCCCGATACCGTGCTGCAAGCCCTGCAGACGCTGGCCCAGGCGCACTGGCTGGCGGGCCGGCAAGCCGAGGCGTGGAGCTGGGTGGAGCGCCTGGAACATTACGCGACGCGCTATGCACTGGACCGACCGCTGGCCAGCGCATTGACCGTGCGCATGCGCTGGTTACAGCAGACCGGCAATGAGTTGCAGGCCGATGCGGTGCTGCAGCGCATCGAGCAGATCGCCCAGCGCCATGACGAGGGGCTGGGCACCTCCCTGGAAATTCAGATCATTGCTCGCCGGGCCGCCAGCGAACGGCGCCTGCATGGCGCGGATTTCAGCGGCGCCGCCGAGCGGTTGCAACGGCTGATCGAGGTTTCGCAGAACGACCGGCGGTGGCGCCGCGTAGTGTCCATGCGCTTGCAGATGGCGATCAGTGAGCAAGGCTGCCAGCGGGAGCAGCAGGCCCGTGAGCACTTTGTCGAGGCGCTGCGCCAGGGGCATCGGCTTGGTCTGGTGCGCAGCCTGTTGGATGCCTGGCCAGGGGTTGCAGACAGGCTTGAGGCATTGCTGGCCGAGGGTGTGCTCGATCCTGTGTTGGCGTTCTACACCCAAAGGTTGCTTGGGATTGCCCGCGCCACCCAGGCGCGCAGCGAACACGCTGAAGATGCGCACACCCCGAAAATGTTGAGTGCCCGCGAGCTCGACGTGCTGAGCCTGGTGGCCCAGGCACTGCCCAACAAGAAGATCGCCCGCGTGCTGAACCTGTCGCCGGAAACGGTGAAGTGGCACATGAAGAACATCTTCTACAAGCTGGGCGTGACCGGCCGTGACGAAGCGATTGCCAAGGTGCGCGATCTGGCGCTCAAGCTGCCCGACAACACACCCGTGTGATCAGCGTTTGCCCAAGACGTTGCCGATGAACGTTGCCTTGGCGCGCGCCACCAGGCGTTCGCCATCGAGCAGGTCGAGGCTGGCGTGATACAGCGTACGGCCCATCTTGTGCACCTGGACGTGAGCCTCGAGCCAGGCGCCGAGCGGGGCCGCACCCAGGTAGTCAATGCACAGGTTGACCGTCGCCGGCGGCAGTTCGGTACCGGCTGTTCTCTTCAGTACCAGCCCGAATGCCGTGTCGGCCAGCGTGGCCAGATAACCGCCATGGGCAATGCCCAGCGGGTTCAGGTGCTCGGGGCGGATGCGGGCGGCCAATATGGGGCGCTCGGGATGGTGGTACAGCCCGGTGCACTGGGCCATGAAGCCCACGGCTGGCATTGGTATGAAGCCTGCCGGCGGATCGTCATGGGGGATCGGGGCAGAGTGCTGGGGGTTGGCTGCAGTCATTGAATGTCTCCAGTGGATGGGTTCTTTGGCCCGTCCCGGCCTCGTGCACTGCGCCAGAGGTCAGGTCGGCCCCTCCGATTATTGTTGGTGTGCAAACGCTGTGCCTGGGGCGCGGCCGCAAGCGCCAGCCACGCCCGAGCTGGCGCAGGTTTACAGCGTGCGGGCGATCAGCTCTTTCATGACTTCGTTGGAGCCGCCGTAGATCCGCATCGGACGGGTATTGATGTACAGCCGCGCGATGGGGTATTCGAGCATGTAGCCATAACCGCCATGCAACTGCAGGCAGTCGTCGATGATCTGGCAGGCCTGGGTCGAGGTCCACCACTTGGCTTTCGCCGCCGTGATCGGGTCCAGTTGGTGTTTCACCATCTTGTCCAGGCAGTCGTTGATGAAGGTCCGGGCGATGGTCACGGTGGTCTGCATTTCCGCCAGCTTGAAGCGGGTGTTCTGCATGTCCAGCAACGGTTTACCGAACACCTTGCGGTCGTTGGTGTACTTGATGGTTTCCTCGACGGCACGCTCCATCGAGCCGAGTGCGTTCATTGCAATGAACATGCGCTCTTCGGGCAATTGCTGCATCAGCTGGATAAAGCCTTTGCCTTCTTCCGGGCCGAGCAGGTTGGCCACTGGCACGCGCATGTCATCGAAGAACAGCTCGGAGGTGTCCTGGCCCTTCTGGCCGAGCTTTTCGAGAATGCGGCCACGACGAAAGCCCGGCAGGTCGTTGACCTCCAGGACGATGATCGAAATCCCCTTGGCTCCCAGGCTCGGATCGGTCTTGCACACCAGCAAGACCAGATCGGCGAGGTAGCCGTTGGTGATAAAGGTTTTGGAGCCATTGATGACGTAATGGTCACCGTCGCGGATGGCTTTGGTCTTGATGTTCTGCAGGTCGGTACCGGCGCCTGGCTCGGTCATGGCGATGGCGGCGACCATTTCGCCGGTGGCCATCTTCGGCAGCCAGCGCTGCTTCTGCTCTTCGTTGGCGTAACGCAGGATGTAATGGGCGCTGATCGCGCTGTGCACGTTGGTGCCCAGGCTGGTGGCCACCGCGTGGGCCAGTTCGTAGCCGATGATCGCGTTATGGGCATGGCTGCCACCGCCACCGCCGTACTCTTCCGGAATCGCCGGGCACAGCATGCCCATCTCGCCGGCCTTGAGCCAGGTCTGGCGGTCGACGTGCTGCTGTTTGGCCCAACGTTCTTCGTGGGGTACCAATTCTTCGGCGGTAAAACGACGAACCGACTGCTGGAAGATCGCCAGGTCTTCGGTTAACCACGATGGTCTGTATTCGCTCATTTCAATCCTCGACAGGTGGGGCTGGGAGTGCCCGGCGTTGTGCGCCTGCGCCGTTCGCCGGGGTCTATCTGGCCAATCCTAGGGTTAGCGCAAATGTGCAGCGAGGGCCGAAGGGATGATGCTGCGGAGTAGGTGCCGGATCGTTCGAAGGGACGTAGCGAGGGAGGGGGGTGGCGCGAGGGAGGGGGTTACTCCTGTCACACGTTCCTTCGAACGCTTTGGGGTGTATCCGAAACTTCATCCCTTCGACGGTCGTAGAGCCGTCGCGACCGATCCTAGGATGGGCTCCAACGAAAACCCGCCGGCCGGTGGGTACATCAACCGAGTGTGCATTTCACAGGAACAGAGTCGATGAGCGAAAAAGTCGTCGTTGCAGGGGTCGGCATGATCCCGTTCTCCAAACCGGGTGCAAGCCCGAGTTACACCGACATGGGCGCCGAAGCCGTGCGCCTGGCACTCAAGGATGCCGGCATCGATTACGACAAGGTACAGATGGCCTTCACCGGCTATGTGTATGGCGACTCTACTTGCGGCCAGACTGCGCTGTACGAAGTGGGCCGCACCGGTATCCCGGTGGTGAACGTCAACAACAACTGCTCCACCGGCTCCACTGCACTGTACATGGCCCGCGCGGCCGTTCAGAGCGGCCAGGCCGACTGCGTGCTGGCCCTGGGTTTCGAGCAGATGCAAGCCGGTGCCCTCAAGTCCCATTGGGATGATCGTCCGCAGACTCGGGCCAGTGTGGTCCATGTCATGGAAGGCCTCACCAGCGATGTCGACCTGCCGCGGGCGCTGCGCACCTTTGGTGGCGCCGGGCGTGAGCACATGCAGCGCTACGGCACCCGCATGGAAACCTTCGCCGCCATCCGGGCCAAGGCCAGCCGTCATGCGGCGAACAACCCGCTGGCGTTGTTCAAGAATGTGCTGACCACCGAAGACGTGATGAACGACAAGGTCATGTGGGAGGGCGTGATGACTCGCCTGATGGCTTGCCCACCGACCTGCGGCGCGGCAGCGGCAATCATCTGCTCGCCGGCTTTCGCCAAGAAACACGGCCTGCGTAGCGACGTGGTGATCCTGGCCCAGTCCATGGTGACCGACCCGGTCGAATCCTTCGATCCGCCTTCGCTGATCGCTTACGCCGGCTTCTACATGACCCAGCGTGCCGCGCAGCAGGTCTACGAGCAGGCGGGCGTAGGGCCACAGGACGTGCGCGCCGTGGAGCTGCATGACTGCTTCGCCCATAACGAATTGCTGACCTACGAAGGCCTGGGGCTGTGCTCGGTCGGGGGCGGCGAGCAGTTCGTCCTGGACGGCGACAACACCTACGGCGGTCAGGTGGTGACCAACCCGTCCGGCGGCTTGCTCTCCAAGGGCCACCCGCTGGGTGCCACGGGCCTGGCCCAGTGCTACGAGCTGACCCATCAACTGCGCGGCACGGCCAACAAGCGTCAGGTCGAAGACCTGAACATCGCCCTGCAGCACAACCTGGGCCTGGGCGGCGCCTGCGTCGTCACTATGTACGGTCGCAACTGAGCCTTTCCCCGCCGGCGCCCGAATGGGCACGGTTAACAACAAGAGGAGTGAGATACATGGCAGACAAGAGTCTGATCGGGCACAAGCTCGATGTGTTCAATGCCGAAGTCGAGAAGGGCCGCTTGCGCTTCTTCGCCAAGGCCATCGGTGAAACCGACCCGGTGTATACCGACGAAGCCGCTGCCCTGGCCGCCGGCCATCGCGCCTTGCCGGTGCCACCGACTTTTTTCAAATGCCTGGAAGGTGAAGGTCGCGACCTGAGCGCATTCCTCAAACTGTGTGATTTCGATCTGGGCCGCATTCTGCATGCCGAACAATCTTTTGTTTATCACCAGATGGCCTACGCCGGTGATGTACTGACCTTCAATGCACACATCTCTGATGTGTACGAGAAGAAGGGCGGTGCCCTGCAGTTCGTGGTCATGGAATCTCGCGTGACCAATCAGCATGGCGAGCATGTCGCCGATGTCCGTTCTTCCCTCGTACAGCGCTGAGGAATTGTCGATGCATACCGCTCAATACTCCGATATCCAGGTTGGCGACCAAGTGCCGCTGCTCAAGCTGCAACCGATCAACCGTACCACCCTGGCCCTGTACTGCGGCGCTTCGGGCGATCACAACCCGATCCATGTCGACATCGACTTCGCGCGCAAGTCGCGCATGCCCGACGTGTTTGCCCACGGCATGCTCTCGGCCGCCTACCTGGGCCGCTTGCTGACCCGGTGGGTACCGCAAAAGCAGGTGCGCAGCCTGTCGATCCGCTTCACCGGCATTACCCAACTGGGCCACATCCCTAGCTGCACCGGTACCGTCACTGAGAAGTTCGAAGAGAACGGCGAGAAGTGCGTGCGCCTGGTGATCCGCTGCGCCAACCAATACGGCGAAGAAAAGATGGCCGGCGAAGCCGTCGTTGCCCTGGCCTGATTCTCTTACCCCGAACAATAAAAATTCACAGGAATAGATCAATGAAAAAGCTTGAAGGCAAAGTAGCTCTGGTCACCGGTTCTGGCCGTGGTATTGGTCGTGAAGTCGCCCTGCAACTGGCCGCTTACGGCGCCAAAATCGTGGTCAACGACCTGGACGCCGCGCCAGCTGAAGAAGTGGTTGCCGAAATTCGCAACGCTGGCGGTGACGCCGTCGCTTGCGTCGGCAGCGTGACCGCGGCTGATTTCGCAGACCGCCTGGTGCAGACAGCCGTCAAGAATTACGGTGGCATCGACATCATCATCAACAACGCCGGCTTCACCTGGGACAACGTGATCCAGAAGATGAGCGACGAGCAGTGGTACGCCATCATGGATTGCCACCTGACCGCGCCGTTCCGCATCCTGCGCGCCGCCCAGCCGGTGATCAGCGCCGCCGCCAAGAAAGAAGCCGCCGAAGGCCGCGAAGTGCTGCGCAAGGTGGTCAACATTTCCTCCGGCGCTGCCGGCGGCAACGTCGGTCAGAGCAACTATTCCTCGGCCAAGGCCGGCATGCTGGGCCTGACCAAGACCCTGGCCAAGGAGTGGGGCCGCCTGAAAGTCAACGTCAACGCCGTGGCCTTCGGCCTGGTCGAGACCCGCCTGACCCAGGCCCTGGCCGGCGAAGACAGCAAGACCGTCAACATCGAAGGTCGTGAAATCAAGGTCGGCGTACAGCAGTCGCGTCTGGACAATGCCAGCGCCACTATCGCGCTGGGTCGTCCAGGCACGCCTCAGGAAGCTGCCGGTGCGGTGGTGATGTTCTGCCTGCCTGAGTCGGACTACTGCTCCGGCCAAGTCATCTACTGCGGCGGTGGCCCAGGCTCCAACTTCTAACGGCCTGTCTGTGTGTCTGCTCGCAGTTCGAGACTGCGGGCAGTCGACGATGTTCTGCGCCCGTTGCCGATCACGCAGCACCGGGTTCGCACAATTGAGGTAGCTGCAATGCTGGAAAATTACCGCTCGCCGTGGATGACCGAAGACCTGGAGCAGTTCAGCGACATGGTTCATCGCTTCGCCAAGGAATACATGGAGCCAAATGAGCTGAAATGGCGCGAGCAGCACTTCGCCGATCGTTCAGCCTGGCTCAAGGCCGGCGAACTGGGCCTGATCCTGCCCGATGTCTCGCAAGAGTATGGAGGTGCCGGCGGCAGCATCGGCCACTATGCCTGCGTCGTACGGACCATGAACGCTTTCGGTGGCGGCCTGGGTATCGGCCTGAGCCATATCGTGGCCCATTACATTCTCGAATCGGGTACCCACGCGCAGAAAAAACATTGGCTGCCGAAAATCGGCTCCGGGGAAATCATTTGCGCCATCGCCATGACCGAACCCGGTGCCGGTTCCGACCTGCAATCGGTGCGCACGCGTGCGGTGAAGAAGGGCGACAAGTACGTCATCAACGGTGCCAAGACCTTCATCAGCAACGGCCAGACCTGTGACATGGTGCTGGTGGTCGCCAAGACCGATGCCGGCGAAGGCGCCAAGGGCGTTTCGCTGTTCATGGTCGACACCGATACCCCGGGCTTCCGGCGCGGCAAGTTGCTGAGCAAGGTCGGCATGCATGCCCAGGACACCTCGGAAATGTTCTTCGATGACGTCGAAGTACCAGCCGACTGCCTGCTCGGTGAAGTGGAAGGCAAGGGTTTCTCCACCCTGATGAGCCAACTGCCGTACGAGCGTGCACAGATCGGTGTGGGCGCCGTGGCCGTGATGGAACGTGCGCTGCGCCTGACCGTGGAATACACCAAGGACCGCAAGGCCTTCGGCAAGCCGGTCATCGACTTCCAGAACAGCCGCTTCGTGCTGGCCGACGTCAAGGCAACCGTCATGGCGGCCAGGACCTTCGTCGACCTGATTATCGGGCGCTGGATCGACGGCACCCTCGATACCACGCTGGCATCGATGGGCAAGTTCTGGCTCACCGAGCGCCAGGGCGAAGTACTCGATCGCTGCCTGCAGCTGTTCGGTGGCTACGGCTACATGAACGAGTACCCGATCGGCCGGATGTGGGCCGACGCCCGCGTGGCGCGCATCTATGGCGGCTCCAACGAGATCCAGCGCGAGGTCGTTGCGCGATCCCTGTAACCGCTGGGCTGGGCGCAAAACGGATCACGGCGCCCTGGTGCCCACGCCCGTACCCGGGCTGTGAAAGTTCCAAAGTTCAATAATAAAAAATTCGATTTGGAGTTGTTCATGTACATCACCCAAGGACTACACCGTCATCTACAGCAACGCCCCAACGCCACCGCGATCCGTTTCCAGGGGCGAGGCATTACCTATGCCCAATTCGGCGATCGGGTTGCACGCCTGGCCAGTGCATTGCAAGCGCTCGGCGTTGCCAGCGGCGATCGGGTAGCGATGCTTTCGTTCAACTCCTTGCGCTTTATCGAGTACTACCAGGCGGTGCCGTGGGCCGATGGGGTACTCAACCCGGTGAACTTTCGCTGGAGCGCCGCCGAAATCATCTACTCCCTGGATGATTCGCAAACCTCGGTCCTGATCGTCGACGACCATCACAAGGACCTGGGCGCCAAGATCCTTGCGCAAGCCAAGACCGTGCGGGTGGTGATCTATGCCGGTGAAGGCCAGACCCCCGAAGGCATGCTCAACTACGAAACACTGATTGCCGACAGTCAACCGGTGGAAGATGCTCGCCGTGGCGGTGACGCATTGCTGGGTATTTTCTACACCGGCGGCACCACCGGCCACCCCAAAGGCGTCATGCTCAGTCACAACGGTGTGTCCTTCTCCGCATTCAATTCCTTGTGCAATGACCGCTGCGGCGTCGACGCGGCGTTCCTGCATGCCATGCCGATGTTTCACCTGGCCGACTTCGCTGCGATGACGGCATTGTTCATGAGCGGCGGCACCCATGTGGTCCAGCAGAGCTTCACGCCGCAGGGTGTGCTGGAGACCATTGCCCAGGAAAAAGTCACCGAGATTCTCCTGGCCCCCAGCATGATCCAGATGCTGCTGGACTGGCGTGAAGAGCATGGTCAACACCTGGACCTCAGCTCATTGAAGTGCATTGTCTATGGCGCTTCCACGATCACACCGGTGCTGCTTGACCGTACCCGTGCGGTATTCGCCAATGCCGGGTTCACCCAGGGCTATGGCATGACCGAACTGTCGCCTGCAGCGACCATACTCGGGGTCGAACATCACAGTGCCGAGTACCAGGCCAACGGCAAGATGTACTCCGCCGGCCTGCCAGGCATTTGCGTGGAAGTACGTATCGTCGATGCCCAGGACAATGAAGTGCCGCGCGGGACCGTCGGCGAAATCATCGTGCGCGGCCCGAACGTGATGCTCGGTTACTGGAACAAACCCGAGGCCACCGCCGAAGCCTTGCGTGGCGGCTGGATGCACACCGGTGACGGTGGCTATATGGACGAGGATGGCTTCGTCTATATCTGCGACCGCCTCAAGGACATGGTGGTCAGCGGCGGCGAGAACATCTACAGCGCCGAAGTCGAGACGGCCATCGCCAAGCATCCTGCGGTGCTGCAAAGCGCGGTCATCGGCATTCCCTGCAATAAATGGGGTGAGACCGTGCACGCCGTGATCATTCTCAAGCCGGGTGTCATCACCTCCGGCGAGGACATCATTGCCCACTGCCGCGAATACATCGCCGGCTACAAGGTGCCACGCAGTATCGAATTCCGTGATGCGCTGCCGCTGAGCAGCGTTGGCAAGGTACTCAAGACCGAACTGCGCAAGCCATTCTGGGACAAGCATCAGCGCGGTATTGCCTGAGCCGTTACTGCCGCGTGGCCATTACGGCTGCACTTTTTACTCTTGACGCAGGGCACCTGGGCCGCACCGGTGGGTGTGACGGGCAAACTTTGCGCCAATGCAATCGGAGAAACGCATGAGAATTACAAGAATGCGTGGAGCTTGTTATCCACAGCTGCTGGCCTTGGCGGTCGCGGTCGTGGTCAACCCACAGGCCTTTGCCAAGGGTTTCAGCATTGGCGAAATCGAAGGGAATTTCGATTCCGCGTTGTCGGTGGGCGCCAGTTGGGCGGTACGTGCACCGGATCCGGATTTCATCTCCAACTTCAACTCGCAAGGGGTCAGGGGCAATGCCTCGGCCCGTACCAACGACGACAACCGCCTGAACTTCAAAAAGGGTGAAACCTTCTCGAAGATCTTCAAGGGTGTGCACGACCTGGAGCTGAAATACGGCGAAAGCGGCGCCTTTGTGCGTGGCAAGTACTGGTACGACTTCGAGCTGATGGACGAAAGCCGGCCGTTCTACGACATCGACGATCACGGTCGCCAGCGTGCCGCCAAGTCGTCCGGGGCAATGTTCCTCGACAGCTTCGTCTACCACAACTACACCCTCGGCGAGCGGCCGGGCAACGTGCGCCTGGGCAGTCAGGTGGTGAGCTGGGGCGAGAGCACCTTCATCGGCAACTCGATCAACAGCATCAACCCCATCGACGTGGCGGCCTTGCGCCGTCCCGGTGCCGAAGTCAAGGAAGGCCTGATCCCGGTCAACCTGCTCTACGTGTCCCAGGGGCTTTCCGAAAACATTACCGCCGAAGCCTTCTATCAGCTGGAATGGAAGAGCTCGGTGGTCGATAACTGCGGCACTTTCTTCGGCAACGACGTAGTGCCCGATGGCTGTAACGACCGCCTGGTGCTGGCAGGCCTGGACCTGGCCCCGGGCGTGGCGAACAACACCGGTGCGCCGGGTGCGACCGACGATGCCTACCTCCCGCGCACCAGGACCAAGGACGCCAAGGACAGCGGCCAGTTCGGCGTGGCCTTGCGCTGGTTCGTAGCGCAAATGAACGACACCGAATTCGGTGCCTATGCGCTGAACTACCACAGCCGCAACCCGAACCTGGCCTTCACCCGCGCCACCAACACCGCCAACCCGGTCGCGGCCATTCGCAGTGCCAGTTACAACGTGGTCTACCCCGAAGACATTCGCCTCTATGGCCTGAGCTTTGCCACCAACGTGGCTGGCACGTCCCTGGGCGGTGAAGTCAGCTTCCGGCCGAACATGCCGTTGCAGCTCAATGGTGTCGATATCAACCTGGCGGCACTCGGCAATGTGGCATCGCCATTGTTCCAGAGTGGCAACGCGAGCAATAGCGCCGGTGCCGACATCGAGGGCTACAAGCGCATGCCGGTGCTGCAGGCGCAAATGTCAGCCACGCGCTTCTTCGACCAGATCATGGGCTCCGAGCGCCTGACCGTGGTAGGTGAGGTGGGCTACAACCGCATCAACGGCCTGGGCTCCAGCGACGGCAGCGACTTGCGTTTTGGTCGCAGCACCGCGTTTGGTTCCGGCCAACTGGTCAACCAGGCCGTCTGCGTCGGTGCTAACCAGCCCGTGCCGGGGCAGCCGGGTGTCACTGCCCCGGGCAACCCGCAGCAGGAGTGCAACAGCCATGGCTTCTATACCACCGACTCCTGGGGCTACCGCCTGCGCGGCAAGCTCGAGTACTCCAATGTGTTTGCCGGCATCAACCTTTCGCCAAACCTGGCCTGGTCCCATGACGTCAATGGGATAGGGCCTAACTTCCAGGAAGGCGACAAGGCTGTCAGCCTCGGGCTAGATGCCGACTACCTGAACACCTACACCGCAAGCCTCAGTTACACCGATTATTTCGGCGGTAAGTGGAATTCCAATACAGATCGCGACTACGTCGCCCTCAGCTTCGGCGTGAACTTCTGACACCTGTGAGACGGAGATAATAAAAATGCAATTCAGCACTCTGATCAAAGCCAGTTCGTTGTCCCTCACCCTCATCGCCTCCAGCGTCATGGCGGCCGTTTCCCCGCAGGAGGCGGCGCAACTGGGCACCACCCTGACGCCGCTGGGCGGTGAAAAGGCCGGCAATGCCGATGGCAGCATTCCAGCCTGGACCGGCGGGCTCAAACCCGACGCCGCACCGGTGATCGATGAGTTCATCGGCAACCCCTTCGAAGGCGAAAAACCGCAGTTCGTGATCACTGCCGCCAACGTCGCGCAGTACAAGGACAAGCTGACTGCCGGGCAGCAGGCCATGTTCCAGCGCTATCCCGACACCTACAGGATTCCGGTGTACAAGACACAGCGCACCGCATCGGCGCCGCAAGCGGTCTACGATGCGGTGAAGAAAAGCGCAGTGACGACCGAGTCGACCAATGACGGCTACGCCCTGAAAAACTTCGAGCAGTCGCGCTATTACGCTTTCCCGATCCCCAAGACGGGCCTGGAAGTGGTGTGGAACCATCTGACCCGTTCCCGGGGCAACAACTTCATCCAGCGTCAAATCCAGGCCACGCCTCAGGTCAACGGTGACTACACCCCCGTGCAGATCGAATTTTCCACGGGGCTGCCATGGAAAATGAACGACATCAAGCCCGAGGACAGCGCCAATATCCTGTTCTACACCAAGCAGACCGTGACGGCGCCGGCGCGCATGGCCGGTAGCGTGCTGCTGATCCATGAGACCCTCGATCAGGTCAAGGAGCCGCGCATGGCCTGGGCCTACAACGCCGGGCAGCGCCGCGTGCGCCGTGCGCCGCAAGTGGCCTATGACGGTCCGGGCACAGCGTCCGACGGCATGCGCGTGGCCGATAACGCCGACATGTACAACGGCGCGCCGGACCGTTATGACTGGAAGCTGATCGGCAAGAAAGAAGTCTACGTGCCCTACAACAACTACCTGCTGCAATCGCCGAAGTTGAAGTACGCGGACATCATCAAGCCGGGCCATATCAACCAGGACCTGACCCGCTATGAACTGCACCGGGTATGGGAAGTGGAGGGCACCCTCAAGCCAGGTCAGCGCCACATCTACGCCAAGCGTCGCATGTACTTCGACGAGGACACCTGGGCTGCCGTGGAAATCGACCAATACGACGGTCGCGGTGCGCTGTGGCGTGTGAGCGAAGGTTACCTGGTCAACGATTACCGGCAGGGCGTCTCCGTGTACGCCGCGATGGGCATCTATGACTTGCTGGCCGGACGTTATCTGGTCTCGAACCTGGGGAACGAGAACAAGCGCGGCGCCGACTACGCCTACCAGCCCACCATGAATGATTTCACCCCGGCAGCACTGCGCAACGCCGGTATTCGCTAAGCCATCCGAGCAATCGCTGTTCGTCCTCATGGGAGGGCGAACGGCTACCTCTTGTGCAACTGTTCCGTTCACTGAATCTGGAGAAAAGTAATGTCGCAGAAACCTTACGTCGTCGGCGTCGGCATGATCCCGTTCGTCAAGCCTGGCACCAGTGGTAACTACGTCGAGATGGGCTCTGAAGCCATTCGCCTGGCGCTGCAGGATGCCGGCCTTGATTTCAATCTGATCCAGCAGGCTTACGCCGGCTACGTCTACGGTGACTCCACCAGCGGCCAGGCCGCGCTCTACCAGGTGGGCCTGAGCGGTATCCCGGTGATCAACGTCAACAACAATTGCGCCACCGGTTCCAGTGCTCTGTTCCTGGCCCGCCAGGCTGTTGAGAGCGGGGCGGTGGAATGTGCCCTGGCCTTCGGTTTCGAACAGATGCAGCCAGGCGCCCTCAAGAGCATATGGGATGATCGGCCACGTGCCACCACGATCAAGACCCAAGGCGTTATCGATGAGCTGACCTTGGATGTCGCCGACATGCCCGGCGCCCTGAGAATGTTCGGTGGCGCCGGCCGCGAGCACATGCACAAGTATGGTACCCAGATGAGCACTTTTGCCGCGATCCGCGCCAAGGCCAGCCGGCACGCCGTCAACAACCCACTGGCGCTGTTTCGCAAGGTGGTCACTACCGAAGACGTGATGAACGACCAGGTGATCTGGCCGGGCGTGATGACCCGCCTGATGGCCTGCCCGCCGACCTGCGGCGCCGCTGCCGCGATCATCTGCTCCGAAGCCTTTGCCAGGAAGCACAACCTGCGCACTGACGTGGTGATCCTGGCCCAGTCCATGACCACCGACAAACCGGTCTGCTTCGAGTCGCGCTCGATGATCGAGGTGGTGGGTTTCGACATGGCGCAACGTGCCGCCAAGGAAGTCTACGAGAAAGCCGGGGTCGATCCGCTGGACATCCGTGTCGCCGAGATGCACGACTGCTTCGCCCACAACGAACTGCTGACCTACGAGTCCCTGGGCCTGTGCGATGTGGGTGGCGGCGAGCGGTTCGTGCTCGACGGCGACAACACCTACGGTGGCCAGGTGGTGACCAACCCGTCCGGCGGCCTGCTGTCCAAGGGGCACCCACTGGGTGCCACCGGCCTGGCGCAGTGCTATGAACTGACCCACCAGCTGCGTGGCAGCGCCGACAAGCGTCAGGTGGAAGGCGCGAACATTGCGCTGGCCCATAACCTGGGGCTGGGCGGTGCTTGCGTCGTGACCCTGTTCGGCCGCGCTTGATCCCAACCGAGGCACACCTGGGGTGTGCCTCGTACCGGCCCGAAATGTATTCGATTCAGATGCTCTGGGCGAAGGCCAATGTCGGGGCGGCCATGCACGTTGCCAACAGCACCCAGTGTGTGCGTAACGCAAACATGATTTCTTCCTTTTATTGTTATTTCACAGGTGTGAAGGGCAGAGTAGAGCCGGGCTCTTGACGCCGGTAGCCCCCCTTGGCGGGGGGCGGGATTCGGGGTGCTTCCTCTGTTAGCGTGAACCCTTGTTCGAGTCATGACCAATGAGGGAAAAACAATGCTGTCCGGAATCAAGATTGTAGAAATTTGCAGCATCGGCCCAGGCCCCTTTTGTGCCATGCACCTGGCCGATCTGGGGGCCGATGTCATCGCTGTGGAGCGCGGCGAGTCGACGTCGGTTACCGGCGAAAAAAATGCCGTGATCAACCCGCTCAACCGTGGCAAACGCTCGGTTGTGGCTGACCTGAAAACCCCTGAAGGTCGGGAGGTGGTGCTGAGCCTGATCGAAAGTGCCGACATCCTCATCGAAGGCATGCGCCCCGGGGTCATGGAGCGTTTGGGCCTCGGCCCGCAAGCGTGTCAGGCCCGCAATCCACGCCTGGTCTACGGGCGCATGACCGGCTGGGGGCAACACGGCCCGATGGCCAACGCGGCCGGCCATGATAACAATTACATCGCCTTGTCCGGTGCGCTGTACCACTGCGGTACGGACGGCGAAGCCCCCTCGTCACCGATTACCTTGATCGGCGACATCGGTGGTGGTGCGCTGTACCTGGCAGTCGGCTTGCTGGCGGGGGTCCTCAACGCACGGCAAACCGGTAAGGGCACAGTGGTCGATGCCGCCATCGTCGACGGCTCGGCGCACATGATGCAGTTGATGTTGAACCTTTCGCGCAAGGGTTTGCTCCAGGAGCAGCGCGGAAAGAGCGTGCACGATGGCTCGCATTTCTATGGCACCTATCGCTGCGCCGACGACCACTACATCGCCCTGGGTTCAATGGAGCCGCAGTTCTACGCGCTGCTGCTGGACAAGTTGGGCTTGCACAATGACCCGCGTTTCGCCAGGCAGTGGGACATGAGCCGCTGGGAAGAACTGCGCGGGTTGTTTGCCGAAATTTTCGCCAGCCATCCGCGCGAGCACTGGTGCCAACTGCTCGAAGGCACCGATGTCTGCTTTGCGCCGGTGTTGAGCCCGCGTGAGGCGTCGCAGCATCGTCATATGGTCGAGCGGGGCGTGTACTTCGAGCGTGATGGTCTGTTGCAGGCCAACCCCGCGCCGCGTTTCGATGGCCAGGTGGTGACCCCGGGTGCTGTTCCTACTCGTGGCGCGCACACTGAGCAGGTCATGGCGGCACTGGCCGACAATGACTTGGCGGCGCTGTGGCGCTGAGCGCATTGCGCTGAAACGGGCACGCGTGCTGAACGACACCTGTGGCGTTACGAGATGTGCTCTCGGCGTCTCAGGTGTCGTGGGTTACCTCACACCGCACTGGGCCTATCGCAGGCCCGATTTGCGAATCGCAGATTGATCCTGCGCTGAATCGGTCATGCAGCAGAGTCGACCCCGGCGACCGGCACCTTGGAGGTGCGGCGGGCCAGTAACTTCAACAGCACGACCTCACCGGCCAACAATATCCCGCCCCCGACCACAAGCAAGAGGGAGGACTCGACCGGTGGCTCTGTCACATGCACCGACAGCGCTACAGCCAGGAAAACGAAGGCGTTCAGGTTGATGAACAGCGGCACCAGCATGCCCCCACAAAAAATCAGGTACAAGCCACAGAGCAACACAACACCTGTCGCCGTCAAGTGCCCGAGCCAGGGGGTGAGTGCGCCGATGGTCCATACAATCCCATAGGCCAGCCATACACCCGTAACGCCCCCGGCGATGATTTTTGGTATCTGCTTGGCGTCCTTCTGGCAGACCGTAAACAAAATGGCGCAGAAGAATGGCGGCCAAAGCTCCTTGAAGCCCAGCATCAATCCGATCACGGCCACCCCGACGATCCAGGCGACCAGTACCAGGGAGTCGAATAAAACCTTTGCGCTCACTTTTGTATTACTTGTGCTCATTGTATTGCCTCTTTTTATTATGGTTTGGCATGCGCCTGCCAGTAGACGCCGGTTGGCGTCTACAAGGGTTCACTGACAAAGAGTGTGGTAACCACATCCCGTACTTAAAAACGCTACTCGTGCGCCAGTCGGTTAATGGGCGAACAACGACTTGCTCGGTTGCCCCGCCATCTGTTCAGGCTTGATCAGGAACCGCGCCAGCGCCGGCAGCAGCCACAGCGCGCCGAACATGTTCCACAGCAGCATGAAGGTCAGCATCAGGCCCATGTCGGCCTGGAACTTGATGGCCGAGAAGATCCAGGTGCACACGCCAATGGCCAGGCACAGGCCGGTGAACAATACGGCTTTACCGGTGGATTTCAGCGTCTGGTAATAGGCTTCCTGCAACGGCAGGCCGGCACGCAGGAAGCTTTCCAGACGGCTATAGATGTAGATCCCGTAGTCCACGCCGATCCCCACGCCCAGGGCCACCACCGGCAAGGTCGCGACCTTGACGCCGATGCCCATGAACGCCATCAGCGCATTGCCCAGCACCGAAGTCAGCACCAGCGGCAGCACGATGCACAAGGTGGCAGCGAACGAGCGGAAGGTGATCAGGCACATGACTGCCACGCACAGGTACACCAGGATCAGGATGGTCAGCTCGCTGGTCTTGATCACTTCGTTGGTGGCCGCTTCGATGCCAGCGTTGCCGGCCGCCAGCAGGAATTCGAGACCGTCCTTGTGGTGTTCCGTGGCGAAGTCCTTCACCGCCGCCACGGCGCGGTCCAGGGTCTCGGCCTTGTGGTCGTTGAGATAGATCAGCACTGGCGCCAGCGAGCAGTCGGCGTTGTACAGGCCTTCGGCACGGGCAATGGAGCTGTTCAGTACATCGGGGTTGCGCGACAGGGCTTCCCATTTCAGGTTGCCCTCGTTCATGCCCTTGATCATCTGCTTGGACAGAGTCACCAGGGAAACCGCGGATTGCACGCCCTCGACGTTGTTCATCTTCCACATCAGCTTGTCGATCGGGTCCATGGTCGCGTAGGTCGAGCAGCCTTCGCCCCGGGTCTTGACCATGACGACCAGCACGTCCGAACTGGTCGAGTAATTATTGATGATGAACTGGTTGTCCTGGTTGTAGCGCGAGTCGGGGCGCAGTTCCGGGGCGCCCTGGTCGAGGTCGCCGATTTTCAGGTGTTGCCCATACCAGAGGCCGCCCCCCAGGGCCAGCAAGGCCAGGACGATGGATACCGGTGCCACTTTCGCGCTGGCAAAGTTCGATAGCAAACGCCAGAACGGATGTTCGCGCACGGCGTCCCGCTTGCTGAGTTCGATAGCGCGCTGGCTGATGCCGACGTAGGAAATCGCCACCGGCAGGAGGATCAGGTTGGTGAACACGATCACGGCCACGCCGATGGAGGCGCCGATGGCCAGTTCGCGGATGACCCCGATGTCGATGATCAGCAGGGTGATAAACCCCACGGCGTCGGCGAGGATGGCGATCATGCCCGGCAGGAACAGTTGTCGGAAGGTGCGCCGCGCCGCCGTCAGGGCGCTGTCGGTATTACTGGACTGCAAGGCGATGCCGTTGATTTTCTGCACGCCGTGGGAGATGCCGATGGCGAAGATCAGGAACGGCACCAGCATCGAGTACGGGTCCAGGCCAAAGCCTACGGCATGCATCAGGCCCAACTGCCAGACCACCGCGACCAGGGTGGTACTCAACACGGCGATGGTGCTGCGGATACAGTGAGTGAACCCGTACAACAGCACCAGGGTAATGACAAACGCGACGCCGAAGAACGTCAGCACCATGTTCAACCCGTCGATCAGATCACCGACCTTTTTGGCGAAGCCGACGATGTGGACTTTGACGTTGGGGTTCTGCGTCTGGAACTTGTCGCGGATCTTTTCTTCCAGGTCGTGGGAAAACTTCTGGTAGTCCAGCGAGAGCAGCGTGCTCTGATCATCAGGGTCTGGGTAAGACTCCAGCAGCGGAATCTCGACGATGCTCGACTTGAAATCGTTGGACACCAGACGCCCGACCTGCCCGGACTTGAGCACGTTGTTGCGCAACTGTTCCAGGCTGTCAGCCGAGCCATCGTAGTTCTGCGGGATCACCTCGCCACCGGCGAAGCCGTCCTCGGTGACTTCGGTCCAGCGCACGCTGGGGCTCCATAACGACTTCATGCCCGAACGGTCGACGCCTTGGATGTAAAAAACTTCGTCGTTGATCTGGCGCAGGGTCTCGATGTAGTCCTTGCTGAAAATATCACCGTTCACCGCTTCGACCGAGATGCGCACGCTGTTGCCCAGGTTCGCCAGGTCGCTGCGGTGCTCCATCATCTTTTCGATGAAGGGGTGCTTGAGCGGGATCATCTTCTCGAAGCTGGTGGAGGGGCGGATCAGCGTGGCCTGGTAGAACAGGAAGGCGCTGACCAACAGGCAGAGGAGGATCACTGCCGGCCGGTTGTTGAAGATCAGCCGCTCAAGGAAATTGGCCTTCTCCTGGTCGTGTCGCGTCATCGAAAACTTCTCTCGGCTGGTCATTGTTGCGCCACCTGTTGGCCCAGATCAGCGCCGGTCGCGGCACTTGTGCGTATGCCTCCCTGGCCGACCAGGATCAGCTCGCCATTGGGACCGCCGGTGACGGCGGAAAGGGAAATGCGGTCGGGCCGATTGAACACGCTGAAGCGCTTGCCGGCGTCATCGCTGCGCAATACGCAGCCTCCGTTGCCGACCAACACCAGGGTGCCGTCGTCGAGCAGGCCTGCGCCGGAGAGGCCGAACTCCAGTGCGCCACGAGCGCCCTGCAGCGGGATTTTTTCCCAGCTGTCACCAAAGTCCGTGGAGCGGAACAGGTTGCCACGCAGGCCATAGACCAGCAGTGTGCGGGCCTGTCCCGTACCGGTGATGCCGAACAGTGAACCTTCATAGGGGCCCTGCACGCGCTCCCAGGTCTGGCCCCAGTCGGCGGAGCGGAACAGGCTGCCCTGCTCGCCGACAATGAACAGGCCGGCATCCTTCACCGCACCGATGGCGTTGAAGTGATACTGGTCCTGGTTATCGATACGCGCGCTGGCGTCGCTCCAGTGCTGGCCGCCGTCGGTGGTGGTGAGGAGCTGGCCATAGGCGCCCACGGCAAAACCGGTGTTGGCGTCCTTGAACCAGAGGTCGAGCAGCGGAGCCTCGCGCGTGAGGTCTTGGAATTGTCTGCTCCAGGTGGTGCCGCCGTCGGTCGTGGCCAGGATCTGGGCATCATGCCCCACAGCCCAACCCTGCTTGTCATCGACGAAGAACACCGCCGTGAGCATTTGCTGGGTCGGTACTTTTGCCTGGGCCCAGGTCTGGCCCTGGTCATCGGAATACAGGATATGGCCGCGATCGCCCACGGCCACCAGCCGGTCACCGGCGTGAACGACATCCAGCATCAGGCTGTGCACCGCCTTGTTCGACTCGATGGAGTAACTGTCCGTTTCAACCGTCGTTGCCATGGCCGCGGCCGGCATCATCCAGAATGCGCCGCACAGCACCAGCCCTTTCGACAGCGTTACCCAGTGGTGCGCCATCAGCGAGCAAGCGTCATTCTTATCCGTCACCATTGAGTTCTCCTGTTTTGATGTCTTACAACGGCCCTTTGGTTTCGTACAGGTCATAGCCCATACCTTGTCGTCATGATGAAAGGGCCAAACCGGCAGTCACCGATTGTTGGCTGCCACGGCTATGGAAAGACACCACCTGTTTTGGGGGGGCAGGGCTTCAGGATCACTGGATCTGATTTTCCAATGCCAGCACAGGCGTCACTGCGAGGGCATTGCAACGAGGAGAGCCTTCGTAACTAATGGGTGTGATTCGTGGATGAGCATCCGCAACTGACGACTGCTGGATTTGGTGATCGGAAACTGGAGAACACCGATCATCTGCATCTGCATCTGCATCTGCAGTACAGGCATGTCTGGTCGCGGTAGGAATGACATTACCTGCCAGTCCTACCGCGATCAGAATTGTGCCTTAGCCGCGGCGCCTCATTTGGCCTGAGCCAAATAGACAGAGTGACCGGGCGTTGGCTCTCATGTCAGAGGCATCCAGTGAACACAATGAGGCAAGCAGCCAGGAAGGCATAAAATAGGAGGTGTTTCATGATTTTTTCATCTGAAATGAGAATCAGTCATTTTAAGCCATGGGGGCAATTCAGATGAGAATGGGTGCCCAACGGTTGCCTGCAGCTGGATCAGATGTCCGCAGTAGCCCTTGCCATTCGTCGCGCGCGCAGCTGCGACGCCCGCTTGCCTCTACCTGATGAAATATTCGCCGGGTCATGCCCGGCGGTGGAGGGATGGGAATCGTCTATAGTCAGGGGTTCAGCCAATGGAGGTAGATTATGGAATGCCTGATTTGCGATGAGCCTGCTTCAGACATCGATGTGGGTGATGATTACCAGGAAAGAGCATGCGCGAAGTGCGGACATTATCGAATTACCCATACAGCGCTTGTATGGATGGAAACCCACGGCTGGCGATTCGACGTGAAGCTGACTCGGGCCTGGCTCGCACATCAACAGGGCTCGGGGTTGATCCCGATTATTGATTCGCAGCAGGCTAGCGTTCTGATCCAGGTTTAAGCTGCCGCCATGCCTCTATCATCTTGCGTCCTCGCCGGCTGGCGTGATTCGTTGAAGTAGAATTTGGCGTGTGTGTGCTGGTTCTGGCTTGGACAGGCATCGCCGTTGCGGCGCTGGCTATTTCCCAGGCATCACGAGGTTCGTCCACCGGCCCTTGCAGTCCCACCACGCCAACGATGTAGCTCACCGCCAGGGCCTGGTAGATCGATGAACCACCGTTTTCCCCCAGGCGCAGGCCAATGCCGATCAGCAAGGTGGGCCTGGAGTGTTCCATCGCACTTTTTAGCGGGTTGACGCATACGCGCTTGAGCGCCTTGAGGCGGATGAAGGTCGGCGATTCCTTGAGCGACATGCGCATGTACAGGCCCAGGCTGCACGGTGCAAGTCTTTCTTGCGCTCTTGCGTGTCGGGGATCGAAGCGATGTCGGATGGAGAATGATCGTGAGTCATCGTGGTACCTCCAGGTGCCTTTACGGCATCTTGTTATTGCCAGGTAGTTGGGGGGCTTACACCTCGACGCTGCCGCCCCACCGGATCTTGGCCGAGAGCGAAAACGGCGAACCCATGATCGAGCCGCAGAGGGTTGGCAGGGATTGAGGCATGTTGGAGTCCTTGGTGTGAGAGTTAGACGACACTGGTCAACCCACCATCGACGAACAGGGTCTGGCCGTTAACGAAGTCGGATGCTGACGAGGCGAGGAAAACTGCCGCGCCGCACAGTTCCTCGACATGGCCCCAGCGCCCGGCAGGGGTGCGTTGCACCAGCCAGTCGGAGAACGCCGGGTCGTCGACCAGCGCCTGGTTCAGCTCGGTCTGGAAATAGCCGGGGGCCAGGGCGTTGATCTGCAGGCCATGGCCGGCCCAGTCGGCACACATGCCCCGGGTGAGCATGCGCACGGCGCCCTTGCTGGCGGCGTAGGGCGCGATAGAGGCGCGGGCCAGCTCGCTTTGCACCGAGCCGATGTTGATGATCTTGCCGCGCCGGCGAGCGATCATGTGTCGGGCCACCGCCCTGGACACATTGAATACGCCGTCGAGGTTGGTGCTCATCAGCCGGTGCCAGTCTTCGGCACTGACGTCCTGAAGCGCCTGACGATGCTGCAACCCGGCGTTGTTGATCAGAATGTCTATCGGACCCAGGCGGTTTTCCAGCGCATCGACGGCCGTCGCGACGGCCTGGTGGTCGGTCACGTCGAACACCGAGTATTCGGCGTCCAGGCCTTCATCGCGTAACAGCGCGCAGGCGCCTTGGGCACGTTCGGCATCGCGGCCATTGAGCACCACCTGAGCTCCAGCTTGTGCCAGCCCACGTGCCAGGGCCAGGCCAATGCCGCGCACTGAGCCGGTGATCAGCGCCCGACGCCGGTTCAGGCGAAAGTTGTCGATCATGTGTGTCTCCCTGTGTTGGATTTGTGAATGGGGCAATGACGCCACTTTCAACCGCTACCGCCCTGGCATGCCAATCGTTTATGGTGATGCCGTGATCACCGCTCTTGATCATCAAGCAGGCTGCAGCGAGTCGGGAGGATCAGTGGAACTCAAGCATCTGCGGGCTTTTGCGGCCTTGGCCGAAGAGCTGCACTTTGGTCGTGCGGCGGCGCCTGCACATTGTCCAGCCGGCCTTGAGTGCGCAAATACGTGCCCTGGAGGAAGATGTCGGGGCGCAGTTGTTCGAGCGTGACCGGCACCGGGTCGAGTTGACCGAGGAGGGGGCGCTGTTTCTGCCCGAGGCCCTGGCGACCCTGCGTCAGGCCGGGCGCGCCCGTGAGGTGTTGCAGCAGGCCGCGGCCGGCGAGGTCGGGGTGTTGCGCCTGGCCTTCGTGTCTTCAACCTTGTCGCACTTGTTGCCGGTGCTCGTGCGTACGCTGGAGGAGCGCTACCCGCGTATCGAGCTGGAGCTCAAGGACATGCCTTCGCTGCCGCAGGCCCGGGCCTTGCTCGACAATGCCCTGGATTTTGGCTTGGTCCGCCTGCCCTTGAATGTGTCTGGCGTGCACACGCGCATGCTCTTCGAGGAATCGCTGGTGGTGGCGCTGCCGCAAGACCACCCGCTGTGCACCCAGCGTCGTATAAAACCTCAGGATCTGGCCGGGTGTCCGATGCTGGTGCTGGCGCGCAAATTCGCTCCCGGTTTGTATGACCAGATGCTGGCGGGTTTTCACCGGCGCAAGATCACCCTGACGATTGCCCGGGAAATGGGCGAGTTCACCACCCAGTTGGCGTTGGTGGCTGCCGGCCTGGGCGTCGGCATCTTGCCAAGCGGTGCTGCATCGGCGCTGCCAATCGGCGTCGTGACCCGACCACTGACCCTGGCCATGAGCGGAGCCGGCATCGGCGTGGCCTGGACCGGCCTGGAAAACCCGCGCAAGCGGGCGCTGATGCAGGTGCTCGACGAACTCTATCCCGCGTCGAGTCCTGAGCTTACTGAGGGGCTGTAGGGAAAGGTGGGGCCTGCTCAGCCAGCGCCCGGCTCTCAGGCTCACCCGTTAATCGAGGGCACGCGTTGGAAGGTGTTCGATCGTGTCGAGCTGCTGCTGAATCTGATTGAGCTGACCCTGTTCCTGGGCGGAGGCGGCATGGCTCCCGGACCCGCCTTAAGGCGCTGCTGGCTGATCTGGTCGACGAGTGGCAGGTAACTGCCATTCCTACTGCGACCGGTCAGGTGCCCCACAATGCTGCACTACTGAGCATTGCAACGCCCAGCCCCAAAACCAGCACCTCGCCCAGTCGTGGCGCTGAGCTTTTTTCACGTATGTGCTGCGCTGACTTGCGATAGCCGTCGATGATTAAGAGTGAGTAGATAGAGCCGATACACAGGGCCGTGAGCATTAGCGTCATCATGGGAATGTCGCGGGCCAGGGGATGACGAAATACTGTGCATCCAAGTATCAGAGTAGAGAGTACTGTGCGCTCCCAGGTCAGCGCAGTACGTTCGGGCTGTAGGCCTTGATCGTCATGTAGGGGAGGGGAGACTGAGCTCGACACGCAGGTGACCTCAAGGCAATAACAGTATGGTGGAAACTATCAGGCCGAATAAACCCAGCATTGGTGCCAGGATTGGGTAAGGAAGCGATTGGCGGCGACGAAGGGCGCGCTCCACATTGAGCCAGCGCAGGGTTGCGTTAACGCTAACTAGCAGCGCCATGCCAGTGAGTGCAGATGACAGCAGCGTTTGCACGCGCCCGGCCAGTAGATCCAGCGGGAGTGCATCCAGTGCAATTCCGCTGGCCAGAAGCGCAAGGGCCGTACGGATCCAGGCAAGGAAGGTCCGTTCATTGGCTAGCGTGAAGCGAGGATCGGGCTCGCATCCATCGGCAAGTGCGAAAGCCTTGCGGAATCTGGCTTTAAGGGATTTTTCATCGGGTTGATGCAACATGGCAAAAAACCTTCTATTCGGACGCCAGTGAGTCGTGTTGTGCAGTCGAAGACCGCCTGTCTTGGCATTCTGAACGGATTTTTTTTCGTGGCTAGGGCATATTTTTGTAATCCGTATTCACTTCTTGGTAGCTGCCTAATTAAAAAAAGCACAATGTTAATCAAGTATCTGCATAGCAAGAGCTGAGGAGAGTTGGCTAAGGTCTGTCGTGATTCAAAACGGCATCGGAGTGCTTGTCGCAAGAGCAGCTATCAGTAAGAACTCTGATTGCCTGGCAAGGGTCAAGGTGTATCAATTTTTCTTCAATGAGGTGAAAAATATGGAGTCAGGGATAATGCACTCAGACCGAAACGTGCCACTACCTTTCGGTGTTGACGAAATAAAGTCCATGATTGGCCGTAAAGTTTGGAATGTGCTGGGTACTTCTTATTGGCCGATTCTCGGCGGAGATGAGCAGAGTAGTTTTGCTTGGTTGACCTACGATCCTCCCGGCAGCTTTATACCGCCACATACTCATCCGATACAGGATGAACACGTATTTGTTCTGGAAGGTGAGTATTCGCTGTACAAAGATGGTGAGTGGATGACGGCCAAGCCTGGCGATTATGTTTGTTGGCCGCGTGGTTCGACTCATGCGTATCGCATCGATTCGGATAAACCTGCTCGTGGACTGTTTTGGGTTAGTCCGGGTAACGACCTGTCCAGCCTCTTCGATGAATTGCATAATCAGTCCAGCCCCGAAGAAGTGGTAAGACTGTCAGCTCTGCGTAACATCGTGTTTGCTAAGCCAGGTACAGCGCCGAACTTCGAATGATCTACAGGCTCAGCCGTCCAGGGACGGTGGCTGTGGTCGCCAACGACAGGAATGCAGTCAGGCACTGCTGTACATGGAATTTGAGGCAACCTGTCTCATAAAGTCGCAAGCAAAAATGAATACAAACCAAGAGAAAACCGCATAGTGATAAATGAGTCCCTGGATTAGATTTGATCTGGCAGTAACCAGCTTTTCTTATTAATGAGAACAAAAAGGTAGTCAGATGAGCCAGGCAAATCATTCCGGAATGACTGTTCACACGCTCGGCACTGGTGGTGGGCCAGTGGTTTCCGCTAGTCGTGCAGGTATCTCTACTGCGGTTGTGGTTGATGGGTGTTCATACGTTTTTGATTGTGGCATGGGCAGTATTCGTAACTACCGGTCTCATTGTACTTGGGATCAATTAAGAGCGATTTTCATAACCCATCACCATTCGGATCATATATATGACTTGGGCTCGTATTTGCTTACCGGCTGGCAAGTACCGGGAGAGTCTTTTAGTCAACCGATTCACGTCTACGGGCCCGCTAAACCGCCGCGTGTACCCGCCCTGCATACTCACAGCGATCATCCTGTCGTGCCCGGTTGCTGTGGTGGAGATCACCCGATGGTCGGTACTGCTGATATTGTGGATGCGTTGATCAACAAGGTTTTTGCGTCTGACGTAGCCATTCGCATGGCCGACGAAGGGCGCTCCAACCCCAATCAGTGGGTATATGGCCACGACATTGAAGTGCCGGCCGAAGCCAAGGCTGATCCCGTGCTGGCCCGTCATCCAGTCATGGATCCTTTTGTGGTTTATCGAGACGAGCAAGTCGTTGTTTCGGCCATTCTGGTGGACCATCGCTTATGCTATCCAGCCTTTGGCTTCCGCATTGACAGTAAGTACGGATCGGTAGTGATTTCCGGTGACACGACTTACTCGGAAAATTGTATCCGCCTGGCCAAAGGTGCCGACATGCTTCTGCATGAGGTCATCGATCTGGATGCGATCCTGGACACTTTTCCAGAAGGGCCGACCCGCGAAGGGATCGCCGTACACCTTGAGGAGTCTCACACTTCATACGAGCAGGTCGGAAAGGTGGCCCAAGCGGCTGGTGTCAGTCAATTGATTCTGCATCATATCGTGCCCAATGTGCCGGGCGCGGCTGACATCGAAAAAATGCTCCAGGCCGCCCGTCGTGACTTCAGCGGTAAGGTTTTTGCAGCAGAGGATAACGACAGCTTTCGCGTAGGTAGCACTATCAACGCCGCATCCTTGAGCGAAGTTTCGCACACGTCTGAAAACGTGGGGGTGTGCGCATGACAGAGTTAACTCAAACCACTTATCCGCCTCACACACTGCGTGCCGCGGTCGCCACGGGGCAGATGAATCGCCGCGCCTGGATGATCACCGGCATGCTAGTGATCTTTCAGATGATCAACTTTGCCGATAAGGCCGTTTTGGGATTGGTTGCCGAACCTGCCATGCGTGAACTCGGTTTGTCCGCGAGTGAGTTCGGTTTTATCGGCAGTGCTTTTTTCTTTCTTTTTGCCGTTAGCGCAGTATGGGTAGGCTTTCTTGCGGCTAAGGTGCCGACCCGATGGATTCTGTTGACCATGGGGGTGTTTTGGTCGGTCTTGCAGTTTCCGATGCTGCTTGGCGGAGGCGCTGCAGTATTGCTTGTAACCCGAATAGTGCTCGGTGCTGCGGAAGGGCCCGCGACGCCGATTACCCTGCACCATGTACACGGTTGGTTCCCAGCCAGGGAGCGCGGTTTGCCTAGCACCCTGGTGGCCATAGGCTCTACTTTGGGGCCGATTGTTGCAGCTCCAATCCTTGCCTATATCATTGCCCACCCGCAGTGGGGTTGGCGCTGGGCATTTGGTTTTCTCGGGCTCGTCGGCTTGATTTGGTCAGCATTATGGCTGGTGGTCGCCAAAGAAGGCCCCTACAGCCATATCAAGGACAAGCATCAGGAGGACGCTCACCGCGCAGAGCGGGCGGAACATCAGTCCCCTCCCAAGGATCGAGCCAGCATTGCCGAAAAATCGGACACTCTTAAACACGTCCCCATTTTTCGGGTGTTTTCCTCCAGTATGTTCATCATCGCGACGCTCGCCGGTGCAGGTTGCTTTTGGGCGCAGGGCTTCTTGACAACCTGGTCGCCTCGTTACTTGAGTGCGGTAGTGTCGCTTTCACCCGAAATGGTGGGGCTGGTGTCTACCTTTCCGTGGTTGTTCGGCGCACTGACTCTGGGTGTATTGGGTTATGCGTCTCGCGTAATGATGCGGCGCGGCATCTCGGTTTACTTGTCATTGGGCGCCTCGTTCGGTTTCGTCCTGCTACTGTCCGGGGTCTGCTTCCTGATTCTTCCGCACCTGGAGGGATACGCCGCGGTCACCTTGCTGGTTATCGCCGCGGGACTGGCCATGACCTTTCCCCTCGCCCCGACTGCGGTGGCCTTTTGCGTTGCCTCCAAACAACGTGGCGCAGTCATGGCGACCCTGACTGCCATTGCGTCTCTAGGGGGCATCGTGGCGCCGGTCATGGTCGGTCTGTTGATGGAGCGGGCAGGTTACGTGCAAGTGGTCAAAGGCGCGCCACAGACCTTGGAAATGACCGTCCGGCTGGCCGAAGGGATGAACGCTTCTTTCGACTACATTGGTTTTTACCTGGTGACTGTGGGCCTTATGAGCATCTTCTGTCTAAACCCCGACCGCACGGCGAAGAAGCTTCAGCAGCGCTTTACTTAAGGGCACGGCGAACACGCCAGCGGCAGGCGTCCATCCGCCGGTCTCGTGCTGACGGCCCAGCCGCAGCTGGCGGACTTCAACGTAAACCAGGGTTTACCTTGGTTTCTGCGTATTACCGGTGCAGCTCTTCATCACCTGCCTGGTCGCTCCTCCACAGACTCAGTAAAGCGAACAGGTTTTGCGTCAGGGGCCGGCGAACTCGATAGTTGGGTGCGGGTCTGTTGTGTGTTTTTCAGTAAGTGGTCATAAAAATAACAATGCGGATTAATGGCCTGGTTTTTTACGGGCAATTAATCTGCTTCCACTCGTTGTGCTTTGCACACGTTAGAAGGGCTCACGTCGATGTTCCATAAAAGTTGGATGGCCAGCGGCGTTGCCGCGGGCCTGATGGGGATGTTTGTGCCGATTTCTGCCCAGGCGGACTTCGTGAAAGATCGCCAGATAAGTCTGGGTCTGCGCAACTTCTATTTAGATCGCGACTTCAAACAGAACGATGCGCAGCAGTCGCGGGTCGGAAGTTGGACCCAGGGGTTCGATTTCCGTGCCATCTCCGGCTATACCGAAGGCACCTTACAGTTCGGTCTCGATTTGTCGGGACAATATGCCTATCGCCTCGATGGTGGCGGCGGCCGTGGTCCAGATAGCGTCATTCCCTACGATGCCAGCAACAGTGAGCAGGTACGCGACTATGGCCGCGCCGCCCTGACCGGCAAAGTGCGCTACTCCAAGACTGAGCTAAAAGTGGGGGAGCACCGCCCGCTGCTGCCTGTGGCCTTCATTGACGATTCCCGTCAGCTTATGACCACCTACCATGGTCTATTGCTGGAGTCGCGTGAAGTGGACGGTCTCGTTCTGACGGGTGGACGCTTCACCGAGATCAGCAGTCGCGAATCTTCCAATCGCGAGAAAATGTTCCTGTTCACCGGACCCAACGGTCCGCGCCGGACCAGCGATGGGCTGAACTTCGCCGGCGCTAGCTACACACTCACCCCCAGTCTTTCGGCCACTTACTTTTATGGACAACTGGAGGATATCTACCAACAGCATTATGTGGGCCTCACCCAAAATGCCAATCTGGGTAACGGCTTCGCCCTGAAGACCGATCTACGCTATTTCAATAACAAGGAAGATGGAGAGGCCCTATATGGCGAGATCGACAACCGCTCCTACGGCCTGCTCACCAGCCTGAGGAAGGGTGTGCATGCCGTTTCCGTCGGTTATCAGCGCATGCTCGGCGACAGCACATTCCCCACGCTCAACGGCTATGCGCCGCAACCCTACCTGGTGAACTGGTCCGCCGTTGCCTTCGTTAAACCCAACGAAAGCTCCTGGCAGCTGCGTTACGATCTGGACTTCGCCGGCTACGGTGTGCCCGGTTTGAGGCTGATGACCCGTTACCTGCGCGGTACCGGCATCGACCGAGGCAACAATGCCCTGGATCAGAACGTCGAGAGTGAGCGTAATATCTTTCTCAGTTACGTGGTGCAGAGTGGCCCGCTCAAAGGCGTTGGTTTTGAGTGGCGTAACATCGACGTCAAGACCCGCTACGGCAGCGGGCTGGCCTCGGGGGTGGATTATCAGGAGAACCGTCTGATCACCACCTACACCTTCAAGTTCTAATGACCCCACTGGCCGTCCCTCAGGGGCGGCCACGGACAAAGCAGATGGCTCACATGATGCGACGCTTTGAACTGACCACCTGTACCGCACGCGTGCGCCCACTGGTGGCCGTCGACATGCAACGGATCTAGCAGTCCCCCAAGGCAGGCAAAGCGAACTCGAGGCCAAATGGGACGATGCCGATACGAGGCTCGAAGGCGGAGCTGACCCGATTACGATCAGCTACGAAGGCAGGTTGTGTCAGTTGATTGCAACACCATCGATAGCAGGGCAGACCGCTTGATACATGGTTTCGATCAGTTCGAGCAGAGTCCCGGAGGGGCTCTCAAATTCTTGCAAAACAGTGAAATGATCCCGCCCAGCCACTTCCAGGCAAGTCGCAGGGCTACCAGTAAGGCTCCATGCAGCCATCATGGTGCGATTCTGCTCAAGAAAAGCGGGTGTTTCTTCGCCACCCACTACAAAGGCTGCTGGAACCAGATCCCCGGTCACGCGGGTCAGCGGCGAGCAGGCCTGCGCTTGGCGCCTATCGAGGAGCAATTTGTTATTCAGGCTGGTCTCGATCAGCGGCTCTAAATTGTAAATCCCGCTAATGGGCACTATCGCTGAGATGGGTCGCTGCTGTTGAGGAAGCGCTGTTTGTGCCATTGCCAATTCAACCGCAAGGTGCCCCCCCGCTGAATGCCCTGCAACAATAAGCGGCAGCCGCTGTTCCTTAGCTGCAAGTGCAGTTCGGGTGAACAATACGCCGTGGCCTAGTGCGGCAACTATTTGATCGATAGACACTTCAGGGCAAAGTGGGTAGTTCAGCAGGGCTACGTTGTAGCCGCGAGCAGTCAGGGCTGAGGCGATAAAGCGAAACTGTGCCTTATCCCGCGATTGCCAATAGCCAGCGTGAAGATAGAGCAGATTGGCTTTGGCAGGTCCTTTGGCGAAGCACAGATCGAAGGTCTGCCTCGGATGCAAACCGTAGCGGACGTCCAGATCCCAGGAGCGCTCCAGGAGTACCCTGTCGTTTGCCAATTGATACTGTTCGAACAGAGCGGTGAAACCAGGGCGGTACTGCCCTGTGACGTATTGATATTCAGGCGTATTTTTCGGCATTGCGCAGGCTCTTGCGGTTAGTATTCTGGCCCATCCCTGATGCGGGGATGTCGTTAGCCGGATGGCTAGGCAGGTACGGTGCTTTTTGCAGCGCCGCTACTTTCGTAGATTTTTCCAAGTCTTGAAGTGAGGCGCATCAGTCAGGTTCCGAACCGCCAAGAAGCGATCCGGCCTTAAACAACTCATATTGAGAGCTCAGGTGTTGCTCTGTGCGAATTTTTCGTAGTAGAGATGACTGTTTTCCAGGCCTTGCTCCTTCCGCCAGTTTTTCACCGACTCGACCATTGGTGGCGGACCGCACAGGTACATGTCGAACGGCGTGTCGCGCATGCTCGCCACATCGAAATGTTCGGTGACATAGCCGCACTTGCCGCTCCATTGACGGTCAGCGTCGCTGATCACCGGGGTGAAACTAAAACCTGGAATGCGCTTGCCATAGCCGGCGATCCGCTCGAGCTCACAGAGGTCTGCCATCTGCCGAACGCCGTAGTACAGATGCACCGGCTGACCGCAACCTCCACGTTCAGCAATCTCGTCCAGCATGCCGAGGAAAGCCGACAGGCCAGTCCCTCCGGCAACCATCAGCAGTGGCCGGGTGATGTGGCGCAGATAGAAAGCCCCCAAGGGCGCCTCAAATACCAACTCATCGCCGATCTGGCAGCGTTCACGAATGTAGTTGCTCATCGCCCCGTCAGGCAGAAGGCGAATCAGAAATTGCAACTGATTACCACTGTTCGGCTGGTTGGCGAAGGAGTAGGAACGCGTGTAATCGGTGCCTGGCACCTGAACGCGGGCGTACTGACCTGGCAGAAAATCCAGGCTCTGAGTATGGGTCCTTGCCTCGACATGCAAGATCGCCGTGGTCGGGGAAACCTGCACCACGGCGCTGACGATCCCTCGCTGCTCACGAGGTCCCGCGGTATGGCAGAGCGTTGAGTCGAAGTCGAAGTAGAATGCCGCATCCGATTGCACGCGTGTCTGGCAGGTCAGGACCTTGCGCTGGGCAAGGTCACTGGCCGAGAGGGCTTCGTCGTCCACATAGTCCTGGGTGTACAGCCCGGATTCACAGCGGCCCTGGCAGGTTGCGCACACACCTTCCCGGCAATCGAGCGGGATCTTGATGCCTGCACGCAGTGCTGCGTCGAGCAGGACTTCGTTGCCCTGAACGGCACAGAACAGTGTTTTGCCGTCGGCAAAGTTGAAGGCGACCTTGTACGTCATGATCGGTAATCCGCTGTATCAAAGATGGTAGAAGTCGAGCACCGAATTAATCGTGTCGTTGAGCAGAACTACATGCTTGCGGGCAATCTTCCAGCTCTCGCCGTCGGGCCGCAGCCGGTAGGTGGCGCGGCCGAAGAACTGCTCGGCGATCTGCATGCGGTAATACAGCGTGTGCCAGTTAACCTTCACTTCCAGGTCGCCGCCATCGAGCTTGGCAATACGTACGTTGCTGATCAGGTGCAGGGTGCGCGGCATTGGAATGGTCGAGGCTGCCTTGCCGGTTCGAATGCGGAACACCCGGTCTTCCAGGCCACCGCGATTGGGGTAGTAGATCAGCGACATGCCTTTCTTTGGATCAAGGGTGTAGACGTGCTCCGAGTCCCACTGCGGCAGATGGAATTCGCTGTCCTCACTGAACATCTCCAGATACGTATCCCAGTCCTGGGCATCGCAGGCCTCGGCGTTACGGTAGAAAAACTGTTCGATGCGGTATTGCAGTTCGACATTCATGTTCACACCTCTTTGAGCTTGAGGGATTGCTCTTCTTCGGCCTTGCGGGCCAAGCCCTCGAGCAGGAAACGCTGCCAGTTGCCATGCTGATTGACGTACAAGCCTTCGTGGGTGAACTCGGTGCCGGTCAGGGCAGGGGAGATGCCGATGGTTTCGCTGTTGCGGGTGGCGCCTTCGACCCACTTGCCGCTGCCGCGAGAAATGTCGCTCCAGCGTTCCAGACGCGCCTGGAAGCCACGCTGCGCTTCGCGGAACTCCACCAAGTCGTCCGGCGTACCGAGGCCGGAGACATTGAAGAAATCCTCGAACTGACGGATGCGGTTCTCGCGGTCTGCGTCGGACTCGCCTTTCACGCCCAGGCAGAAACTGTTGATCTCGGTCTTATTCCAGGCCAGTGGGCGGATGATCCGCAGCTGTGAGCTGATCTGGTCGAGGAAGAACATGCTTGGGTAGATGTTCAGGTTGCGCAGGCGGTGCATCATCCATTCAGCCTTGCCTTGGCCGTACTCATCGACCAGACGCGGCATGATCGCGGCGTATCCGGGACGTACTGCGGGGTTGGGCATATCACTGAACAGCAGGCTGTGGCCGTTGTGAAAGGCAAACCAGCCGTCATCGGTTTCCTTGTCGCCGGCGCCCAGCTTGCTGTAGTCCAGGGTGCCGCTGGCAGCCAGGCCTTTCTCGGCGTTGACCTGCTGGCGATGTTGCACGGTGGCCACGTAGTTGTAGTGCACCGTGCTGACGTGATAACCGTCCAGGCCGTTTTCGTTCTGCAGTTTCCAGTTGCCGTCGTAGGTGTAGGACGACTTGCCCGGCAGCACCTCAAGTTCACCAGTGGCTGACTGCGCGACCATCATGTCGAAGAACACCCTGGCGTCGCCCAGGAAGTCCTCCAGCGAATCCTTGCCGTCAGCATCAAGACTGACGAAGACAAAGCCTTTGTAGCTTTCGATGCGAGCTTTTTTCAGGCCACGGGTGGCCTTGTCGAAATCTTCGGGGTATTCGCCGGGCGCCTTGACTTTGACCAGGCGGCCGTCGCTTTTGTAGCACCAGGCATGGAAGGGGCAGGTGAAGGTCGATTGGTTGCCCTTGCCGACCCGGGTCAGGGTGGTCCCGCGATGCTGGCAGGCGTTGATCAGCGCGTTGAGTTGGCCTTCACCGTCGCGGGTGATGATCAGCGGTTGACGACCGGCACGCAGGGTCATGAAGTCGTGCTTGTTGGCGATCTCGCTTTCGTGGCAGGCATAGATCCAGTTTTTCTCGAAAATCAACTCCATCTCGAGATCGAACAGCGCCGGCTCGGTGAACATGTCCCGGGCGATGCGGTACACGCCTTCCACGGGACGAAAGTCCAGACAGCCCTTGATAAAGTCCTGCCACTCGGCAATAGATTTGGTGCTCATGGAAATCTGACCTTTGCTTGCTGCGGGGATGGACTGATTAAACCCCCGACCCCGCCCCGGCACTATTCGGCTATAACGTAATTGCTATGCAGTTTTGCGGATTTCATCAGGCTGTGGGCAATGTGTTCACGCAGAGGAGTGGCAGACTGATGGTGCTTGACGTGCGGTCACGAGCGAAATAGCGTGGCCTTGAATGGTTCCCCCAAAAGAGCGGAAGTCAGACCTTCGCGGTCTGAGCTCTATTTGTTGCAAGACCTGATATCGGTGGTTACCCCGCTCAAGGAGCCATTTTTATGGCTGGGATGTGGTCTGAAATTATCCACTGAGGGCGATGCTGCGCGTGCATCAGACGCAGAACTGGTTTGGCTACCGTGATCTGGCAATGCAGGAAGCGCTGTACGAAACATCAGGAAGGACGCCGCACTGTTTCACGCTTTTAGCCTACAAAAGCCACACTAAGTGGCTACCGAGGAAATGCCATGCTTTACCCCCAAAATAAAAACAATGTAATTCGTCAGCAATTCTCAACAGTTCTCAACACCCCCGCGCAAGCCGTACAGTGGATGTTGAATATCAACGGGCCACATGATCTTGAGGTTCCCAAGCCCCGCGAACTGGATTTTCGCCATCACGGGACCATCATCGGCAATGCAGCTATTGGCGTAATCGAATACTCGACCTTGGTAAGTGTCAAGATCGAAAATCTGGAGCAGAGCTACAGTGTCAACTTGCCTCTGTACGGAGAGCAAAGTATTGAGCATCAGGGTAGTTCATTCGTTTCCAATTCTTCAGTGGGGGCGATCCTCTCGCCTAACCAGTCCTTGCGCATGACCATTGGTGAGAAATGCCGCAAAAAGATGGTTAAGCTCTCGCGCAGGGCACTGGAGGTGAAATTATCAAAGCTGCTGGGCCGGCAAATTTCGCAGCCGATACTTTTCGAACCCATGGTGAGTTTGGATGGTGCAATGCAGCAGTGGTGGCAGATGGTGGAAAATTTTCAAGAGATTCTGCAGGCTGAGAGCTCCTTATGCGATCTGCCAGACGTGTGGAGCAACCTTGAAAACAGCTTGATCACCAGCCTCTTGTTCTCGCAACGACATAACTATTTTGATGAATTGCTGGCGCGCCAAACGGGGCGCCCACAGTATCTGGCACAACTTGAAACTATGTTTAATGCGTCCTTGGAACTCCCCCTGACGCTCGAAGATCTTGAGCGAGCTGTGGGCGTCTCCCGCGAGCGGCTTTATCGTGATTTTCATACGCATTACGGCATGACGCCGATCGCGTATTTTCGCCAATTACGCTTCGAGCAGGTTCGCTTACGCCTGACCCAGGCGCGATCCTCGGAGAGAGTGTCCAGTATCGCCATGGATTACGGTTTTCAGCAGTTTGGACGCTTTTCCAAGGAGTACAAAGAGCGTTTTGGGGAGTTGCCTTCGCAAACCTTGAAGTTGCACCGTGCCAATTGAAATTTCTGATTGCAGTGATCTATGTAGATCACATTACTGATTGCACAGGCAATCACTGAGTGATGGCAGTTAGGTAAGACCGTTGTTGGCATAATCCTCCTGGCGGTCCCGAAAAAAGAGACCGCTGCACAGCCCAAATCACTTACTCATTCGGCCTCAGTCACCCGCACCTACTCGCGCGGGTCGATCTGATCCAGCATCCAGGCGCCCCGACATGCCAGCAGTGGCCAGCAGGCCGGGTAAGCCGAAGCAATGATCACCGTGTACATGCGTTATGAAGCACCCGCGAAGGTTTTTTACCGACAAGGGTGTGCATAGCAGTTGATGCTGGGTGGCTTCACCGCAATCCACCAGATACCAGCCCTTGCCAGAGGATTCGATGAGCGCGGTGCCACTCAAAGTCAAAGAGGCGGGAGTGGGTATTTTTTTGCCTGAATAAAATGAGCGAACACATCGATTAGCGTCGCAGGCGCACCTTCTCCCAGCTGCGGTCAACGTAAAACGATCCCGTATCGCCCCGAATGGAATAGAGCGTCGCTCTATAGAAAGCCGTACGGCGAGAGCAGTGCAGCCCGCGCAGTTTTTGGTAGGCCCATTTCCAGCCGTGCTTAGGTGCGCTGCTCATAGTGTTCCCTATGCCAATGTCATCCGTTCCTTGAGCGTAGCGGGTAGCTAATTAGTGGCCAACCATTGATTTCAGGCGTCAAAAAAACGTTCTGGAGACGGCCGGATTTGTTTTTGCGGCCCGAGTGCAGATGAGCACTCCCACCTGGGCCGTCGAGGGCCTTTGGTGCAAGTTCGTGCTATTCATCGGATCCGCAAGAACGTTCCTTGCTGTAGTTGTCCGTAGCCGCTAATAGTTAGTAATGAGAGTGCTCGACGGTGAACTCGAAGAGGGCGGGAAGATGGCCTTGAGATTCGGTGTTGTTCCTGCATTACCCACGGATACGGAGTCTATGCGTAACGGAACGCGCCCTTACTGTAAAAACGCGACCGAAGGTTTTAACCTCTACGACAGCGAGAAAAAGCTGCGGCTGCAGACGACCTATCAAACCCGGGCAGAGGCGGAGTACGAGTGCCAGCAGCGCAACATGGAGCGGCTGCAAATCGTCCATGGTTAGCGCAGGATCTGATCGATCAACCAAAGCACAGCGATTCGGTGGTCGCCGTAACATGTCCGGCTTCTTCATGACCGAGCCCGGATGGCAGAGGAACGCGAACAGCGCTGGCTCAACTCCAATGAGTTGAGCCAGCGGATCCATAGGCGAACTTTTCAAGGCTTGGTGGTGATAGCGTCACTCGTGGATATAGCGACCCGGCGCTGCCTCCAACACCGGAAAACGCTTGCTCCCCGCTGTCTTCGGCGCATTGCGCTCGGCACCGGCACGGTCGATGACCCACTGGCTCCAGTGCGTCCACCAGGTGCCGGTTTGCTCGCTTGCTTGCGCCAGCCAGTCGTCGGCGTCGATGTCCGGTGCCGGGCCGGTAAAGTATCGGGCCTTCAGGTTGGTGGGCGGGTTGACCAGGCTGGCGATGTGCCCGGCGTTACTGAGCACAAAGCTGCGTTCGCCACCGAACAGCTGAGCTGAACGGTAACAACCCTGCCAAGGCGTCAAATGGTCAGCCTCTGCTGCCATAAAATAACTGTCGCATTGGATCGACCCGGCCTGAAGCGGCGAGCCGAGTACGCAGAGCTCGCCCTCGATCAGCGCGTTCTTGCTGAAGATATCCAGAAACTGGCTGTGCAATGCCGCTGGCAGGCGGGTGCCGTCGGCGTTCCAGGCCATGATATCGATCGCCGGTGGGGCTTCGCCCAGCAGGTAGTTGTTGTGCCAGTAGTTCCAGACCAGATCGTTGGGGCGCAGCCAGGTAAAGGCGGCCGACATGTCATTGGCGTTCATGATCCCGGTCTTGGCGGCGCGCCGGCGCGCCAGGTCAAGCACGGGTTTGGGCGAGAAGGCGCCGATGGGGCCCGGGGTGTCAAAATCCAGCAGCATCACACCAAAGGAGGCTGCATGGACCGGACTCTTGCCTTGCGTCGCCAAGTGGTTGAGTGCACAGCTGAGTACCAGGCCGCCAGCGCAAAAGCCATGGGCATTCACATCGGCGGAGCCGGAAATCTCTTGCACCACTTCCAGCGCTTCAATCACGGCTTTGGTATAGGTATTAAGACCCCATGCGGTATGTTGGCCGCGGGGGTTACGCCAGCTGATGGTGAAGAAATGCAGGCCACTACCGACCGCGTACTCGATAAAGCTGCGCCCCGGTGCGAGGTCGAGGAAATAATACTTGCCGATCATCGGCGGAACCAGCAGCAATGGGCGCTCACGAACCTTTGCAGTGCTCGGGCGATATTCGATCAGTTCGAACACCTCGTTGCGGTACACCACCGAACCTGGGGTCACAGCCAGGTTCTCGCCGACCTTGAAACCTTCGGTGTCCACCTGTGACGGCATGCCACGGTTATGCCGCAGATCGCTGAGCCTGTTCTTTGCCCCGCGCACCATGCTGCTGCCACCCGAATCGAAGGCCTTCTGCAGGGCGGCCGGATTGCCCAACAGGCTGTTGGTCGGCGCGGCAGCGCTGGTCAGCACATTCAGGGTGAAGCGCAGTTGCTCCCTTTTACGCCAATCGGGAGTATCGAGCTGATCAGCCAGGCCATTGACGCTACGCGACCAGACCAGATAAGCCTGACCCAGGCGACGATAAGCGGGGTTATTCTCCCAGGCCGGGTGATTGAAACGCCGGTCGCCCTTGTCCGCTTCCACCTGGGACCTGCCCAGGCCAACAGCGGCCAGGTCGAGCATCATCCTGGCACTGACCGAGGCGAGGCGACCACCGTTGCTCGTCAATCGGGCAAGTCGGGCGAGCTTTGATTCTTTGGGATTGTTTTTATTTGTCATCGGATCACTTGTACAGGTTCAGTCGACAGGGTTGGCCGAAGATGCAGATGCACCTCGCACCACTAAAAATCCTGAGAAGAAGTAGAGGCTAGTTCAATATTTCAAAATAGCTGTACAAAATCATGTCTGTCACTTTATCGGTTATCTTTGGATTGCATGACTTCTTCCAACCCGTAGTCAAAGTCAGCAACGACTTGCAGACGACCATCCCGATCAAGATGGTAGCGTTGCAGATCACGCGCCAGGATCAACTGGCCGCTGAAATGTTCCGATGCTTCCGCGCGGATATCCCCAATGAACGGGCTGTGTTCGGGATCGGATTGATAGCGTGCACTGAAGTGGGTGAGCACCAGGTTGGGAATACCTGCCGACTCGGCAAAACGCGCCACGGCGGCGGCGCTGCTGTGTCCATAACTCTCGCGGGTGCGATCGATCAATGACTGGGTGAAGGTTGCCTCGTGCACCAGCACGTCCGCACCTGGAACCACCTTGGCCAGCAGTTCGGGGGTGTCGTTATCGCCACAGACGATGAAGCGTTGACCGGGTCGCGCAGGGCGTAAATAGTGCTCCGCACGCAATATTCGTCCGGCGTGCTCAACCTCGCGTCCATGCGCCAACTCACCCCAAAGCGGGCCGCGAGGAACGCCCTCGGCCTCCAGACGTTGCACATCCAGTCGCGGGTCAGGAGTTGATTCGGCAAATATGTAGCCATGACTGGGAACACGATGGGACAGGGCAACGGTGTTGACCTGAACAGTGCCGTTTCGCCAGCCATTCAAGGTTTCGGTCGCATGCAAATGCACCTCGAAGGGCAGGCAGGTCCTGCTGACGCTCAGGCTGAGGCGCACCCAGTCATGTAGCGCAGCCGGCAACACTACATCGAGCGGTTCCAGGCGCCCCGACATGCCAGCAGTGGCCAGCAGGCCGGGTAAGCCGAAGCAATGATCACCGTGTACATGCGTTATGAAGCACCCGCGAAGGTTTTTTACCGACAAGGGTGTGCGTAGCAGTTGATGCTGGGTGGCTTCACCGCAATCCACCAGATACCAGCCCTTGCCAGAGGATTCGATGAGCGCGGTGCCGCTCACATTTCGATTTCGGGTAGGCACTCCTGCTGAAGTACCAAGAAATATGAGATCCATGGCCGATCCTTCATTCAGGCAGTTGATCTGAACAGCAGTACACACCAACTTGTGGCGAGGGGGCCACAGTATTTGGCAGCCCCAGAAAGATGTGAGGGAGCGATCAGTCAAACAAGATCAAAAGCTTCGCCGGCAAGCCGGCTCCTACAGGGTCTTGAGGTACGCGATCAGGTTCTGACGGCTTTGCGCGTCGGCCTGCCCCGGGAACATCATCATGTTGCCCGGCAGCAGTGCGGCAGGGCTGGCCAGCCACTTGTCCAGATTGGCGTCATTCCACTGCAGCCTGGCGCCTTGCAGGGCGGCGGAATAGGTGAACGCCGGTGCCTGGGCGCTGAGACGACCGAAGACACCGTGCAGGCTCGGCCCCATCAGGTTCTTGCCCGCTTCGGGGCTGTGACAGAAGCCGCACTGAGTGCTGAAAAGGGCTTGGCCTTGAGCGGCGTCGCCCTGGGCCAGTGTCAGGGGGGCGGCCAGCAGCAGGGCGCTGGCAACCAGCAATTGTGTGTAAGTCATTGCGTTTCCTACCAATGGAAAATCCCCGCCAGGACAAGCCTGGCGGGGCCTCAAGTGCATTCAGAATGGGTTGGCCAGGTCGATGCCCGACTTGCCCGGTGCCAGAATGTTGTTCGGGTCCAGCGCACGCTTGATGGCATGTTCAAGCTTGCGTTTGACCGGGCCGTAGCTCTGCGCAACCCGATCCTGGAAGGCGGTGTTGACGCGGTAGACGGCGTAGCCTTCCTTCTCGAATACATCCAGCAATTCGGCAAAGCAGGCGTTAGCGCGTTTGGTCTCTTGCGGGTTGGTGCGGTCATACAACACGTCGATGACGTGGTGCATGTCGCGCCAGCCGACGATGAACTCGCCGACATAGTCCAGGCCGTGCTTGTTGAGGGTCTTCTTGGCCAGCGCCTGCTGTTTGTCGCACTCGCTGCCCCGGGCCTGGCTCACCGGGGCGAACCACATCGAGCCACCGCCGCCACGCCAGTTGTACAGGCCGAATTCCTGCAGGTTGGGCACCCCGGACATCAACTGGGCGCGGTACTTGAACGGCTGGGTGTCACCGGCCTCTTCCTGGGTGACGATTCGGCCCTTGCCCAGTTGCTTCAGGGCGCCGGTGACGATATTCCAATTGACGTCAACCTGCTCCTGGGTGCCGTAGAGGGCGGCGTAGACGTTCCAGGCGCCGAGGTTCTTGTCTTTCTGGATCTGCTTGAGGATCGCGTCGGAAGTCGCGCCCGGCTCGCTGGTGTAGTCGGAGCGGCGGGTGTTGCAGGTAGAGGCTTCCCAGAGTACGCCAGCGATCACTACCGAATTGGGAATGACCTGGGCGATGCGCAGCGGGCGGATGAATTCGACGATCTCGGCGATGTCCGATTCGTTCTCGAACTTGATCTCGAACGGTTTGATCACGGGCGGTTTGGGCATCAGCCAGAAGCCCATCTTCGTGCAGATACCGTAGTTGGCCTGGGTGAACATGCCGTCCAGGGTCGGGCCATAGCCCCACTTGAAGACCTGCCAGGCGTTGTCGCCTTTCACGCCGCCCATGCCGGTGCGGTACACATCGCCATTGGCCAGCACCACTTCCATGCCGCACTGCATCAGGAAGTGTTCGCCGTAGGGGGTGTAACCCACGCCGCGATCCATGGTGTTGCCCAACGGTCCGGCGATGGCCGACGGCGCAGAGAACGACAGCATCAACGGCAGGTTGCGTTCCTGGATGTAGTCGTAAAGCTGCTGATAGGTCACGCCTGGCTCAACCAGGGCGGTACCCAGTTCAGCGTCGACGTGGAGGATTTTGTTCATCTTCTTCAGGTCGAGAATGATCTGGCCACGCTGGCCTGGTGCTGCGGAGCCGTAACCGAAGTTGCGACCGGTGGAGATGGTCCACACCGGGACTTTGTGCTCGTTGCAGATCTTCACCACGCCCTGCACCTGTTCGACGGTGGTGGCGGTGACGGCGGCCGACGGTGTGTGCGCGGCATTGTCCACTGCCATCATGATCTTGTTGTACGGGATCAGTTGATCGTCCTTGACCAGGACGTTGTCATCGCCCAGCAGTTGGCGAAACTTGGCGATGGCTTGCTCGAAGTTTGCGCTGTCGACGCCGCGCGGGAGCAGGGTCTTGTTGATTTGCTCAGTCATTGGATTAGCTCCTTCAAGCTTCGATCGAAAACGAAACGAAATTACCGGTAAGCGGCGACAGTCGGCGGGTGACCAGTGGGGCTTGCCCGTTATGGGTGCTGCCCAAGGCGGCGAGGGTGTAGCCCAGCGTGGCCGCCCACTGGTCTGAGCCGGCGCTGTTGCGGGCAGCCGCGGACACTTGCAGCGGCGCCTGCAGGCCATGCATACGGTGTTCGGTCAGACTGAAACCGGTGCCGCAGGCGTTCAGGCTCAGGCCCAGTTGTGGCGCACAGCCGCTGGCGGCTTCGGCGCTGAGCAGGCGGTGCTGTGAGGCGTTGGCCGTGGCGCGGTGCTGGCCGAGCCACTGCACGCGCGCGCCGGCGCTGCGCGCCAGGTCAATGATCAGTGCGGCACTGGCATCGTCGACCAGGCCGATGATGCGTTGCGCTTGACCGCTGCGCAGGCGTTTTTCAAAGCCCAGGATGAAGTCCAGGCTGAGGTCGGTGCGCTGCACCTTGACCTGTTTGCCCGCCGGGCTGGCGTTGACCCCCTGGAGGAAAACCGACTCGGCCACTTCACTGCTGACCAAGGCCAGGGTCGGCAACGCTGGCCTGGCCTGAGCGCCCAAGACACTGTTGGCCATGGTCAGGCCGGAGCTGCTCATGGCGATACCGGCCAGGCTGCTCAAAGCCAAACCCTTTAGCACCAAACGACGTTCGACGTTCATGGCTGACTCCTCAAGGCTTGGCCGCCGGGGCGGGCATTTTGGAAATGTACTCGGCGACCTGTTGCAGCGAGTTATCGTCGATGAACGAGGCGGGGAACGCCGGCATGGCGCGAAAGCCATTGCGCACGATGGCCGTGATGTACTGCGGTGGCAGCTGGCGACCGGTGATTGTCGGGCCGACCTGTTTTTCGTGGCAGTGGCCGCACACCTTGGCATAGACGTTTTCGCCGCCTTTCCAGACGCCGTCGCCATCGGCAGCGGCGTTGCCGGCCAGTACGATAAAGGGCAGGGCAAAGCAGGCAGACAGGGTCCGTTTCACAGCTGAGCTGTTGAGGAGTGAAGACATTTCGTACTCCATTTTCTTATTGGCAGGTGGGTTCATGGGTGCCTTGGTCCAGCTCAGAACGGATACGCTCTTGGAGCATGTTGCAGGGTGATCCAGTGGTCAGTGGTGAACTCATCGATCGCCCAGTCGCCGTTGAAGCGACCCAGGCCGGAGTTTTTCTCACCGCCGAACGGCGCGTTGGGTTCGTCATTGACCGGGATGTCGTTGACATGGGTCATACCGGCGTGGATGCGTTGGGCGAACTGCACGCCGTGCTCCAGGCTTGCGGTGAATACAGCGCTGGAGAGTCCGTATTCACTGCTGTTGGCCAGTTCAAGGGCATGCTCGGCGTCACGGGCGGACTGAATGCCCACCAGTGGACCGAAGATTTCTTCACGGGCAATGTCCATGTCGGCGGTGACGTTGCCGAACACGTGCGGCGGCAGGACGTTGCCCTGGGCTTCACCGCCAACCAGCAGCGTGGCGCCTTCGGCTTTAGCGGTGGCGATCTTTTCTTGCAGTCCGGCCAGTTGCTTGCTGTTGATCACCGGACCGATCACGGTTTGAGCGTTACTCGGGTCGCCATAGGGCAGTGCCTTGACTCGCTCGACGAATCGCCGGGTGAACGTTTCCAGCAGCGGCTGCTCGACGATGATGCGGTTGATCGCCATGCAGATTTGCCCCTGGTGGAGGAATTTGCCCACCACGGCGGCGTTGACGGCCTGCTCGACGTCGGCATCGGCCAGGACCACGAACGGGCTGTTGCCGCCCAGCTCCAGGGCAACGTGCTTGAGGTGCTCACCGCCGCTGGCGATGCGGCCGATGTTGCGTCCGACCTGGGTCGAGCCGGTGAAGGAAATGAACGCCGGTACCGGGTGCTCGACGAAGGCGTCGCCGATTTCCGCGCCGGAACCGACCACCACACTGAGCACGCCAGTCGGCAATCCGGCTTCCTCGAAGATTCGCGCCAGCAACAGGCCGCCGGTGACGGGGGTGTCGCTGGCCGGCTTGACCACCACGGCGTTGCCCAGCGCCAGGGCCGGTGCCAGGGAGCGGGCGGTCAGGTGCAGGGGGAAGTTCCACGGGCTGATCACACCGATCACGCCCAGGGGGGTACGGTAGACGCGGCTTTCCTTGCCCGGGATGTTGGAGGCAAGAATGCGCCCATGCACGCGGCTTGGCAGGCTGGCCGACTCCAGGGTTATGGCGCGAGCGGCGCCCCATTCGATCTGCGCCTTGATGCGCGTACTGCCGGACTCGCGAATGATCCAGTCGATGATCTCTTCACGACGTTCGTCGAAGATCTTCACTGCGTTGAGCAGCACCTGGCCACGCTCGGCCGGCCCTTTGGTCGCCCAATCGGCCTGGGTTTCGCGCGCCTTGCGATAGGCCGCGTCGAGGTCTTCGCGATTGGCCAGTGTGATCTGCAGCAAGCGCGTCCCGGTGAAGGGGTCGAACACCTCCAGCGGGCGACCGGCGCTGCCGGCCCGCCATTGACCGGCGAGTGGCTGCAATTCAAGGTTCTGGTAGGCAGGGCGAGCGGAATGGGTAGTCGTCATGTCGAGGTCACCTCTATTTTTTATTAAAGTGCACAGAGGCTGACTAACAATTATCGTGCCATGTCTTTTTATGGGATTAATTACCTTTAAAAACAATATGTTGCGTTATTTGGTGGTTGCGCAAAACCTGCCTCGGGCAGGGACTGGAAAGCAGTGGTGCGCAAATTTATGCAGAGAAGTCGCCGCCCTGTTGAAAGCTCAACGCCAGGTTGGCTGAGCAGAACCTGTGCGGTTATCGGACAAATGGCTAGCCGGGAGAGCGGAGTCGATCGCTGGCGGATTGACCCGACGGGAGGGCTGGGCATACTCATAGGTTACCCACCTGCCTCTTGTTGACTGCCCATGACTCGTACTACGCCTCCCAAGACCGGTCGTCCTGCCGATGAGGAGTTCCTCATGCAGATGCTTGGCCGGCAGAAGCACCTGATCGTCGACCGCGCCAGTCAGTTCGGCGCCAGCGGCCTGCCAACGGCTGAGCAGCTGGCGCAGACCGTGGCCTTTTCCCCGCAGGACGGCAGCGTCTGGTTGTGTGGCCAGCGCATGATGCTGCTGCAAGGCTCTGCGTTTGGCGCCATCCGCCGCGAGCTGATCGAGGCGCTGGGGTTCGACAAGGCACGTGGCCTGCTCACGCGCATCGGCTGGCAGGCCGGTGCGCGTGACGCTGCCCAGGTCAGCGAGCAGTGGCCAGAAGGTGATGACGCCAGTCTGTATAGCGCCGGACCGCGGCTGCACATGCTCGAAGGCATGGTCAATGTCGAGGTGGTGCGTTTCGAAATCGATTCTGGCGTTGGCCACTTCTATTCCGAGTTCCTTTGGCACAATTCACTCGAAGACGACGAGCACATTGCCGCCTATGGCCTGGGCGGCGAACCGGCCTGTTGGATGGAGATCGGTTATGCCAGCGGCTACGCCTCGTCGCTGCTCGGCCGGCTGGTCGTGTTTCGCGAGCAAGAGTGCCGCTCGATGGGCCATCCGGCCTGCCGGATCGTTGGCAAACCGGCCGATCAGTGGGACGACATCGATGTCGATCTGGCCTATCTGGACCCGGGCGACTTCCTCAGTCGCAGCACCTACGCCTCGGGTACCGAGACCACCGTTGCCGAGCTGGAGCAGCCAGCCGACGGCAAACCGCTGGTGGGCATTTCGGCGGCGTTCGTGGTGGCCACTCAATTGCTGCAACGCGTCGCGCCGACCCAGGCGACGGTGTTGTTGACCGGGGAATCGGGGGTCGGCAAAGAGTTGTTCGCCCGCTCGCTGTATCAAGCCAGTTCCCGGCAGCAGATGCCGCTGGTGGCACTCAACTGCGCCACCTTGCCGGAGAACCTGGTGGAGGCCGAACTGTTCGGTGTCGAGCGGGGTGCCTTTACCGGTGCCGATCGTTCCCGTGCCGGGCGTTTCGAGCGAGCCCATGGCGGGACGTTGTTCCTCGACGAAATAGCGACCTTGAGCTTCAGTGCGCAGAGCAAGATTCTGCGCGCCTTGCAGGAAGGCGAAATCGAGCGGGTCGGTGGCACAACGCCGATCCGGGTGGACGTACGGGTCATCGCCGCGACCAACCTGGATCTGCGACGCGAGGTTGAGGCCGGACGTTTTCGTGAAGACTTGTTCTACCGATTGAATGTGTTCCCTATTCATCTGCCGCCGTTGCGCGAGCGTCGCGAAGATATCCCGCTGCTGATGAGTTACTTCCTGCGTCATTTCAGCCTGCGCCATGGACGCCAGCTGGCGGGGTTCAGCACTAGGCTGGTCAACGCGCTGCTCACTTATCGGTTTCCCGGCAATATTCGTGAACTGCAGAACCTGATCGAGCGTGGGGTGATTTGCGCTGGCGATGGCGAGGTTATAGACATCGTGCATCTGGCCGAGGTCGGGGCGCCGTTGATGGCAATGGCGATCGGCCTGACTCCTGAGGGGCGCTTGTCTGCTACCGAGCGACGTGAAGAGGCGGCCGATAAGGTGCGGGCACCCACAGCTTCAACTGACGAAGATAATGCAGGCTCACTTCGCGCGCCGGTGTTGGAAGGCCTGCAGGCCTTCGTCTCCGGGCGCCAACAGGTGTTGCATACACCCTTGGCAGAAATCGAATTGCACCTGGTGCGCCTGGCAATGGAACGCTCGGGTGGCAACATCACGGCGGCGGCGCAGATGCTCGGCATGAGTCGCGCGCAGGTCAGCTATCGCCTCAAGGGCAGCTAGGGCTGGGGAGACCCTGGGCCCAACCAGACGCCCCGCGACCTGATGGTCACGGGGCATCTTGTGGGTGCTGCAAAACCTGTGGGAGCGGGCTTGCTCGCGAAGACGGCGGTCCAGTCAATATTGATGTCGCCTGATACACCGCTTTCGCGAGCAAGCCCGCTCCCACAGGGTCCGCGCCTTAACTAGTTGGCATTAGGGCTTGCCCGCGAACGCGGTGTATCAGGCGAAGATGGGACTCAGAGCCCAACGGTGAACTTCAGCCAATAGGTCTGGCCATCGGTACGATTGCGTACCCCGGATTCATCTTGCCATTTGGCGCTGAGGGACCAGCCATCCTTGCTCGCATATTGCACGGCCGGACCGATGGAGAAGGAGCTGCCGCGGTTGCCATCGGCGGCCTCGACCAAGGCTGCGGCGGCGCACTGGGAGGCGCTGCACTGGTCATCGCTCACCTGCTTGTAAGCGTGGCCACCGACACCGAGTACCCAGCCATTGCCCATGCCCCAGCCAAGGGTGTAGTCGGCATGCAGCTCGCGGCCGGACTGGTAGTGGGTGTCCCGGTTTTCGAAGTTGTAATCGTACATCAGGCGCACATCGGCGTTGAAACCCTTGGGGTCCATGTAGGTCATGGCATACACCGCTTGTACGGTGTAATAGTTCGTGCCGAGGTTGACCAGGTCGTTCTTGTCGTACTCGCTGGCGGTGGGCAGTACGAAGTCGACACCCACAGCGGTGTGGAATTTTTCACTGTGGTGGAAACCGACCACCGGCCCGAGGTGAGCGTCACCGATGCCGCGCTTGTGATCGTGCGGGCCGTTCTTGATATTCAGCCGTATGTCATTGAGCGGTAGCAATGCGTGGAAGCCCAGGCTGCCCCCGAGTACCTGCTGTTCGGTGACCCAGATGAACCGAGGCATGACAGTGGTGACGCGCAGGTCGATGTCGGCCACCTTGTCGCCGGCGTTATCGCGCAGGGTATCGGCCAGGTAGTCGCCGACGAAAATCTGACCGTAGGTGCCAGGTGGCGGCAGGATACCCATGCCGTAGATTTCAATGCCCAGCGGCCAGGACGACACACCGCCTTCGGTAGCCTGGGCCAGTGAGGCGCTGCCAGCGAGCAACAGGGCAGCGCTGAGCGAAAGGGGAGTGCAGCGGGTGAGTGTGTTGTGCATGGGAGGCCAACCTTATTGTTATGAGCAGCGGCTTTTAATTGCGCAAGGTTGTCCTGTTCAACTATTGTGCCAGGTTGGATTTTATTATTTTTCCATGTAAATCAATGGCTTGAAATCTTCATGTTAACTATTCAAGACCTGGGCAGCTCGCGTGTGGCGGTTCTTGTTAAGAAAATTCGACCCCATGCGCAAAGTTCGTGATGTTCACGCGCCGCTTTGCCCGACGCTATGGCGGAAGGCATTCGGTGTCTGGCCGCCGAGGCGGCGGAAAAAGCGTGAGAAGTAAGTCGGGTCGCTGAAGCCCAGGCTGTCGGACATCTGGCTGATGCTCATGTTCGTGTAAGTCAGATTCCGCTTGGCTTCCAGCAGCAGGCGCTGGTGAATGATCTGCAGCGCGGTTTGCCCGGCCAGTTCGCGGCACAGGCTGTTGAGGTGCACGCTTGAAACGCCGATGCGCTGAGCGAAGATTTCCACCGACAGGTGCTCGCGGTAGTGCTGCTCGACCAACTTGATGAAGTGGCTGAGCAAATGCTGGTCGCGCTCGCCACGATTGCTCGGCGGCGTGTTGAGTTGGCGGTGGCGGCTGGTCCAGACCATCAGCACGCTGACCAGCGAGTGCATAAGCACGTCGCGCGCCGGTGCGCTGCTTTCGTATTCCTGAAGCAGGGCGGCAAACAGGGTGTTGATGTAACGGCGATCACGCCCGACCGGGTAGCACCCGCAAGACGCCAGGACTGTCAGCGGTGCGCCCAGTTGCGACTCCAGCCTGGCCACCAGCGGCGCGGCGAGGGTGAGCACATAACCCTCGATATTTTCCGAGAATTGAAACCCATGCACGGTCAACGGCGGAATCACCTGAATGGCCGCTTCCAGCACGTCGCTGCGCTTGCCCTCGATGTCGACCACCGCCTGGCCGCGTTGCACATACAGCAGCTGGAACAGGTCGGCGTGACGGTGAGACTTGATCTCCCAATGGTGCAGGCTGCTGCGTTTGGGTATCGATTCGCAGTGCAGCAAGTCCGGGGTGGACCAGGCCTTGTTTTCGCCATACAGCTTGAACACAGGGATGTTATTGACGCTGGTTTTCATCGTGCTCGGCGACCTTGAAAGTGGAAATGCACAGTGTGTCGGTCGTTCGATAATCGAACCGAATTTGTAAAAGTGCAATTCAAACCGGAAAAAGCACCTTTTTTGCCGGGTTTTGTCAGCAAAAATGCAGGAGGAATACATAACAACAAAATCCGGTCGCCGTTTGCAAGCGGTTGGAACGCACATCAGAGATTAAAACAATGAAAACTCAGGTTGCTATTATCGGCGCCGGCCCTTCCGGACTTCTGCTCGGCCAATTGCTGCATAACGCCGGCATCGCCAACGTCATCCTCGAACGCCAGACACCGGATTACGTCCTCAGCCGTATTCGTGCCGGGGTGCTGGAGCAAGGCACTGTCGACCTGCTGCGCGAAGCGGGTGTATCCGAACGCATGGATGCCGAAGGCCTGGTCCACGAGGGCGTCGAGTTGCTGGTGGCCGGCAAGCGCATTCATGTCGACCTCAAGGCACTGACCGGCGGCAAGACCGTCATGGTCTATGGCCAGACCGAGGTCACTCGCGATCTGATGGAGGCCCGCAGCGTCAACGGCGCGCCAATTATCTATTCGGTCGAAAACGTGCAGCCCCACGAAATGAAGGGCGAAACCCCTTACGTCACCTACGAGAAAGATGGGCAAACCCACCGCATCGACTGCGATTACATCGCCGGTTGCGACGGTTTCCACGGCGTCGCCCGCCAGAGCATTCCTGCCGAGGTTCTCACCCACTACGAGCGCGTGTATCCGTTCGGCTGGCTGGGACTGCTGTCCGACACGCCACCGGTGAACCACGAGTTGATCTATGCCCACCACGACCGCGGTTTCGCGTTGTGCAGTCAGCGCTCGCTGACCCGCAGCCGTTACTACCTGCAAGTGCCGCTGACCGACAAGGTCGAACAGTGGTCCGATGAACGTTTCTGGGGTGAGCTCAAGGCACGTCTGCCACAGGACATGGCGGACAAGCTGGTGACCGGTCCTTCGCTGGAGAAGAGCATCGCGCCGCTGCGCAGCTACGTGGTCGAGCCGATGCAGTACGGCCGGTTGTTCCTGCTCGGCGACGCCGCCCACATCGTCCCGCCCACCGGTGCCAAGGGCTTGAACCTGGCCGCCTCGGACGTGTGCTACCTGTATCGCATCCTGGTCAAGGTCTACCGGGAGGGTCGTACCGACTTGCTGGAAAAATACTCCGCACTGGCACTGCGCCGTGTCTGGAAGGGCGAGCGTTTCAGCTGGTTCATGACCAATCTGCTGCACGACTTCGGCGAGCACAAGGACGCGTGGGACCAGAAGATGCAGCAAGCCGACCGCGAATATTTCTTCAGTTCACACGCAGGCCTGGTCAACATCGCCGAGAACTACGTGGGCCTGCCCTACGAAGAAATCGAGTAACCGGCAACAATACCTGCGCTGCGCAGCCAGTCGTTACGCGCAGACGATAACGGCTGGTGAGCGGGCTGCGGATACTGAACCTCTACAACAACAATAAAAATGTGTAGAGGCATCCATGAACGATACAAACGCAGCTGTACCGCGCCCCGCTGCTGGAAAACACCTGAAGGCCATGGGCCTGATCGGGGTGATGATGCCGCTGGCCGCGCAAGCCGACTTTGTCCAGGACAGCCAGTTGAACCTGGGGTTGCGCAACTTCTATGTGGACCGTGACTTCAAGGGCGATAACCCGAGAACCTCGCGCGATGGCAGTTGGAGCCAGGGCTTTGATCTGCGCTTTACTTCCGGTTATACCCAGGGCCCACTCGAGTTCGGTCTCGATGCGGCCGCGCAATACGCCTATCGCCTTGACGGTGGCGGCGGTCGTGGCCCGGACAGTGTCTTGCCCTATAGCCAAAGCAAGCGGGAGCCGGCCACGGATTACGGCCGGGCGGCGCTGACCGGCAAAGTTCGCTACTCGAAGACCGAGCTGAAAATCGGTGAGCATCGGCCGACGTTGCCGGTGGCCTTCCAGGACGACTCCCGGCAGTTGGTGACGACCTTTCATGGTGTTCTGGTCAAGTCCAACGAGATAGACAACCTGACGCTGACGGGCGGGCGATTCACCGAGATCAGCAGCCGTGAATCCTCCAACAGGGAAAAGATGTACCTGTTCACCAAACCAGGCGGGCCCCGCCACACCAGCGATGGACTGGACTTCGCCGGCGCCACTTATGCCTTCAGTCCCAACCTGTCTGCCAGCTACTTTTATGCGCAGTTGGAGGATATTTACCAGCAACAGTACCTGGGCCTGACGCTCAATTCCGACCTGGGTGGTGGCTACCGCCTGAAGACCGATCTGCGCTACTTCAACAACAAGGAAGCGGGTGAGGCGCTGTACGGCAATATCGACAACCGCTCCTACGGCGCCATGACCACCTTGAAGAAAGGCGGGCATAGCTTCGGCGCAGGTTATCAACGCATGCTGGGTGACAGCACGTTCCCGACCCTGAACGGCTTCGCGCCGCAACCCTATCTGGTGAACTGGTCGGCCGTGGCCTTCATCAAACCCAACGAAAGTTCCTGGCAGGCGCGCTACGACTATGACTTTGCGGCCATGGGCATGCCCGGCCTGACCCTGACCACCCGTTACCTGCGCGGCACGGGCATCGATCGCGGGGGTGACCTCAGTGACAGCGCTGAAAACGAGCGCGATCTGTTTCTGGCTTACGTGGTGCAGAGCGGACCCCTGAAGGGTGTGGGCATGGAGTGGCGCAACATCAACGCGCGGTTCAAGCATGGCAATGACTACGATGAAAACCGTGTGATGACTACCTATACCTGGAAGTTCTGGTAGGTGGCGGCGGTCGCTCGGCCTGGAGCGGCCTGACCGCCATGCTTACGCGCAGAAGCAGTCGGTGAAAAACCTCAAAGCGGCCTGGCCAGTGTTTGCGAGGGCAACTCACCGAAGGCCTGCTTGTAGGCCGCGGTAAAGTGGCTGGGTTGCGCAAAGCCCCAGTGAAACGCCAACGCCGATAACTGCACCTCTCCGGGTTGATGGCTCAGCAATAGTTTGCGTATCGCCTGCAGCCGGCACTGCTGGATATAGCGTTGCGGGCTGGTCCCCAGGCCGTTGCGAAACGCCTGCTCCAGACTGCGTCGGCTGGTACCGCTGATGCTCACCAGTTGAGTGATGCACAGCGGCTGGTCGAGATGGGCATGAATAAAATCCACCACCCGCTTCACTGTACCGGGCAACAGGCGGCGTTGCGGCTCGGTGTGCAGGCTGGGGATCAGTTGCAGCAGGTTTTCGCAAAACAGATGCTGCACATGGGACTGGCTGGTTGGGGTTGCCAATAAGCCTGAGGCGTTGCCGGTTTCGCTGTCTACCAGGCGCAGCAGGCTGCCCAGGCTCTGCATGGCGCGATGGCTGCTATCGAAGAGCAGCGTCCGGGTCGGGCGCCGAGTCTCTTGGGTCTGATAGTGGCGCTCCAGGTGATCGAGCAGCAAGGTAGCATCCAGGACAATGACGATCGCCTTGACCCCCTCATGCCAGATGACATCCACCTCATGCCCGGGGCTGAATACCAAAAGCTCTCCGGCATTCGCTTGCAGGCCATCGGGGCGACTGCTGATCGCACCCTGCAAGGGCAAGATCCCATGCCAGCTGTTCAAGGGGCTGGAGCTCACGCGCACCTCACGGCCCCAGTGCGCCCCGAACAACTTCATCTGTGGCAAGGACTGCAAGGTGAAATCAATGTCCAGGGTTCCTCGTCCCCCGAGGCTGATCCGCCGTTCTTCAAGATGGTTGTTGAGCAGCGCCTCGGCGTCTTCGATATTGCGCGAGCGCAGCACAGGCTCGGCTGCAAAAGGAATATTCCTCCCAGGGCAGGCGTCGCCGGTGCGTTGATGTGTCCATGAAGGAGGGGGGAGGCCGCTGATACAGGGCGTATTCATCACCGTAACCTTTGTTCTTATCAGTCTGGGTTGACCAGTCTCGGCTGTTGGTTGCACCAGCCATTATCCAGGTAGGCGGCAGCGCACATAAGGTCCATATCTTGCGCCGCTCGCTCAAGACCGGCCATTACCACGCGTCGGGCCTGTTCAGGCCCGGCAAATAACGACGCAGGTGAATAAGCGCTTGCGCAACCGCGTTAGCGGCACGCATCGGCCCATCTGCATACTGGCGCCTCAGCCAATAATAACAACCGAGGAACCGCCCCCCATGAGCTGGATGACGAAACTCATGATTCCCCTGATGGTTGCCCTGTGCAGCCACGCGGCCATGGCCGCCGATGAGCGCCCGAACTTCCTGGTCATTGTCGCCGATGACCTGGGTTACAGCGACCTGGGCAGCTTCGGCGGTGAAATCAGCACCCCGAACATCGACTCGCTTGCCCGGGACGGCGTGCGCCTGAGCAACTTCCACACCGCCCCCACCTGCTCGCCGACCCGGTCGATGATGCTCTCCGGTGCCGATAGCCACGTGGCGGGGTTGGGTAACATGGGCGAGCTGCTTCAGCCGTTCCAGCAAGGCAAGCCCGGCTATGAAGGGTACTTGAACGAACGCATGGTCACGGTCGGGCAAGTGCTCCAGGACGCTGGCTACAACACCTACACCACCGGTAAATGGCACCTGGGTCGCACTGAAGAAACCAGCCCGAAGGCACGGGGTTTTGACCGCTCCTTCATTCTGGTCCAAGGCGGCGCCAGTCACTTCGATGACCAGCACGCCATCATTGCCAAGGACCCGAAAGCGATCTATCGCGAAGACGGCAAACAGGTGGAAGTGCCCAAGGGTTTTTACTCCAGCGAGTTCTACACCGATCGGCTGATTGACTACATCGAAGCCGACAAAGCCAGTAACAAGCCGTTCATGGCCGTCTTGTCCTACACCGCGCCGCATTGGCCGCTGCATGCGCCGGATGACTGGCTGGACAAATACAAGGGCCGCTACGACGCAGGCTATGAGCCGATCCGTCAGGCCCGTCTGGAGCGTCAGAAACAACTGGGTATCGTCGCGGCCAATACGACGCCCAACACGCCGATGGCCAAGGGTCTTCCCGGCTGGAACCAGTTGAGCGACGAGCAGCGTCAGCGTGAGTCGCGCAACATGGAGATCTATGCGGCGATGGTGTCCAACATGGACTATCACATCGGTCGACTGCTGCAGTACCTGGAGAAAACCGGCAAGCTGGACAACACCTTTATCGTGTTCATCTCCGACAACGGTGCCGACGGCAACAGCCCGCTGGACCTGCCCGGCAACAAGGAGTGGTTCGCCAGTGAGTTCGATAACAGTCTGACGAACCTTGGTCACAAAGGCTCGTATGCCGACTACGGCGCACAGTGGGCCCAGGTCAGTTCCACCCCGTACCCGCTGTTCAAGGGCTTCACCAACGAGGGCGGGATTCGCGCGCCGGCGATCATCAGCGCGAAAATGCTGAAGAAGGCCCACCTGCAAGGCACCCTCAATCATGACATGGTCCATGTGATGGACCTGATGCCGACCCTGCTGGACATGGCCGGCGTCCCGGCATTGGGCAAGACATTCCACGGTCGCCCGGTGCAAACCATCAGCGGCAAGAGCATGCGCCCGTTGCTGGAAGGTCAAGCCATGGGTGAACGTCAGATTGGCTGGGAATTGTTCGGCCGCAAGGCGTTGCGCAAGGGCGACTGGAAAATCACCTTGGTCAACCCACCTTACGGCAACGCCGACTGGCAGCTGTACAACCTCAAGAGCGACCCTGCCGAAAGCCGCGACCTGGCCCGGAGCGAACCGGCCAAAATGAAGGAAATGTTGGTGGCGTGGGACCAGTACGCCAGGGAAAACAACGTGCTCGATGGCCCGTTCGAACTCAAGTACGGGTTCCAGACTTGCCTCTATGAATATTGCTTCAAGTAAGAGGGCACCCGATAACGCCACTATCCTGTAGAAGCGCGGCTTCGACACTGACCCCCCGGCCGCTTCCGGCCTGGCCCATTCGTTGAGCCAGGTCCGTGTGACAGGCGCTGATTTCTGCGCCTGTCGCACCTCGATTCACCAGAACTTGAAGGTGTAGGCGACGATCAGACGATTCTCGTCGACGTCCGTTGTGTCGCTGCCGCGATAAGTCACATTGCGCCAGCGCAGGCTGAGGTTGCGCAACGGTCCGCCCTGAATCACGTAGGCGATGTCGGTGTTGCGTTCCCACTCCTTGGCGCCAACCCCGCGAATATCGAAATCATCGCCGCGCATGTAGCGGGTCATCAGGGTGAGCCCGGGGATGCCCAGGGTGGCAAAGTCAAAGTCATAACGCAGTTGCCAGGAGTCTTCTTTGGCGCGGACGAAGGGCTGGTAAGTGCCGTTGTTCAAGGCCCAGGGGTCGGCGACCAACAGGTAGGGCAGGCCAGTGTCACCGCTCTGGTTCTGATAGCCCAGGCCCAGGGCGTGGCCGCGGCTGCTCAAGGTCAGCATGCCGCCCAGGTATTGGTTGTCGACGTTGGTCCGGCCCTCGTCATCGCTGCCGAAGTAGCGCAGGTCGGCCTTCAGGTTGACGCTTTCGCTCAAGGGCGTCTTGTATAAAAGGCTGGCGGCATTCTGGCTGTAGTTGTCTTTCAGTTCGGCGCGATAAAACGTGGCGCTGAGGTTGGGTCCGAAGGCGTAGGTCATCCCGCCATAGTTGAAGCGATCGGTAGGCACGCCGCCGGAGGAACCGTCGGCCGCCATCCGCATGTCTTCATAGTCGGACGAGTCACGCTGGTGGGCCTGGCGAAATTGCCCGGCCGCGAGGCTCAGGTTCTGAATGTCGGTGGAGACGACCTGGCCACCCCGATACGTTTGTGGCAGCAGGCGCGTGTCATTGCGAAACAGCACCGGCATCACCGGTTCGTGGTTGCCGAGGGTCACCAGGGTCTTGGCGATCTTGAGCTTGGCGGTCGGTGCCAGGAAGCTGTACTCATCGACGGGCTCGCCGGTCCGCTGGTTGCGCTGCAGCACGCCGGTACCGCTGCTGCCGCCACCGGAGTCGAGCTTGACACCGACCAGCCCCAGTACATCCAGGCCCACGCCAACCGTCCCTTCGGTGAACCCCGAATTGCCGCGCAGGATGAAGCCTTGTGCCCAGTCTTCAGCCTTGCTTTGCGGTTGGCCGTCATGGCGCGGGCCGTCAAACAGGCCGGCATCGCGGTAGTCGCGGTTCATGTAGAAATTGCGCGTTTCCAGGCTCAGGTGACTGTCGCCGAGCAGGTCCGCCTGGGCCTGGGTGGTGAGCAATAACGCCGAGACACAAGGGACTTTCAAGAAATTCCGGGCACGAGTCGACCCGGCCAGATGCCCGGTGACGGGATTGGCTGTACGCATGATGAGAAGTTCCTGCCTGCTGTGAGTAGTTGTTGTTCAGCCAGCCCCGCAAAGGGGCTTTCAGGTGTTCATGAACAGTGACGCTTCGGCGAGGGCAGGAAGGATGGGGTCAGCCTATTGCGCCTCGTCGTCTTGCTGCTCGTTGCCGAGCGATATGGCCGCCATGTCGTCTTGTAGCTTGTTGAGAAAATGCAGCAGGCTGATGCCGTCGTCGAAACTGAAGCTTTTCAGGCCCTGCTCGTAAAACGCCTGGATCCGCTCCTGCAATGAATCCCAGAACGCCTTGCCGGTGTCAGTCAATTGCACCAGGCGCGCGCGCCCGTCGTCCGGGTGCGGCACGCGCAGCACATGGTTGTCGCGCTCCATGCGCTTGAGCACGCCGTCCAGGCTTTGTCGGCTGACGACCAGGTACTCGGTCAGTTCAAAGAACGAGATACCGCCTTCATAGCCTTGGCGTGAGAGTGCGCCGAGCACGGCCCATTGCACCGTGCTGATGCCCATTTCTTTCTGGACCTGCCTTTGCAGGACGTTGCCGGTCTGGAACAACCGGAAAAACAGTCTGTTGGGGACGGATCGGGTGTCGCTGTTGTTCATGGGTGTTCCTTGTCGGCTCCGTGAGGTCGAGCGCGGTGGTATGAGCGCCCGGCCTGGTGGAGCAGGCAGGGCATCAATGGGGGACGAACTCGCGCGCAATGATATTTTTCATGATCTGCGCGGTGCCGTCACCGATTTGCAGGCCAAGCACATCGCGCAAGCGCTGGGCAAACGGCAGATCCTCACCGTAACCGGTGTGCCCGTGGGCCAGCAGACACTGCTTGACCACATCGAATGCCAGCTTCGGCCCCCACCATTTGTTCATGGCCGCCTCGGCATTGTGCGGCAGCTTATTATCCTTGAGCCACAAGGCGTAATAACACTGCAGGCGCGCAGCATGCACGTAGGTCTGCAATTCTGCCAGAGGGTGAGTCAAACCCTGGAAGGAAGACAAGGCCTGGCCGAAGGCCTTGCGCTCGGTCAGCCACTGCCAGGTTTCATCCAGCGACTGCTGGGCCAGGGCCAGGCACTGCAGGCCGATCAGAGCGCGACTGTAGTCGAAGCCTTGCATGACTTGCTTGAAGCCCTTGTTCTCATCGCCCAGGCGATGGTTGACCGGCACCTGGACATTGTCGAAGAAAATCGAGCCGCGCCCGATGGCGCGCTCGCCGGTATCTTCGAAACGCGTGGTGCTGATGCCCGGCAGGTCCATCGGTACCAGGAAGGCGCTGATGCCGCTGGCGCGTTGTTCCACAGTGCCGGTGCGGGCGAAGACCACGGCGACGTCAGCCTGGTCGGCCATGGAAATGGAGGTTTTTTCGCCGTTGAGCACATAGACGTCGCCCTTGAGCTCGGCCTTCAGGCGCAGGCTGGCGGCATCCGATCCGCCGCTGGGTTCGGTCAGGGCGATGCAGGCGACCTTGCGCCCGGCAGTCATTTCACCCAGCCATTCCCGGGCCAGCGAGGAGTCGGCATATTGGGCGATGATCTGGCCGTTGAGCGAAGTCAGCAGCGGGATATACGCCACATTGAAGTCGCCACGGGCCAGCTCTTCGATGATCAGGCCGGCGGTGACGCAGTCCAGGCCGCTGCCGCCGAAGGCTTCCGGCAGCTCGCCGCCGAGCAGACCCATTTCGCCCATTTGGGCAATGACTTCGCGCTCGATGCGGCCGTCGCGATCCCGTTGGCGGTAACCGGGGGCGAGGACGTCGGCGCTGAATCGTGCAACGCTTTCGCGGATGGCATTTTGTTGTTCTGTGAAGGCGAAATTCATGATGCTCTCCAGGCCATTCAGGTGCTGTGCCGGCAGCAGGGTGGCTGCCGGCGCAGGGCTCACTTGTAGAACTTGCGGAACTCGGGCTTGCGCTTTTCCTTGAAGGCTGCGACACCTTCCTTGGATTCCTCGGTGTCGTAGTACAGGCTCAGGGCCTGCATGCCGAGGCCACCGATACCGCCGATGTTGGCGCTGTCGGCATTGAACGAACGCTTGGCGATGGACAGCGCTGTCGGGCTCTTCTCGAGAATCTCCTCGCACCACTTCTGCACTTCTTCATCGAGCTGCTCGTGGGGCACCACGGCGTTGACCAGGCCCCAGTCCAGTGCCTGTTGGGCGCTGTACTTGCGGCACAGGTACCAGATCTCGCGGGCACGTTTTTCGCCAATCAGGCGCGACAGGTACGCCGTGCCGTAACCCGGATCGACCGAGCCGACCTTGGGGCCGACCTGGCCGAACACGGCTTTGTCGGAGGCGATGCTCAGGTCGCAGACCACGTGCAGCACGTGCCCGCCGCCGATGGCAAAGCCGTTGACCCGGGCGATCACCGGCTTGGGCACTTCGCGGATCAGGTTCTGCAACTCTTCGACCGGCAGGCCGATCAAGCCGCGACCGTCGTACTGGCCTTCATGGGCGCCCTGGTCGCCACCGGTGCAGAAGGCCTTGTCGCCTGCGCCAGTGAAGACGATGACGCCGATTTCCTTGTTCCAGCCGGCGCGGTTGAAGGCGTCGAGCAGCTCCATGCAGGTCTGGCCGCGGAACGCGTTGTAGCGCTCCGGGCGGTTGATGGTGATGGTGGCGACGCCGTTGAGTTCCTGGTAGAGGATGTCTTCGTAGTTCATTGCGATATCTCCTGGTAATGGGGGGGCGGGCTTAGCCGGCCATCGTCAGTCCGCCGGACACGCTGATCACTTGTCCGGTGATGAAGTTGGCATCGTCGCTGGCGAGCAGGGCGATGATGCCCGGGTAGTCTTCGGGCTGGCCGAGGCGACGCATCGGCACGGCATTCTTGAAGGCTTCCAGGAGCTTTTCCGGGTTGCTGGAGGTTTCGGCCACGCTCTTGAGCAGCGCGGTGTCGGTCGGGCCGGGGCAGACCACGTTGACGTTGATGTTCTTGGTCGCCAGTTCCCGCGCCAGGGTTTTGCTCAAGCCCACCAGGCCCGCCTTGCAGGCGGCGTACACGGCCTCGCCCGAGGAACCGACGCGGGCTGCATCGGAGGCGATGTTGATGACTTTGCCGCCACCGGCCTCGAGCATTTTCGGCAGCACCACGTGGTGCATGTTCAGGGCACCGGTCAGGTTGATCGCAATCAGCTGCTCCCACATTTTGGGCTCGGTCTTGAGGAAGGGCATGAAACGGTCGAAGCCGGCGTTGTTGACCAGTACCGTCGGTACGCCCAGGTCTTTTTCGATGGCGGCCACGGTGTCGGTGATGGCGGCGTAGTCGGCGATGTCGGCGGCGTAGGCAACCGCTTTGCCACCGGCTTCGCGGATCAGGTCGACGGTGGTTTGCGCGGCGGCGCTATCGCGATCGAGCACGGCAACCAGGCTGCCTTCGGCGGCGAAACGCTGGCAGACGGCGCGACCGATGCCGCCGCCACCGCCGGTGATGATCACGGTTTTTCCACTAAGGCCTTTCATAGGGGCATTCTCCAAGTCAGTTGTATTTGGGTGAGTGCTTCAGCGGCGCTTGACCGGGTCGATGCGAATGCTCGCGGCCCGCTCATGCAGCTTGAATTTCTGGATTTTTCCGGACGGTGTGCGGGGCAGGGCAGGCAGCACTTCCAGGTATTCGGGCAAGTAGTTGCGCGACAGGTTGTGTTCGACCAGGAAGGCCACGGCGTCTTCGAGGCTCAGGTCCGTATAACCGTCATGCAAGGTGACGTAGGCACAGACCCGTTCACCGAGACGCTCGTCGGGGCAGCCGACCAGTGCCACCGCCGAAATGGCCGGGTGCTTGTAGAGCAGGTTCTCGACCTCCACGACCGGGATGTTTTCGCCACCACGAATGACCACATCCTTGGTCCGCCCGGTGATGCGGATATAGCCCTGGTCATCCATGCGGGCCAGGTCACCGGTGGCGAACCAGCCCTGGGCATCGACGCCATAGAGATCGGGGCGCTTGAGGTAACCGACGAACAGGCTGGCGCCGCAGACCTGCAGATGACCTTCGCTGCCGGCTGGAACCTCAAGCCCGGCATCGTCGACCACCCGTACCGCCGCCAGGGGCAGGGCCACGCCGTCGGTGAAAATGGCCCGCTCGGGATCGTCTTGCGGGCGGGTCATGGTGACGGCACCGGTTTCGGTCATGCCCCAGGCCGAGACGATTTTCGCGTTGAGGCTGTTGCCCGCCTTTTCCACCAGGCTTTCCGGAATCGGCGCGCCGGCCGAGACAAAAATCCGCAGGCTCGACAGTGCATCGCGGTGCTCAGGCGCAAGCTCGATCAGGTCGGCGAGAAAGGGCGTCGACGCCATCGTGAAGGTCGGGCGCTCGGCGGCGATGATCTTCAGCGCGGTGCGCGCATCCCAGACATCCTGCAATACCGCTGACGCACCGAGGTAGATGGGCATCAGCATGCCGTACAGGAAACCGGTCTGATGAGCCATGGGCGAGGCCATGAAGATAATGTCGTCGCGGCCTAGCGCCAGGCGTTCGGCGTAGGGGCCGACGTTGTTCAGCAGGGTGCTGGAGGTATGCAGCACACCCTTGGGCTCGCCGGTGGTGCCGGAGGTAAAGAGCAGCTGGACGATGTCGTCGGCATGGGGGCGGCGCTGGGCAAACAGGCTCTGGGTATCGCAGCGTGTTTCCCATTCCTGGTTCAGCAGTTGCTGTTCAAAGCTGTTGTCGCCGTCACCACCGATCACCAACACGTGGCGCAGTTCCGGCAGTTCTGCGCGCAGGCCTTGCACCATGCCGGCGTAATCGAACCCCCGGAAGCGTTGCGGCACTATCAGCAGGTGACTGCGGGCGTGGTCGAGCATGAAGCGCAATTCGCGTTCACGAAAGATCGGCATCAGCGGATTGAACACCGCACCGAGGCGGGCGCAGGCCAGGAGCAAGGCGGTCATCTGCCAGCAGTTCGGCAACTGGCAAGACACCACGCCGCCTTTTTCCACACCCAGGGCGGCCATGCCGGCAGCCATGCGAGTGACCAGGGTATCCAGCTCGGCGTAGGTAAACGAGACGGGATTGTCCTCACCCGCCTGGTAGCTGGTCAGGGCGCGGCAACCTGCGCTTCGGACAAGCTGCGCGTTCCATAAATCTGTAATGGACATGTCATTACTCGCACTGGTTCTGGAATGACGATCTGGTGGTGAGCCTTTGCAGATATTCATTTCGACGTATCGACTCTTAAGGGTTGCAGTTGTTGTTGTCGTAGAATCTGGTGGTGCCCTTTCGATGTGCTGAAGATAAGGCTTTAAAAATTAATATGTCAACATGTTGTCTTTATATTTTTCTGTGGATATAGTCGAAGCCAGCCCCGAATAACAAGAGGTAGGTGACATGGCTTTCCTGAACATCCTTGTCGAACAGCGTGCGGCCGTTGGCCTGATCCGTCTTAATCGCCCGACTGTCCATAACGCCCTCAATGACACCTTGATGACCGAGCTGGGCCAGGCGTTGCTGGCCTTCGAGGCCGATGAGCAGATTCGGGCCATCGTCATTACCGGCAACGACAAAGCCTTCGCCGCCGGCGCCGACCTCAGCGAATTGCAGTTCAAGGGATTTTCCGATGTGTACCTGGAGGATTTCGTCACGGCCAACTGGGAAACCGTCACCCGCTGCCGCAAACCGGTGATTGCCGCGGTTGCCGGCCTGGCGCTGGGGGGGGGCTGCGAGCTGGCGATGATGTGCGACATGGTCATCGCCGCCGACAACGCCCGTTTCGGCCAGCCTGAAGTCAAGGTCGGCACGTTGCCCGGGGCCGGCGGTACCCAGCGCCTGACCCGCGCCATCGGCAAGGCCAAGGCGATGGACCTTTGCCTGACCGGGCGTTTCATGGAGGTCGATGAGGCCGAGCGCTGCGGCTTGATCAGCCGCGTGGTGCCCCTGGCCGACTTGCTTGATGAAGCCTTGGCTGTCGCCGAGCAAATCGCCGGTCACCCGGCCTTGGCGGTCAAGCTCAACAAAGAGGCGATCAACCGGGCCTTCGAAACCACTCTGGCGGAGGGTGTGCAGTTCGAACGGCGTTTGATGCACGCCAGTTTCGCCAGTCAGGACCAGAAGGAAGGCATGCAGGCCTTCGCCCAGAAGCGCAAGCCGGTGTGGACCCACCGCTGAGAAGTGCGATTGATTGGCAAGCCGCATAACAACAAGAAGAGGAACTGTCCGATGACTGCAGTCGTGCAAATGACCCGCGAGGGAGGCGTGGCCTTGATCCGGGTCGACAATCCACCGGTCAATGCCCTTGGACACGCCGTGCGCGCCGGCCTGCTGAACGCCTTTATCGCGGCCGAGCAGGACGAGCGAGTCGAATTGATCATGCTCTATTGCGAGGGCAAGACCTTTATCGCTGGCGCTGATATTCGCGAGTTCGGCCAGCCTGCCCAGGCGCCGATCCTGCAAGAACTGACCCTGGCCATCGAGAACGGCAACAAGCCTTCGCTGGCGGTGTTGCACGGTTCAGTGCTGGGCGGCGGACTGGAAATCGCGCTGGGCTGTCACTACCGCATTGCCCACAGTGCCACTCGGCTGGGCTTGCCGGAAACCCGTCTGGGCCTCTTGCCCGGCGGTGGCGGCACCCAGCGCCTGCCGCGCCTGGTGGGTGTGGAAACCGCGCTGGACATGATCCTCACGGGCGAGCCGATCGAGGCGGACCAAGCCTTGGGACTCGGTCTTGTGGACGCTCTGTTCGACGATGAGCCTCTGGCCGCAGGCCTCCAGTATGCGCGGCAGCTGTTGGCCAACCGGGCCCCAGTGCGGCGCGTCGGCCAGATCGAGATGTCCACGACGTCTGCCAGGGACAGCGCATCGATTGCCGCCCGGCGCAGCGAAATTTGCCGAACCCAACCTGATTCGTTCTCGGCACCGCGCTGCCTTGCCGCAGTGGACGCGGCGACCCGGATGCCATTGATCGACGGCCTGCAGCACGAGCGTGCGCTGTTTCTCGAATGCATGGCATCACCCCAGCGCGCGGCGCTGATCGAAGACTTCTTTGCCCGGCGCCAGGCGGCCAAGAACCGTCAAAGCTGAACCCGCGGCCAGCCTGGAGTTGGCCTGACTATCGATCGAGGACTTTGCATGGACATCCACTACACACCTGCCGAGCTTGAGTTCCGTACCGAGGTGCGTGCCTTTCTTCGTGACGCGCTGCCGGCAGACATCGCCACCAAAGTTCGCCTGGGCAAGCGTTTGAGCAAGGACGATCACCAACGCTGGCAGCGGATCCTCGCCCGGCGCGGCTGGTACGCGGCCAATTGGCCGCTGGCCTTTGGTGGCACCGGTTGGGGCGTGGTGCAAAAACACATCTTCGAGGAGGAGTGCGCCGCCTGCGGAGCGCCGCGCCTGATCTCCTTCGGAGTCAACATGGTTGCCCCGGTGATCATGAAATTCGGCAGCCCGGCACAGCAGGCACATTACCTGCCGCGCATTCTTTCGGGTGAAGACTGGTGGTGCCAGGGCTATTCCGAACCAGGCGCAGGCTCGGACCTGGCCAGCCTCAAGACCCGCGCCGTGCGTGAGGGTGAGCACTATGTGGTCAACGGCCAGAAGACCTGGACCACCCTCGGCCAGCACGCCAACATGATTTTCTGCCTGGTGCGCACCGACAGTGAAGCCCGGCAGCAGCGGGGCATTTCCTTCCTGCTGATCGACATGACCACGCCCGGTATCAGCGTGCGCCCGATCATCACCCTTGAAGGCGAGCACGAAGTCAACGAAGTGTTCTTCGACAACGTCCGCGTACCGGTGCAAAACCTGGTGGGTGAAGAGAATCAGGGCTGGACCTGCGCCAAGTACCTGTTGACCCACGAGCGTACCGGGCAGGCGGGTATCGGCCAGTCCAAGGCGGCGCTGGCGCACCTCAAGCAGGTCGCCCTGCAGGAATTGCGCAACGGTCGGCCGTTGCTGGAGGACCCGCAGTTTCGCTTGCAGGTCGCCGAGGTGGAGATTCAGCTGCTGGCCATCGAGATGAGCACCCTGCGCATCCTCGCGGCAGCCCAGGCGGGCGGGGTGCCCGGCGCCGAGAGTTCGATCCTGAAGATCAAGGGTTCGGAAATTCGCCAGGCCATCAGTCACTTGCTGCGCAAGGCGCTGGGCACCAAGGCGTTGCCTTTTGTCGAGTCGGAACTGCACGACGACTTCTGCGGTGTCCCGCTGCACACCGACTACAGCGCCGCTCCCGCCAGCCAGTATTTCAACCTGCGCAAGCTGTCGATCTACGGCGGCTCCAACGAAATTCAAAAGAACATCATCGCCAAGATGATTCTTGAGCTTTAAGGAGGCACGCAATGGACTTCACACTCAGCTCCGAGCAGCAGATGCTGCAAGACACCGTGGCCCGACTGGCCCGCGATCACTACAGCTTTGAAGCGCGGGAAGGTTACTACCACAGCGAAGCCGGCATGAGCCCGGCGTTCTGGAACCAGATGGCCGAACTGGGCCTGTGTTCGGTACCGATTGCCCAGGAACATGGCGGCTTTGGTGGCAGCGGCGTGGATAACATGCTGATCATGACCGAGCTGGGTCGCAACCTGTGCCTGGAGCCGTTCTTGCAGTCGCAGATTCACGCGGCCGGTCTGTTGCAGCAACTGGGCGATACCAGCCAGCAGGCAGACCTGTTGCCGCAAGTGGCTGAAGGCTCGCTGCAATTGGCGGTGGCTTTGGAAGAACTGCAAAGCCACTACCAATTGCACGATGTGCAGACCCAGGCGCGCCCGGTCGAGGGGGGCTGGTGTCTGTCCGGACGCAAGATTGCAGTGGTTGGCGCTGCCAGTGCGGGGTTGATCCTGGTATCGGCGCGCACCGACGGTGATGCGCGTTGCGAACAAGGCATCAGCCTGTTCCTGGTCGAGGCGCAGGCCCACGGGCTGCAGCGTCGCGATTACCCCTGCATCGATGGCCCACGTGCCAGCGACCTGATCCTCGACGATGTGTTTGTGGCCCGGGGCGCTTTGCTCGGCAACGTCGGCGAGGCCTTGCCGGCCTTGCGTTATCAGCAGGGTCGCGCCATTGCCGGGCAGTGCGCCGAAGCCATTGGTGGCATGCAGGAAGCCTTCCGCCTGACCCTCGACTATCTCAAGACGCGCAAGCAGTTCGGCGCGCCGATCGGCAAGTTCCAGGTGTTGCAACACCGCATGGCCGACATGCGCGGCGAGCTGGAAATGGCCACTTCCATGGCCATCCTTGCGGCCTGCGTAGCCGATGAGGCCGACAGCGACGAGCGCTCCCGGCAACTGGCCGCGGCCAAATTCGTGGTGGTGCGCGCAGCGCGCCTGATGGCCGAGCAAGCGATCCAGTTGCACGGCGGTATCGGCATGACCTGGGAGTACAGCCTGGCTCATCACGCCAAGCGTCTGGTGATGTTGGGGCATCAGTTGGGTGATGACGACCACCATCTGCAGGCCTACGCAGACTTGCTGCGCAGCGCCTGATCAATCACTTCAAGCGGTGACCGCCTCGGGCACAGGTCGCCGCGCCAAGACGGGAACACACTATGAAAGTACTGGTGGCGGTAAAGCGTGTGGTGGATTTCAACGTCAAGGTCCGCGTCAAGGCGGACAACTCTGGCGTCGACCTGGCCAACGTCAAGATGGCGATGAATCCCTTCTGTGAAATTGCCGTGGAAGAAGCGGTGCGCCTGAAAGAACAAGGCATTGCCACTGAGGTGGTGGTCGTCAGCATCGGCAGCAGCGCGGCACAGGAGCAACTGCGCACGGCGCTGGCGCTGGGGGCCGACCGCGCCATCCTCGTCGAATCTGCCGAAGATCTGACTTCCCTGGCCGTGGCCAAGCTGTTGAAAGCGGTTGTCGACAAGGAACAACCGCAACTGGTGATCCTCGGCAAGCAATCCATCGACAGTGATAACAACCAGACCGGCCAGATGCTCGCGGCATTGAGCGGCTACGGTCAGGGCACTTTTGCTTCGAAAGTCGCCATCAGCGGTGACAGCGTTGCGGTGACCCGCGAAATCGACGGCGGCGCGCAGACGGTTGCCCTGAAACTGCCGGCCATCGTCACCACCGACCTGCGTTTGAACGAACCGCGCTACGCGTCGCTGCCCAACATCATGAAAGCCAAGAAGAAGCCGCTGGAGGTGCTCACACCCAGCGCTCTGGGCGTCAGCTGCGCTTGCACCGTGCACACCTTGAAAGTCGAAGCGCCGGCCGCTCGCAGCGCCGGGATCAAGGTCAAGTCGGTGGCCGAACTGGTCGAGAAACTGAAAAACGAGGCGAAGGTAATCTAATGGCTATCCTGGTTATCGCTGAACACACTCACGCAGCACTGGCAGCTGCCACCCTCAATACCGTGACCGCGGCTCAGCAGATCGGTGGCGACATTCATGTGCTGGTCGCAGGTCAGGGCGCTGGTGCCGTGGCAGAAGCGGCGGCGAAGGTGGCTGGCGTGACGAAAGTGCTGCTGGCCGACAACGCCGCCTACGCTCACCAACTGCCGGAAAACGTCGCTCCTTTGGTCGTCGCTCTTGTTCAGGACGCAGGGGCTGACCGCTACAGCCACATCCTGGCTGCCGCCACCAGTCACGGTAAAAATATTTTGCCGCGAGTTGCCGCGCAACTGGATGTGGATCAGATCTCGGAGATCATCGCGGTCGAAAGCGCCGATACCTTCAAGCGCCCGATCTATGCGGGTAACGCCATCGCGACGGTGCAGTCGACTGCCGCCATAAAGGTGATCACCGTGCGCGGTACCGGGTTCGACGCCGCTGCCGCCGAAGGTGGCAAAGCAGCCATCGAAGCCCTCGCCACGGTCATCGACAGCGGCCGGTCGGCTTTCGTCAGTGAAGCGCTGGCCAAGTCCGATCGCCCGGAGCTGACCGCCGCGAAGATTGTCGTGTCCGGTGGCCGTGGCATGCAGAACGGCGACAACTTCAAACACCTCTATGCGCTGGCCGACAAGCTCGGCGCGGGCGTGGGTGCGTCGCGCGCTGCCGTCGATGCCGGTTTTGTGCCGAACGACATGCAGGTCGGCCAGACCGGCAAGATCGTGGCGCCGCAGTTGTACATCGCCGTGGGCATCTCCGGGGCGATCCAGCATCTGGCCGGCATGAAGGACTCCAAGGTCATCGTGGCGATCAACAAGGACGAAGAGGCGCCGATTTTCCAGGTGGCCGACTACGGGCTGGTGGCGGATCTGTTCGACGCCGTGCCGGAACTGGAACGGGCGATCCGGGGAGGTGCTTGTGAATAGTTTCAAACAAATCGGTGTGATCGGCAGCGGTGCCATGGGCCGGGGAATCGCTCAGCTGTTCGCTACCGCCGGCGTTCCGGTGTTGCTGTATGACAGCCGCAACGAAGCGACTGAGGAGGCGTTGCAAGCCAACCGGGCACTGCTCGAGCGCTCGGCAGCCAAGGGCAAGTTGAGCCGTGAAGCACTGGCGACCGCACTGGCCTGCATGCGGCCGGCCGTAAGTCTTGAGGCCCTGGCCGATTGTGATGTGTTGATCGAGGCGATCGTTGAAAACCTCGAGGCCAAGCAGGGGCTGTTCCGCGCGTTGGAGCAAGTGGTCAGGGCCGACGCGGTGCTGGCAACCAACACCTCATCCTTGTCGGTCAGCCTGATTGCCAGTGCCTGTCGGCATCCCGAGCGGGTGGCCGGGTTTCACTTTTTCAACCCGGTGCCACTGATGAAGATCGTCGAAGTGGTCCGCGGTGAGCTGACCGACCCGCAGGTGGTCGAGCGCCTGGCGGCGTTGGCCGGGCATGCTGGACATTTTGCCGCGACGACGCCTGACTCCCCAGGCTTCCTGGTCAATCATGCCGGTCGGGCCTTCGGTCCGGAGGCCTTGCGTATCCTGGGCGAGGGGATTGCCACCCCGGCGCAAATCGATCGCATCCTCAAGGACAGCCTGGGCTTTCGCATGGGGCCGTTCGAGCTGTTTGACCTGGTGGGTCTCGACATTTCCCAGGCGGTGATGGAGTCGATCCACACCCAGTTTTACCAGGACCCACGCTATACACCGTCGGCGCTGGTACCACCCCGCCTGGCCAGTGGTTTGCTGGGGCGCAAGACAGGGCAGGGCTTCTATCGCTACCAGGACGGTCGTGTGGTCGAGGAAGCGCCGCAGGCGCCGCCGCAGGTGGCCATCACCCAGCCGTTCTGGCTGGACTGCGGCGACTCGGCCATGCGCGAGCGGATAGCGGCGGTGCTGTCTGTCGCCGGAGTTGTTCTGGAGCAGAGCGATCAGCCCAGTGCGAACGCCATCTGCCTGGTGACGCCGCTAGGCGAGGATGCCAGCAGCGTGATTGCCCGCAAGCGGCTGCCGCCGCGACGCAGCCTGGCGCTGGAAACTTTCGTCGGTTTCGACACGCGCCGCGTCCTGATGCGCCAGCCGGCGCTCGACGCGCAGGTACTGGCACAGGCACGCCAGGCCCTGGGCGCCGATGGCGTGCCGGTGGAAGTCATCAACGACTCGCCGGGCTTCATTGCCCAGCGCGTGCTCGCCGGGATCGTCAACCTGGGTTGCGAGATTGCCCAGCGCCGTATCGCCGAGCCCGCCACCTTGGACCGTGCGGTGCAGTTGGCCCTCGGTTACCCCCATGGTCCGCTGGGTTTTGGTGACCATTATGGTGCGTTGCAGATCCAGCAGATCCTGCACCAACTGCATGAGCTGTACCAGGAACCGCGCTATCGGGTCAGCCCCTGGCTGCGGCGCCGGGTCCAGCTCGGCCTGCCACTGACCACTGCCGAGGATTGAGCATGACGGCCTATATTTATGATGGTTTGCGTTCGCCGTTCGGTCGCCACGCCGGGGCTTTGGCTGATGTGCGCCCCGATGACCTGTTGGCCAGTGTGGTGCGTGCCCTGGTGGCGCGTAACCCGTTCGACGTGCGCGACTATGAAGACCTGATCGCCGGCTGCAGCAGCCAGGCAGGTGAGGACGGGCGCAACCTGGCGCGCCACGTTGCCCTGCTGGCCGGTCTGCCGACGGCGGTGGGCGGTTTGACCGTCAACCGCCTGTGCGGCTCCGGCCTGGCCGCGGTACTGGATGCTGCCCGCGCCGTGCAGGTCGGCGAAGGCGAGCTGTTCATTGCCGGCGGCGCCGAGAGCATGAGCCGCGCACCTTTCGTCGTTGCCAAGGCGCAAAGCGCCTGGTCACGGGACTTGCGCGTCTATGACAGCAGCATCGGCGCACGCTTCCCCAACCCCAAGGTTGAGTCCGAATTCGGTGCCGATTCGATGCCGGAGACGGCCGACAACGTCGCCCGTGAGCTGGGTATCAGCCGCGAAGACGCCGACACCTATGCCGCCCGCAGCCAGGCGCTGTTCGAAGCAGCGGTGCAGGACGGTTTCCAGGCCGGTGAAATCTTGCCGATCGAGGTGCCACAGGGACGTAAGCAGCCGCCGAAGATTGTCGAGTGCGACGAGCATTCGCGTCCGCAAAGCACCTTCGAAGCGCTGTCGCGCCTTCGCCCACTGTTTGACGGCGGCGTTGTCACTGCAGGCAATGCCTCGGGCATCAACGATGGCGCGGCTGCGCTGCTGATTGGCTCGCGCGGCATCGGTGAGAAGGCCGGTCTAAGACCTCGGGCGCGCATTCTGGCCGGTGCTGTGGCCGGTGTCGAACCGCGCCTGATGGGGCTCGGGCCGGTGCCTGCCTGCCGCAAGGCCTTGCAGCGCGCCGGCTTGACCCTGGCCGACATGGACCTGATCGAAATCAACGAAGCGTTTGCTGCGCAGGTGCTGGGCTGCGCCAAACAGCTCGGCCTGGCCTTCGATGATCCGCGCCTGAACCCCAACGGTGGCGCCATTGCCGTCGGTCACCCGCTCGGTGCTTCCGGTGCCCGTCTGGCCTACAGCGCGGTGCGTCAGCTGGAACGCAGCAACGGGCGCTACGCCCTGGTCAGCTTGTGCATTGGCCTGGGCCAGGGCATTGCCTGCGTGATCGAACGCCTCGACTGACAAACACCACAAGAATGAACCCGGAGAAAACACCCATGGCCAACAAGGCAAGCTTCAACTGGATCGACCCGCTGCTGCTGGATCAACAACTCACCGAAGAAGAGCGCATGGTGCGCGACAGTGCCCAACAGTTCGCCGCTGACAAGCTGGCGCCCCGGGTGCTGGAGGCTTTTCGTCATGAACAGACCGATCCTGCGATCTTCCGCGAGATGGGCGAGACCGGCTTGCTCGGCGCCACCATTCCCGAGACTTACGGCGGCAGCGGCCTGAACTATGTGTGCTATGGCCTGATCGCTCGCGAAGTCGAGCGGGTCGACTCTGGCTACCGCTCGATGCTGAGCGTGCAGTCCTCGCTGGTGATGGTGCCGATCAACGAATTCGGCAACGAAGCCACCCGGCAGAAGTACCTGCCGAAGCTGGCCAGCGGTCATTACATCGGCTGCTTCGGCCTGACCGAGCCGAACCATGGCTCTGACCCGGGTTCGATGATTACCCGGGCGAGAAAAGTCGACGGCGGCTACCGTCTGACGGGCAGCAAGATGTGGATCACCAACAGCCCGATCGCCGACGTGTTCGTGGTCTGGGCCAAGGACGATGAAGGGCAGATTCGCGGCTTCGTCCTGGAGAAGGGCTGGCAGGGTCTGAGTGCGCCGGTGATCCACGGCAAGGTCGGCCTGCGTGCGTCGATTACCGGTGAAATCGTCATGGATAACGTGTTCTGCCCTGAAGAGAACGCCTTCCCGGATGTGCGTGGTCTGCGCGGTCCGTTCACCTGCCTGAACTCGGCGCGTTACGGCATCGCCTGGGGCGCGCTGGGTGCGGCGGAAGACTGTTGGCACACCGCGCGCCAGTACGTGCTGGATCGCAATCAGTTTGGTCGCCCGTTGGCGGCCAGCCAGTTGATCCAGAAGAAGCTGGCGGATATGCAGACCGAGATCACCCTGGCCCTGCAAGGCTGCCTGCGCCTGGGAAGGATGAAAGACGAAGGCACGGCGGCGGTAGAAATCACCTCGATCATGAAGCGCAACAGCTGTGGCAAGTCGCTGGATATTGCGCGGCTGGCGCGCGATATGTTGGGCGGCAACGGCATCAGCGATGAATTCGGCGTGGCCCGTCATCTGGTCAACCTGGAAGTGGTCAACACCTACGAAGGCACCCATGACGTGCATGCGCTGATCCTGGGTCGTGCGCAGACCGGAATCCAGGCGTTTTTCTGATAGCCCGATGCAATATCCAAGGCCGCCTTCGCCGGCAAGCCGGCTCCTGCAGGTAATGCCGTTCAGTTATGCGAATGCGGTCCTACATTCCTTAACTGAACGGCATTAGCTCCTACAGGGGCGCGTGCTCTTTGAAGCCGTGGAATGAAGTGAAGGCGGCCACCGGCTCACGCTGTGTCTGCAGGCTGTTTTCCGGTGCATTGCGGTCTTCATGTCCCAGTGCGATGCCGCAGACCAGGATGTCTTCATCCGCCAGCGGCACATGACGGCGGACGATCTGGTGATACCAGGCGAACGCGGCTTGGGGGCAGGTGTGCAGGCCCTGGCCACGCGCGGCGAGCATGATGTTCTGGATGAACATGCCCAGGTCGATGTAGCTGCCGGTATTGAGTCGTCGGTCGAGGCTGATCAGCAGGCCGACCGGCGCGTCGAAAAAGTGGAAATTGCGCAGGTTCTGGCGTTCGCGTGCCTGCAAGTCGTGTCGGTCGATGCCGAGCGCTTCATACAGGCCGAAACCGGAGGCGCGACGGCGGCTCTGATAGGGTTCGAACCAGTTGTCCGGATAATACTGATATTCGGGATCATGTTGCCCGGTTTCAGCCGCCGTGGATTCAAGGATGTCGGCGCATAGCGACTGCTTGGCATCGCCGGTCAGCACATGCACATGCCAGGGCTGCAGGTTATTGCCGCTGGGCGCCCGTGAAGCCACCTTCAGAATATGTTCGATCACCGGTTTCGAGATGCCAATGGGCAGAAAGCGGCGCACTGACTTGCGTGAACGTATGGCGTTATCTACATGCATGGATTGTCTCCGGGTTGAGAGGCGAGCAGCCCTTGAGTGAGCGTATTGCCGGGTTTTTTGCGATTGTCCAATGGCGCCTTTAACCCGTCAGTCGAGTTCGGCATAGCCTCTGATTCGAATGCGATCGTTTTCGTTGGCCAATATAAGGTGGCGGCTGCTGGCGCCTGTCTGGTACAGCCTTGGCTGGTCTCCCAGGGCAATGGGCGACAGGAATCGCACGCCAAAACGTCGCAAGCGCGTGCCGGGCAACAGCGCGCCCAATAGCCCCATTCCGAGCATTCCCTGGGCAAATACATCCGGGTGGCCGGCCTGGTGTGCAACGGCCGGATCCAGGTGAACACGGTTGTCATCCCCCGACGCGCGGGCAAATGCCTGGATCAGCTCACGACTGACGACGGTCGCGGTTCGGGCCGGTTGCCGGTCTTGCGACTCGAATGCCGGCCCGGTGCCTGGCGTTCCCGGTTGCGGGAGGGCCACATAGATACTGAGCATCTCGCACGCCAGGGAGCCGGTCGGGGCGAACAGGCGGGTTTGTTTGTGCAGCAGGCTGAAACGTGGCTTGTTGATGACCTCGCTGAGGCGGGCTCTGCTGCGGTAGACCTGGCCCGGCTGCAAGGGGCGGTGGTAGTGGAAATGCTGTTCGCCGTGCAACAGTTGATGCGCCTCAAGGCCGGTCAGCGTGAACAGCTGGTTAACCACCCCGTGATCCATGTCTGCACTGAAGGCCAGGGTTGGCGGCGGCTGGTTGCAGCCAGGGGAGATGCCAAGGGCATCATTGAGCGCCATTACCCGTTCGGGCTCGAACGACCATGGGTATTCAGGAAACCGGTAGCCGGTGAGCGCCGTGAGAAACATGACGCTCACCAGCCGCCGGCAACGCTGAGCGACTCGCCGGTAATGGCGCGCGCAGCGTGGGAAGCCAGGTAAACCGCACTGTCGCCGATCTCGCTCGGCTCCAGCAGGCGCTTGAGGGGTTGGCGCGCAAGGATGTGCCGTTGCAGGGCTTCTTCCTCGCTGATGTGGTCCTGGGCGGCCAGTTGCGGCAACTGCTTTTCCACCAGCGAGGTGCGCACGGCGCCAGGCAAAATGGCGTTGGCGGTGATGCCCCGGTTGACCGTTTCCAGTGCCAGTGTGCGGGTCAGGCCGATCAGCCCGTGCTTGGCGGCGACGTAAGCGCTTTTATAGGGCGAAGCCAGTTTGCCGTGCACCGAGGCGATGTTGATGATGCGTCCGTTGTGTTGCTTGAGCATGCTCGGCAGGGCGTGCTTACTCATCAGGAAGGGCCCTGTCAGCATCACCGCCAGCAGGGTGTTCCATTGGCTCAGCGGAAAGTCTTGCACGGGCGCGATGTGCTGCAGGCCGGCGTTGTTCACCGGTACATCGACGCAAGGTCTCTCGGACAGCAATTGTTGGTAAAAGGCGACGATCTGCGCCTCGCTGGTCACGTCCACGGCAAAGGCGCGGGCGTTGGGTAATTGACTGGCAGCCTGTTGCGCGGCGGCCAGGTTGATGTCGCACAAGGCCACGAAATCACCTTGCGCGGCGAAGGCCCTGGCAATTGCCAGGCCGATGCCCTGCGCTGCGCCCGTGACTACGACGGTACGTTGTGTCTGGCTCATGTCGGCACTCCTGTTCAGGCCGGTTGCAGGCGGCAGCGACTGACGGTGCCAAGGGCGGCGAGGTTTTCCATCGACGTCAGGTCGCCGGCGTCCAGCCCCAGGTAAGCGGCGCGAATCACCCGGCGCATGACCTTGCCGTTGCGAGTCTTGGGCAGCTCGCTGACGTAGTGCAGGCATTTGGGGCGCATGGCCTTGCCCAGCCGGGTGTCGATCATGCCGAGCAGTTCCAGCTCCAGCACAGTGGTCGCTTCGGTGCCTGGATGCAGCACCACGAAACACACCGGTGTCTCGCCCTTGATGTCATCGGGAATACCTATGGCGCCGGCTTCCAGCACCTGGGGGTGGCTGACCAGGATCGACTCCATCTCGGCCGGGCCGATACGCTTGCCGGCTACATTCAAGGTGTCGTCAGAGCGCCCGGTAATGGTCCAGAAGCCTTCGCCATCGATGATCGCCCAGTCACCGTGCACCCAGGTCTGCGGGAAACGGTTGAAGTACGAATGTTCATAGCGCTGCGGTTCCTGCCAGAAACTTTGGGTCATGCCGATCCACGGCTGTCGCAGAACCAGCTCGCCCAGCGTCTGGCGCACCGGCTGACCCTCGGTGTCGCAGACGTCTGCCGCCATGCCCGGCATGCGACTGTTGAAGGTCACCGGGGCAATGGGCTTGATCAGTACGTTGGTCAGGATGCCGCCACCGATCTCGGTGCCGCCCGCATAGTTGATGATGGGGTAGTGACCCTGGCCGACGGTATTGAACAGCCACAACCAGGGCTCCGGGTTCCACGGTTCGCCGGTCGAGGTGAAAGTGCGCAGGGCGCTCAGGTCATGGCCCCGGGCAATGGCATCGCCATGTTGCATCAGTGAGCGCACAAGGGTCGGCGATACGCCGATGTGGGTGGCACGATGGCGCGCGCCCAGCTTCCACACCCGGTCCGCTTGCGGGTAATCCGGCGAGCCTTCATAGATGACGGCACAGGCGCCGTTGATCAGACTGCCGAAGACCACCACCGGGCCGGTCAGCCAGCCCATATCGGTGATCCAGAACAGGCGGTCGTTCTGCCCGACGTCCATGCACAAGCCGACATCCAGCGCCGCCTTGAGCGGGAAGCCGCCATGGGTGTGGACCGCGCCCTTGGGTTTGCCGGTGGTGCCCGAGGTGTAGATGATCATCATCGGCGCCTGGCTGTCCACGACCACTGTCGTGCACTGACTGCCGTCGCAGGCTTGCAGCGCGGCAAAGTCCAGGTCGCGGGTTGGGTGCCAGGGGATTTCACGCCCCAGGCGGCGCACCACGACGACCTTGTCCAGTGACGGGCACAGATCGGCGGCCTTGTCGGCTTCTTCTTTCATGGCGATCACTTTGCCGCGCCGCATGAAGCCATCGGCGGTGATCAGCAGCTTGGCACCGCAGGCGTCGATGCGGGTGGCCAGGGCTTCGGCGCCATAGCCTGAAAAGGCGGGGGTGAAGATGGCGCCTAGCTTGACCACGGCCAACAGAGCGACCACGGTTTCAATCAGCATCGGCATGTAGATGGCGACACGGTCGCCGCTGACCACGCCCAGTTCGCTCAGGCCTTGGGCAACGTTGTTGACCCGGCGCGCCAGTTCGCCATAGCTCACTTCAAGGCTCTGGCCATCTTCGCTTTCCCAGATCAGCGCGTTGTTCTGCGCTTGCAGCGGGTCGGCAGCCCAGCGCTCCAGCGCCGTGCGCACAATGTTGAGTTGGCCGCCCTCGTACCAGCGCGGATGCTGGATGCCGCCAGCGGCGTTGAGCGGCGTCTGGCAAGGCTGGTCCCAGACGACGCCGAGGGCTTTTTCCAGGGCGCTGGCGAACCACTGGGGATCGTTGGTGGAGCGCTCGAGGAAGGCGTCATAGTCGCGCTCGCCCAATTGTTGCATCCACTGATGCAGGCGGGTGCTTCGGATATAGTCGGCGGATGGTGTCCAGACGGCGGAGTTGTTCATGGTCATGTCCTTATCGCTTATCAATATGAGTCACTTGAAATTCTTCTTCACAAGCAGCTTGATCGAGCCGACGACGCCGGAACGAAAACAGAGAACACAGAGCACGAAAATGCAGCCGAGGATCGGCGTCCCCCAGGTGCCCAGCGGAGATTGCGCCAACAGGTGTTGCAGCGAGACCACGATGCCGGCGCCGACAAATGGGCCGAGGAGGGGGCCGACACCGCCGAGCAAGGTCATGAGCACCACCTCGCCGGACATGTGCCAGTGTGCGTCCGACAGCGTTGCCAACTGAAACACCACGGCCTTGGTAGAGCCGGCCAGGCCCGCGACACCGGATGAAATGACAAAGGCCAGCCACTTGTACCGCGAGACGTTGTAGCCCAGCGAAGTGGCGCGGTCTTCGTTTTCGCGGATGGCCTGAAGAATCTGGCCGAAGGGCGAGTACACCACGCGCTTGACCAGTGCGAAGCCAAGCATGGTGATGGCCAGCACGAAGTAGTACATGGCGTGGTTATCCGTCAGGTCGATGAAGCCCAGCAGCTTGCCGCGACTGAAGCCATGCAGACCGTCTTCACCGCCGGTGAAGGGCGCCTTGAGAAACAGGAAGTACAGCAACTGCGCGAGGGCCAGGGTAATCATGGCGAAATAAATACCCTGACGCCGAATGGCCAGGGCACCGAACAGCGCCCCTACCAGTGCAGCGGCAGCCGTGCCGCCGATGATCGCCAGTTCCGGGCCGATGCCCGGATGTTGGCTCAACAGGTAGCCCGTGCTGTAGCCGCCCGCCGCCAGAAACGCCGCGTGACCGAAAGACAGCAGGCCGGTATAACCGAGCAACAGGTTGAACGAGCAGGCAAACAGGCCGAAGCACAGGAGCTTCATCAGGAACACCGGGTAGGCGATCCAGGGTGCGATCAGGCCGAGCGCGATCAGGGTGATGTACAGCATGTTGAGTTGACGTTGTTCAAGGATCCCGCGCTGTTGCGCGATAGCCAGCAGAGATTGGGCATTCATGAATTCAAGCCTCCTTACCGAACAGACCATTGGGGCGCATCAGGAGCACCAGAATCATCACCAGGAAGATTACGGTGCCGGAAGACTCGGGCCAGAACACCTTGGTCAAGCCTTCGATCAAGCCCATGGCGACCCCGGTGAGGATGGCGCCCATGATCGAGCCCATGCCGCCGATGACCACCACCGCGAAGACGACGATCAACAGGTTGGAACCCATGGTCGGCGAAACCGAATAGATCGGCGCCGCCAGGACGCCGGCAAAGGCGGCCAGCGCCACACTGAAGCCGTAGGTGAGGGTGGTCAGCAGCGGCACGTTGACCCCGAAGGCCTGCATCAGTGCAGGTTTTTCAGTGCCGGCGCGCAGGTAGGCGCCCAGGCGCGTTTTCTCGATTACGTACCAGGTCATCAGGCACATCCCCAGTCCGGCCACCAGCACCCAGGCGCGGTAGGCCGGCAGGAACATGAAGTCCAGCTTGAAACCGCCTTGCAGTGCTGGTGGAATCGGGTAGCTGCTGCCGGACACGCCGAACAGGTTGATGAAGCTGCCTTCGATAATCATGGCCAGGCCGAAAGTCAGCAGCAGGCCATAGAGATGATCCAGGTGCGCGATGCGCCGCAGGAGCAGGCGCTCGATCAATATGCCCAGGGCGCCAATCAGCAGTGGCACCAGAAACAGCGCGACCCAATAGTTCACATTCAGGTACTTGAGCAGCAGCAATGTGGCGAAGGCGCCGAGCATGTATTGTGCGCCGTGGGCGAAATTGATGATCCGCAGCAGGCCGAAGATCACTGCCAGCCCCAGGCTCAGGAGCGCATAGAAGGCGCCGTTGATCAGGCCCAGCAATAGCTGGCCGAACAGGGCTGCCAGGGGTATCCCGAATATCATGGTCATGTCAGGTGTCCTCGGGCTGGGTCACGGGCGCGACGCGCCGGCCACTTTCTGGTCGGCGTTGACGAGCTTGCACTTGCTTTGTGAAAGCGGCAGGAACGCCTCGTCTGCGGGAATGGTGCCGAGAATCTTGAACAGGTCCCACTCACCCTTCGATTCCTCGGGCGTCTTCACCTGGGCCAGGTACATGTCGTGCACCATGCGGCCATCGACACGAACCCGACCGTTCTTGGTGAACATGTCGTTGATCGGCGTTTTCATCATGTATTCGCGCACTACCTGGGGCTCGTCGGAGCCGGTAGCCTCCACTGCTTTGAGGTACTGGAAAGTGCTGGAATACATGCCGGCCTGAACCATGGTCGGCATGCGCTGGGTGCGCTCGAAGTAGCGGTTGGCCCAGGCGCGGGACTCATCGTTCATGTCCCAGTACCAACCGGAAACGAACTGGGTGCCTTGGGCGGTGGGCAGGCCGATGGCTTTGATGTCGGTGATGAACACCATGAGGCTGGCCAGGGTCTGGCCGGATTCCATGAGGCCGAATTGCTTGGCGGTGGAAATGGCATTGACCAGGTCGGAGCCGGCGCTGGCAAGGCCGATGATCTTGGCGCCGGATGCCTGGGCCTGCAGGATGTAGGAGGAAAAATCGGTGGTCTGGAACGGGTGGTTGGCTTTGCCGATGATCGTGCCGCCGCTTTCGACAACGGCCTTCGAGACCTGCGCATCCATGGCGTGGCCGAAGGCATAATCGGCGCTGAGCATGTACCAGGTGTCACCGCCGCTGGCGACGATGGCCTTGGCCGCACCGTTGGACACCGAATAGGTGTCGTACACGTAATGCAGGTGGTTGGGCGTGCAGTATTCGTTGGTCAGGGTGGCAGCGGCGGCGGTGGAAACGATGGCGAAGCGGTGTTTTTCTTCCACCAGTCGGGTGACCGCGATAGCCACCGCAGAGGAGTTGAGCCCGGCGATCAGGTCGACATTGCGCTGGTCTATCCACTGGCGGCTGATGTTGGCGCCGAGGTCGGCATTGTTCTTGTGGTCGGCAGAGAACAGTTCGATTTTGTGCTGGCCGATCTTGCCGCCAACGTCCTCGATGGCCATGCGCATGGCCTCCAGTCCGCCGGGGCCGGCCAGATCGCTGTAGGGGCCACTCATGTCGTCCAGGTAACCGATGCGAATCTCATTGTCGCTGATACTGGCCTGGGCGGTACTGGCGAGCAGGCCAGTGAACAGGCTGACAGTGATCGTTCTGGTCAGAGTGGCGGCATTGAAGTTGAAAGCTGCTGACATGCGAGTCTCCACGGCTTGAGAGGGAGCCAATTGTTGTTAGGGGTCGGATACAGCAGGGTCAGACGCCGAGCATGGCGTTGAGTTGATCGCGTTTGCCGTCCAGTTCCCCGGCGGTAAAGTGTTCGACAACCTGGCCGTGTTCGATCAAGTAATGACGGTCGGCCAAGGGGGCGGCGAAACGGAAGTTCTGCTCCACCAGAACAATGGTGATACCCCGGCGCTTGAGGTCGACCAGGACCTCGCCCAGGCGCTCGACGATGACGGGTGCCAGGCCTTCGGTGATCTCGTCGAGCAGTAGCAGGGTGGCGCCGGTGCGCAGGATTCGAGCCATCGCCAGCATCTGCTGTTCGCCGCCGGACAGGCGTGTGCCCTGGCTTTTGCGGCGCTCGTAGAGGTTGGGGAACATGCTGTAGATGTCGTCGAGCGACAGGCCGCCGCTGGCCACGGTCGGCGGCAGCATGAGGTTCTCTTCGACGTTCAAGCTGGCGAAGATGCCGCGCTCTTCGGGGCAGAACCCGACACCGCGGCGGGCGATCTGGTGCGCGGGCACCTTTATGGTGTCTTCGCCGTTGATGCAGATTGAGCCGGTGCGGCGACCGACCATGCCCATGATCGACTTCAGGATGGTGCTGCGACCGGCACCGTTGCGACCTAGCAGTGTGACCAGTTCACCGCGATTCACGGTCATGTCGACACCGTGCAGGATGTGGGATTCGCCGTAAAAGGCATGCACGTTGGACAGGCGCAGTTGTTCACGCACCGGGCTGTGTACTTCAGACATGCGCGACCTCCTTGCCCATGTAGGCTTCGCGCACCTGCGGGTTGGCCGAAACGCTGGCGTAGTCACCTTCAGCCAGCACGCTGCCGCGCGCCAATACCGTGATGCGATGGCACAAACTGCTGACGACGCGCAGGTTATGTTCGACCATCAGCACCGTGCGGCCAACGGCGACTTTGCGGATGAGCTCTACCACGCGGTCGACGTCCTCGTGGCCCATACCCTGGGTCGGTTCGTCGAGCAGCAGCACCTTGGGCTCCAGGGCCAGTGTGGTGGCCAGCTCCAGTGCGCGCTTGCGGCCGTAAGGCAATTCGGCGGTTTTGTGCAGGGCAAAGTCCTGCAGGTCGACTTGTTCGAGCAGGTGCATGGCCCACTGGTTGAGGTGGTCGAGCGAGCCCGCGGCTTTCCAGAAATGAAAGGAGGTTCCGAGTTCGCGCTGCAAGGCTATGCGCACGTTTTCCAGCACGCTCATCTGCCCGAACACGGCCGATATCTGGAAAGAGCGCACCAGCCCCAGGCGGGCAATCCTGTTCGGCGCAAGCTTGCCGATGACCTTCCCTTGATAGAGCACATCGCCGCGGGTGGCGGGCAGGAAGTGGGTCAGCAGGTTGAAGACCGTAGACTTGCCGGCACCATTGGGACCGATCAGGGCGTGGATATGCCCCTCCTGCACTTGAAGAGAGACCGAGTCGACGGCGGTGAAGCCATTGAACTCTTTGGTCAGCCCCCGGGTTTCGAGAATGACGTTGCTCATCGGTTTTCTTCCTGCCTGGTGATGTTGTTCTTATGTGACCAGCCCCAGTGCCAATCAGGCTGGGGGTTAACCGTTACCGCTGGATGCGCGCGCAGGGAGGGTGGGGCCTGCGGAGGGGGAAGAGGAAGGGAATGCAAGTGATGTTTTGTGCATCGGGGCTGCCCAGCGAAAGGCCCTCGTCCTCTTGTAAACAGTCGGTGATCAGAGCGCAACGATCAGCCAATGCAGGCAGAATGACAAAACGGATAAATGCAATCATATTGTCATTAACTCCGATGGTTACTGGAGTTGCAGAACAGAAAGCTGGCGTGCTCTTTTTGGTTTGCTTCATTTTGGCGCCGTATTCACAGGGTTTGATTGTTTTTATGGTTATGTGAAGGACCTTTGCAGTGAGATCGAAGATACGCTTCGTTCTTTTAATATGTCAATGTGTTGTCTTGTTGTTTTTGCTGAGGCTCGCTTGCCCTGGGTGGTGCTCAGGTAGCACTTGTCCGGGTAGACGTTGCCGATATCCCAGAGCGCGCCGCCAACAACGCCAACGATTTCTGGTTGGGCAGTTACACGGTGGTCGATGCTTTCGTGCGATGGGAGGTGCCGACGTTCGGGTACAAGACCTCGCTGCCTCGATCAACTGGAGGGCTGAGCATGAGCCAGACTCTTATTCCTTGTCTGATGATGCGCGGCGGCACTTCCAAGGGGGGCAAACAGACAATGGCGCGCTGGTTGGCTGTGGGCTGCTGCGCACTGCCAGGCTGCTGTTTGATGGTCAGGTGTGTGTGCCCCCTTTCATTTGGTCGGGCAAAAATTCCGGGGCTAGGTAATGGCGATCATTACCGAGCAATGAGGGAAAAAACCCGATCATTCCAGCGTCGGGCTTTTTCACGGGTGTGTCGTTGGCTTGTTGGTCCTGGCCCACCTTCACCGGTCGACCGTGCAGCCCGCTCCAATCAAGGGTTAACAAAGTCCTGATAGTTGGCCTTGGTAATCAGCTGATAGGGAATGGTCAACTCTGCGGTATAGAGTTCTTTCCTGATCATCTTCAGTGCCAGGTCAATGGACCCGATGGCCTGGCCTTTGTTGTCCTGGTAGACGGTTACCAGCAGTTGATCTTTCTTGATCGCGTCCAGGCCGGCGGGACCGCCATCGCTGCCACCGACCAGGATGTCCTTGCCTGAGCGCATGCCAGCCTGGTTGATGGCCATCGCCGCGCCGATCGCCATTTCATCGGCGTTGGCGGCCACTGCATCGATTTTCTTGCCCGACAGAATCCAGTTGTTCATCAGGTCCATGGCCTTGCTGCGCTGCCAGTCGGCGCTCTGTTCTTCAACCACGTGGATGTCCGGATAGCTTTTAAGCACTTCCTTCACGCCCCGGGTGCGGTTGAGGGTGGCGTTGTTGGAAAGCAGGCCGAGCATGATCGCCAGATTGCCTTTACCGCCCATTTTTTCCGCCAGGTAGCGCATTTGCATCTCGCCGGCCTTGATCTCGTCCGAACCCACATAGCCGATGCCAGGCGGCAATTCGGCCTGGTCGGGGCGGCGGTTGACATAGACCAGGGGGACGCTGGCCTTCTGCGCCTCAACGGTGATCTTTTGCGTGGCGGCGGTGTCCACCGGGTTGACGATGATCGCGTCCATGCTCTGGGCGGTGAAGTTCTGCACCTGGTTGAGCTGGCGTACCACATCGCCCTGGGCGTCTTCGAACTGCAGGGTTACGCCCGGCAGTTCCTTGGCGTGGGCGGCCATGTAGTCGCGCATCTGCGCCAGGAACACATCGTCCACCTGGGCGATGCTGACGCCGATGCGGACATCGGCCAGTGCCAAGGGCGCGAAGAGGGTGGCGAAGAGCAAGGTCAGGAGTGGTTTTTTCATGGTTTCAGTCCGGTTTGTTGTTATTTTTGAATAGTCTGGAAACACAGGTCATGCCCGGCGCTTGGCGCTCATCTGCGCGACACGTTCGGCAAAGGTCACGTAGGTCCAGCGTTCCGTCAGCGCTTGCAACATCAGCTGTTGCCCGGTCTGCGGGGCCAGGCCATGCAGGGGCGGGTCGGTATCGAGGTTGGTGGGGAAGGCGTAGCCGTCGGCCGTGCAGGCGATCACCGCGTCCAGCGCCTGGGCGTCCAGCACCTTGTCGCCCAGGCGTTGCAGCAGGCACGGGTAGAGCGCCAGCATCATGCGGTCGCGGTCCAGGGCTTCCATCGTCTTGCCGAACGCCGAGGAGATTTGCAGCAGGTTGGCCATGCGCTGGCGATCCCGCGTGCGGTTGCTTCCGGCAGCGTGGAACAGCGCCGGGTTGAAGAACAGCAGGTCGCCTTTGTTCAGCGGCAACTGCACGGCGTGTTGCTGGAAGTAGTCGATGAATTCCGGGCGGCGCCAGGCCAGGTAACCCAGGGCGTATTGCTGGGAAAACGGCAACAGCAGGGTTGGGCCGGTTTCCAGCGGCATGTCGGAATGGGCCACGGCACCCTGCAACGTCAAGTACTGGGACAGCACATGCAGGGGCAACGGAAAGCGCTCGACGACTTCCTCCGTCTGAAACCCCAGGTGGTAGTCACGATGGGGCTGTTGCGCCTGGCCGCCCGGATGCACCACGTTGACCTGGGCCGTGACTTGATAACCCGGGCCCAGCCAGGCTTCGGCAATCAGCCCCAATAGCGGGTTGGCGTAGTACTCGACAAAAGACGACGGGGATTGCAGCGCCGCCTTTTGCAACGAATTCCAGATGCGCCCGTTGCTGCCGGCCTTGGCGAAGTGATCGGCGGCCATGCCCCGGGCGGCTTCCCGGGCGAATATCGCCTCGAACACCTGGCTGTGGCGATCGACCACGGCCAGGTCTGTATAGCCCTGGCGTACCACCATGACTCCAGGGCCGTCGCGAAACAGCCGGTGCAACTCGTTCATCACCCCATTGCGGTCACCGTCGCGCAACGTCTGCGCGTGATAGATCGGCACGTTGCCTTGCACTTCGCTGCAGTGGGGATAGTCCTTGGGATCGGCCTGCTGTTCGCACAGTCGGGTGAAGACCTGCAACTGCACTGCATCGGCACGCACAAAAGCTGACAGCGGCTGATTCATGGCTGCGCTTCTCCCGTCAGGCTCAACGGGCTGGCGGGGCGCGGGGCGGTCTCGTCGCCGCAGCCGATCACGCCTTGTTCCAGATCGATCACGGTGCCGGTCATCATTCCCGATTCGCGGGACAGCAGGAACGCAACGCTTTGTGCCACTTCCTCGGGCTTGAGCAGGCGTCCGAAAGGCTGCGCGCGCTCGGTGGCCGCCAGCCAGCCATCCTCGGCGCCATGGTAGCGGCGCTGGATTTCGTCTTCATGAGGCGTATCCATCCAGCCGATGTTCAGGCCGTTGACCCGAATGCGGTTGCGCAGGGCGCTGAAGGCCACGTTTTTGGTCAGTGTCGCCAGGGCACCCTTGGACGCCGAGTAAGGGGTCAGATACGACGGCCCGCCGTGGCTGACGATGCTTTGGATGTTGACGATGGCACCTTCCACGCCTTGGCTGATCATCAGTTTCAGCGCTTGCTGGATGAGGAAGAACGGTGCTCGCACGTTGAGCGCGAACAGGCGATCGAACAGCTCGGGGGAGGTGTCGAGGATGCCGCCGCGATCAGACATGCCGGCGCAGTTGACCAAGCCATGCAGGGTGCCAAAACGGCTGCGGGCGGCGTCGATCACCGCACGACAATCCTCGATGCGCTCCAGGTCGGCCTCGACGAAAAATGCCTGGCAATCGAGCCCCGCCAACTGGCGGACCTGGGCCTGGCCCTGGTCGGCGCGGCGTCCGCAAATGATCAGGCCGGCGGCACCCCGGCGCGCCAGGGTGTGGGCCACCGCCGCACCGAGGCCCTGGGTGCTGCCGGTGACGACAAAGTACTGGCCACGGAACGAGGTGCTGAGGTCGGTTTGAGGCATGGGGTTCTCCTGGATTCTTGTTGTTGTCCTTGCCCAGGCTCGACGCCTGGCGAAACTGAGACTAGCATTGGCATAACCTCAGTAACGCCCAAAAAGACCTCAAGAAAACCTCAGGCTCAAACCGATGCTCGAACGTGCCAAACACTTTTCCATCAAGCAGCTCGCCACCCAGGCAGGCGTCAGCAAGGCGACGGTCGATCGCGTGCTGCATCAGCGCGGCAGCGTGCATTACCAGACCCACCGCCGTATCGAGCAGGCCCTGAACGAACTCGAGGCCCAGGAAAAGAACGGCCTCGCGGCGGGGCGTACTTTCCATGTCGACGTGATCATGCACACGCCGCAACGCTTCAGTGCGGCGGTGCAGGCGGCAATGACCGCGCAATTGAGCAGTCTGGCGCCGTTTCGCATCGCACCGCGGTTTCACTTGTTTGAACAAATCGAGCCTCAGGCGATGCACGACCAGTTGCTGCGCTGCGCAAGCACCGGCAGCCAGGGCGTGGTGCTCAAGGCCGCCGATGAGCCGGCCGTTAACCTGGCGGTCAAGCAATTGGCCGCGGTCGGCATTCCGGTGGTCACCCTGGTCACTGACTTGCCGCACAGCGAACGCATCGGCTACGTCGGCATGGACAACCGTACCGCCGGGCAGACCGCCGCCTACCTGCTGTCGCGCTGGCTGATCCCGGTGCCACAGGACGTCGCCGTGGTGATCGGTAGTGAGCTGTTTCGGGGTGAGGAAGAGCGGGAAATGGGCTTTCGCATGTGGCTGCGCAGCCGTGCCGCCCATTTGCGGGTGCTGGACATCAGCGGTGGCTACGGGGTTTACGAACGCACCTTCGAGCGTGTGATCGAGGCGCTGAAAAGGTATCCCTGCCTCAAGGCGGTCTACAGCGTTGGTGGAGGCAACCGGGCGATCGTCGACGCGTTCGCCGCGCTGGATCGCCCGCTTGAGGTGTTTATCGGCCACGACCTGGACGAGGAAAACCGCCAATTGCTAGCGGAGGAAAAAATCGCCGCAATCATCGACCACGACCTGCAGATCGATGCGCGTCAGGTTTTCCTGCATATCCTGCAGTTTCATCGCTTGTGGAAGGTCGGGCCGATTGCGCCGTCACAGGTGCAGATCGTCACGCCGTTCAATCTGCCTTACTGACTCATCCCCATACTGGTAATCCCAGCATCAACCGCGCCTCGGCAGGCGTTGCTGGCCGTGCCGCATGCCTGGCACATCGTTCAACCGCAATCTCCACCAGTTCGGCGTTACTTTTGGCAAGCCGATCCTGGCTGATCCGAATATTGTCTTCCAGCCCTGTGCGAACCGCGTCGCCATTGCGTTTCAGCACCCAGTCGATCACCTCGGTCTGGTACCGGCCGATGCCGGCTGCCGTCCATGTCGCCTTGGGCAGGACGCGCTTGAGTTCACTGAGCAGAATATCCAGCAAGTGTTCTTCCACCGGCATGGCATTTTTTATTCCCATCACGAACTGCACATGCGGATGATCGGTCAGCAGGCCGCTCTCGACCAGGCGTTGGGCGCCATAGATATGCGACAGATCGAAAATTTCAATCTCTGGCACAACCTCATTCGCTTTCATGCGGGTAGCCAATTCCACGACCAATGCTGGCGCATTCTCGTAGACGATGGTGGGAAAATTGACCGACCCGGTGGCTAGCGACGCCATGTCCGGCTTGAGTGACAGCGGATTTCCCCGCGCGCTTTGATCGCGGCCCCGGCCGCCCGTTGAAAACTGTACGATCATCCCCGGGCAGTGTTTGCGCACCCCCTCCAGCACCTGTCCAAATAAAGCAGGTTCCGAAGACGAGCTTTCATCAGGGTTGCGAACATGAAGATGGACCAGTGATGCGCCTGCTTCGAACGCTTCATGTGTCGATTCGATCTGTTCGGAAACGGTCACGGGAATGGCCGGATTATCCTTTTTACGTGGCACCGATCCGGTAATCGCCACGGCAATGACTACAGGTCTCATAAAATTTCTCCTATTGGGGAACTGCTTACTGTGGACGCTCACCATCAAAAGCATTCTGTAGCAACTGGCGAATCGCCACGGCTTCGATAGGCCTTGGGTTCCAGTACGGGTTTGACATCGCGATGTCGGTGGCACGGTCCAGGTCGGCTTCGGTCAAGCCCAGATCCTTGAGCCGGGTCGGTGCGCCCAGTGAGCTGGACAGGTCGAACAGTGCGGCCGCCGGGCTGCAATTCTCAACGTCCAGCGCCCGGCAAATGCGCGACAGGCCCGGCGCGGCAGACTGGTTGTAGGCAATCGCGTGCGGCAGCACGATGGTATGGGTTTGTGCATGGGGCAAGTTGAAACTGCCGCCCAGGGTGTGGCAAAGCTTGTGATGCAAGGCCATGCCGACGTTGCCGAGCACGGTGCCGCAGAGCCAGGCGCCATACAGGCAATCATCGCGGGCGTCGAGATCGCTTGGGTTGTGACGGATGGTTTTCATGCCGGCGGCGAGCGCCCGAATGCCTTCCTCGGCCATCAGCGACATCACCGGATTGCCATCCTGGGCATACAAACCTTCGGCGGCGTGGGCAATGGCGTTCATGCCGCTGGTGATGGACATGTCCACGGGCAGGCTGACGGTAAGCGCCGAGTCGTAGATCACGGTTCTGGGCAGTACGCGAGGATCTTTGCCGGTGCGCTTGAGGCCGTTTTCGGTCAGGCCGAATACCGGCGTCATCTCGGATCCGGCATAGGTGGTCGGGATCGCCAGGATAGCCAAGCCGGAATCCATCGCGATGGCCTTGCCGAGACCTGTGGTTGAGCCGCCACCAATGGCCACTGCACAATCGGCGCCCAGCTTGCGTGCCAGTTCGCGGGCTTCACGGGCGGTTTCGATGGGCACGTGCATGACGGCCTTGTCGAAAATGTCCGCGGCGCGGCTGCCGAGTAATTGGGCAATATGTTCAGCTTGGGCGCGTTGTTCTGGCGTGCAGAGGACTAACGCCCGCTTGGCGCCCAGTCGATCGATTTCCGCTTCCAGTTGTTGCAGCGAACCTTGGCCGAAGATGACGCGCGATGGCTGACCGTTATAAATAAAGGGGGACGTGGACATACGTCTATTCTCCGCAAGCAGGTAGGGATGATGAACGAGGGGCGATAGGGGTCGGTTGATAGGCAAACAATTGCCAATCCATTCCTGTCCTCAGCCAGACATTCAATGTTCGGTTCTGGATTGTTTTAGCCACGCCATGGGAAGTGATATCGGCAACCATTTCGCCAAAGACGATGGCGGTATCGCCTGACTGATGGACTTTATGAACCACGTGTTGAATTCGGTGATAGATGGAAAGTCCATCACGCAGGTTGTTCAAAAAGCTCTCGCGGTTATCCACTTTTCCACTTGAGTGAACATAACTGAGTTCGGGGTGCAGCAGACGCTGAATGTTCTCCAGGTCATTACTTTGCATCGCTTGATAACGCCGTTCTTCCAACGATGAAATCAATGCGGTGATGGACGGCTCGTTGCTCATGGGGCCCTCGAGACTGGAATTGACAAGGTGATCGACGACTACTCTTTCGCCAGGCAGAAATCGAACGCCAGGGTATAAAACGGATCATTGCTGACAGTCCCGTCTGGCGTCTCGCCGGGAGGTTGTTGCGCCCAGTGAGTGATCAGTGAAGAACGCACGCCGAACAAGGCATCGGAATCAAGGTAGGGATCACCTTCGCGGAACACATGGGTGACCAACCGTTTGTAACCGGGGGCACTGATCACGAACTTCAGGTGCGCCGGGCGCCAGGCGTGGCGATTGAGCGCCGTGAGCATTGAGCCGACAGGACCGTCATGGAGTACGCGGTGGCTTTGCGGCACGACGGTGGAGAAAAAGTAGCGGCCGAGCGGGTCGGATTGCAGCAAGGCGTGGTCGGTATCGTTCGCCACAGGATTATGGACGTCGCTACCTGGCTGGCTGACCTGTATGGCAGCATGGGGCACCGGATTGCCTTTGGCGTCACGGATGGTGCCGCTCATGTACCCTTTGGCACCGTGGAGCCCGGCACTGATGTCGGCGCCCAGGTCATACATCGTGGTGTTCCGGGTCTGTGGCATGTCGAAGGCTGTCGCCTCGGTGCAACCCGTCGGCTTCCTGTCGTTCTGTGCCAGCACCAGGGTCGACAGACCCAGGGTGTGGGACAGGAGCACAAACTCCTGGCGATCGGACGAGCAGGCTTTGCCCACTTGTTCGAGAAAAGCAATGCCGCCGCGCCACTCTTCTTCGGTCAGTTTGATATCGCGAGCGAAAGCATGAAGATGTTGTACGAGGCTGGTCATTACCTCGCACAAGCGCGCATCAGCGGTGCTGCTATGACGCGCCAGAACGGCTTGCGTAATGGTCGCTTCGTCCAGATTTCGCATCTTGGCTCCTTGATTTTGTTAAGCCCAAAGCACCCCTGGTGTTTGCGAGATACGTCTTGGGCCACTCTTTTCAGGTCATAGCGCTGCACGTTATAGTTCCGCACAGTGTAAAAAAAGTCCGTCTACGGAATTCTTTATTTCACCTATGAAAAAATACCCGCGGAGCACAGGATGGATCGGCTGACCGAACTGGAACTTTTTGTAACGACGGCGGAAGTCGGCACCCTGACCAAGGCCGCGGAAATACTCGGGCTGTCGAATGCCGCTGCAAGCCGGCACCTGGTTGCGTTGGAGCAACGGCTCAACGTCAGATTGATTGACCGCAACACACGACGCCTGGCGCTGACCAATTCCGGTCATCAGTTTTATGCGCGCTGCAAGAGCCTCCTTGGTGAGCTGAAGGAAGCCGAGGCTTCCCTCAGCGAATCGCTGGTGCAGCCAGTTGGCACGCTGACGATTACCTCTTCCATCTCGTTTTGCATGCTGCATATTGCGCCGCTGATCCCGGCGTTTCGCAAGAAGTACCCGCATATCACCGTCAAGGTGCTGGGTGAAAACCGCTATTTCGACATTATCGACAGCGAAATCGACCTGGCGATCAGGACCAAGGAATACGAGCCGGATTCCAATATCACCATTCGCCGGCTCGCCGAAACCCGGCGGGTGCTGGCCGCTTCACCCGGTTATCTGCAGCGCAAGGGCACGCCGAAGACCCTCGACGATCTGGCCGATCACGATCTGTTGCTTTACAGCCACGCCAACCAGCCCCGGGTCATGCGCTTTACCAAGGGAGATGAAGAGCGCGTGGTCAAGGTCGACCCTATCCTGGAAACCAACGACGGGCAGATTGTCCGCGCAGCGGCCTTGGCCCATGGCGGCATCCTGGTGCAACCGAAGTACATCATCAATGCCGACCTGGTGGCAGGGCGCCTGATCCCGGTGCTGGATGATTGGGACTTGCCGCGCCTGACGATCAACATGGCTTTTCAAAGTCGTCGTTATATGCCGACCAAGCTGCGTGTGTTCATCGATTTTCTGCTCGCGGATTTTGCCGAGCATGAATATGAGCGCTACTGGACGCGCTAGTGGCATGAGCGGTTAATTCATTTATTTATATTTTGGTCAGGAATATACTAAGCGCCCAATATTATGGCTTGGTTATGCGCATGGCCCGACCGACTTCCCCCTTCGCTTTAACGCCTTCTGATC
>NZ_CABVII010000021.1 GCF_902497995.1 Pseudomonas fluorescens | reverse complement strand
TTCTTTATCGGCGCTTGGGTGAAAGGAGGAGGGGCGAAATCTCCCACGGATCTGTACTGCGTCAACAGTCAGAATCGGGCTTTGTCCCTTCTCCTCCCTTCAAGTCCTAGCATACAAGCGGGCTTGCCCGCGATGCTTTTGGGGCCGCCGTGCACCGACTGAATGCACCGTGAACCGCAATCGCGCACATCAACTGATCCAAAATCCCGCCTGCATTCGCAATCGAACCCCTATCGAAAAAACACGAAAACCCCTAACTACGGGGCTTTCAGCGCTACCAGATAGCTTTCTGTATCAACTTATTAAAACCTGGCACGCCCCCTGCAATAGTCCTTTCAGTGATTCGATTCACTACCCAGTTTCGGGGACCTTGGTACAGGCAGGCCGGGGATTCCCCTCTTTACACCGGGCTCACAGCGCAATAGCGATGAGCCCTCCCGTTTCGGGAACCTTGGTACAGGCAGGCCGGGGATTCCCCTCTTTACACCGGGCTCACAGCGCAATAGCGATGAGCCCTCCCGTTTCGGGAACCTTGGTACAGGCAGGCCGGGGATTCCCTCTTTACACCGGGCTCACAGCGAAATGCATGAGCCCTCCCGTTTCGGGAACCTTGGTACAGGCAGGCCGGGGATTCCCTCTTTACACCGGGCTCACAGCGAAATGCATGAGCCCTCCCGTTTCGGGAACCTTGGTACAGGCAGGCCGGGGATTCCCTCTTTACACCGGGCTCACAGCGAAATGCATGAGCCCTCCCGTTTCGGGAACCTTGGTACAGGCAGGCCGGGGATTCCCTCTTTACACCGGGCTCACAGCGAAATGCATGAGCCCTCCCGTTTCGGGAACCTTGGTACAGGCAGGCCGGGGATTCCCTCTTTACACCGGGCTCACAGCGAAATGCATGAGCCCTCCCGTTTCGGGAACCTTGGTACAGGCAGGCCGGGGATTCCCTCTTTTATTGCTCTTGGAGATGGATCTCCAGCCGCCAGCGGTCATCGACCTCGCTACCGGCCCACTCGCCCTGCAGTGGCCGCGCCGCCACCACAGTCAGCAACAGCCCTCCATCACTCAAGCGCACCCGCCAGTTCACGTGCCTGTCGTTGAGCTTGAGTTGACCCTTTTGCGCCTTGCCCTCAGCTTCGAACAGCAGCGCCAGGCTGCCGTCGACGAACTCGCCGTGGCTCTTGGGTTCATTGTTGAACCACACCACCAGTCCGTCGTTCGTCACCTCGACCTGCTGCAATTCGCTGGGGTCAGGGGCGGTCAAACGGCCAATCATCAGCCCCACCATCACCCCGACAATCGCCAGCGAAGCCATCACCCGCGGCAATAGTTTCGAACGGTTGTCCACTGGCGGCGTAGAATGCCGGTCATCTTTACCTTCGGAGCCGTGCATGTTTCACGTCATCCTTTTCCAACCGGAAATTCCGCCGAATACCGGCAACGTTATCAGGCTGTGCGCCAACAGCGGCTGCCACCTGCATTTAATCGAGCCGCTGGGCTTCGAGATGGACGACAAGCGCCTGCGCCGGGCCGGTCTCGATTACCACGAGTATGCCACCCTGCAGCGTCACGCAGACCTCGCCAGCTGCCTGGAGAGCCTCGGCCATCCTCGCCTCTTCGCCTTTACCACCAAGGGCTCGCGGCCGTTCCACGATGCCAGTTTCGCCGAGGGCGATGCGTTCCTGTTCGGTCCGGAAAGCCGCGGCCTGCCGGCAGAAGTGCTCGATGCCCTGCCCGGCGAACAGCGCTTGCGTCTGCCGATGCGTGAAGGCTGCCGCAGCCTGAACCTGTCGAACACCGTGGCCGTTGCTGTCTACGAAGGCTGGCGCCAGCTCGGCTTTAAATAACACCACATAACGAATGTGGGAGCGGGCTTGCTCGCGAAGGGGCCATAACATTCAACATCTTCGTTGACTGTTACACCGCTTTCGCGAGCAAGCCCGCTCCCACATTGGACTTGCTTCGACTCGGGACCGTTTATTGAACGGTCGGAGTCTCGCCAGCCGCCTGCATGCGTTGCAGTTCCTGTGCATACAGCGCGTCGAAGTTCACCGGAGCCAGCATCAGCGCCGGGAACGAACCGCGGGTCACCAGGCTATCCAGGGTTTCGCGCGCGTACGGGAACAGGATGTTCGGGCAGAACGCGCCCAGGGTGTGGCTCATCGAAGCGTCGTCCAGGTTCTTGATCAGGAAGATCCCGGCCTGTTGCACTTCAGCGATGAACGCCACTTCGTCACCGTTTTTCACGGTCACGGACAGGGTCAGCACGACTTCGTGGAAGTCATTTTCCAGCGCCTTTTGACGGGTATTCAGATCCAGACCGACGCTCGGTTCCCACTGCTGGCGGAAGATCGCCGGGCTTTTCGGGGCTTCGAAGGACAAGTCACGTACGTAGATGCGCTGCAAGGAGAATTGCGGTGCGGTTTCTTCTTCGCTAGCTGCAGTGTTCTGTTGGTCAGTCATCTCAGATCCTTTCTGATCTTGGGGTCTTATAGGGAAGGTATTCAGGCCTTGAGCAGGGTGTCGAGCTTGCCGGCGCGCTCAAGGGCAAACAAATCATCACAACCGCCTACGTGAGTGCTGCCGATCCAGATCTGCGGCACGGATGTGCGCCCCGCTTTCTGAGCCATGGCGGCGCGCACCTGCGGCTTGCCATCGACCTTGATCTCTTCGAAGGCCACGCCTTTGCCCTCGAGCAGGTGCTTGGCTCGCGAACAATAGCCGCAGTAATCGCTGGAATAGACGACGACATTGCTCATATCACTTCACCAGCGGCAGGTTGTCGCCTTTCCAGCTGGAGATCCCGCCGGACAGCTTGGCGGCGATGAAGCCGGATTTCATCAGTTCGCGGGCATGGGTGCCGGCGGTCTGGCCCATGGCGTCGACCAGGATGATGGTCTTGGCCTTGTGCTTTTCCAGTTCGCCGACGCGAGCAGCCAGTTTGTCGTGAGGAATGTTCAACGCGCCAACAATGTGGCCGGCGGCGAAATCCTTGTTCGAACGAATGTCGATCACAACGCCCGCGTCCTTGTTGACCAGGCCGGTCAGTTCACCGGTACTCAGGCTGCGGCCGCCGCCTTGCATCTGATAGGCAATCAGCAACGCCAGCAGTACGACGAAGATACCGACGAGCAGATAGTGGTTAGTGGCAAATTCAATCAGGTGAGCAACCATCGAAGGAGGTTCCAGGGCGTTAAAATGTCGGCCAGTATACACAGCCACTATGGTGGGCCAAACCCCGTCGGGCGGTGACGCGGCCGGAACTTCGCTTTAAACTGCCACTCCCTTTTCCATCGCCCTCTTTTTAACTCAGCCACGAGCGGAATCCATGACTACCACGCCTAAACCTTTGGTCCTGATCATCCTCGACGGCTTCGGTCACAGTGAGAGCCCTGAATCCAACGCCATCTTTGCCGCGAAGAAGCCCGTGCTGGACCGCCTGTGGGCCACCGTGCCGAACGGCCTGATCTCGGGCAGCGGCATGGACGTCGGCCTGCCGGACGGCCAGATGGGCAACTCCGAAGTCGGCCACATGAACCTCGGTTCCGGTCGTGTTGTGTATCAAGATTTCACGCGCGTGACCAAATCGATCCGTGATGGCGAGTTTTTCGAGAACCCGACCATTTGCGCCGCCGTCGATAAAGCCGTCGCCGCTGGTAAAGCCGTGCACTTCATGGGTCTGCTGTCCGATGGCGGCGTTCACAGCCACCAGGATCATCTGGTTGCCATGGCTGAACTGGCGTACAAGCGCGGGGCTGAAAAAATCTACCTGCACGCCTTCCTCGACGGTCGCGACACTCCGCCGAAAAGCGCTCAGTCGTCCATCGAACTGCTCGATGCAAGCTTCCAGGCCCTCGGTAAAGGTCGGATCGCCAGCATTATCGGTCGTTACTTCGCCATGGACCGCGACAACCGTTGGGACCGCGTGTCCCAGGCCTACAACCTGATCGTCGATGGCAATGGCGAATACAATGCCGCCACCGCCCAGGAAGGCCTGCAAGCCGCCTACGAACGTGGCGAGAGCGACGAATTCGTCAAGGCCACGTCCATCGGTGTGCCGGTCAAGGTCGAAGACGGCGACGCCGTGGTGTTCATGAACTTCCGTGCCGACCGCGCCCGCGAACTGACCCGCGTGTTCGTCGAAGACGATTTCTCTGAGTTCGAACGTGCGCGCCAGCCAAAACTGGCCGGCTTCGTCATGCTGACCCAATACGCCGCCAGCATTCCCGCACCATCGGCCTTCGCCGCTGGCAGCCTGGATAACGTGCTGGGCGACTACCTGGCGAAAAACGGCAAGACCCAGCTACGCATTGCCGAAACAGAGAAGTACGCTCACGTGACCTTCTTCTTCTCCGGCGGTCGTGAAGAACCATTCCCGGGCGAAGAACGCATCCTGATCCCGTCGCCAAAAGTCGCCACTTATGACTTGCAGCCTGAGATGAGCGCACCGGAAGTCACCGACCGCATCGTCGACGCTATCGACAACCAACGTTATGACGTGATCGTGGTCAACTATGCCAACGGCGACATGGTCGGTCACAGCGGCGTGTTCGACGCAGCCGTCAAAGCTGTCGAATGCCTGGACCAGTGCGTTGGCCGTATCGTGGACGCGCTGGAAAAAGTTGGCGGCGAAGCGCTGATCACCGCCGACCACGGTAACGTCGAGCAAATGTCCGACGAATCCACTGGCCAGGCGCACACCGCCCACACCACCGAGCCGGTGCCGTTCATTTATGTCGGCAAGCGTGACCTGAAGGTTCGCGAAGGCGGCGTGCTGGCGGACGTGGCACCGACGATGCTGAAGCTGATGGGCCTTGAGAAACCGGCTGAAATGACGGGTACTTCGATACTGGTGTAATCCGTCCTTCAAACACCACTAAACCCTGTGGGAGCGGGCTTGCTCGCGAATGCGGTGTGTCAGTCAACATCCATGCTGACTGACACACCGCATTCGCGAGCAAGCCCGCTCCCACAGTGGTTTTGGGGTGTTTTTCGATGCAACTCTGTTCCAGTCATCACACAGCCCCAATTGGGCGTTTTTTTTGCAGCGCTTGGCGGGCATACTAGGGCGTCCCTTACCCTGGTATCACCCGCCTTTATGCTTCGCGTCCTGATAGCCCTTGCCCTGACTTGCCTGCTCCAACCGGCCTTCGCTGACGAGCGCGCGCAAACCCAACAACAGTTGGACGCCACGCGTCAGGACATTGCCGAGCTGAAAAAGCTGCTGGGCAAGTTGCAGGAAGAAAAGTCCGGGGTGCAAAAAGATCTCAAGGGCACCGAGACCGAGATGGGCAATCTCGAGAAGCAGGTCGATGCCCTGCAAAAAGAGCTGCAGAAAAGCGAATCCGAGCTGCAGCGACTCGATGCCGAGAAAAAAAAACTCCAGAGCGCGCGCATTGAACAGCAACGACTGATCGCCATTCAGGCCCGCGCGGCCTATCAGAACGGCCGTCAGGAGTACCTGAAGCTGCTGCTGAACCAGCAGAACCCGGAAAAATTCGCCCGAACCCTCACCTATTACGACTACCTGAGCCAGGCTCGCCTGGAGCAGTTGAAGAATTTTAATGAAACCCTGCGCCAACTGGCCAATGTCGAAAAAGACATCGACATGCAGCAGGCGCAACTGCTGGTGCAGAAAAGCAGCCTCGACAGCCAGCGCGACGAACTCGACAAAGTCCGCAAGGAGCGCCAGCAAGCCCTGGCCAAGCTGAACAACGACGTAAAGGCCCGCGATCAGAAACTGGCCGCCCGCGAGCAAGATCAGGCGGACCTGTCCAATGTCCTGAAAACCATCGAGGAAACCCTGGCTCGCCAGGCTCGCGAGGCTCGCGAGGCTCGCGAGGCAGAGGAAGCCCGGCAAAAAGCGCTGATCGCCCAGCAGGAAGCGGAAAAAAAGCGTTTACGTGAGGCTCAGGCGCAAGCAGACGCCTCTGATGCCCCACGCAAACCTGTCAGACCGACACCCGGCGCACTGGTGTCCAGTTCAGGCGAAACCTTTGGTGGCCCTTTTGCTTCAAGCCGGGGAAAACTTCCCTGGCCAGTTGATGGTCGACTGCTGGCCCGCTTTGGCGAGACCCGTGGCGACGACGCCCGCACCAAGTGGGACGGCGTGATGATCAGCGCCTCCGCCGGCAGCCAGGTACACGCCGTGCATGGCGGTCGCGTGGTGTTCGCCGACTGGTTGCGTGGCGCCGGGCTGCTGGTGATCCTCGACCACGGCAACGGGTTTTTGAGTCTTTACGGCCACAACCAGACGCTGCTCAAGTCTGCGGGTGACGTGGTAAAAGCCGGTGAGCCCATTTCCACCGTCGGCAACAGTGGCGGACAGGACACATCAGCGCTGTATTTCGCTATTCGTCAGCAGGGTCACCCGAGTGATCCGGCACAATGGTGCCGCGCGCAAGGATAGGCGCTGAGTCACCTACATTAGGAGTTCGTTCGACATGCTGCATTTGTCCCGCCTTACCTCGCTGGCCCTGACGATCGCCCTGGTGATCGGCGCGCCTCTGGCGTTCGCCGCTCAACCGGCCCCGGCGGTCGCGCCTGCGGGCACGGCTGCGACCACCAAGGCGCCATTGCCTCTGGAAGAGTTGCGCACCTTCGCCGAGGTCATGGATCGGATCAAGGCGGCCTATGTCGAACCGGTGGACGACAAGACCCTGCTGGAAAATGCGATCAAAGGCATGCTCAGCAACCTGGACCCGCACTCCGCCTACCTGGGCCCGGAAGACTTCGCTGAATTGCAGGAAAGCACCAGCGGCGAATTCGGCGGCCTGGGCATCGAAGTCGGGGCCGAAGACGGCTTCATCAAGGTAGTTTCGCCAATCGATGACACCCCGGCGTCCAAGGCCGGCATTCAGGCGGGCGACTTCATCGTCAAGATCAACGGTCAACCAACCCGCGGCCAGAGCATGACCGAAGCCGTGGAAAAGATGCGTGGCAAGATCGGCCAGAAAATCACCCTGACGCTGGTGCGCGACGGCGGCACGCCGTTCGACGTGACCCTGGCCCGCGCCATCATTCAAGTGAAGAGCGTGAAGAGCCAGCTGCTGGAGTCCGGCTACGGCTACATCCGCATCACCCAGTTCCAGGTCAAGACCGGCGAAGAGGTTTCCAAGGCCTTGGCCAAGCTGCGCAAGGACAATGGCAAGAAGCTCAACGGTATCATCCTCGACCTGCGTAACAACCCGGGCGGCGTGCTGCAAGCGGCGGTGGAAGTGGTCGACCACTTCATCACCAAGGGCTTGATCGTTTACACCAAAGGCCGTATCGCCAACTCCGAACTGCGCTTCTCCGCCACCGGCAAGGACGAAAGCGAAGCCGTGCCCATGGTCGCGCTGATCAACGGCGGCAGTGCCTCGGCTTCGGAAATCGTCGCCGGCGCCTTGCAGGATCAGAAGCGTGCGGTAGTGATGGGCACCACCAGTTTCGGCAAAGGCTCGGTGCAGACCGTGCTGCCGCTCAATAACGAGCGCGCACTGAAAATCACCACGGCGCTGTACTACACGCCGAACGGCCGCTCGATCCAGGCGCAGGGCATCGTCCCGGACATCGAAGTGCGCAGGGCCAAGATCACCAGCGAGCAAGACGGCGAGTACTTCAAGGAAGCCGATCTGCAAGGCCACCTGGGCAATGGCAACGGCGGCGCCGACAAGCCTACCGGCTCCGGCGGCAAAGCCAAGGCGATGCCGCAGGATGACGATTATCAATTGGCCCAGGCCCTGAGCCTGCTCAAAGGGCTGAGCATCACCTCTGGCCGCTGAGATGCGCTTGCGGTTTTACCTCGCTCTGTTGTGCTGTCTGGCGGGTGTTGCTCACGCAACGCCTGTCGCGACAGCGGCCAGCCCTCAGAAGGCTTACCTGAGCCTGATCATCGATGACCTGGGGCAGAACCTGCACCAGGATCGCCGCGTGCTGGCCCTGCCTGGCCCGGTCACCACGGCAATCATGCCCGATACACCCCACGCCACCGAGTTCGCTCGCGAAGCCCATCGCGCCGGCAAGATCGTCATTCTGCACATGCCCATGGCTCCGGCCACCGGGCCGTTCGCCTGGCATCCAGAGCTACCCATCGAAGAACTTGAGAAGCGGCTGAATGCGGCATTCAAGGTCGTGCCCTATACGGCTGGCATCAACAACCACATGGGCAGCCGCATGACCGCTCAACCGGTTGCCATGGCCTGGTTGATGGCTGACTTGCAGCGTCGGCACAAATTTTTCGTCGACAGCCGCACCAGCGCGCAGACCGTCGCGGCGGCCCAAGCGCAGAAGATTGCATTGGCGAGCGTTTCGCGGGATGTGTTTCTGGATGACGAGCCAACGGAAGCGGCGATCCTCACGCAGCTACAGTCAGCAATCAGCCTGGCGCGCAAGCAGGGTTCGGCAGTGATGATCGGGCATCCGTATCCGCAGACGTTGGCGGTGCTGGAGCGTGAATTGCCCAAGCTCAAGGCCCAGGGGATTGAGTGGATCGATATCAAGCAGATGATCAGCGTGCGCGGCAACCGTGCAACGGCTGCCCACGGCAAGGACGGCGTGTACCGCTAACCGCCAACACCGCAGCTCTAATGTGGGAGCGGGCTTGCTCGCGAATGCGCAGTGTCAGTCAATATCATAGTTGTCTGACACACCGTATTCGCGAGCAAGCCCGCTCCCACATTAGATTGGTGGGTATCAGAGATACCGCGCCATGATGTCGTCGACCACGCCTTCCTTGCGCAGCTGATCCAGCGCGGCCTGCAGCCTGGCCACCACCTCATCCGGCACATTCCTGTTCAATGCCAGGTACAACTCGGCACTGTTGAATCGCAACACCGTCTTGAGCCCGGTCACCCCGTCCTGACGAGCCAGATACCGGCCCGCCGGGTCACCCGTAGCCCATAGATCGATCTGGCCATTGACCAGCTTTTTCGCGTTGTCCTGATCGCGCAACACAACAATCGGCTTCAAGCCTTGCTTGGCCAGCGTCTCGGCGATCGCATCGCCCTTGTAGGCGCCGATCTTGTATTTGCGCGCCTGATCCAGCCTCTCCAGGGTGATCTTGCTGTCAGCCTTCGCCAGCATGATCCAGTCATCCGGGCCGATCGGGCCAACCCACTTGAAGAGCTTTTCGCGGTGCGGCAACCGTGCCATTACGAACACGCCATAACCGGGTTTCTCGAGGGCGATCTTGTAGATCCGCTCCCAGGGGAAACGTAGCGTCAAGCTGTAGGTGATGTCGGCGCGCTTGAACATCTCGCGGACGATGTCCACGGCGATGCCATTGATGTTCTCGTCCTGAGCGAAATTCTTGCCGTTCTTTGCCATGTTGTAGGGCGGGAAATTTTCCGTCAGCAGCACCAGGTCGGTGTCGAGATTTTCTACCGCATGAGCCTCGCTGACGAGCAGTAGAGAAGCGCTGGCAAGGGCAAGGAGAAGGCGTCTAAGCATGTCTGGCTACCGAAATCCATGGCGTGCTCAAGAGTGCCTTGAGCCCGCCATGCTGTCCACTGGCCTGCATCGATTTGTTTTAGCGCATTACGATTCCGCGATGAGCCATGTAGGCCTTGGCTTCCTGCACAGTGTATTCGCCAAAGTGAAAAATACTCGCCGCCAACACCGCACTGGCGTGGCCTTCGAGAATGCCGTCGGCCAGGTGCTGCAGATTGCCGACGCCGCCGGAGGCGATGACCGGAATGCCCAGGGCATCGCTGATGGCACGGGTGACGCCCAGGTCAAAGCCGTTTTTCATGCCGTCCTGGTCCATGCTGGTCAGCAGGATTTCACCGGCACCCAGGCCTTCCATTTTTTTCGCCCACTCCACCGCGTCGAGACCGGTGGGTTTGCGGCCGCCGTGGGTGAAAATTTCCCAGCGCGGGGTTTCGCCCGGCAGTGAAACTTTCTTGGCGTCGATGGCAACGACAATGCATTGCGAACCGAAATGCTGCGCCGCTTCGCCAACGAACTCCGGATTGAATACTGCAGCGGTGTTGATCGAAACCTTGTCCGCACCGGCATTCAGCAGATTACGAATGTCCTGCACGGTGCGAACGCCGCCACCCACGGTCAGCGGGATGAACACCTGGCTGGCCATGCGTTCGACGGTGTGCAACGTGGTGTCGCGACCGTCGACGCTGGCGGTGATGTCGAGAAAGGTAATCTCGTCGGCACCCTGCTCGTCGTAACGACGGGCGATTTCCACCGGGTCGCCGGCATCGCGGATGTTCTCGAACTTGACGCCCTTGACCACCCGGCCGTTATCCACGTCCAGGCAAGGGATGATGCGTTTGGCCAGCGCCATGGTCAGTCCTCAGCCTTTGTACGAATCGCAGAAAGCTTGCGCTTCAGCGACATCGAGAGTGCCTTCGTAAATCGCCCGGCCAGTGATGGCGCCGATGATGCCTGGCGCCTTGGCGTCGAGCAGCGACTTGATGTCACCCAGATTGTGGATACCGCCGGAAGCAATGACCGGAATTTTCGTCGCGGCAGCCAGCGCAGCGGTGAACGGTACATTGCAGCCCTGCATCATGCCGTCTTTGGCGATGTCGGTATAAACGATCGCGGACACGCCGTCGGCTTCGAACTGCTTGGCCAGGTCGATCACCTGAATGGTGCTGATTTCAGCCCAGCCGTCAGTGGCGACAAAACCGTCTTTGGCATCCAGACCGACAATCACCTTGCCCGGGAACGCGCGGCAGGCCTCGGCGACGAAGGCCGGATCTTTCACGGCTTTGGTGCCGATGATGACGTAGCTCACGCCCGCTTTCACGTAGTGTTCGATGGTTTCCAGGGAACGGATACCGCCGCCGATCTGGATCGGCAGGTTCGGGTAGCGCCTGGCGATGGCGGTGACCACTTCGCCGTTGACCGGCTGGCCTTCGAAGGCGCCGTTCAGGTCGACCAGATGCAGACGACGGCAACCGCCCTCCACCCACTTGGCAGCCATGCTCACCGGATCATCGGAGAACACTGTGGAATCTTCCATGCGGCCCTGGCGCAGACGAACACAGGCACCGTCTTTAAGATCGATAGCGGGAATAATCAGCATCTGGCAAACCTTCAAATTCGATTGTTCAGCTTCGCTCGAAAATCAGTTTTTCTCGAGCGCCCACAGGTCGCTTTCGATGCTTTCGAACCTCTCTTTGAGGTGCGTCTGCACATCGAAAATCGCCCTGTTGTAATAGTGCGGCGCAATTTCACGGGTAAACAGCTCAAGGATTTCGGCCGCTTCGAACGAACCCAGGTCCAGTTCGAAGCGATCCTCCATAAAGCGTTTGATCTTCTGGTTGGCCTCGTTCTCCTGTTCGGGAGTGAGGGTCAGGATCGGCGGCTTCTTCTTGACGGCCATTACCAGCGACCATCCCACGCGGCGAAGTTCTGCAGCAATTGCAGGCCATGGGTATGGCTCTTCTCCGGGTGGAACTGCACGGCGAAACGCGAGCCATCGGCCAGCGCCGCAGCGAAATCGACACCGTAGTGACCGCCACCCACCACTTGCCGCGCATTGCCGGCAGCGATGTAGTAGCTGTGCACGAAGTAGAAACGCGCCAGGTCCGGGATGTTGTGCCACAGCGGGTGACTCACCGTCTGCTTCACTTCGTTCCAGCCCATGTGCGGCACTTTCAGGTGCTCGCCGTCTTCATGCAGATCCTTGCCGAAGAACTTCACCGCGCCCGGGAACAGGCCGATGCAGTCGACGCCGTCGTTCTCTTCACTGCTGTCGAGCAAGGCTTGCATGCCGACGCAGATGCCGAGGAACGGACGGTCCTGGCTGACTTCACGCACCAGCGAATCGAAACCCAAACGACGGATCTCCGCCATGCAATCGCGAATCGCGCCGACGCCGGGGAATACCACCCGGTCGGCTTCGCGAATCACATCGGCATCGCTGGTGATCAAGACCTTGCCGGCACCGACGTGCTCGAGGGCCTTGGCCACCGAGTGCAGGTTGCCCATGCCGTAATCGATAACCGCAACCGTCTGCATTACAGAACGCCTTTGGTCGACGGCATCTGACCGGCCATGCGGTCATCCAGCTCTACGGCCATGCGCAGTGCGCGGCCGAAAGCCTTGAACACGGTCTCGATCTGGTGGTGGGTGTTGTGCCCACGCAGATTGTCGATGTGCAGGCTGACGTTGGCGTGGTTGACGAAGCCCTGGAAGAATTCCTGGAACAGATCAACGTCAAAACCGCCGACGGTGGCGCGGGTAAAAGGAACATGCATCTGCAGGCCCGGACGGCCGGAGAAGTCGATCACCACGCGCGACAGCGCTTCATCGAGCGGCACGTAGGCATGGCCGTAGCGACGGATGCCTTTCTTGTCGCCGATGGCTTTGGTGAAGGCCTGACCCAGGGTGATACCGACATCTTCCACCGTGTGGTGGTCGTCGATATGCAGGTCGCCCTTGCTGACAATATCCAGGTCGATCAGCCCGTGACGGGCGATCTGGTCCAGCATGTGCTCAAGAAAAGGAACACCGATATCAAATCGGGCCTTTCCGGTGCCATCCAGGTTGATCGAGGCTTTGATCTGGGTTTCCAGAGTGTCGCGCTCGACTGACGCCTTACGTTCGGCCATCACCAGCTCCGCAAAATCATTGGGCGAAAAAGGCAACCATTATAGGGGCGCGGGCCGGAAACAGAAACATGGGAGGTGATATCACTGACGGACTGAATTCAGTGCCATCGGCGATAGACATGTCCATACAACCCGGCATCATTATGAATGCCTGCATCATCGCTGACCGATCACCCGTTTCGGGGCGCTATACTCCCCGGCTAAATTTCGAATTCGACTAACTACAAGGACTCGCCCATGAAAGCGTTCGGCAAAATCCTGGGTCTGGTACTTCTCGGGCTGTTGCTGATCATTGTGGCGTTGGGCTTTGCCCTGACCCACCTCTTCGATCCCAACGACTATAAAGACGAGATTCGCCAGATTGCCCGCGACAAGGCCCACATCGAGCTGACGCTCAATGGCGATATCGGCTGGAGCCTGTTTCCCTGGCTGGGCCTGGAATTGCACGAAGCCAGTGTTGCGACCCTGGCCAAGCCCGGCGAGCCGTTCGCTGACCTGCAGATGCTGGGTCTCTCGGTTCGTGTGCTGCCGCTGCTGCGCCGTGAAGTGCAGATGAGTGACGTGCGTGTCGAAGGCCTGAACCTGCGCCTGAATCGCGACAAGAATGGCCACGGCAACTGGGAAGACATCGGCAAGGTCCCGGCGCCTGCCACCCCGGCCACACCGCCCGCCACCAGCGAAGCGCCAGCACCGGAGACCACCGCCCAAGCGGAGAAACCGGCCCAGCCGATCCGCCTGGACATCGACAGCCTGACCGTCAACAACGCCCGCATCGAGTACAGCGACGAAAAAACCGGCAAGCTGTACAGCGCCGAAAGCATCCAGCTGAGTACCGGCCCGGTGCATGACTCCACCAACATCCCGGTCAAACTCACCGCGTTCCTGGGCACCAACCAGCCGGTTCTGCGAGTACGCACCGAGCTCAATGGCGAACTGCGCTTCGAGCGTGCGCTGCAACGCTACAAATTTGAAGACATGAAGCTTTCCGGTGAAGTCGCCGGCGATCCATTGCAAGGCAAGACCATCACCTTCGCCGCCCAAGGCCAGTTACTGCTGGATAAAGCGGCCAACGTCGCCGAATGGACCGGAATCAAGCTATCCGCCAACCAACTGCGGGCATTGGGTGAACTGAAAGCCAACGACCTCGACAAGACCCCGCAAATCAGCGGCGGCCTGTCGATTGCCCAGTTCGACCTGGCGAAATTCGTCGACAGCATCGGCCAGAAACTCCCGGCCATGGCTGAAGGCAGCCTGAGCAAAGTCGAACTGGCCAGCCGTTTTTCCGGTACACCGACCAGTGTGTCGTTCGACGACATCAACCTGAAGGTCGATGACAGCACCTTCAGCGGTCGTATCGCCGTCGAGGACTTCGCCAAACAATCGCTGCGGGCGAACCTCAAGGCCGACACCTTCAACGTCGACCGTTACCTGCCGCCAAAATCCGCTGAAGCCAACAGCGCTACCCAGGTGCGCCAGGCCGAAGTCGCCAGCACCGAGAACGATGCCATGGCCGGTGCGGGCAACACCCCCCTGCCGCAATCACCGACCAAAGGCCCGTGGAGCACGGCGCGGCTACTGCCGGTGGAACGCCTGAGCAAACTCGATGTGGATGCCGACCTGACCTTCGGCCAACTGACCCTCGACAAGTTGCCGATCCAGAACGCCGCACTCAAGGCCACCGGCCAGGGCGGCCTGCTGACCCTGGAGAATCTGCGCGGCGACCTGTACGACGGCAACTTCGAAGCCAAGGGCACCCTGGACGTGCGCCAGCCGGTGCCGGCGCTGAACATGCAGACGCGCATCAGCCGGGTACCGGTGGAAAAAATCCTCGAAAGCCAGGGCAAAAACCCGCCGGTCAAAGGCCTGGTCACGCTCGACAGCAACCTGACCGGCAGCGGCAACAGCCAGAGCGCGCTGGTCGACAGCCTCAACGGCAACGCCAGCTTCGTCATCAACAACGGCGTGTTGCTCAATGCCAATCTCGAACAGCAGCTGTGCAAAGGCATCGCCACCTTGAACCGCAAAGCCCTCAGCGGCGAGCCACGGGGCAAGGACACGCCGTTTCAGGAGCTCAAGGGCAACCTGACCTTCCGTAATGGCGTGGCCAGCAATCCGGACCTGAAAGTGCGTATCCCGGGCATGACCGTCAACGGCGACGGCGATGTCGACCTGCGAGTGCTGGGCATGGATTACCGCGTGGGCATCGTCGTCGAAGGCGACAAGAGCGACATGCCGGACCCGGCCTGCCAGGTCGGCGAGAAATTCGTCGGCATCGAATGGCCGCTGCGCTGCCGTGGCCCGCTGGAACTGGGTGCCAAGGCCTGCCGCCTCGATAACGAACGCATGGGCCAGATCGCCGGCAAAATGGCCGGCGACAAAATCAGCGAAAAAATCGACGAGAAGCTTGGCGACAAGGTCAGCCCTGAATTGAAAGACGCACTGAAAGGGCTGTTCAAGCGATGAGAGCCGAGCAATTCTCTTCGGCGGTACTGGACTGGTACGACCGCCACGGCCGCCACGATTTGCCCTGGCAACAGGGCATCACCCCGTATCGGGTGTGGGTCTCGGAAATCATGTTGCAGCAAACCCAGGTCAGCACCGTGCTGAATTACTTCGACCGCTTCATGGCGTCATTGCCGACGGTCGAAGCCCTGGCCGCCGCACCGGAGGACGAAGTACTGCACCTGTGGACCGGCCTCGGTTATTACACCCGCGCGCGCAACTTGCAGAAGACCGCGAAGATTGTCGTTGCCGAATATGGCGGCGAGTTTCCGCGAGATGTGGAAAAGCTGACGGATCTGCCGGGTATCGGCCTGTCCACTGCGGGCGCCATCGCCAGCCTGAGCATGGGTCTGCGGGCGCCTATCCTCGATGGCAACGTCAAACGGGTGTTGGCGCGTTTTACCGCGCAAGAGGGTTATCCGGGCGAGCCCAAGGTCGCGAAACAGCTGTGGGCCAATGCAGAGCGCTTTACGCCCCATGATCGGGTCAATGCCTATACCCAGGCGATGATGGACCTGGGCGCCACGCTCTGCACCCGCAGCAAGCCGAGCTGCCTGTTGTGCCCGCTGGAAAAGGGCTGTGAAGCGCATATGCTCGGCCTCGAGACCCGCTACCCGATCCCCAAGCCGCGCAAGGCCGTGCCTCAGAAGCGCACGCTGATGCCGATGCTCGCCAACGGCGAAGGCGCGATCCTGCTTTACCGGCGCCCTTCCACGGGCCTGTGGGGCGGTCTCTGGAGCCTGCCGGAACTCGACGACCTCGATGACCTGCAACATCTGGCATCGCAGCACTCGCTGGAACTGGGCCGCCAACAGGCATTGCCGAACCTGGTACACACCTTCAGTCATTTCCAACTGGCTATCGAACCCTGGCTGGTTCAGGTCCAGGAGGCCGGCCATCACGTGGCCGAGGCCGACTGGCTCTGGTATAACCTCGCCACCCCGCCGCGCCTGGGCCTTGCCGCCCCGGTCAAAACCTTGCTCGAACGCGCGGCCGCCGTATTGAACGCAGGAGAGTCGTCATGACCCGCACCATCATGTGCCGCAAGTACAAAGAAGAATTGCCCGCCCTGGAGCGCGCTCCATTCCCGGGCGCCAAAGGCCAGGACATTTTTGACCACGTCTCGGCCAAGGCCTGGGCCGACTGGCAGAAACACCAGACCCTGCTGATCAACGAAAAACGCCTGAACATGATGAACGCCGAAGACCGCAAATATCTTCAGGGCGAGATGGACAAGTACTTCTCCGGCGAAGATTACGCCAAGGCCGAAGGCTACGTGCCGCCGTCGGAATAACCCCGATTTATCGGGGGTCGGAACGTAAGCGACGGTAATAATTAAATTTTTTTTGAAAACTTGCTTGACGACCCCCTGAAAAACCCGTTTAATGCGCCCCGTTGCCCAGATAGCTCAGTCGGTAGAGCAGGGGATTGAAAATCCCCGTGTCGGCGGTTCGATTCCGTCTCTGGGCACCAAATACCGAAAACCCTGAATCGCAAGATTCAGGGTTTTTTTATGCCCGGGATTTAACAAACCCTAGCGCCGCCGAATATTCCCACGTCCGCCACGCCCTTTTCTTTCCATTCGTACCCGAGCTTTCACGCACCGCTTTAGGATGTGTCTCATGGAGTGTGCGCCCTTACAAAGTGAAACTAATGCAGCAGCACATCTGCCTGCATTTAACGTTTCAAAGTAAGGAAACAGCACTTGAATACGCTTTTGAAGTTCCTCGCCCTGTCGACCATCATTGCCACAGCCAGCGGCTGCGTCAGCTACAACAACAGCCAGCCATCGTCGCCGATCGACAGTACCGTCAAAGCAGATCTGAAAGCGGACATCGCTGTCGGCGACGCCATCTCCGGCCAGTCTTCGGTCAACGTCCTGTTCGGCTTCCTCAAGTTTGGCGGCGATTCCCAGTTTGCCGATGGCGTCAGCTATGGTGGCCAGAGCGGTGGCTTGGGCAGCCTTGGCCTGGATCCCGTCAGCGCGGTCAAATCGGCAGCGGCTTACAAAGCGGTCAAATCTTCCGGTGCCGACCTGATCGTCGCCCCTCGCTATGAAGTGAACGAAGAAAACTACTTCATCTTCAAAAAGGTTTCCGTCACCGTAAAAGGCAACAAAGGCAATATCCGCAGCATCCGCTGACTCATCCTCCCCAAGGTGATTCTTCAGCAAACCATCCATCGCGTTTTGGCAAACCGCAAACCCTAGCGCGTGGCATTCCGCAAACAGCCAGCTGTTTGCGGATTTGAGCGCCAACGAAATCGCTTTGTCTCAACAACGCAGCTATTCACCATCACTCCAGTGAAAAACCAGATTGCGCGCGCCACCGCTGCCAACATCCGCTGTGTCACGCCGTTCCTCACCATTACGAGTTGCGACCACGGTGTACTTACCGGGCGGCAGCTGAACGTAAACCAGCGGGCCAGCCTGACTCAGGGTCAGCACGGGTTGCCCCTGGGATTTCTGAATGACCACATCCACATCGGGGATGTATTTGTTTTCCGGTCCGATAGCGAACGTCATGTGCAGGTTGTAGCCAGTAGTCTGCTGGATCGCCTTCGCCTCATCCTCGCCAACTCCGCCGGAGAGGTAGGTAATCCCGTTTTGCTCTTGCCGCTGAACTTGCACGCCTGTGCTGTCGATCGGTTCAAGACTGGCCGCCTGCAACATCATGGGAAACATCAACAACCCCACGGCAGCGAGCGGCAAAATGAACGCATGGACATGTTTCATGATGGGCACTCCCGGGCTCCGCAGAGCCCAATCGTTACCTTGTCTTTGATTTCCCTGTGCCCGGCCGGTTTTAGAATGATTCGGCCTTGAACGCACTGCGAAATGGACTACAGGCTGTACTGCTCAAGCAGGGACTGCCGTCGGAGCGATCCCGCAGAATCAATCGGGTTTTCCTTACCATTTACCAGACGCGCCCGGCATCGCCGCCCCACCCGCCTCTGCAATCCTCTTCTGCCTGTTCATACATTTGCGGAAGACTTCATGAGCACACTCAGACCCGATAACGCCCAAGACCCACAACTCGCTTCACTGCTTGGCAATCTTGGCGAGCTGATCCGCGATGCACGCCAGAAGGCGCTCCGAACGGTCGATACGGTCCAGGTGCAAACCTGCTGGCAGATCGGAAGGCATGTTGTGGAGTTCGAGCAGGAGGGGGCTCGGAGAGCGAGTTACGGGAAGCAATTGCTGACGAATCTGGCGCAGAATCTGACGGAGGAGTTTGGTAAAGGCTTTGACGCCTCCAACCTTCGCTACATGCGCCTGTTTTACCAAGCATTCTCAATTCGTGACGCACTGCGTCACGAATTGAGCTGGACCCACTATCGCAAGTTACTGCGCGTCGATAACGAACACGCTCGCCATTGGTACATGAATGAATCAGCCATCCAGAACTGGTCATCCCGCGCCCTGGAACGCCAGATCAACACCCTCTACTACGAACGCCTGCTGACAAGCCGCGACCGTCCTGCCGTAGAGCAGGAAGCCGCCACCAACATCCAGAAAATGAACGCACACCCGCGTGATTTCATTCGAGATCCGGTGATGCTGGAGTTTCTTGGCCTGCCCAACGCGGGCTTGACCCAGGAAACCAATCTCGAACAAGCCTTGATCAATCAACTCCAGGGCTTCCTGCTCGAACTGGGCAAAGGCTTCGCCTTCATCGCCCGCCAACAACGCATCAGCACTGACAGCAAGGATTTCTACATCGACCTGGTGTTCTACAACTACCTGCTCAAGTGCTTCGTCATCTTCGATCTGAAGCGCGGCGAACTCACCCATCAGGATGTGGGCCAGATGGACATGTACGTGCGCATGTATGACGACCTCAAACGCGGCGCGGAGGATGGCCCGACCGTCGGCATCATTCTCTGCGCGCAAAAAGACGAGTCAGTGGTGCGCTACTCGGTGTTACAGGGCAACGAACAACTGTTCGCCAGCAAGTACAAGCTAGTGCTGCCGAGCGAAGAGGAGCTGCGTGCGGAACTGGACCGGGAACGGGCCGCCATTGAGGAGCGACTGTTCGATCAGGCACCCGGATCCATACGAATGGATTGTCCATAAGCTGCGCGAGGACTATCGTTGGCAGCTACCCGCATAGGTCCGAAGCCGATGAATTTGCAGGACATGCCACCGCTGGCGCCCTTTCAAATCGAGTTGCCGCCGAACACCGCCATTGCTGGCGAAGTGTTCAAGGAGCCCGCCGCAGACGGCTTCATCCTTGGCGGCTTCACTTGGCGACACCCCTCTGGAGACATCGCGCGCCCGATCGTCATCATCAACGCCGCCACTTCGGTTCGCTGCCGGCACTACTCACGATTTGCCGATTACCTGTTCGCCAACGGCTTCGACGTCATCACTTATGACTACCGCGGCATCGGTGAGTCTCGACCGGCGTCATTGAAAGGCTTGCAAGCCACATGGTCCGACTGGGGCGCACTGGATTTCGAGGCGATGCTCAAGCGCGCCCAGCGAGAGTTTCCGGGCCAGCCCATCGATATCGTCGGCCACAGCTTTGGAGGCTGTGCAGCAGGCCTGGGAGCCTCTGGACACCTGATCCGACGCCTGGTGACCGTGGGCGCGCAATTTGCCTACTGGCGCGACTATGCGCCCGCTCATCGCTGGCGGATGTTCGGCAAGTGGCACCTGGTGATGCCTGTGCTGACGCTGCTCTATGGCTACTTCCCCGGAAAACGCCTTGGCTGGCTGGAAGACACGCCCGCTGGCGTGGTTCGCGACTGGAGCATGCCCACCGCAGAATACGAAACGCGCCCCAGCGGTCGCGTTCTCGCCGCAAAACACGGCTCGTTGCCCTTCGCGATGATGACAGCCAAAACCCTGGCCATCAGCATCAGCGACGATCCTTACGGCACAATCGCGGCCATAGAACGCCTGCTCGGCTACTTCACCGGGAGCACCAATACCCACTTGCGAATCACTCCCGAAGACATTGGCGAAGAAGAAGTCGGACATTTCGCCTTTTTTCGCAGCCCATACCAAGCCACACTATGGCCCATTGCATTGTCCTGGCTGCAAAGCGGCGAACTGGCCCCCGATACCCCCGGGCGGCTAGTGCCACGTAGCTGATCGACTTGCCCACTCAACGAAATACGGAACGACGCCCATGGCATCCGCCAACAAGCAGCAAAAACGCGCCACCCGCGCCAAGGCAAAGGCCAAGCAGAACCGCAGCCAACGGGCCGCCGCGCCGATCGAGCTGGACCCGAACGACGATCGCATCGACTTCGAATCGGTTGACCTGACCGATCTGTTCAAAGAAATGATCGAGGCGCAAAAGATCAGCCAGCAAGCCATGTGCGCGGCCTTTCTTGAACACCCGCTGCTCGCGCTGGTGCTCGAGCAGGAAGGCGAAGAAACCGCGACAGACTTCATCATCGGCGCGCTGATCGAGTACCGCCAATGGTCCACCGAAGTGGACGAAGCCGGCGCCCTGGCATGGATTGAATCCCCGGCCTTCCAGGCAGATTACGTGGCTGCGTCCGAAATCATCGCAGCCCAAAACCAACAGAAACCGAACTGAGTTCCCATGGCCTCCCTGAACAAGCAACAGAAACGCGCCAAACGCGCCAAGATCAAAGCCAAACAAATCAACATCCACGGCAGAAAACCCGCCGCACTGGACGATGACCTGGGCGAAATCGGCGAGCCGATCCCGGAATACACCCTGTCGATGTTCAGCAAAATGCGCGACGCGGAAGCTACCAGCCGCGACGTCATGCTGCAGACCTTGCTGTCGAACCTCGCCGAAATCATCAGTGACCACCCAGACCTGCTGGACATGGAAAACGCCGACGACGAAGCCATGGCCGCCACCCACCTGGCCGCCGACATGCTGATCGACTACCGCATGTGGGCCGACGGCATGGATCGCGATGCGGCCCAGGCCTGGCTGACCGATCCGCAGTTCATCACCGACTTCGGCAAGGCACTGGACAGCTATCGCCAGACGCTGGATGCGCAGGAAGAAAAGGGCGAGTAGCCGCCCTTCCCTTCAAAAACAAAAACGGCCGCGTGTCATCACTGACAGCGGCCGTTTTGCGTCACAGGGTACGAATCAGTTCAGCACTGCCGCACCCAGCCTCTGCAGCTTGCGACGGCGAGCCACAAGCAAACCGGTAGCCACCACCAACACGCTCAACAGGCCGGTCGCGAGGATCTCCACACGATGGGCTTCCTGGAACAGCATGATCGTCAGGATGCCAACGATGAACACGATCACCGCATAGGTCAGGCCAGGGAACAGCCACATCCGGAAGGCAATCTTCTCACCGGCGGCCATGCGCTTCTGACGCATGCGCAACTGGGAAACCGCAATCACCAGGTACACCAGCAACGCGATGGCGCCGGAGCTGGCCAGCAGGAATTCGAACACGGCGGCCGGAGCCACGTAGTTGGCGAATACCGCGAGGAAGGCGGCGGCGGTGGACAGGATCACGGCCCAATACGGCGTGCCGCTGCCATTGGTGCGCGTGGACACGGCCGGCGCATCGCCGCGTTTGCCCAGGGAGAACAGCATCCGCGAGGCAGTGTAGAGCGCCGAGTTCAGGCAGCTGGTCACGGCAACCAATACCACGATGTCGACGATCAGCTTGGCGTTCGGGATGCCCATGCGCTCAAGCACGGTCTGATAGGAACCGACAGCGGCGAGTACCGGGTCATTCCAGGGCACCAGCGCCACGACGATGAAGATCGACACGAGGTAGAACAAGCCGATCCGCCAGATCACCGAGTTGGTGGCCTTGGAAATTTGCTGGCCCGGGTTCTTCGATTCCGCGGCCGCGATGGTCACGATCTCGGTACCCATGAAGGAGAACATGGTCGTCAGCATCGCCGCCAACACCGCACCCATGCCGTTTGGCAGGAAACCTTGGGTATCGAACAGGTGCGAGACGCCGCTGACCTGGCTGGTCGGCAGGAAGCCGAAGATCGCCAGAACGCCGAGGACAATGAAACCGATGATTGCCAGGACTTTGACCAGGGCGAACCAGAATTCGAATTCACCGTAGTTCTTCACGCTGAACAGGTTGGTCACCGTCAGCAGCAAGGTGATGACCAGGGTGAAGACCCAGATCGCTACGTTGGGGAACCAGGCATGCAGGATGGTTGCGGCGGCGTTGGCCTCCAGCGGGATCACCAGCACCCAGAACCACCAGTAGAGCCAACCGATGGTGAAACCGGCCCAGTGACCGATCGCGCGATCGGCGTAGGTCGAGAAGGAGCCGGTGTCCGGCGAAGCGACGGCCATTTCGCCGAGCATGCGCATCACCAGCACCACCAGGGTACCGGCGGCCGCGTAGGCCAACAGCACAGCCGGGCCTGCTGCAGCGATGGCGTGGCCGGAGCCGACGAACAGGCCGGCACCGATAACCCCGGCGATCGACAGCATGGTCACGTGACGCGGTTTGAGCCCCTGTTCGAGGCCATTGGAGCTTGGGGTACTGCTCATTGAAACTACCTTTGTAAGGAAAAGCGAATGCGTACATCCCGCCAGGTGTTCCTTCTTGTAAAAAGAAACCAACGGAGCGTTCCTTATTCTGCACGCAATAATTGCGCCAAAATATTACAAACCCCCAGAATCCGGGGCCTGTAGCCTGAGCGGACAGTCATCGCAAGTCATTGAAATGCATGGCACTTTGCCAAAACGTTACCCTGCGACACATTTCAAGAACGAAACAGCGCACCGGAAACACACTAAAAAAATGCTCGACGCACACTAAAAGTGCGGATCCGCAACGTTTGGGCGGTTTGCGCTTCCAACCCCCCGGCAAAGCTGGCAACATCGCGCCCTTTTTTGCGCCACCCGCCGCGCTTTTTATTTGAAAGCAGGGTTCAAACGGCCGTTTGGTTGATAGCAGCGCGACAGTCTGCTGTACCGATGCGACAACCTGCCACACACCACCCGTTTACCGCCCCTGGCGCTGTTGGCTGCCATTCAGACGCTATGCTAGCTTGGCCGCCTCGCCAGGAAGGCCACCAACAGCAGGAGCGAAACATTATGAGGAACGCACATGGCTGAGGCCACGCCCGCGCTTGAAATCCGCAACTTGCACAAACGCTACGGACAGCTTGAGGTGCTCAAAGGCATCTCGCTGACCGCCCGCGACGGCGATGTGATCTCGATCCTGGGTTCCTCCGGTTCCGGCAAGTCCACGTTCCTGCGCTGCATCAACCTGCTGGAAAACCCGCACCAGGGCCAGATCCTGGTGGCCGGTGAAGAACTCAAGCTCAAAGCGGCGAAGAACGGAGAACTGGTCGCTGCCGACAGCAAGCAGATCAACCGCCTGCGCAGCGAGATCGGTTTTGTATTTCAAAACTTTAATCTGTGGCCGCACATGAGCGTGCTCGACAACATCATCGAAGCCCCGCGCCGCGTGCTCGGCCAGAGCAAGGCCGAGGCCATCGAAGTCGCCGAAGCCTTGCTGGCCAAGGTCGGCATCGCCGACAAGCGCCACGCCTACCCGGCGCAACTCTCCGGCGGTCAACAGCAACGCGCGGCCATCGCCCGCACCTTGGCGATGCAACCCAAGGTGATCCTGTTCGACGAACCCACCTCCGCCCTTGACCCGGAAATGGTTCAGGAAGTACTTAATGTCATCCGTGCATTGGCCGAGGAAGGCCGCACCATGTTGCTCGTGACCCACGAAATGGGCTTTGCCCGTCAGGTCTCCAGCGAAGTGGTGTTCCTTCACCAAGGCCTGGTAGAAGAGCAAGGATCGCCACAGCAGGTGTTCGAAAGCCCGCTTTCGGCGCGCTGCAAACAATTCATGTCCAGCAACCGCTAACGGAGCTACCCGCATGCAGAACTATAAAAAGATCTTCCTGGCTGCTGCCGTCACCCTGGCCTTCAGCGCCGGTGCCGCCGCCCAGACCTTGAAGATGGGCATCGAAGCGGCGTACCCGCCGTTCAACAACAAAGATGCCAGTGGCAATGTCGTCGGCTTCGACAAGGAAATCGGCGACGCCCTGTGCGCCAAGATGAAAGTCGAGTGCACCGTGGTCACGTCTGATTGGGACGGCATCATCCCGGCCCTGAACGCCAAGAAGTTCGACTTCCTGATCTCCTCGATGTCGATCACCGACGAGCGCAAGCAAGCGGTGGACTTCACCGACCCGTACTACTCCAACAAGCTGCAGTTCATCGCACCGAAAAACGTCGACTTCAAAACCGACAAGGACTCCCTGAAAGACAAAGTGATCGGCGCCCAACGTGCGACCCTCGCCGGCACCTGGCTGGAAGACAACATGGAAGGCGTTGAAGTCAAACTCTACGACACCCAGGAAAACGCCTACCTCGACCTGACCTCCGGTCGTCTGGACGCCATCCTGGCGGACAAGTACGTCAACTATGAGTGGCTGAAAAGCGACGCCGGCCGCGCCTACGAGTTCAAGGGCGACCCGGTGGAAGAAAGCGACAAGATCGGTATCGCTGTGCGCAAGAACGACCCGATCCGCGAGAAGCTGAACACCGCGCTGAAGGAAATCGTTGCTGACGGCACCTACAAGAAGATCAACGACAAGTACTTCCCGTTCAGCATCTATTGATTCTGACTTGCCTGACGGGCGCCGTTCGCTGACGGCGCCCGTCCCTGGTATTGCCTGCCGCGATTTGAAAAGACATCCATGACTATCGATCTCTACGGATTCGGCCCGGCGCTCGCCGCTGGTGCGCTGATGACTGTGAAACTGGCACTCTGCGCCTTGTGCGTGGGGCTGGTGCTCGGTCTGCTCGGCGCCTTGGCCAAGACTTCCCCGTACAAGCCGCTGCAATGGCTTGGCGGCACTTATTCGACCCTGGTGCGCGGTATCCCGGAATTGCTCTGGGTGCTGTTGATCTACTTCGGCACGGTCAACCTGATGCGTGCCTTGGGCGAGTTCTTCGGCAACCCCGACCTCGAACTCAATGCCTTCGCCGCTGGCGTGATTGCGCTGGGCCTGTGTTTTGGCGCCTACGCCACGGAAGTGTTTCGTGGGGCGATCCTGGCGATCCCCAGAGGACACCGTGAAGCCGGCATGGCCTTGGGCCTGTCGAAGTTTCGCATCTTCACCCGGTTGATAATGCCGCAGATGTGGCGCATCGCCCTGCCGGGCCTGGGCAACCTGTTCATGATCCTGATGAAGGACACCGCGCTGGTATCGGTGATCGGCCTGGAAGAAATCATGCGTCACACACAAATCGGCGTGACCATATCCAAGCAACCGTTCACCTTCTATATGGTGGCCGCCTTCATGTACCTGGGCCTGACCATTCTGGCCATGACCGGTATGCACTTTATGGAACGACGCGCCGCTCGCGGCTTCGCGAGGAGCACCCAATGAACTGGGAAGTCATCATCAAATGGCTGCCGAAACTGGCTCAGGGCGCGACCCTGACCCTGGAACTGGTGGCCATTGCCGTGATCGCCGGGTTGCTGCTGGCGATTCCGCTGGGCATCGCCCGTTCTTCGCGACGCTGGTATGTGCGGGCAATTCCCTACGGCTACATTTTCTTTTTCCGTGGCACGCCGCTGCTGGTTCAACTGTTCCTGGTCTACTACGGCCTGGCGCAGTTCGACGCGGTCCGCAACAGCTCGATGTGGCCCTACCTGCGCGATCCGTTCTGGTGCGCCACCGCGACCATGACCCTGCACACCGCAGCCTACATCGCCGAGATCCTGCGCGGCGCGATCCAGGCGATTCCACCGGGTGAGATCGAAGCGGCGCGGGCACTGGGCATGTCCCGGGCCAAGGCGCTGTTCTACATCATCCTGCCCCGGGCCGCGCGCATCGGCCTGCCGGCCTACAGCAACGAAGTGATCCTGATGCTCAAGGCCAGCGCCCTGGCGAGCACCGTGACCCTGCTGGAGCTGACCGGTATGGCCCGCACCATCATTGCCCGGACCTATCTGCCGGTGGAGATCTTCTTCGCCGCGGGCATGTTCTATCTACTGATGGCTTATGTGCTGGTTCGCGGCTTCAAGCTGCTGGAGCGCTGGCTGCGCGTCGATGCCTGTCAGGGACGCTGATGCCCGCGTGCTGACGGGCGAAGACTTGTTCGCCCGTTTCGCCGCGGTGGATGCGTTTCTGGTCGAGCATCAGGGGCTGTGGAAACCTCGGCCGTTCACTCATCTGCAACTTCCCTGGGAAGCGTCCTACCCGGAGTTGGCGCTGTGGCTACGGGCGCGGTCGCTGGAAGACGCAGAGAACAGCCATAACCAACCTTGCTTGCTGGATGCGCCGCAGCCGTTTGCTTCATGGGCGATGCTGTCGCTTGAGTTGAGCGCGGTGGGTGAATTGCCGGCGCATACGCTGGAAGCGGCCGGGCATCGCTTGAATGTCGATGTGCCGGGGCGCAAGTGGCAGCAGATTGAGGCGTTCGCCAGTCGGCTCGCATTGGCCTCTCCCCCGCAGCATTGGCTGGACTGGTGCTCTGGCAAGGGCCATTTGGGGCGACGCTTGCTGCGACCCGGCCAGCAACTCACCTGCCTGGAATATGACCCGGCATTGGTCGCCAGCGGCCAGGCCCTCAGCCAACGTCATCAACTGCATGCGCTTCACGTCGAGCAAGACGTGCTCGCGCCGGGTGTCACCGCCTTACTGAATGCTGACCACACGCCGGTAGCGCTGCACGCCTGCGGTGATCTGCATGTGCGACTGATGCAGCTCGCCAGCGCGACAGGCTGCAAACAAATGGCCATCGCGCCCTGCTGCTACAACCGGATCAGTGCCAGCGAATATCAGCCGCTTTCCATCGCAGCCAAGGGCTCCAACCTGCAGCTGACACTCGATGATCTTTCGCTACCGATGAGCGAAACAGTGACCGCCGGCGCCCGCGTCCGACGTCAACGCGACACTTCAATGGCCCGGCGCCTGGGCTTCGACCTGCTGCAACGGCAACTGCGCGGCGTTGACGACTACCTCCCCACCCCCTCGCTGCCCAGCGCCTGGCTGGATAAATCCTTCGCCGATTACTGCCATCATTTGGCCGCGCTTAAAGACTTATCCACAATCGTTGCGCAGGACTGGTCAGCCCTGGAAGCGGCCGGATGGCAGCGGCTGGCCGAAGTGCGCAACCTGGAGCTGCTGCGCGGACTTTTCCGACGCCCATTGGAGTTGTGGCTGGTACTCGATCGGGCGCTTTTCCTCTCAGAGCAGGAATATACCGTTCGCCTCGGCACCTTCTGTGACACCCCGCTCACACCGCGTAATTTCCTTCTGCTCGCCGAGCGCTCCTAAAGCGTCTAAACCTGTGGATAACTCTGTTGATGAAATTATCCTGGATCCAATATCTACGGCTGTTTCGGCGCTGAAACACAATTGTTCAAATTCCGTACACCTGTAAAAAAACCGGAAAAACAGGCAGTTGCGAGCAGCTGAAAAAGAGTCTGCAATTTTTCCTCTAAGCAGCAGTGGGAAAGATCCCGTTGTGCATAAGCGTTAAGTCAAATGAGCATAAACGTCCCCGCAAATCCTCAACTATCTTTGCCAAGCGCCAGAATTGTCTGGCACTCAATCAGCAAGGAGCTGGGAAAAACATGAGCGCATTGAACAGTGCACAGGAAGCCGTCGACACCGTCGCCAACCAGGCCATCGAAGCTGCGCTGCAGCAAACCTTCGCCGTAGGCGGTGCCATCATCAACACTGCCACCGGCGAAGTCATCGCTGCGCTGCATAACAACGTGCTGATGCCCTTTCCCAGCACTGGCACCACCTACTTCCTGCCCCATGACCCGACCGCCCACGGTGAACGACAGTTGGTGGACTGGTACTACGAAAACGTCGCGCCACTGAACCTGCCGCCACCCAGCCAATTGACCGTGGTCACTACGCTGGACCCGTGCGCCATGTGCGCCGGCTCGCTGCTGACCGCAGGCTTCAACGTCGCCGTCAGCGCTATCGATGACTACGCCGGTATCAACTACAACAGCCAATTCGACTTCCCGTCGCTACCGCCGCAGATCCGCCAGCAAGCGCAAGACACCTGGGGCTATTACGCAATTGCGGCACCGGTCAGCCGCGCCTATCAGGGCTCGAACAGTCCGGTGTTCGCTGGCGAAACCATCGATTCGGCGGCCTACTTCCTCACCAGCTCCATCTTCTCCGCCAGCGTCAACACCGTGCGCGAGGCCAGCAACAACAGTGGCCTGCCGCCGGATCAACTGCAAAACCCGGCAAACCTTCCGGCCAACAGCAAAGTGCGCAAGGCACTGACCGCGCTCAGCCCGTTCGCCCTGACCGTCCAATCGGCCAACCCCCGGGACCCCGGCGCAGAACTCGCCCCGCCACTCCTGAAAACCGCGCAAAAAGGTAAGGTATTCAACTCGGTGGCCCTCATCGATCCGTTCGGCAACCTGCTGGTGTGCCTGGCAGGCGTCGAGAACCAATCCCCGATTCGCACAGCCTTCATGGAAACCACCCGCAGCTATGCAGTCATGCGCTGGACCCTGATGAACGACCCCGACCCGATCGTTCGCGCCCAGGCCGAGCAATACCTGACCCATCCGAAGTACGGCACCTTCGTCTTCCTCTACGCCCCCGACCCCACCACACCACAGGCCGTGATGACCTTCGGCGCCTACGGCTCGACCATGGAAGGCCCCGTGCCGCAGAGCTATCCCTCCAACCTGCAATACGTGCTGCTGCCGGGCAACACCACTGCACAAGCGTTGTCGACACTGGCCCAGAACCTGCCGCCGTTCTACACCCAAAGCGTGCAAGTGGCGCCCGCGCAGGTGCTGAGCCAGGACCTGATCAACGCCGTCAAAAACGGCGTGTAAGGCGCTAAAGCAAACCCATTGGCCAGCCCCGCGCAAGGGTTCGCGGGACTGGCCTGACGCCTGCGCAAAAATAGTCTGAATTCAGGGGTTTACAGAACCAATCCAATCGCTATAATCGTCGCCCAACACGCCGGTATAGCTCAGTTGGTAGAGCAACTGACTTGTAATCAGTAGGTCCCGGGTTCGACTCCTGGTGCCGGCACCATACAAGGTTCCAGAGAAGGCTTTCAAAATCTCTGGAACCCCCGAAAAACCCGCCTTCTGGCGGGTTTTTTCTTTTTGGCGTCTGAGACCTAGCACTGCTTCAGCTGTCTCCGGTTTTTTGCTGACTGCATGCCAAACTTGCGCCACACAGTCCAGCACCCAATCTCCCGTTGCACGCTAACGTCGGTCCTAAGCGTCAACCCAGCCGCCTCGAATCATTGGCTCTCCTTTTCGATTTCCTCCCAGTACGTGACACATCTCACAATAATTTCCTCCCCGCTGAATTTTTCAAAATATATGCAGTCTGTTTCACGTCACTGCTGACCGAAGTCATTTTGCCAGCATTTCTGACATCAGTTTCAGGGTGACTGTCACCCTACCCCTGCGGGCATCAATCTGCGCCCTCAGCACTTATTACGATGGAGCGTTATGTTTATCTCCCCACGGATGTGGCCGGTGCTGTGCACGCTATTGCTTGGCTTGAGTGCGCAACACAACGCCTATGGCGCCAGCCTGCCAACGCCTGGCGATCAGGACCTGATCCGTGATCGCCAGAATCGCCTGATTGAAGAGCAGCAGCGTCGACTGGAAGAACTCAAGGAGTTGCCGGGCAAGCCAGCATTGCCCGCAACACCTGCCGCTCCAGTGGATACACGTTGTTTTCCTATCAAGGACATCGAGCTCAAGGGCGCCGACAGTCTTTCCGCTGCCGACCGCAAGGGCTTGCTCAAGCCTTATATCGGTCAATGCCTGGGCGTCTCGCAACTCAACGAATTGCTAAAGGCCATCACCGACCATTACATCGGCAAGGGCATGATCACCAGCCGCGCTTACTTGCCGCAGCAAGACCTCTCCAGCGGCCATTTAAAAGTGCTGGTGGTCGAGGGCAAACTTGAGGGTTTGAAGGGCGCCGAGGGCAGCAATATCTCCGATCGGGAGCTGTCCATGACGTTTCCCGGCAAAACCGGCGACTTGCTCAATCTGCGTGATATAGAACAATTGGTGGATCAGTTGAACCGCCTGCCCTCCAACCAGGCACAAATGGAATTGACCCCTGGGGTTCAGGTCGGCGGCAGCAATGTGCTGGTCAGGAACACCCCGCAAAAGCCTTGGCGTGCCAATCTGTCGCGCAACAATGACGGTCAGAAAAGCACCGGTGAACAGCAGTGGGGTGCAGGCCTGGAGTGGGATAGCCCGTTGGGGCTGGCCGACCTGTTGATGGTGCGCGGCGGCCATGACGCGGTGAGCGATCATCAGCAAACTTCGAAAAACGCCATGCTCTATTACAACGTGCCTTGGGGCTGGTGGAACTTCAGTTATACCTACAGCCAGAGCGAATACCGCTCTCAGGCCCAGGGCGATGGTTTCAATTTCAGCCAGAGCGGCGACAGCGAGAATCACCAATTGCGCGCTGAACGTCTCATCCATCGCGATGGGGTGAGCAAAACGTCGATCAATGCCGGCTTCGCCCACCTGCGCACCAACAACTACATCGAAGACAGTCGTCTGGATAACAGCAGCCAGCGTATTACCGAAGCCCAGTTGGGTATCAACCATGGCCGGCGTATCGGCCATTCGTTCGTCAACCTGGATCTGGGCGTGCAGCAGGGCATTGGCGGGCTGGATGCGCAAGGCAACGACCAGCGTCGTGATGAGGCCGGCAACCTGACGCCCAACGCTCGCTATCGAAAGTACACCGCCACGGCCAGTTACCTGTTGCCGTTCACCTGGCTGGGCGAGTCCTTTACGTTCAGCAGTCTTGCCACGGGCCAGCGCAGTGAGGACGTGTTGTTCAGTCCGCAACGCATCAGCCTTGGCGGCAGTTCATCGGTGCGTGGCTACAAAGACCAGTTTTTATCCGGGGACAGCGGCGGTTACTGGCGCAATGAGCTGCGCTGGACCCGCCCGATAACCGTCGATTGGCTGCGCCCGGCACTGAGCGAATACGGCACCAGTGTCGGCTATGACCAAGGTGTGATCAGCAATGGCCGATACAACAGCGAAGTGCATGGCCGAATGTCCAGCAACTCGCTGGAGTTCTTTGCCCGCGGCAAGTACCTCGCCACTCGCGTGACGTTTGCCCACTCGCTGGAACGCCCCACGGTGCTCTCCGAGCGCGAGGCGCCGATCTATTTCCAGGTCGACCTGTTTCTTTAATTGATTTGTTCTTGCGTCGGGTTTTTGAATATGGATGTTCACCAGTTTGCCTTTCTGTCCCGCCAGCCTTCGGCTGCCGTGGCCCCTCGCACGCACTTCCTGGGCATGCCCAAACGCTTGTTGGCATTACTGTTGGCGAACGTCATGTTCTGGCAGCCGATCTGGGCCCAGGCCGAGGGCATCGCCGTCAGCGGCAGCACCCAGACCGGCCTGGGACAGGCCGGCAACGGCGTTCCGGTGATCAATATTGCCGCGCCCAACGGTGCCGGGCTCTCGCACAACCAGTTCAAGGATTACAACGTCGGTAGTCAGGGCGTGATCCTCAACAACGCGACGAACGCGGTGCAGAACACCCAGCTGGGCGGCAACATTCTGGGTAACAGCCAGCTCGGCGGACGGGCAGCCAGCACCATCCTCAACGAAGTCAACGGCGGCAGCCCCAGCCAGCTCAACGGCTACACCGAAGTGGCAGGCCAGTCGGCACGGGTCATTGTCGCCAACCCTTACGGTGTGAGCTGCAACGGTTGCGGTTTCATCAACACGCCACGTGTGACCCTCAGCACTGGCAAGCCTGTACTCGACGGCAGCGGCAAGCTTGATCACTTCGAGGTCGATGGCGGCAGCATCACCGTCGATGGCATGGGGCTTGATGCGGCCAACATTGATCAATTCGACCTGATTACCCGTTCGGCGAAGATTAACGCAGACATCCATGCCCGGCAGTTGAATGTCATTACCGGTGCCAACAACGTCAACGCCGACAGCCTGGCTACCACGCCTCGCGCGGCCCGTGATGCCGACAAGCCTCAACTGGCAATCGATGCGGCGGCGTTGGGCGGGATGTATGCCAACACCATCAAACTGGTGGGCACCGAGCAGGGTGTCGGGGTCAAGCTGGCGGGCAACATGGCCGCCAGTGCCGGCGATATTCAAATCGATGCCGGCGGCCATCTGAGCATGGCGCAGACATCGGCCCAAGGTGCCTTGCGGGTCAACGCGCAGAGTGTCGAGATGACCGGCAAGGGTTACGCCGGCAGCGTCGATGTGCGCACGCCCGGCGAGCTGGTCAACCGGCAGAGCCTGGCCGCACGCGATCGCATCGACATCAAGGCCGACAATCTCAGTAACCCGGGCGTAATTGCCGCTGGCATCGAGGCCGATAACAGCCGCAACACCACGGGCGACCTGAGCATCACCAGCCCCTCCGTGACCAACAGCGGCAGCCTCGAAGCCAGTCGTTCGTTGAGTATTCGTGCGAGCAAAACCCTGACCAATCAAGGCGTGGTTCAGGGTACGGCGGTCGACTTGGCCAGTGCCCGGGTGACCAATCAGGGTGCTGCCGCGCGAATCGTCGGTGACCGCTCGCTGGTGTTCAATACGCCGGCCATCGTCAACCTGGCCGGGGTGATCCGTTTTGGTATGCAGCAGGCGGCCACCTTGCAACTCGACAGCCTGGACAACCGCGATGGCTTGATCCAGGTGCTGGGCGGCAACCTGACAATCAATGCCCGCCAGCTGGATAACCGTGGCGGGCAAATCGACGCCGACGGCCTCATTGTCGATGCCGGCACCCTTGATAATCGCTCCGGGTTGCTTTCTGCCAGCGCAGGTAATGCGCAGGTGAACTCCCGCGGAAAATTCGACAACACTTCCGGCACTCTCCAGGCACAAAACCAGCTTTCAGTCACGGGCCAGGAGGTCATCAACCAGGGCGGCAAACTGCTGGCGGTCAACGGTGATCTCGATCTGCACGCCTCGGGTCTCGATAACCGGCTTGGCAGCGTGCTGGGGGCCAAGGTCCGCCTTCGCGCGCCTGGCGGGCAGGTCGACAACCGCGGCGGGAAAATCATCGGTGAGCGCATTGATCTGAGCGCCACGGGGTTCGACAACAGCAACGCAGGGCTGCTGGTTTCCGGCGCCCAGGGCATGAGCCTGATCTTCGATCCGGCGGCCATCAAGGCGCAGTTGCTCAATAACAACGGGCGCATTCAGAGCGACGCCGGCCTGTTGCTGCAAGGTGGCTGGCTGGATAACAGCGCAGGTACGGTACTCGGTAAAACCATCCAGGTGGATGCTCAACGCCTGATCAACAACAGCAAGGGCGCGCTGGTCAGTAACGGTGGCGATGTTGTCCTGAATGTCAGCAATGTGCTGAGCAACCTGACCGGGGTAATCGATGCCGGTAACAACACGGCTACCGTCACCGGCGTGAGTCTGATCGACAACCAGGGTGGCACGATTCGCGGCCGACAACTGGGCGTTCAGGCGGTCACTTTGCTCAACGGCCAGAAGGGGCAACTGGTTGCAGGCAGCGGCGGGTTGACCTACAGCGGTAACCGGCTGGACAACAGCAGCGGAGTTATTCTCGCTGACGGTGGGCTGGCTGATTTTAAACTCGGCCAGGGCAGCATCGCCAACCTGGGCGGCACGATCCAGGGCGACACCGTCGAGGTGACCGCCGGCCGTCTCGATAACAGCAGCGATGGCACCAAGGCCGGCATGATCGCCAGCCTGGCAGGCGAGCTGAAGCTGACCGTCGATACGCTGAGCAACCGCGTCGGCAAACTCTTCGCCAAGACCGCCCTGGTGTTCACTGGCGCCACGCTGGAAAACAGCGGAGGACAGCTCAGCGGCAACACCCTTGACCTGACGGCCGCCCACTTGATCAACCAGGGCGGCCTGATCGAATCCAACACCTGGTTTGCACTCCAGGGTGGCGCATTGGACAACAGCGCTTCGGGACGGATCCGCGCGCTGGGCAATTACGCCAGTGCACCGGGCGCCGCGACAAACGACAGCAGCAGCTTCGACTTCAGCAACACCGTCAATAACCACAACGGCACCATCGAAGTCGGTAACTCGTCGTTCACTTTCAAATCCCGTGCGCTGGACAATCGTAGCGGCAGCCTCGAACACGCCAACACCGGGTTGTTCACGCTTCATCTCGATCGCCTGACCGGTGCCGGTGGTGATATCACCGGCCTGGGCAGCGGCGACTGGAACTTTGGCGCGGTTGATGGCCTAGGGCGTGCACAGCTCAACGAGGCCCTGACTTACACCAATGATTCGCTGACGCTCAAGTCCGGCGATCGCCTGGCCAGCAGCAGCGCTCTGGTGCTCAACCTTGGCAGCCTGAACAACGGCGGCGAGCTGCTCAGCGATGGCGACCTCACGTTGAACCTTACGGGTGATCTGTTCAACAGCGGTCGGTTATCCGCGCAAAAAATGCTGGACATCACCGCCCATGACGTCAGCCAGAACGGCGGACGCATGGGTGCCGGCACCGACACACGCCTCAACCTGAGCGGTACGCTGGATAACCTGGGTTACCTGACTGCCCGCCAGAATCTGCGCATCGACGCGGCGCAAATCGACAACCGCGGCACACTGGGTGCGCAAGGCAAGGTCGACCTGACCGCCACCGGCGGCATCACCAATGGCGCCGATACCTTGCTGTTCAGCGGCGGCGACATGAGCTTGCGCGCCAGTAGCCTGCTCAACTGGTATGGCGACCTCTACAGCGCAGGCAATCTGAGCTTCGCCGGCGTTGGCGGCGTCGCCGCACAAAACTTCAGCAACCTCTCCGGCACTGTCGAAAGCCAAGGCACCATCAACCTCTACGCCGTCTCACTGGAAAACGCCAAGGCCGAATTCGAGCTGGGCCAGCAACGGGTGAATGGCACCTTGAGCTGGGTGTGCGGCCAACACTGTGGCGGTCATGACTCCTTCAAACGCGGCCAGATCACCCTCGGCCAAACGTTCATCGAGCGCGCCATCAAGGACTCTGCCTCGGCGCGCCTGGTCGCAGGCAAAGACCTCAACATCCAGGCCTCAAGCGTGCAAAACCGCTACAGCCTGATGGCCGCCAATAACAACCTGACCATCATTGCCGATGACCTGCTCAACCAGGGCGCGTCCACCCGCACCGGGCAGAACACCATCAAGATCGGCACACCGGCACGCATTGCCACCGGTTACTGGGACCAGATGGAGTTCGTCGACGTCCCGGCCTTCAACGCGGCCGTTGCCGCCGGCCATTACGACGACGCCCGCTTCGAGCTGCTGAAATCGCGTTCCAGCGACAGTCGCTTCCAGGAGCAAAGCAACGTCACCGTCTGGACCGACAACCCTGAGCCGACCTACGCCGCCACGATCCAGGCCGGCGCCACCGTCAACCTGAATGTCACGCGTGCCGTGCAAAACGGATCGCTGCACCAGAACACGCTCGAACAACTGACCGGTACGCTGGGCGAGGACCAGACCGGGGTCGCGGTCGGCGGGATCGACATCAACCTTAACCCGCAGGCGACCGCTATCGACGCCGTGACGCCTGCCGCCCTGCAACCCGTCGAGCGTATAGCAGCGGATGGCAGCCTACACACCGTGTTCAAACCGGTGGATTACAGCGGCCTCCCCTTCACCTCCGTGGACCCGACGGCCGGCCCCACCTTCCAATTGCCCAAGGGCGATTACGGGTTGTTCATCAAGAACCCCGACCCCACCAGCCACTACCTGATCGAGACCAACCCTAATCTCACGAACCTGTCGCAGTTCTTTGGTTCGGACTACCTGCTCAAACAGTTAAACGTCAGCGCCGACAGCAACTGGCGCCGACTCGGCGATGGCCTGTACGAGCAGCGACTGATTCGCGATGCGGTGCTGGCGCAAACCGGCCAGCGTTTTCTCGCGGGCGGTTTGACCAGCGATTACGACCAATACCGCTACCTGATGGATAACGCCCTCGCCAGCAAAGACGCACTGCGCCTGAGCCTTGGCGTCACGTTGACGGGCGAGCAAGTCAGCGCGCTGACCCATGACATCGTCTGGATGGAAAACCGCGTTGTCGACGGGCAAAAAGTCCTGGTGCCGGTGCTGTACCTGGCCCAGACGAACACCCGCAATGTACGCGGTAGCAGCCTGATCCAGGGCCGGGACCTGAACCTGTTCACCGGCGGCGACCTGGTCAACGTCGGCACACTGCGCGCCAGCAACAACCTTAACGTCCAAAGCGCCGGCAGCGTCTATCAGGGTGGGCTGGTCGAGGCCGGCAACGACCTGCAAATACTGGCGCAAGACAGTATTCGCAACGCCATGGCCGGCGAGATCCGCGCCAGCCAGGTCAGCCTTGTCGCGCTCAAGGGCGACATTATCAACGACCGCACCGCGATCCAGGTTCGCGACGGGTCCGGCATGCGTACCCTGACCGACGCGGGCAGCAGCATCAGCGCCCGGGACAACCTGGCCGTTGCGGCCGGCCGCGACCTGGCCAACCACGGCGCATTAAACAGCGGCGGCAACGCAACCCTGACGGCGGGCCGGGACATCAACCTGGCGGCCAAAACCGATACCACCGAGAAACACGAATTCAGCGACGGTGGCCACAAGTCGAGCATTACCACTGACGTGAAGAACCTCGCCGCAAGCGTTACCGTCGGCGGCAACCTGAACATGAAAGCCGGGCAAGACGTCAACATCCTCGGCAGCACCGCCACCGCCAGCAAAGACCTGAAAGTTCAGGCCGCGCGCGACCTGAACATCGTGTCGGTCAGCGATATGCACAACGTCGAGGGTAAGGAAAAGGACGGCAAGAAGCGCATCAAGACTTCGAATGATCAGACGACTCAAGTGGCGAGTTTGCTGGCGGCGGGCGGGGACTTTACCAGCCAGGCTGGGCGCGACACGACAATTGTGGCGAGCAAGATCAGTGCAGGGAATGAGGCGTATCTGTACAGCGGGGATAAGTTGAATCTGCTGGCCGCGCAGAACAGCACTTACACCCTCTACGACATGAAAGAAAAAGGCGGCTGGGGCGCCAAGAAAACCCAACGTGATGAAGTCACCTACATCACTAACGTAGGGACTGAAATCAAGACCGGTAGCGACCTGACGTTGGCCAGTGGTGGCGATCAGCTGTATCAGCGAGCCAAGCTCATCAGTGGCAACGACCTGACGATTGCCAGCGATGGGGCTATCACCTTCGAGGCAGTCAAGGACTTGCATCAGGAGAGTCACGAGAAGAGCAAGAGCGACTTGGCCTGGACCAGCTCCAAGGGCAAGGGCAACACCGACGAAACGCTACGCCAGAGTGAGTTGGTGGCGCAGGGGCAGCTGGCGATCAAGGCCGTAGATGGCTTGAAGATTGATATCAAGCAGATTAATCAGAATACGGTTAGCCAGACCATTGATGTGATGGTGAAGGCTGATCCGCAATTGGCTTGGTTGAAAGAGGCTGAGAACCGCGGGGATGTGGATTGGCGGCATGTGAAAGAGTTGCATGATTCCTTCAAATACAGCCACTCCAGCCTCGGCCAGGGGGCGATGCTCGCGATCATCATCGTTGTAACGGTGTTGACGGCAGGTGCCGCCAGTACGCTTGCGGCAGCAGCCGGTAGTGCTGCAGGCGCCGGCTCGACTATGGCGGCGGCAACGGCAGCCACAGCTGCAACGACGACCGGTGCGGCTGTAGCGGGTACAGCAGCAGGTTTAGGAAACATCATTGCCACCGCGTCGTTGACCTCCCTTGCCAGTACGGGCGTGGTCAGCACGATAAACAACAAGGGCAATCTGGGAGCCGCATTCAAGGAAACCTTCAGTAGCGACAGCATGAAACAAACGCTGATCGCGGGCGCCTCAGCAGGATTTGTGAATTACGCCAGTGGCAACTGGTTTGGCGCGCAGAGCGACCCTATCACTAACAAAGTGAGTGGCCCCAGTGTAGTACCACATTGGAACGATCCAGCGTCGATTGGTCGGTTCGGTACGATCCAGTTGGCGGGCGGAGCGGTGCGCGGAACGCTTTCTGAAGCCCTTGGGCAGGGCGGCTTCAAGGACGCAATGAAGGGCAGCGTCTTTGATGTGCTACAGGCTACTGCTTTCACAGGTGTTGGTGATTTTGGCGAAGCCTTCAAACTTCAAGACAGCGGGCTAAGTAAAACTGCTCTGCATGCTGTCGTGGGTGGGTTGCTTTCAGAAGCAATGGGTGGCGACTTTAAGACGGGGGCGATCGCCGCGGGCGCTAATGAGGCGCTTATCGCGAGCTTGGATAATACACAGTTACTGAGTAGCGATGACCCCACAGAGCACGACCGGCTGGTAAATGCTGCGTCCAAACTGGTGGGGTTGCTGGCGGCAGCAAGTGTTGATGGCGACGTTTCTCTAGGCTCGGAAATCGCCGGGAATGCACAGTCTTACAACCGCAAATTGCACGTTCAAGAAGAGAAAAGACTTGCTATCGAGGCTAAGAATTTAGAGGCCTCAACTGGCAAAAGCCAATCTGGCTTCGAATGGAACGCTCTACTGACATTCGTAGCAGGTGGTGAAGTCGATAAGCAGACCAACAATGAACTACAGGGAATTCTGTCCGGCTATAGCCCGAATAACCCAGAGGGACAGCACTTGGCTGACGACCTGCGTGTCGCCCGAGGAGTGGTCACTCAACTGCAGAACGAGAAGGTGCTTTTGACGTGGGCGGATGGGAGCCCCATCGTCGCGAACGGCGACAAGGTCGTTGCATTCACGTCTACGGACAGACAGTACAACGACTCGCACCTCTTCAATCCTTCGAACAACTCCACCTACAACAACGCCCCAGGTGGCATGGGTGTCGTACCGGACAAGTGGGCTGAGCAGTACGGGGATTCCATTGCTATCAGGAAACTTCCTGAAATTGGTGCACTCAGTGCCGATACTGCGGCCCAAGCAGAACAAATGGACCGGTTACGTGTTCTAGCGAGTGGCGGAGTCAATTCGAATATCGATCTCAAGCTACTTGCTGAGCTTATGCCCATAGCCGGGGTGGGCAAGGGAACGCTTCTAAGCGCAATCAAGGACTTGGCAGCGCGAGATGTATTGGCGGTCAAAGGTGCGGAGGCTATTGCTGGGAAGGGGATTGAGTCTGTTGCAGGGAAAGACGTATTGGAGAAGCGCCTCATCGAGTTGAACGCTACTCGTGATGCCGAAGGATTTGGGTTGGCTGCGCAGCGTGACTTTGTTCCAGGCAAGGAGCATCGTGCGGAGAACATCAATGCAGGGCAGGTTACGGACCGTGATGGCCTTCCGCGTGTCGATGATGAGAAGACCTCGAACGATCTGTTCTTGAAGGAGCAGGCAGGTGGAGTGGCGCCTCCCTATTGGGGAACGCAGCGTGCGGCCTGGAAAGAAGGAACGATCGTGACGGATAAGGTATTAGATAAACCACGTACTATGACGATGACCATAAACGAAGATCAGCTTATCAAGATGCAGAATGCATTGGATTCTGGTAAAAACCCGTCCTCTGCTCTCGGAGGGTGGGCAACGGATACTCCGATAAACTCTGTAGCGGACGTTCGAAATAAACTTGCAGTTTCTGAAGAGTTTAAAAAAGGGCCGTTGTTTCAAGTTGAATTTACGGTTAAGCCAGGTGTGGGCATTCGAGAGGGTGCCGTAGGCGATATGTGGGATGCGATCAATGGGGTTCGTTTACCAGGAAGCGGGCATCAAATAAATTTTATGGATAAAGCGCCCCGAACCAACCCAGAAATGTATGAAGTTAATATGAGTTCCTTGAGGGAGCTAGAATGATGCAGTTGATTAGTGAAGTTAGAACAAGAAGAGAGTTTGATGATGGGCAGCAATTGGAACAGTTTGTCCGTTGGGATGGAGTGCGCACAGGTTTCGATGAGCTTAAAAAAAATATGATCCATGCTCAAAAGCACAAGGTTGCAAGTGTTAATCAGGTCTTAGTTTTAGATAGTGGTGTTGAAATTAGTATACCGATACACGAGAGGCTTAATTTGCTTCCTGATAGAACTGGTGTTTTGGTGGTTTTTGAGAAGGAACCCTCAAGATTTAGTTGTCCTGAAGCTCCCTGGTTTTTTGATTTTCCCCATAATGCCGCGATCTACAATGCCGATGGGTCACTGCGTTTTCAACTGCACAACCCTGAAGGTGAAAATAGTTATATTGGAGGAATCCACAGCGGTGCGATGCCCAATCATCCTGACATGTTAGGTGTCTTGGTAGGAACGGTAGGGCATGATCCGGAATGGCTTTATTTGGTTGATTGTAATAATCCAGAAATAATAAGTACGGGCAAGTGGATTCGCTATTAGTTTTGGGGGGATAGGGGACGGATTCATTTGTTTGCTTCGGGTGTAATGGCCAGAAAATAAATCTGTCCCTTGTTCCCTTCCCTTGTTCCCTCTAAATCGAAGTCATCACCATGCCCACCATCACCATCCCCGACGACGAAGACCTAGAGCCTGAGCTGTTCGATCCAGCACCTGGACCTGCGCCTGAGCAGTACGACTTGTTCACTGAGGTGTCGACCTCGCAGGATGCACCAGGGGAAGCGCATAAGGTAGCCTGTGTGGTTGCCTCATACCCATTCCGTACCCCCTTCAGAAACAGTGCAGATTCTGAACAAATGTGTCACGTAACCACCGCAAGTAACGTTAACGGCTAACATCCCCACTTGAGGAAATTGCCAGCACGGTATAGCGAGTAGAGCACTAGAGATCGGCAGGCGATCCATAAATTCTTGCTAAGTGCGGAGTGCCTCGCCATGCCTACCCTATCTATTGACGTTGAAACCCGCCTTGCGCTCGCACAGGCGGTACTGCAAAGCCCCGAAACCATTTCTATCGTTACGCTGCCCTCCGGCGTGCGGCTACCGCTGCTCAATCACTTCGGCCATGTCGCCCTGGAGGTGATCGCCGGGGAGGATTTGTTTGGTGACGTTAGCGCGCAGATAGCAGCGCTGGAGGAAAATCGAGACTGAGCATTTTGACTGGCCCGGCTAGTCCGGGCCTCTTTACAGCAGGTCGCGGCCCCGTCGCGAAAGGCTTCGGGCCAATTCAGCGGCGGATCGCTTCGGCCTTCTCAGAGGTCATTGCTCCCGGATGCCGCTCCCGCCCTGGGGCTTTCGCCGAGAAAGGGGGCAGTTTCAACTTCCAGCATCAGCAACACCATTTCCGTCAACTCGGCGTCGGACTTCTGTCCCGCATAGAGGTCATGGAGTGCTTTGGCGAAGGGAATGCGCAGGTCCTGGTTTTCTTCGCGGGCAGTATCGCTGTACTGCATGAGTTCGCCGATGGCTCGCAGCACAGCCGCTTGCCACCGAGCGGTGGTCCTCGGACCATCGCTGGTGATTGCAATCAACTTATCCTTCGTCAGCTGGCGAAGGGCTGGTTCGCGCAACGGCTTAAGCGGCTTTGGATTGCGAGTGATCTTTGACATACCGGACGATACTCAGGGTTTCCTGCCGGAACTGCTCGTAGTCGATCTGCTGGGCGTTAACAAAGGTGCTGCCCATCATGGTCAACGCGCCCATGAAGCTGGCTTCGGATATTTCCTCGTCGCTCGCGCCAAACAAGCGCGCGGCTTCGGTATGGAACAGGGCGCAATACTTACAACGAGTTGCCCCGGACACTGCCAGACCTATCAACTCCTTGTACTTATTGGGAATCTTGGTATCCGCCAGCCAAAAGTCCCGGGCTACGCCCCAGAATCCGCTCGCTCCGCCTTCCGGCATCTGCTTAATCCACTCTGGTACTTGACCCAGGGTCTGTTCAATTTCCCGATAGGTATCTTGAATGGCCATTTGACACCTCCTACCTCTATAGAGACATCTGCTCCAGAGATACAAGTTTAGTTCGCTGGCGGCGATGCCAGAGCCCGCAGCAGGACGACTCCAGCAATGAATTCTTAAACATCGTAGAAACAACAGGATGGATTTAGATTTTTTCGGCGCAATGACGCCAAGTGGCCAGTGCGAGAAATTCTAATGTCGATGAAACCGCTTTGACCGGGAGCCCCAAACAGCGCCGCCGAGGTTAGTCGGCGACGCTTGCACTGGCTTTAATGACCTGCGCTCTGCCCACCATCAACGTGCAGAATTTCCCCGGTAACAAAGTTGGCGCCGTCCAGATACACAACCGCCTGAGAAATGTCCCTGATCTCGCCCATGCGCCCCACCGGGTGCAAATTCCCCAGCGCTTCGTGAGTTTCTTCACCGTGCATCGGCGTCTTGATGATGCCGGGAGAAACCGCGTTCACCCGAATCCCGCGCTTGGCGTACTCGATGGCCAACGACTTGGTCGCCGCGTTCAGGCCACCCTTGGTCAACGAAGCCAGTACCGATGGCACACCGTCGATGGCGTGATCCACCAGGCTGGTGGTGATGTTAACCACGTGTCCGCTGCCTTGTTTTTCCATCTCGGTAATTGCGAGCTGGGTGATGTAGAAGAAGCCATTCAGGTTCACCGAGAGCACATTGGCGTAGTCTTCAGCGGTGTACTCGGTGAACGGTTTGGCGACGAAGATCCCGGCGTTGTTAACCAGGGTGTCGATTCGGCCGAAACGTTCGATCGTTTCACGGATCACTTGCTGAGCGACCTCCGGGTTACCGATGTCGCCCGCCACAGTGAGGATGTCCGGGTCGGTGGACGGTTTGATCGAACGCGATGTCGCGACAACTTTGTAATCCAGATCACGAAACGCCTTGACCATGCCTGCGCCGAGACCTTGGGAGGCGCCAGTAATTACGATGACTTTTTTCGAATTGCTCATGATGAACCTCTACTCATAAATGATGGTTTGAAAAAACAAGTAATCAGGCTTCGGCGGGGGCTTTCGCCATTTGTCTCAACATCTGTTCGTAGTACTCGACCGACTGCGAACCGGACACCAGATGACGACCGTTGAGGATCATGGCCGGGACCGAGTTGATGCCGTGCTGACGGTAAAACGCTTCAAGCTCTCGCACTTCGTTGGCAAACGCTCCGGACGCCAACACCTCTTGAGCCGCCGCCGCATCCAGTCCTGCTTCAGTGGCCAGACGAACCAGCGTCTCGCAATCGCTCGGGTCCTGGCCGTCGGTGAAGTAAGCGCGCAACAGGATCTTCTTGAGTGCGACCTGCCGCCCTTCCTGCAACGCCCACAACATCAGCCGGTGAGCATCAAACGTGTTGTAGAAGTGAGTGCGCTTCTCCAGATCGAACGTGAAACCGATGGCCGCGCCACGTTCGATCTGCATGGCCTTGCCAGCGGCGACGTCTCCGGCGGTGCGCCCGTATTTGCGCATCAAGTGCGCCACCGCCTTCTCGCCTTCCGCCGGCATGTCCGGGTTCAATTCGAACGGCTTGTAGGTCAGCTCGACCGAGACCTCACCCGACGTTCCCGATCGCTTGTTCCAGCGCCGTCCCGCCCAAGGCGCACCACGGGCACACCACGTCGGAGATGAAATCGATGGAGACCGACGGCGTCACGACTTCCCCTCCCCTTCAGCCAGTTGCTTGCGGTACTGGGTGGTGGTGATGCCGGCATAGCCCCAGTTATCGGTGTCGACTTCTTCGATCACGATGTGGGTCAGGTGCGGGTCCTTGTGGAGCACGCGTTCCAGTGTTTCAGTGATTTCGGCGATCACCTGAGCTTTCTGCTCAGAGGTAACGCCATCGCGGGTGATGCGTACGCTTACGAAAGGCATGAGGAAGATCTCCAGTGACCTGCTCATCGGGGTGATGGGTAGGTGTTGGAGCTCAATGTATGGGGTTGGCTGCAGGGGATAAAGGTGGGGGCGGGAACATCATTAGTTACGTGGTGTAATGAGTTTGTCGTGCAGACAGAAAAACGGTTGCATCAAATGATCAATCAGCCAACCTTAATTTATCTTAAATTTTAGATAACGGCCAAGAGGGTAAACGTCCATGACAATTCAATTCTTCGACAGCCCCTTCCATGTCACACATGACGAGGAAGTCGCCAGCAAAAAGGCTTTGAAAATAGAGCTATCAATCTTCATCACTGACTGCATAAAAAAACTGGGCCTCAAACAGAATGAAGCCGCAGCCCGGTTGAACGTGACCCAATCGCGCATCTCAGAGCTCACCACTGGCAAGATCGAGAAATTTACGATCGATGCAATGATGGACATGTTGGATAAACTCGGCTTCCGCACCACTTTTACCTTAGCGTCCAGCGATGCCGGGGCTATGCCTCAGATCGTTATTTCGCGAGCTAGCGCCTGCTAGATTTCCATTCCTGATGCCGCCTTCAGAAGATAAAAATTATGCCTGGACACCAATTATTGCCCAGCCATAAAAATCACCAAAACCTCTCACTTACGCCACCACCTAGCCACGATTGCGCACTCCTCTCAGGCTACCTTCGTACCGTCGCTGCCAATTCAGCGACCGGGCCTGAGAACCCGGGTAATATGCGCGCGCACCAGCGCCCTAAATCACGATTGCCGGCGTTTTTTTGTGCCTGCATTTCCGTGCAATGGCGGCTGTGCGTGGGAGACCTTCGGGTCTGCCGGGTCGTGCATACCGGTTTCTCAGCCTGCGCATAGCTGCCACCCATTCGCCTGAGAACGAACGTGGCAGCTCTACTTTGATTTCGGAGTATTGCTAATGCACGCTATTGATCCGTTCAAGACTTCCACCTCTGCTGCATCGGTCATCACCCACCACCGCCCAAAAAACGGAGGTGCCCAATGACCAACCCCCAAGACCTCAAAACCATCGGTCTCACCCACTTCTCCTTCCACGCCAACGAACCGCTGTTCCGCATCAACGCCGGTGTCCCGGTGATCCAAGCCCTCTCTCACGCCTCGGACCTGCTCCACGTCACCAAACTGCTCGCTTCCGATGCGGCCATGGTTCGCGACACCGACCGGCATGCCTGGGCGTCGCACTATTTGCAGGATATGAGCAAGGCGATCATCGATGATGTGGTGAAGGTGCTCGACGCGCCGTGTAACAATCGAGCCAGTAACGTCGCTCCATAAGCAAATCGCACGCAGTAAAAAGCCCCAAATTATCGGGGCTTTCTGGCGCTGAGCAATCTTCTTTTCGACCATGTTGCTGATGCGGCGGGCCTGTCGGCTTGCCATGGCAGAAGCGGTTCGGTCATGGATGCGATCCTGATCATTTTGTATGTTTTTTGAGCAGAGAGAGGCTTCCCTCATGTCGCCAGTGTAGACATGAGGCCTTAACGTGTCGCAATTTTCCACTTTTTGCGACACGTCTTGGGAACATGTCGCCGCGGACGACATGTTCGCGACACGTGTTACCAAAACGGGATTTTGGCGACATGACGTTGTGATCGCTTTTCGTAGGAGCCAGGCTTGCCGGCGATAGCGATCCTGAGGACGCCTTCGCCGGCAAGCCTGGCTCCTACAGAGTTCGGTGTTCTAATCGACGATCACGGTTTGCACAGTGATTTGCTTGAGGGCATGAAAGGGTGCAAGTGCCGCTTCATCCGCAGTAGCCCCGGTAATCAACCGTCACTCCCGCTCAATCGGCGTCCAATGCTGCTGCCGGGCACGGCCGAACTTGTCAGTGTCGCCAAGGACGACAAACTGCGCTACCTGTTTGATGATGCATTCCTTGAGATAAGCCTGCTGCGCACTCGCTTCGCACAAACCGAATTCCGCGACGTTTGTAACGTTCCCACGACTTCTTGAATTCAGACGTTTGTGCGCATTGCGCGGGCAGCTCAGCGCGTTTTTGCTTTTTCTCCGGTTTCGCCATCAGCGTCCCTCAGCATTTCGTCTATCGAGTCGAACCGCTGGCGAATATCTCGAGCTTGCATCATGGCGCGGGCCGTCTTCTCCGAAGGGACGCGAACCTCAAACGGAAGGCCCTGAGTCGCTACGACCTGACGCAAAAAAAGACGCATGGCGTCACTGATGCTCAGGCCGCACGCACTCAAGACCTCAGTAGCACGCGCCTTCAAATCTTCATCGATACGGCAACGCACATCTGTGGTTTTCAGCAATGCACCCATGGTGATAACCTCATCGCTAGTTTGTAGCTACATTGGCGCTACCTCGTTTCATTGTGGGTGAGCAGAGTCTTTCAGGTCAACTTCAGCTCGATGGTCGGTTTCAATACTTGGGATGGGGCCATCAGCGGGACCTATTTTCAATCGTTCAAGCACGCAATGAATAGCAGCCCTGATCCCTTTCGCGCTCCAGAACCGTCCCGATTCAGTGCAGGAAATATCTGATAGCGCTGAGCTCTGAATCGCACCCACAAAAAAGCCCCGAACCAGTCGGGGCTTTTTTTCTCAGCCTTGAATCAGGCTTCGATACCGCAACCGATCATCAGAAAACGTTGATCGGGTAATCCACAAACACCCGTACTTCGTTGCCGCTGACGTTGTATTCGCTGGATTTCTGCGACACGCGCAGGACCGAGCTGCGCAGTCTCACGCTCAGGTCTTTGGCCGGGCCGGTTTGCACGACGTATTTGAACTGATTGAAAATTTCGCGCTCGGTGCCGCCTTCGCTGGTGGACGTGGTGATGTTGTCGCCACGCACATAGGCGAAGTTGTAGGTCAGGCCTGGAACACCGAACGTGGTGAAGTCGAGGCCGTAGCCCAGCTGCCAGCTGCGTTCGTCTTCGGCGTTGAAGTCGGACCAGTAGGAGTTCGCCAGGTAGATGGTGTTGCCGCCGTCGCCGACGCGACCCTGATCCTTCTGGTAGCCGCCGTAGGCGTAGCCCAGGTTGCTGTCGCCCGTGCTGCGCTGGTGGGCGAGGGTGAACGAGTGTGCGCCGGTGGCAAAGGTGGCGGCCAGGCTCCAGATCTTGTTGTCGTCACCGGTGGCACCGCTTTCGCGGACGTAGGCATCGTCCAGCTTGGTGCGGTAGCCGTTGAAGTCCAGGGTCAGGGACTGATCCTTGTCGATCGGGAACGCATAGTTGGCGTTCACGTATTGCTTCTTCAGCACGTCTTCGACGTCGGAGGCGTACAGCGCTGCCTTGAACTGCTCAGTGAACTGGTAGCTACCACCCAGCACGTTGATCGATTTCAAGCCACCGCTGTCACGGCCTTCCGCGCTTTTGCGCGATTCGGCGGTGAAGCGACCGGCGTTCAGCTCCAGGCCCTTGATCTCCTTGGAGGTGATCAGGGTGCCGGTGAAGCTTTCCGGCAGCAGGCGGCCGTTGTCGTAGCTCAATACCGGCAAGACCGGCATCTGGTCGCCGTAGGTCAGCGTCGTACTGGAGAGACGGAATTTGACCGCTGCGCCGCCCTTGGACAGGTCGTCAGCCGCGCTGCCGCTGTCGCCCTTTTTAAAAAAGTCGATGCCTTGCGCGCCGGTGCGACCTTTGCCGCCATCCAGACGCAGTGCGTACATACCGAAAGCATCCACACCCACACCGACGGTGCCTTGGGTGAAGCCGGACGAGAAGGTACCGATGGCCGCTTGGCCCCACTCGGCTTTGTCCGGGTTGCCGTCTTTGTAGTCACGATTGATATAGGCATTGCGCAGCAGCACCTTGAGGCTGCTGTCTTCAACAAAACCCTTGGATTCGGCCTGGTCGTTAGCCATGGCCTGTGTGGCACTCAACATCCCCAGAGCGATCAGGCTGATTCGCTTGTTCAACATTTTGTTTTTTTCCTTATTGCGGGTTGATACGCGCTGTGTCCAACGGCTGAAATGGCGCTTTTGCGCTCTTTTTTCACCTTAAAACAATAAGGCCCGCCCACGACGAGTCGCGGCGGGCCTTATTGTAATTTTATGAGTCATGGCGGTTAGCCACAGGCGTTGGCGAATCGTAGCCGCGCCGTCAACAGTGTGTCAATTTCATGAATCGTCTGTGAATAGGCAGAAATCGTCTAAGAAAAGATTTATCCACGTTTACTCTCTGTCCGATTTAAACCATTTTACCTTCAGCTCAGACGTGCCAATCAGTCATATAAAGGGTTACAAACTATCTATTTGAGAATATGTCATTGGTAACGACTACAGCGCAGATCCAACCGGGTGAACCACATAGTCTGGGGTGAGCGTGATCTATAACGTCTAACATCAATGTCGATCACAGATAAAAAACCACACGCGAAAAACCTCTCGCCCATAAAAAAGCGCCACCATCCCGGCAGCGCTTTTATCAATCCATTGTTTTGCTTTTTATCCTTCCATCACATCCCACAATGCTTCCAGCTCCGCTTCGCTGAACAAACCAGCGGGGTAGCGCTCGATCATCGTCCGGCGCGGATCAGTGTCTTTGATCGGACGCGTTCCATTGGACTTCAACCAGTGCGCCAGGATCTGGAGCGATTCCCTGTTTACTGCCAGGGGATGCAACGCCCGCTCGCTCACTGCTTTCACTTCGGCGTTCATTTCCACGCTCTCTCCTGGTTCGTGAGCGGCTAACTTATCCAAGGTTTATGACAGAACATCGCAGTTCTCCCCTCCCTGCTTTACACCAGGACAGATACAAGAGCTGTGCCAAAGTATCGGAATCGTCGACGGACGAAGACAAAAAGCCCGCAATCGCGATGGGCTGCGGGCTCTTTGCAAGGCGCTGGGGAGAAAGCCTTGCCGAGTCGATTTTGCAGGTAACTCAAGCTGTTACAACCGCACTCACTCCTGGTGTGGCGCAGGTTGTTGTTGGGTAAGGCAGTGGATATTGCCGCCACCCAGTAACAGTTCGCGACCCGGTACCATCACCACTTCGTGCTGCGGGAACAGCGCCTGCAAAATCTCTTTTGCCGGACCGTCCAATGGGTCGTCGAAACTCGGCGCGATGATGCCACCGTTGACGATCAGGAAGTTCACATAGGAACCGGCCAGACGCACCGTCGGATTACGTTCCTGAGTGCCATCCACCGGGTCGACACCTGCGCATTCTTCTTCGGTCGCATACAGCGGCCCCGGTATCGGCATCTTGTGCACTGTGAATGGGCGACCCTTGGCGTCGGTGCTGCCTTGCAGCACTTTCATTGCGGCCTGACAGCGCGGGTAGTTCGAATCTTGCGGATCATCGGTCCAGGCCAACAGCACTTCACCCGGGCGCACGTAGCAGCAGAAGTTATCCACATGACCATCGGTTTCGTCGTTGAACAAACCATCCGGCAGCCAGATGATTTTATCCACAGCCAGATTCGCGCTGAGCACCGCTTCTATTTCTGCCCGGTTCATGTGCGGATTGCGATTGCGGTTGAGCAGGCATTCTTCAGTGGTGATCAGCGTGCCTTCGCCATCGACGTGGATCGAGCCGCCTTCGAGCACGAAGCCCTCGGTGCGGTAGCGCTGGCTGCGCTCGATCTCGAGGATCTTGCCGCCCACTTGCGAATCACGGTTCCACGGCGAATACAGGCCTCCATCGAAGCCGCCCCACGAATTGAAGTCCCAGTTCACACCACGGACTTCACCACCGTTATTGATCACGAACGTCGGGCCGGTGTCGCGCACCCAGGCGTCATCGCTGGACATTTCGACCACACGGATATTCGGCACGTCGAGACGGGCGCAAGCATTTTCATATTGACCGGCGGACACCGCCACGGTCACAGGTTCGAAACGGGCGATGGCTCTGGCCACCGCCACGTGCGCGGCTTGCGCCGGTTTGCCACCCAGGCGCCAGTTGTCCGGGCGCTCGGGCCAGATCATCCAGGTCTGGGTGTGTGGCGCCCATTCGGCCGGCATGTAAAAGCCGTCAGCGCGAGGGGTGCTGTTCAAAGTGGTCATGGCGATCAGGACTCCAGGGAACCGTCGAGGGTTTTCAGCGCGCCGTACAGGTTCGGGCGACGATCACGGAAAGACCCCCACGCGCTGCGGATGTGCTCGAGCTCGTCGAGGTCGAAACTGTGTACCAGAATACCTTCTTCGGTTTTGTTGAGCTCCTGAACTTTGTCACCAAACTGGTTGGCGATGAACGACGAGCCGTAGAACGTGATGTCGTAGCCATCCTGCTCTTCGTTGCCGATGCGGTTGCTGGCGATCAGCGGCATCAGGTTGGCGCCGGCATGGCCTTGTTGCACACGCTGCCAGTGGTCACGGGACGAAATGGTTTTGTCGTGCGGCTCGCTGCCGATGGCGGTCGGATAGAACAGGATTTCCGCGCCTTGCAGCGCCATGCTGCGCGCGCACTCAGGGAACCACTGGTCCCAACAGATGCCCACACCGATTTTCGCGTAACGGGTGTTCCAGACTTTGAAGCCGGTATCACCCGGGTTGAAGTAATACTTTTCGTGATAGCCAGGGCCGTCAGGGATGTGGCTTTTACGATAAATCCCGAGGTTGCTGCCGTCGGCATCGATGATCGCGATGCTGTTGAACCGCGCGCGGCCGGCCAGTTCGTAGAAGCTGATCGGCAGCACCACTTGCAGTTCCTTCGCGACTTTCTGGAAGTGCTTGATGGCGACATTGTCTTCAACGGTCGTCGCCAGCTGCAGGTAATCAGGGTTCGGCTTCTGGCAAAAGTACGGAGCTTCGAACAACTCCTGGATCAGGATGATCTGCGCGCCTTTGGCCGCGGCCTCGCGGACCAGCTTCTCGGCGGTCTCGATATTGGCTTCAAGGTCCCAGGAACAAGCCATCTGGGTAGCGGCGACGGTAACGATACGGCTCATGAATCGGCTCCTGAGCAAGTGCTTTGAGGGTCGAGTGTGGCATTGACCGATGACAGAAATGGGAAGCGCCGGGCGCGGTGAGGCACACCGTGGGCAACGACGACTTTATAGCCGATAAATATCGACTATAAAAGCGACAATCTCTCCATTCGTCGAAATATAGTCGATTAAATACGATAATAATCGAATTAAACGCGCTCCCTGTGGGAGCGGGCTTGCTCGCGAATGCGGTACATCAGTAGACATCAATGTTGGATGAGTAACCGCATTCGCGAGCAAGCCCGCTCCCACATTAGTCCGTGTACACAGGGAAAATGTGTTTACAGACCTTCCGCGAGCACCTTCGCCAACATGTCGACAAAGAAATCCACACTCCGGCGCGAGGTGACCATCGGCGGTTTGATCTTGAGGATGTTCAGGTAGTCACCCGTCGGCTGCATGAAAATCCCCAACTCCCGCAGGCGATCACACAGCACCGTGGTTTCTTGCGTCGCCGGCTCCAGGGTTTCACGGTTGCGAATCAGCTCGACGCCCAGATAAAAACCGGAACCATGCACCGCGCCCACCAGCGGATGACTATCGATCAGCGCCTCAAGACGCCGCTTGAAATACCCGCCCACGACCTGTGCGTTTTCCCAAAGTTTTTCTTCTTCCATTACCTCCAGCACCGCCATGCCGATCTGGCAACTGACCGGACTGCCCCCGGCCGACGAGAAGAAATACCCCTCGGCCTCCAGCGCTTCGGCGATTTCCCGGCGGGTGATGACTGCTCCCAGCGGCTGCCCGTTACCCATCCCCTTGGCCATGGTGATGATGTCCGGCACCACGCCCTGCTCTTCAAAGCCCCAGAAGAAGTTGCCCATGCGTCCGTAACCGACCTGCACTTCGTCGGCGATGCACACGCCGCCCTGGGCGCGAACCAGCGCGTAGACCTGTTGCAAGTAGCCCGGCGGCAGCGAAATTCCACCGGCGTTGCCGTACACCGGTTCACAGATGAAACCGGCGAGCTGACGGTTCTGCCCGGCAATTTTTGCCAGGTTGTGTTCGACACTGCGCACGTAGTCCGGCGCACTGTCGGCGCCGCGGAATTCGCCGCGATAGGTGTTAGGCGCGGTCACCGGATGTACCCAGTCCGGGCGGCTGCTCAATGCCTTGGGGTTGTCGGCAATCGAGGTCGAGACCGCGTCCGCTCCCACTGTCCAGCCGTGATAGGCCTCCAGCACGCTGAGCATATCGCGACCGCCGCTGTAGGCCCACGCCAGGCGAATCGCCAGGTCATTGGCCTCGCTGCCGCTGTTGACCAGGAACACGCGGTCCATGGAGTCCGGCGACAACTTCAGCAAGCGCTCGGAGAACTCGGCAATCGCCGCGTAGTTGAACCGCGAGTTGGTGTTGAGCAGCGACCACTGACGGCTGGCGACCGCGGCCATGCGTGGGTGTCCGTGGCCCAGCACCGCAACGTTGTTGAGCATGTCGAGGTAGGACCGGCCCTGCATGTCGATCAGGTGATTGCGCCAGCCGCGTTCGATGCGGGGCGGGTCGAGGTAATAGTGTTTTTGGGTGCGGGCGAAACTGGCGTCGCGGCGAGCCAGCAATGTCGCCGAATCGAGCTCCTCTTGTGCATCGCAGGCCAGCCCCAGCACCGATGCCGGCGACGGGCACAACGCTTGCCAGGCAGCGGCGCGAGATGGCGTGCAAAACAGCGGCGCATCGAACGATGGGCCTCGGCACAACTGCACCACCAACGGCCCGCTGACCGAACCCAACACCTGGCCTTTGACCAGCGCCGCGCCTGTGTGCAACGACGGCGTCACGCCCCATAACCGCACGCTCAATTGCGGGCCGTCCAGTTGCACCATGCCTGCCGCCGGTTGATGAACCACACCGGCAAACGGCGATTCCACTGCAGTGCCATGGGGCACTCGCAACTCTACGTGCAACGGGTAACTGTCCGGTTCAATGGCACTGTCCGGCCGGGTACGGGACAGCCGGTATTGCCCATAACGGCTGGCCGCCAGACCGTGAGTCGCCGCCGCTTCGGCCAACAGACGCTGGTCGATGCCTGCTTGCTCCCAGTTACCCGCGTCGAAATGCGGGCTGAGTACGCCCAAGTCGATCAAGGCAAACTCACGCCCGACCAGGCCCGGCAGCAGCGGTGCAAAACCTTCGCTGTCGATACCCGGCAGGCCCTGACCGACCGCAGCAAGAATCGCCGCCTCCATCAACTCCAACGGCACCGAGGTGGCAACGCGGAAGATTTCCCACTCATGGGTCAGGTTGTCGCGACTGTATTCATTACCCGGATCGATACTGACCTGCTGCTCGCCGCTGAGCACCAGCACCGCCGCCCGCGCGACAATCAACGGCCAGAGCGCCTGCAGTTCTGCAGGCTGCAACGGATTGAGTGCGTGATAAGCCTGGACTGCCGGCAAAACATAGAAAGGATCGCCACCGGCGTGATGCAACAATGCCGCGCACGTCACCGACAGATCGGTGATGCGCCAGGTGCGAACCAGGTCGCCGAAATCGATCACACCCTGCAATTGCCATTGTCGCTGCGAATCTCGCTGCCAGACCACATTGTCATCGGTAATGTCCATGTGGATGGCCTGCACCGGCAACTTATCCACAAGCGGTTGTAAATGGCGCTCGGCGCGCTCGGCCACTTCGGCGATCACCTGGCGTTGCTGGTCGTCCTTGATCACCGGCAACAAATGAGCGATCAGCGCAGTGGCGTGGCGAGCGTCCCATTGCAGGGTGCGTTCAAGGCCCGGATGGTCGAACCCGGCCAGCGCCAGATCCATCTCGCCGCAGAGTCGTCCGAACCCGGCCACCACTGATCCGGGCAGGTGGTCCAGGTGCGTGAGTGACCGGCCTTCGATGTAATCGAGCAAGCGCACATGCACCGATTGGCCGCCGACTTCCAGGGTCAGCAGCTCTGCACCATTTTTCGCAGGGATCACCCGCGGCACCTGCACCTCGGGATGTTCAGCCAAATGCCTGAGCCCCGCATGCTGGGCCTGCAGCTCCAGCGCTGAATAATCGCCACGGCAGATTTTCAGGACGAATTGCCCCTGGTCACTGTCGACGCGATAGTTGAGGTCCTGCTGGCTGCCGAGGGCCTGCAACCTGCCGCTCAGCCCATAATGCCCTTCGAGCAGCTGCAGAGCTTGCGCCATGGACACTTGCGGACCGGGCAGACTGGCGCGATGAATCAACGTGGCGAGCGGCATACAACGACCCCTGAAATTTTATTAGGCGCTTATATCGCCACTGCCGGGGACGATGCGCAACCCCCCTTCCCGCAGACTGCGCCCTCAAGCCTAGGCATAATGCGCCTGTACCCCCAGGCGCCTGATGCTCATGACTCCGACCCTTCCTCGCAGACCCCGCTGGCGCAGCCTGGCGCTGCTCGCGCTGTGCCTGGCGCCATTGCTGTGGCCGCTGGAGCATCTGGCCGAGCGCTATTACCGCAGCGAACTGGCCGGACAGAACCGTCAGACCCTCGATCTCTACGTCGCCAACCTGCTGGGCACCCTGCACCGTTATGAAGTACTGCCGCAGATCCTCGGCGAGCTGCCGGCCCTGCGCGCGGTCCTCGGCGCACCGGACGATAGCGTCACCCAGGGCAACGCCAACCGTTTATTGAAAAACATCTGCGCCCAGACCGGCGCCGAGGTCATGTACCTGATGGACACCACGGGCAAGACCCTGGCCGCGTCCAATTGGGATAAACACGACAGTTTCGTCGGGCGAAATTTTTCCTTCCGGCCCTATTTCAGCGAAGCGATGGCTGGACGGCTGGGACGCTTTTTCGGGTTGGGCACCACCTCGGTCAAACGGGGTTACTTCTTCGCCGCGGCCGTGCGCGATCACGAGAAAATGCTCGGCGTACTGGTGGTCAAGGTTGACCTGGACCATACCGAAAGCCTCTGGGGCAAAACCCCGGAACAACTGCTGCTGACGGACCATAACGGTGTGGTCATTCTCACTTCACGGCCTGAGTGGCGATTCCGCTCGACCCGTCCATTGAGTGACGAAGAGCGCAAGGCCATCATCGCGATGCAACCCTATCCGACCCGCGATCCAAAACCGTTGAATCTCAACCCCGACGCCTGGCTGACTCAGACCCAACAGATCGAAGAAACCGGTTGGAACGTCAGCATCCTCGCCCCCCGAACCCTGATCGATCGCCCGGTGCGCACCGTGGTCGCCATCGGTGGCGCGACACTGTTGGTGTTGATGCTGTTACTCGGCCTGATGATGCAGCGCCGGCGCCATTACCTGGAGCGGATCGCTTTCGAAGCCAAGGCCCGCCGCGAACTGGAAGGTCGGGTAGCCGAGCGGACCAGCGACCTGGAAGGCCTCAACCGACGATTGAAAGAAGAAGTGCTCGAGCGCGAACAGGCCCAACAGGAACTGGTTCGCGCCCAGGACGATCTGGTGCAGGCCGGCAAGTTGTCGGCGCTGGGCACGATGTCGGCGAGCATCAGCCACGAACTCAATCAACCGCTCGCCGCGATCCGCAGTTACGCAGAGAACGCCGAAGTACTGCTGGATCACCAGCGCACCGACGATGCCCGCGGCAACCTCAAGTTGATCAGCGAACTGACCGGGCGCATGGCCTCGATCATTGCTCACCTGCGCGCCTTCGCCCGGCGTGATCGCCACGCCCCGGAAAGTGTCGCCCTGCAACCGGCGCTGGACGATGCCCTGGCACTGCTGGCCAAGCGCCGACGCAGCATGGAAGTCGAACTGATCCGCGATTTGCCGGCCGCCGCCCTGTGGGTCGAGGCCGGGGAAACCCGTCTGCGCCAGGTGCTCGGCAACTTATTGGCCAATGCCCTCGATGCCCTGACGGAAAAAGGTCCGCCGCGTAAACTCTGGTTGAGTGCCCAATCAACCGCCGACGGCGTCACTCTGTACATTCGCGACAATGGCCCAGGCTTTTGCCTGGAGGCACTGGGTCGCGCCAGCGAGCCGTTCTACACCACCAAGACCCGTACTCAGGGCCTTGGGTTGGGGCTGGCGATCTGCGAAACCCTGATGCGCGCCTTTGGCGGTGAACTGTCGTTCTCCAACCACAAGGAAGGCGGCGCCCTGATTACCCTGAAGTTGCGCCCAGGCGCACCGGGCGTGAGCCTGCAACCGTCCGAGGACCGAAGTGAATGACCATCGACAACCGCATCCAGGTCGTGTTGATCGACGACGATCCCCACCTGCGCCAGGCCCTGAGCCAGACCCTGGATCTCGCCGGCCTGAAGATCCTGCCGCTCGCCGAAGCCAAGGGCCTGGCCGGGCAACTGGAGCGCGACTGGCCCGGCGTGGTCGTCAGTGACATCCGTATGCCCGGCATGGACGGTATCGAACTGCTGACCGAACTTCACGCCCAGGACCCGGAGCTGCCGGTGCTGCTGATTACCGGTCACGGCGATGTGCCGCTGGCGGTGCAAGCCATGCGCGCCGGGGCCTATGATTTTCTGGAAAAACCCTTCGCCAGTGACGCGCTGCTCGATAGCGTACGTCGCGCGCTGGCCTTGCGCCGACTGGTGCTGGACAACCGCAGCCTGCGTCTGGCGCTGAGCGATCGTAATGAACTGAGCGCGCGACTGGTCGGGCAATCGGCGCCGATGCTGCGCCTGCGCGAACAGATCGGGGCATTGGCGGCGACCAAGGCCGACGTGCTGATCCTCGGCGAAACCGGTGCCGGTAAAGAAGTGGTAGCCAGGGCGCTGCATGACCTGTCGAGTCGGCGTAACGGTCCGTTCGTGGCAATCAACGCAGGAGCCCTGGCCGAGTCAGTGGTTGAAAGCGAGCTGTTCGGCCACGAGCCTGGCGCCTTTACCGGCGCGCAGAAACGCCGTATCGGCAAGTTCGAATTCGCCAACGGCGGCACGCTGTTCCTCGATGAAATCGAAAGCATGAGCCTGGATGTGCAGGTGAAATTGCTGCGCATGCTGCAGGAGCGCGTAGTCGAGCGCCTGGGCGGTAACCAGCTGATCCCGCTGGACATCCGCATCATCGCCGCGACCAAGGAGGACCTGCGCCAGTCTGCCGACCAGGGGCGCTTCCGTGCCGACTTGTATTACCGCCTGAACGTTGCGCCGCTGCGCATTCCGCCCCTGCGTGAGCGTGGTGAAGATGCGTTGATGCTGTTCCAGCATTTCGCCGATGAAGCCAGTGCCCGCCATGGCTTGCCACCCCACGAACTGCAACCGGGACAACGGGCCCTGCTGCTGCGCCACGCCTGGCCTGGCAACGTGCGTGAACTGCAGAACGCTGCCGAACGCTTTGCCCTGGGCCTGGAACTTGCGCTGGACAACAGCGCGCCTGACGCTGCTGCTGGCAGGACGGTAGAGGTGGTCAGCGGCGGTCTCAGCGAGCAAGTCGAACACTTCGAAAAGAGCCTGATTGCCGCGGAACTGGCGCGCTCTCACACTTCCGTGCGCAGCCTCGCCGAAGCCTTGGGCATTCCGCGCAAAACCCTGCACGACAAACTGCGCAAGCACGGGCTGAACTTCGCCGACAGCACCCACACCACCCACGACGAGCTCGACTGAGCTACCGTCAAACCATCATCTCCATGCCTGAGGCCCGTAATGAACCGCGACAGCCGTCACCTGGAATCGATCCTTCACCACGACATTCCCCTGACGCGGGACATGGGCCTCAAAGTACTCGACTGGCACGACCAGCAACTGCGCCTGCACCTGCCGCTGGAAGCCAATGTCAACCATAAGAGCACCATGTTCGGCGGCAGCCTGTATTGCGGCGCAGTGCTGGCCGGTTGGGGCTGGCTGCATTTACGCCTGCGTGAAACCGGCATCGAAGACGGGCATATCGTGATTCAGGAAGGGCACATCAGCTATCCGCTGCCGGTGACCAGCGATGCCACCGCGATTTGCCAAGCGCCGAGCGCGGCGGTCTGGAAGAGGTTTGTGGCGATGTATGAACGCTATGGCCGGGCGCGGTTGACCCTGCATTCACGGATTGTGAATGCAGGGAGTGAGGAGGACGCGGTGACGTTTACCGGGCAGTACGTGCTGCACAGGTAAATCGGAACACCACAAAACCTGTGGGAGCGGCGGTGCGGCGATCCGACATTGGTTCATAAAACTGGCTGGCATTTGGGCAAGTTATCTCGTCCCAGTCAGGACCGAGCCAGCTCCAGCAGTTTTTCCCGCCATGCAGCCTTGGCCGGCAGCGCCAGGAAATACTCATTCAACAACGACTCCCGCGCCGGATAGCAGAACGGCTGACCGTGCAAATCCAGCACCTCGCCTCCTGCCCCTTCCAGCACCCCCTGCGCCGCCGCCGTGTCCCACTGCGAAGTCGGCGCCAGGCGCGGATAACAATCCGCAGCCCCTTCCGCCAACAAACAAAACTTCAGCGAACTGCCGATATTGGCCAATTGCAGTTCACCCAGGCTGTCGCTCAACCCGGCCAGCAAGCGCTCCTGCTCCGGACTCGAATGCCTACGACTGGCCACCACCGTGAACGCTTCGCCCATCGCTGGAACGTCACGCACCTGAATCGGCGACGGCTCGCTACCCTTGTCGCCACGCCAGGCGCCCAGCCCCGCGCCACCGACATAGAAGCGGCCGTTGGTCGGCATCGACACCACGCCAAACACCACCCGTCCCTGCTCGATCAACGCGATGTTGACGGTAAATTCTTCGCTGCCGGCGATGAACTCCTTGGTCCCGTCCAGCGGGTCCACCAGCCACCAGCGCTGCCAGCCGGCGCGTACGCTCTGTGGGATGTTGGCATCCTCTTCAGACAATACCGGGATAGTCGGATCCAGCGCGGTCAGCCCGGCCAGAATCACATGGTGGGCGGCCAGGTCTGCGGCAGTGACCGGAGAGTCGTCAGCCTTGGCGGTCACGGCAGTGCCTGTGCGCCAGAACGGCAGGATCGACTCACCAGCCTTCAATGCCAGCTCGACCACCGGCGCCATCAGCGAATGAGGGAAATTCATGGCACAAATACCCCGCGCTGAGTCAGCAGATCACGGGCCAGATACAGCGACGCCAAGGCACGACCCTCGGTGAATCGCGGATTCTGCGCCAATGCCGACAGTTCACGCAGGTTGATCTTGTCCACGCCCATTGGCTCAGGCTCGTCGCCTTCAAGACGTTCTTCATACAGGTCGGTGGCCAGCACCACCTGAATCTTCTGGCTCATGTAACCGGGTGACAACGACAACTCGGTCAAATGCTCGAGTTGCCGCGCGCCATACCCGGCCTCTTCCTTGAGCTCACGCTCGGCCGCCGCCAGCACGTCCTCGCCCGGCTCGATCAAACCCTTGGGCAGGGACAACTCATATTCATCGGTGCCGCCGCAATACTCTTCCACCAGCACCGCGTGGTCTGCATCCAGCATCGCTACGATCATCACTGCGCCATACCCGGCGCCCTTGCCGACCAGTCGCTCATAAGTGCGCTCTACACCGTTGGAAAAGCGCAACTGCACCGCTTCGACGCAGAATAAACGGCTGGTGGCAACAATCTCGCGGGCGAGGATGGTGGGTTTCTGGCGCATGAGCGGCTCCTGGGTGATAGCGGGTTACTATACCCGGCCTATCCTGATTGTTGACCCTGGATATCTTTTTTACCGCTGGAGAAGTTTTTTATGTCACTGCTGCCCTGGCACAACATCGACACCGTTCTGCTGGACATGGACGGTACGCTGCTGGACCTGCACTTCGACAACCATTTCTGGATGGAGCACCTGCCACAGCGTTACGCCGAGTTGCACGGGGTAAGCCGGGCCATGGCCGAGATGGAATTGCAGCCACTGTTCGAACGCCATGCCGGCCAGTTGCAGTGGTACTGCCTGGACTTCTGGAGCGCCGAACTGCAGCTGTCGGTGCGCGAACTCAAACTGGAAACCGCTCACCTGATCGCCCTGCGCCCGGATGCGGACACGTTCCTGGCGGCGATCAAACAGGCTGGCAAACGTGTGGTGTTGATCACCAATGCCCACCGCGATTCATTGTCACTGAAGCTGGAAAGAATCGAACTGGCGCCGTACTTCGAGCGTTTGATCAGTTCTCACGATTACGGTTTCGCCAAGGAAAACCCGCAGTTCTGGGATGCCTTGCAGGCGGACATCGGTTTCGATCCGGCGCGCAGCCTGTTTATCGACGACACCTTGCCGATCCTGCGCAGCGCGCGGGATTTTGGTGTGGCGCATTTGTTGGCGGTGAGCGAGCCGGACAGTCGCAAGGGGCCGAAGGACACGGCGGAGTTTGCGGCGGTTGGGGATTATCGGGAGCTCATTGCAGGGCTTTAGACCGAGTTGTCTGCATCGCGGGCAAGCCCGCTCCCACAGGATCTATGTCGTTTGCATCCTTCGTGAACGACACAATTCCCTGTGGGAGCGGGCTTGCTCGCGAAAGCGGTGTGTCAGGCGACATCAATATTGACTGGGCCGTCGTCTTCGCGAGCAAGCCCGCTCCCACATGGCATTGGGACTTGCCCGCGAAGGCCATCACACGGACTTGAGCCCTAGTCAGGAATCCGCAACGACTGCCCCGGATAGATCTTGTTCGGATCCTTGAGCATCGGCTTGTTGGCCTCGAAGATCTTTTGATATTTGTTCGGATCGCCATACACACGCTTGGAAATGGCACTGAGCGTGTCGCCTTTCTCGACCGTGACAAACTTCGCCGGTGCGGCCACAGGTCCAGTCACCGTGATCTGGTCATCCACACCGCTGATACCGGCCACATTACCCAGTGCCAGAAGGATTTTTTCCTTCTCTTCCTGACTGGCGGCCTCACCGGTGGCAATGATTTTCTCGCCCTCGACTTTCACTTGAATCTTGGAAGTGTCGATTCCCGTCAGTGCGTCCTTCACATGCTGGGTCAGTTTCTCGCTGTTGGCCTCGGCCTTGTCCGGCGTCAGCGCATCGAGGATTTTTTCACCGGCTTCTTTCAAAAAGCTGAAAAGGCTCATCGTGTTCTCTCCTTGGGATTGGGTGTCCAGAGGCAAAAGATTAGACCACACCGGCAGACCGCGATTGCCACCCGACCAATGACGCCGCTTGCTAGAATCTGGAGCTTGACCGCGCCCTGGAGCGAAGATGGACATCAAGCAGCTGAAATTCCTCATCGCCCTCGACGAAACCCGACATTTCGGCCAGGCCGCCGCGCGCTGTCACATCACCCAGCCGACCCTGTCCATGCGCCTGCGCAGCCTCGAAGAAGAGCTCGAGTTGCCATTGGTCAACCGTGGCCAGCGCTTCGAAGGTTTCACCGCACCGGGCGAGCGGGTGCTGGCCTGGGCACGCACCGTACTGGCAGCCTGCGACGGCTTGCAGGCCGAAGCGGCAGCCTGTCGCGGCAACCTGGTCGGCACCCTGCGGCTGGGCGTCGTGCCACTGTCGAGCTACGATCCAGTGCCCCTGATGCAACGGCTGCACGCCGATCACCCCAACCTGCGCTTCGAACTGTCGGCCCTGAGTTCCGAACAGATCCTCGAACAACTGGCGAACAACCGCCTGGACATTGGCGTCTCGTACCTGGAACGCCTGGACGGTGAGCGCTTCGATTCCCTGGCGTTCAGCGAAACCCGCATGGGCCTGCTCTACGATCAACGCTTCTACAATTTCGGCGAGTCCGCGCTGAGCTGGGAATCGTTGATCGAATTACCCTTGGGCATGCTCACCAGCGGCATGCATTTTCGTCAGTCCATCGACCACAACTTCCACAGCCGCGGCCTCACCCCGCAGCCTTTGTTGCAGACCGATGCCGTGCATCAACTGCTCCAGGCCGTGCACGGAGGCCTGTGCTGTGCGGTGATGCCGCTGGATGGCGGCCTGGAAAAACTCACTGATCATCTGCGCCTGCAGCCCATCGAACACGCACAGACCCTCGGCAAACTGGGACTGATCATGCGTCGCAGCGCACCGCGTTCGGCATTGGCAGAAGCCTGTTTCGCGATCTATCAGAAATCGCCGAAAGACTCTTGATCGACGCCATCTATCGGCGGATCAGTAATAGCGATTAGACGCGACAACTTGACGCGCATAGGCTTAAAGCTATTCAAACCGTCGGTGATGCCATGAACGCCAAGCGCCCTGTCTGCGCGGCGCCTGCCCTCGAAACGCCCGCGCCCGCTGCCAGCCAGACCTATAGCTACAGCAACCTTCGCCATACCGAAACCCAAAGTGCCGAATCGGACAGCACCGCGCTGGCCGAGGAAGTCGCGCTGGCGATTGCCTATAACGGCATCAGCCAGGCCGTGATGCTGGTGACGCCGACGGATCTCGAGGATTTCATCGTCGGCTTCAGCCTCGGCAGCGGCATCATCGAAGACGCCACCGACATCTACGACTTGCAACTCAGCGGTTCGGGTTCGGCGCAGTACGCGCAAGTGACTATCGCCAATCGAGCCTTCTGGAACCTCAAGCAGCAGCGTCGGCAACTGGCCGGCACCAGCGGTTGCGGGCTTTGCGGTGTAGAAGCGCTCGAGCAGGCATTACCAGACCTCAAAGTGTTGTCCGGCGCACCCTTGCCGCCCGCCGAATGGCTCGATGGCCTGCGCCAACGCATCAGCGCGTTCCAGCCGCTCGGCCAGTACAGCGGCGCGGTGCACGCGGCGGTGTTCATGGACGCCAGGGGCGAATTGCTGCTGGGCCGTGAAGACATCGGCCGGCACAACGCCCTCGACAAGCTGATCGGCGGGTTGATCCGGCAAAAGATCCCCACTACTGGCGGCCTGGCGATTGTCACCAGCCGTTGCAGCCTTGAATTGATCCAGAAAGTATTGCGCGCCGGCATCCAGACCCTGGTCAGCCTGTCGTCGCCCACGGGCCTTGCCGTGCAATGGGCCCGCCGCCATAACCTCAATCTCATCCACCTGCCGCAAAAAAGTGCGCCCCGGGTCTACAGCCCGGCATTGGAGAATCAAGCGTGAGTCAACATCGTCAAGCCGACCAGAAACCCGTCCCCCGCTATAAGCCCTACAAAGGCCCGGCCGGTGGCTGGGGCGCACTGATCAGCGTGGCCCAGGCCTGGTTGACCAGCGACAACGCACTGAAAAACCTGCGCATCATGCTCAAGACCAACCAGAACGGCGGTTTCGACTGCCCCGGTTGCGCGTGGGGCGATTCTCCGGAAAAGGGCCTGGTGATGTTCTGCGAGAACGGCGCCAAGGCGGTGAACTGGGAAGCGACCAAACGGCGTGTCGATGGCGCGTTCTTCGCGAAGCACAGCGTCACTTCGTTGCTGGAACAGAGCGACTATTGGCTGGAATATCAGGGCCGTCTGACCGAGCCGATGCGCTACGACGCCGAGACCGATCGCTACAAGCCGATCAGCTGGGAAGCGGCATTCGCGCTGATCGGTAAACACTTGCAAGGGCTGTCGAGCCCGGATCAGGCCGAGTTCTACACCTCGGGCCGAGCCAGCAACGAAGCGGCGTACTTGTATCAGCTGTTCGTGCGCGCCTACGGCACCAACAATTTCCCCGACTGCTCGAACATGTGCCACGAGGCCAGCGGTGTGGCGTTGGCGCAAAGTGTCGGCGTCGGCAAAGGCACCGTGACCTTCAACGACTTCGAACACGCCGATGCGATTTTTGTCTGGGGCCAGAACCCGGGCACCAACCATCCGCGGATGCTCGAACCGTTGCGCGAAGCAGTGAAACGCGGCGCTCAAGTGGTCTGCGTCAACCCATTGAAAGAGCGGGGACTGGAGCGCTTCCAGCACCCGCAGCACCCGATTGAAATGCTCACCAATGGCGACAAGCCGACCAACACCGCCTACTTCCGTCCGGCGCTGGGCGGCGACATGGCAATCCTGCGCGGCATGGCGAAATTCCTGCTGCAATGGGAGCGCGATGCACAGAAGGCAGGCGAGCCTGCGGTGTTTGACCACGATTTTCTCAATGAACACAGCGTCAACGTGCTGGAATACCTCGGCGTCATTGACGATACCTCCTGGGCGCAAATCGTCGAGCAGTCCGGCCTGACGCTGGTGGAGATCGAGCAAGCCGCTCGCATGTACGCCAAGGGCAAGAACGTGATCATGTGCTGGGCCATGGGCATCACCCAGCATCGCCATTCGGTGGCGACCATCCAGGAAATTGCCAACCTGATGCTGCTGCGCGGCAACATCGGCCGGCCGGGCGCCGGCCTGTGCCCCGTGCGTGGCCACAGTAACGTGCAGGGCGACCGGACCATGGGCATCAACGAATGCCCGCCGGTGGCCTTCCTCGACTCGCTGGAGCGTCGCTTCCAGTTCAAGGTGCCACGGGACAATGGCCACAACGTGGTCGAGGCGATCCACGCCATGGCCGATGGCCGGGCTAAAGTGTTCATCGGCCTGGGCGGTAACTTCGCCCAAGCCACACCGGACAGCACCCGCACCTTCCAGGCCCTGGCCAATTGCGACCTGACCGTACAGATCAGCACCAAGCTCAATCGCAGCCATCTGGCCCATGGCAAGGACGCGCTGATCCTGCCGTGCCTGGGCCGCACCGACATCGACATCCAGACCGAAGGCGCGCAAGCGGTGACCGTTGAAGACTCGTTCAGCATGGTCCACGCCTCAAACGGTCAGTTGCAGCCGCTGTCGAACCAGATGCGTTCGGAGCCGGCGATCATCGCGGGTATCGCTGCCGCGACCCTGGGCAGCAAACCGGTGGACTGGAACTGGCTGGTGGCCGATTACGGCCGTATCCGCGACCTGATCGCCGACACGATTCCCGGCTTTCGCGACTTCAACGAGAAGATCCGCAATCCAGGCGGTTTCTACCTGGGCAACAGCGCCGCCGCCCGTCGCTGGACTACGCCATCCGGGCGGGCGAATTTCCGCCCGAATATCCTGCCCGAGGATCTGGTGCACGAACGCACTCGTGCCACCGGGGTGTTGCCGGATCTGATCATGCAGTCAATGCGTTCCCACGATCAGTACAACACCACTATTTATGGCCTCAATGACCGTTATCGCGGGGTGAAAGGTCAACGGGACGTCTTGTTTGTAAACGAGGCCGACATCATTCGCCTGGGGTTCAAACCAGGGCAGAAGGCTGACATTGTTTCGATCTGGGATGATGGCCGCGAGCGCCGGGTGAAAGGCTTCACACTGCTGGCGTTTGATATCCCTGCCGGGCAAGCGGCGGCTTACTATCCGGAAGTGAATCCGCTGGTACCGCTGGAAAGCATCGGGGATGGCAGCCATACGCCGACGTCGAAGTTTGTGGCGATCCGGTTGGAAGCGGCGAGTGAGACTGGGCTGATCATGGCCAGGTCGGCTTAACGCGGCGCCTGAGCCGGCCTATTCGCGAGCAAGCCCGCTCCCACATTCGATAGCGTTCTTTCTGGAAGAACTCGGTCAACTGTGGGAGCGGGCTTGCTCGCGAAGGCGATGGAACATTCAACGAATCTTCCGGATCAATTACTTTCCAATCGCCCACAAAAAAGGCCGTTTTTTCCCAAAAACGGCCATTCCGAAGTAACTAAAGACCGGCGAAAAACAGTTAAGTTCCGCCTAAAAAACAGTAACTTATAGAAATGTGTTGAAGTCGTGTTACTCGTCGGATTTCGATTGTAACAACCATGACACAGCCTCAGGATCGCGCCGTCATCCCCTTGAGGTTTCTCTATGAAGTTCTCCTCGATTCTCTTGTTGTCCCTTGGCCTGATCAGTGGCTTCGCTTCTGCCGGCGGCACCACCGAAGCAGGTGTGGGCGGCGCATTGGGCGGGGTTTTGGGCTCGGTCGTCGGTCAGTCGTTAGGCGGCAGTACAGGTTCCACCATTGGCGCGGCCCTGGGCGGCGCGGGTGGTAGCGCAGTCGGCGCAGACAAACGCAGCCGTGGCGAAGCCGCCATCGGTGGTGCGTTGGGCGCAGCAGGCGGTAACGTGGTCGGCCGCAGCATGGGCGGCACCACCGGCAGCCTGATCGGCTCCGCAGCAGGTGGCGGCGCCGGTGGCGCGCTGGGTAACTACATGGGCAACAAGAGCGATGACGACGATGATGATCGTCGCTCCCATCGTGGCGGCGATGACCGTCGCTACTACCGGGACGGTCACCCGGGTCGTGGCCATGCCTATGGGCATCGCAAACACCACAAGAAATACCGTCATCACTGAGGCCTGAACAGCTCCACTGCCAGGTAGATCAAAAAATCGCAGCCCAATGGCTGCGATTTTTTTTGCGCGTCAAACCACCAACCGCTCCAGCGACCCGCGCAACGCGGCAGGAATCGCCACCGGCAGATTCGATGTCCGATCCACGAACACATGAACAAAACACCCCGCCGCGCAGGCTTCCGCCTCCCCGACCTTGAACACCGCCAGTTCATACTGAACCGAGCTACTGCCCAACTTGCCGACGCGCAAACCGATCTCGATCCAGTCAGGGAAGGCGATGGAGGCAAAGTAGTCACAGGCCGAACTCACCACAAAGCCCACGACTTCGCCGTCATGGATATCCAGGCCGCCAACTTCGATCAGATAGGTATTCACCGCCGTGTCGAAGAAACTGTAGTAGGTGACGTTATTGATGTGGCCATAGGCATCGTTGTCATGCCAGCGGGTGGTGATGGGTTGAAAGTGGAGATAGTCGGTGCGTTGAGGCATCGGGGTAGACATCAGTGTCGGTTCCTGGCGTTGGATTGCGAGTTTAAGGTGAAAACCGCGTCGTATTCATCGCGAGCAAGCTCGCTCCCACATTAAATCTCCTGTGTACCCACATCTTGTGTCTGGCAAAGTTCAAGTGTGGGAGCGAGCTTGCTCGCGAAGAGGCCCTCACAGGCGCCATATAAATCACATGTCAGCAAACCCTTTCCTCTGCGCCGCCAACTCACCGATCAACCGCGCCGGCCTCCAGTGATCGCCCTGCCGGGTCTCCAGAAAGGTGCGCTTCAGCCCATTCCCGCACTTCGGCATAGGGATAGTCCTCCAGCGCCGCAAACCCCGAAATGGACCTGGCCTTGAGCTTGGTAAACAGCGGAACGCTGATCCCGCACAAAAACCGCGTCACACGCTCGGCCGATGGCACGCTGCCGGTGTACTGCTCATGCCTGTGGATAAAATTGGCGCACAACGCCTCGAAGTTTTTATCCACAAGCGCCGGTAGCTCTGGTGGTGCCGGCAGTCGAGCCACCTGCCCGTGACACACCGAACAATGCCCGCATTGGCGCGGCGCATTTTCGTCACCGAAGTACGCCGCCAGGCGATACCCCAGGCAATGGTCGGTGGCGAACAGCTCGAGCATGGCGTGAATCCGCGCGATTTCCGTGCGTTCATGCTGGGTGAAACAAGCGTGCAGCTCAGCGCTCAGGGCCTCGCTGTCGAAATCCGTTTGCAGCAGGCTGTAGACATCGGTCATCTGCTTGCTTTCAAGCTCAATCCAACCCTTCTCCTGGAAATAATCCAGCGCCCTGACCACTCGATTGCGCTCGGCTTGATGCTGCTGGTACAGCGCATCGAAATTCACCGTAGCCCAGGTCCGCGCACGGGTGGAGGTCTGGATGATCGCCGCGACGAAATCCCTGCGCTCCCCCTCGAAACGAGCCAGCAAGAACTCGGGTTCCTGCACATACTTGAAGCGGTATTCGGCGTAATAGGCATAACGCGGCGCGATGATCCCGCGCAGCTCCAACTGCACCAGCAAGGTCTTGAGCGGTAACTGGCGAATGTTGCTCTGATCCGCCAACGGCCCCAGCAAAAACTCCCATTGCCCTTCGGGCGCGGCGGCTTGCAACTCGTCCAGCACGCACCGGATGCCCTCCAGTTCCGGCGTGTCGCCGTAGACGAAATTTTCCAGCACGTTGAGGCTGTCGCGGTTGGCCAACACCAGGCAGTCGGACGGCTCTCCATCACGCCCGGCGCGGCCGATTTCCTGGCTGTAGTTTTCGATGGATTTAGGCAGGTCGAAATGCACCACGTTGCGGATGTCACTCTTGTCGATGCCCATGCCGAAGGCGATGGTGGCGACGATGCAATTGGACTGTCCGCCCATGAATCGCTTCTGTATCGCTTCCCGTTGCTCATGTGGCAGGCCGGCGTGGTAGGCCTCGGCCTGAATGCCGTTGCGGCCCAAGTGTTCGGCGATGTGCTCGGCCGTTTTCTGCAGGGTGACGTAGACAATGCTCGGCTGGCCGGGACGTTGGCTCATCCACTCGACAAGACGCCGGCGTTTGTCCTGCCCGCGCACCGGCTCCACCAATAGATTGAGGTTGGACCGATAGAAGCCGGTGGCCACCACATCGTCCGGGGCGATGGCGAATTTCGCCTCCATGTCGGCGATCACCTTGGGTGTCGCAGTAGCGGTCAGCAGCAGCGCCTGAGGGATGTTGAACTGGCGCTGGTAGTCGGGAAGCTTGAGGTAGTCGGGGCGGAAGTTGTGGCCCCACTCGGAAATACAGTGGGCCTCGTCCACCACCAGCAGCGAGATCGGCACCTGCTGCAGGAAATTGCGGAAACGTTCGTTTTTCAGGCGCTCCACGGAAATCATCAAAATCTTCAGCTCGCCGGACTTCGCCCTGGCCATCACATCGCTGGCATCCTCGCGGCTCTGGGCCGAATCGATACTGCCCGCCGCAATGCCGTGGCGTTGCAGGAACGCCAATTGATCCTGCATCAGCGCCAGCAACGGCGAGACCACCAACGTCAGGTGCGGCAGCATCAAGGCGGGCAATTGGTAGCAAAGCGACTTGCCGGAGCCAGTCGGAAAAATCGCCGCCGCCGAGCGCCCGGCCAACACCGCGCTGACCGCCGCTTCCTGGCCGGGCCGAAACTGTGGATAACCGAAAACCTGTTCCAGGGTGTTGTGCATAAGCTGTCACTCCATTGACTGCTGCGATGCCAAAAGCCTAGCCGGCAATCGCAGCGAGTCGAGAAAAGGTCTGGGGCAAAAACGATACGGGATGATACAGCGTCCATTGGGTCAACCTTCGCCGCAGGTCGAAACAATCGAGGCACTTTGCCGCCATCCCGTGCGCCCGATTCCACCGGTAAGGTTCACCTTCGAATAAACCACTTTGCGCGAAATTTAATCACGGCAGGACATCCGATGCGCGCGGATATCCATCAAGGAACGACCATGCTTCAACTATCCGGCTTTTCACTTGCCCCTGCGCTGGCGCTGCCATTGCTCTTAAGTGGCTGTCTCACAAACCCTGTGCAACCCGCCATCGATCCGACCCGGTTCGAAACACCGGAGTATCGAGCCCAGAAGGGCCTGGCAGTCATTCACGCTTCAACCCTTTATGCCCGTGGCGGCACCGGCCAGGGCGTGGCCGTAGCCTTGGTCGACTCAGGCCTGAACAGTAGCCTGCCAGCATTTCAGGGAAGAATCCGAGACCCGGGCTTCGATTATGTCGAGAACAAGGTCGGCACCCTCGACCGGATCGGTCACGGCACCCAGATGGCCGGCATTCTCGCGGCCAACAAGGATGACCATGGCATGCACGGCGTTGCGTTCAACGCACAACTGATCCCCTTTCGTTTTGGCGACGACAACGAGCCATTTTTCTTTGACAGTGAGATTGCACAATCCTGGCAAACCGGTTTCGACAAGGGCGCGCGCATTCTCAACAACTCGTGGGCCAATGCCATCCCGGCGACCGAGATCAACGAGGCACGCTACAACCAGGTCATGCCAGAGTCGTTGGTGACCGCGCGAAAACTGGTCCGGGACGGCGCGGTATTCGTGTTCCCGACCGGTAACGAACTGAAACGAGAACCCCTGGCCGAACCCGGCTTGCCACTCGCCCTGCCCGAACTGGAAAAGGGCTGGATCGCTGTGGTGGCATTGAAAAGCGACGGCAGCGGCATCAACGCCAAGTCCAACTACTGCGGCGTGGCGGCAGCCTGGTGCATCGCCGTACCGGGTGGCGATTCCGGCGCAGGGCAAGGCCTGCTGACCACCAGCAAGGACGGGCAATACGTACAGACCGCAGGCACCTCACCGGCTGCCGCGCTGGTCAGTGGTGCTCTGGCGGCATTGCACAGCCGCTATCCCGAGCTTACCGCGCAGCAAGTGCGCGAACGCCTGCTGGCAACGGCGAACCGGACTGGCATCTATGCCAACAGTGAAGCGTACGGTAGAGGATTGATGGACCTTGAAGCGGCCTCACGCCAGCCCCCAGCCAACAATCACGACCAGACACTTTAGAAAAGTCGTACACAGTCCGGCGCGCGCCATACCGAGGGGTGTCGCGCTCTGCCTGACAAACCCGTGGGATTTTTCACCTCCAGGGAATCTGCTGTAAAAAACCGCGCAAACCTGTAGGCCGAATCCCAAAGGGCCGGTAAACCCCCTACAAAACCTGTCCATCGCGGCCGTCTTGTCCCCTGGTGCCTCCCCCTTCTATAGTTTCCGGCGAGGCTGAAACAGTGTGTCGGCCTGCCGGCGAGACTGCCCGACTTCCCCACAGGACTGACCTCGATGAACAACCCCGATCCGCTCACAGACCGCTACCGCCCCCTCAGGACAAGCTACAGCGACACCCCCGTGCTGGTCATCGACACCGAAGCCGACCCTCACGAAATCCTCGACGCCGCCCACCAACGCATCCGCGCCGCCAGCGACCTGCTCGAAACACTGTATTGCCTGTGCTTCAAACAGGCCGACGCGAGTGATATTCCCAACATCGTCAGCGCGCTGTACCTGCTGACCCAGGACGGACACGACCTGCTCGAGGTGGCCCGACAGCGACTACCGAAAACCACCAACCCGCTGTAGGAGCGAGGCTTGCCCGCGAAGAACGATAACGCGGTGCGGCTGATGAAAAAAACGCCCGATTTGAAGGGATAGCTCCGTCAGCAACGGCCTATTAAATCTTCATCCCCTTCCTACAACCACAGACGCCTTGTCGCCTATCGCTACCTGGATATAAACATTTACTGTCTCGTCATCGCTGCAAAATCAGCGATCAGGTTTGGTCACCTGAGAACAACGCACACATGTGTGCCATCATTCGCGCCGCGGACATCTATGTCCTCGCAGTGCATTGCTATGGCGGCTGTGTGCGGGACGCCTTCGGGCGAGCCGGGTTGTTGTTCTCGGTTGACCAAACCTGCGCACAGTCCGCCTCCCATCGTTTGGTCACGGTGCTGGCGGTTACTTAACAACAAACCGAGTCATTCATATGCAAACTCTAAATCCGTTTCCAAATCGCTACCGCCCACTCCAAACCAACCTCACCGATTCCCCGCCCCTGATCATCGACACAGAAGCCAACCCCCAAGACATCCTCGAAGCGGCCCTCCAGCGCATCCGAGCCTCCAGCGAACTGCTCCAAACCCTGCACTGCCAAGGCTTCGAGCAAGGCGACCTCAAAGACATCCCCCACATCACCCACGCGCTCTACCTTCTGACCCAGGACGGCTGCGACCTGCTAAAAGTCGCCCAACAACGCATGCTGAACTGGAAAGCCCCGGCCTGACGCGGCCTGGAGATCGTTCCCACGCTCTGCGTGAGAATGCCTCTACGGACGCTCCGCGTTCAGCTCTTGGGACGCAGTGCGTCCCGGGCTGCATTCCCACTCAGACCTTGGAACGATCAAAGTTGCAACGGTGGGATACAAAAGCTCTGGAAGAGATCTAGCCGACCACTTAAGTGGTAATATTCTGGCTGTTTTTTGCGATTTAAGTTGGAATAATGGCAGTTCTACTAACCGCCTCCCACCTATATCTGGAGTGGCCGTACTAGCAGAGAGGGCCTTGCTACACGTTGGGGCGGCCCAGCAAATCACCATATAAGTGCTATTATTCTGGCAGTTAAGGCCTAAAAACGAAGGAATAATGGCACATGGCTAAAAAAACAGCACCCCTGTTGCCGGCCGCATCCAGGTTGCTCGCCGAGTTTGGAGAACGACTCAAACTCGCTCGGCTACGTCGCAAGCTGACAGCCAAGCAAGTGGCTGAGAGAGCAGGCATGTCTCTGACAACGCTACGCTCGTTGGAGTCCGGCGGTTCAGGCGTGACGATGGGGGCCTATACGTCCGTGATGCAGGTTCTGGGCCTGGAGAAAGACTTGAGCAAGCTCGCCGCAACGGATGAGTTGGGACGCCAACTGCAAGACGCGCAATTAACCCCACGAGCGAGCGCCGCAACCAGTAAACACCGACGAGTGCGCAACGTGGCTCCAACGAAAGCATCGTCACCCATTCAAGACCGGACGACGCAAGCACCGGAAAGCCCCATCTCCGATTCGGATCTTGAGGTTGATTTCCCACTGAACACCCACTCTTTCTCCAATTTGTTTACCAAGAAAAAATCTAAACCTGAGACGGATTAAAAATGACACTGATCGCGGTGTATGCCGATTGGGAAACCCTGCAAAGACCAAGGCGTCTTGGGTTTCTTCATGCCGGAAAGGCTCGCTCCACTAACGTGTTCGAGTTTGAGTACGACACTGCTGCTTTGGCCGATCCCGAGTTGAATTTCACGACGCTGGATCCCCGCATCAAACTCTTCGAAGGGCGACAGTTCCCAGAACAGCACCAGACCCGCTTCGGCGTTTTTGCCGACTCAAGCCCGGATCGCTGGGGTCAATTGCTGATGAAACGCCGACTGGAACGGGACATCCGCGACGGCTTGGCCCCGAAGGGTACCAAGCTCTATGAGTCGGATTTCCTGTTAGGCGTTCATGACCGCTATCGAGTCGGCGCTATTCGCTACAAGCTCAATGACGAAGGCAATTTTCTGGATGATCGAGACGGATTGGCAGCACCTCCCTTTGTCGAATTACGCGCGCTGGAGCAGGCAAGTCGAGCGTTGGAAAACGATCCAGACAACACGTCACTCGATGGGCGCGAGTGGCTGAGAATGTTGATCGCACCCGGTGGTTCATTGGGCGGTGCCAGGCCCAAGGCCAGTGTTGCTGACAAGAATGGTCATCTGTGGATCGCCAAGTTTCCGAGCACTCGGGACGACTATGACGTCGGCGGATGGGAATTCGTGGTGAGTGTTCTGGCGAATCAATGCGGTCTGCGGGTGGCGAAGGGTATTGCACAACGCTATGCGAGCGACCATCACTGCTTCATGGTCAAACGCTTCGACCGTACCGAAACGGGTGGGCGACTACATTTCGCCTCAGCCATGACCATGACTGACCGCGTGGACGGTGACGATGCATCGGTGGGCGCCAGCTATCTAGAGCTGGCAGAAGTACTCATGGAGCATGGCTCAGAACCCGACAAAGATCTCCGCGAGTTGTGGTCACGTATCGTGTTCAACATCCTGGTCTCCAATACCGACGACCACATGCGCAACCATGGTTTTCTCCTTGACCCCGGCCGGGGGTGGCGCCTGTCTGATGCCTACGACATGAACCCGGTTGCACACGCCGATGGGTTGAAGCTCAACATTACAGATGCCGACAATGCTTTGGATCTCGAACTCGCTCGCGAAGTGGCAGGGTACTTTCGGGTTAGCCGTGTTGATGCGGGAGAAATAATTGAGAACTTCCAAGAGGTGGTGAGCCAGTGGTCAAAAGTCGCTGGCGCAGCAGGGTTGTCGAAACGCGAGCAAGACAATATGGCTCACGCGTTTCGCCTGTCTGCCGAGTGACCCCCGTACTGCTCGTCTTTCGCACACAAAAAAGCCGCCTCGAAGGGCAATGCCAGTCAGTTAAGCGAAATCCCTGTGGGAGTGGGCTTGCTCGCGAAGACTGCGGCACAGTCAACATTGATGTCGCCTGATCCACCGCTTTCGCGAGCAAGCCCGCTCCCACAGGTTCTGCAGCTTAACTGACTGACATTAGCCTCGAAGGGCGGCTTTTTCATTCGCTAAATCCGCCCCTTACAACTTCGGCCCAGCAGCCTTGATCGCGTCGCTCACATCGAACTTCTTGAAGTTCTCAACAAACAACCCAGCCAGTGCTTTAGCGGCTTCATCATAAGCAGCCTTGTCAGCCCAGGTATTACGTGGGTTCAACAGCTCAGTATCAACGCCCGGTACGGCCAGTGGCACGTCGAGGTTGATGGTGTCGAGGTGTTCGGTTTCAGCACCGATCAACGCGCCGCTCTGGATCGCTGCGATCACGCCGCGAGTGGTCGGGATGTTGAAGCGTTTGCCCACGCCGTAGCTGCCGCCGGTCCAGCCGGTGTTGACCAGGTAGACCTTGGAGCCGAAGCCGCGGATGCGCTTGATCAGCAGCTCTGCGTATTCGCCGGCCGGACGCGGGAAGAACGGTGCGCCGAAGCAGGTGGAGAAGGTCGACTTGATGCCGCTGCCGGAACCCATTTCGGTCGAGCCCACCAGTGCGGTGTAGCCGGACAGGAAGTGGTAGGCCGCTTGTTCTTCGCTGAGGATCGACACTGGCGGCAGGACGCCGGTCAGGTCGCAGGTCAGGAAGATCACAGCGTTTGGCTCGCCACCGAGGTTTTTCTCGGAACGCTTGGCAACATGCTCCAGCGGGTAGGCGGCGCGGCTGTTCTGGGTCAGGCTGACATCAGCGTAATCGGCGTGTTTGGCTTCATCGATAACGACGTTTTCCAGGACTGCGCCGTGCTTGATGGCTTTCCAGATGACCGGCTCGTTCTTCTCGGACAGGTCGATGCACTTGGCGTAGCAGCCGCCTTCGATGTTGAAGACAACGCCTTCACCCCAGCCGTGCTCGTCGTCACCGATCAGGTAACGGCTTTCATCGGCGGACAGGGTGGTCTTGCCGGTGCCGGACAGACCGAAGAACAGGGTCACGTCGCCCTCTTCACCGATGTTGGCGGCGCAGTGCATCGGCAGCACGTCGGCGGCCGGCAGCAGGAAGTTCTGCACCGAGAACATGGCTTTCTTCATCTCACCGGCGTAACGCATGCCGGCGATCAGCACTTTCTTCTGTGCGAAGTTGAGGATCACGCAACCGTCGGAGTTGGTGCCGTCACGTTCTGGCACGCATTCGAAGTTGGCAACGTTGAGCACCTGCCACTCTGCACGGTCAGCCGGGTTGTACTGGGCCGGATTGATGAACAGGCAACGACCGAACAGGTTCTGCCAGGCAGTCTGGGTGGTCATCTTCACGGCCAGGTAGTGGTCTTGCGACGCACCTACATGCACATGGGAAACGAAATGCTCTTGCGCGTTGTTGAACGCCTCGACGCGAGCCCACAGGGCATCGAACTTGTCGGCCGGGAACTTGCGGTTGATCGGGCCCCAGGCGATAGCGTCCTGGGTGGTCGGTTCTTCAACGATGAAGCGATCGACTGGCGAGCGGCCGGTACGGTGACCGGTGCGAACAACCAGCGCGCCGGTATCGGCAAGCTCGCCTTCACCGCGATTGAGGGCTTCTTTAACCAGATCATCAACACTCAGATCGGTGTACACGGCGTTATTGGCTTGCGTCATGAGGTTCCCCGTCGGCCATTGGCCGAGTGCTCCAAACGTTTTGTAGTAGAAAGTCGTGCACTACTACCGCGAAAAAAGTGGCCCGGATTATGCCAGAAACGCCCAAAAATAGTAGGGCCCTCCCGTCGTAACGGCGTTAATCCGGCACTAACCAGTGAATTTACCTGCGCTGAATCGTTTTAGTGACGGGTATCTGACGGTGTCTCGACACCCGCACCGGCGAACAATTGAACGATATCGGCGGCGTCGAACAGGTAGCGCTCGTTGCAGAACTGGCAATCAATCTCGATGTTGCCACCGTGTTCGATGACCAGTGCCTGCGCATCTTCAAGTCCCAAACTGACCAACGCATTGGCCGAACGTTCGCGCGAGCAGCTGCAACGGAAGCGCAGTTTCTGCACATCGAACAGACGAACCTGCTCTTCGTGGTAGAGGCGATGGAGTACGGTTTCGTTGTCCAGGCCGAGCAATTCATCGGCGGTCAGGGTGCTGGCCAGCGCGGTGATGTGCTGCCAGCTAGCGGCGCGTTCTTCTTCATCTTTCAGACGGTCGGCGGGCAATTGCTGCAGCAACAGGCCGCGGGCGCGACGACCATCGGCGTACAGCCAGAAACGCGTATTCACCTGCTGCGACATGACGAAGTAGTTGGTGAAACAATCCGACAGGGTTTCACCGTCGAGATCGACGATACCTTGGTAACGCTGGCCCTGGACCGGATCAACGGTCAGCGCCAATACGCCGTTGGGCATCAGGTCGGCGAGGGTCGCGTCAGGTGCGATCTGGTCTGCCTCGTAACGGGCCAAGCCACGGATTTCGCGCTCGCTGGAGCATTCGATCATCAGTAGCGGCACCGGGCCATCGGAACGGGCCTGAAGAATCAGCAAACCGTCGAACTTCAAAGTGCCGACCAGCAACGACGCTGCCGCCATCAGTTCGCCGAGCAGTTGTGCGACCGGCTCCGGATAGGGATGTTTGGCAAGGACTTCGGCATAGCTTCGCTCCAACGTAACCAGCTCGCCGCGGGTGTCGCTGTCATCGAAGATGAAGCGTTGGGTGTAGTCGGTATCCGTCAGGTCGGTCATAGGTCTGGGTATCTGAAGTAATGGCAATAGGGTTACAAGCGTTTAACATTGCGTCTGTTGCACTCGAGTGGTGCGCAACGTTCAGCCAAGAGCGGCATTTTATGAACAATCCGTGGTTTGTTCCAGGCAAGGTGCAACCTGCGCCGGTCGGGCTTCGTGCAATTTCGCCCGAACGACACACAATCAAACAGCATTACTCGTCGTTGCTGCTGCCGCGAAACTTGAACAAATCCCGTCGCTGTTTCTTGCTGGGCTTGCCATCGGTGCTCATGCCCAGCGAACCGGCCTTGCGCATGGCGGCCGCCGCTTCGCGTTTGGCGATGCTGGCTTCGGTCTCGGTGTATAGCGCATGAGCCTCGGGCGCGCCACGGCGCACGATGGATAATGCCTGGACCACCACCGTGCGTTCCTCGAAGCCTTGGCGAATCTGAAACTCGTCACCGATCCTCGGTTCCTTGCCCGGCTTGCAGCGCTCGCCCCGGCAATGCACCTTGCCGCTTTCAATCGCCGCCTTGGCCAAGGCACGTGTTTTATAAAAACGCGCAGCCCACAACCACTTATCGAGACGGACCTTGTCGTCCTCTTCGCTTTTTTGTGCCATGGAATTTCCTCATCCAGAAATATTGGTGAACTGTACTACCGTTTCTGTCGTGCCAAGAAATCCACCGTCTCGGACTACAATATGCACATTCCAGAGCCTCCCCGAAGGACTGGAAATCCGGGCCGTAGATATCTGTCGCCTTTTAACCATTATTCTGCGTGAATACCGCGAATCCGGCCGTTTTCGGCCCGAGCGGTTTATGCCGGTTGAGTACCTTTGAAGACATTTGACCATTTGACCGTTGTCGGTCTGCGCGAGTGGGTGGCGCTCCCGGATTTGGGAGTCGCAGGCCTGCGGGCAAAAATCGACACCGGCGCCAGCACCTCCAGCCTGCATGCCACCGACATCGAGCCATTCGAGCGCGAGGGCGAACAGTGGGTGCGCTTTACTGCGCACCTGGGCACGGTGGTGCAACTGCGTCACCGGCGCTGCGAAGCACCGCTGGTGACGCGCAAAACCATTAAAAGCTCCAACGGCCACGCGCAGATGCGTTACGTAGTCAGCACTACCCTGGCCCTCGGTGATCGGGTCTGGCGGGTCGAGTTCACGCTCGCCTGCCGCAAATCCATGCGGTATCGCCTGTTACTCGGCTCCAAAGCCCTGATCGATGGCCAGCTGGTGGTCAATCCGGGCATTAAATACGTTCAAGACAAGCCGGTGTTCCCGGTATCTACCTCCTCCACAGGTGTTGCATGAAGATCGCTGTGCTGTCGCGGAACCCGCGTCTGTATTCCACTCGTCGTCTGGTTGAAGCCGGGACCGAGCGTGGCCATGAAATGGTGGTGATCGACACCCTGCGCGCCTACATGAACATTGCCAGCCACAAGCCGCAGATCCATTACCGCGGCAGGCCGCTGGAAGGTTTCGACGCGGTGATTCCGCGGATCGGTGCGTCGGTGACGTTTTATGGCTGCGCGGTATTGCGCCAGTTCGAAATGATGGGCGTATTTCCGCTCAACGAATCGGTGGCCATCGCCCGCTCGCGGGACAAACTGCGTTCGCTGCAATTGCTGTCGCGCCGCGGGATCGGCTTGCCAGTCACCGGTTTTGCCCATTCCCCGGACGACATTCCCGATTTGATCGCGATGGTCAACGGCGCGCCGCTGGTGATCAAGGTGCTGGAAGGCACCCAGGGCATCGGCGTGGTGCTGTGCGAAACCGCGACCGCAGCGGAGTCGGTGATCGAGGCGTTCATGGGCCTCAAGCAGAACATCATGGTTCAGGAATACATCAAGGAAGCCGGCGGTGCGGACATTCGCTGCTTCGTGGTCGGTGACAAGGTGATTGCGGCGATGAAACGCCAGGCCAAGCCCGGGGAGTTTCGCTCCAACCTGCACCGGGGCGGCAGCGCCAGCCTGATCAAGATCACGCCGGAAGAGCGCATGACCGCGTTGCGTGCGGCGAAGGTGATGGGGTTGTCGGTGGCCGGTGTGGACATCCTGCGCTCCAATCATGGGCCGCTGGTGATGGAAGTGAACTCTTCGCCGGGGCTGGAGGGGATTGAAACCACCACCAGCAAGAACGTGGCGGGGATCATCATTGAGCATCTGGAGAAGAATGGTGGGCCGAATATGACTCGGACCAAAGGTAAGGGTTAAGACCCGGGTTTTATAGCGGCTGTAAGGCCGCCTTCGCGGGCAAGCCCGCTCCCACAGGGTTTCAGGTCTTACACAGAATCTGTGATCCACCTGAACTACTGTGGGAGCGGGCTTGCCCGCGAAGGGGCCATCGGCGACACCGAAGATGCCAGCGCTTAAACCGCATCCCGAGGCAACATCAACCCCAACGGCAGCCGCACCCGCGCTTCCAGCCCGCCACCGGACCGGTTGCGCAGTTCGACATTGCCGCCATGCATCGAAGCAATCCGCTTCACGATGGCCAATCCCAACCCGGTCCCCTTCCCGCCCCGGGCACGATCACCGCGAGTGAACGGGTTGAAGATCGCTTCCAGCTCTGACGGATCAATCCCCGCTCCCCGGTCCATGACACTGAGCACCACATAGGGTGCACTGACATCCCCGGACACATAAGCCGCCACTTCAACCCCGCTGCCAGCATGATGCAGCGCGTTGCCGATCAGGTTATTCAGCAGCCGCTTCATCGACACCCGACGCAAGGGGAAGGGTTGAATCGGCTCCAGGCGCAGCCGGACTTTTTCTTCATTCTGGTTGTACGGCGCGGCGACTTCACGCACCAGGTCAGTCAGGTCCACCTCTTCCACCGACTCGTCACGGCCATCGCGGATGAAGGCCAGGAACTGATCGAGAATGGCGTCCATGTCTTCGATGTCGCGGACCATGTCGTCAGTCAGGTCGCTATGGTCGCCCATCAACTCCAGGGACAGCCGCAAACGGGTCAACGGCGTTCGCAGGTCGTGGGACACGCCGGCCAACATCAGCTCGCGCTCGCGGCCAGCCTGTTCGACGTCTTCGGCCATCTGGTTGAAAGCGCGGTACACCTCGGTCATTTCACTGGGCGTATCGCTGATGGGCAGGCGCACGCTGCGGCCCTGACCGAGTTGCCGAGCGGCATAGACCAGACGTTTCAAGGGTTGGTTGAGCTGGCTGACGAAGATCCACGCCGAAGCTGTGGACAGCAAGCCAATGGCGAGGAACCAGCCGAGCACGTTCCAGATTTTCTGGCCCCGCAACGGATGCGGGTAAAGCGGCACTTTCAGCCAGCCATCGCCCAGGCTGGGTGCCCGAACCCACAGTGCCGGCGGCGAGTGCATGCGTAATCGCACTTCGGTGTCGGCCCCCAGTTCGGACTGCATCTGTCGCTGGTAGATCTCGCTGTACGGCCAGTGCTGTTCACCTTCCGGCACACCGGCGCCCACCACCCTGATCAGGGTGGCGGCATCGGCGATCTTCTCGCGGTTTTCTTCATCCGCCGCCCAATAGGCGCGTAGCGTCAGGGCGACGCCGTGGCTGTATTGGCGGTCCACCAGCACATCTTCGTTCATCAACAGGTAAACCAGGGTCAGCGCCTTGGAGAACAGGACGACGATCAGCACCAGCCAAAGGGTGCGTGAAAAAAAGCTCTGGGGGAACCAAACGGGGGTTTTCATGAATAACCGCTACATACATGCAGAAGCGAGCGATGCTCGCATATTGCAGATCGCGAGTCTGCGGGCAAGATCATATGATCCGTCGCCCGCTCGACTCGCCCCTACAAATCGCCGATCACTTGGTGGCGGCGCCATCCGGAACGAACACGTAACCCACGCCCCATACCGTCTGGATGTAGCGTGGCTTGGATGGATCAGGCTCGATCATCCGGCGCAGACGGGAAATCTGCACGTCGATGGAACGCTCCAGCGCATCCCACTCGCGACCACGGGCCAGGTTCATCAGTTTATCGCGGGTCAGTGGCTGGCGAGCGTTCATCACCAGCGCCTTGAGCACGGCGAACTCACCGGTGGTGAGCATGTGCACTTCGTCGCCGCGTTTGAGTTCGCGGGTAGCCAGGGACAGCTCGTAGTCACCAAAGGTCACGCTTTCGTCTTCGCTGCCCGGCGCGCCCGGCACCGGTGCTGCCTGACGGCGCAGGACGGCTTTGACCCGAGCCATCAGCTCGTCCGGGTTGAACGGCTTGGCCAGGTAATCGTCGGCGCCCAGTTCGAGGCCTTTGATGCGGCTCAGCTCATCGCCCTTGGCGGTGAGCATGATGATCGGAATCTGATTGTTCGCGCCGCGCAGGCGGCGGCAGGCGGTCAAGCCGTCTTCGCCGGGCAGCATCAGGTCGAGGACAACCAGGTTGAACACTTCACGCGCCAGCAGGCGGTCCATTTGTTCGGTGTTCGGGACGGCGCGGGCGCGGTAGCCCTTGCTGACGAAAAAGCGTTCCAGCAGGCTGCTGAGCCCCGGATCGTCGTCAACGATAAGAATTTTTTCGCCTTCAGCAATGTTTGCAGTGCTGCTCATTGGATGCTCCTTTGATCTCGGCGCGCATTATGGCGTAGCTGTCGTTATACGCACCGTGTGCATTGTTAGCAGATTTTTCCTTTACCGCCAGGAATCCGGGCAATGTGCCTACAGCCTCTGATGCCCCCGAATGACCGAACGCTGGTTATAATGCGCGGCCTTTTGTGTCAGGCAACGTCTGATCATTACTGCAGCGGCCGCTTTTTATTTTCATGGCGCTGGCAGTAATTGTTCGATTTCACGGGTCAACGGGAAGCCTGTTGATCCAGGTAGCGGCGCAGGCCAGGCCGCTCAACCAGACTCGTCGCGCCTTTAACCCTGTGCCTGCGAGCCTGCTTTCACAATTTGTCAGGTGGTTTTATGGACAGCATCAACAGCCGCATCGCCGAGGAACTCGGTGTCCGCCCACAACAGGTCGAAGCGGCCGTCGCGCTACTCGATGAAGGCTCCACAGTGCCCTTTATCGCCCGTTACCGAAAAGAAGTGACCGGCAGCCTCGATGACATCCAGCTGCGTCATCTGGAAGAGCGTCTGCGCTACCTGCGAGAACTCGATGAACGGCGTATCAGCATCCTCTCCAGCATCCAGGAGCAAGGCAAGCTGACCCCACAGCTTGAGCGCGACATCAAACTCGCCGACACCAAGACCCGCCTCGAAGACTTGTACCTGCCGTACAAGCAGAAGCGCCGAACCAAGGGCCAGATCGCCCTGGAAGCTGGCCTCGGCGAGTTGGCCGACGGTCTGTTCAACGACCCGACATTGACGCCGGACACCGAAGCGGCACGCTTCATCGATGCCGAAAAAGGCGTGACCGACGTGAAGGCGGCCCTTGAAGGCGCCAAGTACATCCTGATGGAACGCTTCGCCGAAGACGCCGGCCTGCTGGACAAACTGCGCAGCTACCTCAAGCAGGAAGCTACCCTCAGTGCCCGCGTAATCGCCGGCAAGGAAGAGGCAGGCGCCAAGTTTCGCGACTACTTCGAACACGACGAACCGCTGAAAAGCATGCCATCGCACCGTGCGCTGGCGATTTTCCGTGGCCGCAACGAAGGCATCCTCAGCTCTGCGCTGAAAGTCGGCGACGAGCTGCCGGGCACCATGCACCCATGCGAAGGCATGATCGGCCAGCAATTCGGCATCCAGAACCAGAACCGCGCCGCCGACAAATGGCTGGGCGAAGTGGTGCGCTGGACCTGGAAGGTCAAGCTTTACACCCACTTGGAAACCGACCTGCTGGGTGAGCTGCGCGACGGCGCGGAAACCGAAGCGATCAACGTGTTCGCCCACAACCTGCACGACTTGCTGTTGTCGGCCCCGGCCGGCCCGCGTGCCACCCTGGGCCTCGACCCGGGCCTGCGCACCGGTTGCAAGGTCGCCGTGGTCGATGCCACCGGCAAGCTGTTGGATCACGCCACGGTTTATCCGCACGTGCCGCATAACAAGTGGGACCAGACCATCGCGATTCTGGCTGCCCTGTGCGCCAAGCATGCGGTGGACCTGATCGCCATCGGCAACGGCACCGCCAGCCGCGAAACCGACAAGCTGGCCGCTGAGCTGATCAAAAAATACCCAGCCATGAAGATGACCAAAGTCATGGTCTCCGAGGCCGGCGCATCGGTTTACTCGGCGTCGGAACTGGCTTCGAAGGAATTCCCGGACCTCGACGTATCGATCCGTGGCGCGGTATCGATCGCTCGCCGCCTGCAGGATCCACTGGCTGAGCTGGTGAAGATCGACCCGAAATCCATCGGCGTCGGCCAGTACCAGCACGACGTGTCGCAGCTGAAACTGGCGCGCGGCCTGGACGCCGTGGTCGAAGACTGCGTGAACGCCGTGGGCGTCGACGTCAACACCGCTTCCGTGGCGCTGCTGGCCCGTATTTCCGGCCTCAACGCGACGTTGGCGCAGAACATCGTCAGCCATCGCGACGAGCATGGCGCATTCAAGACCCGTGCGGCGCTGAAAAAAGTCGCGCGCCTGGGCGAAAAAACCTTCGAACAAGCCGCCGGCTTCCTGCGCGTGATGAACGGCGACAACCCGCTGGATTCGTCTGCGGTTCACCCGGAAGCCTATCCGCTGGTTCAGCGCATCGCCGCCGAGACCGATCGCGACATACGTTCGCTGATCGGCGACGCCACCTTCCTCAAGCGTCTTGACCCGAAGAAGTACACCGACGAAACCTTCGGTCTGCCGACGGTCACCGACATCTTGCAAGAGTTGGAGAAACCGGGTCGCGACCCGCGTCCCGAGTTCAAGACCGCCGAGTTCCAGGAAGGTGTCGAAGACCTCAAGGACCTGCAACCGGGCATGATCCTCGAAGGCGTGGTGACCAACGTGACCAACTTCGGTGCGTTCGTCGATATCGGCGTGCATCAGGACGGTTTGGTACACATCTCTGCGCTTTCGGAGAAATTCATCAAGGATCCTCGTGAAGCGGTCAAGGCCGGTGATGTGGTGAAGGTGAAGGTCATGGAAGTCGACATCCCGCGCAAACGCGTTGGCCTGTCAATGCGCATGAGCGACACCCCGGGCGAGAAAATCGACGGCGCCCGTGGCGCGCGTCCTGGTTCGGCTCCGCGCCAGTCCCAGAACACCGCGCCACGCAAGGAAACCACGGCGGCGGCCCCGACAAACAATGCCATGGCTTCGCTGTTCGCCAACGCCAAACCGTTGAAGAAACGCTGATGGACATTCCTGTCGGGCTGACCGAAAGCGCTTTTTTCAAGCTGCTGGGGTGTCGCTTGCACAGCCTGGAGACCGGGGTGGCGCAAGTCGCCCTGGCGCTTGAACCAGAGCTGCGCAACCGCGGTGGCAAGCTGCACGGCGGGGCCTTGTTCAGTCTGGTGGACATTGCCATGGGGCTGGCCTGTTCCAGCACCCACGGCTTTGACCGGCAGAGTGCGACCATCGAGTGCAAGATCAACTACATTCGCGCCGTGTCTGACGGTGAAGTGATGTGTACGGCGCGGGTGATCCACCCGGGCCGCCGCACGTTGGTGGTCGAAGCCGATGTAATGCAAGGCGACAAACTCGTCGCAAAAGCACAAGGCACGTTCGCTGTCCTGTAGATGAATGCCATCATTTTGAGTTAATTTCAGCGCTATAAAACCTGTGGGAGCGGGCTTGCTCGTGAATGCGGTGTGTCAGGCAACTGTTACTTGACTGAAACACCGCATTCGCGAGCAAGCCCGCTCCCACAGGATTGTGGTGACTTGGCTGACTGACATTGGTCTGACCGGTCCAAAAACCAGGCGAAAACGCCAGTTTTAACTTCACCCTTGTAGACCGTCTTGCCCACCCCCATATTGGGGCGACTGACGCGTGAAGGAATCCAACTTGAGCGAACTTCTCAACCGCCGCCTGGCTCTGCTCGGCGAGCGCGCTAACCTCTCTCTGCTCGAACAGTGTCTTCACGGCATCGAACGTGAATGCCTGCGCGTGACCGGCGAAGGTCGCCTGGCGCAAACGCCGCACCCGGAAGAATTGGGTTCCGCGCTGACCAATGAACAAATCACCACCGACTATTCCGAGTCGCTGCTGGAGTTCATCACCCCGGCCCTGCCCGATCCGGCAGACACCTTGGCGAGTCTGGACAGCATTCACCGTTTTGCCTACAGCAAGCTCGGCAACGAGTACCTGTGGAGTCCATCGATGCCGTGCCCGTTGCCGGCCGAGGAAGATATCCCGATCGCCTATTACGGCACCTCCAACATCGGTCAGCTCAAGTACGTCTACCGCAAGGGCCTGGCCCTGCGCTACGGCAAGACCATGCAGTGCATCGCCGGGATCCATTACAACTTTTCCCTGCCGGAAAAGCTCTGGCCGCTGCTCAAACAGTCTGAAGGCTTTGTCGGCACCGACCGCGACTACCAGTCGTCGGCCTATATCGCGCTGATTCGCAACTTCCGTCGCTATAGCTGGTTGCTGATGTACCTGTTCGGTGCTTCGCCAGCGCTGGACGCCGGTTTCCTGCGTGGGCGTTCGCACCAGCTGGAACAGTTGGACCCGGACACCTTGTACCTGCCGTATGCCACCAGCCTGCGCATGAGCGACCTGGGTTACCAGAGCAACGCCCAGGCCGGTCTGACGCCGTGCTACAACGATCTGGCCAGCTACACCGACAGCCTGCGCAAAGCGGTGGCCACGCCCTATGCACCCTATGTCGAGATCGGTACGCACAAGGATGGTGAGTGGGTCCAGCTCAACACCAATATCCTGCAGATCGAAAACGAGTACTACTCCAACATCCGCCCGAAACGCGTGACCTACACTGGCGAACGGCCGATCCAGGCGCTGGTGGCCCGTGGCATTCAGTACGTCGAGGTGCGCTGCCTGGACATCAACCCTTTCCTGCCGATGGGCATCGACTTGCCGGAGTCGCGGTTCCTCGACGCGTTCCTGCTGTACTGCGCGCTGAACGACAGCCCGCTGCTGACCAATACCTCATGCGGTAACGCGACCTCGAACTTCCTCAGCGTGGTCAAGGAGGGTCGCCGTCCGGGCTTGCAACTGCAACGCGATGGTCAGCCGGTGGATATGAAAGAGTGGGCCAGCGAATTGCTGGAGAAGATTGCGCCGCTGGCAGCGCTGCTGGATCAGAGCCATGGCGGCGAGGCCCACAGCAAGGCACTGGATGCGCAACTGGCCAAGGTCAGGGATCCGTCTCTGACGCCATCGGCCCAAGTGCTGGCGGCGATGGCTGAGCACAAGGAAAGTTTTGCCCGGTTCTCCCTGCGTCAGAGCCAGGTGCATGCGCAGTATTTCCGCAGCGAGCCGTTGAGTACCGAGGAGCAAGCGAAGTTTGAAGAGCGGGCGCGTTCGTCGCTGGCTCAGCAGGTGGAGCTGGAGCAGAACGAAGTTGGCGATTTCGATGTGTTTGTCGGGTCGTATCAGGCGAGCATTTTGGCCATTAGCAACTAATCTCCGAAGGTCCTGCGGACCTTATCGCGGGCAAGCCTCGCTCCTACAGATCCGGGATCACACACAATCGCGGAACCAACACAAAACCCTGTAGGAGCCGGCTTATCGGATCGCCGCACCGCAGCGAAGGCGGCCTGAAATCCACCGCAAATCTTAAGGGCCTCATCACTGTAGGAGCGAGGCTTGCCCGCGAAGGCCGCGCCGCGGTCTCCCTTAGAATTTTCCGCTCATAAGCTCATTCTAAAAAGTTATTTATTTTCCAGTTCTTATATCATTTAGTCTCCTTTCACGCCGACCCTCGGTCGCCTGACAAGGAGCTTCCCCATGAAAATGAATTTCCCCCTTCGCCTCCTGGCAGCCGCATCGCTGGCTGCGGCGAGTTTTTTTACCCAGGCAGCCGACATCACCGTCGCCTACCAGACCACCGTTGACCCGGCCAAAGTCGCCCAGGTCGACGGCGCCTACGAAAAAGCCACCAACGCCAACATCGATTGGCGCAAATTCGACAACGGGGCCGACATCATCGCCGCCATCGCTTCCGGCGACGTGCAGATCGGCTACCTCGGTTCCAGCCCCTTGACGGCTGCAATCACCCGCAAAGTCCCGGTAGAAACGTTCCTCATCGCCACCCAGATCGGCGCCGCCGAAGCCCTGGTCGCCCGCGACGGTTCCGGGATCAAGACCCCGCAGGACCTCATCGGCAAGAAAATCGCCGTGCCGTTCGTTTCCACCGGCCATTACAGCCTGCTCGCCGCGCTGAAGCACTGGAACATCGACCCGTCGAAAGTTACCGTGCTCAATCTCGCCCCGCCAGCGATCATCGCTGCGTGGAAACGCGGTGACATCGACGCCACTTACGTGTGGGACCCCGCGCTCGGCGTGGCCAAGGAAAACGGCAAAGTGCTGATCACCTCCGGCGAGCTGGCCAAGTTTGGCGCACCGACCTTCGATGCCTGGATCGTGCGTAAAGATTTCGCCCAGAAGCACCCGGAAATCGTCACCGCGTTCGCCAAAGTGACCCTGGACGCCTACGCCAATTATCGCAAAGACCCGAAAGCCTGGCTCGCCGACCAATCCAACGTCGACAAGCTTGTGAAACTCTCCGGTGCCAAGGCCAGCGACATTCCATTGCTGCTGCAAGGCAACGTCTACCCGCTGGCGGCTGATCAGGTGATCACCCTCGGCGCGCCAACCACCAAGGCCATCACCGACACCGCTGCGTTCCTCAAGGAACAAGGCAAGGTCGAAGCCGTGCTGCCGGACTACGCGCCGTATGTCAGCGCCAAGTACATCACCCACTGACCGGGAGTTAACTGCCATGGCTCTGCTACAACTGGAGCGCATCAGCGCACAGTACCCAGGCAGCCCGGAACCGGTGCTGGCGGATATATCCCTGAATCTGGGGCCCCGGCAATTGCTGGTCGCCCTCGGCCCGTCCGGCAGTGGCAAGACTTCGCTGTTGAACCTGATTGCCGGCTTCGTCGAGCCCAGCGCCGGGCGCATCACCCTCGATGGCGTGCCGGTCAAAGGCCCGGGTGCCGAACGCGGCGTCGTGTTTCAGGACGACGCCTTGCTGCCTTGGCAGGATGTGTTGGCCAACGTCGGATTCGGTCTGGAACTGGCCGGCGTTTCCCGTGATAAACGCGAAGTTCGTGCCCGGGAAATGCTCGCGCTGGTGGACCTTTCCGATTTCGAGAACCGACGCATCTGGCAGCTCTCGGGCGGCCAGAAGCAACGCGTCGGCCTGGCCCGCGCACTCGCCGCCGACCCTCGGGTTCTGCTGATGGATGAACCCTTCGGCGCCCTCGATGCCTTCACCCGCGAACAAATGCAGGAGTTGCTGTTGCAAGTCTGGCAGCGCACCGCCAAACCGGTGTTCCTGATAACCCACGACATCGAAGAAGCGGTGTTCCTCGCCACAGACCTGATTCTGCTGGCGCCGAACCCCGGGCAAATCGTCGAGCGTCTGAGCCTGGATTTCGGCCAGCGTTACGCCGCCGGTGAATCGGCACGGTCCATCAAGTCCGACCCGCGCTTTATCGAAACCCGTGAACACGTGCTCGCCAAAGTGTTCTCCCAACGCAGTGCCGTCCAGCGGCAGGAGCGCGCATGAGCAGCTATGAAATTCCCGCCGCGGCGCTGAAACCGGGCTCTACGGTGACTCCGGTCCGTCGCGGCTTGAGCACGCGCTGGATCAGTGTACTGACACTGGTCTCGCTCATTGCCATCTGGTGGGCCGTCACCGCCACTGGAATGATCGAACCGCTGTTCCTGCCGCCGCCTTCCGCCGTGCTGCACAAAGGCTGGCTGCTGGTGACGACCGGCTACATGGATTCGACCTTGTGGCAGCACTTGGGCGCAAGCCTCGGCCGGATCGGCCTGGGTCTGGGCTTCGCGGTATTGACCGCGGTCCCGGTCGGCATTGCCATCGGCCACAATCGTATCGCCCGCGGCATTCTCGATCCGCTGATCGAGTTCTACCGCCCGATTCCACCGCTGGCTTATCTGCCGCTGATCGTGATCTGGTGCGGCATTGGCGAGTTGTCGAAGGTGTTGCTGATTTACCTGGCGATCTTCGCCCCGATTGCCATCGCCACCGCCACCGGTGTGCGCACTGTAGACCCGGCCAAGTTGCGCGCCGCGCAGTCGCTGGGCGCAACCCGGGCGCAGTTGATTCGCCATGTGATCCTGCCAAGTGCCTTGCCAGACATCTTGACCGGAGTGCGCATCGGTCTGGGCGTGGGCTGGTCGACCCTGGTCGCCGCCGAGTTGATCGCCGCCACCAGCGGCCTGGGCTTCATGGTGCAGTCGGCTGCGCAGTTCCTGGTCACCGATGTGGTGGTGCTGGGGATCCTGGTGATCGCGCTGATCGCCTTCGCCATGGAAATGGGCTTGCGCGCCCTGCAACGCAAACTGGTGCCGTGGCATGGCCAGGCCCACTAACTAACCCTGTGGGAGCGGGCTTGCTCGCGAAGGCGATTTAGCATTCAACATCCAAGTTGACTGACAGGGCCTCTTCGCGAGCAAGCCCGCTCCCACAAAAGCTCGCAACTTTGGATTAAAGAACATGAGCAACCTGACCATCGTCCCCCTCAGCTCGGCCCTCGGCGCGCAAATCAGTGGCGTCGACATCAGCCAGCCGCTGAACCTGGAACAGCGCAACGAGATCGAGCAGGCGCTGCTCGAATACCAGGTATTGTTCTTCCGTGATCAGCCGATCGAGCCACAGCAGCAGGCGCGATTTGCCGCGTATTTCGGTGACCTGCATATTCACCCGATCTACCCGAATGTGCCGGAACAGCCGCAAGTGCTGATCCTCGATACCGCCGTCACCGATGTGCGTGACAACGCGATCTGGCACACCGACGTGACCTTCCTGCCGACCCCGGCCATGGGCGCGGTGCTCAGCGCCAAGTTGCTGCCGGAGTTTGGTGGCGACACGCTATGGGCCAGCGGTATTGCCGCGTATGAAGCGTTGTCCGCGCCGATGAAAACCTTGCTTGAAGGACTGACCGCCACCCACGACTTCACCCGTTCGTTCCCGCTGGAGCGTTATGGCAACACGCCCGAAGCGCTGGCCCAGTGGGAAGAAACGCGCAGGAAGAATCCGCCGCTGTCGCACCCGGTGATTCGCACGCACCCGGTGAGCGGGCGCCGCTCGTTGTTCGTCAATGAAGGCTTCACGGCGAAGATCAATGAGCTGTCGGAAACCGAAAGCGAGACGATCCTGAAATTTTTGTTCGCCCATGCGACCCGGCCGCAATTCACCATTCGCTGGCGCTGGCAGAAGGATGACGTGGCGTTCTGGGATAACCGCGTGACCCAGCATTACGCGGTGGATGATTACCGGCCGGCGCGGCGGGTGATGCAGCGGGCGACGGTGTTGGGGGATGTGCCGTTTTTCAGGTAACCACCCAGCCTCTTTACTGACTTTGATGGCCTCTTCGCGAGCAAGCCCGCTCCCACAGTTGATCGCATTCTTATTGAAAGACTCGATCTAATGTGGGAGCGGGCTTGCTCGCGAAGGCTATCTGACAGACGCCAGAAGACCCGGCGCCAGACACTATTCAGCCGTCGAAGGCTTCTCCCAAAGATTAACCCCACCCTCTTGGGCAAACCGGTCAATCTGCGCCAACTCCTCCGAACTGAAGCTCAGATTCTGCAACGCCCCGACGTTCTCGATAATCTGCTCCGGCCGGCTCGCGCCGATCAGTGCCGAGGTCACCCGCGGGTCTCGCAGCGTCCAGGCCAACGCCAACTGCGCCAGGCTCTGGCCACGACGCTGGGCGATTTCATTCAACGCACGCACGTGAGCGATATTCGTGTCGGACAAGTGCGACGCCTGCAACGAGCCACCGCCCGGACGATTGACCCGCGCATCCGCCGGCACACCATTGAGGTACTTGTCGGTCAACAATCCCTGCGCCAGCGGAGTGAAGGCAATCACCCCCGTGCCGAGTTCGTCGGTGGTGTCCAGCAGGTCCTTTTCCACCCATCGATTAAGCAGATTGTAGGCCGGTTGGTGAATCAGCAACGGTACTCTCCACTCTTTGAGCAGCGCCGCCATTTCGCGGGTTTTCACCCCGGAATACGACGAGATGCCGATGTACAGCGCCTTGCCCTGCTGCACCGCGGTAGCCAGTGCGCTGGCGGTTTCTTCCAGCGGGGTGTCCGGGTCGAAGCGGTGGGAGTAGAAGATGTCCACATAGTCCAGCCTCAGGCGCTGCAGACTCTGATCCAGGCTGGCCAGCACGTACTTGCGCGAACCGCCGCCCTGGCCATAAGGGCCGGCCCACATGTCCCAACCGGCCTTGCTCGAGATGATCAACTCGTCACGGTACTGCTTGAAGTCTTCGCGCAGCAAACGACCGAAGTTGATCTCGGCGCTGCCGTACGGCGGGCCGTAGTTGTTGGCCAGGTCGAAGTGGTTGATGCCCAAGTCGAACGCGGTGTGCAACAGCGAGCGCTGAGTGTCGATCGGGGTGCTGTCGCCAAAGTTGTGCCACAGGCCCAGGGACAGCGCAGGCAGCACCAGACCGCTGCGACCCACGCGGCGGTAAGGGATAGAGTCGTAGCGGTTTTCGGCAGCGGTGTAGGTCATCGAATCCTCTCTTGTGTGACTTGAAATTGGTATCGATTGCTTCGCAAGTGGCCCAGCATACGCCCGGACAATCGCCAATAAACCCCGGATTCGAGAAAAAGATGAAACGTTTCACCTATTTCATCTTGGCCGGCGGAGACGACCAGAAGACACCTTCCGCGTCGTGTCCTTCCTGGTGGGTCCTGACTCGGGCTGGGTCAATTGGCAAATTCTGCGGGCGAATGGTGGGTTGGTTTAACTATGCTCGATGTGTAGGGTGAAACAGTCAGGCCGCCTTCGCGGGCAAGCCTCGCTCCTACAGGTTCCGTGTCGGACGCAATTGCGTGAACGACATTGAATCTGTAGGAGCGAGGCTTGCCCGCGAAGGCGGCCTGACAGGCACCACACATCCGCAGGGAGGAAACTCACCATGCACACCACCATCATCATCTTCTTCGGCCTGGTCCTACTGGCACTGATGCTGTTCATCGGCGAAAAAATCGGCTTCAGCCGCCAGACCCTGACCTACAGCTTCATCGTGCTATGGCTGGCACTGACGATGATCAACGGCGCCATCGGCGTGGTCACCGCCGGCCAGTCCGTCACCACGGAACTGGTGGTCGGCAGCATTGTGTTTGGCGTGCCGGTGGCGGCGCTGGTGTTGTTCATGGTGTTGAGCACTGATACCTGAACAATCCAGCCCCGCCGCCTATGGGGTCAACGCACCAAATGCAAAAACTGCAGGTGCCGCTCGTACTGGTCGAGGATGTCGTTGATGACCTGCTCCTTGGTGTAACCCACCAGATCGTAATCCTGACTGCCCTCGCTCAAATGCACTTCGGCCCGGTAGTAACGACGGTTGTTGAGTTCCTTGGAACCCATGCCGCCACGAGCGAAAGATGGCGTGAAGTAGCCACGCATCTGCACCTGATAGATGAATGGATGCTGCTCGCCATGGCCGATTTCCAGGCTGACGCTGTCGTTGGCCGGATCGGGCTGGGCGACGACGTGCAACCCTTTCTCGACGAACACCGCAGTCACGTCTTCAATCGCTGGACGCACCGTCGTTTCGAGGAAACGGTAAACCTCATCCCGCGAAGGGAAATGCACCGCCTGACTCAAGCGCTGACGCCAACCGCCACGGCGCGAGCCGGATACCGGTGCCAGGGAGTGCAGCTGCGCGATCTGCTTCTGCGATTCCAGATAGAACGCCTTGTGCAGTCCCCACATCATCAACAGTAGAATCATCGAGAACGGCAAGGAGGTCAGCACCACCGCTGACTTCAGTGCATCGATGCTGCCGGAGAACAGCAGCGCACTGGTAACCAGCGCAGTCATCGCGCCCCAGAACACCCGCAACCATTTCGGCCCGTCTTCATCCGGATTGCCGCCCTTGGCGGACAGCGTCGATAGCACCACGGTGCCGGAGTCGGCCGAGGTGACGAAGAACACGAAGCTGATGAACACCGTGACCGCGATCACGGTTTTGCTCCACGGATAGGTTTCCAGCAACAGGTAAAGCGTCATCGATGGATTGTCGATGGCCGACATGCCCAACGCGCTCATCCCGTGATTGAGCACTTGATCGATGGCGCTGTTGCCGAAGATCGACATCCAGGCCAGGGTGAACCCGAGCGGAATCAGCAGCACGCCGAAGACGAATTCCCGGATGGTCCGGCCACGGGAAATCCGCGCGATGAACAGGCCCACGAACGGCGACCACGCGATCCACCAGGCCCAGTAAAACACCGTCCAGCCACCCAGCCAGTCGCTCGGTTTGTCGTAGGCGTAGAGGTCGAAACTCTTCATCGGCAAGGCGCCGAGGTAATCGCCGATGTTCTGGATCAGGGTGTTGAGCAAGTGCTGGGTGGGACCGGCGAACAACACAAACAGCAGCAGCGCGCAGGCCAGCAGCATGTTGATGTCCGACATCACCCGCACGCCTTTATCGACACCGGACACGGCCACGATGATCGCCGCGCCCATCATCAGCGTGATCAGGCCGACCTGAATCCACTGGGTATGAGCGATGCCGAACAGGTAGTCCAATCCCGAGTTGAGGTGCAATACGCCAAAGCCCATGTCGGCGCCGAGACCGAATACCGTGGCGATGATGCCGAAGCCGTCCACCGCGTAACCGATCGGGCCGTTGATGCGCTTGCCGATCAGCGGATAGAGCGCCGAGCGCAGGGCCAGCGGCAGGTTGTGACGATAGGCAAAGTAAGCCAGTGCCATGCCGACGAAGGCGAACACGCCCCAGCCGTGCAGGCCCCAGTGCAGAAACAGAATCTGCATCGCCTGGCGCGCCGCGTCCGCCGTGCCCGCCTCACCCTGAGGCGGCTGCGCCAAGTGGGTCAGCGGTTCGGACACACAAAAGAAAAACAGCGTGATGCTGATGCCGGCGGCGAACAACATGCCAGCCCAGGACAGGTAACTGAATTCGGGTTCGTCGTGGTCGGCACCGAGCTTGATCTTGCCGTAGCCGGACAAGGCGGTGACCACCACGAAGACCAGATACAGAGTCATCGCGAGCATGTAGTACCAGCCGACCGTGTTGGCCGCCCAGTTTTGCGCCGCCAGCAACCAGGCACCGGCTTGTTCGGGCATGACGATCACGACAACGCCGAACAACAGAATGAAACTCGCCGCGAAATAGAACACCGGCGGATTCATGCGGACCTGGCCGCTAGGGGGGAGGGACGATGCACTCATGAAAGGGGCACCTCGAGGGGGTGAAACAGGGCAATCAGTAACGGACTCGGCAAAGGCAAGCCTCCTGTTGTGAGCGGGCAGCAAACCGGTGGTTTAACTTGAATGAGCGTTCAAGTTAAACATAAATAGCCAGCTAAGGACTAATCGCAGGGCTCGGCGGTGCAGTTTGTACGCTAGCTCAAGGAGGGGGATGACGCGGGGGTTGGGGGCTTCGTTCAGCGGGAAATCAGCTAAATGCCTTTATCTCGATCCGGTTTGAACCATTCGCGGGCAAGCCTCGCTCCTACAGGATTTGAGTCGTACACAAATATTGCGTACGACTCAAATCCTGTAGGAGCGAGGCTTGCCCGCGAACGGCTGCCTGACAGTCAGCGGAGATTGGGGGCCTTACTTCTGCGTCCCATCATCATGCTGCAGATTCGCCTGCGTCAGGTTGCTCCCCGCCGGCACGCTGCGGGTCAGCCAGACATTGCCGCCAATGGTCGAACCCTGGCCGATGGTGATCCGGCCCAGGATTGTCGCCCCGGCATAGATCACCACATCATCCTCGACAATCGGATGTCGCGGTTGCCCCTTCTGCAACTGGCCGTCCTCATCCGCCGGGAACCGCTTGGCACCCAGGGTCACGGCCTGATAAATCCGCACACGCTCGCCGATGATGGCGGTCTCGCCGATCACCACGCCCGTCCCATGATCGATGAAAAAGCTGCGACCGATCTGCGCCCCCGGGTGAATGTCGATACCGGTGGCGGAGTGGGCGATTTCTGCGCTGATCCGCGCGAGCAGCGGCAGCCCGGCGCGATACAAGTGATGGGCGAGGCGATGGTGAATCACCGCCAGGATGCCCGGGTAGCAGAGCAACACCTCATCGACGCTACGCGCTGCCGGGTCGCCGTGATAGGCCGCCAGCACGTCGGTATCCAACAGACTGCGCAAGCCTGGCAGGGCGAGGGCGAAGTCCTGAATGATCTGAATGGTCCTGGCCTCGACTTCGGTCTCGCCCCGGGCGCCGTGGCGGGCGGCGTAGCGCAGTTCCAGTCGCGCCTGAGCCAGCAACGCATTCAAGGCCACGTCCAGCGTGTGACCGACATAGAAGTCTTCACTCTCTTCGCGCAGGTCTACCGGGCCCAGGCGCATCGGGAACAACGCACCACACAAGGCTTCAAGAATCTCCGCCATGGCCGCTCGGGAAGGCAACTCGCGACCGCCCTGCTCGCCGCTGGCGCGGCCGTTTTGTGCACGCCACTCGTCACGCGCCGAACGCAGCTGACTGACGATGGTCTGCAATTGCCAATGGCTGGAACGCTCGCTCACGGTAAAAACTCCTCATGGGCGGCCGGACTGTCTGGCCGCGCTGACGGCGATTACTTTACGGCAAGGTCTGAACGGCGGATTAAGAACCAATAGTGCTGAATCAAACACTTTTGGCTATAAGCGATTGGCGGTTGCCCCGATAAATAGGCGTGCCTATAGTCCTGACACCTATTCCCTGCAGGAGCAGCCGGTCGACGCTCGATTGCTCGCGAAAAACTCGAACCCGCCGCGGGGTGTCAGGTTTATCGCGGTATCGTTAGCGACCATCGTCGGAACGCCACCCGGACCACGCCCGCTCCTACACTCTTGCGCCAGTACGGAAATCATGATCAAACAACAGCTCGCCCGTTTTGACCGCCTCGATCTACTCGGTCACCCCACGCCACTGGAAAAACTCGAACGCCTGTCGACCTGGCTGGGCCGCGATCTCTACGTCAAACGCGATGACCTGACGCCGCTGGCAATGGGCGGCAACAAGCTGCGCAAGCTCGAATACCTGGCGGCCGATGCCCTGGCACAAGGCGCAGACACGTTGATTACCGCGGGTGCGCTTCAGTCCAACCATGTGCGTCAAACCGCTGCCGTTGCGGCCAGGCTGGGTCTCGGCTGCGTGGCATTGCTGGAAAATCCCCTTGGCACCGACGATGCCAACTATGTCGGCAATGGCAATCGGCTGTTGCTGGATCTGTTCGATGCCAAGGTTGAGATGGTAGAAAACCTGGATAACGCCGACGAACAGTTGGAGGCGTTGGCCGCACGACTGCGCAGCAACGGCAAAAAGCCGTATCTGGTTCCGATTGGCGGCTCGAATGCGCTGGGCGCTTTGGGTTATGTACGCGCCGGGTTGGAACTGGCCGAGCAGATCAAGGACACCGGCATCACATTCGCCGCTGTGGTTCTGGCCTCGGGCAGCGCCGGCACTCACAGTGGCCTGGCGCTGGCATTGAGCGAAGCACTGCCGCAATTGCCGGTGATTGGCGTCACGGTTTCGCGCAGCGATGAAGATCAGCGACCAAAGGTCCAGGGGCTCGCCGAGCGGACGGCGCAGTTGTTGGATGTGAAACTGCCGGCGAGTTTCAAAGTCGAGTTGTGGGACGAATATTTCGGCCCGCGCTACGGCGAACCGAATGCCGGAACGCTGGCGGCGGTGAAGCTGGTGGCGAGCCAGGAAGGTTTGCTGCTCGACCCGGTTTATACCGGTAAAGCCATGGCCGGGTTATTGGACGGGATGGGGCGTCAGCGTTTCGATGAGGGGCCGATTATCTTCCTGCACACCGGTGGGGCGCCGGCGCTGTTTGCCTATAAAGATTTTCTGTAACGAAGCGAAAGATCAAAGATCGTCCGAACGCGGCCCGAGCCTTCGGCAGCTCCTACAGAGCCAGGGAACATGCCGTAATTTTTGCGACGACGTTGAACTGTAGGAGCCAGGCTTGCCGGCGAAGGCGATGGTGGCCGTGATGGCGCATTCGCTGCGGTGCGGCGATCCGATAAGCCAGCTCCTACGGCGAACCAGGCGCCGCGGTGTCTCTGTAACACCGCGTCATCGTTCTTCGCCGGCAAGCCTGGCTCCTACAGGGGAGCGGCGTTCACCTGAGCTGCCGCAGGCTGCGATCTTTCAGAGATCGCCACATATACCAAAAAAGAATAATAAAATTAAATTTTATTATTTTCCAATCTAAAAGCCTCGTCATATAGTCGCGCCGCAGGCGAATTTGAAACAAGACGCATAGACTGCTTTAGGGCAGGATATCGCAGTCGTTAAAATCCCGAATTTGCCAACTTTCCTAAAAGCGTCTTCATAAGAAAATACAGGGGCTTGTCATGAATTTTTCCGCACTACGTCGAAACCTGCTGGTAGGTTCGCTGGGCCTGGCACTCAGCGCCGGCCTGTTGGGACAAGCAGTTGCCGGTGAGCAGCTGCAAAAAATCAAGGACGCCGGCGTGATCAACGTGGGTCTGGAAGGCACTTACCCACCGTTCAGTTTCGTCGACGCCAACGGCAAACTGGCCGGCTTCGAAGTCGAGTTCTCCGAAGCCCTGGCCAAAGAGCTGGGTGTGAAGGTCAAACTGCAACCGACCAAATGGGACGGCATTCTCGCAGCCCTGGAATCCAAGCGTCTGGACGCCGTGGTCAACCAGGTGACCATTTCCGAAGAGCGCAAGAAGAAGTATGACTTCTCCGAACCGTACACCGTTTCCGGTATTCAGGCCCTGGTTCTGACAAAGAAGGCCGCCGAGCTGAACATCAAGACCGCCGCCGACCTGGCCGGCAAGAAAGTCGGCGTTGGCCTGGGCACCAACTACGAGCAGTGGCTCAAGGACAATCAGCCGAAAGCCATCATCAAGACCTATGACGATGACCCGACCAAGTTCCAGGATCTGCGAGTCGGCCGCATCGACGCCATTCTGATCGACCGCCTCGCCGCGCTGGAATACGCCAAGAAGGCCAAGGACACCACCGCCGCCGGCGAAGCGTTCTCCCGCCAGGAAGCCGGCATTGCCCTGCGCAAAGGCGAACCCGAACTGCTGGCTGCGGTAAACAAGGCCATCGACAAACTGCGCGCCGACGGCACCCTCGCCAAGCTCTCGCAGAAATATTTCAACGCTGACGTCACTCAATAATGGAAGAAGCTTTCCAACTCGCACTGGATTCCGCGCCCTTTCTGCTCAAGGGCGCGTATTACACGGTGATCCTCAGCCTGGGCGGGATGTTCTTTGGCCTGGTGATGGGGTTTGGCCTGGCGCTGATGCGCCTGTCGCGCTTCAAACTGGTGAGCTGGATCGCCCGCGTCTACGTGTCGTTCTTCCGCGGCACGCCGTTGCTGGTGCAACTGTTCGTGATCTATTACGGTTTGCCGCAATTGGGTATCGAACTCGATCCGCTGCCGGCAGCCCTGATCGGCTTCTCGCTGAACATGGCCGCCTATGCCTGTGAAATCCTGCGTGCCGCCATCAGCTCCATCGAACGCGGTCAGTGGGAAGCCGCTGCCAGTATCGGCATGACTCGGGCGCAAACCTTGCGCCGGGCCATCCTGCCGCAAGCCATGCGTACGGCACTGCCACCGCTGGGCAACAGCTTCATTTCGCTGGTCAAGGACACCGCACTGGCAGCCACCATCCAGGTGCCGGAACTGTTCCGTCAGGCGCAGCTGATTACCGCCCGCACCTTTGAAATTTTCACCATGTACCTTGCCGCCGCGCTGATCTACTGGGTTCTGGCCACGGTGCTGTCGCACCTGCAGAATCAGTTGGAAGCACGGGTCAATCGGCACGACCAGGAGTCCTGACCCAATGATTGTCGTGGAAAAACTGACAAAGCAGTTCAAGGGTCAAGTGGTGCTCAACGGCATCGATCTGCAAGTGAAGGAAGGTGAGGTGGTGGCGATCATCGGGCCCAGTGGCTCGGGTAAAACCACCTTCCTGCGCTGCCTGAATTTCCTGGAGGAGCCCACCAGCGGCCGGATCAAGGTCGGTGACATCGAGATCGATGGCAGCCGCCCTTTGAACCAGCAGCAGAGCCTGGTGCGTCGCCTGCGTCAGCACGTGGGCTTCGTGTTCCAGAACTTCAACCTGTTCCCCCATCGGACCGCCCTGGAAAACGTCATCGAAGGCCCGATCATCGTGAAGAAAATCCCACAGGCCGAAGCCATTGCCTTGGGTAAAAAGCTGATGGCCAGGGTCGGCCTGGCGGGCAAGGAAGACGCTTACCCGCGTCGCCTGTCCGGTGGCCAGCAACAGCGCGTGGCCATTGCCCGCGCGCTGGCGATGGAGCCGGAGGTGATTCTGTTCGACGAACCCACCTCGGCCCTCGACCCCGAGTTGGTCGGCGAAGTACTGGCGACCATCCGCAGCCTGGCCGAAGAGAGACGCACCATGGTTATCGTCACCCACGAAATGGGTTTCGCCCGGGACGTGGCCAACCGTGTGGTATTTTTCGACAAAGGGGTGATCGTCGAGCAAGGCGAAGCCAAGGCATTGTTTGCCAACCCTAAGGAAGAACGGACGAAACAGTTTCTCAGCAAGTTTCTGAATAACGCCCACCCCTGAAACACCCGCGCAATACAGGTCAATTTCCATGGATGGAAGTCCCTCGCCCCTTTAATCATCCTCCCTGCACTTAGTTGATGTTTGCGCACAATGCATAACTTCTTGTCAGCGTGCGCGATACATTTATATGCCCTGTCACAGATTGACCACATCCAATACTCTGGAGCCTGACATTTGGTGACAGATGTGCAACCACCGCCTCATCTCCAGAAAACCGGGAAATTTAACGGTTATCTTCGACAGATCGATAGGGCTTCTTAACCTCAACGCGTAGGAACTTTCTGAATTATGCCGGATTTTGAATTTGACTAATCCACTCTATTGACACTTATTCAAGTTCACTCTTATCTAGCTTCAGCAATAGATTCTCATCACGCTCACTATTATTCAATTCAAGTAATGAGCGATGTTGTTGTTTGGAATTCGCATTTTTTATTTCAGAAATGGACTTCGTTGCAAGACTTCAAGGAGAACCCATGAAAAGCATCTCGAACACACCCAAACTGGCTGTGCCCTCGCTGGCGCAATCACACAAGAACGGTATCAACATCACCTCGGCGGCTCACCTGCTGGTCGACGTGGCGCCCTACCCCGGCATGGATGAAGGCGACCTGATCGAACTGTTCTGGGACAACTGCTACGTGGCCTCCAGGGTGCTGAGTGCCCATGATGTCGGCAATACCGTCAGCCTGCGAGTGCCGGAAAGCTTTATTGCCAACGGTGCTTCACGCATCCACTACCGGATCATGCGAGTCGGGCAGGGGGCAGCCCTGTCACCCGACGTGAGCGTCCAGATCAAACTCGACTGCCCCGGTGGCCAACCGTCTGCAATGTTCGCCGACGAAAACCAGAACCTGGCGCCAGTGAGCCTCCCCGAGACCATTCGCCGCCAGGGGGTCAATCCGAATCAGATCAAGCGCGGCGTCCCGGTGACCATCGAGCCGTACCTGAACATGGCCGCCGACGACGAAATCACCCTGCGCTGGGGCGATGTGCGCATGGACCTGCCCAGGCTCAAGGCTTGCGACGTCGGCCAGCCGATCCAGGTCTGGGTGCCGCCGGCAATCATTCTCGAGGCTGGGGAAGACCTTCGGCTGGAAGTGACCTACTGCATCCTCGATCGGGTCGGTAACAACTCGCGCTGGGCACCGGCTCGGACGTTGAAGATTGGTTGTGCCAATCCCTACCTGAAGGCCCGGCCGAAGGAACTGCTCATGGCCGCCGAATCCCCCAAACACAGAGTTCCCCTGTAGGAGCGAAGCTTGCTCGCGAAGGCGGTCTCGAGCCGTGCAGTGCAGTGCCCATGACAACGCCTTCGCCGCGGTGCGGCGATCCGACAAGCCGGCTCCTACACGGGTCTGTAATAGCTCTTCTATCTATATTCCTAAAAGTTAGTTTATTTATTTTTTGTGAGCGTTTAGGGTATATGCACCGGACCACCGGACATTCTTGTTTTCGTTCGCCGCACCGATCGCGGCGTTTTCATGAGATGTGAGGTAGGTATGGTCCGGAACACAATCACCCCAGTGCAGATCGCCCGGGCATTGCGTGCAGCCAAGGAGCGGCACTGATGTCCAGTCTGGCAGATGCAATCGTTCAGAGTGATCTGGACGTCGCCCCCTTGTTGTTGCCCGCGCAAGTCTTGCGCAACGATGCACAAGCCATCAAGGCGGCCCATGAACTGGCGCAAGTCGCCCGCTTGCAAGCAGCCAAACGTGACCGGCAGCGCAAACTGCCATGGTCGGAAATCGAACAGTTCACTCGCAGCGGGCTGGGCAGCATCGCCATCCCGCGCGAGTATGGTGGCCCACAGGTTTCATTCGTCACCCTGGCCGATGTGTTCGCGATCATTTCCGCGGCCGACCCGGCACTCGGGCAAATCCCGCAGAACCAGTTCGGCATTCTCAATCTGGTGCTCGGCAGCGCCACCGAATCACAGAAAAAGCAGCTGTTCAAAAGCGTGCTCGAAGGCTGGCGGATTGGTAATGCCGGGCCGGAACGCGGCACCAAGAATACCCTTGAACTCAAAGCGCGGATCACCGCCGACGGCGATGGCTTCGTCATCAGCGGGCAGAAGTTTTATTCGACCGGCGCCCTGTTCGCCCACTGGGTCGCCGTCAAGGCGCTGAACGACGATGGCAGGCAAGTGCTGGCCTTCGTCCGTCGCGGCACACCCGGTTTGCGCATCGTTGATGACTGGTCCGGTTTTGGTCAGCGCACCACCGCCAGCGGCACGATTTTGCTCAACAATGTGCGGGTCGACGCCGAGCTGGTGGTGGATACCTGGAAGCTCAACGACAAGCCGAACATCCAGGGTGCGGTATCGCAGTTGATTCAAGCGGCGATCGACGCCGGTATCGCCCGGGGCGCCATCGACGACGCCATCGAGTTCGTGAAAACCCGAGCCCGGCCATGGATCGATGCCAAGGTCGACAGGGCCAGCGATGACCTCTACGTGATCGCCGACATCGGCAAACTGAAAATCGAACTGCACGCCGCCGAAGCCTTGTTGCGCAAGGCCGGGCGGGTGCTCGACCAGGTCAGCGCCGCGCCGCTCACTGTCGAGTCCGCCGCGCGTGCCTCGATTGCCGTGGCCGAAGCCAAAGTGCTGACCACCGAGATCTCGCTGCTGGCCAGCGAAAAACTCTTCGAACTGGCCGGCAGCCGCGCCACCCTCGCCGAATTCAACCTCGATCGCCACTGGCGCAACGCTCGCGTGCACACGTTGCACGACCCGGTGCGCTGGAAATATCACGCCATCGGCACTTACCGCTTGAACGGCACGTTACCCGCTCGCCACTCCTGGATCTAACGACCAGCACACTTTTGACCAGATCTCTGGAGAAACACATGACTTTTTCTCACCACGTCGCGGTCATAACCAGCGATGAGCAAGCCCTGATTGTCGCCAGTGACCTGGCCGAGGATTTCAAACGCGACAGCGCCCTGCGCGACCGCGAACGGCGTTTGCCGCACCCGGAACTGGAAGTGTTTTCCCGCTCGGGCCTGTGGGGCATCAGCGTGCCAAAGGAATACGGCGGTGCCGGGGTTTCCAATGGCACGCTGGCCAAGGTGATCGCGCTGATTGCTCAGGCTGACGGCTCTCTAGGACAAATTCCGCAGAACCATTTCTATGCCCTCGAAGTGCTGCGCGTGAATGGCAGCGCCGAGCAGAAAAAACGCCTCTATGCTGAAGTGTTGGCCGGTCAGCGCTTCGGCAATGCACTGGCCGAACTCGGCACAAAAACCGCCCACGACCGCGTCACCCGCCTCACTCGCGACGGTGATGGTTACCGCATCGACGGCCGCAAGTTCTACGCCACCGGTGCCCTCTACGCCCAACGCATCCCAACCTCGGTGGTGGATGAACACGGCGTGCAGCAACTGGCTTTCGTACCCCGTCACAGCAAGGGCCTGACGGTCATCGACGACTGGAGCGGTTTCGGCCAGCGCACCACCGGCAGCGGTTCGGTGGTATTCGAAGACGTCTTCGTCGCCGCCGAAGACGTGATCCCGTTCCAGAGCGCTTTCGAGCGTCCGACCACCGTCGGCCCGCTGGCGCAGATTCTTCACGCCGCCATCGACACCGGCATCGCCCGCGCCGCCTATGAAGATGCGCTGCACTTCGTGCGCACCAGGACCCGGCCATGGATCGATTCGGGCAATGAAAACGCCACCGAAGACCCCCTGACTCTCAAGAGCTTCGGCCACTTGAGCATTCGCCTGCACGCCACCGAAGCGCTGCTGGAACGCGCCGGCGAATTCCTCGACAAGGCCCAGGCCCAGACTGACGCACAGACCGTCGCCGCTGCGTCGATTGCCGTCGCCGAAGCCCGGGCCATCAGCACCGAAATTTCTCTCGCCGCCGGCAGCACGCTGTTCGAATTGGCCGGCAGTCAGGCCACACTTGCCGAACACGGGCTGGATCGCCACTGGCGCAACGCTCGGGTGCATACGCTGCATGACCCGGTGCGCTGGAAGTATCACGCCGTCGGCAACTACTACCTCAACGATGAAAACCCGCCGTTGCGGGGGACCATCTGAATGGCCACGCCTCAGACAACCAAAAAAAAGATCCTGCTCAATGCCTTCAACATGAATTGCATCGGGCACATCAACCATGGCCTGTGGACGCATCCACGGGACAACTCCACCCAATACAAAACCATCGAATACTGGACCGAACTGGCACAACTGTTGGAGCGCGGGCTGTTCGATGGACTGTTCATCGCCGACATCGTCGGGGTGTACGACGTCTACCAGAACTCGGTGGGCGTGCCGCTGCAAGAGTCGATTCAGTTGCCGGTCAACGATCCGCTGCTACTGGTCTCGGCCATGGCCGCCGTCACCAGAAACCTCGGCTTCGGCCTGACCGCCAACCTGACCTACGAACCGCCGTACCTGTTCGCCCGACGCCTGTCGACCCTCGATCACCTGAGCCGCGGCCGGGTCGGCTGGAACATCGTCACCGGCTACCTCGACAGTGCCGCCAAGGCCATGGGCCTGAGCGAACAGGTCGAACACGATCGCCGTTACGACCAGGCCGACGAATACCTGCAGGTGCTCTACAAACTCTGGGAAGGCAGCTGGGAAAACGGCGCGGTGCTGAACGATCCGCAGCAACGGATCTACGCCCAACCGGAAAAAGTGCACAAGGTCGAGCACAAGGGCGAGTTCTATCAGGTCGAGGGCTATCACCTGTGCGAACCGTCGCCGCAACGCACGCCGGTACTGTTCCAGGCAGGGAGTTCCGATCGCGGTTTGCAGTTCGCCGGGCGCCATGCCGAGTGCGTGTTCATCAGCGGCCAGAACAAACCGGCGACCAAGGCTCAAGTGGACAAGGTTCGCGCCAGCGCCGTCGAGGCCGGGCGCAACCCCGAGGACATCAAGGTGTTCATGGGGCTCAATGTGATTGTCGGCGCCACTGAAGAACAGGCCTGGGCCAAGCATGCCGAGTACCTGAGCTACGCCAGTGCCGAGGCCGGAGTCGCGCATTTCTCGGCGTCCACCGGGATCGACTTCTCTGAATACGAGATCGACGAACCGATCCAGTACGTGAAGAGCAACGCCATCCAGTCCGCCACCAAAAACCTGCAAAACAACGACTGGACCCGGCGCAAATTGCTCGAGCAACACGCCCTCGGCGGGCGCTACATCACGGTGGTCGGATCGCCTGAGCAGGTGGCTGATGAGCTGGAGTCGTGGATTGCTGAAACCGGGCTCGATGGTTTCAACCTGACGCGGATTGTTACACCGGAAAGCTATGTGGATTTTATTGAGCTGGTGATTCCGGAGTTGCAGCGTCGAGGATCGTACAAGACGGCTTACGACAACGGCAGCTTGCGGGAAAAGCTGTTTCACAAAGGGGCGCATTTGCCTGAGCAACACACAGGCTCGGCGTTTCGCCGTTAAAAGCATCGCGGGCAAGCCTCGCTCCTACACAGGAACTGCGAACGCCATAGATCCACTGTAGGAGCGAGGCTTGCCCGCGAAGAGGCCCGCCCAAACACCCCAAATTCATGCACCGACTGGAAAACTCATCATGACCAATACACTCTTAACCCGCCCAGTCAAAGCACTGGCCCTGGCCCTCGGCCTCTTCAGCTCCATCACCTTCGCAGCCGACGCGCCGCTGAAAGTCGGCACCACCGCCGCCTTCGCCATCCCCCTGGAAGCCGCCGTCGAAGAAGCCAAAAAACAAGGCCTGCAAGTCGACCTGGTGGAGTTCAGCGACTGGATCGCCCCCAACGTCAGCCTCGCCGCCGGCGACATCGACGTGAACTACTTCCAGCACATCCCGTTCCTGGAAAACGCCAAGGCCGCCGCCGGTTTTGACCTAGTGCCATTCGCCCCGGGGATCATCAACAACGTCGGCCTCTACTCGAAAAAATACAAAAGCTTCGACGAGCTGCCCGAAGGCGCCAGCGTGGCCATCGCCAACGATCCGATCAACAGCGGGCGTGGCCTGCAACTGCTGGCCAAGGCTGGCCTGATCAAGCTCAAACCGGGTGTCGGCTACAAGGCCACCGAAGAAGACATCGTCGCCAATCCAAAGAAAATCAAAATCCTTCAGGTCGAAGCCGTGCAACTGGTGCGCGCCTACGATGACGCCGATCTGGTCCAGGGCTACCCGGCCTACATCCGCCTGGCGAAGACCTTCGATGCCGGCTCTGCCCTGCTGTTCGACGGCCTCGATCACAAGGAATACGTGATTCAGTTCGTAATCCAGCCGAACAGCAAAACCGACCCGCGCCTGATCAAGTTCGTCGACATCTATCAGCACTCACCCGCCGTTCGCGCAGCCTTGGATAAAGCCCATGGCAAGCTCTACCAAGCCGGCTGGGAAAGCTGAGCATGACGGCCGCGATCCTACGGCGACTGGAGATTCCAGAGCCCCGCCATATCCCGGAGCATGTCGAACAGACCGAACTGCACCCGGACCTTAATCGCGCCCATGTGCGCTTCATCGCCCTGGGCAAAACCTACAACGGTCAGCAAGGTCCCGTGGCGGCATTGCACGGCATCGACCTGGCGATCCAGCGCGGTGAAGTGTTCGGCATCATTGGCCGCAGCGGTGCCGGCAAGTCGTCGCTGATCCGCACCATCAACCGTCTCGAACAGCCGAGCACGGGGCGCGTGCTAATCGATCAAGTGGACATCGGCGAGTTCGATGAAGACCGGTTAGTCGCGCTGCGTCGGCGCATCGGCATGATCTTCCAGCACTTCAACCTGATGTCGGCCAAGACGGTCTGGCAGAACGTCGAGTTGCCGCTGAAAGTCGCCGGTGTGCCGAAGGAAAAACGCGAGCAGAAAGTCCGCGAACTGCTGGAGCTGGTAGGCCTGCAAGAGAAGCACAAAGCCTATCCGGCGCAGCTGTCCGGCGGGCAGAAACAGCGCGTCGGCATCGCCCGGGCGCTGGTGCACGACCCGGCGATTTTGCTTTGTGACGAAGCGACTTCGGCGCTGGACCCGGAGACCACGCAATCGATCCTCGGCCTGCTGCGCGAGATCAATCGGCGCCTGGGCCTGACCATTGTGCTGATCACTCACGAGATGGCGGTGATTCGCGATATCTGCGACCGGGTGGTGGTGCTGGAGCACGGACGAATCGTCGAGCAAGGGCCGGTATGGGAAGTCTTCGGCAACCCGCAACATGAGGTCAGCAAGACGTTGCTGGGGCCGTTGCAACACGCGCTTCCGGAAGAATTGCAAAGCCGGTTGCGTTCACAGCCGAAGTCCGCCGAGGACGCCGTGGTGCTGCGACTGCAGTTCACCGGAGCAGCTCATGATGAACCTGACGTGGCCGCATTGTTCAGCGCCCTCGGCGGCCGCGTGCGCTTGCTGCAGGGTGGCGTTGAACGGATTCAGGGCCATGCCCTCGGGCAACTGCTGCTGGCGGTGACCGGTTCGTCTCTCGGCGCCGAAGAACTGCGTCAACGCGCCGGCAAATGGTCTCAACAGGCGGAGGTGTTGGGTTATGTGGTTTGATCGCTTGCTGCAAGGTTTCATCGACACCTTCCTGATGGTCGGTGTGTCGTCGTTGATTGCACTGCTGGCGGGCATTCCCTTGGCGGTGATCCTGGTGACGAGTTCCAAGGGCGGCATCTACGAAGCGCCAGCGCTGAACCGCACTTTAGGCGCGTTCGTGAATCTGTTTCGCTCGATTCCGTTTTTGATTTTGATGGTGGCGTTGATTCCGTTTACCCGGTTGATCGTCGGTACCACCTACGGTGTCTGGGCCGCTGTAGTGCCGCTGACCATTGCCGCCACGCCGTTTTTCGCGCGTATCGCTGAAGTCAGCTTGCGCGAGGTCGACCACGGGTTAATCGAAGCGGCGCAGGCGATGGGTTGCCGGCGCTGGCACATCGTTTGGCATGTGCTGCTGCCCGAAGCGTTGCCGGGGATTGTCGGGGGTTTCACCATCACCTTGGTGACGATGATCAACTCGTCAGCGATGGCCGGGGCGATTGGTGCGGGTGGGCTGGGGGATATTGCTTATCGGTATGGGTATCAGCGCTTTGATAGTCAGATCATGTTGACGGTGATTGTGTTGCTGGTGGTATTGGTGGCAATCATCCAATTGGGTGGGGATCGCTTCGCGCGGGGGCTGAATAAGCGTTGATCAAGTGCAGGTTAAGATCATAACCAGTGGAGGGCGTAAGAGTGGCGTAGCATCCCACTCTTACGCCACTAAATTTTGTTTGCGACGCAGCTGTAGCTCCGGCCTGTGAAGTTCAGCTTCAAATAACTGCTTAAACTCCGATGCATTTTTCCCAAAATCATCACTATTCCCTACCAACATATTGAGCAAATTTCGCTTTACTTCCGTGGAGAGTTCTTTATATTTCTCGACCTTGCCCACCCCGTTTTTAGCCATATCAGACGCTATACTAAAATCATCAACGCTGTCGCCTCCAGACACAAAATCATCCGGAACCTTAAACGTTTTTGGCTCATTCAACGATCTAGACGTTCCAACTAATACCGGCACACTTCGATACCCTTCTACTGCCTGTAAAGGCAGACCGCGCACATCATTTAAAGTAAATCCAACCGTCTGCCTTTCATCACTTTTAAAAATCTGTATTGCCTGTAGATGCGAGGGTCCAACAGGATTATCCGGGGAATGAATTATGGGTTTTCCACCGTCATGCGTCCCACCCTCCTTGAATGGTGCTCTCCATTCTTCAACCACAGCTCTTTGCCTGACCATTGCCAATGGATATATATTAACCTCCCCACTGACAACGTTTGCTATCCCGGCAAAACTATTACCCGGCTCTGATTGCTCAAGATAAAAACCAAGCTCCCAACTTTGAACAAACGCGGGAATCTTGTAGTTCACGACAAGACTCGAGTGAACAAAATCATCACTGTCGAGTGCTTTTTCCGCAAAATTTAAAACAACCGTACCTTCGTGATCAACAAAAATGATTGGATTGTTTTCTAGATAGCGATAAATATTCAATCCGTCCACCGCCCCAAGGGGGTCAGCACTCAACCACCGTTGTAACCATGGCGTGCAATACCGATATCCGTAATAATAAAGCCCCGTCGCATCCCGTTCTTTGCCTGAATAACGAATGGTTTTGTACTTCGCCACCATTTCACTTTTGCCCGCCCAGCAGGCCGTACCGCCGAAGGGATAATAGTGTTCTTGAGTCAGCACACCCGCTTCCTCGTCCAGTTCCAACGTGCTGGAGCCGAGATGATCGCTGAGGCTGTAGCGCTGTTGATCGGTATGAGCACCTTCGGGCCAGTGCAAGGCTCGAACACTGCTACGTCCGGCTTCGGTGCTGATGACATGGTGCACTTGACCATCGGCCTCACGGTGGATTTCCAGATTGGGGAGGTAACGGACTTCAGCGCGTAACGTCCGCCGATTGGTTTGGCTGAAAAGTACTTTGCGCAGCCGATGGCCGGGGCGGTCGTAGGCATACCATTCGTAGTCATCAGCTTCACCCTTGCGCTTGACCAACGTCACCCGGCTCAACTGATTGCGGATATCCCAAAGCATGGTTTGCCCGCGTTGCAGTTCCCGTTGGTTGCCGCAGGCATCGAAGCCTGAGGCGATCTCAGGCTCACCCGGCAAGGTTCCGTCATCCCATTGCGCCAGGCTGCGGTTGCAGTTGGCAGAAGTGAACATCGAGAAGCCGGGCGCACCGCTGTGGTGGCGGGTGATCAGATTGCCCGCCGCGTCGTAGTCGAAGTGCTGGGTGTAATTGCGCCGCTGATTAGGATCCAGCGGTGTGGGCAGCAAGTCCGGTAGTGCGGGTCCATGGCTGGGCGTACTGACCTCCCAACCCTTGGCCTCGACCAACTGATACAGGCTGTCATAGCGGTAGCGGTTGATCGGGTTGATACGCTGGTTATTGAAGTAAGTAACGGCTTGGGACTTGTCCTCCAGCTCGACAATATTGCCCACTTGGTCGTAGTGGTAGTTCAGGTCCTGCAACGGCTTTTGATCGCCAACTTGCGCCATCAGCCTGATCAACCGACCGTCTTCGGCACTGTAGACAGCACGCGTCACCACACCATTACCTGCGGTTTCGCTTTCGATTTGACTATGGGCGTTGTACAGGATGTCGCTGACCAGTCGCTGCTGTGTCTGGCCATCCCCCGCCTGCAACAACCAAGTCTCGCTCAGGCTACCCGCCATGTCGTAGCCAAAGGTTCGATCATTACCCATGGCATCGGTCTGACGTTGAATGTCGCCTGTTGGACGGAACACGTGCCGCGTGACGAACGATTGATCTTCCAGCCACGCCTCTCGGGACTCCGGATCATCCGGCCAATCCGGTGTTTCAAGGTCGGTGAGAAATCGCCGCTCCTCAACCAGGGCAGAACCGGCAAGCCCATAGTCGGTGAAGCATTGACTGCCCGCAGGATCATCATGACGAATCAGCCGTCCGCATTGATTGTGTTGAATGAATGCTTCAGGAGAACCGCCGTAGGTCAGTCGCTCCACGACACGGGGCAGTTCCGCGCTAGCCTGCTCCGTGACCGTGATCGGACGTTGTTGATTGTCATGGTCGGTGTGCCGCTGATTGCCTCGGGCATCCCAGGACGAACAAGGCAAACCGGCCTGATCCAGCAGGTTCAGCTGCCAGCCGGCATCGACGCTGTCCGTCAGTAACGGCTGATCGTTCAAACCGTAGAAGGTGTACAGATTCGCCTTCGGCGCCGTTCCCCATAATCGTGGATCCCACGACTCACACAGCCGCCCCGCACCGTCGAACACTTGCCGGGTGATGCGCGGCTCGACATCTGACTTATCCGGATGGCGGCAGTAACCCACGCTACGGACGGCCAGCGCACGTGGGTCCATGACCGACAAGGTCGGGGTGTGATGGTGAACGTTCATGGTATCGACGGTCCTTCGTTCTGGTAGAGGAAAGACTGAACGCTTTTTCACCTGACGGATACTGTAAGAAGTAACAGGTAAGCACCGACTCCAAAGGGGAAGTTTTCGCACAGAAAAATCAGCGTTCCTACAAGGCTAATCCCTTCCCTTTGCAGGACGTTTCCTAGATTATTCCGCACGCTTGCGCCGACAGATTTCCGTGCCTAGTCTTCGTCCGTCACTGCTCATCAGTGATCGGGTTTAGTAGCCCGAATCAATAGGTGCATAGCGTTTTCATGCTCATGCCCGGTAACTCTGCCGGGTACTGAATATGGTGGCTGTGCGTGGGGCATCTTCGGATGCACCGGGTTTCCTATTGACCGGCCTACTAACCTGCGCACAGCCGCCACCCATCGTTTAGTAGGCGAGAAGTGTCGGCTCCCACGCAGCAATAGGAGCAACACAGATGAAACGGCCAGTTCCCGATCCACCCTCCAATTCAACCAGAAACGACGACCCCCTCAGAGACCGCTCCGCACTCTACCGGGCGATCGATTTCTACCTGACCGGCGAACAACCCTCGGCACCGGATGAGCTACGGTTCTACAACGTCAGCAATGATGTGAGCTTCGAAGACACCCAGCTCTACATCGCCGATTTGCTGCGCTGTGCCTCGGTCACCGCCTATCAATGTGGCGACCACCTCAAAGGCGCCGACAGGGCCATGGTGTTTTCCATCTGGCATCTGCTGGAGATCGCCAAGGCCATGGTTGATCGGTCGATTGATTGTCTGGGGATGAAGCAAAGCTGAGTCTGATCCAAGTCATTGGTCGCCAGTGATACCGCCTTCGCGGGCAAGCCTCGCCCCTACAGGGATCGTGGATCGCCTGAATGGCATAAAACCTGTAGGAGCGAGGCTTGCCCGCGAGTGGCTGCGAAGCAGCCACCGGCTTGATGGCGTATATTCGGCGAATTCACATTGCCTGCGCAGCCGACCATGAAACAGACTCCCGCCGACCTCGAGCAGATCACCGCCACCACCCTGGGCCATTACAACTCGGTGGCCGAAGGTTTTCGCGAGGGCACCCGCGATCACGATGTCAGCCAGAACATCGATGCCCTGTTGCGGCATATTCAGGGTGAGGCGCCGTTCGATATTCTCGACTTCGGCTGCGGGCCTGGCCGCGACTTGCAGACCTTTACGCGCATGGGCCATACCGCCGTAGGCCTCGATGGTTCGGAGAAGTTCGCGCAGATGGCGCGCGAGGACAGTGGCTGCGAGGTCTGGCAGCAGGACTTTCTGAAACTGGATCTGCCGGCCGAGCGATTCGACGGGATTTTTGCCAATGCGGTGTTGTTCCACATCCCGCGCCAGGAGTTGCCGCGGGTGTTGAAGGAACTGCGTGGGGCGTTGAAACCGGGTGGCGTGTTGTTCAGCTCCAATCCGCGCGGGGAGAATCAGGAGGGGTGGAACGGGCCGCGTTATGGGGCGTATCACGATCTTCAAGCGTGGCAGCAATTGCTGACAGAGGCGGGGTTTGTCGAGCTGGAGCATTACTACCGGCCGGCTGGGCTGCCGCGGGAGCAGCAGCCTTGGTTGGCCAGTGTTTGGCGCAAGCCTGCGTAGTCCGTCAGGACGCCATCGCGGGCAAGCCCGCTCCCACAGGGAACCGAGTTTTCCTGGACGACTCGGTCAACTGTGGGAGCGGGCTTGCTCGCGAATAGAGCGCGCAGCGCTCGCCTTTATGCGACCTCTTTCTTCGGCTCGCGAATCTTGTACCAAGCCACATACAGCGCCGGCAAAAACAGCAGCGTCAGCAAGGTGGCGATGATGATCCCGCCAATCATTGCGTAAGCCATCGGCCCCCAGAACACTTCCCGGGCGATCGGGATCATCCCCAGGCTCGCCGCTGCCGCCGTCAGCAGAATCGGTCGGCGCCGATGCTCGGTCGCTTGCAGCACCGCGTCCCACGGTGCGTAGCCGTCCTTCTCGAACGCCTCGATCTGCGTCACCAGGATCACCGAGTTGCGGATGATGATGCCGATCAGCGCCAGAATGCCGAGGATCGCCACGAAGCCCATGGGCGTGCCGGTCGGGATCAGCGCCAGCACCACGCCGATCAAGCCGAGGGGTGCGACGCTGGCCACCAGGAACAGCTTCTGCACGCTGTGCAACTGGATCATCAGGAAGGTCGCCATCAAGAACAGCATCAACGGCACCACTTTGGCGATCGGCCCCTGGGCCTTGCCGCTTTCCTCGACCGTACCGCCCGTGGCGACCTTGTAGCCCACCGGCAAACTGGCGGCGAATTTCTCGATGTCCGGTTTCAACTGCTTCACCAGGTCAGTCGGCTGGATCTCGTCACGCACCGCGGCCTTGATGGTGATGGTCGGCTTGCGGTCTCGGCGCCACACCAATGGCTGTTCAAGCTCATAGCGCACGGTAGCGAAAGCCAGTAGCGGAATGGAAGTGCCGCCCGGTGAGACGATCTGCAGATTCTGCAGGGTTTCCGGCGTACCGCGCTCCTCATCGATAGCACGACCCACGACATTGATCAGATAGATATCGTCATCGACCTGGGTCACGGGCGCGCCGACGACGATGCTGTTCATCAAGTTGGCCACGTCTTCCGACGACAGCCCCAGTTGCCGCGCCTTGTCCTGGGCGATGTCGATGCGCAGGACTTTGCCCGGCTCGTTCCAGTCGAAAATGATCTCGCCGATGTGCGAGTTTTTATCCAGTTCGGTGGCCAGGGCAATCGCGTGCTTGCGCACCTGATCGATGTCCTTGCCGCTGACCCGGTACTGAATCGGCCGCCCCACTGGCGGCCCCATTTCCAGGGCCTGGACGTAGCTGCCGATGCCGACGAAGTCTTTGCGCAGCCGTTCACGCAAGCGCTGGCTCAAGGCCGTGCGCGACTCCAGGCCCTTGCTGACGATCACCAATTGCGCGTAGTACGGGTTTTGCAATTGCTGGTCCAGAGGCAGGTAGAAACGTATCGCACCTTCGCCGATGTAGGTGCTCCAGCGCACGATGTCCGGATCGTCCTTGAGGGTCGCCTCGAGCTTGTCCACGGCTTTGCGGGTTTCGGCGATCGAGGCGTTTTGCGGCAGGTTCAGGTCGACGAGGATTTCCGGCCTGTCGGAGGACGGGAAGAACTGGTTCTGCACGAACTGCATGGAGAACACCGACGCCGCGAACAGTGCAATGGTGATGCCGATGGCCCACCAGCGGTTGCGCATGGCCCAGAGCATGCCGTAATTGAACGTGCGACCGATGCGACCGGGTTCCGCGTCATGGGGTTTCACATTGGCGCTGAGGATGTGCACGCCGATCACCGGCGCAAACAACACCGCGACAACCCATGACACCAGCATCGCCACGGCGATCACCGCAAACAGGGTGAAGGTGTACTCGCCCGCCGAACTGGCGTTCAGACCGATAGGCACAAAACCGGCCACTGTCACCAAGGTACCGGTGAGCATCGGGAACGCGGTCGAGGTGTAGGCGAACGTGGCTGCTTGCTCCTTGGTTTCGCCCATCTCCAGCCGGGTGACCATCATCTCCACCGTGATCATCGCGTCGTCCACCAGCAGGCCGAGGGCGATGATCAGCGCACCGAGGGAAATCCGCTGCATGGTGATGCCGCTGTATTCCATGAAGACGAAGACCATCGCCAACACCAGCGGAATCGAGCACGCCACCACCAGCCCGGCACGTACGCCGAGGCTGATGAAGCTGACGACCAGCACGATGACCACCGCCTCGAACAATGCGCTGGTGAAGCCGCCGACAGCTTTTTCCACCACGTCAGCCTGGTCGGAAACGTTGTGCACACCGACGCCCACCGGCAGCTCTGCGGTCAGGTCATTCATGCGCTGGTGCAGGGCCTTGCCAAACTCCTGAATGTTGCCGCCTTTCTTCATGGCGATCGCCAGGCCAATGGCTGGCTGGCCATTGAAGCGAAATTGCGGCGTGGCCGGGTCGACATAGCCACGGCTGATTTCAGCAATGTCGGCCAGACGATAGAAGCGATCATTGAGCCTTAAATTGACGTTGGCCAAGTCTTTTTCGGACTCGAACTGACCGGACGTGCGCACGGAGATCCGCTCCGGCCCGGCTTCGATCACCCCGGCCGGGGTCACCGCGTTTTGCGATTGCAGACTTTGCACCACCTGGCGCTGATCAATGCCCAGCGCCGCCAGTTTACGGGTGGAGAAATTCAGATAGAGCACTTCATTCTGCTCGCCCACCATCTCGACCTTGCCCAGCCCCGGCACTTCGCGGATCTCTGCACGGACTTGTTCGACGTAATCGCGCAACTGGCGCATCGACAAGCCGTCGGCAGTAAAGGCGTAGACCGAGCCGAACACATCACCGAATTCGTCGTTGAACCCCGGCCCTTGCAAACCCTTGGGGAATTCGCCGCGAATATCGTTGATCTTCTTGCGCACCTGGTACCAGATCTGCGGAATATCCTTGGCGCTGGTGGTGTCGCGCAGGTAGACAAAGACTGTCGATTCGCCGGGCCGGGTGTAGCTTTTCACATAGTCGAGAGAGTCGAGTTCTTCGAGTTTTTTCTCGATGCGGTCCGTGACCTGCTTGAGGGTTTCTTCCTGGGTCGCACCCGGCCAGCGGGTCTGGATCACCATGGTCTTGATGGTGAAAGAAGGGTCTTCTTCGCGGCCGAGGTTCATGTACGAGAACACACCCATCAGCAGCGCGACGAACATCAAATACCAGACAAACGACTGATGCTTGAGGGCCCATTCGGATAAGTTGAAACTCCCTTTCATTGCGGGCTGTCCTCGTCGATTTTCACTTTCTGCCCCGGTTTGAGGCTGTTCACTCCCGCACTGACGACCCGCTCGCCGGACTTCACACTGCTGGTCAGGACCACGGTGCTGTCAGTCCGGCTGATGAGACTGACGTCCCGCGGGGAAACGGTTTGCGTCTGTGGATCGACGACCCAGATCCGCGATTTGCCATCCACCTCTTGCAGCACGCTCAGCGGCAGTTCGATGCGCGGCTTGATCGCGGAGCTGATGGTCACGCTGATTGCCGTACCGAGGCGCAAACCCGGTGGCGTGTCCGTCAGGCTCAGGCGGGCGCGACGGGTACGGGTCGCACTTTGCGCCTGGGGTTCGATTTCACGGACGATGGCGGTGGTGGTGATACCCGGGTCCAGTTGCGCGGCAACCTGAAACACCACGTCCGCCGGCAATTGGTCGACCAGGGTGTCGGGCAGGTCGATCACTGCTTCCTTGATGTCCGGCTGCGCCAGGGTCACCACTTGCTGGCCAGCCGTCACTACTTGCCCGGCTTCGGCGTTCCATGCAGTGACGATGGCTTTGTGGTCGGTGCGCAGTTCGACGTAGTCGAGTTGATCCTTGGCCTGAGCGACCGCCGCCCTGGCCTGGTCGAGGGAAGCCTGAGTGGTTTTGAGGTCGGTCTGCGCGATGTCCAGTTGGGCCTGCGCACCGACTCCGCGATCGAACAACTCCTGCTGGCGGCGGGCGTTGGCCTGGGCGTTGATCAACTGCGCCTGGACGCGAGCCAGATCGCCTTGGGCCGAGCGCAACTGGTTTTGCTGATCAGTGGGGTCAAGCGTTGCCAGCAAGGCGCCCTTCTCGACTTCGGCACCGACATCGACGTTGCGGCTGGCGATGCGTCCCGGCACGCGAAAACCGATATTGCTTTCATAACGGGCCTGGATGCTGCCGGCGAAGCGGCCGAGATTTTCCTCGTCCAGCGCCTGTACCTTGATCGACAGCACCGGGCGTACCGGCTCCGGTGGCGGTTCTTTTTTCGAGCAGGCCACCAGCATCACACCGGCGCAAACCAGTAACAGACGCTTCATGGTTGGGCTCCCGCGCCTAAGTCTTTATAGGTGTTTTCGGCAATCTCCACTTTCACCCCGGGATGCAGCAGCTGGCCGCCCGCGATGACTACTTTTTCACCACCCTTGAGGCCAGCGCTGATAACGACATGACCGGTGAGGTAACGGCCGACCGTGACTGTATGCAGCTGCGCCTTGCTTTCGTCGTCCACCAGCCACACGGCCGGGTCGCTGAGATTTTTGGTCAAGGCCGACCAGGGTAGCTCCACGGCGGACTTACCGGCTGTCTTGGCCGTGGCACTCACCACCGAGCCGAGCTGCATGCCTTGCGGCAGGCCATCGAGGCTGACTTTGACCTGCACCGTACCGGTCTGCGCGGATACCGCCGGGGTGATTTCGCGCACGGTGCCGGTGGTTTTGATTGCTGGATTTCCGAGCAGGCTGACCACCACCGATTTATCCGACGGCGGTTCGGCCAGCAGCGACTCATAGACGTTGAACACCGCGTCGCGCTCACCATCCCGGGCCAGGCTGAAAATTGGCACCGTGGCCTGCACCACCTGGCCGACTTCCGCCTGGCGGGCGGTAATCACCCCGGGTGCATCGGCAATCAACGCGGTGTAGCTCAGCTGTTCACGGGCGTTGGCCAATTGCGCCTGGGCAGCCGCCAGGGCGCTTTGACTGCTGTGCAATGCGGCCTGGGCGGAATCGTATTCGCTTTGGCTGGTGTAGCCCTTGGGCAGGAGTTTTTGCTGGCGCACGAAAGCGGCGGCGGTCTGTTTGACCCGGGCCTGTTCGGCAACCACCTGCGCCTGGGCCGAATCGACGCTGGTTTGCAGGTCCTTGGGATCGAGCCGGGCGAGCACCTGCCTGGCCGACACCCGATCACCCACATCGACCGTGCGCTGGATGATCTTGCCGGCGACGCGAAACGACAGCTGCGTCTGCACCCGCGCCTGGACATCACCCGTGAGGGTCACCGAGGCCGCATAGTCGGCCGGCTTGACCTCTTGCACGAACACTCGCGGACGGTCCTTTTCGACCTGGGGTTTATCGCCGCAGGCGGTCAGCAAAGCCAGGAAACCCAAGCCAAGCACTGTTTTCAATCCGGGACCAGCCATGCAGACTCCTTTGCGTTGTACGGGCGTGCCAGTTCGATACGACTGTGAGCTTAGAACAGGGTTCCACCTTCGCCTACGCTGACATGCATTTCCTACTGCATGGGTTGCAGATAAGTCCTACAAGTCAAATTCGCCAATGCGGTTATCCTGATGCCGTTTCGGGACCACAGGGAAAGTCCTTTATGCTCAAAACGCTCGCGGTAGCCAACTACCGCTCGATCAATAAACTGGTGATCCCGCTAGGCCGGTTGAACCTGATCACCGGCCCCAACGGCAGCGGCAAATCCAACCTCTACCGTGCATTGCGCCTGCTGGCGGAAACCGCCCAGGGCGGCGTGGTCAACGCCTTGGCCCGCGAGGGTGGGCTGGATTCGACTTTCTGGGCCGGCCCGGAAAATATCAGCCGACGCATGCGCAACGGCGAAGTCCCGATCGAAGCGACTGTGCGGCACGGCGTCAAACGCCTGCGTTTGGGGTTTGCCGGGGAAGACTTCAGTTATTCCATTGCGCTGGGTCTGCCGGAAAAGACCCTTTCCTGTTTTTCCCTCGACCCGGAAATCAAAAAGGAATGCATCTGGTCCGGGCCTTTCTACCGCCCGGCCAGCCTGCTGGTGGACCGCGACGGCCCGATGATTCGTGCGCGTGAAGGTCGCTGTTGGGAAGTACTGGCCCAGCACACGCCAAATTTCGACAGCCTGTTCGATCAGGTCGGCAGCTTTCGCACCTCGCCGGAAGTCTTGCAGCTGCGTGAGTTCATCCGTCGCTGGCGTTTCTACGATCACTTTCGCAGCGATGCCGACGCGCCAGTGCGCCAACCGCAACTGGGCACCCGCACGCCGGTGCTGCACCACGATGGTCGTGATCTGGCTGCGGCGTTGCAGACCATTCGCGAAATCGGTGATCCCGAGGCTTTGCACACTGCAATCAGTGACGCGTTCCCTGGCGCGCGATTGAACATCGCGCCGTTGCAGGGCGGACGGTTTGCCATCGAGTTTTATCAGGAAGGGTTGTTGCGACCGTTATCGGCCGCCGAGTTGTCCGATGGGACGTTGCGCTACTTGCTGCTGGTTGCAGCGCTGCTGACGCCTCGGCCCCCGTCGCTGATGGTGCTGAACGAGCCGGAAACCAGCCTGCACCCGGACCTGTTGCCGGCGTTGGCGCGGTTGATTATCCGGGCGTCAGAGCAGTGCCAGGTGTGGGTGGTGTCCCATGCTCGGCGACTGATTTCGGCGTTGCAGGAGGATGATGAGTGCAATTGCATTGTGCTGGAGAAGACATTGGGCCAGACCGGGATTGTCGGGCAGCGGATGCTGGATGAGCCGGCTTGGTATTGGCCGGATTGAAGGTTCTGCATTGCGTGCGGCTCTATTTGGAGTGACGTCGAATGCTTTTGGCACTCTTCACAATGCGAACCTGCCTGTCGAGCTGCTCCTTCAAGAAGTCAACCGCCCGGTTAGGACGCACGGGAAAATTGAACGTCTCAAAACCAATCGGCCCAGGTGTTGGAAATGGAGCTGATGCTTGAGGTGAGCCCGGCGTCGGAGGAGGGGCTGACGGCACAATATTGTCATCAGCAGCCAAAGGGTTTTTATATTTCCCAAGTTTCGGTCCGCTGTAGGCAACGTCCACGGCACCGATCCTGTTCAACTTGTGAGCACGATATTTGTAAGCCACCGAAGCGCCTGATGCAGCAAAAGACAGCACGCTAATCGCGGTTATTGCAAAGAGCAGAGGGTCTTGAGCGGAAGTATCCGGATCTGTGGCGCTCATGATGGATCTCGTCACCCCCGCCCCGGCGCCAATAACACCTGCGACCGCCCCCGCCGCCCCTAAATACGTGGCTCTTTTCGCAAGAGATGCCGAGGCCGCAATACTTGTGGTTTTTAAACCAACTATCGAGAGCCGTGCAGAGACAAGCCCAACACCGCCCGAAACAAGACCCAGAAGATTCATTGCTACGACCAACCAGGGTTGCCAGGCTTCTCGTCCCGTTGGATCGGTGAAATTCACCGGATCTCCCTGACAATACGCATACGGATTCAATCCACCCCGACCAAACGGACTCAATCTGTCGGGACTGTTGAAGCGCATCAGCACCGGGTTGAATGCCCGATGGCCATTGCCCAGCAAATAATGGCGGGTGACCGGATCAACCGCTTCGCCGTTGAAACCCAGAAGACTACCGAGGCCGCTTTCGACCCAGCGATGACCGTAAGCCGTATACACCTGCTGCACAGGTCCGGCAGAGTCGGTGACACGCAACACGCAACGTTTTTGATCGGTGGCCAGTAACTGACTTTTGAAGTTGTCGCCTTCGCGCGATTGCAGCGCCAGCAGTTGATTGCCCTGCTGCAATACGCTCTGGCTGGAGAGACCTTGAATCTCGGTTGCCAGATGCTCGAGACGATAAAACCTTTGCAACGTTGCTTGCCCGACGGGCTCAAGTCCAGTCAGCTGATCCAGTGCGTTGTAGCGATAACGACTCGAGCCGGACTTGAACGTTTCCATTACAGAACCCCTCACCGCCAGGCAGTCAGTGTGCACCAACGACGGCACTCCGCCACCTAGTAGAACTGCTAGGTAGCCAGCTGAGGAATCATCGCGTAGTCAGATCAATCACCCGTTTCCACTCTCGACAATCACGCCTTGCGGCTTGGTTCATCGCGCAATTCGCCAAGATCAAAAGATCGCAGCCTTCGGCAGCTCCTACAAGGATTTGTGTGCACCTGTAGGAGCTGCCGAAGGCTGCGATCTTTGATCTTTTGCAAAAAAAACGCCGACGCTGTATTAGCCGTCGGCGTTGAAACCTTGAAGGGTTTACCTCGCAAATCAGAACGCTGGCAGTACTGCGCCGCTGTATTTCTTCTCGATGAAAGCCTTCACTTCAGGACTGGTCAAAGCCTTGGCCAGTTTCTGGATCGCGACGCTGTCCTTGTTGTCCGGACGAGCCACCAGGAAGTTCACATAAGGCGAATCGGCACCTTCGATCACCAGCGCGTCTTTAGCCGGGTTCAGGCCCGCTTCCAGTGCGTAGTTGGTGTTGATCATGTCCAGGTCGACCTGGTCCAGAACACGCGGCAACATCGCGGACTCAAGCTCCTTGAACTTGAAGTTGTGCGGGTTCTTGGCGATGTCTTTCGGGGTAGCCAGGGCGTTTTTCGGGTCTTTCAACTCGATCAGACCCGCTTTTTGCAGCAGGATCAGGGCGCGGCCGCTGTTGCTGCCTTCGTTCGGGATGGCGATGGTCGCGCCGTCTTTCAATTCAGCCAGGGTTTTGACTTTCTTCGAGTAGCCACCGAACGGCTCGACGTGCACGCCTATCACGGTCACCAGATTAGTGCCTTTGCCTTCGTTGAAGCTTTTCAGGTACGGCAGGGTCTGGAAGTAGTTCGCGTCCAGACGCTTCTGGTCGACCTGTACGTTGGGTTGAACGTAGTCGGTGAAGACTTTGATTTCCAGGTCCACGCCTTCTTTGGCGAGGGTTGGCTTGATCAGTTCAAGAATCTCGGCGTGTGGGACCGGGGTCGCTGCAACCACCAGTTTCTCGCCAGCCTGGGCCAGGCCCGCAGTCAGGGCAGCCGCCAGTGCGGTGAACAACAGAACCTTTTTCATGCAGTGTCCTTATCGAAAATCGCGGTCGTTATCAACGACGGCTTTTAATACAGGTGCCAGTGAAGTGCTATCGCTGACGTGACGGGGACAATACCGGGATTTTTTATTCCCGAACAATATCTTTTATTCACTTTCATATGCCATTTTGTTCATACAGCTCTGACTGGCTCGTTCCCTGTAGGAGCGAGGCTTGCCCGCGAAGGCGTCCTTCCTGACACACCGCGTCGCCTGGTTCGCCGTAGGAGCGAGGCTTGCCCGCGAAGGCGTCCTTCCTGATACACCGCGTCGCCTGGTTCGCCGTAGGAGCGAGGCTGAACTGGTCAAGTAATCTTGGACACCAGTTAAGGTTTACGCCGCCAGTCTCTCCCTGGCGACTGGCGACCGATAGTTGTTGTAGCTATGGGGCCTGGTGATGTTGTAGCGCGAGACGTAGCGCTGCACATCCGCTCGGGCCTCATGTTCCGATTCATAGCCTGTTTCCGGCACCCACTCTGATTTTAAACTGCCAAAAAAACGCTCCATCGGGGCGTTGTCCCAGCATTCGCCTTTACGGCTCATGCTTTGCCGAAGCCCATGTTTCAGCAGCTCATTCCTGAACTTGTGGCTGGTGTACTGGGCGGATTCAACCGGTCGTCGCAACACCTTGATCGAGGTGTTTATGGGACGACCCGCAGGATGGATGCAAAAATTGACGGGCCGGGGAGCGATGCGTTCTCCAGGTGCGCCCTCACTTCGTAATGAGATTGAGCGGCTATTTTGGGTGCAGATTGCAACAGGCATCACAAGCGAAAAGGCAGCACAAGCCGTTGGCGTATCAACGGCGGTAGGCACACGCTGGTTCCGTCATCGAGGCGGGATGCCATTATTCATGTCGAACCACATATCAGGACGATACTTATCGTTCGCAGAGCGAGAAGAGATTGGGCTGCTTCGAGCGCAAAGTGTTGGCGTTCGTGAGATTGCCCGTCGCCTTGGACGAAGCCCATCGACAATTTCACGGGAGCTGGCACGTAATGCTGCAACTCGTTGCGGTCGGCTTGAGTATCGAGCGTCAGTCGCGCAATGGAAGGCAGAACTGGTGGCCAAGAGGCCGAAACCAGCGAAACTGGTCACTAACTCGCGACTGCACCAATACGTACGCGACCGCCTTGAGGGCAAGGTTCAAGACGCCGATGGTCGTGAGATTTCTGGGCCTCGGCAAGCGCCCTTCAAAGGCCGAAATAAACCGCATCGCAGTGACCGTAAATGGGTCAATGGCTGGTCGCCTGAACAGATTACCAACCGGCTCCAGATCGATTTTCCGGATGATGAATCCATGCGCATCTCTCATGAAGCCATATATCAGGCGCTCTACATTCAGGGTCGAGGAGCTCTCAAGCGCGAACTGGTGAGCTGCCTGCGCTCAGGACGAGCATTGCGCGTGCCGAGAGCCAGAGCGCAGGCCAAAGCGTGGGCACACGTCAGCGAGGACGTCATGATCTCCAGTCGCCCTGCTGAGGTAGAAGATCGGGCTGTACCCGGGCATTGGGAGGGCGACCTGATCATCGGTCTGAACCGTTCTGCGATTGGAACTCTGGTCGAGCGCTCAACTCGATTTACCATGCTCGTCCATCTGCCTCGCGAGAAAGGTTATGGGCTAATTCCCCGCACGAAGAACGGCCCGGCGCTGGCCGGCTATGGGGCTGTTAGTATGGCCAACGCATTGAAGAAAACGGTGACTGACCTTCCCATCGAGCTGTGGCGATCTTTGACCTGGGATCGTGGAAAGGAGCTGTCGGATCACGCTCGATTTACCATCGAGTCCGGAGTGAAGGTTTTCTTCGCTGATCCACATAGTCCATGGCAGCGCGGCACAAACGAAAATACGAACGGCCTTCTACGGCAATACTTCCCGAAAGGCACTGACCTCTCTCGTTGGAGTGCCCAAGAAATACAGGCGGTAGCTCACGCACTTAACACTAGACCTCGAAAAACACTCGGCTGGAAAACACCTGCCGAAGCACTGAATGAGTATCTAAAGTCTGTACAACAATCCAGTGTTGCGACGACCGGTTGAATCCGCCCTGACAACCTTGGTCAGAGTGAAACAGCACATCTTTGGGGCGACCCCGCAGCTCAACCGCCATGCGCAGGGCTTCGCAGGTCAGCGTGGCATCGGAGATCATCGAAAACGACCAGCCCACTATCCGGCGCGCGTACAAATCCAGAACCGCTGCGAAATACAGCCAGCGCTTGCCCACCTTGATGTACGTCACATCGCCACACCACACCTGATTGACCGCCGTGACATCAAACTTGCGCTTGAGGACATGCGGCGCCACCAACGCCTCCACGCCGGGTGACTTGTACTTATGGCGCCTGCGCTGACGACTGGCGATGCCAGCTTCACGCATCAAACTGCGAGCCATGAACCGTCCGACCTGATACCCACTGGCTTGTAGCTCTTTAGCCAGAGTGCGCGCGCCCGCAGAGGCCCTCGACGCCCTGTGATGCTTGACCAGCACGGCTTTGAGCTTCTCCCGCTCGGGATTCACCTTGCCTTGGCGCTGACGCCAAGCGTAAAAGCTGCTGCGGTTGATTCCGAACGCCCGACAGCAATTGTTAACGCCGTACTGCTCGTCCAGCTCATCGATCAACGAGAATGATCTTTGGCGTCCAAAAGCAGGAGAGCACTGGCCTTTTTTAGGATTTCGATATCCAGGTCTTTTTGCCGGAGCAACGCTTTGAGTTTCTGGATCTCTCGCTGATCCGCGGTAATCGCCTTGGCGCCCACCGGGGTCGAGCCCAAGCGTTCTTTACGAACCTGATCGACCCAGCGGCGCAACGCAGTAGGGCCAATATCCAGACTGACACAGACCTCGGGAACCGACTGCCCCTCGTCCAGCACCATGCTGGCTGCCTTGAGTTTGAACTCACTCGAATAAGATTTACGCATATCCAAACACCTCAGATTTGGGCGCCATCATAGCGCCCGATTGAAGTGTCCAAAATCATTAGGCCAGTTCAGGCTTGCCCGCGAAGGCGTCCTTCCTGATACACCGCGTCGCCTGGTTCGCCGTAGGAGCGAGGCTTGCCCGCGAAGGCGTCCTTCCTGATACACCGCGTCGCCTGGTTCGCCGTAGGAGCGAGGCTTGCCCGCGAAGGCGTCCTTCCTGATACACCGCGTCGCCTGGTTCGCGAGCAAGCTTCGCTCCTACAGAAACGCGGCGTCTTTCAAGAGTTGTTTCAGCGCTGCTTGTTCGCTGGCAGTGCCTTGGCTGAGGATGTGCTTGAGTTGCCGCTCGATCGCCACCAGCGAGACAGGGACTTCAGGCAAATTCAAATGCTCCGGCAGAATCTCATCGCCGGTACTCACCAGCAACGCAAAATGAATGACGTTTTCCAGCTCCCGGGTGTTGCCCGGCCAACTGTGCTGTTCGAGCAAATGCTGGGCGGAGTCGCTGATCAGCGGTACCGGCAAATCGAGGCGCTGGCTGTAGATACCGAGGAAGTATTCGGACAGTGACAGGATATCGCCCACCCGTTCGCGCAAGGCCGGCAGTTCGAGCTGGCCTTCGCTGAGGTAGTGATAAAGCCGCTCGTGGAATTTACCTGCGGCGACCGCCTGGGCCAGATCGATGCTGGTGGCGGCCACCAGGCGCACGTCCACCGGGCTCGGTCGCTGAGCACCGACGCGGGTGACTTCGTGGTTTTCCAGGGCGGCGAGCAGTTTGATCTGGATCGGCAGCGGCAGGTCGCCAATCTCGTCCAGATAGAGCGTCCCGCCATTGGCCGAACCGAACCAGCCCGCGCGGCTGCTGGCCGAACCGCTGTAGCTGCCGGCAGCGTAGCCGAACAGTTCGGCATCGGCGTAAGTGGGGCTGATCGCACCGCAATTCACCGAAACGAACAAGCCACTGCGATCACTGGCGCGGTGGATGTGGCGCGCCAGCAATTCTTTACCGCTGCCGGTTTCGCCACGGATTAACACGGAGATCGAACGCGGCGCCAGTTGTTCCAGCTCCTGGCGCAACTGGCGCGAGCGCGGATCGACGAACACCAGCGCCTTGGCGCGAATGCTCAAGGGACTTTTTTCTGCATCGGGAAAGGTCAGCAGCGGCTGACCGAAGGCTTCAAAACTCATGGCAGACTCCCGCCCAAAACCGCCGGGAGACGGGGGCGTTTGAAAAAAAGGAAATTCAGGCGCGGCGCAGGGCGTGGTGTTCCATGCGGTTTTGCAGGCGATAGAGATAAGCAAAACCCTGCTCCCAGCGCTGGTGACCGGACTTCACATTGATGTGTCCGGCCCCCGACAAAATCCCCGCCTCGGCCCCCCATTTGCGGGCCAGCTCCAAAGCACGCGGCGCACTCACGGCGCTGTCGTTATCGGAACTGACAACCTGGCTGGGGAATGGCAAAAGGTGGGTCGGGATCGGTGCGAAATTGCGCAATGCCGGCGCGCAGGCAGGGCGTTCGACATCCGCAGGCGCGACCAGCAACGCACCGCGAACCTGACGTAAAACCTGCACAGGCGCAGTGGCGGCCCAATGGGCAACGGTGATGCAACCCAGGCTGTGGGCGATCAGGATGACCGGCGTGCTGTCGGCGGCAATCGCCTCGGCCAGTGCCGCGACCCAGTCTTCACGACGTGGCGTCAACCAGTCCGCCTGCTCCACCCGTGCGCTATTCGGCAGGCTGTTCTGCCAGTGGCTTTGCCAATGATCTTCTGGCGATCCTTGCCAGCCCGGCACAATCAGGTAGCGAATTGATTCGTTGCGCATGGGGGAAGCTCTCCTGCTGCGTGTCTGTTCCCGAGCAAGTATAGGGAGGAGAGTTATATTCTTTAAGGAATAAGAAGCTATTTATTAAGACCAATATCGAATATGAGACACCGCAACCTGTAGGAGCTGGCTTGCCGGCGAAAGCGTCCTGCCAATCGATAAATATACTGCCAGTTACACTGCTTTCGCTGGCAAGCCAGCCCCTACAGGGTCGGAACAAAAAAAAGGGGCCGCACCCTGCCAAGGAGACGGCCCCGGAAAACTCAAATTCTGTCAGCGCCATTCACCAGCGCCGGGATACGATAATTGGCTGAAACGGTTATCTAATAAAGGAATATTTAATTACTTTATTAGGTCTGAATCGCATATGCCGATCAACCAACCCAGACGTTCACTGCCTGCGTCATAACGTATCGTCCCTTTGGGTCAAATTGATGACCGGGGTTTGAGTTTTCCGATGCATCTGTCAAACCTCGGCCGCACGCACCTGATGCGGCTCGACCACATCCTTGCGAACCAAAGCGGTTCGCCCGGGTAAACGTTCCCACCTGGCGTATTGCGCCGATCGCCGTACTGCATTCAGTCGCTGGGGACTTGCAGAAGTACCGTCCATGCTTCCATCCTCTGGTTATTGATGTTCGCATCCTGCCTTGTGAACCCTCGCAATGTGGTAGCCGTGAACGCCAACCCGTTGACCGGAAGCGCCAATCAGCATGACTGAACCGACCTCCCTCGCCAGCTGGACCCGTGCCCTGCGCAAACAACTCGATGCGCTTGGTCTCGACAGCACCGCGCTGTGCCAGCAGGCGGGGCTCGACCCGCAACTGATGGACGACCCGAACGCCCGTTACCCGTTGTCCGGAACGACGCGCCTATGGGAAATCGCGGTGCAGGTCAGCGGCGATCCGGCAATCGGCTTGCGTGTGTCGCGCTTTGTCAGCCCGACCACGTTTCACGCGCTCGGTTATGCGCTGGTGGCCAGCGGCAGTCTTCGGGAAGTGTTCGAGCGCATCGTGCGCTATCACCAGGTGGTCAGCGACGCCCTGGAACTGGAGCTGATCCGCGGCGAAGACCGTTACCGTTTCCGTCTGAAAATCCCGCCCGGCAATCCGGCACCGGCTTTCGAAGCCATCGATGCCTTCGCGGCGATTTACGTACGTACCTGTCGCAATCGTCTCGGGCGCGACTACGCGCCGCTGGCGGTGTATCTGCGGCGTCCGGAACCCAGCGACTCACATCAATGGCACAAGGTCTTTCGCTCGCCGGTGTACTTCGCCGCCGATGAAGACCGACTGGAATTTTCCTTGATGGATTTCGACAGCCACCTGGACGATGCCAACCCGGAACTGGGCGAGCATAACGAAGCGGTGATTGAGCCCACGCTCGCGCAACTCAAGCTCCTGACCTGGGAGCGCAAGGTGCGCGACGCCATTGAAGAGCAATTGCCCGAAGGCGAGCCCAGCGCCGAACGCATCGCCCAGGCCCTGCATCTGAGCTTGCGCAGCCTGCAACGGCATCTGGCGGACGAGGGTTGTCGGTTTGATACCCTGCTCAATGAAAGTCGCGAAAACCTGGCGCTGCTGCACCTGCGTGACCCGCAGTGTTCGTTGAGTGAGGTCAGCTATTTGTTGGGGTTTGCCGATACCAGCAGCTTCAGTCGCGCGTTCAAGCGCTGGACCGGGATGACGCCGGGGCAGTTTCGAGAGGGGCTGCGGTGACATGAATTCGGGAGGTGTGTTGCCTGGTCGGGCCTCTTCGCGAGCAAGCCCGCTCCCACATGCGATCGCATTTCTCCAGGAAGAACTCGGTCAACTGTGGGAGCGGGCTTGCTCGCGAAGGCGGTAGTCCACTCGCCGCAAAAACTTCAGCGCCCCCGATCCCGCCGCAGCAACTTGCGCACCCGCTTGACCAGCTCACTCACCGCAAACGGCTTGAGCAGATAATCATCTTCATGCAACTCCAGCCCGCGCAGGCGATCTTCGATTCCGTCTTTTGTCGTCAGGAGCAGCACCGGCGTGTCGCCGAGCTTGCGGATCTGTTGCAACAACTGCCAGCCGTTGAGCCCCGGCAGCATGACGTCGAGGATGATCAGCTCGTACTCGCCAGCCTCGATAAACCGTCGGCCGGCCATCCCGTTGACGGCCACATCCACCGCATAACTCGCCTCGCTCAGGCCCTTGGCCAGAAGCTTGGCGAGCTCAGGCTCGTCTTCCACTAACAGCACACGCATGGCACACCTCGATTGTCGTCATCACAGGCTAGGCGCCTTCGCGGATAAAGCCCATCAATAAAAAATCGTTCGAAGGTTCGGGCCGCCTTCGCAAGAGCTTTTTTCATATCATCGCCCATGTCCCGGTAACAGGTGCCGGACATGGGCGGTTGACTGCAGACTATCCTGTAAGGCAACAGGTTAATGGCGGAGCCACTGGCCACTCATCAGGCGTGGACGCCAGACCTGCCTCTCCATGAAAAATCCTTGAAATTGTCGCCTTGCTGACAGCGCGAAATATGAGCCTGGTCCATGATCCAGCACCCTACAGGAGGAACAACAATGAAAAGCCTCGTCGATCATCTCAGTCAATACGCCACCTACCATCGTGACCCGCGCAATATTGCCACCCACTTTGTCGGCATTCCGCTGATTGTAGTGGCGGTGGCGGTGTTGCTGTCCCGTCCGCAATGGGCCGGGGGCTGGCTGTCACCCGCGGTGCTGGTGGCTATGGCGTCGGCGTGGTTTTACCTGCGCCTGGAGGTGCGCCTCGGAATGCTGATGACCCTGTTGCTGGGGCTGTGTATTTGGGCAGGTCAGATGCTGGCGCAGCAAAGTACACTGGTCTGGCTGGCGAGCGGCGTCGGGATGTTTGTGATCGGCTGGGCGATTCAGTTTGTCGGTCATCACTATGAAGGACGCAAACCGGCGTTTGTCGATGATGTGACGGGGTTGATTGTCGGGCCGTTGTTCGTGGTGGTTGAGTTGGCGTTTTTGCTGGGGATGCGGCGGGAGCTGAAAGGGCAGATCGAGGCGCGGGCGGGTGGTGTGCGTTTGCGCCAGAAAAACGCTGCGGCGTAGGACGCCTTCGCGAGCAAGCCCGCTCCCACATTGGATCTGTGGCGTATACAAATCCAATGTGGGAGTGGGCTTGCTCGCGAAGCTTTTGATCTTAGATGTTGGCGACTTTCTGCCAGACCTTGGGCTTGAAGAACAGCGTCTCGCCCTTCGCCAACCCGGTCAGGCTGTCGTGATCCTTCACCACTTCAGCCTCGATCAACTCGCTCTGGCCTTCCACCTTCAACGTCACCCGGGTCGTCGCGCCCAATGGCCGGATATCCCGCACCTCGGCCGCGTGATGATCTTCCAGTTCATGGCGCGACAGCGACACTTCGTGAGGACGGAACAGCACATGGTTGTCTTCACCCAAATGCAGACGATTCGAGTCGCCGAGGAAGTGATAGACGAAATCGCTGGCCGGGTTTTCGTAGACGTCGCCCGGTGAGCCGATCTGCTCGATCACACCTTTGTTCATCACCACGATGCGGTCGGCGACTTCCATGGCTTCTTCCTGGTCGTGGGTCACGAAGACCGAGGTCAGGTTGATGTCCTCGTGCAGCCGTGCAAGCCAGCGGCGCAGTTCTTTACGGACTTTGGCGTCGAGGGCGCCAAACGGCTCGTCGAGCAGCAGGACCTTCGGCTCCACCGCCAAGGCGCGGGCCAGGGCAATACGTTGACGCTGACCGCCGGACAGCTGTTCCGGATAGCGATCCGCCAACCAGTCCAGTTGCACCATGTTCAGCAGTTCGTGGACTTTCACCGCGATCTGGCTCTCGCTGGGGCGCTGGTTTTTCGGTTTCATGCGCAGGCCGAACGCGACGTTGTCGAACACGGTCATGTGGCGGAACAAGGCGTAGTGCTGGAATACGAAGCCGACGTTGCGATCACGCACATCGTGGCCGGAAACGTCTTCACCGTGAAACACGATGCTGCCTTTATCCGGGGTTTCGAGACCGGCGATGATCCGCAGCAGCGTGGTCTTGCCGCAACCGGAGGGGCCGAGCAGCGCGACCAGTTCGCCGCTTTGAATGTCCAGGCTGATGTTGTCCAGCGCCTTGAACGCGTTGAAATTCTTGCTGACGTTACGCACTTCGATCGACATGTCTTATTCCTCCGCGGCGCTGGCGCGCAGGCGGTTGATACGGTTTTCGCTCCACTGCTTGAGCAGCAGGATGAAGAGCGCCAGGATCAGCAACAGGCTCGCTACGGCGAACGCGGCCACGTGGTTGTATTCGTTGTAGAGGATCTCGACGTGCAGCGGCAAGGTGTTGGTCACCCCGCGAATGTGCCCGGAAACCACCGACACCGCACCGAACTCACCCATGGCCCGCGCCGTACACAGCACCACGCCGTAGATCAGGCCCCATTTGATATTGGGCACGGTGACATGCCAGAACATCTGCCAGCCATTGGCCCCGAGCAGGCGCGCGGCCTCTTCTTCCTGAGTGCCTTGTTCCTGCATCAGCGGAATCAGCTCGCGGGCCACGAACGGCACGGTGACAAAAATCGTCGCCAGCACGATGCCTGGCAAGGCGAAGACGATCTGGATGTCGTGGTCTTGCAACCATGGCCCGAACAAGCCCTGGGCGCCGAACATCAGCACGTAGACCAGGCCGGCGATCACCGGCGACACCGAGAACGGCAGGTCGATCAGGGTCACGAGGATACTTTTGCCGCGGAACGAGTACTTGCTCACGCACCACGCCGCACTGACGCCGAACACCAGGTTCAGCGGCACCGAAATCAGCACGGCGATCACCGTGAGTTTCAGGGCCGACAATGCATCCGGTTCAAAAATCGCGGTGAAGAACGCGCCGATCCCGAGCTTCAGGCCCTGGGACACCACGATCACCAGCGGCAACAACAGGAACAGGGCAAAAATCAGCCAGCCAAGGCCGATCAGCAGTCGCCGCGATGAAGCGCTGCCACGGCGGGAGGCGTTCGAGGAAGCAGCAGCAATAGACGATCGGGACATTTGTGCGCCTCCTTATGGGGTTTCGATGCGCCGCTGCAGCAAGTTGATCAGCAGCAACAGGATGAAGGAAACCACCAGCATCAGTACACCAATGGAGGTAGCGCCGGTGTAATCGTACTGGTCGAGCTTGACCATGATCAGCAGCGGCAGGATCTCGGTTTTCATTGGCATGTTGCCGGCGATGAAAATCACCGATCCGTACTCGCCAACCCCGCGAGCAAAGGCCAAGGCGAAACCGGTCAACCAGGCCGGCAGCAATGCGGGCACCAGGATATGACGGAAAACCTGCAAGGGTTTCGCACCGAGGCACGCCGCCGCTTCCTCCACTTCACGCGGGATATCGGCCAATACTGGCTGTACTGTACGTACCACGAATGGAAGTGTTACGAAAGTCAGTGCCAGCGTGATGCCGAGGGGGGTATACGCGATCTTGAACCCCAGGTCGGCCGCGAACTGCCCCACCCAGCCGTTCGGCGCGTAGAGCGCGGTCAACGCGATACCGGCAACGGCAGTGGGCAATGCGAACGGAAGATCGATCATCGCATCGATGATTTTTCGTCCCGGGAAGGTGTAGCGCACCAGCACCCAGGCCAGCAGCGTGCCGATGATGCCGTTGATGATCGCGGCGTAGAGGGCCGTGCCGAAGCTCAGCTTCAACGCCGCCAGCACCCGCGGCGCCGAGATAATCGCCCAGAACTGTTCCCAGGTGAGTTGAGCGGCATGCACGAACATCGCCGCCAGTGGAATGAGCACAATCAGGCTGAGGTACACCAAGGTGTAGCCCAGCGTCAGCCCGAAGCCGGGTATGACGGGGGAGATACGACGAGACATAAAAGTCCTTGGTTGAGAACGCGCTAAGCCCCGACGGTTAAATCGGGGCTCGTTTATGACCTGGTGCAGGTTACTGCGCCTGGTAAATCTGGTCGAATACGCCACCGTCATTGAAGAATTTCGGTTGCGCGGCTTTCCAGCCGCCGAAGTCCTTGTCGATGGTCACCAGGTCCAGGGTCGGGAACTGTTTGGCGTACTTGGCGGCCACGCCCTTGTCACGTGGACGATAGAAGTTTTTCGCCGCGATTTCCTGGCCCGCCGGGCTGTACAGGTGTTTCAGGTAGGCTTCGGCAATTACGGTGTTGCCCTTTTTTTCGGCGTTTTTGTCGACTATGGCCACTGGGGGCTCGGCGAGGATCGACAGCGAAGGCACCACGATGTCGAACTTGTCGGCGCCGCCCTCTTCTTTCAGCGCCAGGAAGGCTTCGTTTTCCCAGGCCAGCAACACATCGCCCTGACCGTTGTTGACGAAAGTGATGGTCGAACCGCGAGCACCGGTGTCCAAAACGGGAACGTGCTTGAACAGGGCCTGCACGTATTCCTTGGCCTTGGCTTCGTCACCGCCGTTGGCTTTCAGGCCATAGGCCCAGGCTGCCAGGAAGTTCCAGCGCGCACCGCCGGAGGTTTTCGGGTTCGGGGTGATGACTTCCACACCACTCTTGGTCAAGTCGCCCCAATCCTTGATGCCCTTGGGGTTGCCCTTGCGCACCAGGAACACGATGGTCGACGTGTACGGCGTGCTCGCCTCTGGCAGACGCTTCTGCCAGTCGGCCGGCAGGGTCTTGCCGAGCTTGGCGATTTCATCGATGTCACCCGCCAGGGCCAGCGTCACCACGTCGGCGCGCAGACCGTCGATCACTGCACGGCCCTGTTTACCCGAGCCACCATGGGACTGTTGGATTTTCACGTTGTCGTCCGGATGTGCTTTCTTCCAGAAACTGCTGAACTCGGCGTTGTAATCCTGATACAGCTCACGGGTCGGGTCGTACGACACGTTGAGCAGTTCGTAATCCTTGGCAACCGCGGAACCAGCAAATAGGGCACTGGCCAGGGCGGCCAAAGCGAAATGACGAATCGACGACATGGTGAAAGCTCCTGGAATTCTGCTGGTGATGGCTTTTCTTATGGGTTCAAGGATCGCGGTTGCCGGTTAAAAGATCGCAGCCTGCGCCAGCGCCTGCCTCGGTCCCCCGCCGGAGCTGCCGCAGGCTGCGATCTTTTGATCTTTTTTTTCAGCTCGGTTTGTTGCTCGGGTTCTGCAAACGGAATTTTTCCTTGCGTTCGATCTGGACCACCTGAGCGTTGTGTACGGTGATTTCCACAGCGCCGAACCGCAGGTCGCGCAAGGCACTCTGGATCTCACGCAGGATGGTGGCTTCGTCTTGACCGTCAACGCTACGCAGGGATGCGCTCATGATGCTGCTCCTTCAACTGAGAGGTTGCCTGGCAGTGGGCGGCACTGCTTACGGCGTGAGACCAATAGTAGATAAGCGCTGATATTCTTAAAAAGACTATTTAAGAATGTTTATATAACCAAACTAAATTATCTGCCGAGACGGGGGTTTACGCCTGAGGGACGAATCAAAATCTAAAAATGGCTATCTTCATCTACCCCTACGCAACCCCTGTAGGCGCTGGCTTGCCAGCTCCTATGTATGGACTCGCCCCCACTGTCTACCCGCTTTCAAAAAAAACTGCCGCCCCGTTGCATCTATGTATTAGGCCTATTCGAGGAAGCCGTCATCGGCTTCTGGCCAAAATTGGAAGAGCTCGTGGCATGCCGATTACAGTCAGGCCTCGAAGGCCAGTAGGAG
>NZ_CABVII010000020.1 GCF_902497995.1 Pseudomonas fluorescens | reverse complement strand
AGAAGACAATGATTGATCAATCGAAGTATGCTTTTTCATGGACTCGCCCTCGCTGTCGTTGGCTGTTTAGACTGCCACCGTGGCGCATTGACGCCTCGGCGTGGGCGAGTCCATCCAATTACAGGGTCCGCGTCGTACGATAATGGTGCGACGAGCTGGCTTGTCGGATCGCCGCACCGCAGCGAAAGCGATATCACGGATATAAAAAAACCCGCCGATGATCACTCATCGGCGGGTTTTTTAAGCGGCTAACGCTTAGATCGCGCCACGCTGACGCAGCAGGTCCAGCACTTGCTTGACGCTTTCTTCCAGCGACAGCGACTGGGTGTCGACCACGAGGTCGGCGTCCAGTGGTACGTCGTACGGGAAGGAATCACCCGGGATGTTATCCCCGGCCGCCGCGTACAGGCCTTGTGGATCGCGCTCGGCACAGACCGTCGGCGAGGCCTGGACGTAGACCGTCAGCAGACGCTCCTTGCCGATCAGCTCCCTGGCCTGCTCACGACCTTCGGCACTTGGCGCCACGAAGGCTGCCAGGGTGACCAGGCCGGCTTCGTTGAATTGACGCGCCACGTGGGCGGCACGACGCCAGTTCTCTGTACGCCCGGCGCGATCCTGTGGCAGACCTTTGTTCAGGTCGTGACGCAGGTTCTGGCCATCGAGTACAAACACCGCACGGCCGAGGTCGAACAGCCTGCGTTCAACCGCGTAGGCCAGGGTGCTTTTGCCGGCGCCCGACAAACCGCTGAACAACACGGTGGCCGGTTGCTGGCCGAAGCGCTGGGCGCGTTCTTCGGTGGCGACGTGGGCCAGTTTGCCATGGTGCGTGCTGGTGCCATGCGCCAACGGCTGCGCGATGATCATGCCGGCAGCGACGGTGCCATTGGTCAAACGGTCGATGACGATGAACGAACCGGTGGTGCGGTTGCTCGCGTAACCGTCCAGCGCGATGGCCGCGTCGAGGCTGATCTTGACCCGACCGATCTCGTTCAGCTGCAACGCGCTGGCCGGACCTTCTTCCAGGGTGTTCACGTCAACGCGGTTGACGATGCTGGTGATCGAACCCGGCACGTAACTCGTGGCGCGCTTGATGTCGTATTTCTTGCCCGGCAGCATCGGCTCTTCGGCCATCCACACCAGCATGGCGTCGAAGGCGTCGGTCACTTGCGGCTGGTTGTCGGCATGCACCAGCAAGTCGCCGCGGGAGATGTCGATCTCGTCTTCCATGGTCAGCGTTACCGCCTGACCTGGGCCTGCGTGTTCCAGTTCACCTTCAAAGGTGACGATGGATTTCACGCGGCTGCTCTTGCCCGATGGCAGCACCACGACTTCGTCGCCCTTGTGCACGATGCCGCTGGCGAGGGTGCCGGCGAAACCACGGAAGTTCAGGTTCGGACGGTTGACGTACTGCACCGGGAAACGCAGGTCGGTGTAGTTACGGTCGCTGGCGATTTCGACGGTCTCGAGAATTTCCATCAGCGACTGGCCGGTGTACCACGGCGAGCGCTCGGACTTGTTGACCACGTTGTCGCCTTTGAGCGCCGACATCGGCACGAAGGCCATGGTGGTCGGCTTGAACGCGATGCCTTCGGCGAACTTCAGGTAATCGGCCTTGATCGACTCGAACACGCTTTCATCGAAGCCGTTGAGGTCCATCTTGTTGATGGCGACCACGATGTGCTTGATGCCCAGCAACGAGGCGATGAAGCTGTGGCGACGGGTCTGGGTCTGCACGCCGTAACGGGCGTCGACCAGGATGATCGCCAGGTCACAGGTGGACGCACCGGTGGCCATGTTGCGGGTGTACTGCTCATGGCCGGGGGTGTCGGCGATGATGAACTTGCGCTTGGCGGTGGAGAAATAGCGGTAGGCGACATCGATGGTGATGCCCTGCTCACGCTCGGCCTGCAGGCCGTCGACCAGCAACGCCAGGTCGATGTCTTCGCCGGTGGTGCCGACTTTTTTCGAGTCGCGGGTGATGGCTTCCAGGTGATCTTCGTAGATCATCTTGGAGTCGTGCAGCAGGCGCCCGATCAGGGTGCTCTTGCCGTCGTCGACGTTGCCACAGGTCAGAAAGCGCAGCATTTCCTTGCGTTCGTGCTGGCCCAGGTAGGCGAGGATGTCCTCGCTGATCAAATCAGATACGTGCGACATGACAACCCCTTAGAAATAACCCTGACGTTTCTTTTCTTCCATCGAGCCTGCGCCATCGTGGTCGATGACCCGGCCCTGGCGTTCGGAAGTTCGCGTCAGGAGCATTTCCTGAATGATGTCGGTCAGGCTGGTCGCCTCGGACTCCACCGCACCGGTCAACGGGTAGTCGCCCAGGGTACGGAAGCGGACCTTTTTCTTGACGATGCGCGCCTTGTCTTCGTCGCTCAGGTGATTGAGCAGGCGTTCGTCGTCGATCATGATCCAGGTGCCATTCATCTCGATGACGTCGCGCTCGGCGGCGAAATACAGCGGCACGATCGGGATGCCTTCGAGGTAGATGTACTGCCAGATGTCCAGCTCGGTCCAGTTCGACAATGGGAAAACGCGGATCGACTCACCCTTGTTGACGTTGCCGTTGTAGACGTTCCACAGCTCTGGACGCTGGTTTTTCGGGTCCCAGCGGTGCTTGGTGTCACGGAAGGAGTACACGCGCTCTTTGGCACGGGACTTCTCTTCGTCGCGACGGGCACCGCCGAACGCGGCGTCGAAACCGTACTTGTCGAGAGCCTGCTTGAGGCCTTCGGTTTTCATGATGTCGGTGTGCTTGGCGCTACCGTGGGTCAGCGGGTTGATGCCCTGTGCCACGCCCTCGGGGTTGACGTGCACCAGCAGGTCCAGGCCGAGTTCTTCGACCATGCGGTCGCGGAACGCGTACATTTCCTTGAACTTCCACCGGGTGTCGACGTGCATCACCGGGAACGGCAGCTTGCCCGGGAAGAATGCCTTGCGCGCGAGGTGCAGCATTACGGCGGAGTCTTTACCGACGGAGTACAGCATCACCGGGTTATCGAACTCGGCGGCGACCTCGCGGATGATGTGGATGCTTTCGGCCTCCAGCTGTTTCAGATGCGTCAGTTTGTCGACCATGGCTACTCACGAAAACGATCTTATGGACGGCCAGCGGGCCGTGTTCGAGCGAGGAATCCTAGCACAGCGACCTCTTCTAATCAGGACGCTGGCTAGATCGAAAGGGTATATGAATATACCCCCTCGTTTGGCTCCTCCCCCTTGTAGGAGCGAGGCTTGCCCGCGAAGAACGATAACGCGGTGTACCTGACAAACCGCGTTATCGTTCTTCGCGGGCAAGCCTCGCTCCTACGGGGGAGAAATCGGGTGTTCTCAAATCGGATTCGGGCAATCGATGAAGATGTGCTCCAGGGCGAACCGTCGTGCCAGGTAATCACCCAACGCCTGCACACCATAGCGCTCGGTGGCGTGATGGCCGGCGGCGATGAAGCTGATGTCGTTTTCCCGGGCGCTGTGGAAGGTTTGCTCGGAGGCTTCACCGCTGAGGTACAAATCAACGCCGGCCAGAATAGCCTGATCGATGTAACCCTGGCCGCCACCGGTACACCAACCCACGCGGCGGATCATCTCGCTGCCTTCGATCAGCAACGGCTCGCGGCCCATGACTTCCTGTACGCGACGGGCAAAATCCCGGGGCGTTACCGGTTCGTTCAACGAGCCGACCAGGCCGACCACTTTCAGGTTATCCGGATCCAGCGGGCCTTCGACCGTGATGTCCAACTGGCGCGCCAGCTGCACGTTGTTCCCGACTTCAGGGTGCAAATCCAGCGGCAGGTGGTAGGACAGCAGGCTGATATCGTGCTTGAGCAGGGTCTTCAGGCGACGCTGCTTCATGCCGGTGATGCACGGATTCTCGCCTTTCCAGAAATAGCCATGATGCACCAGCACCAGATCGGCGTTGGCTTCCACGGCGGCGTCGAGCAACGCCTGGCTGGCGGTGACGCCACTGACGATGCGCATCACCTGCGGCCGGCCTTCGACCTGCAAGCCGTTGGGGCAGTAATCGGCGATCTTGGCACTGTTGAGGTAACGGTCGGCTTCTTCGACCAGGGTGCTCAGGGCGACGGCCATAAAAGACTCCTAAATATCCCGTTCAGAGGCAGCTTGGCCTCGTATAATGCGCGACATTATGGGCGGTCTCATACCGCCTGCAACCTCTCAGGACGTGCTTAATGCTCAAGGCGCTGCGTTTTTCCGGCTGGCCGCTGTTGGCCGGCGTGCTTATCGCTCTATTGATCATCCAGCGTTACCCGCAGTGGGTCGGGCTTCCCAGCCTCGACGTCAACCTGCAGCAAGCCCCGCAAACCACCATCATGCAACAGGGCCCGGTGTCCTACGCCGACGCGGTGACCACGGCCGCGCCGTCGGTGGTCAACCTGTACACCACCAAGGTCATCAACAAACCGAACCATCCGCTGTTCGAGGATCCGCAGTTCCGCCGCTTCTTCGGCGACAACTCGCCCAAGCAGAAGCGCATGGAATCGAGTCTCGGTTCCGGTGTGATCATGAGCCCGGAAGGCTATCTGCTGACCAACAACCATGTGACCAGCGGCGCCGACCAGATCGTGGTCGCCTTGAAGGATGGCCGGGAAACCCTGGCCCGAGTGATTGGCAGCGACCCGGAAACCGACCTCGCGGTGCTGAAGATCGACTTGAGGAATCTGCCCTCGATCACCGTCGGCCGTTCCGACAATATCCGCATCGGCGACGTGGCCCTGGCCATCGGCAACCCGTTCGGCGTCGGCCAGACCGTGACCATGGGCATCATCAGCGCCACCGGGCGTAATCAGTTGGGCTTGAACAATTACGAAGACTTCATCCAGACCGATGCCGCGATCAACCCGGGCAACTCCGGAGGGGCGCTGGTGGATGCCAACGGCAACCTGACCGGCATCAACACGGCGATCTTTTCCAAGTCCGGTGGTTCGCAAGGCATCGGTTTCGCGATTCCGGTCAAGTTGGCCATGGACGTGATGAAATCGATCATCGAGCACGGCCAGGTGATTCGTGGCTGGCTCGGGATTGAAGTGCAACCGCTGACTCAGGAATTGGCGGAGTCGTTTGGTCTGTCGGGACGTCCCGGGATCGTGGTGGCGGGGATTTTCCGTGACGGCCCGGCGCAGAAGGCCGGCCTGCAACTGGGCGACGTGATCCTCGCCATCGACGGTGAACCGGCGGGTGATGGTCGTCGTTCGATGAACCAGGTGGCGCGAATCAAGCCGACGGATAAAGTCACGATTGAGGTGATGCGCAACGGCAAGGAGTTGAAGCTCACGGCGGAAGTCGGCTTGCGTCCGCCGCCGGCGCCGGTCAAAGAGAAAGAACAAGAGTAGTCAGCTACACAGAAAACCCCGTAGGAGCGAGGCTTGCCCGCGAAGAACGATGACGCGGTGCATCAGGTACACCGCGTTATCGTTCTTCGCGGGCAAGCCTCGCTCCTACAGGGGGGGCAGTGCTGGCTTAGAGGTCGCCCAGGCCGTCGATCAGCGCCTGGTTCTGTTCCGGGGTACCGATGCTGATCCGCAGGAACTGGGCAATCCGCGCCTGCTTGAAGTGCCGAACGATCACGCCCTGCTCGCGCAACTTCGCCGCCAGGCCGGCCGCATCGTGCTGCGGATGACGGGCGAAAATGAAGTTCGCCGCCGACGGCAACACTTCAAAGCCCTTCGCTTCCAATTGCCCGACCACCTTGTCACGACTCTCGATGACCCACCGACAGGTCTTGTCGAAGTGCTCGCGATCCTCAAACGCTGCCGCCGCGCCCACAATCGCCAGGCGATCCAACGGATAGGAATTGAAGCTGTTCTTGATCCGCTCCAGCGCTTCGATCAGGTCCGGATGCCCCACCGCCAGGCCAACCCGCAGGCCGGCCAGCGAACGAGACTTGGACAAGGTCTGGGTCACCAGCAGGTTTGGATAGCGGTCGACCAGCGTGATCGCCGTCTCACCACCGAAGTCGATGTAAGCCTCATCCACCACGACCACCGAATCCGGGCTGGCCTTGAGGATTTGCTCGACGGCGTCCAGTGCCAACAGGCAGCCGGTTGGCGCATTCGGGTTAGGGAAAATGATCCCGCCGTTCGGCTTGGCGTAGTCGGCCGGGTTGATCTGGAACTGCTCGTCCAGTGGCACCGCATCGAAGTCGATGCCATACAACCCGCAGTAAACCGGATAGAAGCTGTAGCTGATGTCCGGAAACAGCACGGCTTTGTCGTGTTGCAGCAAGCCGTGAAAAATGTGCGCCAGCACTTCGTCCGAGCCGTTGCCGAGGAACACCTGACTGGCTTGCACACCGTAATACGTAGCCACGGCGTTTTTCAGCAGATCGCTGTTCGGGTCCGGGTACAAACGCAGGTTGTCATTCAGTTCGGTCTGCATCGCCGCCAGGGCTTTAGGCGACGGGCCATACGGATTTTCGTTGGTGTTGAGCTTCACCAGCTTCGCCAGTTTCGGCTGCTCGCCTGGTACGTAAGGCACCAGATTCTTAACGAACGGGCTCCAGAATTTACTCATGCTCAGTTCCCCTGCCCTTGTGGAAAGTCTTCGTCGACGATGCGGTATTCGGCGCTCCGCGCGTGCGCAGTCAGCGACTCGCCACGGGCCAGCACGGAAGCGGTCTTGCCCAGTTCGGACGCACCCTGCTCGGAGCAGAAGATGATCGACGAGCGTTTCTGGAAGTCATACACGCCCAGCGGCGATGAGAACCGCGCGGTGCCGGAGGTCGGCAGCACGTGGTTCGGGCCGGCGCAGTAGTCGCCCAGGGCTTCGGAGGTGTGGCGGCCCATGAAGATCGCACCGGCGTGACGGATCTGCGGCAGCCAGGCTTGCGGATCGGCAACGGACAACTCCAGGTGTTCCGGCGCGATGCGGTTGGCCACTTCGATGGCTTGCTCCATGTCGCGGACCTTGATCAGCGCGCCACGGCCATTGATCGAGGTTTCGATGATTTCGGCGCGTTCCATGGTCGGCAGCAGTCTGGTGATGCTGGCGGCGACCTGGTCGAGGAACCCGGCGTCCGGGCTGACCAGGATCGCCTGGGCGTCTTCGTCGTGCTCGGCCTGGGAGAACAGGTCCATGGCAATCCAGTCCGGATCGGTCTTGCCGTCGCACACCACGAGGATCTCCGACGGACCGGCGATCATGTCGATACCGACCTGGCCGAACACGTGGCGCTTGGCGGTAGCGACATAGATGTTGCCCGGCCCGACCACCTTGTCGACCTTCGGCACGCTTTCGGTGCCGTACGCCAGCGCGGCGACCGCTTGAGCGCCGCCGATGGTGAACACGCGGTCGACGCCGGCGATGCAGGCTGCGGCCAGCACCAGCTCGTTGATTTCACCACGAGGAGTCGGCACCACCATGACCACTTCGGTCACGCCGGCCACCTTGGCCGGAATCGCGTTCATCAGTACCGAGGACGGATAAGACGCCTTGCCACCCGGCACATACAGACCGGCGCGATCCAGCGGCGTGACCTTCTGGCCCAGCACGGTGCCGTCGGCTTCGGTGTAGCTCCAGGAATCCTGCTTCTGCTTTTCGTGGTAGCTGCGCACCCGGGCCGCGGCTTTTTCCAGGGCTTCGCGCTGGGGCACGGTGATCCGCGTCAGGGCCAGCTCCAGGCGCTCACGCGGCAGGATCAGGTCGGCCATGGACGCAACGTCCAGGCCGTCGAACTGCCGGGTGTAGTCCACCAGCGCCGCATCGCCACGCTCACGCACGGTCTTGATGATGTCCAGCACCCGCTGATTGACCGAGTCGTCGGACACACTTTCCCAGCTCAGCAGATGATCCAGATGATGCGCAAAATCCGGGTCAGCAGCGTTGAGTCGGCGAATTGCAGTCGGTGCGGTCATAGCGAGAGCCTCATAGAATTGGCAAAAACTCAGGCGCCCTAACTTAGCAGTCGTTTCCGCTTGGGCACCTGAGAATTCTGGCTATGAGGCGGATAGACGGGCGCGACTCAGCGTCGCGCGGGTAAATCAGCCGCGGTGTCGAGACTCCACTGCCTTGCGCAGGGTGTCGATCAACGCCTGGATACGGGCGTGCTGCATTTTCATCGACGCCTTGTTGACGATCAGGCGGGAGCTGATGTCGGCAATGAAATCCTGGGGTTCCAGGCCATTGGCGCGCAGGGTGTTGCCGGTGTCGACCACGTCGATGATCTTGTCCGCCAGGCCGATCAGCGGTGCCAGTTCCATTGAGCCGTAGAGCTTGATGATGTCGACCTGACGGCCCTGTTCGGCATAGTAGCGCTTGGCAACGTTGACGAACTTGGTCGCCACCCGCAAACGGCCCTTGGGCTCGACATCGCCGACACGGCCAGCGGTCATCAGCTTGCAGAGGGCAATCCGCAGATCCAGAGGCTCGTACAAACCCTGGCCGCCGTATTCCATCAGCACATCTTTACCGGCGACACCGAGGTCGGCGGCGCCATGCTCGACGTAAGTCGGCACATCGGTGGCGCGCACGATCAGCAGGCGCACATCGGCCTGGGTCGTGGGAATGATCAGCTTGCGGCTCTTGTCCGGATTCTCGGTCGGCACGATGCCCGCTTCAGCCAGAAGCGGCAGGGTGTCGTCAAGGATGCGGCCCTTGGACAGTGCGATGGTCAACATGGGAAACGTCAGTCCTTATCAAGGTACTCATGCCCGGTCGCAATCGGCGCCGGACATACATCGAGCCGGGAACCGGCTCGACTTGAAACGAAATCAACGGGCGCGTCCCTGCGCCCATGCAGCAGAAACTAGCCCGGTACGCGGCGGATCTTGGCGCCGAGCATCTGCAGTTTCTCTTCGATGCACTCGTAACCACGGTCTATGTGGTAGATGCGGTCGATCAGGGTGTCGCCTTCGGCGATCAGCGCCGAGATGACCAGGCTGGCCGATGCACGCAGGTCGGTGGCCATGACTGGCGCGCCCTTGAGCTTCTCGGTACCGGTGACGATGGCAGTGTTGCCCTCGACCTGGATCTTGGCGCCCATGCGGTGCAGTTCGTACACGTGCATGAAACGGTTTTCGAAGATCGTCTCGATCACCGCACCCGTGCCTTCGGCAATGGCGTTGAGGGAGATGAACTGCGCCTGCATGTCGGTCGGGAATGCCGGGTATGGAGCCGTACGTACGTTAACGGCTTTTGGCCGCTTGCCGTGCATGTTCAGCTCGATCCAGTCTTCGCCGCAGGTGATTTCAGCACCCGACTCGCGGAGCTTTTCCAGAACGGCTTCGAGGATGGTCGGATCAGTATCCTTGACCTTCACACGACCGCCGGTGACCGCTGCGGCCACCAGGTAGGTGCCGGTCTCGATACGGTCAGGCATCACCTTGTAGGTGGTCGGGTGCAGACGCTCGACGCCATCGATGGTGATGGTGTCGGTGCCAGCGCCGGAAACCTTGGCACCCATGGCATTCAGGAAGTTCGCCAGGTCGATGACTTCAGGCTCGCGAGCGGCGTTTGCCAGGACGCTGCGGCCCTTGGCCAGTGCGGCGGCCATCATGATGTTTTCGGTACCGGTCACGCTGACGGTATCGAAGAAGAAGTGCGCACCGCGCAGGCCGCCTTCAGGGGCCTTGGCCTTGATGTAGCCGCCTTCGACGTCGATGACCGCGCCCATGGCCTCAAGGCCACGGATGTGCAGGTCAACCGGACGCGAACCGATGGCGCAACCGCCAGGCAGTGCGACTTCGGCTTCACCGAAACGGGCAACCATCGGCCCCAGTACCAGGATCGACGCACGCATGGTTTTAACCAGTTCGTACGGAGCGATCAGGGTCTTGATGGTGCGCGGGTCGATTTCGACGCTGAGCTTCTCGTCGATCACAGGCTCGATGCCCATGCGACCGAACAGCTCGATCATGGTGGTGATGTCGTGCAGGTGCGGCAGATTGGCAACGGTCACCGGGCCATCGCACAGCAAGGTGGCAGCCAGGATCGGCAGGGCAGAGTTCTTTGCCCCGGAGATGCGGATTTCGCCATCAAGACGAACGCCACCGGTAATTATCAATTTATCCATAAGAATCTCGACGCCCTTGGGCTCAGGTGCGCTCGGCCCAGGCCGCGCTGCTGAAAAATTTCATAGTGACCGCATGGATGCTGCCATCGGTGATCCATGGGTTCAAATGGGCATAGATCTGCTGCTGACGCTTCACCGGGCTCAACGCCGCCAGTTCATCGCTAATCACATTCAGCTGAAAGTTGCAGCCTTCGCCTTCAACTTCTACCAACGTTCCGGGCAGCTTTCCTTCAAGGAAGCTCTTCACTTCTACGGCCTGCATGCTCAACCTCAATCGGCGCCCTGTGCGCGCGGGTCGGACATCATACAAAAAAGCCCCGCGCCTGCGAACCCCGCGAAGCCGGACTCTGACGGGGGGCTTGTTCATAGATGCTGGTTAGGGTTGCGCCAACAGCTCGGTCAATTCGCTGACCTGAGCGATTTCGCGCATGTCTTCCGGCATCCCACGGATGCTCAGCGCCTTGCCGGCCGCCTCTGCATCACGCATGAAGCACAGCAACAGCGACAAGCCGACACTGCTGGACTTCAACACCGCCGTGCAATCGACTACCAACTTAGCCGCCTTGCTGGAGTTGATCAGCGCCTGACCCTGTTTGCGCAGGCCAGGACCGGTACGGTAATCCAGCATGCCGCTGAGCAACAACTCGCCGGATTCACTCATACGAATGGCCGACACACTCATTGAGCTTGCTTCTCGGCAGCTTTTTCGGTGGTTTCCTTGGCTTTGGCGACTTCCCCGGCCCAATTATCGATGGTCTTGTCCAGGTCGTTGCCATTGCGCTGCATCGCATCGGTGAACTGATCGCGGAACAGCTTGCCGATGTTGATGCCGTTGATGATCACGTTGCGTACTTTCCACTCGCCGTTGATTTTCTCGAGTGTGTAGGACACTGGATAGATCGAACCGCTGCTGCCCTTGACCTGCATGTCGACGCTGGTCCGGGTGCCGCTTTCGTCCTTGGCCGGCGAAACGGTGATGCCCTGGTTGTTGTATTCGAGCAAGGCGTTGCCATAGAACTGCATCAGGCTGCGCTTGAAGTTTTCCTGGAAACGCTGCATTTGCTCAGGCGTGGCTTTGCGCGAATATTTGACAGTCATGATGCTGCGCGAGATGCCGTCGGCATCGACCACCGGCCCGACAATCCCGTTGAGGGCATTGTAGAACTCGTTCGGGCTTTGCTTGTATTTTTCTTTGTTGGCAGCCAGGTCGGCCAGCAACCGGGTAGTCGTGTCCTGTACCAGTTCGTGCGCCGACGGCGCCGCCACGGCGTTAGCCATCAGCGGCAAGGCCGCGAGTAATACCAACAGGCCACGTCGCAAGATAGAGATCATTCAAAACTCCTCATTTGGCTTCTTTGCTAACGGTATTGAGCAGGAATTTACCGATCAGGTCCTCGAGCACCAGCGACGACTGGGTGTCGTGGATGGTTCCACCCTCCTTGAGCAGGCCTTCTTCGCCGCCCACGCTGATACCGATGTACTTCTCGCCCAACAGGCCAGCGGTCAGGATAGATGCAGTGGAGTCAGTCGGCAGATTATCCACGGACTTTTCAAGCTGCATGGTCACTCTTCCGGTGAAACTGTCGCGGTCCAGATCGATCGCCGTGACCTTGCCGATGGTCACACCGGCCATGGTCACTTTAGCTCTGACCGTCAAACCGGCGATATTGTCGAAATAGGCATAAAGTTTATACGTATCGGTCGTTGCGCTCGGGGACAGGCCACTCACCCGCAACGCCAGCAACAGCAAAGCCAGGATGCCAGCCAGCAAGAAAAGGCCGACACCGATTTCCAGGGTGCGGTTTTGCATCAGAAATCTCCAAACATCAAGGCGGTCAGAATAAAGTCCAGGCCGAGGACTGCCAAAGAGGCATACACCACGGTCTTGGTAGTGGCACGACTGATCCCCTCGGAAGTGGGCTCGCAGTCATAGCCTTGGAATACGGCGATCCAGGTCACGACAAAGGCGAAGACGATGCTTTTGATAATGCCGTTGAGCACATCGTCGGCAAAGGTCACGCTGTTCTGCATGTTCGACCAGTAGGAGCCTTCATAGACACCCAGCCAGTCGACGGCCACCCACGAACCACCCCAGATACCCACCACGCTGAAAATCATCGCCAGCACCGGCAGGGAAATGAAGCCGGCCCACAGGCGCGGGGCGATGATGTACTTGAGCGGATCGACACCGATCATTTCCAGGCTGGACAATTGCTCGGTGGACTTCATGTTGCCGATTTCGGCCGTCAGGGCCGAACCGGCGCGCCCGGCGAACAGCAAGGCGGTGACCACCGGCCCGAGTTCACGCAGCAGCGTCAGCGCAACCATCTGCCCGACCGCCTGCTCCGATCCATAGCTGGACAGGATGTTGAACCCTTGCAGCGCCAGCACCATGCCGATGAACACCCCGGAGACCACGATGATCACCAGGGACATCACGCCCACCGAATGCAATTGCTTGATCAGCAGGCCGAAACCGCCGCCGATGCCGCCACGGCCGAACAACGCATGAAACAGGAATATCGCCGAACGACCGAACACCGCCAGCACATCGATGCCGGAGTGTCCGAAACGGCGCACTCGTTCTATCAGTGAAATCTTGCGCATCAACGCTTCCCCAGAAGATCTGCGCGGTAGTCCGTCGCTGGAAAGTGATAGGCGACCGGTCCGTCAGGTTCCCCCGTCATGAACTGACGGATGCGGGGTTCGCTGGAATTCATCAATTCGTCAGGCGTGCCCTGCCCCAATACCTGCCCGTCACCCACCACATAGATGTAGTCGGCAATGCTCGCCGTCTCGGCCAGGTCGTGGGACACCACGATGCTGGTGATGCCCAGCGCATCGTTGAGCAGGCGGATCAGGCGTACCAGCACGCCCATGGCGATCGGATCCTGGCCGACGAAGGGCTCGTCATACATGAGGATCTGCGGATCGAGGGCAATCGCCCGGGCCAGCGCGACACGGCGCTTCATGCCGCCGGACAGTTCGTCGGGCATCAGGTCGATGGCGCCACGCAAGCCCACGGCCTGCAACTTGAGCAGGACAATGTCCCGGATCATCTCTTCCGGAAGCTCGGTATGAACCCGTAGCGGAAAGGCGACGTTCTCGAACACATCGAGATCGGTGAAGAGTGCGCCGCTCTGGAACAGCACACCCATGTGCTTGCGCGCATCGAACAGATCGCTACGCGACAGCTTCGGCAGGTTCTGGCCATTGACCCAGACTTCGCCCTTGGTCGGGCGCAATTGGGCGCCCATCAAACGCAACAGCGTGGTCTTGCCACACCCGGAAGGCCCCATGATGCCGGTGACCTTGCCGCGCGGTATACGGATATCGACGTTATTGAAAATGCTGCGCGTACCGCGCTTGAAGGTCAGTCCCTTCAGCTCGACCGCGTAGGCGTTATCGGCACTCATCTAAACTCCTTGCGATGCAGCCTCTCACTCGGACGCCTGGCTTTCTTGCGAAAGCACATGCCTCCCCGGGCAGGGCCGAACTGGCGGCGAACTATATCACTGCAAGGGCCAAGCGCCCAAGGCCCACACCGGCTCATGTTCAGCAACATGACAGGGTAAAAGCGTGTATTTGGCGGGATTGAGTAACCGGGAGTGACAAAGCGCGACGAACTTGCGTGAGGGTTTCGATCATTACCGTTATAATCGCCGCCTTTTCATCAGGCTATACGATTTCCGACATGAGCCAATCCAGCGACCTGATTCAGTCTGCACAACGCACCATCCGCCTCGAACTGGAAGCCGTCACAGGCTTGTTGCCCCGTATCGACGCGGATTTCGTACGCGCTTGCGAGATGATTCTGGCCAGCAAGGGCCGCGTGGTCGTGGTCGGCATGGGCAAATCAGGGCACATCGGCAACAAGATTGCCGCCACCCTGGCCAGCACCGGCACCACGGCTTTTTTCGTGCACCCGGCCGAAGCCAGCCACGGCGACATGGGCATGATCACCCGCGATGACATCATCCTGGCACTGTCGAACTCCGGTTCGACCAATGAAATCGTGACCCTGCTGCCACTGATCAAGCGCCTGGGCATCCAGCTGATCAGCATGACCGGCAACCCCGACTCGCCGCTGGCCAAGGCAGCCGAGGTGAACCTCAACGTGCACGTCGAACACGAAGCCTGCCCGTTGAACCTGGCACCGACGTCGTCGACCACCGCGGCCCTGGTCATGGGCGACGCCCTGGCCGTTGCGCTGCTCGAAGCCCGGGGGTTTACCGCTGAAGATTTCGCTTTTTCCCACCCCGGCGGTGCCCTTGGCCGACGCCTGCTGCTGAAAGTGGAAAACGTCATGCACGCCGGGCAGGAACTGCCGCAGGTCCAGCGCGGCACCCTGCTCAAGGACGCGCTGATGGAAATGACCCGCAAAGGCCTGGGCATGACCGTGATCCTGGAAGCCGATGGCAAACTCGCCGGGATCTTCACCGACGGCGATTTGCGCCGCACCCTGGACCGCGCCATCGACATCCATCACGCCACCATCGACCAGGTCATGACCGTTCACGGCAAGACGGCTCGCGCTGAAATGCTGGCAGCCGAGGCCCTGAAGATCATGGAAGACCATCGAATCAACGCACTGGTGGTGGTGGACAAGGAGGACCGTCCGATCGGCGCCTTCAACCTGTCCGATCTGCTGCGTGCAGGAGTGATGTAATGACTACCGATCTGCTGGAACGCGGCAAGAACATCAAACTGGCGGTATTCGACGTCGACGGCGTACTGACCGACGGACGCCTGTACTTCCTGGAAGACGGCAGCGAATTCAAGACGTTCAACACGCTGGACGGCCAGGGCATCAAGATGCTCATGGCAGCCGGCGTGCAGACCGCCATCATCAGCGGCCGCACGACCCCGGTGGTCGAGCGACGGGCGAAGAACCTCGGCATTCCACACCTGTACCAGGGTCGCGAAGACAAATTGGTGGTGCTCGACGAGCTTCTCGCCCAACTCGACCTAAGCTATGAACAGGTCGCCTACCTCGGCGACGACTTGCCGGACCTGCCGGTCATTCGCCGCGTCGGCCTGGGCATGGCGGTGGCCAGTGCCGCCAGTTTCGTGCGAGAACACGCCCACGGCATCACCCAGGCCCGTGGTGGCGAAGGTGCCGCTCGCGAATTCTGCGAGTTGATCCTGCGCGCCCAGGGCCGCCTCGATGCGGCCAACGCTGCGTACCTGTGAGCCCACTATGCTGAGCAATAAGATTCGCAAATTCCTGGTGTTCGGTTGCATCGCAGCAATCTTCGCGGCGGTCGGCTACTGGAACATCAGTCCGGAGCGTTTCCTCGACACGCCGGCCGTCAAGGTCGATGAAACCAGGATCGACTGGTACGCGACCGACACCCATAGCGTGCAGTACCTGCCAGACGGCAAACTGCAGTACGACATGACGTCCGACAAGGTCGAACACCTCAAGGCCAATGACGTGACGCTGGTTAGCAAACCGGACCTGAACATGTTCCGCGGCACCGAGTTTCCGTGGCATGTGCAAAGCGAACGCGGCGAAGTCAATTCCGGCGGAACCGAAGTCGAACTGATCGACTCGGTACGCATCGCCCGCACCGACGAAAAAAAGCGCACGACCATTATCACCAGCAGTCGCATGACCGTGTTCCCGCAGCAGCAATATGCGCAGACCGAGCAACCCGTTAGAATCGACGGCGCTGGTGGCGTGTCGACCGGCACGGGCATGAAAGCGTATTTGAAAGAAAGCAGGATACACCTGCTATCGAACGTAAGAGGACAGTATGAGGCTCGTTAAAACCCTCCCTATTTTGCTCAGTTTGGGCGCAGCACTGGGAAGCGTGAGCGCCTGGGCTCTGCCGGACGATAGAAATCAGCCAATCCGCATTCAGGCCGACGACGCCCAACTGGACGACAAGCAAGGCATCGCCACCTACAAAGGCGATGTGATCATTACCCAAGGCTCGATGAAGGTCACCGGCAACACCGTGACCATCACCCGCACCGCGGGCGGCGACATCGACGTGGTGACCTCGGTGGGCAACCTGGCCTACTTCGAGCAGATGCAAACCGCCGGCGATTCCAAGCCGGTGCAGGGTTACGGCGTCACTATCCAGTACCACGCCTCGCAAGACCGCGTCGTGCTGATCGATCGCGCCAAAGTCATCGACAAGGACGGCAACGTCACCCAAGGCGAAAAAATCGTCTACGACACGGTCAAGAAACTGGCTAACGCTGGCCGCGCCACCGGCACCAAAGTCACCGAAGAACGCCCGCGCATCGACATGGTGATCCAGCCGAAAAAGAAATCCGACGAGCAAAAGGCCCAGTAATGGCAACTCTGAAAGCTCAGCATCTGGCCAAGAGTTACAAGAGCCGCCAGGTCGTGCGCGACGTCAGCCTGTCCATCGACAGCGGTCAGATCGTCGGTTTGCTGGGCCCTAACGGCGCCGGTAAAACCACCTGTTTCTACATGATTGTCGGCCTGGTACAGGCCGATCAGGGCCGCGTACTGATCGACGACCTGGACGTCAGCCACCAGCCGATGCACGGTCGCGCCAAGGCCGGTATCGGCTATCTCCCGCAAGAAGCGTCGATCTTCCGCAAACTCTCGGTGACCGATAACATCCTGGCGATCCTCGAAACCCGCAAGGAACTCGACAAGGCCGGTCGCCGCAAGGAGCTGGAAAGCCTGCTGCAGGAATTCCATATCCACCACATCCGCGACAACCTCGGCATGAGCCTGTCCGGTGGTGAACGCCGCCGCGTGGAAATCGCCCGGGCTCTGGCCACCAACCCGAAATTCATCCTCCTCGACGAACCTTTCGCCGGCGTGGACCCGATTTCGGTGGGCGACATCAAACAGATCATCCACCACCTCAAGGCCAAGGGCATTGGTGTACTGATCACGGACCACAACGTCCGCGAAACCCTGGATATCTGCGAAACCGCCTACATCGTCAACGATGGCCAACTGATCGCCGAAGGCGACTCTGCCACCATCCTGGCCAACGAACTGGTCAAGGAAGTGTATCTGGGCCATGAGTTCCGCCTGTAAGCGCTGAGGTGTCCGGCTTGTCGCAAGCGCTTACCCCGATAAAAAATCAACACTTTTTTATTGTTACACGGCTCTAGGCAAACGCTGCAGTTTCGGGCATATAATTTGCTTATGTTTGGCGCTTCGGCGCCCTGTAGTGGATGGCGCATGTGCGCCGGCGAATAAGGTGTTAAGCCCCTGCCATGAAACCATCGCTAGTCTTGAGAATGGGCCAGCAGCTGACGATGACACCGCAGCTGCAACAGGCCATCCGCCTGCTCCAATTGTCGACCCTGGACCTGCAACAGGAAATCCAGGAGGCCCTGGAGTCCAATCCGATGCTCGAACGCCAGGAAGAAGGCGACGACTTCGATAACGCCGACCCCTTGGCCGACAAAGCCGAACAGCTGCCCAACGCCGATGTGTCGGAACCCTCCTACCAGGAAACCGCCCCGACGGTGGATAACCTCGAGGAAGGTGACTGGAACGAGCGCATTCCCAACGAACTGCCGGTCGATACCGCGTGGGAGGACGTTTACCAGACCAGCGCCAGCAGCCTGCCGAGCAACGATGACGACGAGTGGGACTTCACCACCCGTACATCGGCCGGTGAAAGCCTGCAAAGCCATCTGCTTTGGCAACTGAACCTGGCACCGATGTCCGACACCGATCGCCTGATTGCCGTGACCCTGATCGACTGCATCAACAACCAGGGTTACCTGGACGAAACCCTCGAGGAAATTCTCGAAGCCTTCGATCCGGAACTGGACATCGAACTCGACGAAATAGAAGCCGTCCTGCATCGCATCCAGCAATTCGAACCCGCCGGCATCGGCGCCCGCAACCTGGGCGAATGCCTGCTCCTGCAATTGCGCCAGTTGCCCGCCAAGACCCCTTGGCTGGCCGAGGCCAAGCGCCTGGTCAGCGATTACATCGACCTGCTTGGCAGTCGCGACTACAGCCAGCTGATGCGCCGCATGAAGCTCAAGGAAGATGAGCTGCGCCAGGTCATCGAACTGGTGCAGAGCCTCAACCCGCGTCCTGGCTCGCAGATCGAATCCAGTGAAGCCGAATACGTCGTCCCCGATGTCATCGTGCGCAAGGACAACGAGCGCTGGCTGGTGGAGCTGAATCAGGAATCGGTGCCACGGCTGCGGGTCAACGCCCAATACGCCGGCTTTGTGCGCCGCGCCGACACCAGTGCCGACAACACCTTCATGCGCAATCAGTTGCAAGAGGCCCGCTGGTTCATCAAGAGCCTGCAGAGCCGCAACGAAACTCTGATGAAGGTGGCCACCCAGATCGTCGAGCATCAGCGCGGCTTCCTGGAGTACGGCGACGAAGCCATGAAACCGCTGGTGCTGCATGACATCGCCGAAGCGGTGGGCATGCACGAGTCGACGATTTCCCGGGTGACCACGCAGAAATTCATGCATACCCCACGGGGCATCTATGAACTGAAATACTTTTTCTCCAGCCACGTCAGCACCTCCGAAGGCGGCGAATGCTCGTCCACGGCGATCCGCGCGATCATCAAAAAACTGGTTGCGGCGGAAAATCAGAAAAAGCCGTTGAGTGACAGCAAGATCGCTGGTTTACTGGAGGCACAAGGCATTCAGGTGGCTCGCCGCACCGTCGCCAAGTACCGCGAATCCCTCGGGATCGCGCCTTCGAGCGAACGCAAGCGATTGTTGTAGAGCCCCGCCACAGCGTTCCAGTGGTAGATCATCTGGTCTACCGCTTATGCACTGGCAACGAAGGAGAAGCTGTATGCAAGTCAACATCAGTGGACACCAACTGGAAGTGACCGAACCTCTTCGCACCTACATCGGCGAAAAGCTTGAACGGTTGGAACGGCATTTCGACAAGATCACCAACGTGCAGGTCACGATGACGGTCGAAAAGCTGAAGCAGAAAATCGAAGCTACGCTGCATATTCCCGGCAGTGAAGTGGTCGCCAACGCCGAGCATGACGACATGTACGCGGCGATCGACTCACTCACCGACAAGCTGGATCGCCAACTCAAAAAGCATAAGGAAAAGACCCAGAGCCTCCTACAGGGCGCGACCGGTCGTTAACACTCCCAACCCATGATCCGACTTGAAAGCATCCTGACCCCCGGCCGTTCCCTCGTGAACGTGCCGGGCGGCAGTAAAAAGAAAGCCCTCGAACAAATTGCCAACCTCATCCATCGCGAAGTGCCGGATCTGGAGATGCAAGATGTCTTCGAGGCTCTGATTGCCCGTGAAAAACTCGGCTCAACCGGTTTTGGTAACGGCATCGCCATCCCCCACTGTCGCCTCAAGGGCTGTACCTCACCGGTCAGTGCCTTGATGCATCTGGACGCGCCCATCGATTTCGACGCCATCGACGGTGCCCCGGTTGACCTGCTGTTCGTGCTGTTGGTCCCGGAAGCCGCTACCGATGCGCACCTGGAACTGCTGCGCCAGATCGCCAGCATGCTCGATCGCAAGGAAGTACGCGAAAAGCTGCGCAGCGCCCCGAGCAATGAAGCCTTGTATCAGGTTGTCCTGGACGAGCAAAACGGTCAGTAATCATGCGCTTGATCATCGTCAGTGGCCGCTCCGGCTCAGGTAAAAGTACCGCGCTCGATGTTCTCGAGGACAACGGCTACTACTGTATCGACAACCTGCCTGCCGGGCTTTTGCCGGAACTGGCCGAGCGCGCGCTGATCCACACCGAACTGGCCCAGCCGCTGGTTGCCGTGTCGATCGATGCGCGCAACTTGCCGAGCCACCTGTCGCGCTTCCCCGAGCTGCTGGAAGAAGTGCGCAGCCGGCATATCCAGTGCGATGTCCTGTATCTGGACGCCGACGAAGAAACCTTGCTCAAACGTTTTTCGGAGACCCGCCGGCGTCACCCGCTGAGCAACGCCAACCGTTCACTGGCGGAAGCGATCAGCGATGAAAGCACTCTGCTCGGGCCGATTGCCGACCTCGCCGATCTCAAGGTCAACACCACCAACCTGAACCTGTATCAGTTGCGCGATACCATCAAGCTGCGTCTGCTGAATCAACCGGAACCCGGTACGGCGTTCCTGGTGGAATCCTTCGGTTTCAAGCGTGGCATGCCAGTGGACGCCGACCTGGTATTCGACGTGCGTTGCCTGCCGAACCCCTACTGGAAGCCGGAGTTGCGCGAACAGTCCGGGCTCGATAAACCGGTCGCCGACTACCTGGCGGCACAGCCGGACGTCGAAGAAATGTTCCAGGACATTTCTACATACCTGCTCAAGTGGCTGCCCCGCTTTGCGGCCAGCAATCGCGCGTATGTCACCATCGCCATTGGCTGCACCGGCGGGCATCACCGCTCCGTCTACCTGACCGAACGTCTGGGTCAGGCCCTGCAAAAAACCCTGAAGAACGTCCAGGTCCGCCACCGCGACCTCAGCTAAAGGATTCACATCGCGATGCCTGCTCTGGAAATCGAAATCATCAACAAGCTGGGCCTGCACGCCCGTGCTTCTGCAAAATTTGTCGGGGTTGCCGGTCAATTCAAGGATTGCACGATCAGGGTAGGACGTACGCCGGAATCAACGGTCGACGGCAAAAGCATCATGGCGATGATGATGCTCGCGGCTGGCAAGGGCACGAAAATTCATCTTAGTACGGAAGGCGAGCAGGAGCAGGAAGCGCTGGATGCGCTGGTGAAGTTGATCAACAACTACTTCGACGAAGGCGAGTAAACCCGCCCTTGTAGGAGCGAGGCTTGCCCGCGAAGAACGATGACACGGTTCATCAGTTCCACCGCGTAACGGCATTCGCGGGCAAGCCTCGCTCCTACACAGTCCGTGTTACGCCAACGCCGTATCCATCACCATCATCAAACAAAACCCGATCAACAACCCAAGGCTGGCCAGCTTGTCGTGACCATGGCGACGCGACTCGGGAATGACTTCATGGGTGACCACCAACAGCATCGCGCCGGCCGCCAGTGTTTCAGCGCCCATAATCAGCCTTGGATGATTTTTATAGAAGACTCAAACCAGCGCAGCCTGATGGCGCGCGCTGACTTCAGGCCAATTAATCACACGCCGCCTGCGGTGAGTTTTTCCGGATCCAGCAAAACCTCAAGCTGGCTGCGTGTGAGGTCGGTGTGCTCCAGGGCGACATCGATCACCGGACGCCCCTGCTGATAGGCCTTCTTGGCAATCTCGGCGGCTTTCTGATAACCAATGATCGGGTTGAGTGCGGTGACCAGAATCGGGTTGCGCGACAGCGCTTCCTTGATCCGGGCCTCGTTGACCTTGAAGCTGGCAATGGCCTTGTCACCCAGCAAGCGGCTGGAGTTGGCCAGCAACTCGATGCTGCCCAGCAGATTCTGGGCAATGATCGGCAACATCACGTTCAGTTCGAAATTGCCCGACTGACCGGCAATGGTGATGACGGTGTCGTTGCCGATGACTTGCGCGGCAACCATGGCGGTGGCTTCCGGGATCACCGGATTGACCTTGCCCGGCATGATCGAAGAACCCGGCTGCAAGGCTTCGAGCTCGATCTCACCAAGACCGGCCAAAGGACCGGAGTTCATCCAACGCAGGTCGTTGGCGATTTTCATCAACGACACCGCCGTGGCTTTAAGCTGTCCGGACACTGCTACCGCGGTGTCCTGGGAACCAATCAGCGCAAACAGGTCCTTGCCCGGCTTGAACTGCACCTGGGTCAGCCTGGTCAGTTGTTGACTGAAACGCGCCGCGAACTCGGGATGTGCGTTGATTCCGGTACCCACCGCCGTGCCGCCCTGAGCCAGGGATTGCAGACTCGGCAGCAGGTCCTGCAGATGGCCAATGTTAGCCTTGAGTTGCTGCGCCCAACCGTTGAGCACCTGGCTCATGCGCACGGGCATAGCGTCCATCAGGTGCGTGCGCCCGGTCTTGACGTGGTGATGAACCTGCTCGGCCTTGCGCTCGATCACCTGCACCAGATGCACCAGCGCCGGCAGCAATTGCTCATGCAACGCCAGCGCGGCGCTGACATGGATAGTGGTCGGGATGATGTCGTTGCTGCTCTGGCCGCAATTGACGTGATCGTTAGGGTTCACCGGCTCGCCGAGCAGACGGCTGGCCAGGGTGGCGATCACTTCGTTGGCGTTCATGTTGGAACTGGTGCCGGAGCCGGTCTGGAAGATGTCCACCGGAAAGTGCTGCATGAAGTCACCCTCGAGCAGGCCTTGAGCCGCATCGACAATGGCTTTGCCGTGGGACTCACTGATTTGCTTGAGCTCGACGTTAGCCCGGGCGGCGGCGGCCTTGGCCAGGATCAACGCGCGGATGAATTGAACGGGCATCGGTTTGCCGCTGATCGGGAAGTTATCCACCGCTCGTTGGGTCTGTGCGCCGTAGAGCGCATCTACCGGGACCTGGAGCTCGCCCATGCTGTCGCGCTCAATACGTGTCTTGATCATCGGAAAATCCTTGCACCAGTTCTATGAGAGGAATCGAGGGTTGCAACTCGCAGGTCGCCAGTTGCCAGGTGTAGCGTTGCCAGCGCTTGAGGCGGCATTTGCACAGCGAGAGGCGTTCCAGTTCGCGCAGCGGACGCCAGGCTTGATCCAGGCAGTAAGTCCGCCAGTGCCAGGGCAGCGCGACGTCGGCGGCGGTGTCTAGCAATAAACGCAAAGAGGTTTCGGCGATGGTCCAGGGTGAGGTCGCCGTGCAACACGCCAGGTACCGGCCTTCGGCCAGGTAATGCTCGATCAGGCGCGGCTCGTCAGGGTCCATTGCGCAACGGATCTGGCGACTCATCCAGCGCCAGCTTTCGAGGTAAGGCTGCTCGTGCAAGGCAGAACTCATGATCCGGGCTCATTCGTTAATGAGATTTATTATTATATGATAATGAGAACCAAAACAACCCCGTCGGAATCATGCAGGGTCTCTTGTGGGAGCGGGCTTGCTCGCGAAGAGGCCCTTACATTCAACATCTTCGCTGACTGATCCACCGCTTTCGCGAGCAAGCCCGCTCCCACAGGGAACGGTGCAAGGCGCATAAAAAAGGCGCGCCAACCAAGGGTGGCGCGCCTTTTTTGTGTAGCGGCTTGGGCTAGCTACCTGCCACCATCATCCGCTCGATCAACACCGACCCGGTGCGAATGTTGCTGCGCAGTTCCAGATCATTCCCCACCGCAATGATCTGCTTGAACATATCGCGCATGTTGCCGGCGATGGTCACTTCCTGGACCGCGAACTGGATTTCGCCGTTTTCGACCCAGTAACCGGCCGCACCACGGGAGTAATCACCGGTGACCATGTTCAGGCCCTGGCCCATCAGTTCGGTCACCAACAGGCCACGCCCCATGCGCCGCAGCAGGGCAGCCTGGTCTTCGTCGCCATGGGTGACGAACAGGTTGTGCACGCCGCCGGCGTTGGCGGTGCTCGGCATGCCGAGCTTGCGACCGGAATAGGTGCCGAGGATGTAGGACACCAGCTCACCTTTTTCGACGAACGGTTTGGCATAGGTCGCCAGGCCATCACCATCGAACGCCGAGCTGCCCAGCGCGCGCATCAAGTGCGGACGCTCATCGATGGTCAGCCAATCCGGGAACAGTTTCTGCCCCAGCGTGCCCTCGAGGAAGGACGATTTGCGGTACAGGCTGCCGCCGGAAATCGCCGAGAGGAAACTGCCGAACAAACCACCGGCCAGCTCCGCGGAAAACAGCACCGGCACTTCGCAGGTCGGCACCGGACGCGCGCCGAGACGGCTCGCCGCCCGTTGCGCGGCACGCTGGCCAATGCTCACCGGGTCGGCCAGCAGGTTGCCCTGACGGTTCACGTCGTACCAGTAATCGCGCTGCATCTGGCCGTCGGCCTCGGCGATCATGACGCAGCTCAGACTGTGCCGAGTCGATGCGTAGCCACCGACAAACCCATGGCTGTTGCCGTACACGCGGCAACCCTGGTGGGTACTGAGGCTGGTGCCATCGGCGTTCTTGATCCGGCTGTCGGCGGCAAACGCCGCCGCTTCACAGGTCAAGGCCATCTCGATGGCTTGTTCCGGGGTGATGTCCCACTGGTGGAACAGGTCGAAATCCTGCAGATCCTTGGCCATCAGCGCAGCATCGGCCAGGCCCGCGGCTTCGTCTTCCGAGGTGTGCTTGGCGATGGCCAGCGCGGCGGCGACGGTTTCGCGAATGGCCTCAGGGCCACTGGCCGACGTACTCGCCGAACCCTTGCGCTGACCGACATACAACGTGATGCCAAAACCCTGATCGCGGTTGAATTCGACGGTTTCGACTTCACGCTGGCGCACGGTCGTGGACAGCCCCTGCTCCAGGGACACCGCCACTTCACAGGCACTGGCGCCCTGGCGCTTGGCTTCAGCGATGATCTGCTCGACTTGTTCTTGCAGTGCCGGCAACGCTTGTGGGCCGACGCTTTCAACTGCACTCATGCTGTTCTCCACTCAAATTCTGCTTTCGGCTGGGGCCTTCGAGCGACCGGGCCGGACAAGCGGCCCCCGACTGGTTATCATGGCGGCGTTTCTTTGCGGACGGCCACCATGGTTGATTCTTACGACGACTCCCTCGATACGGGAGAAAAAAGCAAATCCCAGGTCAAACGCGAGCTGCATGCTCTGGTTGACCTCGGCGAGCGCCTTACAACGCTCAAGCCTGACTTGCTGGCAAAACTGCCGTTGACCGACGCTATGCGCCGGGCCCTGGCCGATGCGCCCAAGCACACCGCGAATATCGCGCGTAAACGGCACCTCATGTTCATCGGCAAGCTGATGCGCGATCAGGACACTGACGCCATTCTGACTCTGCTCGATCAACTCGATGCCTCCACTCGGCAGTACAACGAACGTTTCCATGGCCTGGAACGCTGGCGCGATCGCTTGATCGCAGGCGACGACGGCGTCCTGGAGAAGTTCGTTGTCGACTACCCGGAGGCCGATCGTCAGCAATTGCGCTCCCTGATCCGTCAGGCCCAGCACGAACTGGCGACCAACAAGCCACCGGCATCGAGCCGTAAAATCTTCAAGTACATCCGTGAGCTGGACGAGACTCAACGCGGTTTGCGTTAAATCTCTGCTCGGGTGAGTCGCCACGCGGCCCACCCGAAGCTTCACTTTTTCAAGAGCCCTCAGGATCCTGTGCCACCCACAGTGATCGCATCGATTTTCAGCGTTGGCTGGCCGACACCCACCGGCACCGACTGCCCATCCTTGCCACACGTCCCCACACCGCTGTCCAGCGCCAGGTCGTTACCGACCATCGACACCTTGCTCATGGCTTCCGGCCCATTGCCGATCAGCGTCGCGCCTTTGACCGGGGCAGTAATCTTGCCATCTTCGATCAAGTAGGCCTCGCTGGTGGAGAACACGAACTTGCCGCTGGTGATATCCACCTGGCCGCCGCCGAGGTTGGCGCAGTAGATGCCGCGCTTCACCGAAGCGATGATTTCTGCCGGGTCGCTTTCGCCCGCCAGCATGTAGGTGTTGGTCATGCGCGGCATCGGCAGGTGCGCGTAGGATTCACGGCGACCGTTACCGGTGCGGGCCACGCCCATCAGGCGGGCGTTGAGCTTGTCCTGCATGTAACCCTTGAGCACGCCGTTTTCGATCAGCGTGGTGCACTCGGTCGGGGTGCCTTCATCGTCGACGCTCAGCGAGCCACGACGACCGGCCAGCGTGCCGTCATCTACGATGGTGCACAGCTTGGACGCAACCATCTCGCCCATGCGCCCGCTGTAGGCAGAGCTGCCCTTGCGGTTGAAATCGCCTTCCAGGCCGTGGCCCACCGCTTCGTGCAGCAATACGCCAGACCAGCCCGAGCCCAGCACCACCGGCAAGGTACCGGCCGGCGCCGGAATGGCTTCAAGGTTGACCAGCGCCTGACGCAGTGCTTCACGGGCGTAGCCCATGGCGCGGTCTTCGCCGAGGAAATAACGGTAGTCGGTACGCCCGCCACCGCCATGACCGCCGCGCTCGCGGCGACCGTTCTGCTCGACGATCACGCTGACGTTGAAGCGCACCAGCGGCCGCACATCCGCCGCCAGGCCGCCGTCGGTGGAAGCCACCAGAATGCGCTCCCAAACGCCGGCCATGCTGACGGTCACTTGCTGGATACGCGGATCGAGGGCGCGGGTCGCGACGTCGATGCGCTTGAGCAACTCGACTTTCTCGGCGCGGGTCATCACTTCCAGCGGGTTATCCGGCCCATACAACTGGGCAACGTCCTGGGTGGTGAATGCCTGGACCGTGCCGTTCTGACCGGCGCGGGAGATCGAACGTGCGGCGCGCGCAGCCGCCCCCAACGCTTCCAGGGTGATTGCGTTGCTGTAGGCAAATCCGGTTTTTTCACCCGATTGCGCCCGCACGCCGACACCCTGGTCGAGGTTGAAACTGCCTTCCTTGACGATGCCATCTTCCAGCGCCCAGGACTCGGAAATCTGCCCCTGGAAATACAGGTCGGCCGCATCGATCCCCGGACCGGCCAGGTCACCGAGCACCCCTTGCAGGCTCTCGATCGTTACGCCGCCGGGCGCCAGGAGGTGTTCACTGACTGAGGACAACAACTCGCTCATATTCATTACGCCTTAAATTCGTCGTTCCGGGCAGGACGCTGTGCGCCCTGCGAGAAAAAGCGCCGGTGACTGGACACCGGCATCCGCGCCCTGATGGACGCCTGTTCGCTGCTATCGCGTTCGGCCAGCAGCACGGCCTCGCCTTGATCCTTTTGTGCCAGCACACGCCCCCAAGGGTCGATGATTGCGGCATGCCCCCAGGTTTCCCGTGGCCCCGGATGGGTCCCACCCTGTGCGGCCGCGAGCACATAACATTGAGTCTCGATGGCCCGTGCGCGAATCAGCACGTCCCAATGGGCCGCGCCGGTCACCGCGGTAAAGGCCGACGGCGCGGTAATCAACTGCGCGCCGGCAGCCCGCAATTCACTGTACAGCTCTGGAAATCGCAAGTCGTAACACACCGTCAGGCCGACTCGACCGACGGGCGTGTCCGCCACCACCACACCACTGCCATAAGCATAGTCATCGGATTCGCGATAACGCCCGCGATTGTCTGCCACGTCCACGTCGAACAGATGCAGCTTGTCGTAGCGCGCCACCGTTTCGCCCCGGTCGTTCACCAGCAACGAGCAGGCATGCACTTTCGCCGTCGGTTGATCCACCGGCGGCAGCGGCAATGTGCCGGCCACTATCCATAAGTTGAGGTCGCGTGCGGTCTGTTTCAACCATGGCAGGATCGGCCCTTCGCCCGCTGCCTCGGCGCGGCCGATGTCGGCAACGTCGCGACGGCCCATGGCGGCGAAGTTTTCCGGCAGCACGGCCAGGCGCGCACCACCCGCAGCCGCTTCCTCGAGCAAACGATGGGCCTGGGCCAGATTGGCCAGCACATCGCTCTGGCTGACCATTTGAATCACCGCTACGGACATGGTTTTATCCTGATCTGGAATTAACGCATATCTGTGCGTCGCTACGGCCATGCTACTCCATCGGGCCGGGGACATGATTTCAAAAAGGCTTGTCGAAGGTGATTTTCGGATCTTTCCACGGCCCTTTGACGCTGTATTGCACGCTGGCAAAACGCGCCACGCTATCACCGATCAGCTTGTCGATCAGGAACAGCGCCCCGCCAATGGCCGGTGCGCCAACGATCAATGCGGCTATCGGCAAGTTGTTGGTCACCGGCAAGGTCACCAGCAACTTGGCATCCACCCTGTCCCCTACCAGATCCAGGGTGCCATTGAGTTCAATATTGCTCGACGGGCCGGTCAGCCGGATCGGTTCACGGGTGACGTACACGCCGTTGGTCGCCACCAGCAGGCCTTTGACCCGGTCGTAACTCAGGCCTTTGCCAAACAGGTCGGAGAAGTCCAGGCGCAAACGGCGGCCAATGGAGTTGAAATTGAGCAGGCCAAAGACTCGCAACGCCTGCGCACTGCCCTCGACCTCAACGAACTGACCTTTATTCAACGAAGCATCGAGGGTTCCGGAGAAGCGCTTGGTGGCCAACCAGGCTGGCGAACCCGGCCAGCGACCGTCGACGTCCATATGGAAATTTTCACTGGTGACGCTCGGTGCAAAGCCCCAGCCTTTGAGCACATCGGCGAGGTTCTTGCCACTGGCCCGCCCCTTGAACCAGCTACTGGAGGAGCCTGGCGTGCCTTCCCAACCGCCGCTGCCCTGCAACAGAATGCCTTTGAGGCCCAGATCCAACGTATTGAGGGCGATGCCCTTGGCAGTCGGACGCACTTTCAGCGACCAGCCGCCCACCAGATCCTTGCCCTGGAACAGTTGATTGATGGTGATATCCAGCGCCGGGATTTTCGTCGGGTCTACCGCGGCCAGCGGATCAGGCGAGTTTTCGTCCGCCAGCACCGTCGGATCCGGTGCCGGCAACCGCACGTATTGAAGATTGATCGCAATCGGCGCGGCTTTGGCATCGGGGATGCTCGCGTGGCCCTTGACCTGCTGACTGTCGAGTTGCATGGCCCACGCGTTCGGTTTGCGGTTCAACTGAACGGAAGCCTGATTGAGGGTGGTACCGACACCGCTGAGCTTGCCGACCTTGAAATCCACGCTGGTGAGCAACTGTTTGGCGTTACCGCCCGGGTCCTGGCCGGCGTATTTGTCCAGCAGGTCCTTCCACGGGCCGACATCCAGTTCCGCCAGCGCGCCACGCACTCGCAGGCCTTTGGCACCGGGCAGCACGGCATTGCCGCCACCGAGGATCAACTCACCGCGACCGTCGGCAAAATTGCCGGGCGGCGCCTCGAACGTAAAGTTGGCCAGCTCGCCATGGTTGACCCAATAGCGTCGCTGCGGACCTTGCAAGGTCATCCGGAAGGTGGTGTCGCGGCCCACATCGGCCGCCAGGCCGAACGGCGCGGGCACATCGAGCGCCACGCCCTTGAGACTGGAACTGACCATCAATTGACTGTTGGCCCCTTCAAGATTCAATTGCAGCTGATAAGGAATCAAGCCGGACACCGGCAACGGCTGGGTGACGCTCAACCAGTCCGTGAGTTTCTTGACCTCGACCTGACCCGATGCGGCAACACGGGTCTTGAGGTTGCCCGGGCTGCCATCGGCGAAAATCTGTGCACTGACCGGTTTATCGAAAGCGCGCGCGGTGATGTTCTGCCCGCTCAAGCCCTTGGCGCTATCGAAACGGAAATCGCCCTTGAGCTGGGTCAGTTCCAGTATCGGCTCGGCCAGTTTCAGGCGCGCCTTGGCGGTCTTGAAATCGACAAGGATCTTCGGCTGTTCGCCTTTGGCCAACGGGATATCCAGTTTCAGCTTGCCCTGCAGACCGCCCTCGCCTTCCCAACCGGCAAAGGTCTCGGCAGTGCCGATCGGTGCTTGCTGAAGAATCTTCAGGCCATCGCCCAACCCGCCGGCGAACGCGCCGTCGAGATACAGGTGGCTGGTTTTTCCGCCCGCTACGTGGGGAATATTGACGTAAATGTCGCGGACCTGGGTGTCGAGCAACTGGCCCTTGCTGGCCAGGATGCGCACACCGCTGTCTTCGACGAACACGTCACCCGTGACCTTGCTCACATGTGGCCAGCCCGGCTGGAATGCCAGCTCGGCATCGTGCACCTTGAAAAACAGGCTGATGCTGCGATCCGCGTCCGCCGCGCCCTTGCTCAGCGACCCCTGATACTGGAAGAAACCCTGGTCCACCGCGCCTTTGAGAATCGCCGTACGCAGCCATTCGTCCAGCGCCGGGCTGAGCATTGTCGGCAAGTACTTGGCGGTGTACTTGCCATCCCCATCCACCAGGCCGACCCGCAGGTCCATGTAGTCTTCCCGGGTGTGATCGAAATGCAGGCGGATCAGGAAATCACCGGCAATCCTGCCCTCTTCGCCCAGCACCTTCAGGTAAGGCGAAATCAGGGTGAAGGCTTCTTTATCGAGCTTCCAGTTCAAGGTTGCATTGGCCTGGATGTATTGCCATGGTTTGGCGAAGATCGGGTCCAGGTGCAGGGAAAAATCCTTGCTGTCCAGGCGCAACTCACCGCGCCCAAGGTCACCGCTGATGCTGCCGGTGACATTACGCGCCGCCGGAGCACCGTGATAGGCGTCGAAGCCGACCCGGTCCAGGTTGGCGGCAAAGCTGAACTTGCTGTCGTCCGTGGCGTTGGGCCGGAAATCGATCAGTACATTGCGCAAACCACCGGTCACCTTCAGCTGCTCCACCGCCGTGGAAACCCCCTGGGGCAGTGGCCCCAAAGCATTCAGCAAGGGTGTGAGCGCGGTGAGGTCGAGGCGGTCGGCCTGCAGATGCCAGAGCTCCTCGGTGTTGTCGGTGGCCACGCTCTGCCTGAGTTGCAGGTGCGATTCCCAGCGCGTCTCGCCAAGGTTCATGGCCAGGGAGTCCAGGCTCGCCAGGAAGCCTTCGGCACTGCGCTGGAAATAACCGTTGAGCGCCAGATTGTTGATCTGGATCGGCTTGCGCTCGGCGTAGGCGCCCTTGAGTTGCGGCGCATTCAAACGGACTGCAGCGCTTTGCAGGGCGCCCTTGTTCCAGTTCAGCCACAGCTCGCCGCCCGCCTTGATCTCGGAGAAATTCCACTGTTGGGTCAGGCGCTCCGGCAGCCACTTCGACCAGTCGCTTTGCGGCAGGCTCAGGTAGGCATCCGCCCCGCCGTCCTTCCACTCGCTGGCGCGAATACGGGTACGCAGACTCATGGCCATCGGCTGGCCATCGGGCAGGGTCAGGCGGGCGTCGAGTCGCTGGCGGTAGGCGCCGGTTTTCAGATTCAAGCCGACGTAAGTCAGGGTCAGCGGTGGCTGATCCAGTGACTGCAAGGTGATCTGGCTGTCGAGTACCGACAGCTGCTGGACCATTTGCATGCGATTGAGCAACTGTTGCGGATCAAGCGGCTGATCCTGCTGTACCGGCAAACCTTCCAGCCCCCAGTGACCGTCTTCGCCTTCCTTGAGGCTGATCTTCAGGCCATTGAGTTCCAGGTGAGCGATGCTCACCTCCCGTGCCAGCAAGCTGGCCCAGAGATCCGGCACCGCGCGTACCTGATCCAGACGCAGGGCATTGGCGCCCTCGCCGACCATCACGTCGTGAGCCAGCAGAATCGGCGCGAAACCGCTCCAGCTGCCTTCCAGTTCGCCGATATGCAGCGGCATGCCCAAGGCAGCAGCCGCTTTGGTTTCAATTTCGCCACGGTATTCGGCCACCAGGGGAGTCAACTCCCGGCCGAGACTGACGTAAAGTGCCATCAGCACCAGACCCAACGCGCACAGGCCCAGACCCCAGCGGGTCAGTGCGGCCAACAGGCGTGTCAGACGGTCCATGTCAGTTGGCTCCCGTGGCAAAAATACTGCACAAAGCTGAGGCCCGCTGTTCTAGCAGGGTTGAAACACAACGACTCAGAGCAGCACCACGTCGTATTGTTCCTGGGAATACATGGTTTCCACCTGGAACCGAATGGTGCGTCCGATAAAACCTTCCAGCTCGGCGACATTGCCCGACTCTTCATCGAGCAAACGGTCGACGACTTTCTGGTTCGCCAGTACACGATAGCCTTCCGCCTGATAGGCGCGCGCCTCGCGGAGGATTTCGCGGAAGATTTCGTAGCAAACGGTTTCCGGGGTCTTCAGCTTGCCGCGGCCCTGGCAGCTGCTGCAGGGTTCGCACAGCACTTGCTCCAGACTTTCGCGGGTACGCTTGCGGGTCATCTGCACCAGGCCCAACTCGGTGATGCCGATGATGTTGGTCTTGGCGTGATCGCGTTCCAGCTGTTTTTCCAGGGTGCGCAGCACCTGGCGCTGGTGCTCTTCATCTTCCATGTCGATGAAGTCAATGATGATGATCCCGCCCAGATTGCGCAGGCGCAGCTGACGGGCGATAGCGGTGGCGGCTTCGAGGTTGGTCTTGAAGATGGTTTCTTCGAGGTTGCGATGACCGACGAAGGCCCCGGTGTTGACGTCAATGGTGCTCATGGCTTCCGCCGGATCCACCACCAGATAGCCGCCGGACTTGAGCGGCACTTTACGCTCAAGGGCCTTCTGGATTTCGTCTTCGACGCCATACAGGTCGAAGATCGGCCGCTCGCCGGGGTAATGCTCCAGGCGATCGGCGATCTCCGGCATCAGTTCGGCGACGAATTGCGTGGTTTTCTGAAAGGTCTCGCGGGAATCGATGCGGATCTTCTCGATCTTCGGACTGACCAGGTCACGCAAGGTGCGCAGCGCCAGGCCAAGGTCTTCGTAAATCACACTCGGCGCGCTGATGGTCTTGATCTGGTCGTTGATCTGATCCCAGAGCCTGCGCAGGTAGCGGATGTCCATGAGGATTTCATCGGCGCCGGCACCTTCGGCGGCGGTGCGCAGGATGAAGCCACCGGCTTCCTTGATGCCTTCCTTGGCCACGCAATCGGTGACCACTTGCTTGAGACGGTCGCGCTCGGCTTCGTCTTCGATCTTCAGCGAAATGCCGACGTGGGCCGTGCGCGGCATGTACACCAGATAGCGCGATGGGATCGATAGCTGAGTCGTCAGGCGTGCGCCTTTGGAGCCGATCGGGTCCTTGGTGACTTGCACCACCAGGCTCTGGCCTTCATGGACCAGCGCACTGATGCTCTCGACCGTAGGGCCTTCACGCAGGGAAATTTCCGAAGCGTGGATGAACGCGGCGCGGTCCAGGCCGATGTCGACGAAAGCCGCCTGCATGCCGGGCAATACCCGCACGACTTTACCTTTGTAAATGTTGCCGACGATGCCGCGCTTTTGCGTGCGTTCGACGTGAACCTCTTGCAGGACACCGTTTTCAACCACCGCCACGCGCGATTCCATCGGCGTGATGTTGATCAGGATCTCTTCACTCATGGCAGGGTCTCGTTCAGGCATGTTCACGATAATGGCCGCATCTTGTCAGTACGACGCTCAGCGCGCGTTAAGGGTTTGCCAACAGGGTATGCCGAAATGGCCGAGCAGCTCCGAGGTTTCGCACAGCGGCAATCCGACCACCGCCGAATAGCTTCCATTCAGCTGGGCGACAAACACCGCGCCCAGCCCTTGAATGCCGTAGCCGCCAGCCTTGTCTCGCGGTTCGCCGCTGGCCCAGTAGGCCGCCGCTTCTTCGCGATCGATGGGGCGAAAACGCACCAGACTGCGCACAACCCGTGACTCACAACGCTCACCGTCAAGCACGGCGATGGCGGTCAGCACTTCATGGTCCTGGCCTGCCAGCATCATAAGCATGGCGCACGCGTCGGCTTCGTCCACTGGTTTGCCGAGAATTTTCCCATCGAGCACCACGGCGGTATCGGCGCCCAGCACACAGAAATCCGCATCGGACACGACCAGCCGCCGCCCGGCTTCGGCCTTGCCACGCGCGAGGCGTTCGACATAGGCCGATGGCGATTCGAGATTCAAAGGGGTTTCATCGATGTCCGCACTGATGACGGAGAACGGCACGCCAATCTGCGTGAGCAGTTCACGCCGACGCGGCGAGCCTGAGGCGAGGTACAGCTGTTTCATCAAGACATCTCCCTGTTTAGTGCCCTGCCTCACAGGGCACCGGCAAATGCCTGACCGAATCAATTGATTCTGTAGCGTTGACGCAACCCGCGCAAACCGTAGCTGACCCAAGGCCAGAGCAACGCACTGACCAGTGCCGGCAAGACCAGCGCCAGCGTTGGCTGACGATTGCCGGTCAGGGCGCTGAGCCATAGTTGAACCAACTGGGCGAGGCCGAAGATCACCAGGATCACCAGGCTCTGCTGCCACATCGGGAACATCCGCAAGCGTTGTTGCAGCGCCAGCACCAGGTAGGTGATGAGCGTCAGGATCAACGCATTCTGGCCCAGCAGCGTGCCATAGAGCACATCTTCGGCCAGGCCCAGGCACCACGCGGTCACCATGCCGACTTTCTGCGGCAATGCCAACGCCCAGAACGCCAGCAGCAAGGCGAGCCACAGGGGGCGCAGGATTTCCATGAATTGCGGCAACGGCGAAACGCTGAGCAGCAGGCCGATGGCAAACGTCAGCCAGACTATCCAGCCGTTTCGGGAGGCGGTAGTACCGACCATTATTCTCTTCCCCCAGGGGTGGCCGGCGCGGAGACAGGCGGTTTGGCGGCAGCGGGTTGAGCCGTCGGTGGTTTGGCGGGCGGCTTGGTGGCGGCAGGTTTGGCTGCAACAGGCTTGGCTGCGACAGGTTTGGCCGGGGTGGTCGCGGCCGCAGGCGCGATCACCGGAGCAACCGGAGCGGCTGGAGCAGCGACGGCAGCCGGGATAACGGCTGCAGGCCTGGGCACGGTCGCGGGAATGATCGGTCCACCGCCGTGCTGATCCAGCGCTTCCTGGGCCTGGGCGGCATCGTTGGCGCGCTCTTCGGCTGTGCGGCTGTCACTGAATACCAGCAACAGATAACGGCTGCGGTTCAAGGCGGCGGTCGGTACGGCGCGAACAATGGCGAACGGCTGGCCTGAATCGTGGATCACTTCCCTGACCGTGGCCACCGGGTAACCCGCGGGGAACCGCTGACCGAGACCGGAGCTGACCAGCAGATCGCCTTCCTTGATGTCGGCCGTGTCTGCCACGTGACGCAGTTCCAGGCGTTCCGGGTTGCCGGTGCCGCTGGCAATCGCCCGCAGGCCGTTACGGTTCACCTGCACCGGAATGCTGTGGGTGGTATCGGTCAGCAGCAGCACGCGGGAGGTGTACGGCATCAGCTCGACCACCTGGCCCATCAGGCCGCGGGCATCGAGCACCGGCTGGCCGAGCACTACACCGTCGCGCTCACCTTTATTGATGATGATGCGATGGGTGAAAGGGTTGGGGTCCATGCCGATCAGCTCGGCCACTTCGACCTTCTCGTTGACCAGTGCCGAGGAGTTGAGCAACTCGCGCAGCCGCACGTTCTGCTCGGTCAGGGCCGCAAGCTTTTGCATGCGCCCCTGCAACAGCAGGTTTTCGGTCTTGAGTTTTTCGTTTTCCGCGACGAGTTCGGTACGGCTGCCAAACTGGCTGGACACACCTTGCCATAGCCGCTGCGGCAAGTCGGTGATCCAGTAAGACTGCATCAGCACCAGCGACATTTGGCTACGCACCGGCTTGAGCAGTGTGAAGCGGGCATCGAACACCATCAGCGCGACCGATAGCACGACCAGCACCAACAAGCGCACGCCCAGTGAAGGCCCTTTGGTGAAAAGCGGTTTAATAAGCCGCTCCTCCCAGGCAAATGTTCTCGTTATTCATAGGCAGACCGGCCTGGATGCAGACTGACAGAAGATAAACGCAACAGGCAGCACTGCAAAGTGCTGCCTGCGCGCCAACAGCATAGATGCAACCGGCGATATCACTCGCTGGAAAGCAGGTCCATGGTGTGTTTATCCATCATTTCCAAGGCACGGCCACCACCGCGAGCGACGCAGGTCAGCGGGTCTTCGGCAACGATCACCGGCAGGCCGGTTTCCTGGGCCAGCAACTTGTCGAGGTCGCGCAGCAAGGCGCCACCACCGGTCAGCACCAGGCCACGCTCGGCGATATCGGACGCCAGTTCCGGCGGCGATTGTTCCAGCGCACTTTTCACCGCCTGAACGATGGTAGCCAGGGACTCTTGCAGAGCTTCCAGCACTTCATTGGAGTTCAGGGTGAATGCGCGTGGAACGCCTTCGGCCAGGTTACGGCCGCGAACGTCGACTTCGCGAACTTCGCCGCCCGGGTAGGCGGTACCGATTTCCTGCTTGATGCGCTCGGCGGTGGACTCGCCGATCAGGCTGCCGTAGTTGCGACGCACGTAGGTGATGATCGCTTCGTCGAAGCGGTCGCCGCCAACCCGTACGGATTCGGCATAAACCACACCGTTCAGGGAGATCAGGGCGATTTCAGTGGTACCGCCACCGATATCGACAACCATCGAGCCGCGAGCTTCTTCAACCGGCAGACCGGCACCGATCGCAGCCGCCATCGGCTCTTCGATCAGGAATACTTCACGGGCACCGGCACCGAGGGCCGATTCACGGATGGCACGACGCTCAACCTGGGTGGATTTGCACGGGACGCAGATCAACACGCGAGGGCTAGGCTGCAGGAAGCTGTTTTCGTGAACCTTGTTGATAAAATACTGAAGCATCTTTTCGCAAACGCTGAAGTCGGCGATCACGCCATCCTTCATCGGACGAATGGCAGCAATGTTGCCCGGTGTACGGCCCAGCATGCGCTTGGCTTCGGTGCCGACAGCAACAACACTTTTCTGGTTACCGTGCGTCCGAATGGCCACAACCGATGGCTCATTCAGGACGATACCGCGCTCGCGCACGTAAATAAGGGTGTTGGCAGTGCCCAGGTCAATGGAGAGATCGCTGGAAAACATGCCACGCAGTTTCTTGAACATGGGGAAAGGACCCTAGGCAACGCGTGGGTAAAAAAGTGCGGCAAACTCTAACAACGACAGGGATTTTGGGCAAGGCGCCAATATGTTAAATTGGCCGCTTTTCTGTGCACCAAACCCCACAATCGCGGCCATATGACCGTAGAAATGCGGTAGTGTTCCGACCAATCTAACACACGGACGCCGTCCGTTCTGTTTTCCACTGGAGATTCCCATGGCGCTTGAACGCTCCGACGTGGAAAAAATCGCTCATCTGGCCTGCCTTGGCCTCAATGATGCCGATCTTCCACACATTACTTCGGCCCTGAACAGCATTCTCGGGCTGGTCGACGAAATGCAGGCGGTCGATACCGACGGTATCGAGCCGCTCGCCCATCCACTGGAAGCCAGCCAGCGCCTGCGTGCAGATGTCGTGACCGAGACCGATCATCGCGAAGCCTATCAGTCCATCGCACCAGCGGTCGAAAACGGCCTGTACCTGGTTCCGAAAGTCATCGACTAAAGGGAAAGAGCCTGCAATGCATCAATTGACTCTGGCCGAGATCGCCCGCGGTCTCGCCGATAAAAAGTTTTCCTCCGAAGAGCTGACCAAAGTCCTGCTGGCGCGCATCGCCCAGCTCGATCCTCAGCTCAACAGCTTCATCAGCCTCACCGAAGACCTGGCGCTCCAGCAGGCCAAAGCCGCTGACGCCCGCCGGGCCAATGGCGAGAACGGTGCCCTGCTCGGCGCGCCGATCGCCCATAAAGACCTGTTCTGCACCCAGGGCATCCGCACCAGCTGCGGCTCGAAGATGCTCGACAACTTCAAGGCGCCCTACGACGCCACCGTGGTTGCCAAACTGGCCGCTGCCGGAGCCGTGACCCTGGGCAAGACCAACATGGACGAATTCGCCATGGGCTCGGCCAACGAGTCGAGCTACTACGGTGCGGTGAAAAACCCGTGGAACCTGGAGCACGTGCCAGGTGGTTCGTCCGGCGGTTCCGCTGCTGCGGTCGCCGCGCGCCTGCTGCCTGCGGCCACCGGCACCGACACGGGCGGCTCGATCCGCCAGCCCGCGGCACTGACCAACCTCACCGGCCTGAAACCGACGTACGGTCGCGTTTCGCGCTGGGGCATGATCGCCTACGCCTCCAGCCTGGATCAGGGTGGCCCGCTGGCTCGCACTGCCGAAGACTGCGCGATCCTGCTGCAAGGCATGGCCGGTTTCGACCCGCAGGACTCCACCAGCATCGACGAGCCCGTGCCTGATTACAGCGCCAGCCTCAACGGTTCGCTGCAAGGCCTGCGCATCGGCGTACCCAAGGAATACTTCAGCGCCGGTCTTGACCCGCGTATCGCCGACCTGGTCATGGCCAGCGTCGAAGAGCTGAAAAAGCTCGGTGCCGTGGTCAAGGAAATCAGCCTGCCGAACATGCAGCACGCGATCCCTGCGTACTACGTGATCGCCCCGGCGGAAGCGTCTTCCAACCTGTCGCGTTTCGACGGCGTACGTTTCGGCTACCGCTGCGAAGACCCGAAAAACCTGATCGACCTGTACAAGCGTTCCCGCGGCGAAGGTTTCGGCCCGGAAGTGCAGCGCCGGATCATGGTCGGTGCCTACGCGCTGTCGGCCGGTTACTACGACGCCTACTACCTGAAGGCGCAGAAGATTCGGCGCCTGATCAAGAACGACTTCATGGCCGCCTTCAATGAGGTCGACATCATCCTCGGCCCGACCACGCCGAACCCGGCCTGGAAGCTCGGCGCCAAGAACAGCGACCCGGTCGCTGCCTATCTGGAAGACGTCTACACCATCACCGCCAACCTCGCCGGTCTGCCGGGCTTGTCCATGCCCGCAGGTTTCGTCGACGGGCTGCCGGTCGGCGTGCAACTGCTCGCCCCGTATTTCCAGGAAGGCCGCTTGCTCAACGTTGCGCACCAGTATCAGCTCAACACTGACTGGCACACCCGCACCCCAACCGGCTTCTGAGGAGAAACACATGCAATGGGAAGTCGTGATCGGGCTGGAGATTCACACCCAGCTCACCACCCGGTCGAAAATCTTTTCCGGTAGTTCCACCACCTTCGGTTCCGAGCCGAATACCCAGGCCAGCCTGGTCGACCTGGGCATGCCCGGCGTACTGCCGGTGCTGAACCAGGAAGCGGTGCGCATGGCGGTGATGTTCGGCTTGGCAATCGATGCCGAGATCGGCCAGCACAACGTGTTCGCCCGCAAAAACTATTTCTACCCGGACCTGCCCAAGGGCTACCAGATCAGCCAGATGGAGTTGCCGATCGTTGGCAAGGGCCACCTGGACATCGCCCTCGAAGACGGCACGGTCAAGCGCGTCGGCATCACCCGCGCGCACCTGGAAGAAGACGCCGGCAAGAGCCTGCACGAAGAGTTCAGCGGCGCCACCGGCATCGACCTGAACCGCGCCGGCACGCCGCTGCTGGAAATCGTGTCCGAGCCGGACATGCGCAGCGCCAAGGAAGCCGTGGCTTACGTCAAGGCTGTCCACGCACTGGTGCGTTACCTGGGCATTTGCGACGGCAACATGGCCGAAGGCTCGCTGCGTTGCGACTGCAACGTGTCGATTCGGCCGAAAGGCCAGATTGAATTCGGCACCCGTTGCGAGATCAAGAACGTCAACTCGTTCCGCTTCATCGAGAAGGCGATCAACACCGAAGTGCAGCGTCAGATCGAGCTGATCGAAGACGGCGGCAGGGTGATCCAGCAGACCCGCCTGTACGATCCGAACAAGGACGAAACCCGTCCGATGCGCAGCAAAGAGGAAGCCAACGACTACCGTTACTTCCCCGATCCGGACCTGCTGCCCGTGGTCATCGAAAACTCGTTCCTCGACGACGTGCGCGCCACCCTGCCGGAATTGCCGCCGCAGAAACGCGAGCGCTTCCAGGCGCAGTTCGGCCTGTCGGTCTACGACGCCAGCGTCCTGGCCACCAGCCGCGAGCAAGCCGATTACTTCGAGAAAGTCGTGGGCATCAGCGGCGACGCCAAGCTGGCGGCCAACTGGGTGATGGTCGAGCTGGGCAGCCTGTTGAACAAACAGGGCCTGGACATCGACCAGTCGCCGGTCTCGGCCGAGCAACTGGGCGGCATGCTGCTGCGCATCAAGGACAACACCATCTCCGGCAAGATTGCCAAAGTGGTGTTTGAAGCCATGGCCAACGGCGAAGGCAGCGCGGACGAGATCATCGACAAGCGCGGCCTGAAGCAAGTGACCGACAGCGGCGCCATCTCTGCAGTGCTGGACGAGATGCTCGCGGCCAATGCCGAACAGGTCGAGCAATACCGCGCGGCAGACGAAGCCAAACGCGGCAAGATGTTCGGCTTCTTCGTCGGCCAGGCCATGAAAGCGTCCAAGGGCAAGGCCAACCCGCAACAGGTCAACGAACTGCTGAAAAGCAAGCTCGAGGGCTGATGAGCATGGAGCCAGCATTCAAAACTGGCTCAAATCCCTGTGGGAGCGGGCTTGCTCGCGAAAGCGGTGTGACATTCAACATTGATGTTGAATGTGATGGCCTCTTCGCGAGCAAGCCCGCTCCCACATTTGTTTTGGGAAACCATTGAATGAAGCGTCTACTCAACGCCTGCGCCCTGCTCTCCCTGCTGGCCGGTTGTTCCAGCAACGACATCATCGATCCACACGGCTACGACAAGACCGGCACCGCCTCCTATTACGGCGCCAAACACCAAGGCAAACGCACCGCCAGTGGCGAGCGCTTCAACAAAAATGCCCTGACCGCCGCCCACCGTCAGCTACCCTTTGGCACACGGGTGAAGGTCACCAATCTGAATAACGACAAGTCCTGTGTGGTGCGAATCAACGATCGCGGGCCACATACCCGTGGGCGTTTGATCGATATTTCACACGAGGCCGCCGAACGACTGGGTATGCTCAGGAGCGGCACCGCACGGGTTCGCGTGCAAGCCCTCGACTGACCGACGGAGCCTCGACCATCTTCGGACTTGCCGATTTGCCCCTGCTCAGCGTGATCGAACTGCTCAGCGGCCTGTTGTTGCTGATCGCCGGCGCCGAACTGATGGTGCGCGCCGCCGTGCGCCTGGCCGCGCGGCTGCATGTTCGACCGTTGATCATCGGCCTGACCATCGTCGCCCTCGGCAGCAGCGCGCCGCAGATGGCGGTCAGCCTGCAAGCGACCCTGGCGCAAAACGCCGACATCGCCGTCGGCAGCGTGATCGGCAGCAGCATTTTCAACATCCTCGTCACCCTCGGACTCTCGGCGCTGATTATCCCGCTGCGGGTTTCGCGGCAACTGGTGCACGTGGATATTGCGCTGATGATCGGCGCCAGCCTGCTGGTGTTCATATTGGCATGGAACGAAGAACTGACCCGGGCTGACGGCGTGCTGCTGCTCGCGGCGCTGTTAGTGTGCCTGGGCTTGCTGCTGCGCCAGTCGCGGCACTCGACGCGTCCACAATCGACCAGCCACGAAGCGCCACAAGCGCCGTGGCTCAGCAGCCTGCTGATGATTGGCGCCGGACTGGCGATGCTGGTGTACGCCGGCCACTTGCTGTTGGGCGCGGCGGTGTCGGTCGCCACTGACCTGGGATTGTCGGAGCGGATCATCGGCCTGACCATCGTTGCCGTGGGCACCTCATTGCCAGAACTGGCCACCTCGTTGATCGCGGCGTTGCGCGGAGAACGGGAGATCGCCGTGGGCAACGTGGTCGGCAGCAACCTGTTCAATCTTCTGGGCGTGCTCGGCTTTACCGCGCTGATCGCGCCATCGCCGCTGTCGGTGTCGCCCAATGCCCTGGACTTCGATTTGCCGGTCATGCTCGGCGTCGCAGCGCTGTGCCTGCCGGTGTTCTATTCCGGCTACCGGATGACCCGGCTCGAAGGCTTGCTGTTTCTGGGTCTGTACCTGGCTTACGGCCTGCATGTGGTGTCATTCACCACCGGTATGCCGCTGGCCGGCAAGCTTGAACACCTGATGCTGTTTTTCATCCTGCCGGCACTGGTGGCGTATTTGCTGTTCACGTCGCTGCGCGCCTGGCGTCGCCAACACCACAAGAGGGAATTGCCATGACCGACAATAAAAAGCCTGGGGTTGAAGTCCGCCGCCAAGTGATGGGTGACGCCTTTGTCGACCGTGCGCTGGGCAATGCCACCGAGTTCACCCAGCCCCTCCAGGACTTCGTCAACGAACACGCCTGGGGCGGCGTCTGGAACCGCGAAGGCCTGCCACTGAAAACCCGCAGCCTGATCACCCTCGCCGCGCTGACGGCGTTGAAGTGCCCCCAGGAACTCAAAGGCCACGTGCGCGGTGCGCTGAACAACGGTTGCACCGTGGAAGAAATTCGCGAGGCGCTGCTGCATTGCGCGGTGTATGCCGGTGTGCCCGCGGCGATCGATGCGTTTCGGGCGGCGCAGGAAGTGATTGATAGCTATCAGAAGCCGGAGTAATTGTCGGTATTTGTGGTGATCGTTCGGCCGTCTTCGCGAGCAAGCCCGCTCCCACATTTGACCGAGTCGTACACAAATTTTGTATTGGTGGAGATCAAATGTGGGAGCGGGCTTGCTCGCGAAGAGGCCCGATAAAACACTACAAATCCCGAAGTTAGATCCACCCACCCCACTGCAACAAAAAGATCCCGAAGTTGGTGGTGACCGCCGCCATCAAGGTGGTGATGACGATGATCGCTGCGGCCAGTTCATGATTGCCGTTGGCCTGACGGGCCATGACAAAACTGGCCGCGGCGGTCGGGCTGCCGAAGTACAGAAACAGAATCCCCAGCTCCGCCCCGCGGAAACCCCAGAGCCAGGCACCCAGGGTCGCCAGGATCGGCAGGCTGACCATCTTCACCAGGCTTGAACTCAGCGCCATCGAGCCGCTTTTGCGCAGCGCCGCCAGCGACAGGGTGCCGCCGATGCAGATCAGCGCCAATGGCAAAGTGGTTTGCGCCAGGTACTGACCAGACTTCTCCAGCCAACCTGGCAAGCCAATCTTGAAGTAGGCAAACGGCGCCGCCGCAAACACGCTGATGATCAGCGGATTGACCATCACGCTTTTAAAGATGCTCCACGGATCGGACTTGATCACCGGGCTGTAGACCGCCAGCACAATGCTGGACAGCGTGTTGTAGAGCAGGATCACCAGCGCCGCGAGAATTGCCCCGAGGGAAATCCCGTAATCGCCGTACATGCTCGCCGCCAGCGCCAGGCCGATGACGCCGTTGTTGCCGCGAAACGCGCCCTGGGTGTAAATGCCCCGGTCTTCCCGTGGGCACTTCCAGATCGCCCAACCCCAGGCGATGGCGAAACAGACCAGCGTGGCGATCGAGAAATAGATCAGCAGCGCCGGTTGCAACGCGGCGTTCAGGTCGGCATGCAGGATGCCCAGGAACAGCAACGCCGGCATGGTGACGTTGAACACCAGGGCTGACGCTGTGTGAATGAAATTGTCGTTGATCCAGTCGATGCGCTTGAGCAGCACCCCCAGAAACAGCATGGCAAACACCGGCGCGGTGATGTTCAGGGTTTCGAGGAAGATAGCCAGCATGCCGGGGGTAACCTTGGGTGGGCGTCGTTAGGGGGCTAATGATAAGCCACCGAGGACACCGGCGTCAGGTAGACCGCCATCGCGGGCAAGCCCGCTCCCACAGTGATCTTCGGTGTTCACACAACTTGTGCAACAAAGAAGCCCCTGTGGGAGCGGGCTTGCCCGCGATGAACGATAACGCGGTTTTACGTGATCGGCGCCGGGTTGAACAACGTGATGTCGTTATGCAGCTTGTGCTTCTCGGCCCACGTCTGCTTCTTGCCGCTGGCCACATCCAGATAGTAGTGGAACAACTCCCACCCAAGGTCCTCGATCGAAGCCCGTCCGGTGGCAATCCGTCCGGCATCGATGTCGATCAGGTCCGGCCAGCGCTGCGCCAGTTCGGTCCGGGTCGATACCTTCACCACCGGCACCATCGCCAAACCATAGGGCGTGCCACGACCGGTAGTGAACACATGCAAATTCATCCCCGCCGCCAGTTGCAATGTGCCGCAGACAAAATCACTGGCCGGCGTCGCACAGAAAATCAGCCCTTTGCGCTTGAAGCGCTCGCCAGGGCCAAGCACCCCATTGATCGCGCTGCTGCCGGATTTGACGATCGAGCCCAACGACTTCTCGACAATGTTCGACAACCCGCCCTTCTTGTTGCCCGGCGTGGTGTTGGCACTGCGATCCGCTTCACCCTTGGCCAGGTAACGGTCGTACCAATCCATTTCCCGCACCAGTTCCTGAGCCACTTCCTCGGTTTCGGCGCGGGACGTCAGCAGATAAATGGCGTCGCGTACTTCAGTGACTTCGGAAAACATCACCGTCGCGCCAGCCCGCAGCAACAGGTCCGAGGCATAACCCAGCGCCGGGTTGGCAGTGATCCCGGAGAATGCATCGCTGCCACCGCATTGCATGCCAAGAATCAGCTCGGACGCCGGCACGGTTTCCCGACGGCGCTGATCGAGCTTCTTCAAACGGCTCTCGGCCAGTTCCATGATCTGCTCGATCATCTCGCTGAAACCATGACTGGAATCCTGCAAGCGATACAGCCACGGCTCGCTCAAATCCACCGAGCTGTCGTTCTCGTGCATCACCTGCCCGGCCTGCAATTTCTCGCAACCCAGGCCGATGACCAAGGCTTCGCCACCCAGGTTCGGGTTGCGCGCCAGGTTGCGCACGGTGCGGATCGGGATGTACGCGTCAGTCGCGGTAATCGCCACACCGCAGCCGTAGCTGTGGGTCAGCGCCACCACGTCATCGACGTTCGGATACTTGGGCAGCAATTCGTCCTTGATGCGCTTGACCGCATGGTCCAGCACGCCGGTGACGCACTGGACGGTGGTGGTGATGCCGAGGATGTTGCGCGTGCCGACAGTGCCGTCGGCGTTGCGATACCCCTCGAACGTAAAGCCTTCCAGCGGCGCCGGTGCCGGCGGCACCTCGGTGGACAGCGGCAAACTGTCCAAGGGTGGCGCGGTCGGCATGCGCAGTTGATCTTCCTTGACCCAGCTGCCGCGTGGAATCGGTTGTAACGCATAGCCAATGGTCTGGCCGTAGCGAATCACCTGGCCGCCCTCGGGAATATCCTCCAGGGTAACCTTGTGGCTCTGCGGCACGAAGTCCAGGGTGACCAGGCCGTCCGGAAACTCGGTGCCGGCGGGCACCCCCTGATCATTGACCACGATGACCACGTTGTCCCGCTCGTGCAGGCGGATGTAGCGCGGCGAGTCGGAATGTTCAATCAACTGCATGACGCCGCTCCTCAGGAATGCGCTTGAGACAATTTGTTATGGGTTTCAGGACCGCTGACGGGCGGCTCTTTGAGCACTACCCGTTTGATCGGGCCAACGATTACCAGGTAGCTGAACACCGCGACCAGTGCGTTGCAACCGACAAACACCAGCGCCCATTTGAACGAACCGGTGGAGCTGATGATGTAGCCGATGACGATCGGGGTGGTGATCGAGGCGATATTACCGAAGGTGTTGAACAGCCCACCGCTCAGACCGGCGATCTGCTTCGGCGAGGTGTCGGACACCACCGCCCAGCCCAGCGCACCCACGCCTTTGCCGAAGAACGCCAGGGCCATGAAGCCGACGACCATCCATTCCACGTCCACATAGTTGCAGGCCACGATGCTGCTGGAAACCAGCAAACCGGCAATGATCGGCGCCTTGCGGGCGAAGGTCAGTGAGTGGCCCTTGCGCAGCAGATAGTCGGAAATCACCCCGCCGAGCACACCACCGATAAAGCCGCAGATCGCCGGCAACGAAGCAACGAAGCCGGCCTTGAGGATGGTCATGCCGCGTTCTTGCACCAGGTACACCGGGAACCAGGTCAGGAAGAAGTAGGTGATACCGTTGATGCAGTACTGCCCCAGATACACGCCGAGCATCATGCGGTTGGTCAGCAGCTGGCGGATATAGTCCCACTTCGGACCGTCGGCCTTTTTGCCCTTGCCTTTGTCCTGGTCCATGTCGACCATGCCGCCGTTGTCGGCGATGTGCTTGAACTCGGCTTCGTTGATCATCGGGTGTTGGCGCGGGCTGTAGATCACCTTCAGCCAGATCCCGGAGAAGATGATGCCGATCACGCCCATGACGATGAACACGTGCTGCCAGCCGTAGCTGTAGACAATCCAGCCCATTAGCGGGGCGAACAACACGGTGGCAAAGTATTGCGCCGAGTTGAAGATCGCCGAGGCCGTACCGCGCTCTGCCGTCGGGAACCAGGCCGCCACGATGCGTGCGTTACCGGGGAAGGATGGCGCTTCGGCCAGGCCCACCAGGAAGCGCAGCATGAACAGCGCAACCACTGCGGTGGACATGCCGAATTCGCCGACATAACCCTGCAGCACGGTGAACAGTGACCAGGTGAAAATGCTCAGCGCGTAGATTTTTTTCGAACCGAAACGGTCCAGCAGCCAGCCACCGGGAATTTGCCCGGCCACGTAGGCCCAGCCGAATGCGGAGAAGATATAGCCGAGGGTGACCGCGTCGATGCCGAGGTCTTTTTGCAGGCTGGAGCCCGCGATGGCGATAGTGGCCCGGTCGGCGTAGTTGATGGTGGTCACCAGGAAAAGCATGAGCAATATCAAATAGCGGACGTGGGTCGGCTTGGTCGCTTGCATGTAGATGTACTCCCACTGATTATTTTTATGCGGGTAATAACAATGTTCTGTAGGCGCTGGTTTCCTGTGGGAGCCGGGCTTGCCCGCGATGCAGGCACCGCGCAGTGTCAGTCTCAGCGCGGTGATGCTATCGCAGGCAAGCCAGCTCCCACAGGTATAGCGGTGCGTCAGGAACCGAGGTACGACGTTTTTACGACCGTGTAGAACTCTTGCGCATAGCGACCTTGCTCGCGAGATCCATAGGATGAACCTTTACGCCCACCGAATGGAACGTGGTAATCCACGCCCGCCGTCGGCAGGTTGACCATCACCATCCCGGCCTGGGAGTGGCGCTTGAAGTGGTTGGCGTACTTCAGCGACGTGGTGGCGATGCCCGCCGACAGACCGAATTCGGTGTCGTTGGCCATTTCCAGCGCGGCGTCGTAATCGGCCACGCGCACGATGTTGGCCACCGGGCCGAAGATCTCTTCGCGGCTGATGCGCATGGCGGCTTCGCTGTCGGCAAACAGCGTTGGGGCGAGGTAGTAGCCTTCGGTGTCGCAGGTCACCAGACCACCGCCGCTGACCAGGCGCGCCCCTTCGGACTGGCCGATGTCGATGTATTTCATGTCCTGTTCAAGCTGGGCTTGCGAGACGACCGGACCGATATCGGTGCCGGTTTTCAGCGCGTGGCCGACCTTGATCGACTTCATGCGCTCGGCCATCGCTTCGACGAATTTGTCATGAATCCCGGCAGTGACGATGAAGCGGCTCGAGGCGGTGCAACGCTGGCCGGTGGAGTAGAACGCGCTCTGTACCGACAATTCGACCGCTTGCTTGAGGTCGGCGTCATCGAGAATGATCTGCGGGTTCTTGCCGCCCATTTCCAGCTGCACCTTGGCCTGGCGCGACACGCAGTTGACGGCGATCTGACGCCCTACACCCACGGAACCGGTGAAGCTGATGCCATCGACTTTCGGGCTCTGCACCAACGCATCGCCAATCACTCGACCGCTGCCCATCACCAGGTTGAACACGCCCGCCGGGAAGCCGGCGCGGGAGATGATTTCAGCCAGGGCCCAGGCGCAACCCGGTACCAGATCCGCCGGTTTCAGCACCACGCAGTTGCCGTAGGCCAGGGCCGGGGCGATTTTCCACGCCGGAATCGCAATCGGGAAGTTCCAAGGAGTGATCAGACCGACCACGCCCAGCGCTTCGCGGGTGACTTCCACGTTGACGCCCGGGCGCACCGACGGCAGGTAGTCGCCGGACAGGCGCAGGCATTCACCGGCGAAGAACTTGAAGATATTGCCGGCGCGGGTCACTTCGCCGATGGCTTCGGGCAGGGTCTTGCCCTCTTCCCGGGCCAGCAAGGTGCCTAGTTCCTCGCGGCGAGCGAGGATTTCAGTGCCGACTTTATCCAGGGAATCGTGGCGAGCCTGAATGCCCGAGGTCGACCAGGCCGGGAACGCAGCACGAGCGGCATCGATGGCGGCGTGGACCTGAGCCAGATCGGCCTTGGCGTATTCACCGATGGTGTCGGTCAGCTCCGACGGGTTGATGTTGGTGGAGTAGTCGGCGCCGGCAACCCATTGGCCACCGATATAGTTATCGAACCGCTTTACGTCAGCCACAAATAATCTCCTTACGCAAAAGGCCGCTGATTGCTCAGCGGCCTTGTTTAATCGATTTTTTACTGCGCGCCCTGCTTGTCGATCAGCGCGGCCAGAGCTTCGTACTCTTCTGGCAGCAGATCGGTCAGCGGTGCACGCACGGGACCTGCGTCGTAGCCGGCAATTTTTGCCCCGGCCTTGACGATGCTCACCGCGTAACCGGCCTTGCGGTTACGGATGTCCAGGTATGGCAGGAAGAAATCGTCGATGATCTTGCCCACGGTGGCGTGATCTTCCCGGGCAACGGCGTGGTAGAAATCCATCGCGGTTTTCGGAATGAAGTTGAACACCGCAGACGAGTAAACCGGTACACCCAGCGCCTTGTAGGCCGCGGCGTAGACTTCGGCGGTCGGCAGGCCACCCAGGTAGCTGAAGCGATCGCCGAGGCGGCGACGGATCGACACCATCAACTCGATATCGCCCAGGCCGTCCTTGTAGCCGATCAAGTTCGGGCAGCGCTCGGCCAGACGCTCCAGCAGCGGCGCGGTCAAGCGGCAGACGTTACGGTTGTAAACCACCACGCCGATTTTCACCGATTTGCACACGGCTTCAACGTGAGCAGCCACGCCGTCCTGGCTGGCTTCGGTCAGGTAATGCGGCAACAGCAACAGGCCTTTGGCACCCAGACGCTCGGCTTCTTGAGCGTATTCGATGGCTTGACGGGTCGAACCGCCAACACCGGCCAGAATCGGCACGCTGGTTTCACAGGTGTCGACGGCGGTCTTGATGATTTCCGAGTATTCGCTGGCTGCCAGAGAGAAGAACTCACCGGTGCCGCCCGCGGCGAACAGTGCCGAGGCACCGTATGGGGCCAGCCATTCGAGACGTTTGATGTAGCCCGCGCGATGGAAATCGCCCTGGGCATTGAAATCGGTAACCGGGAAAGACAGCAGACCGGAAGAGAGGATGGACTTCAGTTCTTGTGGATTCATTATTCGAACACCCTGGGTAGCGACGTTATGTGTGAGAAAACCGTTCAGCCTTTGCCGAAGTTGTAGGTTATCGTACAACTTAAATAAAAACCGTCAACTGCATTTTATCGGCCTGGGATAAAATTGATCTCTGGAAAGGTTGGGGGAAGCCCATGGGGGTGAGCAAAGGCAGTGTAGGTTGCTGCGTAACGGTGATCGGTTATCGGATGAGCGGTGCAGATTGGGGGTGTTGAGGATTTGAGAGGAGTGTGTTGGATGGGATTGGCGGATTGTGGGATGGCTGATGACGTCTTCGCGGGCAAGCCTCGCTCCTACAGGGTTTGAGGTCGTTCACGTCATTTTCGATCGACCCATACCCTGTAGGAGCGAGGCTTGCCCGCGAAGGCGATCTGACAGGCAATAATAACTTCGCCTGGAAAACCTACCCCCGCTGCGCCTCAGCCTCTTCATGGGCATGGCGCAGCCGCTCGCGGCTGTTGGTCAGGTGCAAGCGCATGGCTGCACGGGCCGCATCGGAATCCTGGCGTGCAATCGCGTCGTAGATCTCTTCGTGCTCGCGGCTCAGGCGATTCATGTAGTGCTGCTGGTCATCATGGGCCAGGCGCGCCGAATTGAGGCGCGTACGCGGAATGATGCTGGTGCCCAAGTGGGTCATGATGTCCGTGAAGTAGCGGTTGCCGGTCGCCAGGGCGATTTGCAGGTGGAACTGGAAGTCCGACGCCACGGCATCGCTGGCGTGGGAGACACTTTCATTCAACGCGTCCAGTGCCGCTCGCATCAGCGCCAACTGCTCGGGGCTGCGGCGTTGCGCAGCCAGGCCGGCGGATTCGACTTCCAGGCTGATGCGCAGCTCGAGAATCGCCAGCACATCACGCAGGGTGACCACGGTTGCCGGGTCGATACGAAAACCACTCGGGCTCGGGGTATCGAGCACGAAGGTGCCGATGCCGTGGCGGGTTTCAACCTGTCCGGCCGCCTGCAAACGGGAAATCGCTTCACGCACCACGGTGCGGCTGACGCCATGGGCATCCATGATCGCCGACTCGGTGGGCAATTTATCGCCGCGCTTGAGGTGACCGTCGCGGATCTGCTCGGACAGCACCGTCACCAATTCCTGTGCGAGGCTGCGTCGCTTGCGAGGGAGGCGTGGTGCGTCGATCGGGTTTTCCATGGTGAACTTCATTCTCGAAAAATTCGGCTGAATCCGCATCATAGCTCAACGCGGTTGTACGATCACCCACCACCCCCCCGTAGGAGCGAGGCTTGCCCGCGAACCAGGCACCTCGGTGTCTCTGCTGCACCGAGGCGATCCCTTCGCGGGCAAGCCTCGCTCCTACAAGGGGTGGTGGTGTTCAGGCGGTTACGGTCTGGTCCACCAGATGGCCATTCTCGATACGGATGTGCCGTGGGTGGAAGCGCTTCAGGCTGCTGCGATGCCCGACGCTGACAATGCTCAACCCCGGTATTTCATCGATCAACGCCTGATACAGCGAGGCTTCGTCCTCCTCATCCATCGCCGAGGTCGCTTCGTCCATGTACAGCCATTGCGGTGCATAGAGCAGCGCTCGGGCGAAGGCCAGACGTTGCTGCTCACCCGGCGACAACATGCGCTGCCAGTGATTGGCTTCGTCCAGACGGGCAACGAGGTGTGGCAGTCGGCAGGTTTCCAGCACGTGAACATAGCGCTCGTGCGGGTAGGTATCGCCAGACTGTGGATAACTCAGCGCCTCGCGCAGCGTGCCAATCGGCAGGTAGGGTTTTTGCGGCAGGAACAGATAACGCGCCGCTGGCAGACGGATACTGCCATGGCCCGCCGGCCACAAATGCCCCATTGCCCGCAGCAAGGTCGATTTGCCGCTGCCGGAACGACCGCTGAGCATGACGCGCTCGCCCTCCTCCACGGTCATGTCGGCGTTGGTCAGCAGGTGACGACCGTCAGCCAGGTCGAGGCCCAGGTTGTGCACTTTCAACTCCGAGCCCGAATTCTGCACATCGATCATCGGCGCGCGCTCTTCGTTATCCGTCATCGCCTGGCGGAAACTCAGCAGACGATCGCAGGTGGCGCGCCAGGAAGCGAGGCTCTGGTATGCACTGATAAACCAGCTGAAACTCTCTTGCACGTTGCCGAATGCCGAACTGATCTGCATCAGCTCACCCAGTTCGATCTTGCCCGCGAAGTAACGCGGCGCGGCGACCATGAATGGAAAGATGATGGCGGCCTGGCTGTAACCGGCGGTAAAGAACGTGAGGCGCTTGGACACCTTCATGATGTCCCAGAAGTTGTGCCAGACCAGCCCGAAACGACTGCTCAAGCGACGGTTTTCATTCGGCTCACCGTTATAAAGAGCGATGCTTTCGGCATTTTCGCGAATCCGCACCATGGAGAAACGCAGGTCAGCTTCGAAGCGTTGTTGCTGGTTGTTCAGGCCGATCAGGCGATGACCGATCAAATGCGTCAGCCAGCTGCCGATCACCGCATAGACCAGCACACACCAAAACATATAGCCGGGAATGGTAAAACCGTAGACTTCAATACTGCCCGACACCCCCCACAGGATGATCGAGAACGACACCAGGCTGACAATATTGCGCAGCAGTCCAATGCCCAGTTCCAGGGTGTTTGAGGTAAAGTTGTTGAGGTCTTCGGAGATCCGCTGATCCGGGTTATCGGTGTAACCGCCTTGCTCAAGCTGGTAGTAATTCTTGTTGCCTAACCAGCGGGCGAAATGCTTTTCGGTAAGCCATGCCCGCCAACGGATGGTCAGCATCTGGGTCAGGTACAGCCGGTATACCGCGCCGACAATCGCTACCGCCGCAATCCCGCAGAAATACAGGATCAACCGCCAGAACGCAGCCTCATCCTTTTGTTGCAGGGCATTGTAAAAATCCTTGTACCAGGTGTTGAACCACACCGAAATTCCCACGCTGACCAACGACAGTACGATCACCGCGATCAGCAACGTCCAGGCCTTGCCCTTCTCTTCACTGCGCCAGTAAGGCGTGATCATCGCCCAGACTTTGCGAAAAAACTGCCCGCGCACAGCATCATTGACCGCGGAGTACTCAGCGTTCTGATTCATGGAAAAGGCTCATTGGAGAAAAGAACGACACACGAACCGATCATAGATGATCAGTTCGTGTTGTAACGCGGCGTGCCAACAATTGTTCAGCACCGGTTCAGCGACGGACCGGGCGCTTCTGCAGTTTGCGCTGCAGCGTGCGGCGGTGCATGCCCAGGGCGCGGGCCGTGGCGGAGATGTTGCCTTCGTGTTCGGTCAACACGCGCTGGATGTGTTCCCATTGCAGGCGGTCCACCGACATCGGGTTTTCCGGCACCAGGGTATCGAGGTCGGCGTGCTCGGAAAGCAAAGCCGCCAGCACGTCATCGGCGTCCGCCGGTTTGCACAGGTAATTGCAGGCGCCGCGCTTGATCGCCTCGACGGCGGTGGCGATGCTCGAGTAACCGGTGAGGATCACCACGCGCATTTCCGGGTCCAGTTCCAGCAGCTTGGGCAGCAGCACCAGGCCGGAATCGCCGTCCATTTTCAGGTCCAGCGCGGCGTAGTCCGGCAAGTCGGCCTGGGCGATGGTCAGGCCCTCCTCGGCGGAACCGGCGGTGCTGACGCGAAAGCCGCGGCGGGCCATGGCGCGGGCCATCACCCGGGTAAAGGTTGCGTCGTCGTCTACCAGCAGCAAATGTGGCAGTTCTTCGCCTTCGCCTTCGACTTGGATATCGTCACTCATGTTCGTCTCCTCGGGCGACACGGGGCAGGCGCAGCTCGGTGAGCGTGCCGCCTTCCTCATGACTGTAGAGTTTCACTGAGCCGCCGGCGCGTGTCACGCTGGCCTTGCTCAAAAACAGGCCCAGGCCGAAACCTTTGCCCTTGGTGGTAAAAAACGGTTTGCCAATCTGCTCGGCGATGGCCAGCGGCACACCGGCACCGTGGTCGCGGATGCTGATGGTCAGGTCCTCGGCATTCCAGTCCAGGGTCACTTGCAGCCCTTCGGGGCAAGCATCGGCGGCGTTGTTGAGCAAATTCAGCAACGCCTGGGTCAGGTCCGGCGGCGGCGCCATCCGTGGCACGGTGCCTTGGCCGAGTCGCTGGAAGCGATAACTGGCTTCCGGACGCATCAGGTGCCAGCGGTTGAGGGCTTCGTCGAGCCAGTCGGTGACGTCCTGCATCTCCACCGCCAACCGGCGATTGGCCTCTGCTGCCCGAACAAGCTGCTGCAAGGTTTGTTTGCAGAGCTTGACCTGATCCTGCAGCACACTCAAATCATCCTGCAACATCGGGTCGTGATGGTCCTGGCGCATTTCCTTGAGCAACACGCTCATGGTCGCCAATGGCGTGCCCAATTCATGGGCGGCACCGGCAGCCTGGGTCGCGACGGCCAGCAGCTGCTGATCCCGCAGGCCCTCTTCACGACGAATGGCCCGCAGCTCTTCCTGACGGCGCAACTCTTCGGCCATGCGCGCGGCAAAGAACGTAATGACCGCCGCGGCCAGGGCGAAACTCAGCCACATCCCGTATACCTGCAGGTTTTCCCGAGCGATCGGGAAGGTTTGCAGCGGGTAGAACCGCGCCAGCAACAGGGTGTACATCGTCAACGCGATACCGGACAGAATCACCGAATACCGCCACGGCAAGGTCACGGCGGCGATGGTCAGCGGCACCAGGTAATAAGAGACGAAGGGGTTGGTCGAGCCGCCGGAGAAATACAGCAAGGCACTGTGGATAAACAGGTCGCACGCCAGTTGTACGGCGTACTCAAGCTCGGTGACCGGCCACGTGGTGCGCAGGCGAATCGCCGTGAACGCACACAACAGCATCGAGCAGCCGAGGGTCGCGGCCAGTTGAAACCAGGGCAGCGGCAGCAGATCGAGCCAGTAAGCCAGGCCCACGGAACCGGCCTGGGCGGCCAGCACCAAGGTGCGGATGAAGGTCAGCCGCCAGAGATTCTGGCGAGTCGCGGAAGTGATTTGAACGGGGGCGAGCATGAGCTCTCCTGATGAGCGCTCCAGGCGGATCGCAGGGAGTATAACCAAGCACGGCGCTTGCAGGCGAAAGTGCGGCAAACAGCCACATGGCAGGGAGGTTTGCTGCGTCTATAAGGGCCCCTTCGCGGGCAAGCCTCGCTCCTACGGGTCCGCGTCGTTCACAAGATAGGTGGTCGCCACGATCCCGTAGGAGCGAGGCTTGCCCGCGAACGCCGCGACGCGGTCACCCGCGTTTCATCTGTATAGAAGTTGTAACTGTGCGAACCGGATCATAGAAGTTAGAGTCTGATGGTTTCACGCAGGCTTGGACCTTTACCCCTGCGCATCGCCCAAGGAGTTTTCATGCACACTTTTCGCCGCAGCGCCGCCCTTCTTGCCCTTAGCGTCGGCGCCGTCGCCAGTCTCCCGGCCCTGGCCGCCGACGAACTGCATTACAACCAGATCGCCCTGCGCGCCGAAGTCAGTCAGGAAGTGGCCCGCGACCTGATGATCGTGACCCTCTACACCGAAGAACAGAACAGCGACCCGGCCAAACTCGCCGCCAACGTCAGCACCACCATGAACAAGGCGCTGGCCCAGGCCAAACAGGTCAAGGACATCACCCTGCGTCAGGGCAGCCGTAACAGCTACCCGATCTACGACACCAAGGGCCAGAAAATCACCGGCTGGCGTGAACGCGCCGAACTGCGCCTGGAAAGCTCCGACTTCGCCGCCCTGTCGAAACTGACCGGCGAACTGCTCACCGACCTGAAAATGGGCGGCATGGACTTCGCCATCGCCACGCCAACCCGCAAGGCCAGCGAAGACGCGCTGCTCAAAGACGCGGTCACCGCCTTCAAGGCCCGCGCCCAACTCGCCACCGACGCTCTCGGCGGCAAGGGTTACAAAATCGTCAACCTGAACCTCAACAGCAACGGTTATCCACAGCCGTACATGCGTGGGCCGATGATGATGAAAGCCGCGAGCATGGACAGCGCGCCGGTGACACCGGAAGTTGAAGCCGGCACCAGCCAGGTCAGCATGACAGCGGACGGGTCGATTGAAGTATTGATGCCTTGATTCGATAACCCATACAAAAAACGGCGATCACCCACGTGATCGCCGTTTTTTCTTGCCAGGCCAAAACCCACTGAGTGCCTACACTATCGGTGGGTATAAATAAGTAACACCGCGCGCCGACCGGGTGCACCAGACACTCCGGTTGCCCGTTGCCGGTGGGCTGGTTGCACCGAAAAAAACCTGCGCAAACGGTCAAATGCGCAGGTATTTATACATATGCGACATTAAGGTACGTTCGTGCCACTGTTTAAGGTTTGCAGCTGATCGGGATCTTGCATTGGGTATGGCCCCTGCATAAGTATCCGCAGGCACGACTCACGAGGTCGTCCTCTAATTCCAAAAATGACAACAAATCATGAGGCCACCATGCTTAAACACGCGGTCATTCCGTTTTTAGTCGGCGCGAGCTTGTTAGCCAGCGCACCTTTCGCCCATGCAGCGACTAACCTGGTGTTTTGCTCCGAAGGGAGCCCGGCCGGTTTTGATCCCGGTCAGTACACCACCGGAACCGACTTCGACGCCTCTGCAGAAACCATGTTCAACCGCCTGACTCAATTCGAGCGCGGCGGCACCGCCGTTGTTCCTGGCCTGGCGACCAGCTGGGACATTTCCCCGGACGTGCTGACGTACACCTTCCACCTGCGTGAAGGCGTCAAGTTCCACACCACCCCGTATTTCAAACCGACTCGTGAGTTCAACGCCGACGACGTGCTGTTCACCTTTAATCGCATGATTAACAAGGATGACCCGTTCCGCAAAGCGTACCCGACCGAATTCCCCTACTTCACCGACATGGCTATGGACACCAACATCGCCAAGGTCGAGAAGGTTGACGATCACACTGTCAAATTCGTCCTCAACAACGTTGACGCCGCCTTCATCCAGAACCTGGCCATGAGCTTCGCCTCCATCCAGTCTGCCGAGTACGCTGGCCAGCTGCTCAAGGAAGGCAAGCCCGGCGACATCAACCAGAAGCCGATCGGCACAGGCCCGTTCGTGTTCAAGAGCTACCAGAAAGACTCCAACATCCGCTACACCGGGAACAAGGACTACTGGAAGCCTGACGACGTCAAGATCGATAACCTGATCTTCGCCATCACCACCGACCCGTCGGTACGTATCCAGAAGCTGAAGAAAAACGAGTGTCAGATCACTCTGTTCCCTCGTCCTGCCGACCTCAAGGCACTGCGCGAAGACAAGACCCTCAAGCTGCCGGAACAGGCCGGGTTCAACCTGGGTTACATCGCCTATAACGTCATGCCCGTGCTCAAGGGCCGCACCGACAACAACCCGTTGGCCGACCTGCGGGTCCGTCAGGCGCTGGACATGTCGGTGAACAAGGCACAGATCATTGATTCGGTGTACCAGGGCGCTGGCCAGCTGGCCGTCAACGCCATGCCGCCCACCCAGTGGTCCTATGACACCACCATCAAGGATGCCAAGTACGATCCTGAGAAAGCCAAGGCGCTGCTCAAGGAAGCCGGCATCAAGGAAGGGACCCAGATCACGCTGTGGGCCATGCCGGTTCAGCGGCCGTATAACCCGAACGCAAAACTGATGGCTGAAATGCTGCAGTCGGACTGGAAGAACATCGGTCTGAACGTCAACATCGTCAGCTACGAATGGGGCGAGTACATCAAGCGCTCCAAGGGTGGCGAGAACCAGGCGATGATCATCGGCTGGAGCGGCGACAACGGTGATCCGGACAACTGGCTCAACGTGCTGTTCGGCTGCGACTCGCTCGGCGGCAACAACTTCTCCAAATGGTGCGACAAGGACTTTGACAAGCTGGTCAAAGAGGCCAAGAAGACACCTGACCAGGCCAAGCGCACCGAACTGTACAAGCAGGCGCAACACGTCCTCAAAGATGCCGTTCCAATGACACCCATCGCTCACTCGACGGTGTTCCAACCCATGCGCGCCAACGTGCAGGACTTCAAGATCAGCCCATTCGGCTTGAACTCCTTCTACGGCGTCAGCGTCAGCCAATAAGGTGGTGCAACGGCGACGTTTTTGACGTCGCCGTTGCGTTATCTACCGAGAAGCAGGAATTTGCCTACACCCTGATCCACTGCGTACTACAGCAGCGGTTGCGGACGTATTGCCTTTTCCCACAAGTCTTTCGGAATTTACGTATTTACTGCCGGACCCAAGGTTCATACCGTCGGGATCTGACCAGTTAGTCCGTGGGCTCTCGGTTATTGCTGCACGTCATGGCTTGAGATCAGTGAGGCCTACACGTCCCCGGACGGGAAAAGTCTCATTGCCAAAAACACTAAACAAGAGCGAGCGTCATGCGCCATTCCTTGGTTTTATCCGCACTGCTGGGCACCGGCCTGTTGGCCGCCACTTCCATTAGCCAGGCCGCCAGTAACAGCCTGGTGTTCTGCTCCGAAGGCAGCCCGGCGGGCTTCGATACCGCGCAGTACACCACCGCGACCGATAACGACGCCGCCGAGCCGTTGTACAACCGACTGGCAGAGTTCGAAAAAGGCGCGACCAATGTAGTACCAGGCCTGGCAACGAGCTGGGATATTTCGGAGGACGGCCTCAAGTACAGCTTTCACCTACGCGAAGGGGTGAAATTTCACACCACTGCGTATTTCAAGCCGACCCGTGACTTCAATGCCGATGACGTGCTGTTCACGTTCAATCGCATGCTCGATCCGCAGCAACCCTTCCGCAAGGCTTACCCGACCGAATTCCCGTATTTCAACGGGATGAGCCTGAACAAGAACATCGCCAAGGTCGAAAAGACCGGGCCGCTGACCGTGGTCATGACGCTTAACAGCGTGGACGCCGCGTTCATCCAGAACATCGCCATGAGTTTCGCCGCCATTCTTTCGGCCGAATACGCCGATCAGTTGCTGGCGTCCGGCAAGCCGAGCGACATCAACCAGAAGCCGGTCGGCACTGGCCCGTTCGTGTTCAAGAGCTACCAGAAAGACTCCAATATCCGTTACACCGGCAACAAGCAGTACTGGGACCCGAGCCGGGTCAAGCTCGACAACCTGATCTTCGCCATCAACACCGACGCCTCGGTGCGGGTGCAGAAGCTCAAGGCCAACGAATGCCAGATCACCCTGCATCCGCGCCCTGCCGACGTGACCGCGCTGAAGAACGACGCCAGGCTCAAGCTCATCGAGAAGCCTGGTTTCAACCTCGGCTACATCGCCTACAACGTGCGTCACAAGCCGTTCGACCAGCTCGAAGTGCGCCAGGCACTGGACATGGCGGTGAACAAGCAAGGCATTCTCAACGCCGTCTACCAGGGTGCCGGGCAACTGGCGGTCAACGCCATGCCGCCGACCCAGTGGTCCTACGATGAGACCATCAAGGACGTCGCCTACAACCCGGAAAAAGCCAGGGAATTGCTCAAGGCCGCCGGCGTCAAGGAGGGCACCGAAATCACCCTCTGGGCCATGCCGGTCCAGCGTCCTTACAACCCCAATGCCAAGTTGATGGCCGAGATGCTCCAGGCCGACTGGGCGAAGATCGGTCTCAAGGTCAAGATTGTCAGCTATGAATGGGGCGAGTACATCAAGCGCACCAAGAATGGCGAACACGACGTCAGCCTGATCGGCTGGACCGGGGACAACGGGGACCCGGACAACTGGCTCGGCACGCTTTACAGCTGCGACGCCATTGGCGGCAACAACTATTCCATGTGGTGTGATCCGGCATACGACAAGCTGATCAAGCAGGCCAAGGTCGTCACCGACCGTGACCAGCGCACCGTGCTCTACAAACAGGCCCAGCAATTGCTCAAGCAGCAAGTGCCGATCACGCCTGTCGCCCACTCGACGGTCAACCAGCCGTTAAGCGCCAAAGTCGAAGGGTTCAAGGTGAGTCCTTTCGGCCGCAACGTGTTCTCGGGTGTCAGCCTGGAAAAATAACCGATTAGCCAGAACCGCTGGGGGCGCTTGCGCCCTCACGCAAGCGTATTGCCGAAATTCGTCAAATCGGCCTTCTGCAAACGTTTGCGATGCCTTGCAAGCGTTCTAAACCAATAGCCGGATCATCAAAAAAAGACCGGCATATAAAAAGAAAACAAGGAGCTTCACCCATGAAACTGAGCAGCACCGCGTTATTGGCCCTGGCCATCAGCAGCGTCACCGCCACGGCGTACGCAGAATCCCAAAGCCAGGCGTTCACGCCGGTTACCGTGAAAGAGAAAAGTGCCCAGAGTGCAGCCACCGGCTTCGTCGAAGGCCAGTCGATCAGCGGCACCACGCGTAACTGGTATGCGAACGAGCAACTGAAACGGGGCGGCCAGTTCGCTTACAAGAAAAACGGCGTGTCGACCGATACCGATCGCCGTATCAACTGGGTGCAAGGCACCATCATCAAGTACAACTCCGGCTTCACCGAAGGCCCCGTGGGGATCAGCACCGAAGTGGCGGCGTACAACGCCATTGCCCTGGACCAGGATCGCAAGGACCTGGCCTCCAACAACGGCGGCGCACCGGGCACTCGCCCTGGCGCGGGCAACAACCGTACCCTGACCGAAGAAGGCGGCGACGCCGTTGGCCAGTGGAGCAAACTGGGCCTGGCCAACGTCAAGGCCCGTGTCTCCAATACCACCCTGACGGCCGGCCGCCAGAACTTCAGCAGCCCGATGGTCGATGTGATCGGTAACCGTGCGCTGCCTTCAAGCTTCGAGGGTGTGAGCCTGCACAGCGAAGAGCTGGAAAACCTGGCCTTTGACCTGGGTACGTTCGATCGCAACTCTCCGCGCATGGAGCAAAGCCAGCGCAAGTTCCGCACCGAATACGCCAACGGCATCGTTGAAAGCGATCACGTCCACACCGCAGGCATCACCTACACGCCATTTGCCAGCCTGACCACCAGCCTCTGGGCCACCCAGGCCGAAGACATCTGGAACCAGTACTACTTCGGCGCCAGCCATGTGCTGGGCGACAGCCAGGTTTTGAGCCTGACCACCGGCCTGAACTACTACAAGACCCAGGAAGAAGGCAAAGCGCTGATCGGCGATATCGACAACGATACCTACTCCCTGTCGTTCGGCCTGACTCACCAGGCCCATACCCTGAGCTTCTCGTACCAGGAAATTAATGGTGACGAGTACTTCGACTACCTGCACGAAACCAACGGCATCTACCTGGCCAACTCCCTGCTGTCGGACTTCAACGGGCCGAACGAGAAATCCTTCCAGGTGGCCTACGGTCTGAACATGGCCGAATACGGCGTGCCGGGCCTGAAGTTCAATATCTACCAGGCTCGCGGCTGGGGCATCGACGGCACTCACTACAAGGGCAACGGTGGTGTGGTGGGCAAGGGTTACGACGGTATCCAGGCCCAGGACGGCGAACACCACTACGAATACGGCATCGGCGCTTCGTACGCCGTACAGAGCGGCCCGCTCAAGGCCACCGCGATTCGCGCGACCTACACCGCTCACCGCGCCAGCGAAAACCAGGCGGATGGCAGCATCAACGAGTTCCGTCTCGTGACCACCATCCCGTTCAACATTCTGTAAAAACGCCCGCCAGACGACTGACTCATCAGGGTCGGCCGTCTGGTTTGGGTCCTTTAACCAATTGCAGAGGGTTCTTGATGAAAATGCTTACCCTGCGTGCGGCCATCGCTGCCGCGTTACTGAGTGTCGCTGCTGGCGTCTCGGCCAAACCCTTGGTGGTCTGCACCGAAGCCAGCCCGGAAGGTTTCGATATGGTCCAGTACACGACTGCAGTCACAGCCGATGCGGTGGCCGAAACCATCTTCAATCGCCTGGCGGACTTCAAGCCCGGCACCACTGAAGTGATTCCGGCACTGGCCGACTCCTGGGACATCAGCGAAGACGGTCTGACCTACACCTTCCACCTGCGCCAAGGCGTCAAGTTTCACACCACCGACTACTTCAAGCCGACCCGCGACATGAATGCCGACGACGTGGTCTGGAGTTTCCAGCGTCAGCTGGACCCGAAACACCCGTGGCACGACAAATCGAGCGTGGGCTTCCCCTACTTTGAAAGCATGGGCTTCAAGGAATTGCTCAAGAGCGTCGAGAAGGTCGACGACAACACGGTCAAGTTCACCCTGACCCGTCGCGAAGCGCCGTTCCTGGCCGACATCGCCATGGCGTTCTCTTCGATCTACTCCGCCGAGTACGCCGACCAGCTGCTCAAGGCCGACAAGACCGGCGACCTGAACAACAAACCGGTCGGTACCGGCCCGTTCATCTTCCAGCGTTACGCCAAGGATGCTCAGGTCCGCTTCAAGGCCAACCCGGACTACTTCCGTGGCAAGCCACCGTCTGAAGCGCTGATCCTGGCGATTGCCACCGACAACAACGTGCGCCTGCAGAAGCTCAAGGCCAACGAGTGCCAGGTCGCGCTGTATCCGAAGCCGGATGACATTCCGAGCATCAAGAGCGACCCCCAGCTGAAGGTCGACGAACTGAACGCGATGACCGTCGCGTACATTGGCATCAACACCACGCACAAATACCTGAGCGACGTGCGCGTACGCAAAGCCATCGACATCGCCTTCGACAAGGAAGCGGCCGTCAACGCGCTGTTCGGCAAAGGCAATGCGACCGCCGCGGTCAACCCGTTCCCGGACACCCTGCTGGGCTACAACCATAACCTCAAGAACCCGCCCCGCGACCTGGACAAGGCCCGCGCTCTGCTCAAGGAGGCTGGCGTACCTGAAGGCACGGTATTCACGTTGTTCACCCGCAATGGCGGTGGCGCGACCAACCCTAACCCGATGCTCGGTGCGCAGATGATGCAGGCCGACCTGGCCAAGGTCGGCATCAAGATCGACATCCGCGTGATGGAATGGGGCGAAATGCTCAAGCGCGCGAAAAACGGCGAGCACGACATGGTGTCCGCCGGATGGGCGGGCGATAACGGCGACCCGGACAACTTCCTGACGCCTATGCTCAGTTGCGAGGCCGCCAAAAACGGCGAAAACTACGCACGCTGGTGCAATCAGCAGTTCCAGGCCCTGATCGATGAAGCAAGGGCTAAAGTGAACCCTGCCGAACGCGCCGCGCTCTATGAGCAAGCCCAGGCCATTTTCAACCAGGACCAGCCATGGATCAGCATCGCGCATACCCGTATGTTCACCGCAATGCGCAACAACGTAGAGGGCTATCACATCAGCCCGCTCACCACGAATAACTTCGCCACCACTCAGGTGAAGTAGATAAGAAAATTCCCGGCGTCCCTGACCCCAGGGATGCCGGGCACGCCTAACCGGCTGATGAGGTACACCACACGATGTTTAGTTTTATTGCCCGCCGACTGGGGTTATTGATCCCTACGTTCTTCGGCATCACCTTGCTGACTTTCGCGTTGATTCGCATGATTCCGGGCGACCCCGTGGAAGTGATGATGGGTGAACGTCGGGTCGACCCCGAAATGCATGCTCAGGCAATGGAACGCCTTGGTCTGAACAAACCCCTGTATGCCCAATACCTGGATTACATTGGCAAACTGGCCCACGGCGATCTCGGCGAATCCCTGCGCACCCGGGAAAGCGTCTGGACCGAGTTCAGCTCGCTATTCCCCGCGACCCTGGAACTGTCCATGGCCGCCCTGCTGTTCGCCGGCATCCTGGGCCTGCTGGCCGGGGTGATCGCGGCACTCAAGCGAGGATCCCTGTTCGACCACGGGGTGATGGGCATCTCCCTGGCGGGATATTCGATGCCGATCTTCTGGTGGGGCCTGATCCTGATCATGTTCTTCTCGGTGTCCCTGGGCTGGACCCCGGTGTCCGGGCGGATCGACCTGCTGTACGACATCGAGCCGCGCACCGGTTTCATGCTGATCGATACGCTGCTGGCCGATGACGTCGGTGCGTTCTTCGATGCCCTGCATCACCTGATCCTGCCGGCCATCGTGCTCGGCACCATTCCGCTGGCGGTGATCGCGCGAATGACCCGGTCTTCGATGCTCGAAGTGCTGCGCGAGGACTACATCCGTACCGCCCGCGCCAAAGGCCTGTCGCCGTCGCGCGTGGTATTCGTTCACGGCCTGCGCAACGCGCTGATTCCGGTGCTGACCGTGGTCGGCCTGCAAGTCGGCACGTTGCTGGCGGGTGCGGTCCTGACCGAAACCATCTTCTCCTGGCCCGGCATCGGCAAATGGCTGATCGAAGCCATTGGCGCACGGGATTATCCCGTGGTGCAGAACGGCATCCTGTTAATCGCCTGCCTGGTGATTGTGGTCAATTTCGTGGTGGACATCCTCTACGGCTTTGCCAACCCACGCATTCGTCACCAGCGCTGAGATCATCATGACCATGACCACTCCAGCTTCAACTTCAAATCAAGCGGTAACAGTCGATCAAAGCCTGCTGTATCCGTCCCCGTACAAAGAATTCTGGCAAGCGTTTTCCAAGAACAAAGGCGCCGTTGCCGGCCTGATGTTCATGCTGTTGGTTATCTTCTGCGCGATCTTCGCGCCGTGGGTTGCCCCGCATAACCCGAGCGAGCAATACCGTGACTTCCTGCTGACCCCGCCGGCCTGGCTGGAAGGTGGGCAAATCCAGTTCCTGCTCGGCACCGACGAACTGGGTCGCGACCTGTTGTCGCGGCTGATCAACGGTTCGCGCCTGTCCCTGCTGATAGGCTTGTCGTCGGTAGTGATGTCGCTGATTCCGGGAATTCTTTTGGGTCTGTTCGCCGGGTTCTACCCGCGGATCCTGGGTCCGACCATCATGCGTCTCATGGACATCATGCTGGCCCTGCCGTCCCTGCTGCTGGCGGTGGCGATTGTCGCCATCCTCGGCCCTGGCCTGATCAACACCATTATCGCCATCGCAGTGGTTTCGTTGCCGTCCTACGTTCGCCTGACCCGCGCCGCGGTGATGGGCGAACTGAACCGCGACTACGTGACCGCCGCGCGCCTGGCCGGTGCCGGTCTGCCACGCCTGATGTTCGTCACCGTGCTGCCCAACTGCATGGCGCCGCTGATCGTTCAGGCCACCTTGAGCTTCTCCTCGGCGATCCTCGATGCCGCGGCACTGGGCTTCCTCGGCCTTGGTGTACAACCGCCAACCCCTGAATGGGGCACCATGCTGGCATCGGCTCGCGACTACATCGAACGTGCCTGGTGGGTGGTGAGCTTGCCTGGCTTGACCATTTTGCTCAGCGTGCTGGCAATCAACTTGATGGGCGACGGCCTGCGCGATGCGCTGGACCCGAAACTCAAGAACGCCGCCTGAGGAGATTCACATGTCACTGTTGGAAATCAAGAATCTCAACGTTCGCTTCGGCGACAAGAACGCCGTTCCGGTGGTCGACGGGCTCGACATCTCTGTGGACAAGGGCGAAGTGCTGGCCATCGTGGGCGAGTCGGGTTCCGGCAAGTCCGTGACCATGATGGCGCTGATGGGCCTGATCGAGCACCCGGGAATCGTCACCGCCGACGCCCTGAATTTCGATGGCAAGAACATGCTCAAGCTGAGCAACCGCCAGCGTCGGCAGATCGTCGGCAAAGACCTGGCCATGGTGTTCCAGGACCCGATGACCGCACTGAACCCGAGCTACACCGTCGGTTTCCAGATCGAAGAAGTGCTGCGCCTGCACCTGAAAATGTCCGGCAAGCAAGCCCGCGCCCGCGCCATCGAACTGCTGGAAAAAGTGGAAATCCCGGGCGCCGCCAGCCGCATGAATGCCTACCCGCATCAACTGTCCGGCGGCATGAGCCAGCGCGTTGCGATCGCCATGGCGATTGCCGGCGAACCGAAACTGCTGATCGCCGACGAACCGACCACCGCGCTGGACGTGACCATTCAGGCGCAGATCATGGACCTGCTGCTGGCCCTGCAGAAAGAACAGAACATGGGCCTGGTGCTGATCACCCACGACCTCGCGGTCGTGGCCGAAACCGCCCAGCGCGTGTGCGTGATGTACGCAGGCCAGGCCGTTGAAGTCGGTCAAGTGCCACAGTTGTTCGACATCCCGGCGCACCCGTACAGCGAAGCACTGCTCAAAGCCATTCCGGAACACAGCCTGGGCGCCGCGCGCCTGTCGACGCTGCCGGGCATCGTCCCCGGGCGTTACGACCGTCCGCAAGGCTGCCTGCTGTCGCCGCGCTGCCCGTACGTGCAGGAAAACTGCCGCACGCAACGTCCGGCCCTTGACCAGAAAAGCCACAGCCTCGCCCGCTGCTTCTACCCGTTGAATCAGGAGGTGGCGTAATGGCCGTCGTACTTACCGCCCGCAACCTGACCCGTCACTACGAAGTGTCCCGTGGCCTGTTCAAGGGCCACGCCACCGTGCGTGCGCTCAATGGTGTGTCGTTCGAACTGGAAGCCGGCAAGACCCTCGCCGTCGTCGGCGAATCGGGTTGCGGCAAATCCACCCTGGCCCGTGCCCTGACCCTGATCGAGGAGCCGTCCTCCGGCTCCTTGAAAATTGCCGGGCAGGAAGTCGCCGGCGCCGACAAGGCCCAACGCAAGCAGCTGCGCAAAGACGTGCAGATGGTGTTCCAGAGCCCGTACGCCTCGTTGAACCCGCGGCAGAAAGTCGGTGATCAGCTGGCCGAACCGCTGCTGATCAATACCAATCTTTCAGCGGCTGAGCGCCGTGAAAAAGTCCAGGCGATGATGAAGCAGGTGGGCTTGCGTCCCGAGCACTACCAGCGCTATCCGCACATGTTCTCCGGCGGTCAGCGCCAGCGGATCGCCCTGGCCCGGGCGATGATGCTGCAACCGAAAGTGCTGGTGGCGGATGAACCGACTTCCGCGCTGGACGTGTCGATTCAGGCGCAGGTGCTGAACCTGTTCATGGATTTGCAGCAAGAGTTCAACACCGCCTACGTGTTCATCTCCCACAACCTGGCGGTGGTGCGTCACGTGGCCGATCACGTGATGGTGATGTACCTCGGCCGCCCCGTGGAAATGGGTCCCAAAGAAGACATCTACACCCGTCCGCTGCACCCCTACACCCAGGCGCTGTTGTCGGCGACGCCAACCATCCACCCGGATCCGGACAAACCGAAGATCAAGATCGTCGGCGAATTGCCCAACCCGCTGAACCCGCCGTCCGGCTGCGCTTTCCATAAGCGCTGCCCGTACGCGACCGAGCGCTGCAGCACCGAAGAGCCGGCCCTGCGCCTGGTCGACACTCGTCAGGTGGCGTGCCACTACGCCGAGCAGTTCCTATAAAATTAATGTGGGAGCGGGCTTGCTCGCGAGGGCGTTATGCCAGTCAGCATCAATGTCGACTGACAGACCGCATTCGCGAGCAAGCCCGCTCCCACAGGGTCTGGCTGTGCAGAAAAATTGATTTAACACCACAAAACAAATGTGGGAGCGGGCTTGCTCGCGAAGGCGTTATGCCAGTCAGCATCAATGTCGACTGACAGACCGCATTCGCGAGCAAGCCCGCTCCCACAGGGATAATTGACCGGCTCACGAACCTCTTCTACTTCGATGGCATATCAATCGGTGTAGAAGAGGTTTTCTGTATGTCTGTGTTTACGTCTAGCTGTCGTCCTCTTCATCGCTCATCGAATCGTCATCATCCGCGCTACCACCCTGCCCCTGATCACCCGGCTCTGATTCGGATTTGGCGATCATCATCTCGCTCTGCGTGTCCTGCCAATTCCAGGCCTGTTTGTCATGCTCCTGACATTCCGCCCACGCCGCCGACGAACCGAGTGACAGCAGCACCAACACCTTCAGCAACAAAACACCGCGTAGAAACATGCTCATAGCCGATTCCCTCCTGCCCACGACGAACCCGGGTGTCGTGGCATTGTGCGAAACCCAGTTGCAATCGAGCGGGTTCTCAAACCAGAACGTTGATGATCGCCGGGAAATGCCGCTGGTGCAGAGAATGGTTTTGCATAATCGCTATGGCGAATGGTTATTTAACAGGCATTAAATGTCCCCTGTAGGAGCAAGCTTGCTCGCGACGGTGTGTCAGTCAACATCTACTTGGCTGACACTCCATCGCGAGCAAGCTTGCTCCTACAAAGTTATGTTCAATATCTCGGAAGAAGGCCAAAACAATGGACCTGTTGCAAACATTGCTCGAACTCGAACGACGCTTGCTGTCACAAGCCACCCGAGGCGATGCCGAAGAAATCTCCCGGCTGATTGCCGACGACTTCACCGAATTCGGTGCCAGTGGCGGCATTTGGAGCAAAGCTGACCTGGTCGAGCAATTGCCTTGTCAGCCATTCACCCAACGCACCATCAGCGAATTCGCCGTCAAACCTCTCTCGGAGCATTCGGCCCTGGTGACCTATCAATGTCACACCGCTGCCAGCAATAGCCGCCGCAGTTCAATTTGGCGTAAACAGGACGAGCAATGGCAGATGGTTTTTCACCAGGGAACATTTTTTTGTAGGAGCGAGCTTGCTCCCACAGGGGAAAGTGTCGGCCAAAGAAAAACCCCGCAGCTTTCGCAACGGGGCTTTTGGTGTTTCAGGTCAGCGCTTAATGATGCTCACGGGTCGCGCGGAATTTCACGTCCGGCCAGCGCTCTTCCATCAGCGCCAGGTTGACCCGGGTCGGGGCCAGGTAGGTCAGGTGACCGCCGCCGTCGACCGCGAGGTTTTCCACGGCCTTGACCCGGAATTCCTCGAGCTTCTTCTTGTCGTCGCAATCGATCCAGCGCGCGGAATACACGGTGATCGGCTCGTAGGAGCACTCAACCTTGTATTCCTCTTTCAAGCGGCTGGCGACCACATCGAACTGCAGCACACCGACGGCGCCGAGGATGATGTCGTTGCTGCGCTCGGGGAAGAACACCTGGGTCGCGCCCTCCTCCGCCAACTGCTGCAAGCCTTGACGCAGTTGCTTGGATTTCAGCGGATCACGCAGGCGCACGCGACGGAACAGTTCCGGGGCGAAGTGCGGGATGCCGGTGAAGCCCAGGACTTCGCCTTCGGTGAAGGTGTCGCCGATCTGGATGGTGCCGTGGTTGTGCAGGCCGATGATGTCGCCGGCAAACGCTTCTTCCAGTTGCTCACGCTCAGAGGAGAAGAAAGTCAGCGCATCGCCGATCCGCACGTCCTTGCCGGTACGCACGTGGCGCATCTTCATGCCTTTTTCGTACTTGCCGGAGCAGATACGCATGAAGGCGATACGGTCGCGGTGTTTGGGGTCCATGTTCGCCTGGATCTTGAACACGAAGCCGGCGAATTTCTCTTCGACCGGTTCCACAGTACGTTCGTTGGCGACACGGGCCAGCGGTTTCGGCGCCCAGTTGACCACGGCGTCAAGCACGTGATCGACACCGAAGTTGCCCAATGCAGTACCGAAGAACACCGGGGTCAGTTGGCCGTCGAGGAATTCCTGTTGATTGAATTCGTGACAGGCGCCCTGCACCAGTTCCAGCTGATCGACAAAACGATCGTACTCGTCGCCCAAGTGCGCGCGGGCTTCATCGGAGTCGAGCTTCTCGATGATTTTCACATCGGTGCGCTCGTGGCCGTGACCGGCGGTGTAGACGATGATGTAGTCGTCGGCGAGGTGGTAAACGCCCTTGAAGTCACGGTAGCAACCGATCGGCCAGGTGATCGGCGCCGCCTTGATCTTCAGGACCGCTTCGATTTCGTCGAGCAGTTCGATCGGGTCGCGGATGTCACGGTCGAGTTTGTTGATGAAGCTGACGATCGGCGTATCACGCAGACGGCAGACGTCCATCAGGGCGATGGTCCGAGGCTCTACACCCTTGCCGCCGTCGAGGACCATCAAGGCCGAGTCCACCGCCGTCAGGGTGCGGTAGGTATCTTCGGAGAAGTCTTCGTGGCCCGGGGTGTCGAGCAGGTTGATCATGTGCTCGCGATACGGGAACTGCATGACCGACGTGGTAATGGAAATACCCCGTTGTTTTTCCATTTCCATCCAGTCGGAGGTGGCATGGCGGTCGGACTTGCGTGATTTCACCGTGCCAGCAACCGCAATCGCCTTGCCCATCAGCAAGAGCTTCTCGGTGATGGTGGTCTTACCGGCATCGGGGTGGGAAATAATGGCGAAAGTGCGGCGTTTCGCGACTTCGGCGGCCTGTTTGGTCATGGGAAATCGCCTGGCAGGTAATTCAAAAAAGGGCGCAGATTATAGCCCAACTTGACTCAATAACCGAACCGTTGAGCACATTAAGGGTGGCCAAATGTGGCTTCAGATGGGAACCTTTTACGGCGTGGAGGCGTCCACTCCCCTGTTATGACTATTCGTCAGGGTTGAAAAAATCAGTAAGTTAGCCTGACGAGGCTGCGCTTATGGCTCGATAAGCCGTACGTTTTCCCCCTGTAGGAGCGAGCTTGCTCCGGGCGGCGTTCCGACGAAAAACGTCCAGACAATGCGTTCATTCAGACCGAACGCATCATCGTTGACGTCTTTCGCTGCGGTGCGACGATTCGACAAGCCAGCTCCTACAGGGGAAAGCGCGCGGCATGAAGAGCTGCTTCTCGCGAACGTTGATTTTCCCGGTATCCAGGAATGGTATGCCACACGGGACTGCGTTCGCCGACAAAGAAAAAAAGGAGTCCGCCTGTGGCTATCCACTATGGCAAAGGGCTGATAGGAGGCGCGCTGGTAATCGCCCTTCTGGCCCTGCTGATCCACTGGATCGGCATCGATACGATCGAACATTACCGCGACGATTTGTTGTTTTACCTGCAAGCTCATTTGATTCTTGTCCTCGTTTCCATGCTGGCCGCCCTCGTCGTGGGCATACCCGCCGGCATCTTCCTCAGCCGCCCGACCATGGTTGGACGCGCCGAGCGCTTCATGCAGATCTTCAACATCGGCAATACCGTGCCGCCTCTCGCCGTACTGGCCATCGCCCTGGGTTTCCTCGGCATCGGCAGCGGCCCCGCGATCTTCGCCCTGTTCCTCGCCTCGCTGTTGCCGATCGTGCGCAATACCTATGAAGGCCTGAAAAACGTCCAGGGTTCGCTCAAGGAAGCGGCCGTCGGCATCGGCATGACACCGACTCAGGTGTTGTGGCGGGTCGAACTGCCGAACGCCGTGCCGATCATCATCGGTGGCGTGCGCGTGGCCCTGGCGATCAACGTCGGTACCGCACCGCTGGCGTTCCTGATCGGCGCCAACAGCCTGGGCAGCCTGATTTTCCCCGGCATCGCCCTGAACAATCAGCCGCAACTGCTGCTCGGCGCGGCCTGCACCGCCCTGCTGGCCTTGCTGCTCGACGGCCTGGTGACACTCGCCAGCCGCCTCTGGCTCGAACGCGGGCTGCGCCCGTCTTAAGCCTCGGCAAAGGAATTGATATGAAAAAGGTATGCTTATTTTTAGGCTGCGCCCTGCTGTTCGCAGGATTTGCCCAAGCCGCTGAAAAACCGGTGATCCGCATCGGCGCCCGGGTGTTCACCGAACAGACCCTGCTGGCGGAAATCACCTCCCAGTACCTGCGCACCAAGGGTTACGACACCCAGGTGACCGGCGGCCTGGGCAGTACCCTCGCCCGCAGCGCTCAGGAAAGTGGGCAACTGGACCTGATGTGGGAATACACCGGCGTGTCGCTGGTGGCTTACAACCATGTCACCGACAAACTCGACAGCGCTCAGTCCTACGCCCGTGTGAAAGAACTCGACGCGAAAAAAGGCCTGATCTGGCTTACCCCATCGAAATTCAGCAATACCTACGCCTTGGCATTGCCTGAAAAAACCGCGAAGGCTTACCCGCAGATCAACACCATCAGCGAGCTGAACACGGTGATGCAGGCTGAGGCCAAGACTAATCACCTTGTTGCCCTGGACACCGAGTTCGCCAATCGTTCCGACGGCATGGACGGCATGGTCGACCTCTACGGCATGAACCTGACCCGCAAAAATACCCGCCAGATGGATGCCGGGCTGGTCTACACCGCCCTGCGCAATGGTCAGGTATTTGCCGGCCTGGTCTACACCACCGACGGTCGCTTGAACGCCTTCAAGCTCAAGTTGCTGGAAGACGACAAGCATTACTTCCCGGACTACACCGCTGCGCCGGTGGTGCGTCAGGAGTACCTGGATGCCCATCCGAAACTGGCGGAAGAAATCAAACCGCTGGCCGAGCTGTTCGATGACGCCACCATGCGTGCGCTGAATGCACGGGTCGATGTCGGCCACGAAAGCCCTTCATCCGTTGCCGCAGATTTCCTGCGCCAGCACCCTATCAACTGAGGAGGAAAAGACATGGAATTTTTGAACGCCTTTTCCCATCTCGACTGGCCGCAGGTTGTGCAACTGACCTGGCAGCACATCACCCTGGTCGGCATCGCCGTGACCCTGGCGATTCTGGTCGGCGTGCCGCTCGGCATCCTGATGACCCGCTTTCCGACGCTCGCCGGTCCCTTGCAAGCCAGCGCCACTGTGCTGCTGACCGTGCCGTCGATTGCCCTTTTCGGCCTGCTGCTGCCGTTCTACTCGAAATTCGGCCAGGGCCTGGGCCCGATGCCGGCGATCACCGCCGTGTTTCTGTACTCGCTGCTGCCGATCATGCGTAACACCTACCTCGCCCTGACTGGCGTCGAGCCCGGCATTCGCGAAGCCGCCCGCGGCATCGGCATGACCTTTGGCCAGCGCCTGCGCATGGTCGAACTGCCGATTGCCGTGCCGGTGATCCTCGCCGGTGTGCGCACCGCCGTGGTCATGAACATTGGCGTCATGACCATCGCCGCGACCATCGGTGCCGGTGGCCTTGGTGTACTTATTCTCGCTTCCATCAGCCGCAGCGATATGTCGATGCTGATCGTCGGCGCCGTGCTGGTCAGTCTCCTGGCCATCTTCGCCGACCTGCTTCTGCAATGGCTGCAACGCACGCTGACTCCAAAAGGACTCCTCAAATGATCGAACTTCAAAACCTCAGCAAGACCTTCCAAAGCAACGGCAAAGATGTGAAAGCCGTGGACTCGGTAAGCCTGACCGTCAATGAAGGCGAGATCTGTGTGTTCCTCGGGCCATCGGGCTGCGGCAAAAGCACCACGCTGAAGATGATCAACCGCCTGATCAAGCCGACGTCGGGCAAGATCCTGATCAACGGCGAAGACACCACCGACCTCGACGCCGTGACCCTGCGTCGCAACATCGGTTATGTGATCCAGCAGATCGGCTTGTTCCCGAACATGACCATCGAGGAAAACATCACCATCGTTCCGCGCCTGCTGGGCTGGGACAAGCAGAAATGCCACGACCGCGCCCGGGAGTTGATGAGCATGATCAAGCTCGAGCCCAAGCAGTACCTGACTCGCTACCCGCGTGAGTTGTCCGGTGGCCAGCAACAGCGGATCGGCGTGATTCGCGCGCTGGCGGCCGATGCGCCGCTGCTGTTGATGGATGAACCGTTCGGCGCGGTCGACCCGATCAACCGCGAAATGATCCAGAACGAGTTCTTCGAGATGCAGCGGGCGCTGAACAAGACGGTGATCATGGTCAGCCATGACATCGACGAAGCGATCAAGCTGGGCGACAAGATTGCGATCTTCCGCGCCGGCAAGCTGCTGCAGATCGACCATCCGGACACCTTGCTCGCGCACCCGGCAGACGACTTTGTCAGCAACTTCGTCGGCCAGGACAGCACGCTCAAGCGCTTGTTGTTGGTGAAAGCTGAAGATGCAGCGGACAACGCGCCGTCGGTGAGCCCGGAAACGCCGGTGGCCGAAGCGCTGGAGCTGATGGATGAGCATGACCGTCGCTATTTGGTAGTGACGTGCTCCGAGAACAAGGCGCTCGGTTATGTGCGACGTCGCGACTTGCACCGTCAGGCCGGCACCTGCACGCAATACTTGCGTGAGTTCAACGCCACGGCGGCGTACGACGAGCATTTGCGCATCCTGCTGTCGCGCATGTACGAGTTCAATCGTTCGTGGTTGCCGGTGATGGATGCCGAACGGGTGTTCCTGGGTGAGGTGACTCAGGAATCGATTGCCGAGTATTTGAGCTCTGGCAAGTCCCGTGGGGGCAAGACCAGCATTGTTTCGCCTGCGGAAGCCGCATTGGCCTGACCGACGCCTTCGCGGGCAAGCCCGCTCCCACATTGGATCTGTGATTTGCATGCAATAGGTGCATGAACAAAAATCCCCTGTGGGAGCGGGCTTGCCCGCGAATGGGGGCACCACAATGCCCGCTGAATCCCCGAAAATCTCCCTCCTACGGGAACATCACACTGTCACGCAGGTCAGCTACATCAGTAGTTGTCCGGGGCCGCACGACGGAAGCGTGTAAAAACGCGACATTTTTTGTTGATCTCAAGCCCCTCACGCCCTAAAGTTCGCGCCGAACGTCCATGCTGGAAACGATCCATCCGGCTCAAGTACTGACGACGAGACAGCAAGGCCAAGGGAAAGCACCGCCTCCCGTGGCCTTTTTGCTTTCGGCGACATGCCTTGGGAAGTAGGCGAACCAAAGTGGGGATACGGAGGACGTTCATTTGCACCCATTGTTAATTTCAGTTTGCCCTTAGGAGTCTCCAGCATGTCGATCAACGTCGAAGATTATTTCGAGCGCGCCACCTTTGACAAAATGAAGGCGTTCGCCGACAAGCAAGAAACCCCGTTCGTGGTGATCGACACCGCGATGATCAGCCAGGCCTACGATGACCTGCGCGCCGGTTTCGAATTCGCCAAAGTCTATTACGCGGTAAAAGCCAACCCGGCTGTCGAGATCATTGACCTGTTGAAAGACAAGGGGTCGAGCTTCGACATCGCTTCGATCTATGAGCTGGACAAGGTGATGGACCGCGGCGTCAGCGCCGACCGTATCAGCTACGGCAACACCATCAAGAAATCCAAAGACATCCGTTATTTCTACGAGAAAGGCGTGCGCCTGTTCTCCACCGACTCCGAAGCCGACCTGCGCAACATCGCCAAGGCCGCTCCGGGTTCGAAAGTCTATGTGCGCATCCTGACCGAAGGCTCGACCACCGCCGACTGGCCTCTGTCGCGCAAATTCGGCTGCCAGACCGACATGGCCATGGACCTGCTGATCCTCGCCCGCGACCTGGGTCTGGTGCCTTACGGCATCTCGTTCCACGTCGGCTCGCAACAGCGCGACATCAGCGTCTGGGACGCAGCGATCGCCAAGGTCAAAGTGATCTTCGAGCGCCTGAAGGAAGAAGACGGCATCGTGCTCAAGCTGATCAACATGGGCGGTGGCTTCCCGGCCAACTACATCACCCGTACCAACAGCCTGGAAACCTACGCCGAAGAAATCATCCGCTTCCTCAAGGAAGACTTCGGTGACGAACTGCCGGAAATCATCCTGGAGCCAGGCCGTTCGCTGATCGCCAACGCCGGCATCCTGGTCAGTGAAGTGGTGCTGGTTGCACGTAAGTCCCGTACCGCCGTCGAGCGCTGGGTGTACACGGATGTGGGCAAGTTCTCCGGCCTGATCGAAACCATGGACGAAGCCATCAAGTTCCCGATCTGGACCGAGAAGAAAGGCGAAATGGAAGAAGTGGTCATCGCCGGCCCGACTTGCGACAGCGCCGACATCATGTACGAAAACTACAAGTATGGCCTGCCGCTGAACCTGGCGATCGGTGATCGTATGTACTGGTTGTCGACCGGTGCCTACACCACCAGCTACAGCGCCGTTGAATTCAATGGCTTCCCGCCGCTGAAATCGTTCTACGTGTAAGCGCTGCACGCTCCCTGTAGGAGCCAGGCTTGCCGACGAAGGCGTCCGTGAAATCGCCTTCGCCGGCAAGCCTGGCTCCTACAGCGACGGCGTCCGTGAAATCGCCTTCGCCGGCAAGCCTGGCTCCTACAGCGAAGGCGTCCGTGAAATCGCCTTCGCCGGCAAGCCTGGCTCCTACAGGGGCCGGTGTTCTTGCTCGAGTTCGGCGTGGCGCCGGGCATAGTCGCTGGCCAGGGCGCGAATGTGCGGATCGCTCGCTGCTTGCAACGCCTTGCTCGCCACCCGCAAAAAATTCAGATTGCCGCCAGCCAGCGCCTTGCGCAACCAGACCAGCGCCTCCTCGATACTCCCTTCATCCGTCAGCACAGCGGCATAACTGAACTGCCCGCGAAAGTCCCCGCCGATCGCCGAGCGTCGATACCAGTCGCGGGCGGCCGGCAGATCCGGTGCGCACGCCTGCCCTTCTTCCAGGTAACGCCCCAGCAGGTTCATCGACTTCGCGTGGCCGAGTTCTGCGGCGCGGTGATAGAGACTCAGCGCTTGCGGCTGATCCTCAATCACACCACGCCCGGTCGCCAGCAGGTTGGCGTAGTTGTACATCGCCCAATCCAGTCCCGCGTCTGCCGCGATTCGGTAATGCCGTGCGGCAATCGAAGCATCCACGGCACAACCCCAGCCATGCTCATGGCACCGGCCGAGCATGTTGCGCGCCATCAGGTGCCCGCCGTTGGCGGCAATCCCGAACCAGCGCACCGCCAGTGGTTGATCCCGCTCAATGCCCTGCCCGTCCAGCAGGATCTGCCCGAGCAAGGCCTGGGCGTCGAGCACGCCTTCACGGGCAGCGAGCAGAATCGCCTGAGCTGCGCGAGCGGGGCTTTCATTGAGCATGGCTTTGAGGTGATCGCCGTCGAGCACTTCTTCGCGGCGCAGTTGAAAACTCATACCTCGACCCAGCGGCGCAGCAGGTTGTGGTAAGTGCCGGTCAGGCGGATCAGCGAAGGGTGGTCGGGCATATCTTGCGTCAACTGCTGGATCGCCCCGTCCATTTCAAACAGCAAGGCGCGCTGGCTGTCTTCGCGGACCAGGCTTTGGGTCCAGAAGAACGAGGCAAAGCGCGTGCCGCGGGTGACGGCGTTGACCTTGTGCAGGCTGGTGCCGGGGTACAGCACCATATCGCCGGCGGGCAGCTTCACCCGTTGGGTGCCGAAGGTGTCCTGGATTTCCAGCTCGCCACCGTCATAGTCGTCGGGCTCGCTGAAAAACAGGGTCGCCGACAGATCGGTGCGAACCCGCTCGATGCTGTTCTTTGGCTGGCGCACGGCGTTGTCGATATGAAAATCGAAACTGCCACCCGCCGTGTAGCAGTTCAGCAACGGCGGGAAGACCTTGTGCGGTAGCGCGGCAGACATGAACAGCGGATTTTTCCACAACCGTTCAAGCATCGCCGCGCCCACCTCCTTGGCCAGTGGGTGACCTTCAGGTAGCTGCAGATTGTGCTTGGCTTTTGCTGACTGATAACCGGCCGTGATCTTGCCATCCGCCCAATCGGCCTGTTCCAGAGCCTCGCGGATGCGCCGCACTTCTTCTTTAGCGAACAAGCCGGGAATGTGCAGCAGCATGGGAAAACACCTGAAGGCAAAAGGATGGCAATGGTATTGATTCTTATTGCCTGTGTAAAACCCTGGCGACGAATGAAACATCAAAAACCGTAAGGGTAAATTGTAAAGAATGTAAATTCAGTGCGAATAGTAATGTTTCGCAATTGATATGAATAACTGTTTACCCTATATTCCGCGACCTCAAATCCTTGGGGAGGGGAATGCTCATGTCACGTCAACAATCACAATTACCGGTCAGTTCACCGCGTTTGCTCGCATCTGCAATTGGCGTGGCGATCACTGCCGGCTCCGCTGGCCATATGGTTTTCGCCGCTGAGAAGACCGACGAAAAAGCGCCGAGCAATGCGATTTCCCTGGACGCGACTGCGATTACCAGCGAAGCCCAGGACGCGACAACCTACAACGTTGAAAAAGCCTCCTCGCCCAAGTACACCGCGCCGCTGGTCGACACGCCGCGCTCGATCACCGTCATTCCGCAACAAGTCCTCAAGGACACCGGCGCCCTCAACATGCAGGACGCGCTGCGCACCGTTCCAGGCATCACCTTCGGTGCCGGTGAAGGGGGCAACCCACAGGGTGACCGTCCATTCATTCGTGGTTTCGATGCTCAGGGCGATACGTACCTGGACGGCGTGCGCGACACCGGCTCGCAAAGCCGCGAGATCTTCGCCGTCGAGTCGATTGAAGTCAGCAAAGGCCCGAACTCGGCCATTGGCGGCCGTGGCGCTGCCGGTGGCAGCATCAACCTGGTCAGCAAGAAAGCACACCTGGGCGAATCGCTCGACGGTGGTTTCACCTGGGGCTCGGACCAGACCCAGCGCTACACCTTCGACGGCAACTACCAGTTCACTGACACCGCCGCTGGACGTCTGAACCTGATGAGCCACGAAAGCAACGTCGCCGGCCGGGACAAGGTCGATTACGACCGTTGGGGCATCGCGCCATCGCTGGCCTTCGGTCTGGGCACCGACACTCGGGTGAACCTCGATTACTACCACCTGGAAAGTAACGACACGCCGGATTCGGGCATTCCGTACACCATTCCTGCCGGCCTTGCGGCCGCCCGCACCAAGTCCAATCCGGACAAGCCTTACGCCGGTGGCGATGACAGCAACTTCTACGGTCTGGACCGCGATTTCCGCAAGGGCCGCACCGACACCGCGACCTTCGCCATCGAGCACGACCTGAACGATGCGCTGACGGTCAAGAACACCCTGCGCCACGGCAGCAGCATGCAGGATTACATCCTGACCCAGCCGGACGACTCCAAGGGCAACGTCAACAATGGCAGCGTCTGGCGTCGGGCCAACACCCGTGTCAGCAACACCACTACCACCACCAACCAGACCGATCTGTTTGGTGATGTGTACATCGCCGGCTTCAAGAACAGCTTCGCCACCGGTATCGAGCTGAGCCGCGAGGAAGGCAAAAAGTCCTCGTATACCGTCAACACCGACACCACGCCGGGTACCGCCGCCGCGACCACCAACTGCACCCCGGCCCTGATCGGCGCGCCGAGTAACTACAACTGCACCTCGCTGTCCAACCCGAACCCGAACGACCCATGGGACGGCTCCATCTCGCGCAACTACGCCGGCACCGACACCAAGGCCAAGACCTATGCGCTGTACGTGTTCGACACCCTGGAGCTGTCCGATCAGTGGCTGGTGAACATGGGCCTGCGTTACGACCATTTCGATACCGACTACAAGACCTACAACGCCACCGGCACCACCACGTCCAAGGGCGATGACGTCAGCGAATTCGTCACAGGCCAATTCGGCGTGGTCTACAAGCCGGCTGAAAACGGCAGCATCTATGCCTCGTATGCCACGTCCGCCACGCCACCGGGCAACACCCTGGGTGAAGGCCAGGAAGGCAACCCGCTGGGCGGCACTCCGGATCGCAACGGCAACCTGCTCAAAAGCGACATGGAGCCGGAAACCACCAGGAACTACGAAATCGGCACCAAGTGGGATCTGCTGAACGATCGTCTGTCCCTGACCGCTGATATCTTCCGCACAGAGAAAGACAACGCCCGGGTACAAGTCGACACCACGTCCTTTGAAAACGCCGGTAAAACCCGCGTTCAAGGTATCGAACTGTCGGCCACCGGCAAGATCACCGACAAATGGCAAGTCTTCGCCGGTTACGCTTACATGGACAGCGAACAAATCGATGGCGGTGACCTGCCGGCAAACAAAGCCAACAACGGCAACGAATTGCCTAACACGCCGAAAAACAGCGCCAGCCTCTGGACGACCTACCAGGTCACGCCGAAGCTGACCATCGGTGGTGGTGCGTTCTACGTCGACGACGTATTCGGCAGCGTGGCCAACACCACCATGGTCGATGACTATGTTCGCTACGACGCCATGGTGGCCTACAAGCTGACCAAAAACGTCGACCTGCAGCTGAACGTGCAGAACCTGACCGACGAAACCTACTACGACAAAGCGTTCTCGACCCACTTCGCCAACCAGGCGGCAGGCCGTACCGCATTGCTGAGCACCAACTTCCACTTCTGATTGCAAGCCGCACCGCATTCCATGTGGGAGCGGGCTTGCTCGCGAAGGGGCCGTCACATTCAATATCGTCGTTGACTGTCACACCGCTTTCGCGAGCAAGCCCGCTCCCACATGGAATGCGGATGCAGGGCGAAATCAGGACCAGGCCCCGTTCATCCAGATGAACGGGGCTTTTGTGCGTAAAAAAGCAGGCTTCTCGACCACCCACGGCATAATGCGCGCCGTGATGATTATTTTCGAACGAACAAGGCGAGCGACGTGTTGAAGAAAACCCTGTTCCAGTTGCACTGGTTTTTCGGCATCAGCGCCGGGCTGGTCCTGGCCCTGATGGGCATCACCGGGGCGACGGTATCGTTTCAGGATGAAATCCTGAGCGTGCTCAACCCGACCGTGCTGCAGGTCGAGAAGCAGGTCGCCGGCGTCCTGCCACCCGCCGAGCTGGTGGAAAAAATCGAAGGTGCCTCGGGCAAGAAAGTCGCGATGATCTGGGTCGAGACCGACAGCGGCAATGCCGCGCGGGTGTCCTTTACCCCGCCGCCGGGCGAACGCCGTGGCGAGATGCGCTACTTCAACCCGTACACCGCCGATTTCATGGGCAATGTCGTCGGCCAGGACTTCTTCGGCTTCATGCTGCAACTGCACCGTTTCCTCGCCATGGGCGATACCGGTCGGCAGATCACGGGGGCCTGTACGCTGACCCTGGTGTTTTTCTGCCTGTCCGGGCTCTACCTGCGGTGGCCGCGCCAGTGGAACAGCTGGCGGGCCTGGCTGACCCTGGACTGGAAGAAAAAAGGCCGCAGCTTCAATTGGGACCTGCACTCGGTCGCGGGCACCTGGTGCCTGGTGTTTTACCTCCTGGCGGCGCTGACCGGGTTGTCCTGGTCCTATGAGTGGTACAACAAGGGCCTGACCCGACTACTTTCCGATTCGCCGCAGAATGAGCGCGTTCGCGGCGGCCGTGGTCCTGCACCCAGCGGCCCGGCGCCTGCCGCCGACTATGCCGCGATGTGGAGCAGCATCTACAGCGCCGCTGGCCCGGCCTTGAGTGCCTACAACATTCGTATGCCGCCAGTGGCCGGGCAACCGGCAACCGTGTTCTATCTGTTGAACAGCTCACCCCATGACCGGGCACTGAACCAGATCAGCCTCGATCCGGCCACCGGCATCGTCAAACGCCATGACCGTTACAGCGACAAGAGCCTCAAGGCGCAGTTGCTGACCAGCATCTATGCGCTGCACGTCGGCAGCTACTTCGGTATCGTCGGGCGGATCATCCTGACGCTCAGTTCGCTGACCATGCCGCTGTTTTTTGTCACGGGCTGGTTGCTGTACCTCGATCGTCGACGCAAGAAAAAGCAGATCAAGGATGCCCGCAAAGGCCTCGCGCAGTCGGGCAGTAATGCGCCAGCCTGGTTGATCGGTTTCGCCAGCCAGAGCGGATTTGCCGAGCAATTGGCGTGGCAGACCGCCGGGCAATTGCAGGCCGCCGGCCTGCCGGTGAAGGTTCAGCCACTGGCGGATGTCAGCGAGCAGGATCTGCGCGATTCCAGCAACGCGCTGTTCGTGGTCAGCACCTTCGGCGACGGTGAAGCGCCGGACAGCGCCCGGGGCTTCGAACGCAAGGTGCTGGACCAGGCGCTGAGCCTCGAGCGCCTGAACTATGCGGTGCTCGGCCTCGGTGATCGGCAGTACCAACACTTCTGCGGTTTCGCCCGACGCTTGCACACCTGGTTGGGTGAACACGGCGGCAAGACCCTGTTCGCCCCGGTGGAAGTCGACAGCGGCGACCCTTACGCCTTGCGTCACTGGCAGCAGCAACTCGGCCTGGTGACCGGACAGGCGCCCGTGGACACCTGGCAAGCGCCCGGCTATGACCACTGGACCCTGGTTCGCCGGGATTTGCTCAACCCTGACAGCAGCGGCTCGGGTGTGTACTTGCTGGGCCTCGCAGCCCCTACCACCAGCAGCTGGCTGGCCGGTGATCTGGTGGAAGTACTGCCGCGCAATTGCCCGTGGGCGATCGAGCATTTCCTCGATGGCCTGGGGATTGACGGTCGAGCCACGGTAACGCTCGATGACCTGTCGCAACCTCTGGAGCAGGCCCTCGCCAGTCGACAGCTGCCCGGGAACCGGGCTCATCTTGTCGGTCTGCACGCGCAAGCGCTGGTGGCAGCCCTGGTGCCGTTGCCCATGCGCGAATACTCCATCGCCTCGATTGCCGCCGATGGCGTGCTGGAACTGATCGTGCGCCAGGAACTGCATCCTGACGGCAGCCTCGGCATCGGCTCCGGCTGGCTGACGGAACACGCGCCGGTGGGCAGCACCATCAGCCTGCGGGTACGGCGCAACAGCGGTTTCCACTTGCCGACCGAGCCGGTGCCGATGATCTTGCTGGGCAACGGTACCGGACTGGCCGGCCTGCGCAGCTTGCTCAAGGCGCGGATTGCCGACGGACAGCAGCGCCATTGGCTGCTGTTCGGCGAGCGCAATCGCGAGCACGACTACCTGTGCCGCGATGAGCTTGAAGAATGGCTGGTTTCGGGTGATCTGGAGCGGTTGGACCTGGCGTTCTCGCGGGATCAGGCCGAGAAGATTTATGTGCAGGATCGACTGCGCGAGTCGGCGGCGGAACTGAAGAAATGGCTGGCGGATGGCGCCGTCATTTACATCTGCGGCAGCTTGCAGGGGATGGCTTCAGGGGTGGATCAGGTGCTTAACGAAGTGCTCGGAATCGAAGCGGTCGACCGCCTGATCGAGCAAGGCCGCTACCGCCGCGACGTCTACTGACCCACCACAATCCCCTGTGGGGCAATCCCCTGTGGGAGCGGGCTTGCTCGCGAATGCGGTTTAACATTCAACAGAGATGTTGTCTGACCTACCGCTTTCGCGAGCAAGCCCGCTCCCACAGGGATCCGGGGTCGCCTGCCAATGATGGTTGCATTCAGACTGGCTCCAGCTTCTGCTCAAATACACCCACCCCATCCAGATCCCGCAACACCACCTTCATCTCCCCCGTCTGCCCATCGATATTCACCTCGCCAAAAAAACTGAAAACCGGCAAAGGGTGAAGCGTTCTGCGTCGGCGGCGCCTTCTCGAACACCACTTCAGGGCCAAAGGTTTTATCCAGCGGCTCCGGGCCGAAGCTCCCCGCATTCAACGGCCCGGCGACAAACTCCCAGAATGGCTCGAAGTCCTGAAACGCCGCGCGATCCGGGTGATAGTGATGGGCCGCGCAGTAATGCACATCCGCCGTCAGCCAGACGAAATTGCGCACCTGCTGCGCTCGCAGGAAACCCAGCAGCTCGGCAATTTCCAGTTCGCGCCCCTGGGCCGGTCCCGGATCGCCGTTGGCCACGGCTTCCCAGCGTGCCACGCCTGGGCTGACTTCACCGTCAGATACTCCAAGGCCGATCGGCATGTCGGCGGCAATGACTTTCCACTGGGCACTGGAAGCTTTCAACTCACGCTTGAGCCAATCCAGTTGTTCACGTCCAAGGAAGGGGTTGGCGGCGCCAAGGTTGTCGTCGTTCGCCCCCCGATAACTGCGCATGTCGAGTACGAAGACATCGAGCAACGGACCGTAACCGAGCTTGCGATAAATCCGCCCACCGCCATCAGCGCCCTGCCATCGCATCGGCGCATAGTCGAGCCAGGCCTGGCGCCCGTGACTCACCAGGCTGTGGATATCCTTGTTCGTGTAACGCCCATCCAGCTGCTTGCCCGGCGACCAGTTGTTCACCACTTCGTGGTCGTCCCATTGCCAGATCTGCGGCACCTCGGCGTTGAAGCGACGGACGTTTTCGTCCATCAGGTTGTAGCGGTAATTGCCGCGATAGTCGCCTAAGGTCTCGGCGACTTTGCTCTTGGCTTCGCTGGTGAGATTGCGCCACACGCGGCCACTCTCAGTAATAAGCTGCGCCGGCACCGGGCCGTCGGCATAGATGGTGTCGCCACTGTGGATAAAGAAGTCCGGCAGACGCAAACGCATGGCTTCATAGATGCGCATCCCGCCGATGTCCGGGTTGATGCCGAACCCCTGGCCGACCGTGTCGCCACTCCAGACGAAGCGGATGTCGCGGCGGGCCTGAGGCACGCTACGCAGGTGACCGAACCAGGGTTCGCTGGCGACACCGCTCTGGGCGTCTTCAAAATACACCCGATAGAAAATCGCCTGGTCGGCGGGCAGGCCGCTGAGTTCGACCCGGGCGGTGAAATCGGTGCGGGCATCGGCCAATGGCGAGACGAAGCGACGGGGGTTGCTGAACAGGCTGCGGGTGTCCCACTCCACCACCATCCGCGCCGGACGGTCGCTGCGGCTCCAGACCATCGCCCGGTCGCCCAGCAGGTCGCCGGACTGCACGCCATCGGTGAGTTGTGGACGGTCCTTGACCGAGGCGATCACCGCCGGCGCCAGGCCGGGAAGGAGCAGTCCGGCGCCGACGGCTTGCATGACACGACGGCGACCGAGGTCGAATTCGCTCATGGGGGTTCTCCCTGGAAAAGGAAAACTAAAGCATGGCCGTGTGACCCGGGCATGACACAAAAACCTGCCAACACCACAGATCCCCTTGTGGGAGCGGGCTTGCTCGCGAAGGCGTCGTGTCAGTCAACATCCACTTCACTGACAGGCCGCCTTCGCGAGCAAGCCCGCTCCCACAAGGGTGGGTGTCAGGCGTTGACGGGTTGTATGGCCATCTCCACCACTTCCGGCCGCTTGAGCAGCGCATACGCCACCGCCGTCAGCAGACTCCCGGCCACGATCGCCAGCAGATACAACAAGGCATGATTGATCGCATTTGGAATCGCCAGCACGAACAACCCACCATGGGGCGCCATCAGTTTGCAGCCGAAATACATCGACAACGCACCGGTCAGCGCACCACCGGCAATGCTCGCCGGGATCACCCGCAGCGGGTCCTTGGCGGCAAAGGGAATCGCGCCTTCTGAGATGAAGCACAACCCCAGCACCAACGCCGCTTTACCGGCCTCGCGTTCAGTCTGGGCAAACTTGCGCCGGGCGATGAACGTGGCGATACCGAGACCGATCGGTGGCACCATGCCGGCGGCCATGGTCGCGGCCATCGGTGCATAACTCTGCGACGCCAGCAGCCCCACCGAGAAGGCGTAAGCGGCCTTGTTGATCGGTCCGCCGAGGTCGACGCACATCATGCCGCCGAGCAACACACCGAGCAGGATCGCGTTGGTGGTGCCCATGCTGTCCAGGAAGTGGGTGAGCCCGGTGAGCATCCCGGCCACCGGTTTGCCCACCACGTAGATCATCACCAGACCGGTGAACAGACTCGCCAGCAACGGGATGATCAGGATCGGCTTCAGCGCTTCGAGACTTTGCGGCAATCGTGCATAGCGATTGATCGCCTGCGCGGCATAACCGGCGATGAAGCCGGCAATGATCCCGCCGATGAAACCGGCACCCAGGGTGCTGGCCAGCAGACCGCCGATCATCCCCGGCGCCAGGCCGGGACGGTCGGCAATCGAGTAGGCGATATAACCCGCCAGCAACGGCACCATCAGCTTGAACGCGGTCTCGCCACCGATCTGCATCAGGGCGGCCGCGAGCGTGCCCTCCTCCTTGAACGCGGTGATGCCGAACACGAACGACAAGGCGATCATCAGGCCGCCCGCCACCACCATCGGCAGCATGAACGACACCCCGGTCAGCAGGTGTTTATAGACGCCGGTCTTCTCTTGCTTGGCCGGACCTTTGCCGCCGCTGGCAGCCGTTTCCTGCTTGCCTTCGGCCAGCGCCTTGTTCAGCGTCGCTTCGGCTTGCTTGAGGGCAATGCCGGTGCCGCAACGGTAAATCTTCTTGCCGGCGAACCGCTCGGTGGCGACCTCGATGTCCGCCGCCAGCAACACCACATCGGCATCGGCAATGGCATCAGCGCTCAACGGATTGCGCGCGCCGACCGAACCCTGGGTTTCCACTTGCAGGTCGTAACCCAGGCGCTTGGCTGCCTGCTGCAAGGCTTCGGCCGCCATGAAGGTGTGCGCGACGCCGGTCGGGCAAGCGGTCACTGCGACCAATCGCGGGGCGTTTTTAACGACAGCCGCAGGCTCGGCAACCGCTTGCGGGGCGACGTAAACCCGGGCTTCTTCAGCGCCGCGGCGCAGCACGGCTTCGACATCCTGCAGGGCCTGGGCCGGCGTGCTCTGGAACACCCGCTTGCCGACGAATCGCGACATGTCCACCGGCGCGCTGGTCACCAGCAGGACCCACTCGGCGGCTTCGATCGTGGCCGCCGACAACTGACGTTCCGGATGCGCTGCATCGATGACTTCGACGCTGGTGCTCCAGCCCTGACGCTGGGCCGCGGCATCGAGCAGCCGGGCGCACAGCACACTGGTGACCATGCCGTTCGGGCAGGCCGTAACAATGGCTAACTTCATGTCAAACCCTCTTATTGTTCTGTCAGGGGGCGTATGCGCACACCCTGTTCGAGCCGCGCCAACTGCGCGACGTCGCCGATGCCGAAACCGATCTGGGTGACCGCCATCGCGGCAATCGCCGTGGCGGTGCGCAGGGTCTGTTCAGGGGTGTCGGCGCTGAGTAAACCGTGGAGCATGCCGGCCAGCAACGAATCACCTGCACCCACGGTGCTGGCGACACTGACCTGGGGCGGCGTGGCGTGCATCGCCGAGCCGACACTGAACCAGTTCACCCCGTCGGCACCGTGGGAGATCACTACGTGCTCGATGCCTTGAGCATGCAAGCGGCTCGCGGCTTCGGCCTGGGCAGTGACCGAAACCACTTCGCAGCCCAGCACGTCGGCCAGCTCTTCGGTGTTGGGTTTGATCAACCACGGTCCGGCCTTGAGCGCGGCCCGCAAGGCTTCACCGCTGGTGTCCAGCGCCACGTTCAGCCCGAGGTTGTTCAACCGCACAATCAACGCCTGCAGCCACTCGGGGCTGATGCCTTGGGGCAGACTGCCGGCAACGACGACCGCATCATGCCCGGGAGCCAGTTGATCCAGTCGATCGAGCAATGCCTGTTGCGCCGCTTCACTGACCAGGGGGCCGGGACCATTGATGTCGGTGATACGCCCGTCGCTTTCCGCCAGCTTGATGTTGCTGCGGGTTTCGCCGGGGACGCGAATGAAGGCGTCGACAAAACCGCGCTTGGCGAACAAGGTTTCAAACGCCTGGGGATTGTCTTCGCCGAGGAAACCGCTGACCGTGAGCTGATGCCCGAGATCCGCCAGCACCTGCGCCACGTTCACGCCCTTGCCGGCGGCATGGGTGTGCATCTCGTCGCTACGATTCACCTCGCCGGGTTCCAGGCGCGGCAACTGGACGGTGAGGTCCAGCGCCGGATTGAGGGTCAGGGTCAAGATCTTGGCCATTACAGGGCCTCCACTAATGCGCGCACTTCATTCGCGCTGCCCACGGCCAGGGCCTGTTGGGCGAGGGTTTGGGTCTGGGTCAGGCTGAGTTCGCGGATGCGCGCCTTGACCTCGGCAATGCTGCGGCCCGATACGCTGAGCTCATCCACACCCAGTCCGACCAGCACCGGCACCGCCAGTGGATCGGCCGCCAGCTCGCCGCACACGCCGACCCACTTGCCATGGGCATGGGCCGCCCGCACGGTGATGTCGATCAGTTGCAGCACCGCCGGGTGCAAGCCGTCAGCCTGGGCCGACAAGGTTGGATGACCACGGTCGATGGCCAGGGTGTATTGGGTCAGGTCGTTGGTGCCGACGCTGAAGAAGTCGACTTCCTTGGCCAGCACCGGCGCCAGCAAGGCCGCCGACGGCACTTCGATCATGATCCCCAATTGCAGATCGGCCACCGGGATTTCCAGGCGCAGCCGTTCGGTCATGTCCCGCGCCTGACGCCACTCATCGACGCTACCGACCATCGGGAACATGATGCGCAGCGGACGGTTGTCGGCCGCACGGAGCAAGGCGCGCAATTGCGCTTCCATGATATGCGGGCGTTGCAGGGTCAGGCGAATGCCGCGCACGCCCAGGAACGGGTTTTCCTCTTTGGCGATCGGCCAATACGGCAACGGTTTGTCGCCACCGACATCAAGGGTGCGCACCACCAGCGGCCGACCGGCCAAGCCATCGAGCACACGACGGTATTCGACTTCCTGGGTCGCTTCATCCGGCGCTTGGGAATGGGCCATGAAAATCAGTTCGGTGCGCAGCAGGCCAATGCCTTCGGCGCCCTGCTCCACCGCGCTGATGACGCCGGCGCTTTCGCCGATGTTGGCGAATACTTCCACGGCGTGGCCGTCGGTGGTCAATGCCGGTTGATGGCGTCGTTCGGCGGCCGCCTTCAGGCGTTGCTCGCGGGTGTCACGTTCTTCAATGGCGCGCTGCAAGGTTGAGGCGTCGGCGTCCACATGCAGGCGACCGCGTTGCCCATCGAGCAGCAACGGCGTGCCCGGCGCGATAAGCAACACCGCCGCACCCGCGCCAACCAATGCTGGAATACCCAATGCCCGGGCAACGATTGCGCTGTGAGCGGTGGCACCACCACGGGCGGTGAGGATGCCGGCTACGCGAGTCGGGTCGAGACGGGCGACGTCCGACGGACCGACTTCATCCATCACCAGAATGTACGGTTGCTCGGGTTCGCTCGGTGTTTCGACACCACAGAGTTGCGCCAGCACCCGACGACCGATATCGCGCAAGTCGGCGGCACGTTCGGCGAGCAAGGCGTCCTGCAGCGATTCCTGCTGTTTGGCAGCCGCTTCAATCACCGCCATCCACGCCGCTTCGGCGCTTTCGCCTTGCTTGAGACGGGTGTCGACTTCATCGGTCAATTCCGGGTCGTCGAGCATTTCCTGGTGGGTGATGAAGATCTCGCGGATCGCCTTGGATTTGCTGCGTTCGATCAGGCCTTCGATGTCGCCACGCACATCAGTCAGCGCCTGCTGGAGACGCTCGCGCTCGATGGCGGCGGATTCTCCGCGCAGTGGGTAATCAATGGTTTGCAGCACTTGAATATGCGCCGGACCGATGGCGATACCCGGTGCCGCGGCGATGGCCTGAACCAGGCTGCCGGACGCTGGCGCGAGCACCACTTCGGCGATCTCGGTGAGCACTTCGCGCTGTTGGCTTACGGCCGGCAGCGGCTCGACCTCTTCACCGAGGCCTTCTTCGATAGCCGCCAGCAACGCCGGCAAGGCATCGGCGGCAACGCTTGGCTCGGCAATGAATTCCAGGACCTGACCGCGCCGGGCGCCGAGGCTGAGCAGCTTGCTCAAGCTCTTCACCGACACCGCGCTGTCCTGGCCATCGACGATGCGCACGCGAATTTCGCCTTCGAAGCTTTTCGCCAGTTGCGCGAGGATTTTCGCCGGGCGCGCATGCAATCCATGGGCGTTCGCCAGGGCGATGCGCGCGCTCGGCCAGTCCGCCGGAACTTCGCCACCCAACACTTCGAGCACTTTGCGGCTACTGGTGGCGCGGCCCAGTTCATGGCCACGACCTTCGATCAACAATGCACAAAGCCGCTCCAGCAACGCTTGATGGGCTTCACCAAGGCTGGCCAGGCAGAACAGACCACTCAACGGCTGGCCGAGATAGCGCATCGGTTTGTCCGGGGTGACGAAGGCCAGGCCCGGACGCTTGACCGTTTGCTCACTGTGCAACCACCACAAGCCATCGCCCAGCGGCAACGCGTCGACCTGTTGCAGCACCGCGGAGAAACCGTTGCTCACGCAGTCGGCCTGACGCAATAAACGCGCACCGCGCCAGACCAGCTCTTCGAAATCATCGGCAGACACTCCGAGCCCGATCATCTGCGCATCCAGCGCCAGCTCTTGCGGCGCGCCTTGCAGCAGCTTCAACAAGGCTTCGGCGGAACTGGCGCGGCGCAGTGCCTGGCCCAGGTCGGTCTCGCCGAGGGCACGGGTCAGCAGTTGCAACAGGCGCAGGTGTTCGTCGGATTTGGCAGCAATGCCGATCGCCAGGTAGACGATCTGTCCGTCGCCCCAGTCCACGCCCTCGGGAAATTGCATCAGCCGCACCCCGGTGGAAAACACCTGATCGCGGGTTTCCGGAGTACCGTGGGGGATGGCAATACCTTGACCGAGAAAAGTCGAGCCCTGGGCTTCACGCGCCTGCAAACCGGCGAGATAACCCTCGTCCACCAGGCCATCGGCGACCAGGTGCCGGGCCAGCAAATGCAACGCTGCGCACTTATCCACAGCCGACTGGCCCATGGAAATCTGCTCTATGGTGAGCTCGAGCATGCTTTCTCCTTTTTGGCGTCTGTTGGCGCCAGGTATTGTTTTGAATGATTCCAGTTTAGGCGCTTGATAGCCCCTTTTCAGGAGCAGCTCGGCAGTTTCGCGGCAGAATCGGCCAAGGGCGCCTCAAACGTAGAAAATACGCTTGCTGAAACGATTAATCTAGAATGTTTGGCACGTTACTCGATAATGTCTCATCCTTGAAGTCCAATTGTCGGATGCGTCGAGGCGATGGTCGTCTGCCGAATCGGGTAGGATTGGCGAAAATGTCGAGGCAAGCTCGAAAAAACAAGGAAATACCGGGTTGAAACTCAGTGATATTGCACAGTTGGCCGGTGTGTCCGTCACCACCGCCAGTTATGTCATCAATGGCAAGGCCGAACAGCAACGCATCAGCAGTGCCACCGTCGAACGCGTGCGCGCGGTCGTCGAACAACATGGCTTCACCCCCAACCCCCAGGCCGCCGGATTACGCAGTCGGCACACTCGCACCCTGGGCTTCATTCTGCCGGACCTGGAAAACCCCAGTTACGCACGGATCGCCAAACTGCTGGAACAAGGCGCCCGGGCGCGCGGCTATCAGTTGTTGATCGCCAGCTCCGACGATGCGCCGGACAGCGAACGGCAGTTGCTGCAACTGTTCCGCGCCAGACGCTGCGATGCACTGATCGTCGCCAGCTGCCTGCCGGCCGGCGATGACAGTTACCGTCAGTTGCAAGCCAAAGGCATTCCGATCATCGCCATCGACCGGGTGATGGAACCTGAGCATTTCTGCTCGGTGATCAGCGACGACCGCGAGGCCAGCCTGCAACTCACGCGCAGTCTGCTTGAACCGTTGCCCAAGCAGATCGCGCTGATCGGTGCCCGTCCGGAACTGAGCATCAGCCAGGAGCGGGCGGCCGGTTTCAAACAGGCGTTGGCCGGGTTCGAAGGCGAAATCCTGATCGAACACGGCGAATCGTTCAGCCGCGAGTGCGGCAAACAATTGATGGAGGAATTGCTCCAGCGCCTGGGCCATTTGCCGGATGCGCTGGTCACCACGTCCTATGTGCTGCTTCAGGGCGTGTTCGATGCCTTGCATGACTTCCCGCTGAAATCCCGCCCGCTGCGCCTCGGCACCTTTGGCGACACGCAGTTGCTGGACTTCCTGCCCTTGCCGGTCAATGCCATGGCCCAACAGCATCAACTGATTGCCGACAAGGCCCTGGCGCTGGCGCTGGCCGCCATCGAGCAGTCTGATTATCAACCCGGCGTGCAGGCCATCGCCCGGACGTTCAAGCAGCGTATTCGTCAGGACTGAATCGTGGAGCTGATCGACAGCCACACTCACCTGGATTTTCCGGACTTCGACGAGGACCGTCAGGCGCTGCTGGCCGAGAGCCGCGCCCTCGGTGTGCGGCGGATGGTGGTGTTGGGGGTTTATCAGGACAATTGGCAGCGGGTCTGGGATCTGGTGCAAAGCGATCCCGACCTGCATGCGGCGTTCGGCTTGCACCCGGTGTATCTGGATGATCACCGCCCCGAAGACCTGGCGGAACTCGGCGACTGGCTGACTCGGCTGGCCGGTCATCGGCAGTTGTGCGCGGTGGGTGAGATCGGCCTGGATTACTTCATCGAGACCCTCGACCGTGAGCGTCAGCAGGTGCTGTTCGAGGCACAGCTTGGGCTGGGCAAGGACTTCAATCTGCCAGCGCTGATCCATGTCCGGCGCAGCCACGCAGCGGTGATTGCCACGCTCAAACGGTTCAAGTTGAAACGCGCGGGGATCATCCACGCCTTCGCTGGCAGCAAGGAAGAAGCCCGCGAGTACATCAAGCTCGGTTTCAAACTCGGTCTCGGCGGCGCCGCGACCTGGCCACAGGCATTGCGTATGCACCGTGTCCTCGCCGAACTGCCGCTGGACTCGGTGGTATTGGAAACCGACTCACCGGACATGGCGCCCGCCATGTTCCCCGGTCAACGCAACAGCCCGGCGCATTTGCCGGCGATTTGCGAGGCGCTGGCCGGGATCATGGCGATCAGCCCTGAACAGTTGGCGGCCGCCAGCACTGCCAATGCCTGCGAGTTGTTCAACTGGTAACTCGCTGATTCACACAACACCTGTGGGAGCGGGCTTGCTCGCGAAGACGGACTCACATCCAACATCTACTTTGAATGACAGACCGCTTTCGCGAGCAAGCCCGCTCCCACATTGTCCGCGGTGTGTCATTGAACGCGGAACGGACTGATCAGCTGCTTCAACTCCACCACCTGGGCCGACAACGCACGGCTGGCATTCTCGGTCCGGTGCGCACCAGAGCTACGGCAGGACGGTCCACAACGCAAACCCCGCATACCAGAGCACCGCCGCGCGCAGCAGCAGTTCCCAGATCCGGTCAAGGCTGTTGATGCCATCCGGTCCGACCACCGGCGCCGGAATTTCACCCGCCACCAGTCCGACCTTCTCGATCAACCGGGCGGCGCTGATGTTCCAGTTCAACAGCTCGTGCAACATCACCCGGCTGACCGCGACAAAGTTGCCGACCATTGCAAAACTCGCCGCCAGCAACCGCACCGGCACCCAATCGAACGCGTGACGCAGTTGTGCCGCGCGCTCGACCACCGCCGGGTTCTGCCCGTGCTCTTCGGCCAGCGCCAGCAGTCGATAGCTCAAGGCGGCGACCGGCCCCAGCAGGAAATACCAGAAAATCACCGCAAAGAAGCTCTGGTAGGCCTCCCACAAAAGATGCCCTTGTACTCGTTCCAGCAATTGGTAGGCGCTGTCGGCGCAGATATTCAGATCGCGCTCCGCCACATGGGCGGCGGCCTGCAGGTCTTCCCGACGCCAGGCATCGCGAAACGGGCCGAGGCCGGCCAGCAGGTCGCCGCGACCCAGGCTGTAGATCACCACCAGCAAATGCACCGGCAATGCCAGCAGACCATAGGCCACCGGCTCCAGCACCAGCAACAGCAAGCCCAGCAGCGCCACCGGCAGCAGTACCAGCACCACCAATATCAGCCATGGCCGATTGACCAGACGCCCGCTGACCTCAAGCTTGTTCAGCTCGCGCACCCAACCGCCATCACGTTGGACCCGATGGCGCAGGGCCGAGAATTTCTCGATCCAGACCGCCAACAGCAACACCAGAAAACTCATTGTTGTTCCTCTTTATCCAGAGCGGCACGATAGCGTGCCCAGTCGAACGCCGGCCCCGGATCGGTTTTGCGACCGGGGGCGATGTCGCTATGCCCGCAGATGCGCTGTGCGGTGATGGCCGTGAAGGTGCTTTGCAGCTGCCGGGTCAGGGCCGTCAACGCGTCATATTGCGCGTCGGTGAATGGCAGATCATCCGTGCCTTCGAGCTCGATGCCCACGGAAAAATCGTTACAGGTTTCCCGACCTTCAAAACACGAGACGCCGGCGTGCCAGGCGCGCTCAAGACAAGAGACAAACTGAGTGACAGCGCCGTCACGTTCGATCAAGAAGTGCGCAGACACCCGCAGGTCGGCGATCCCTGCAAAGTAGGGATGCTCCGTGACATCCAGACGATTCTGGAAAAATTCCTGCACCTTGCCGGTGGCGAACTGTGCAGGCGGCAGGCTGATGTTGTGGATCACCAGCAGGGAAATTTCGCCTGGGGGGCGCGCATTGAAGTTGGGCGAGGGGCATAAACGCACGCCCTGGCACCAACCGCTCGCGGGGTCCAACTGCATACAGATTCCTTCAACGACGACTGTGTTGGCGCCCAGTATGCCGCGATAGACCCTCGGGGCGCGATCACTTGCGAGTGTTGATTGATCCGGCGAATCGACCGAATGCAGGTTTCGAGTGATCGGAAGACGCCGATGCCTTGGGTTGCTCCCCGCCATGGCCCTATAATCGAACCACTTTGTTTGTGGAGTCCGTTATGCCGAATCTACGTCTCGCCGATCTGACCGCCGAAATCGAAGCCAACGTGCGCCGTGCGTTGCGCGAAGACATCGGCAGCGGCGACATCACCGCACAGCTGATCCCGGCCGAACGGCTGGCCAAAGCCACCATCATCACTCGCGACGCCGCCGTCATCGCCGGCACCGCGTGGGTCGATGCGGTTTTCCTGCAACTGGACCCACGGGTTGCAGTGCATTGGCAAGTGCGCGATGGCGAACGGGTGAAGCCCAATCAGGCACTGTTCCATCTCGAAGGCCCGGCACGCTCGCTGCTGACCGGCGAACGCAGCGCGTTGAACTTCCTGCAATTGCTTTCGGGGGTTGCCACCCGTGCGCAGGACCTGGCGGATTTCGTTGCCCAAACTCAAGTCAAACTGCTCGACACCCGCAAGACCCTGCCTGGGCTGCGCCTGGCCCAGAAGTACGCCGTGACCTGCGGCGGTTGCCACAATCACCGCATTGGCCTGTATGACGCGTTCCTGATCAAGGAAAACCATATTGCCGCCTGCGGGGGCATCCCTGAGGCCATCAACGCCGCGCACAAGATTGCACCGGGCAAACCAGTGGAGATCGAAGTGGAAAGCCTGGATGAGCTCAAAGAGGCTCTGGCAGCCGGTGCGGATATCATCATGCTCGATGAGTTGAGCCTGGATGACATGCGCGAAGCGGTGCGCCTGAACGGCGGCAAGGCAAAGCTGGAGGCCAGCGGCGGTATCAACGAAAGCACGTTGCTGCCGATTGCGCAGACCGGGGTGGATTACATTTCGATCGGCGCGATGACCAAGGATGTGAAGGCTGTCGATCTGTCGATGCGGCTCAGTCTCTGACTCAAAAACGCACTGCACATGTGGGAGCGGGCTTGCTCGCGAAGGCGTCGTGTCAGGCAACATCAATGTTGGATGTGCCGGCCTCTTCGCGAGCAAGCCCGCTCCCACAGGTCTTGCGTTGATCTGTCAGACCACCAGATTATTCATCTCGCAGTACTCTTCCCATTCGACGCCCAGGACCTCGGCCGCCTCCTTGTGCAGCACCAGGCGCGCAGCCTCGAACTCTTCAGGGCTTGAGGTGTACTTGAGCGTCAGCTCCCAAGGCTGCAAGCCTTGGGATTCCGCTTCATCCTCGAACGCCCACTGGATCTGGTCTTTCTGATCGTCGGCGGGCAAGTCCTTGATCTCTTCGGCTAGCTGGGGGGATTCCAGCAAGTACTTTTTCAGCGCTTCTGCGTGACGGGCTTCTTGAGTCAATTCTTTAACGGTCATGTCGTTCTCTCTGATCTTGGGGAATGGAAGATGGATCTGGATCATCAAGGATCTCTCTGACGCAAAAAACCGCGTAAACCCGGTTTATCTGGCCTTCAGAACCATTCGGGATCATCTGAAAACAAAGTGTCGCTGGTGCCCGAGACAGGAATCGAACCTGCGACCTTCGCGTTACGAGTGCGCTGCTCTACCGGCTGAGCTACACGGGCGGTCGGCTAAACCTAGCACTGACCATGGAGTCAGGCAACTTAACACACCGTTAAAATCAAAAGATCGCAGCCTGCGGCAGCTCCTGCATTGAACGCGCACGCTCTGCCGCAGGCTGCGATCTTTTGATCTTTTTCTACAGCGCAAAAAAATGCCCCGCAGCTTTCACTGCGGGGCATTTCTACAACGTTGGAACGGTCAGGCGTGGGGAGTGATTAAACGCCCGAAGCCTTGGCCGCTGCCACGTCTTTGATGGACAGCTTGATACGGCCGCGGTTGTCCACGTCCAGTACCAGCACTTCCACTTCCTGGCCTTCTTTGAGGATGTCGGTCACTTTCTCAACGCGAGCGTCGCTCAGCATCGAGATGTGAACCAGACCGTCCTTGCCAGGCAGGATGTTGACGAATGCGCCGAAGTCGACGATGCGCTCAACCTTGCCGACGTAGATCTTGCCGATCTCGGCTTCAGCGGTGATGCCCAGAACGCGCTGACGTGCCGCTTCAGCCGCTTCCTTGGTTTCGCCGAAGATCTTGATCGAGCCGTCGTCTTCGATGTCGATCGAAGCCTTGGTCTCTTCACAGATCGCACGAATGGTCGCGCCGCCTTTACCGATGACATCACGGATTTTGTCGGTGTCGATTTTCATCGCGATCATGGTCGGAGCGTTTTCCGACAGCTCGGTACGGGACTGAGCAATGATCTGGTTCATCTGGCCGAGGATGTTCTGGCGCGCTTCCAGGGCTTGGCCCAGAGCGATTTCCATGATTTCTTCGGTGATGCCTTTGATCTTGATGTCCATCTGCAGCGCGGTCACGCCTTTGGCGGTACCGGCTACTTTGAAGTCCATGTCGCCCAGGTGATCTTCGTCACCCAGGATGTCGGTCAGGACGGCGAATTTCTCGCCTTCTTTAACCAGACCCATGGCGATACCGGCAACCGGTGCCTTCATTGGAACGCCAGCGTCCATCAGAGCCAGGGAGGCGCCGCAGACCGAAGCCATGGAGCTCGAACCGTTGGACTCGGTGATTTCCGACACAACACGGATGGTGTACGGGAACACGTCGGCAGCCGGCAGCATGGCCTGGATCGAACGACGGGCCAGACGGCCGTGACCGATTTCGCGACGACCGGCGCCACCCATGCGACCACACTCACCGACCGAGAACGGAGGGAAGTTGTAGTGCAGCATGAACGGGTCTTTTTTCTCGCCTTCCAGGGTGTCCAGCAGCTGTGCGTCACGGGCGGTGCCCAGTGTTGCAACAACCAGGGCCTGGGTTTCGCCACGGGTAAACAGCGCCGAACCGTGGGTCTTTGGCAGAACACCGACCTCGATGTTCAAAGGACGTACGGTCTTGGTGTCGCGGCCGTCGATACGTGGCTTGCCGTTAACGATGTTTTCGCGAACGGTGCGGTATTCGATTTCGCCGAAAGCAGCTTTGACTTCGCTGGAGGAAGGCTGACCTTCTTCACCGGACAGCTTGGCAACCACTTGGTCTTTCAGTTCGCCCAGACGAGCGTAACGGTCGGCCTTGATGGTGATGGTGTAAGCCTGGGAGATCGCGTCGCCGAACTCGGCACGGATAGCGCCCAGCAGAGCGGTAGCTTCTGGTTGTGGAGCCCAGGCCCAGGTTGGCTTGGCAGCTTCGGCAGCCAGTTCTTTAACAGCGTTGATCACAACCTGGAATTCGTCTTGAGCAAACAGTACCGCGCCCAGCATCTGGTCTTCGGTCAGCTCTTTGGCTTCCGATTCAACCATCAGCACGGCATCCGACGTACCGGCAACGACCATGTCCAGGCTCGATGCTTTCAGTTGTTCGTAAGTCGGGTTCAGCAGGTAGCCGGTGCTTTCGTGGAACGCAACGCGGGCAGCGCCGATCGGGCCATCGAAAGGAATGCCGGAGATGGCCAGCGCAGCCGAGGTACCGATCATCGCAGCGATGTCCGGATCGGTCTTCTTGCTGGTGGAAACGACGGTGCAGACAACCTGCACTTCGTTCATGAAGCCTTCAGGGAACAGCGGACGGATCGGACGGTCGATCAGTCGGGAAGTCAGGGTTTCTTTCTCGGAAGGACGGCCTTCACGCTTGAAGAAACCGCCAGGGATCTTACCGGCAGCGTAAGTCTTTTCCTGGTAGTGAACGGACAGAGGGAAGAAGCCCTTGCCTGGATCGGCTTGCTTGGCACCAACGACGGTCACCAATACGCTGACGTCGTCGTCAACGGTGACCAATACTGCGCCGGAGGCCTGACGGGCGATACGGCCAGTCTCGAGGGTAACGGTCGACTGACCGAACTGGAATTTTTTGATTACCGGGTTCACGGTGTCCTACCTTCTTTGTGGCTCTTGGGGAACTTGTCTTCTTGCGAAATTCTTGGGCAATGTCGGGAATCGGCCCAACGCCTGTCCAGGGTAAAACGTGTATCCAGATAAAACTTGAGGCTGGGAGCCTGCCATGTGCCGGCGGGAAACCCGCTGACACACAGCAAACAACCAACCTCTAGCGCAATCGCTTATTAGCGACGCAGACCCAGGCGACCGATCAGAGTCTGATAGCGACCCAGATCCTTGCCTTTCAGGTAGTCCAGCAGCTTGCGACGCTGGTTTACCATGCGGATCAGACCACGACGGGAGTGGTGATCTTTACCGTTGGCCTTGAAGTGACCTTGCAGCTTGTTGATGTTGTGGGTCAGCAGTGCAACTTGCACTTCTGGCGAACCAGTGTCACCAACAGCTTGCTGGTAGTCAGCTACGATTTGAGCTTTTTCTTGAACGTCGAGAGCCATGAGGCAATCCTTTTATCAGGAAACTGTTTCAGAAAAACAGTTTCAACAGGCCAGGGACAAATCCCTGTATCTAAAAATGAGTAGTGACCGTGCCTGTTGACAGCCACCCTCGTCCGGTCATTCTGACCGAATCAGTCGACGCGGCGCGATGCGCCCGTCTTCGCTCACTTCACCGATACCGATGAAGCGACCGTTGTGATCCTGTACGCGTACCATGCCGAACTTCGGTGCATCCGGGGCCCGTACCGGTTGGCCGTTAAGCCAGTAGAACGAGCTGTGCTCCGAGAACTGCAATAGCGGCCAATCCAGCAAGCCACTGTCCGATGGCATCAGGAAGCGGTCGACCGCTTCGTTGCCGCCTTCGGCATGCACGGCTTCCAGCTCTTCCAGTGTGACAGTCTGCGCCAGCGTGAAAGGCCCGGCCTGGGTACGTCGCAATTCAGCAACGTAAGCGCCACAGCCGAGTTGCTCACCGATATCCTCCACCAGGGTGCGGATATAGGTGCCTTTGGTGCAATCCACTGCAAGCCGCGCAGTATCACCTTCAAAAGCCAGTAATTCCAAGCGCGCAATAGTAACAGAACGCGGTTCGCGCTCCACTACCTCACCTGCCCGGGCCAGCTTGTACAGCGGCTGGCCATCACGCTTGAGCGCCGAGTACATGGGCGGTATCTGACTGATTTGCCCACGAAATTTCGGCAGTACCGCTTCGACATCGGCGCGACCAACGGTCACCGGACGCTCCAGCAAAACTTCACCTTCGGCATCGGCCGTGGTGGTGGTCTTGCCCAGTTGCGCCAGGGTTTCATAGGCTTTATCGGAATCGAGCAGGTATTGCGAGAACTTGGTGGCCTCGCCGAAGCACAACGGCAACACGCCGGTGGCCAGCGGATCGAGACTGCCGGTGTGCCCGGCCTTCTCGGCGTTCAGCAGCCAGCGAACCTTCTGCAACGCGGCGTTGGAGGTAAACCCCAGCGGTTTGTCGAGCAGAATGATGCCACTGACGTTACGACGGATGCGTTTGACCTGAGCCACCGATTACTCCTTGGCGTCTTCGGGTTCAGCGGCTACCGGGCGCTGACTGTCTTCAGCCACCGCACGCTCGATCAGGGCCGACAGGTGCGCGCCACGCACGACGCTTTCGTCGTAGTGGAAGTGCAACTGCGGAACGCTGCGCAACTTCATTTCGCGGGCCAACTGCATGCGCAGGAAACCGGCGGCGGAGTTGAGCACCTTGATGCTTTGCGCGATGTCCTCGGCGTTGTCCTGGCCCATCACGGTGATGAAGATCTTGGCGTGACCGACGTCACGGCTGACTTCAACAGCGGTAATGGTGACCAGGCCGACGCGCGGGTCTTTGACTTCACGACGGATCAGCTGTGCCAGCTCACGCTGCATCTGATCGCCGATACGTTGGGTACGGCTGTATTCTTTTGCCATGTCTTGTTACCTGTTACTGCCTCACGGCGAAACCCGCGGGGTCTGAAAGCGGCAAACGCCCGGCCTGACAAAAGCCAGACCGGGCGTTGCGTTTAGAGTCCTGACGCTGTGCCGCGCATCTGCATGCGGCGGCTCACCGTGGCCCTTGAAGTGCGCGAGTCAGAGGCTGCGAGCAACCTGAACCTTCTCGTAGACTTCGATCTTGTCGCCAGCTTTGACGTCGTTGTAGCTCTTGACGCCGATACCGCATTCCATGCCGGCACGTACTTCGGAAGCGTCATCCTTGAAGCGGCGCAGGGATTCCAGCTCGCCTTCGAAGATAACGATGTCTTCACGCAGTACACGGATTGGACGGTTACGGTGAACGACACCTTCGATAACCATGCAACCGGCGATCGCGCCAAACTTCGGCGAACGGAACACGTCACGCACTTCAGCGGTACCCAGGATGTTCTCGCGAACATCGCTGCCCAGCATACCGGTGAGGGCTTTCTTGACGTCTTCGATGATGTCGTAGATCACGTTGTAGTAACGCATATCCAGACCTTCCTGCTCGACGATCTTGCGAGCGCCGGCATCGGCACGCACGTTGAAGCCAAACAGTACAGCGTTGGAGGCCAGTGCCAGGTTGGCGTCGGATTCGGTGATACCACCGACACCGCCACCGACCACGCGCACTTGCACTTCGTCGTTACCCAGGCCGTTCAAGGCACCGTTCAACGCTTCCAGCGAACCACGGACGTCGGATTTGAGGACGATGTTGAGCGTCTTCTTCTCTTCCTGACCCATGTTCTCGAAGATGTTTTCAAGCTTGCCGGCGTGAGCACGGGCCAGTTTGACTTCGCGGAACTTGCCTTGACGGAACAGAGCCACTTCACGGGCTTTCTTCTCGTCAGCCACTACGCTCATCTCGTCGCCAGCGTCCGGGGTACCGTCCAGGCCGAGAATCTCGACAGGGATGGAAGGACCGGCTTCCTTGATTGGCTTGCCGTTCTCGTCGAGCATGGCACGTACACGGCCATAGTTCGAACCGACCAGCACCATGTCGCCTTGGCGCAGGGTACCGTCTTGAACCAGAACGGTTGCAACCGGGCCACGACCTTTGTCGAGACGCGATTCAACCACAACACCACGACCTGGGGCCGAAGGCGTCGCTTTCAGTTCGAGAACTTCAGCTTGCAGCAGGACAGCTTCGAGCAACTCGTCCACGCCAGTACCGACTTTCGCCGACACCGAGACGAACGGGGTGTCGCCGCCCCACTCTTCCGAGGTCACGCCGTGAACCGACAGTTCGCTACGGATGCGATCGAGATCGGCGCCCGGCTTGTCGATTTTGTTCACAGCTACAACCAGCGGAACACCGGCAGCCTTGGCGTGCTGAACGGCTTCAACGGTCTGCGGCATGACGCCGTCGTCCGCTGCAACCACCAGGATCACGATGTCGGTCGCCTTGGCACCACGGGCACGCATGGCGGTAAACGCGGCGTGACCAGGGGTGTCGAGGAAGGTGACCATGCCGCGTTCGGTTTCAACGTGGTACGCACCGATGTGCTGGGTGATACCACCGGCTTCGCCAGCAGCTACCTTGGCACGACGGATGTAGTCGAGCAGCGAGGTCTTACCGTGGTCAACGTGGCCCATTACGGTCACGACCGGTGCACGGGAGAACGCTTCACCTTCAAACTTCAGGGACTCGGCCAGGGAATCTTCCAGGGCGGTGTCGCTGACCAGGGTCACTTTGTGGCCCAGTTCCTCAGCCACGAGCTGGGCAGTTTCCTGATCCAGTACCTGGTTGATGGTCGCTGGAGTACCCAGTTTGAACATGAACTTGATGATTTCAGCAGCCTTGACCGACATCTGCTGGGCGAGATCGCCAACAGTGATGGTCTCGCCGATCTTCACTTCGCGCACTACAGGGCCGGTCGGGCTCTGGAAACCGTGAGCGTTGCGTTTCTTCAGCTTGGCCTTGCCGCGACCACCACGACGGAAGCCATCGCTTTCTTCGTCGGTAGTACGTGGGGCAACGCGTGGAGCAGGCGCTTTTTCCTTGACCGAAGCACGATGCGGAGCGTTTTTGCGCTCGCCATCGCCACTGCCACGACGATTGCTATCGTCGGCGCGTGGTTTGTCCGGACGGCGCTGTTCGTTCTGCTTGTTGCGAACGTCTGCAGACGGTGCTGGTGCAGCCGCCACAACCGGCGCGCTTTCGCGTACGGGTTCGGCCACTGCAGCAGGAGCTGCGACAGCGTTGTTGGTCGCAGGTTGCGCAGCAGCAGGCTGGCGACGCGCTTCTTCTTCGGCGCGACGCTTGGCTTCTTCTTCAGCCTTCTGGCGTGCAGCATTTTCTACTGCGCGACGTTCTTCCTGTTCGCGTTTGCGCTCGGCTTCGATTTCTTCCGGGCTGCGCTGTACGAAGACTTTCTTCTTGCGTACTTCAACGCTGATGCTTTTGCTGCCAGCGACCCGCAGGGTGCTGGTGGTTTTACGCTGCAGCGTGATCTTGCGTGGTTCTTCCACTTTCGCCTTGTGGCTGCTTTTCAAGTGAGTCAGCAAAGATTGCTTCTCACTGTCAGTCACATGTTCTTCGGCGGCGGTGTGCGGCAGACCTGCCTCACGCATCTGCTGCAACAGGCGCTCTACCGGTGTTTTGACCTCATCGGCCAGTTGTTTCACCGTGACTTGCGTCATGCATTTCTCTCCTCAGGCCGCGCCTAATTACTCGAACCAGTGGGCTCGGGCGGCCATGATCAACTTGCCGGCACGATCATCGTCAATGCCGTCGATGTCGAGCAGGTCGTCAATAGACTGCTCGGCCAGGTCTTCGCGGGTAATTACGCCGCGCACCGCCAGTTCCATCGCCAAATCCTTGTCCATACCCTCAAGCGAGAGCAGGTCTTCGGCCGGATGGGCGTCTGCCAGCTTTTCCTCAGTAGCGATGGCTTTGGTCAACAAGCGATCCTTGGCACGAGCGCGAAGCTCGTTGACGGTATCTTCGTCAAAGCCGTCGATGTTGAGCATTTCTTCCAACGGTACGTAGGCAATCTCTTCCAGGCTGGTAAAGCCTTCATCAACCAGCACCTGTGCCAGGTCTTCGTCGACTTCCAGCTCGTCGATGAAGTTGCGCAGGATGTCGCCGGTTTCTGCTTGCTGCTTAGCCTGGATGTCCGATTCGGTCATCACGTTCAGGGTCCAGCCAGTCAACTGGCTGGCCAGACGCACGTTCTGACCTCCGCGACCGATGGCCTGAGCCAGATTGTCTGCGCCAACGGCGATGTCCATGGCATGGGCATCTTCGTCAACGATAATAGCCGCCACTTCAGCCGGCGACATTGCATTGATCACGAACTGAGCCGGGTTGTCGTCCCACAGGACGATGTCCACGCGCTCACCGCCCAACTCTCCCGACACTGCCTGGACGCGCGAACCGCGCATGCCGATGCAAGCGCCTTGCGGGTCGATGCGTTTGTCCTTGGAGCGGACCGCGATCTTGGCACGCGAACCCGGGTCGCGGGACGCAGCCATGACTTCGATCAGGCCTTCAGCGATTTCCGGCACTTCGATGCGGAACAACTCGATCAGCATTTCCGGCGCGGTACGCGACAGGATCAGCTGCGGGCCGCGGTTCTCGGTGCGGATTTCCTTGAGCAGCGCACGCAGGCGCACGCCAACCCGGAAGGTTTCGCGAGAAATGATGTCTTCGCGCGCCAGCAACGCTTCAGCGTTGTTGCCCAGGTCGACGATCACGTTGTCGCGGGTCACTTTTTTCACGGTGCCGGAAATGATCTCTCCCAGGCGCTCGCGATAGGCATCGACGACTTGAGCACGCTCGGCTTCGCGAACTTTCTGCACGATGACTTGCTTGGCAGTCTGTGCAGCAATGCGGCCGAATTCGATGGACTCGATCTTTTCTTCGACCACGTCACCGACCTGAGCTCCAGGATGCGTTTCTGCAACCTTGCTCGGCCAGGTTTCGATGGCCGGATCGTCCAGGTCTGCTTCTTCGACGACCGTCCAGCGACGGAAGGTCTCGTAAGCACCGGTGTGGCGATTGATTTCCACACGCAGATCGACTTCGTCCTCGAAACGTTTTTTGGTAGCAGTGGCCAGGGCCAGCTCCAGCGCTTCAAAAATTACGGTTGCCGGTACGCCCTTTTCATTGGATACCGACTCAACAACCAGCAGTACTTCTTTGCTCATCGTACGCCTCGCCTTTCGCAAGCCATTGGATCCGCGGGATCCGCGTCTCAGTCAAAACTGGGAATAATGTTGGCCTTGTCGATCATATCGATCGGCAACAGGAACTCATGGTCTTCAACCTGCACCACGACGTCCTGCTCTTCTACACCGCGCAGAAGGCCCTGAAAGTTGCGTCGCCCTTCGAAAGGCGAGCGCAGCTTGATCTTCACTTGTTCACCGGCAAATTTTGCAAACTGCTCAATAGTGAACAGTGGGCGTTCCATGCCAGGCGAGGAAACTTCAAGGGTGTATTCAACGGCGATCGGATCTTCAACATCCAGGACACCGCTGATCTGACGGCTGACGATGGCGCAATCGTCGACCAGCACGCCGCCTTCTTTATCAATATAAACGCGCAACATTGAGTGACGACCTTGAGCCGAAAACTCGATACCCCAGCATTCATAGCCCAGGGCCACGACCACCGGGGCCAACAAGGCCTGCAACTCTTCTAGCTTGCTCGACACCTGAACCCCCTCGTGCATGTATGTGCATGCTATGCAAAATAAAAAAATGGGCGAAACGCCCATCCTTGAAACGCCGTCGAACAGCGGCGCAGAAAGTGTCCAGCTAACAAAAAGCCCCTTAAAAGGGGCTCCTGAAACTGGTTGCGGGGGCCGGATTTGAACCGACGACCTTCGGGTTATGAGCCCGACGAGCTACCAGACTGCTCCACCCCGCGACAAAGCTGGGGCGGAAGTATACGACCGATCCCTGACAGGGTCAATCTAACCTTCCACCTACAAGAAAGCCCGCAACAGCGGGCTCTCCTGATAATTGGTACCGAGAAGGGGACTCGAACCCCTACACCCTATGGGCACAACCACCTCAAGGTTGCGTGTCTACCAATTCCACCACCTCGGCAATACTGCGTTTGAAACCCTTCTTACTTTTGCTCTTGAGCTGGAGGCACGTCAGTCGCTGGAGTAGCCGACTTTTGCTCTTGAAGCACCGGAACATCATCAGAAGCCGGTTGTTGCTTTGGAACTTCCAACACTGCCGGGTTTGGCAAACCTACTTGAGTCAGCTGGTGAGCTTTCTCTTTAGCAAAGTAACCTAACCCTAAGCTGGTTATGAAAAAACCTGCGGCAAGTATAGCAGTAAACTTACTAAGAAAGGTAGAGGAACCTTGGCTTCCGAACACAGTATTTGAAGCACCTGCTCCGAAAGACGCACCAGCATCCGCACCTTTACCCTGCTGCAGCAAAACCAGAGCAACTACGCCCAATGCACCCAGCAGATGAAAAACGACTACGACTGTTTCCAGCATTTTTTCAGTTTCCCGCGGCGCGACAAATCGCACCGAACTCATCTGCATTCAGGGAAGCTCCACCAATGAGCCCCCCATCGATATCCGGCATGCCGAACAGTTCGACCGCATTGGCCGCCTTCACGCTGCCGCCGTATAGAAGCCGCACACCTTGTGCGATTTCAGAATTCTCTGCCGCCAACTGGGCGCGAATGGCTGCGTGCACATCCTGCGCCTGTTGCGGCGAAGCAGTCAGCCCGGTGCCAATGGCCCAGACCGGCTCGTAAGCTATGACTGCCTTGGCAAAGACACCAACACCCAGCTCCTCAATGATACTGCCCAGCTGACGCCCGACAACCTCAAGAGTTTTTCCGGCTTCGCGCTGCTCAAGGGTTTCCCCTATGCACAACACCGGAATCAAGCCACATGCCTGTGCCGCTGCGAACTTGCGAATCAGCATACCGTCCTGCTCGCCCATTATCTGGCGGCGTTCGGAGTGCCCGACAAGCACCAGGGAACAACCTGCATCCACCAACTGACTCGGTGCAACTTCACCAGTCAATGCGCCTTGCATGGATTCCACCGCAGAATTCTGCGCGCCGATCGAAATCGACTGGTCTTGCAAGCCATCAATCACTTGATTGATATGCAGGCAAGACGGGAATACCGCAACGTCAACATCGCTCGGCAAGTCCAGACGACGAAGGCCGTCAATCAGCTCAGCGACGCTGGTGCGGGTACCGTGCATCTTCCAGTTACCAGCTACCATAGGGCGACGCATGCTGTACCTCGTCGGTCAAAGTGGGCGCAGATGTTACCCAACACAATCATGGCTGGCAAGCCGAATTCAGGCAGAAACTTCAGTAACCAGGTTTGCCAGCTCTTCGGCATAGCCGCGAACCTGTGTTTCGTCTTCGCCTTCGACCATTACCCGCACCAACGGCTCCGTCCCGGACTTGCGCAACAGCACACGCCCGCGACCAGCCATGGCCTGGGTAACGCGCTCACTGGCCTCTTTGACCTCCGGATGATCCAGGGGGCTTGCACCACCGCCGAAACGCACATTGATCAGCACCTGAGGGCACTTGCGCAATGGCTGACGCGATTGCGCCAGCCCTTCGGAGCGTCTCTTCAGCGCCATCAGCACCTGCAAGGCGGCAATGATCGCGTCACCGGTGGTAGTGTGACTGAAGCAGACAATGTGCCCCGAGTTTTCACCACCCACCAGCCAATCGCGCTCCTGCAACTCGGCGATGACGTAACGGTCGCCGACGTTGGCCCGCACAAAGGGTATGCCCAGGTCCGCCAGGGCCAGCTCCAGCCCCAGGTTACTCATCAGCGTACCGACCACACCGCCCTGCAATTTGCCACGCTCCTGCAGATCGCGAGCAATGATAAACAGCAATTCGTCACCGTCGACGACAGCACCGGTGTGATCGACCATCTGCACCCGGTCGCCATCGCCATCGAAAGCGATGCCCAAATCGGCATTCTCGGCCAATACGGCAGCCTGCAGCGGCTCCATGTGGGTCGAACCGCAATTTTCATTGATGTTCAGGCCGTTGGGATGGGCAGAAAGCACAACGACTTCGGCGCCCAACTCACGAAACACACTAGGCGCCACCTTGTAGGTCGCACCGTGAGCGCAGTCGAGCACGATCTTCAGGCCGGCGAAGCTGGTGCCGGTCGGGACGCTGCTCTTGCAGAATTCGATGTAGCGACCCGAAGCATCGTTGATGCGCGAGACCTTGCCGATCTTGCTCGACTCGACCACGGTCATCGGAGTGTCGAGCAACTCTTCGATCATATGTTCGACTTCATCCGGCAGCTTGGTGCCCTTTCCGGAGAAAAACTTGATGCCGTTGTCGTCGTGGGGATTGTGCGAGGCGCTGATCACGATGCCTGCTTCGGCATGGAAAGTGCGCGTCAGGTAGGCGATGGCCGGCGTCGGCATCGGGCCCAGGAGCATGACATCGGCACCCGCCGACGTCAGCCCGGCCTCGAGCGCCGATTCGAACATGTAGCCAGAGATCCGGGTGTCCTTGCCCACCAGCACCTTGCAGGCGCCCATTTTCCGGAACGCCATACCCGCAGCCCAACCGAGCTTGAGCATGAAATCAGGGGTAATCGGGTATTCGCCGACGCGACCACGAATGCCGTCGGTGCCAAAGTATTTCTTAGTCATAAGCGCTCCATCCTTCTTATTCGGCTGATTCCACTGCGGCGATCATCCGCACGACATCGACTGTTTCGGCCACATCATGGACGCGCAATATACGCGCTCCCTTGAATGAGGCCAGCGCCGCGAGCGCCAGACCGCCATACAGGCGCTCTCCGACCGGGCGATTCAAGGCATGACCTATCATGCTCTTTCGCGAAACTCCGACCAGCAGGGGTCGCCCCAAGCCGTGCAAGACTTCCATATGCTTGAACAAGCTTAGATTGTGTTGCAAGGTTTTGGCGAAGCCGAAGCCCGGATCAAGAATGATCCGCTCGGCGGGAATCCCCGCCGATGCACATTGAGCCATACGCCCGGCAAGAAACTCACCCACTTCCCGGGTCACGTCCTGGTACTGCGGATTGTCCTGCATGTCGCCCGGCTCACCGAGCATATGCATCAGACAGACCGGCAAGCCGGTGGCCGCGGCCGCATCCAGCGCGCCATCGCGCTGCAACGAACGCACGTCATTGATCAACCCCGCCCCAAGCCGGGCGGTTTCGCGCATGACCGACGGGGTAGAGGTATCAACCGAGATAATGACATCCAGTTCGCGATGAATTCGCTCGACGATGGGTGCTACACGCTCGAGCTCCTCCAGCGGTGAAACCGCCCTGGCACCCGGCCGGGTCGATTCGCCACCGACATCGATCAGCGTCGCGCCGGCCGCCACCATGGCTTCGGCGTGGCGAAAGGCCGCATCGAGCTGGCTGTATTGGCCACCATCGGAAAAGGAATCGGGAGTGACATTGAGAATACCCATGACATGCGTCTGGGCCAAATCAAGAACCCGGTTGCCGCAAGGCAACCGGGTCGAGGACTGAACAGAAGTCATTTCAAACCTTAAACGTCAGCAGCAGGACCGCCGATAGGTGTTTCCGGACGCTCGCCCTGCACCACCGGAGGTGTTCCGGAAGTACCGGTGCCACCCGACCAGTCGCGAGGTTCGCGAGGCGTACGACCGGCCATGATGTCATCGATCTGATCGGCATCGATCGTTTCGTACTTCATCAAGGCATCGGCCATGGCGTCGAGCTTGTCACGGTTATCCGTGAGGATCTGCTTCGCGGTGCCGTAGCACTGGTCGATGATGCTGCGCACCTCGGAGTCGATCAGCTTCGCCGTCTCGCCCGAGAAGCTTGTGCCTTGACCGCCGCCACCGCGACCGAGGAACACTTCACCCTCTTCTTCGGCGTACATCAGCGGGCCGAGCTTTTCCGACAGGCCCCACTTGGTCACCATGTTCCGTGCAATCTGGCTGGCACGCATGATGTCGTTGGACGCACCGGTGGTGACACCATCGAAGCCAAGGGTCATTTCTTCAGCGATACGGCCGCCGTACAGCGAGCAGATCTGGCTGATCAACGCCCGCTTGGACAGGCTGTAACGATCTTCTTCCGGCAGGAACATGGTCACACCCAACGCACGACCACGCGGGATGATCGACACCTTGTAGACCGGATCATGCTCGGGCACGACGCGACCGACGATGGCGTGGCCGGCTTCGTGATAAGCAGTGTTCTGCTTCTCTTTCTCGGACATGACCATGGATTTGCGCTCGGCACCCATCATGATCTTGTCTTTGGCCAGTTCGAACTCTTTCATCTCAACGATGCGCTTGCCGGCACGGGCGGCGAACAGCGACGCCTCGTTCACCAGGTTCGCCAGGTCCGCACCGGAGAAACCAGGGGTACCCCGCGCGATCACGGCCGGAGCGACGTCGTCACCCATTGGCACTTTGCGCATGTGGACCTTGAGAATCTGCTCACGGCCACGGATATCCGGCAGACCGACCACCACCTGACGGTCGAAACGGCCCGGACGCAGCAGCGCCGGGTCCAGTACGTCCGGACGGTTGGTGGCGGCAATGACGATGATGCCGTCGTTCATTTCGAAGCCATCCATCTCGACCAGCAACTGGTTGAGTGTCTGTTCGCGCTCGTCGTGACCGCCACCCATGCCGGCGCCACGATGGCGACCGACGGCGTCGATTTCATCGATGAAGATGATGCATGGCGCGTGCTTCTTGGCCTGCTCGAACATGTCGCGAACACGGCTGGCACCGACACCGACGAACATTTCGACGAAATCGGAACCGGAAATGGTGAAGAACGGCACTTTGGCTTCGCCGGCAATCGCCTTGGCGAGCAAGGTTTTACCGGTACCCGGAGGACCGACCATCAGCACGCCGCGGGGAATGCGACCGCCCAGGCGCTGGAACTTGCCCGGATCACGCAGGAACTCGACAAGTTCGCCGACTTCTTCCTTGGCTTCGTCGCAACCGGCAACGTCACCCAGGGTGGTTTTCACCTGGTCTTCGGAGAGCAGGCGCGCCTTGCTCTTGCCGAAGCTCATCGGCCCACCCTTGCCACCTGCACCGCCCTGCATCTGCCGCATGAAGAACATGAACACGGCGATGATCACCAGGATCGGGAAGCTTGCGACCAGGAGTTGAGTCCAGATGCTTTGCTGTTCAGGCTGTTTGCCTTCGACCACGACGTGGTTGTCCACGAGGTCGCCGATCAGACCGTTATCCTGGATTGCCGGACGGATGGTCTTGAAGCTGTCACCATCGTTGCGCTTGCCGGTAATCACATAGCCATCGACGGCTACGCGCTCGACCTTGCCATCCTTGACCTGCTGGATGAAGTCGGAATAGTTGAGGGTCTGCGGCTCGTTAGGGCTGGAGAAGTTGTTCATCACCGTCACCAGGACTGCCGCGATGATCAACCACAGGATCAGATTCTTTGCCATATCGTTCAATTAACTACCCTCTGAAGCAAGCGCCGCTGGTGGCGCGCGCTTCGCATGATATTCACCGGCCTAACTTACTACATTACCTACGACTCTGGCAGGCGCCGTCTGTAACCCTTTGTGAAGCACTTTCTACACAATATTCGCTAATGCTCACGGGGCGAAATACGAAAATCCTATCGACCCGCAAAAAAACCTCGATTTACTCACTACGGCCGCGGTAGCCCCAAGCCAGCATGTATTGCTCGCGGGAACTGCCACGGGAAGAGTCCGGCTTGATCATCTGGACCTTGTCGAATTTCTGACGAGCGTCCTTCACGTAAGCATCAAACCCTTCGCCCTGAAACACCTTGATCACGAAATTACCACCCGGCTTGAGTATCCGAGCCGCCAGATCAAGAGCCAGCTCACATAGAAACATGGCTTTTGGCATGTCCACCTCAGGCGTACCACTCATATTGGGGGCCATATCGGAAATCACAAGGTCCACCTGCGAATTACCCACGGCTTCAAGGATCTGAGCGAGCACTTCGTCCTGGGTGAAGTCACCCTGGATGAAAGTCACGTCCGGAATGCTGTCCATTTCCAGGATGTCCGAGGCGATCAGACGCCCCTGACCACCGATCAGCCGACTAGTGACCTGCGACCAGCCGCCGGGCGCCGCACCCAGGTCGACAACGCTCATACCCGGACGGATCAGCTTGTATTTCTCCTGGACCTCCAGAAGCTTGTAACTCGCACGCGAGCGGTAACCATCCTTCTGCGCCTGCTTCACATAGGGATCATTGACATGTCTTTTCAGCCAACCAAGGCTTGTCTTGGAACGCGCCATTGGGCACCTCGATGATAAGGGTCGTGATTAATTGGGCGGATCCACGAACCCTCGGGTAAAATGGCCGCCATTTTACAGAATCCAGACTAAAGGGTCAGATTATGCCGCTCACTCAAGAGCAGAAGAAACAGTACAAATCCATTGGCCACCATCTGAAACCAGTTTTGATTGTGGCTGACAACGGTTTGACTGAAGGTGTGTTAGCCGAACTTGAACGCGCTTTGGCGGATCACGAGCTGATCAAGATCAAGCTCAACATCCTCGATCGCGAATCGCGCCTGGCGTCCATTGCGGAACTGTGCAAGGTCGGCAAAGCGGATCTGGTTCAGGTCATCGGCAAGATGGCACTGATTTACCGCAAGAACTTCAGCGTCAACAAGCAGCTGTCGAACGTTCATCGCTTCAAGTGATCACAAGGGTCAAGGGTGTGCTTCGCGCACCCTGCCACTCCATCCCGGCACCGGCTGCAATACCAGCACCAACCCGGAAAACCCCAGGACAAGATAGCTGAACACCTGCCAGCGCCCCGCATCCGGCCAGCCGAAGCGTACCGCGAAGTACATCGCACACGCATACAGCGCCGTCATCAGCAGTTGCCCGCGAATATCGCGCCATAGACTGGCAAGGCCCTTGGCCTGAACCAGCACCAAAGCCTGAAAAATCACACACGCTGCGGCGAATCCCACCATCAGCGTATTCAGCATGCCCACAATTTCGTCGATCAGCAGCGGCGCCAGGCCGATATGACCCAGCACCGGCAGCAGACCGATATGCAACAGCCACAGGCCGCCCACCCATAACATCTGGGTCAGCTGCCAAAGCATGGCGCCCGCATGCAGCGGACGCCTTCTTTCAGATGTGACGAACTTCGACAATCTCATACTCGATAACGCCACCAGGCGTTTTGACGGCAACCACATCACCCTCTTCCTTGGCGATCAAGGCGCGGGCCAATGGCGAGCCCACCGAAATCTTGCCGAGCTTGAAGTCAGCCTCATCCTCACCCACGATGTGGTAAGTGACGCGTTCATCAGTCTCGACATTGGCGATTTCAACGGTGGTGCCGAAAATCACTTTGCCGGTATGAGCAATGGACGTGACATCGATGATGACCTGGTTCTGAATCCGGCCCTCGATGTCACGAATCCGCGCCTCGACCATGCCCTGCTGCTCACGGGCAGCGTGGTATTCGGCGTTTTCCTTCAAGTCACCCAACTCGCGGGCCGTACCGATGTCCTGGCTGAGCTTCGGACGGACGACCTTGGTCAGGTGGGCGTGTTCTTCTTCCAGGGCTTTGGCGCCCTGGACGGTCATTGGGTATTTGATCATGCCTTCAATCCTGCGTGTAGATCCTGCAAGCGGCGCACGGTCTTCTCGGGACCGAACTTAAGCGCTTCGCAGATGGCTTCGCCAGCAGCAATAGTCGTGGTGCAGTAGATCTTGTGCTGCAGGGCATTGCGACGAATGGAGTACGAGTCAGCGATCGACTGACGGCCTTCGGTGGTGTTGATGATCAAGGTGACTTCGTCGTTCTTGATCATGTCGACCACGTGCGGACGCCCTTCGGTCACCTTGTTCACACGACGCACTTTCAGGCCTGCGGCTTCGATCAGCCTGGCAGTACCGGCAGTGGCGACCACATCGAAACCCAAGCTGATCAGATCACGGGCCACGCCTGCAACCAGTGGCTTGTCGTCGTCACGTACGCTGATGAACGCGGTACCGCCGGTCGGAAGCACTTCGCTGGCGCCCATCTGAGCCTTGGCGAATGCTTCACCGAAGGTGTCGCCGACGCCCATCACTTCACCGGTGGACTTCATCTCCGGGCCCAGGATCGGGTCCACGCCAGGGAACTTGGCGAATGGGAACACCGCCTCCTTCACGCTGTAGAAGTTCGGGATGATTTCCTTGGTGAAGCCGATTTCCTTCAGGGTTTTACCGGCCATCACGCGAGCCGCGATCATTGCCAGGGAAACACCGATGCACTTGGACACGAACGGTACGGTCCGGGAAGCGCGCGGGTTGACTTCGATGACGTAGATGTCTTCGCCTTGCAGCGCCAACTGAACGTTCATCAGGCCGACCACGCCCAGTTCCAGGGCCATTTTCTTGACCTGTTCACGCATCTCGTCCTGGATGTGCGCAGGCAGCGAGTATGGCGGCAGGGAGCACGCGGAGTCACCGGAGTGAACACCGGCCTGCTCGATGTGCTGCATGATCGCGCCGATCACCACGTCGGTGCCGTCGCAGACCGCATCCACGTCCATTTCGATGGCGCAGTTGAGGAAGTGGTCCAGCAGCACCGGGCTGTCGTTGGACACTTTCACTGCATCGCGCAGGTAGCGCTTGAGTTCTTCTTCTTCGTAGACGATTTCCATCGCACGGCCGCCCAGTACGTAGGACGGACGCACCACCAGCGGGTAACCGATCTTGCTGGCCGCACGGATCGCTTCGTCTTCGCTGCGCACGGTGGCGTTTGGCGGCTGACGCAGGTTCAGGCGCTCGACCATCTGCTGGAAGCGCTCACGGTCTTCGGCACGGTCGATGGCGTCAGGGCTGGTGCCGATGATCGGCACGCCGGCTTCTTCCAGGGCACGGGCCAGTTTCAGCGGGGTTTGGCCGCCGTACTGGACGATCACGCCTTTTGGCTTCTCGACGCGGCAGATTTCCAGCACGTCTTCCAGGGTCACTGGTTCGAAGTACAGGCGATCGGAGGTGTCGTAGTCGGTGGAAACGGTTTCCGGGTTGCAGTTGACCATGATGGTCTCGTAACCGTCTTCGCGCAGGGCCAGTGCCGCGTGTACGCAGCAGTAGTCGAACTCGATGCCCTGGCCGATACGGTTTGGACCGCCGCCGAGGATCATGATCTTGTCGCGGCCCGACGGCGCGGCTTCGCACTCTTCCTCGTAAGTCGAGTACATGTAAGCGGTATCGGTGGCGAACTCGGCCGCGCAGGTGTCAACGCGCTTGTAGACCGGGTATACCTCGAGCTTGTGGCGGTGGCGACGCAGGCTCTTCTCGGTCACGCCCAGCAGCTTGGCCAGACGCATGTCGGAGAAGCCCTTGCGCTTGAGCTTGAACATCATGTCGCGGTCGATGCTGGACAGGCCCAGGGTCTTGACCTTCTCTTCTTCCTTGATCAGATCTTCGATCTGCACCAGGAACCACGGGTCGATCATGTTCATGCCGAAGATGTCTTCGACCGACAGGCCGGCGCGGAAGGCGTCAGCCACGTACCAGATGCGCTCGGCACCCGGCACGGTCAGTTCGCGCTTGAGGATGCTCATGCTTTCCGGGTTGCCCAGGTCGAGCTTCTCGTCCAGGCCGCAAACGCCCACTTCCAGGCCGCGCAGGGCTTTCTGCAGGGATTCCTGGAAAGTCCGGCCGATGGCCATGACTTCACCGACCGACTTCATTTGCGTGGTCAGGCGTGCGTCGGCTTTCGGGAATTTCTCGAAAGCGAAGCGTGGCAGCTTGGTCACGACATAGTCGATCGACGGCTCGAAGGACGCAGGAGTAGCGCCGCCGGTGATTTCGTTCTGCAACTCGTCCAGGGTGTAGCCGATCGCCAGCTTGGCAGCGATACGCGCAATCGGGAAACCAGTGGCTTTCGAAGCCAGTGCCGAAGAGCGGGATACACGCGGGTTCATCTCGATCACGACCATACGGCCAGTGTCCGGGCAGATGCCAAACTGAACGTTGGAGCCGCCGGTTTCAACGCCGATCTCACGCAGTACCGCCAACGAGGCGTTACGCATGATCTGGTATTCCTTGTCCGTCAGGGTCTGTGCCGGAGCAACGGTGATCGAGTCACCGGTGTGCACGCCCATCGGGTCAAAGTTTTCGATCGAGCAAACGATGATGCAGTTGTCCTTCTTATCGCGGACAACCTCCATCTCGTACTCTTTCCAGCCGATCAGCGATTCGTCGATCAGCAGCTCTTTGGTCGGCGACAGGTCCAGACCACGGGCACAGATCTCTTCGAACTCTTCACGGTTGTAAGCAATACCGCCACCGGTGCCGCCCATGGTGAAGGACGGACGAATGATGCACGGGAAGCCGAGCTTTTCGAGGACCGCGTTGGCCTCTTCCATGCTATGGGCGATACCGGAGCGCGGGCAATCCAGGCCGATGGACTTCATCGCCTTGTCGAAGCGCGAACGGTCTTCAGCCTTGTCGATGGTGTCAGCGTTGGCGCCGATCATCTCTACGCCGAACTTCTCCAGAACGCCTTCGCGCTCCAGGTCCAGGGCGCAGTTCAGAGCGGTCTGGCCGCCCATGGTCGGCAGCAGCGCGTCCGGACGCTCTTTCTCGATGATCTTGGCAACGGTCTGCCACTTGATCGGCTCGATGTAGGTGGCGTCGGCCATGTCCGGGTCGGTCATGATGGTGGCCGGGTTGGAGTTCACCAGGATGACGCGGTAACCCTCCTCGCGCAGGGCTTTGCAGGCCTGGGCGCCGGAGTAGTCGAATTCGCAGGCCTGGCCGATCACGATCGGGCCAGCGCCGAGAATCAGGATGCTTTTAATGTCTGTACGTTTTGGCATGGGTTGTCACTCAAATCCGCAGGTCAGTCGGCAAGCCGTCTTGTTCAATCTGTGAAGGCTCGAGGGGGTCACCGGTGCCGGGACCGCCCTCAAGCTTTGCCGCATCAAGGCGAGCGATCAGCGTCGCTTGGCCATTTCGTTGATGAAGCGATCGAACAATGGCGCTACGTCGTTCGGGCCAGGGCTGGCTTCAGGGTGACCCTGGAAGCTGAAGGCGCTCTTGCCGGTAAGCTCGATGCCTTGCAGGGTGCCGTCGAACAGCGATTTGTGGATCGCGCGGACATTGCCTGGCAGGGTGGCCTCGTCTACCGCAAAACCGTGGTTCTGACTGGTGATCATCACTACACCGCTGTCCAGGTCCTGGACCGGGTGGTTGGCGCCGTGGTGGCCGTGCCCCATTTTCAGGGTCTTGGCGCCGGAGGCCAGGGCCAGCAGCTGGTGACCGAGGCAGATACCGAAGACCGGGATATCGGTTTCCAGCACGTCCTTGATCGCCTGGATCGCGTAGTCGCATGGCTCGGGATCGCCAGGGCCGTTGGACAGGAACACGCCATCGGGATTGAGCGCCAATGCGTCAGCCGCTGGCGTTTGCGCTGGCACCACGGTCACGCGGCAACCGCGCGCGACCAGCATGCGCAGGATGTTCAGCTTGACGCCGTAGTCGTAGGCAACCACGTGGTAGGGCAGCTCGGAGGCTTCAATGGTCGCGTGGCTGTCGGTTTTCAGATCCCAGACAGTCGAGCGCCATTCGTATTGCTCTTTGGTGCTGACGACTTTCGCCAGGTCCATGCCTTTCAGGCCAGGGAAGCCTTGCGCTGCGGCAATGGCCGCTTCTTCGGAAATGTTGTCACCGGCCATGATGCAGCCGTTCTGCGCGCCTTTCTCACGCAGGATGCGCGTCAGGCGGCGGGTGTCGATACCGGCGATTGCCACCACATTGTTGGCTTTCAGGTAGTCGGACAGCGACAGCTTGTTACGCCAGTTGCTCGCAACCAGCGGCAGGTCACGGATGACCAGGCCAGCGGACCAGACGCGATCGGACTCGGCGTCTTCCGGCGTGGTGCCGGTATTGCCGATGTGCGGGTAAGTCAGGGTAACGATCTGTTGGGCGTAGGAAGGATCGGTAAGGATTTCCTGATAGCCGGTCATGGCGGTGTTGAACACCACCTCACCAACGGTTTGACCGTCGGCTCCAATGGCTTCGCCGCGAAAAATGCTGCCATCAGCAAGGGCGAGTATGGCTGGCTTAGTCAAGAAGACCTCCCGTAAATAAAGCCTGAAAGGGCGATCGCAGGTTGTAAAAAAGCGGAGTGACGTATGGACACGTCACCCCGCTTTTTCACCGAATAATTCTGCGCGCTTTTAGTGGACACACTAAAGCTGTAGCTTACAGAAAAAGGCATTTTTGGTCTACCGCCAATGAGCCCTAAAGGCCGGAGAATGCGACAGGATGTCGCTTGGCGGGATAAAACCGGGCCCAAACACTTGGCTTGAACCCGATTTCGGGCGCATCTTAACGCAGATCGAGCACGTCTTGCATGTCGTAAAGGCCTGGCCCACGCCCGTCCAGCCACAAAGCCGCACGTACCGCGCCCTTGGCGAAGGTCATGCGACTGGAAGCCTTGTGCGTGATCTCGACTCGCTCACCGTCGGCGGCGAACAGCACGGTGTGATCACCGACGATGTCACCGGCACGCACCGTGGCGAAGCCGATGGTTTCGCGAGCACGGGCTCCGGTCTGACCTTCGCGACCGTACACCGCCACGTCCTTCAGGTTGCGACCCAACGCATCGGCAATCACTTCGCCCATGCGCACGGCAGTCCCCGACGGCGCATCGACTTTATGCCGATGGTGGGCTTCGGTGATTTCGATATCGACGTCATCACCCAGCACACGGGCAGCGGTGTCGAGCAGCTTCAGGCACAGGTTGACGCCGACACTGAAGTTGGCCGCGAAGACGATCGGAATATCCTTGCCCGCTTCGGCCAGCAATTGCTTCTCTTCAACACTGAAGCCAGTGGTGCCGATGATCATCGACTTACCGTGCTTGCGACAGAACGCGAGGTTCTTCAGGGTCACCGTCGGGTGCGTGAAGTCGATCAGCACGTCGAACTCGTCGACCACCCGATCCAGATCACCGGACAGTGGCACGCCGATCCGACCGAGCGCCGCCAGCTCGCCGGCGTCGGCACCGACCAGGGTGCTGTCCGGACGATCCACCGCCGCCGTCAGACCGGCACCCGGCGTGTGCTGCACCGCCTCGATCAGGGTTTTGCCCATGCGCCCGGCGGCGCCCATCACTGCAATACGTCGCATGCCTGTCTCCTTACAAATCGCCGAAGAAGCGCTTTACGCCTTCGAACCAACCAGTGGTTTTCGGCGAATGACTGTTATCGTCCGCCAGCGAGCGACGGAATTCTTCCAGCAGTTCGCGCTGGCGACGCCCCAGGTTGACCGGGGTTTCGACCGCCACGCGACACATCAGGTCACCGGCACCGCCGCCACGCACTGGCGCGACGCCTTTGCCGCGGACACGGAACTGCTTGCCGGTCTGGGTGCCCTCGGGGATCTTCAGCTTGACCCGACCATCGAGGGTCGGAATCTCCAGCTCGCCACCCAGCGCCGCATCGACAAAGCTGATCGGCACTTCGCAGAACAGGTGTTTGCCGTCACGCTGGAAGATGGCGTGCTCGCGCACATTGATCACCACGTAGAGGTCGCCGGTCGGGCCACCCTGCGCACCCGCCTCGCCTTCGCCGGACAGGCGAATGCGGTCACCGGTATCGACGCCGGCCGGCACTTTCACCGAGAGCGTCTTGTACTCTTCGACACGGCCTTCGCCCTGGCAGGAATCGCACGGATCGGAAATGATCTTGCCCTGGCCATGGCAGCGCGGGCAAGCCTGCTGCACCGAGAAGAAGCCCTGCTGCATGCGGACCTGGCCAATACCGCCACAGGTCGGACATGTGACAGGCGCAGAGCCTTTCTTGGCCCCCGAACCGTCGCACGGCTTGCAGTTGACCAGTGTCGGAACGCGGATATTCACGGTAGTACCGCGTACCGCTTCTTCCAGGTTCAGCTCCAGGGTGTAGCGCAGGTCGCTGCCGCGCTGAGCGCCGCCACGGGAACCGCCGCGACCGCCACCGAAGAAGTCACTGAAGACATCACCGAAGATGTCGGAGAAGTTCTGGCCGCCAAACCCGGCACCGCCGCCGCCCATGCTCGGATCGACACCGGCATGGCCGTACTGGTCGTACGCCGCGCGCTTGCTGGAATCGGACAGTACTTCGTAGGCCTCGTTGGCCTCCTTGAACATCTCTTCCGACGCTTTGTCATCGGGATTACGGTCCGGGTGGTGCTTCATCGCCAGGCGACGGTAGGCCTTTTTCAGGTCCGCTTCGCTTGAACCGCGCTCAACACCCAATACTTCGTAATAGTCACGCTTTGCCATAAGTCTTTGCACTCTTAAGGACGTTCGGCAAACCCCTCCTGAGCCTCGCCAAACTCGTTGAGCCCCAATACAGGCCCGGACCCAACTCACGTCAATTCAACGATCCTGGTCTTTGATTCAATACGGTACTTGCGGCTCGAAAAGCAGGAGCATTCCCGGCCATACCCTCAGCACCCGAGCGGTTGTCGCATGCTGTAAAAATTCGCTAACTCCAGACACGCCAACGCGGGAGCAAGCTCCCGCGCGGCGACATCCTACCAGTCACCGCCTGAAGGCAGTCAACCGGGCGACCAACAACTTACTTGTGGTCTTTGACTTCTTCGAACTCGGCATCGACGACGTCGTCGGCTTTTTCAGCTTTTTCGTCTTTCGGTGCCGCGCCTTCAGCCGGCTGAGCCTGTTCGGCGTACATTTTCTGAGCCACTGGCGCGGAGACCTTGGACAGCTCTTCAACCTTGGCGTCGATCGCCGCCTTGTCGTCGCCTTTGATGGCGGTTTCCAGGGCAACGAGTGCAGCTTCGATTGCAGTCTTCTCTTCAGCGCTCACTTTGTCGCCGGCATCAGCGACCATTTTGCGCGTCGAGTGAACCAGGGCGTCGCCCTGGTTGCGGGCGCTGGCCAGCTCTTCGAACTTGCGGTCTTCTTCAGCGTTCACTTCAGCATCACGAACCATCTGCTGAATTTCTTCCTCGGACAGACCGGAGTTGGCCTTGATCACGATCGACTGAGTCTTGCCGGTGGCCTTGTCTTTCGCGCCGACGTGCAAGATGCCGTTGGCGTCGATGTCGAAGGTCACTTCGATTTGTGGCACGCCACGTGGCGCTGGTGGAATCTCGGCCAGGTCGAACTTGCCCAGGGACTTGTTCTGTGCGGCTTGCTTGCGCTCGCCTTGCAGCACGTGAATGGTCACTGCGCCCTGGTTGTCGTCGGCAGTCGAGAACACTTGCGATTTCTTGGTAGGAATCGTGGTGTTTTTCTCGATCAGCGCAGTCATCACGCCACCCATGGTTTCGATACCCAGGGTCAGCGGGCTGACGTCGAGCAGCAGGACGTCTTTCACGTCGCCGGCCAATACGGCGCCCTGGATAGCAGCACCCATGGCAACGGCTTCGTCCGGGTTCACGTCTTTACGTGCTTCTTTACCGAAGAATTCGGTCACCAGCTTTTGAACCAGTGGCATACGGGTCTGGCCGCCGACCAGGATCACGTCATTGATGGCGCCAATGTCGATGCCAGAGTCTTTCAGAGCGATGCGGCAAGGTTCGATGGTGCGTTGAACCAGGTCTTCTACCAGCGCTTCGAGCTTGGCGCGGGAGATTTTCACGTTCAAGTGCTTAGGACCGGTGGCGTCTGCAGTGATGTACGGCAGGTTCACGTCGGTCGACATGCTCGAGGACAGTTCGATCTTGGCTTTTTCAGCGGATTCTTTCAGGCGCTGCATGGCCAGCGGGTCACCCTTGAGGTTCATGCCGCTTTCTTTCTTGAATTCGTCAACGAGGTAGTCGATCAGACGAATGTCAAAGTCTTCACCGCCCAGGAAGGTGTCGCCGTTGGTGGCCAACACTTCGAACTGGTGCTCACCATCGACTTCAGCGATTTCGATCACGGAAACGTCGAAAGTACCGCCGCCCAAGTCGTAAACGATCACGGTGTGATCGCCCTTCGCCTTGTCCATACCGTAAGCCAGAGCGGCTGCGGTTGGTTCGTTGATGATACGTTTTACGTCCAGACCTGCGATGCGGCCGGCGTCTTTGGTGGCTTGACGCTGGCTGTCGTTGAAGTAGGCCGGAACGGTGATCACCGCTTCGGTCACTGGCTCGCCGAGGTAGTCTTCGGCGGTCTTCTTCATTTTCTTCAGAATTTCAGCCGAGATTTGTGGCGGCGACATTTTCTGGCCGTTCACTTCAACCCACGCGTCGCCGTTGTCAGCCTTGGCGATTTTGTACGGGACCATCTGGATGTCTTTCTGTACGACTTCTTCGTCGAAACGACGACCGATCAGACGCTTCACCGCGTACAGGGTGTTGTGCGGATTGGTCACTGCCTGACGCTTGGCGGACTGGCCCACCAGGATTTCGCCATCGTTGGCGTAAGCGATGATCGACGGCGTGGTGCGCGCGCCTTCAGCGTTTTCAATAACTTTGGCCTTGCCGTTTTCCAGCACGGAGACGCAGGAGTTGGTAGTCCCCAGGTCGATACCGATAATTTTGCCCATGTTCACTCTCCCGAAACTTTTGATTTGGATGCCGCAGCAGTGGTGGCTAACTGCGGTAGCACTTAAACGCTTGACTTCTAAATGGGGGCCTTGCGGCTGATTTCAAGCCTGCTCGTCAATAGAAGGCGAAACCGGCGCAGGGGCCTTGCTGACCACAACCATGGCCGGGCGCAGCAGACGACCGTTGAGCTGATAGCCCTTCTGGAACACCTTGAGCACGCTGTTTGGCTCGACGTCCGCGCTTTCCTGCATGGCCATTGCCTGATGTTGCGATGCGTTGAAGGGCTCGCCTTCAGGATCGATCACTTCCAGCTGATAACGCTTCAGGGTGTCCTGGAACATTTTCAGGGTCAGCTCGATCCCTTCGCGCATCGGCCGAATGTTTTCGTCCTCAGGGTTGGACAACTCCAGGCCGCGCTCGAGGCTGTCGATAATCGGCAGCAGGTCACTGGCGAATTTCTCCAGCGCAAACTTGTGGGCTTTTTCCACATCCTGTTCGGCGCGGCGGCGGACGTTCTGCAGATCAGCTGCTACACGCAAGGCCTGATCATGGGCGCCAGCCAATTGCTCTTCGAGCACTTGTACGCGAGCCGCCAGCTCATCACCCTCCTGGGCAGCCTGTTCGGCGTCTAGGTTTTGCGTATCCACTGTCTGTTCGTCAGCCATAGATTTCTCCTTTCAATATCGTCCGCGAGCTCAACTCGCGCTTCTGCCCCGGTATATGGGGCCGCAAAATCGGGCTTCAAGGGGCGCCGATTGATTAACCCCACAAAAAACAGCTGCATTGTCATTCCCCGGCGCACTAAGGATTTCGTCGGATCAAGCAAATAGAGCTAAGGAGGGGCATTGTCAGGCAGAATAAAAACACTGTATAAATAACCAGACCTAAAGCCTGGGAGCGGTCTTTATGCTGGTCCACCTGTCCGTACACAACTACGCCATCGTTGAACATCTCGATCTCGAACTCGATCGCGGGATGAGCGTGATCACAGGGGAAACCGGTGCCGGCAAGTCGATCATGCTCGACGCCCTGGGCCTGACCCTGGGCGATCGCGCCGACAGTGGCGTGGTCCGTCCCGGTGCCGACAAGGCTGATATCCTGGCCACCTTTGACCTGGCCGACATTCCGCAAGCCATTGCCTGGCTGGCCGAACGCGACCTCGAGAGCGATGGTCCATGCATCCTGCGTCGGGTGATCACGGCCGAAGGGCGTTCCCGCGGCTATATCAACGGCACGCCCTGCCCGCTCGGCGATCTCAAGGCCCTGGGCGAGTTGCTGATCGACATCCACAGCCAGCACGAACACCAATCCTTGCTCAAGACCGACACCCACCGCCGCCTGCTCGACGAGTACGCCGGCGCGACGGACCTTGCCCGCCAGGTGCAACTGGCCGCCCAACGCTGGCGCCAGACCCGCCAGGAACTGGATCGCCTGTCCAACTCCGGTGACGAGCAGCGCGCCCGCCACCAGCTGCTCAGTTATCAACTCGAAGAGCTGGAAAACCTGGGCCTCGGTGAAAACGAGCTGGAGCATCTGGAACAGGAGCATAAAAACCTGACCAACGCCGAAACGCTGCTGGGCATCTGCCGGCAAGTGGTCGAACAATGCAGCGAAAGTGATTCCGGCAATGTGCTGAACGCGCTCACCGCCAGCCTCAACCGCCTGTCGAGCGTGAACAACTCGATCGGCGCCCTGGGTGAAGCCAGCGACCTGCTGACCAGTGCGCAGATCCAGGTCGAGGAAGCCGTGGGCGAACTGAACCGCTTCCTCGATAACTTCGATGCCGATCCGGCGCGCCTTCAGTATCTGGAAGAACGTCTCGACGCGATTTACACCATGGCCCGCAAACATCGCATTCAACCGAGCGAGGTCGCGCAGATGCAACAGCGACTGCTGGATGAAATCGAAAACCTGAATGCCAACGACGAATCCATCGAACGGCTGAGCGATGAGCTGGCATCCTACGCCCGTCATTATCAGGAGAAAGCCCGGGAACTGAGCGACCTGCGCCATCAAGCCTCAAACAGCCTGGCAGTCGCCGTGGAGCAGGAAATCCAGCGACTGGGCATGCCGGGTGGTCGCTTCACCATCGAACTGCGCCCCAACAGCAGCGATGAATTGCTGCCCAATGGTCTCGAGCAGGTCGAACTGCTGGTGAGCGCCAACCCCGGGCAACCGCTCAAAGCCCTGGCAAAAGTGGCCTCCGGCGGTGAGCTGTCACGGATCAGCCTGGCGATTCAGGTGATCACCGCGCAAACCTCTCGGGTCCCGACGCTGGTATTCGACGAAGTGGACGTGGGCATCGGCGGCCCAACCGCCGAGATTGTCGGCCAGTTGCTGCGGCGACTGGGGGAGCGTGGGCAGGTTCTGACGGTCACTCACTTGCCACAAGTGGCGGCACAGGGTCATCAGCATCTATTCGTGCACAAGGTGCGCGGCGAAGACGCCACTCGCACTGCCGTTTCGAAATTGAGCATGAATGCTCGTGTCGAAGAAGTGGCGCGGATGCTGGGCGGCATCGACCTCACCCAGGAGTCCTTGGCTCACGCGAAAAAGATGGTCGTTACCGCGAAGATTTAACAAACGGCAGACAGCACGAAGGCGACCCTGGGGTCGCCTTCGTTCGTTTCGCGAACTTCAAGCTCGCGCGACATGCTTACTTTTTCTTGCGCACGTACAGTACAAGGTTGTGATCAACCATCTCGAAGCCATACTTGTCGACGATTGCCTTCTGCAGCCGCTCGATTTCTTCATCGAAGAATTCGATCACTTCGCTTGTCTCGACATTGACCATATGGTCGTGATGCTTGCCGTCATCCAGCTCGAAGACCGCATGGCCTCCGTCGAAGTTGTGCCGCACCACAAGGCCAGCTGCCTCGAACTGGGTCAGAACACGGTAAACCGTGGCCAGACCGACGTCCTCACCAGCTTCCATCAGCGCCTTGTAGACGTCCTCGGCGCTCATGTGGCGTTGCGCGGCGGAGTCGAGCATTTGCAGAATCTTGACCCGTGGAAGGGTCACTTTGAGGCCGGCTTTGCGTAGTTCGCTATTTTCAACCATGGTCAGCTTTCTCGCGATGCTGCTTCGCAGCTTCTCTTAATGCGGGTATGATCGGCGTTTACGTTGTCCCAGCCAAGATAGTGGAAGTCGCCCACCGATGCAAAACACCAAGCTCTTGCTAACCAGTTTCACCTTTGTGGGACTGCTCGCACTCGCCGGTTGTTCATTCCCCGGGGTTTACAAAATCGACATCCAGCAGGGCAATGTCGTCACGCAGGACATGATAGACCAGTTACGCCCGGGAATGACCCGTCGGCAAGTACGGTTTATCATGGGCAACCCTCTGCTGACTGACACGTTCCATGCCGATCGCTGGGATTATCTGTACAGCCTGCAAGCTGGTGGCGGTGAACGCCAACAGGAACGCATTAGCATTATCTTCAACCCAAATGACCAACTTGTCAGCCTCTCTGGTGATTTCATGCCGGGCATGAGCCGAGACGAGGCCATTCTCGGCAAGGACAGCGGCACCAACGTGACCGCGCCGGCAGAACATGTCGAGAAGCCGAAGCCGAAACCGGAAAAACCGGTCAAGCCAGGTTCGTTGCTGGATCAGATCCAGAAGGACGTCGACGGCGTAGAAGCCGTTCCGGTCCCGACTCCGCAGCCTCTGGAAACCTCGCCGCAATAATGTGCGACGCCATAAAAAACCCGGCATGTCCGGGTTTTTTAATGCCTGGCGTTTATTCGCTTCACTGATTGCGCGCCTTGGCCTCGGCTGCCTTGGCGGCGCGCAGCCGCCGAACTTCTTTCGGATCGGCCAGCAGCGGCCGGTAAATCTCGATGCGATCCCCCGCCTGAACCGCCCGACTGTCCGGATCGAGGATCTGCTTCGCGAAAATCCCCACAGGACAATTGGCCAGATCCAGCTCTGCAAACACCTGGCCGATGCCCGATTTCTGCAAAGCCCCGCGCACTGTCGTCCCTGCAGGCACGGCCACAGCGAGAAGCACCTGACGATCAACGGCGGCATACACCACCTCGACCTCGATCACGGCCTCAACCATGTATCTGCTTGGCCCGCTGGCAGAACGCATCCACCAGCGTATTGGCTGCCTGATTGAACAACGGCCCCAAGGTGGCGCGGACGATCGGGCCGGCGTAATCGAACGACAGATCGAGGCTGATCTTGCAGGCCTTCTCGCCCAGCGGCTTGAACTCCCACACGCCGTGCAGCTGGTTGAACGGACCTTTCTCCAGATCCATTTCGATCGACTGACCAGGCACCAGGGTATTGCGCGTCACGAAATGCTGACTGAGCCCGCCCTTCGCTACGCCCACACTGGCACGCATGTGCTCGGGGGAGCTTTCCAGGACTTCGGCCGACGAGCACCACGGCAGGAATTCCGGATAACGCGCCACGTCGTTGACCAGGTCATACAGTGCTTGCGCGGGGTACGGCAGCAGGGCCGAACGTTGAATGTGTGTCGTCATGTCAGCGTCACTTCCACAGCTGGGCGGCAAACACTACAAGAATGCCGATGGGCGCCACATAGCGCATCAAGAACAGGGACAGGGTGAACAACATCGGGCTGCGGATCGACAACTCGTCGCGTACCGTTTCCCGACCCATCACCCATCCCGCAAACACCACGAAACATAAACCACCGAGTGGCAACATGATTCGTGAAGTGAAGAAATCGATCACACCGAAGAAGTCCAGGCCACCGGCCGCACCCCATTGATAGAGATGGAACATTCCGCCTTCGTTCACGAAAAACTTGGCTTGCTTCCAGATATTGAAGGAAAAGACCGTGCCCAGACCGACAAACCAGCAAGTGAATGCCAACAAGAACGTCACCCAGGCGCGACTGACTTTAGTGCGTTCAACCAGGTAAGCCACCATCGGTTCGAGCAGGGAAATCGCCGAACTCCAGGCGGCAATCGCCACCAGCACGAAGAACACTACGCCCATCAATTGGCCAAAGGCTACGTTGCCAAAGGCAAACGGCAAGCTGACGAACATCAGGCCCGGGCCCTCGCTCGGGTTCAGGCCGGCGGCAAACACAATCGGAAACAATGCCAGGCCAGCGACCAGGGAAACGAATGTATCCAGCAGCGCCACGCCGACGACGGTGCCGGAAATCGACGAGTCCTTCGGCATATAGGCACCGTAAATCATGATCGAACCAACGCCCACGCTCAGGGAAAAGAAGGCGTGCCCCATGGCCGGCAGCAAGCCGTCCAGGACTTTTTCCGGGTGGAAGTCGAACATGAAATGCACGCCTTCCATGAAATGGCCGGTGGTCATGCTGTAGCCCAGCAACACCAGAATCATCACGAACAGCAGCGGCATCATGATGCGCAGGCTGCGCTCAAGGCCGGCAACCACACCCTTGGCGATCACTATGGCGGACAGCAGCATGAAAATCGTGTGCCAAAGTGTCAGGCGCCATGGATCGGCAATCACATTGCCGAAATGCGCGCCAACCTGGTCAGCCGTCACACCCTGGAAATCACCTCGCCCCATGTCAATGATGTAGTCCAGCGACCAGCCGCCGACAACACTATAGAACGACAGGATCAGCAGCGCCGTGATCATCCCGGCGAAAGCCCCCCAGGACCACTTCGCCGAATGCCCCGCCTCCAGCGCCAACACCTTCAAGGCATTGGCCGGGCTCTGCCGGGCGCGACGACCGATCAGGGTTTCCGCCAGCATGACCGGCACACCGATCAGCGCGATACAGGCCAGGAACATCAGCACAAAGGCACCGCCGCCGTAGACGCCGACCATGTACGGGAATTTCCAGATACTACCCAGGCCCACGGCCGAACCGGTCGCGGCGAGTATGAAGACCCAGCGGCTAGCCCAACTGCCGTGGACAGAAACCTTGTCTGTCGACATCGTTATCACGCCCAAGCGTTCAAAAAAGAGGCCGCATTGTCCGGGATTCAATCAACCTGCTCAAGCACGTAGCGATACCGTAGCCGACTCGCGTGCAACTCCCTATAATGCCGCCCCTATGGCTAAACAGAAGAAACACCCAACAGGGACCATCGCGCAAAATAAAAAGGCGCGACACGATTACTTCATCGAGCATAAGTTCGAGGCTGGTCTGGTCCTGGCCGGCTGGGAAGTAAAAAGTCTGCGGGCAAGCAAGCTGCAACTGGTTGACAGTTATGTGCTGCTCAAGGATGGCGAAGCCTGGCTGCTTGGCAGCCATATTACGCCGCTGATGACCGCCAGCACCCACGTCATCGCCGATCCGACCCGCACCCGCAAATTGCTGCTCAACCGACGCGAGCTGGAAAAGCTGGCCGCTGCCGTGCAGCAAAAAGGCTACGCCTGCGTGTGCCTGTCCTGGTACTGGAGCAAGCACATGGTCAAGTGCGAGATCGCTCTGGGCAAGGGCAAGAAGGAATACGACAAGCGTGATACCGAACGCGAACGCGACGCCGGGCGCGAGTTGCAGCGTGCGGTGCGCAACAAGGGCAAGGAAGATTAATTTTCTTTCGTCTTGAGGTCCCCTTCGCGGGCAAGCCTCGCTCCTACAGGGTTCCGGGCTTGCCGCAAAAATATCGGCGTACACGGACCTTGTGGGAGCGGGCTTGCCCGCGAAGGCGATCGCACATTCACCACAGAACCCACTGACTACATCCCCTTGCGCCGCTCCGCCCGAGCCACCCGCTGCACTTCCTGACGCACCTCCTCCAGCACCTCCTGCACATACAAAATATGTCGGCTGGAGACTTCCCGCGCCTGCTCCGCCCTGCCTTCGATAATCGCCAGGTACAGCTCCCGATGCTGCGAAATCAGCATGTCGCGAGTTTCGGTGCGCTGCTTGTACATCCCGCCGATGTTGGTCACCACGTTGCGCTTGAGCAGATCGAACAGCCCGCGAATGGTGTGCAGCAACACCGCGTTGTGACTGGCTTCGGCGATCGCCAGGTGGAATTTCGCATCCGCGGCGCCCTCCTCCGCACGGCTCACATCGTCGTGACGCGTGTAGCAGTCCTGCAATTCGTTGAAAGCCGCCGTCAACCGTTCGCGATCAACCTCCGTGGCACGCAACGCCGCGTAATAGGCGCAGGACGCTTCCAGGGTGTGGCGAAACTCCAGCAGGTCGCGCTGGGCTTCAGGGTTGCTTTCCAGCAGATGCAGCAGCGGATCACTGAAGGTCGAGCCCAGCGACTCCACCACATAGTTGCCGCCACCCTGGCGACTGACCAGCAAGCCCTTGGCCGCCAGTTTCTGAATGGCTTCACGCAATGAAGGGCGCGACACGCCAAACTGCTCGGCCAACGTACGTTCGGCCGGCAGACGCTCGCCCGCCTTTAGCGTGCCCTCGAGGATCATCCCCTCGAGCCGCTCGACAATGTCGTCGGACAAACGGCGCTGACGAATCTGATCAAACCCCATAACTCACTTCTCCACGATCCCGGCAGCTCGCCGGGCCCTCTATTCTGGCCCATCAGCCCTGCGCCAGCACCTATCTGATTGCATTGGATCGACTGCGCCCGATGACCTGCGCACCGCGTATTCGACAAAAGTATCAGGGCGACAAATTGACACGCCGCCTACAAGGCTTTTACCCTAGCCAACAGCGATTGTAAATTGGTATTACCAATTAACCAAGACCGCTGACCAGTGCCTGACCAACAACAATTAGGGGTCACCCCATATGCAAACCTGGCAACAGCTCTATAGTCCGCTCGGCAGTCTCGGCCTTTCCGCGCTCGCGGCCGTCATCCCCATCGTGTTTTTCTTCCTGGCCCTGGCCGTGTTCCGCCTCAAAGGCCATGTGGCCGGCAGCATCACGCTGGCCTTGTCCATCGCAGTGGCTATCTTTGCTTTCCAGATGCCGGTCGATATGGCCTTCGCGGCTGCCGGCTACGGCTTCGCCTATGGCCTGTGGCCGATTGCCTGGATCATCGTCGCGGCGGTATTCCTCTACAAACTGACAGTCAAGAGCGGGCAGTTCGAAGTAATCCGCAGCTCGGTGCTGTCGATTACCGATGACCAGCGCCTGCAAGTGCTGTTGATCGGCTTCTGCTTCGGTGCGTTCCTGGAAGGTGCCGCCGGTTTCGGTGCGCCGGTGGCGATTACCGCCGCCCTCCTGGTAGGGCTGGGCTTCAACCCGCTGTACGCCGCCGGCCTGTGCCTGATCGCCAACACCGCACCGGTAGCCTTCGGCGCCCTGGGGATCCCGATCATCGTAGCCGGGCAAGTGACCGGCATCGACGCGTTCAAGATCGGCGCCATGACCGGCCGCCAATTGCCGCTGCTGTCGCTGTTCGTGCCGTTCTGGCTGGTGTTCATGATGGACGGCCTGCGCGGCGTGCGGGAAACCTGGCCGGCAGCGCTGGTCGCCGGCTTGAGCTTCGCCATCACTCAGTACTTCACCTCCAACTTCATTGGCCCGGAACTGCCGGACATCACCTCGGCCCTGGCCAGCCTGATTTCCCTGACCCTGTTCCTGAAAATCTGGCAACCGAAACGTGCCGCCGGCCAACATATCGTCGGTGCCGTCTCCGCTTCCGTGGTGAGCGCCAGCGCCGGCGGCTTCGGCCTGCCGCGCAGCACCGTTGCGTCACCCTACAGCTTCGGTGAAATCCTCAAGGCCTGGTCGCCGTTCCTGATCCTCACCGTGCTGGTCACCATCTGGACCCTGAAACCGTTCAAGGCGATGTTCGCCGCCGGCGGCTCGATGTACAGCTGGGTGTTCAACTTCGCGATCCCGCACCTTGATCAAATGGTGATCAAGGTCGCGCCGATCGTAACCGCCCCGACTGCCCTGCCGGCGGTGTTCAAGCTTGACCCGATTTCCGCGACCGGTACGGCGATCTTCTTCTCCGCGCTGATCTCGATGTGGGTACTGAAGATCAATCTCAGAACTGGTCTGACCACTTTGAAAGAAACCTTCTACGAGCTGCGCTGGCCGATTCTGTCCATCGGCATGGTGCTGGCGTTTGCCTTCGTCACCAACTACTCGGGCATGTCGTCGACCATGGCCCTGGTCCTGGCCGGCACCGGCGCGGCATTCCCGTTCTTCTCGCCGTTTCTCGGCTGGCTGGGCGTGTTCCTGACCGGTTCCGATACCTCGTCCAACGCACTGTTCAGTTCGCTGCAGGCGACCACCGCGCACCAGATCGGCGTGAGCGACACCCTGCTGGTGGCGGCCAACACCAGTGGCGGCGTGACCGGCAAGATGATCTCGCCGCAATCGATCGCCGTGGCATGCGCCGCGACCGGCCTGGTGGGCAAGGAATCGGACCTGTTCCGCTTCACCCTCAAGCACAGCCTGTTCTTCGCAACGATCGTCGGCCTGATCACCCTGGCTCAGGCCTACTGGTTCACCGGCATGCTGGTGCACTAAGCACTGCAACATAAAAAGCAAAAACCGACGCCGGACCAAGATTCCGGTGTCAGTTATTCACCACCCGGTCTGCAAGGCTGCTGAAAGCTTCCCTCTCTATATTCAGCAGCCTCAACGGACGGATAACCGGGACCACCCCGAGACACGCCTGATGAGCGAGCTTTTTTACAACGCTGTGCCGAACGCGACCCGCGTCGCCCCGCCACTGCCCGAGCCTCGGCAATACCCCAGCGAAAAACCGTCACGGGTCTACCTGTTCGGGACCTGCGTGGTGGATCTGTTCTACCCCGAAGCCGGGATGGACGCGATCCACCTGCTGGAACGCGAAGGCATCCGGGTCGAATACCCGCAAGGGCAAAGCTGCTGCGGACAACCGGCCTACACCTCGGGTTACACCGAGCAGGCCCGGACGGTGGCGCGCTCGCAGTTGGCGCTGTTCGCCGGAGACTATCCGGTGGTGGTGCCGTCGGGATCGTGTGCCGGGATGTTGCGTGAGCACTACGCCGACTTGTTCAAGGACGAGCCGCAGACGTTGAAACAGGTTCAGGCCCTGGCTGCCCGGACGTATGAACTGGCCGAATTCCTGTTGTTTGTCTGCAAGGTGCAGCTCAAGGACCGCGGCACACCGGTAAAAGTGGCGTTGCACACCTCGTGTTCGGCGCGGCGTGAAATGAACACCCACTTGCATGGCCGTGAGCTGTTGGCGCAGCTGGGCAACGTGGAGCGAGTCGACCACCGCCACGAAAGCGAATGCTGTGGCTTCGGCGGGACTTTCAGCGTCCGTATGCCAGACATTTCCGGCGCGATGGTGGCTGACAAGACCCGATCGTTGAAGGAATCCGGCGCGCACCAGGTACTCAGTGCCGATTGCGGTTGCTTGATGAACATCAACGGCTCGCTGGAAAAACAGCAGGAAGCGTTGCGCGGCCAACACCTGGCCAGTTTCCTCTGGCAGCGAACCGGAGGTGGCCGATGAACGCCTCCGCGATTATTCCTACGGTTGCCGTAGAAGAAGATTTTCGCACCCGGGCTCACAAGGCTTTGGATGACAAGCAACTGCGAAACAACTTTCGCACGGCGATGGATTCACTGATGACAAAACGGGCAGCGTCCTTCAGCGATGCCCATGAAAGAGAACATCTGCGAGCGCTGGGCAATGCTGTCCGCGCCCGTGCGCTATCCAAGTTGCCCGACCTGCTCGAGCAGCTTGAACAGAACCTGACCCGCAACGGTGTGACAGTGCACTGGGCGGAAACGGTGGACGAGGCCAATGGCATCGTCCTCTCGATCATCCGCGCTCACGAGGGGCGGCAAGTGATCAAGGGCAAATCGATGGTCAGCGAAGAGATGGAGATGAATCACTTCCTCGCTGAACAGGGCATTGAATGCCTGGAATCGGACATGGGCGAGTACATCGTCCAGCTCGACCACGAGAAGCCTTCACACATTATTATGCCGGCGATCCACAAGAATGCCGGTCAGGTCGCGTCCTTGTTCCACGACAAACTTGGCGTGGAATACACCAAGGACGTTGACCAACTCATTCAGATCGGTCGCAAAGTCTTGCGACAGAAATTCTTCGAAGCGGACATCGGCGTCTCCGGCGTCAACTTCGCCGTGGCCGAAACCGGCACCCTGCTGCTGGTGGAAAACGAAGGCAACGGCCGCATGACCACCACCGTGCCGCCGGTACACATCGCGGTCACCGGCATCGAAAAAGTCGTGGAAAACCTGCGCGATGTAGTGCCTCTCTTGTCGTTGCTGACCCGCTCGGCCCTCGGCCAACCGATCACCACTTACGTCAATATGATCTCCGGCCCGCGTAAGGAACATGAACTCGATGGCCCGCAGGAAGTGCATCTGGTATTGCTCGACAACGGTCGCAGCCAGGCCTTCGCCGACAGTGAATTGCGCCAGACCCTGAACTGCATTCGCTGCGGCGCCTGTATGAATCATTGCCCGGTCTACACCCGAATCGGCGGCCACGCCTATGGGGAGGTTTACCCTGGGCCTATCGGAAAAATCATCACCCCGCACATGGTTGGCCTGGCAAAAGTCCCCGACCACCCCAGCGCGTCGTCGCTGTGTGGTGCCTGCGGTGAAGTCTGCCCGGTAAAAATCCCTATCCCGGCATTGCTGCGTCGCCTGCGGGAAGAGAACGTCAAGGCACCGGACAGCCCGCATCAAGTGATGCGCGGCCAAGGCAGCAAGTACTCGCGCAAGGAACGTTTTATCTGGAACGCCTGGGCCAGGCTCAACAGTTCGCCGACGCTGTATCGTCTGTTCGGCTTTTTCGCCACACGGCTGCGCGCCCTGGCACCGAGTAATGTTGGCCCTTGGACACAAAACCACAGCGCACCCAAACCCGCTGCCCGCTCACTGCATGACATGGCCCGCGAGCATCTGGCCAAACAGGGAGATCGTTGATGAGCGCCAAGCAAAACATCCTCGCCAAATTGCGGAAAAGTCTGATCGGCACCACGCCCGTGTCCGACGAGTTCGACGTCGAACTGGTGACTCAGCCCTACACCTACGCGCCCGAACAACGCATTGCGCAATTGCGTAAACTGATGGAAGCGGTGCACACGGAAATCCACCTGACCTCGGGTGAAGACTGGCCGGCTTTGCTGGCAATACTGCTTGCGGATCGTCAATTGCCAAGTCTGTTGATCGCGCCGTCGACGCCTCACGGTCAACGCATCACTCAACACTGGGCGAAAAATCCTGGGCTGCCAGCTCTCAAAGCCTACGATCGGCCAGTTGAAGCATGGAAAGCCGAATTGTTCAACGACACTCCGGCCAGCCTGACCACCACCCTCGGTGCAATCGCCGCCACCGGTAGTCTGATTCTCTGGCCGACGCGGGAAGAACCGCGCCTGATGAGCCTGGTGCCGCCGGTGCATTTCGCCCTGCTCAAGGCCAGTGAAATCCGCGACAACTTCTATCAGGTACAACAGGAATTCAACTGGGCCCAAGGCATGCCCACCAACGCCTTGCTGGTGTCCGGCCCGTCGAAAACCGCTGACATCGAACAAGTCCTGGCCTACGGCGCGCACGGTCCGAAAGACCTGGTGGTTTTGATTCTGGAGGACCAATGAGTCTACCGGCGGCTTTCCTGCGAGATGCGCAGCAACTGATTCCCCAAGAGCGGCGTTTCGATGATTCGCTGTCGACATTGGCCTTCGGTACCGACGCCAGTTTCTATCGGCTGATTCCGAAACTGGTGATCCGTGTCGAGTCCGAAGACGAAGTGGTCGCGCTGCTGAAACTGGCGCAACGGGATCAAATCCCGGTGACCTTCCGCGCAGCCGGTACCAGTCTGTCCGGCCAGGCCATCAGCGATTCGGTGCTGATCGTGCTTGGGGATAACTGGAATGGTCGCGAAATCCGTGATCAGGGCATGCAAATCCGTCTGCAACCGGGCGTGATCGGCGCGCAGGCTAACGCGTGGCTGGCGCCGTTCGGGCGCAAGATCGGCCCGGACCCGGCCTCGATCAACGCCTGCAAAATCGGTGGTATCGTCGCCAACAATGCCAGCGGCATGTGCTGCGGCACGGCGCAAAACACCTACCACACCCTGGCCGGCATTCGCCTGGTGCTGGCCGACGGCAGTCGTCTCGACACCGAAGACGCGGCCAGCGTTACCGCGTTTCGCCAGAGCCACGCTTCGCTGCTTGAGCGCCTGGCGACCTTGGGCCGCGAGACCCGCGCCAATGCCGAACTGGCTGCGAGAATCCGCCACAAATACCGTCTGAAAAATACCACTGGCCTGTCACTCAATGCGCTGGTGGATTTCGACGAGCCTGTGGATATCTTGAGCCACCTGTTGGTGGGTTCCGAAGGCACCCTCGGCTTCATCAGTGCGGTGACCTACGACACGGTGATCGACCACCCGAACAAGGCTTCGGCGCTGATCGTGTTCCCTGACGTGGAAACCTGCTGCAACGCCGTCACCGTGCTGAAAAGCCAACCGGTGTCGGCCGTCGAACTGCTCGACCGTCGCAGCCTGCGTTCGGTACAGGACAAACCCGGCATGCCAGCTTTCGTACAGCACCTGTCGAACAATGCCTGCGCCCTGCTGATCGAATCCCGCGCCGCATCGTCCACCTTGCTGCAGGAACAACTGACGCAAATCATGGCGTCGTTGACCTCGTTCCCCGTGGAGAAGCAAGTCGACTTCACCGAAGACCCGGTGGAAAACGCCCGGCTCTGGGCCATCCGCAAGGACACTTTCCCCGCCGTCGGCGCGGTGCGCAAAACCGGGACCACGGTGATCATCGAAGACGTGACCTTCCCGGTGGAACAACTGGCCGCCGGCGTGAACCGCTTGATCGAACTGTTCGACAAACATCACTACGACGAAGCGATCCTTTTCGGCCACGCCCTGGAAGGCAATCTGCACTTCGTCTTCACCCAGGGCTTCAACAACCCGGAAGAAGTCGCACGCTACCAGGCGTTCATGGACGACGTCGCACAGTTGGTGGCGGTGGAGTTCGGCGGCTCGCTGAAAGCCGAACACGGCACCGGCCGCAACATGGCGCCCTTCGTCGAACTGGAGTGGGGCAGCGACGCTTACCAATTGATGTGGCAACTAAAACGCTTGCTCGACCCCAACGGCATTCTCAACCCGGACGTAGTGCTCAGCGAAGATCCACAGATCCACCTCAAGCATCTGAAGCCGTTGCCGGCCGCCGACGAGATTGTGGATAAGTGCATCGAGTGCGGTTTCTGCGAACCGGTCTGCCCCTCGAAAGGCCTGACCCTGAGCCCGCGCCAGCGCATCGTGATCTGGCGCGACATCCAGGCGAAGAAACGCGCCGGCGTGGACACCACAGAACTGGAAGCCGCTTACGAATACCAGGGCATCGACACCTGCGCCGCGACCGGCCTCTGTGCCCAACGTTGCCCTGTAGGCATCAACACCGGCGAACTGGTGAAAAAGCTCCGCGCTCGTAAGGCGACTCATACGAAAACCGCCAACTGGCTGGAAGGCCATTTCGCCACCGCACTGCAAGGCGCACGCTTCACCCTGCACGTGGCCAACGGCGCGCGGATGCTGTTGGGCGCGCCGCGACTGGCGAAACTCTCGGCCACGCTGACGCGGTTATCCAAAGGCCAGGTCCCGCAATGGACCAACGCCATGCCGCAACCGGAAAAGGCCATTCGCTTCAGCCCGAGCGTGTCGGACGCGCGCCCTCGGGTGGTGTACCTGGCGGCCTGCGTGTCGCGGGTGATGGGGCCCGCGGCCGGTGATAAAGAGCAGATGTCGCTGTACGACAAAACCCGTGGGTTATTGGAGAAAGCCGGTTACCAGGTGGTCTTTCCAGACAACCAGGACAGCCTCTGCTGCGGTCAACCGTTCGCCTCCAAGGGCTACGCCGAGCAGGCCGAACACAAGCGCCAGGAGCTGATCGGCGCGTTGCTGCACGCCAGTCGTGGCGGGCTCGATCCGATCTACTGCGACACCAGCCCCTGCACCTTGCGACTGGTTCAGGACCTGGGCGAAGTTCGACTGGACCTGTACGACCCGGTGCGTTTCATCCGCACGCATCTGATGGATCGCCTGGACTTCACGCCCCAGGAAGCACCGATCGCCGTGCATGTCACCTGCAGCACCCAGCACCTGGGCGAGAGCCAGGCACTGATCGATCTGGCGCGCAAATGCAGCAAGAACGTGGTCATTCCCGAAGGTATTCACTGCTGCGGCTTTGCCGGTGACAAGGGCTTCACCACACCGGAGCTGAACGCCCATTCCCTGCGCACACTCAAGGATGCCGTACAGCAGTGCAGCGAGGGGATTTCGACCAGCCGCACTTGTGAGATCGGTCTGACGCAGCACGGCGGAATTGATTACCACGGGCTAGTCTATTTGGTGGATAGGGTAACGCAGGCGAGGGTGATGCAAGAAAAATAGAACCCTGATGCGCTGCCATAGTCCACAGAATAAGCCCGGACGTTACCGGGCTTTACCCAAACTCGGCAGCCCGCCCTGATGGCCAGCGATGCCTGGACCCTCAGTTCAAGGAGATACACATGAAACGTTCTGTACTGTTAGGTCTATTCGTTACTGCCTCACTGATGGCGTCCACCTCGTTTGCCGCCGAAGACCTCTGCGCGGTCAACTTGAAAACCATCGAAAATGCCAGGACACAGACTCCTCCGGAGATGGCCGATCAGGTAATGGACAGCGTCACGAAAGCCAAAGCCGATCAGGCAAAAGGCACCAAGGAAGGGACTGATGACTGCATCGCCGAGACCGAACAAACTATCCAAGACCTCAAGAACGCGAATAAAGGCGGGAAGTAACCCAGCACAAGGCCAACCTTCGGGTCGGGCTTGTGGCCCCCCGGCACCACCCAATATGAAGCAAACCAAAACCCGCCAATTGCGGGTTTTGTTGCATCTGGGGTTGGCCATGTGGAAGAGGCCGCCAGCAAAAAGAAGCGATCGCGACTGTTTTTGATGCCATTGCTTCTATCAAACAATTTTTTCATAGCCTTTTTGCTAAAACCGAATTCCTGCGCAGCGTCGTGGTCTTTTAAGTAGGCCCCATCAATCATCGCTTGTTTTTCGACCTCGGCCGAGCCGCCCGATCATACGGCAGCACCGAGACCATCAGCACTAGGAGATATCCATGAAACGTACCGCACTCGCCGGTTTGTTCATGTCTGCTGTAACGTTGGCCTCTCCCGTATTTGCAGCGGACAACAACCTTTGTACGAGCAAGCTGCAAGAGCTCAAAAGCAAAGTGAATTCACTGCCGGCGAGCTCCAGCAACACCACAATGGAGATCAAGCGACTGATGTCCAGCGCCGAAGCGTCCCAAGCCTCCGGGGACGACACAAAATGCGTCACCGAGGCCACCCAGGCATCGTCACTCGCTGACCAAGAGCGCAACCAACCCACCCCATAATCTGTGATGATCAACCTTCGGGTTGGCCTTCTCACGCGTGTTGGCGTACACTACGCAGGCTTGTTGCTCACTTTGATTCACAGAGCAACAGGCTCGGGGCCGTTTAGGATTCGACGCCGGTTGCGAAACTTTAGGTGCATGCCGAGTTGGTAACAGAACTCGTAAATCCACTGTTGCAACTTTCTATAGTTGCCAATGACGAAACCTACGGGGAATACGCTCTCGCTGCGTAAGCAGCCTTAGCCCTTCCCTCCTGGTACCTTCGGGTCCAGCAATCATCAGGGGATGTCTGTAAACCCAAAGTGATTGTCATATAGAACAGAATCGCCGTGCAGTACGTTGTGGACGAAGCGGCTAAAACTTACACAACTCGCCCAAAGCACCCTGCCCGTCGGGTCGCTGCGGGTTAACTTAATAGACACGGCTACGCATGTAGTACCGACAGCGGAGTACTGGCGGACGGGGGTTCAAATCCCCCCGGCTCCACCACTTCATCATCTAAAGACGTCCACGGACGTCTTTTTTTGTGCCTGAAATCCAGTGAAATCAAGGGTTTCCAGCTCTTCTGGGGGCCAACGAGGTTTTTGGAGTTCCAGACAGTTTGGTATCCCAGGTGGTATCCCGGGCTACCCGGTGCTATTTTTAGGATACCAAAACGGTGCCCGAGGTAGCTCCCATGCCTACTCAAGCAACCCGTCTCTCCGATCGCCAGCTCAAGGCGGTCAAGGCAACTGGTAAAGACTTCGTCCTTAGCGACGGCGACGGCCTACAGCTTCGAGTACGCACCAGCGGCTCGATGATGTGGAATTTCAATTACCGCGAACCGTTGACCAGAAGCCGTATCAATATGGCACTCGGTCCATACCCCGACCTCTCGTTAGCCAACGCCCGGAAAAAAGCCGCAGAAGCGCGTGAGTTGCTAGCTCTGGGCATTGATCCCAAAGCTCAACGCGATGAGGTAAGGCAAGCCAAACTCGCTGAGACCGAGCACACGTTCGAGAAGGTGGCCACCGCCTGGTTCGAGCTAAAGAAGGACTCCGTGACGCCAGCATATGCCGAAGACATTTGGCGCTCGCTAACGCTGCATGTTTTTCCAGACATGAAAACAACGCCTCTCTCGCAGATCAGCGCCCCGATGGTCATCAAGCTCCTTCGTCCCATCGAAGCCAAAGGCAGTCTCGAGACAGTGAAGCGACTGAGCCAACGGCTCAACGAGATTATGACCTACGGGGTAAACTCCGGGCTGATTTTCTCTAACCCCCTCAGTGGTATTCGAGCGGTATTCAAGAAGCCCAAGAAAGAGAACATGGCCGCGCTACGACCTGATGAGCTTTCTGAGCTCATGATCGAAATCGCGAACGCCAGCATCAAGCGAATCACCCGCTGCCTGATCGAATGGCAACTGCACACCATGACCCGCCCTGCCGAAGCGGCCACCACCCGCTGGGCAGACATCGACTTCGACAAACGCATCTGGACCATCCCGCCGGAGCGCATGAAGAAGCGTCGTCCGCACACCATCCCGCTGACCGAACAGGCACTCGCGCTACTGGAGGCGCTCAAGCCCCACAGTGGTCACAGGGAATACGTATTCCCGGCAGATAGAAACCCCCGCACCCACGCCAACAGTCAGACTGCCAACATGGCGTTGAAACGCATGGGCTTCCAGGACCGCTTGGTCAGTCACGGCATGCGCTCCATGGCCAGCACCATCCTGAACGAGCATGGCTGGGATCCGGAGCTGATCGAAGTCGCGCTGGCGCATGTCGACAAGGACGAAGTACGAAGTGCCTACAACCGAGCTGACTACATCGAGCGCCGGCGTCCGATGATGGCTTGGTGGAGTGAGCACATCCAGAAAGCGGCCACTGGCAACCTGTCGGCATCTGCGATCAATCAAACCAGGGACCACAACGTCGTGCCTATACGGTGAGCGCTCACCGGACGCCGCCGGTAACCGAAAATAACTCCTCAGATGAAGTGATGGTTGATTTGGCGACACCGGCGACACCGGCGACAACCCGCGTAATACCTGGCCTGCAGCATGGCGACAGAAGTGGCGACTGTCGCCGTTGCAAGCCTCACTCTTGGGGCTTTCTCGGCCAAGCCCACGCGAGCGGGAAGGCTCCGCATTCCCACTCGCATGGGCTCTGCGTAATAGCATCTCATTTGACCACCTAATTGCATTGCCACTGACCAGTCATTTGGATTCGCGCTGACCAGCCGTTTGCAGTTGATGAGTGTCAGCGGGTGCCACTCCGTGTGAGTGCGTCAGCCAAGCACTGAAGGACTGCAACAGCCAATAGCTGCCGGTAGCGACAGGCAGAAATCGGCCAAGAGCGGACGTCCATATTCATCGGCCACAGTAAAGGGACAATTCAAAAAACCGATGCCGACAGCCACCAGAGCAGTGCTGTCCGGGGGCTCAGGCTTGCCAGTCCGGTATTACTTGAAGGTCGCGGTCGTTTGTAAAGATTCATCTATGTTATTTTGTAAAAAAGCATATTACAAATCACTATTGGGTACATAACGGTAATTAGGCCACACATGAATAGTCACGTTCGTCTAGTTAATGCCATGCGTAAAGTGCTCATGGCTAACGGTATTGCAGAGGTACCTGCGAGTGGAGAGTTCATTCTCCCTGCGGCTAAGCCCACCTTATTTCCCGGTGCCGTATATGGCTTCGCAGTGTGTCTTTCCGAATCGGAACGGGACGCACTCTTTAGCGAAGCGCAAGCACGCCGCTCGTCCAGGCTCGCGAAAATTTCGAGCTTCAAGCCTATCGAAGATAATCTTTACCCTATCTATTGGGGTAAAGATAAGCAGCTGGGTGCGCGTCCACATCAGCACCTACAAAATCCAACCAAAACGGGTGCAATCCGCCTCTCTACGTATGGGACCCTGAGCGGAAAAGTGTTGGCATGTGCAACGTTAGTAGTATCTGATTACGTTGCTGCCGAGCGCATCATTCAAAGAGCCTTCCCAGATCTACTAAAGACAACGAGCGTAAAACATGTGGCCGAACCCTTCGCTTAAGCGGATGAGCCGGCCCTTAGATCGTAGATGTACAAATATATTCTTCTTACCGATTCTTAACGATGGCGACCGGCAGTAATCGGCCAATAGCGGGCATAGTTTCTGAATAAAACCTGGGACGATTGAGTCTAACTTATTGTTACATCACACCAGTGTGGATCATCTCTCAATGCCTTTTCAATCGCATCAACGTTAGTAAAAGGTTTCAACTTAATGGACACGGTGGTGTTTGATATTGGGTTCCTTTCAAAAATAGTCATGCCATTTCCAAGCGCGCAAACATAATCATCAAAACGTACATATCGGTCGTGTGAGAATTGTTGAAAAACCTTTTTCTCATTTGATATGAGAGTCAATCGCTTTACTTTGGCGGAATAACCGGTGGCCGGTTTGAAAAGCCCAGCGAAATGATTTTCTATTTCAATCTTTTGCTGAGAGTCTATTTTTCCCCCATCAGAAAATATTGTTAAGTAGTAGTCTCCGCTCTCCGCAACAAGAAAGTCGAGGAAGTTTTTTATACTGGTATGGGCCCCGCGAGCTATATCTTCCAAGATTCGTTCAAAAAAGAATCTATCGCATATAGTTATACGCTTGGAGTGTTTGGCTAGCATCTTGAAACGCTCATACCAAACAGTATTAATGTTTGCGGCGCCGGCTATATCTTGCTTGGAAAAGAATATCGATCTTTTAAAATTTTCAGACTGTGTAATTGCTGGGGCGCCGACCACCTCAAAGCTGGTAGTCTTGCAGTGCCTTGAGATGTTTCCATTGCCACATAATACGTACGCTAAGGTATCATCGACAAAAGCCGTATTGAAGTATTGGGAATAACTTTTTAATGCCTCTTCAAAGTCGGTCAGAAGAACGATGTCTTTCCAAGGTATTTCGGTAGCAATTTTTTTGCTATGCGCTAACGCAGCCTTCCATTGAGTCTGGTACTTTACAGGCAGGGCGTTAATAGCAGTGTCATATCTGACCAGATACCCAGGCGGATGAATAAGAACCCCATAATCGATCCAGTTATTTAAAAATATGTCATGCACAACACTAAGGTTTATATCGTGAAGGCAGGCAGAGGAAAAAAATGTATCATCAAAGAAAAATTCGGTAATCATGATTTTTTACCAAACAGTTCTTTGAGCCTTTCTTCAAAAAAACCGTCTGGCCAGTCAACCATGAAGTCTCCATCTTTATCCAATGGTATCTCTAGCACCTTGCTTCCACGACTGGTTGCTTCTACGTATATAACTGAAACATCGTTAGGAGATATGGTTCCGTCTTTTATCTTGTTTTGCAGTCGTAAGATTAAAGATTCGCTATGTGTTTCAATGATCCATTGGTTTTCTTTTGAGGTTTCGATTATGAAGTTTGCGAGAGCCGCTTGGAGCCTTGGATGTAGATGGATTTCAGGTTGTTCAACACATATTGTACTGTTTTTTCTAACTAAGCCTTCAACAAGTATTGGAAGAAGTTGTCCGATACCAAACCCTACATCTGATGGGCCTACTGTAACTCCTGTTCGCAGATCTTTAAGCTGCAAAGAAACTACCGACCCAGTAATGTCATTGCCTATATTTTCCGCAGACAATGAATAAGGGATGTCAAATTCAAGAAACCATCTATTAATTTCATCGCTCATTCCAGGCGATTTCTCATAAATTAACCTTGCAGCATTTTCTCCAGCTTTACCCACGCTTCCACTCTGATCGCCTTTAGGAGCGTAAAGTCTAGCGGGGTGCAGTCGCAAGGGGCCGAGATACGCAACAGTCCCAAATTTATCTTGTAACTCCGTGGCAATCTCGGTGATAGTCTGATTGCATACGGCAAAAGCTACGTTATCCACATCCTTCTGGCTTTCTTTAATGATTATGGAAGATGGCGTGCAGAAGTTAGGATCACTTCTGAATGTTATGTTGTTAATGAGTTTTCGGACGGGGTTGGAATCGAATCCGGTAACGCCTGTTTTGCGAGAAACATAATTACAGAAAGACTCGCTACTATCGGCATCCGCGAAGTCGAAGGTGCGAGCAGCCAAGCTTCGTCGAATAAAGTTGGTTTGTATTTTATCATCTAAGCTTGATTGCATTGAAAGCTTAAAGAGAGACTTGCTATTGCCCTCTGTAACTATTTTTGTGGTTATTTTCTTTAGGTATGTAAACTCTTCGTTTTTGTGATTGCTTTCTCTGCCGGACAAAGAGTATGTGAACTCGTGAATTCTATTGTGAGAGTCTCCGAAGTTGGTTCTTTCAGCTGAAGACTGTCTCTTTAGAGGGCTATACTCAACAGAGAACTCCAAATCGTTCTGAGTGTTGTGGTTGTTCATCATTGATGAAAAAGTACCAAGGTCAATGTACTCGCCAGTTGAAACCAACCCTCCTTTTTCACTTGGCCTAGTTATTGACTGCTTTAACAGCATTAGCGCTTGAATGATTGAACTTTTCCCTGAGGAGTTAGGCCCGTATATCAGTGTAACTGGTGCCAGCCTTATTCTTTGAGGTTGCGAAAACCCTTTAAAATTATTGATCCCTATATTTTTAAACACAATATTACCGTCCCTGAACGAAATTTTATTGATCTTAGCAAGGTTTTGTTTTGTGGTCTACAGGAAGCTTGGTATGTAGGATTTGGTGTCTTGAATGGCCAACTTTAATTTGGGTTGATTACTTTTATAGCATGCTATTTCTTTAGGGGCATTAGTTTGGCTTGTCTATTGCGGGGCCCTTAGTATGGGTCTTTGTCGAGCGTATGATGTATACCATGGTTTGTACCAAAAGAATTTGGTGGGATTTTGCTTGGAGGAACTGCAAGTGAAGACGTGAGTCACTCCTGGTTTTGTACGTAGGCAGGATGACCGCTTTTGGCCGACTCCCGCCCGTCCTGAAGTTAGGGGTCAAAGTTCGTTGGGGTGGCGACTGGAAAGGGAATGGAAGCTCGAAAGACGAGAGGTTTTTAGATCTTGTCCACTTCGAGCTTCGATGAGATCGCTCTGAGCAGTCGCCGTTTCTCATCAAACCGGCGGCCAGCTTGGGCTCGGTGCTCAGTCCCTATGCGTTCTAACACCTTGTTTGCCAACGTGAGCAACTGGCCGATAACGAATGGCATCAGCGGAAGAATCATAGAACGATTGGTAAAATGTGAATTCTTCACGGTTTCTTGTCCGACACATCCTCTCTACCATTTCGATAAGCTTATACTTGTCTGAATCAATGGTTTTTATCCCGAATATAATACCGTCCAGATCATCAAAGGTGTAACGAAGCTTTCTATCATCTTCGTCAATATAGGAGTTAAACTGAGACTTTAGAATAAGCCTGTACTCTTGCTCATTCGACCAGTGCCTTGTTTTTACCGTAAGGCTTTTAAAGTTGTCTCTGTGATAATTAGCATGCCATTGCGGATGATTCTCGAAAACATCCCTTTTTCGCGAGCTTACATTTCCGCTTTTATCGGTATACCATTTATCTATAACTTCTTGAGCGCCATATCCAGCTAGGCTACAAAAGAAATCAAGATCGGGGCTCTTTTCTGTATAGGAGACTTTACTGAAGTGAAATTTGGTTTGAGTCCACCACCTTATGCCCTGCTTTAATCCGGGCTTCATGAGCGAGATTCCAGGCTGCCCTTCATCATTATTCACTTTAAATTTAAGACAGACGCCCTGATGGTTATTGCCATACGTACCCCAGATTGCCGAGTTCTCACAATTCTCCATGAAACAGCTTACAAACCATTCAGAGGTTGTGAGTCTGATCCTTGAGGCCAAAAACTCTTCCGGAAAATCTATGCAAAGCCGTGTCCAATTTTTAGACTCGCCTATTTTCGACCTAGCATAACCTTTTACCAAATCATCACTTCTTAAAAATGCCAATGCAGAACTATCGAATTCAGCGTCTAACAGCTCATCACCTAGCCCTTCGAAATAGTTTAGAAGATTGGTTGAAACTGCCAGCAGCTCCTCATGCGATGCGCCATTTATACCGTAGCCTTTTTCAACAAGTTTGTAGGACACTAATACCTCAGAAATAATATGCATTGCAAAGGACTGAATCGACCGCAGGTGCAGGCTTAGCTCGTTCTGATTTACTTCTCGCTCCTTAAATGCCAAAACTGCGATATGTCTCTTTACATTTGGCGAGTCAAAAAATCTCGATACTAGACCGGCAATCTCTTTGTAATTTTCAGGTGGCACTGCTTGAACTTCATAATTTGGATATATCGGAAAATCTAAAGCTTCAAACTCACCAGTAAAATATTGAGTATTTCGAATGAGTAAGCAGTCCATGAAGTGCTGGAAGAAATTCTCCCATACGACCGAATCCCCTTTCCATATGACCTCTCGGTGCCCTTCCAGTGGGTCGTTGAGCTTTTCCGGTGGCGAGAAATAGATATAGCACCCCTCCAGCTCGCTTTCTCTGTTACCGCCAAGCAGGCTACTGACAGGGCGAAACCTATAAAGATGATTGAGCACTACTGTCACTCCAGGTCTGTTTGAGCTTCCATTTGTCACAATGCCGGGCATCTACGCTTCGATCTGACCCGTCACTGCAAGTCACACCAGCAAGGTTACGTCAGCAAGGTTACGTCAGTTAAGGTCCGCTTCTGGCCGAGGCTGTGTAAAAACGTTTTAGAACACGTTTGACAGTCGGGGCTGGAACAAAAATCGCGCTCCTACGCAAATTTCTGGTCTACTGATTACACATGCACCTGCAGATTTTACGTAGCAACGCAGACTTCAAAACGGCGCATGCGTTTTACACACTCAGGGCCGATTGCTGCCTGACGCTAAGAGCAGTGATCGACCCAAAGAGGCTATTCGCTTCGTTCAGGTTGAGACGAGACCGTGTCATGCAGCCACCCAGTTACAAGTGAACGATTTAGACGTATTCTCAGGAAAACTCAATCCCAGATAAGGTCAATCGCGCAAATGGATCCCCAGATCCAAACACCCAACCTTCAGGCATGGTCGTTTTCCAGCCACGTTGTTTATCCAGCCGATCTTTTTCTTCTTCTGAAATAAGAACAATCGCAAGATGCCTCTCAATCATCTTTTCCACATCTTCAATCATCTTGCCTTCTTGATACATTTTTATGCTTTGGTCACGGATGAGGACACACGGCACAATGTGCTCTCTATACTTCCCTCCGCCTGATGATTTTCCGCATATCAGCCACTCATCAGGTATTACGTGTTCAAAAATTCTGGTGCTACCAACCCTACTTTCTTCCCAATGATCACGAAATATTTCCGCAAGTCTTTTTATAGCTCTCTGCTTCTTTTCTGGTTGCGTATGCTTAGTCATATTAGTTACCATTTTTTGCGTCTAACACACGACTTTTGCATTTTTCTTAATGAGGAGTCGAGCGCAGGCCTATTTTCATTTAGTTATCAAAAACCACCTTTTTTAACCCGCTAATGCTTGGCATGGGGCTCATTCGGTGAATAATTCGATGACAATTTGAGCAAACTACAGCCAGCTCGCTAAGCTTTGTTTTAGTATTGCGATCTGACTTGTGCAGAGGGGTGAGGTGGTGGACTTCACAGAATTTCTCACCATGCTCTCCGTATACCTTTTCAAAGTTGAAGCCACAAACCTCACAGCACAGTGCACCAGTTGCGGCCAAAACCGCTGCTCTCTTCTTTTTGACGATGGTGCTGTTTCTCTCACGGCGGAAATGTGAAACTAGTCGAGGATTTCCCTCTGTTCCAAACGCTTCCGCATCCACGTCTGGCAGTCTATCGGGCTTGGTGTCTCGTTCAATCATGAGAAGGACCTTATCGACTAACTCCGCACTTTCTGGTTTGTCTGCGTACCAGACATTGCTTTGACCAATACCTCCTTTCACCGCGCGCGGGATCATGAACTCGCGTTCGTAAGCAGGCAGTAACCTAGCATCGCCAGCAGATGCTGAAATTCGATAGACTTCTATTTCATTTTTTTTGTGGGTTTTTGATGGCTTACTAATCCGATGGCGCTCGCGATAAACGGTTGCGTTCTTGTACCAACCGACCACTGCTGTGCCGCCACTATCTGGTCCGGCAGTCCATACAACAGTTACGCCATCTACATATTCCTCGCCCTTTTTGGCCCCTAACTTTTCGACACTGATGCGACCGGTAGACTGAACGTATCCATAGACTTTTCCATTTGCATTGGTAAAGTTGCAGACCTCATGCCCAATCGAATCATTATTGTACGACCCGCCTCGCTGGATAGAGTCTCCATCTATGCCGTCGTAGCGTTCCATCCAGCCAATATTGCAGAATATTATCGGCATTAATTTTCCTTGGTATCTAAATTATTGCTAATGAGCAACCCGTGGTGCACGGAACGTCCTGAGAGCCAAAATAGCGGATTTAATCACCGTTTAAGCAGTCTTTGACCATTTTCTTGGGGAGCTCAACGCATAGTAGTGCGCTGTTTGCAAAGGTACGGCAGTTGTATGCCATAGCGGAAAGTCCCTTTTGCGTGGTGGATCAACCAAGCATTGAGACTAGTGGCATGAGCGGTTAATTCATTTATTTATATTTTGGTCAGGAATATACTAAGCGCCCAATATTATGGCTTGGTTATGCGCATGGCCCGACCGACTTCCCCCTTCGCTTTAACGCCTTCTGATC
>NZ_CABVII010000019.1 GCF_902497995.1 Pseudomonas fluorescens | reverse complement strand
TCGTCGCCAACCTCAAGTACGCGGCCGACAAGCTGCAAGCGGCGGGCATCAAACTGGTGATGGAAGCGATCAACACCCGCGACATCCCCGGTTTCTACCTGAACAACACGGCGCAAGCCCTGTCGATACGCGAACAGGTGGGCAGCGCCAATCTGTACCTGCAATACGACATCTACCACATGCAAATCATGGAGGGCGACCTGGCCCGCACCATGGCCGCGCACCTGGGCGAGATCAACCACATCCAGTTGGCCGACAACCCTGGGCGCAACGAACCGGGCACCGGTGAAATCAACTACCGCTTCCTGTTCGAACACCTGGACCGCATCGGTTATCAGGGCTGGATCGGCTGCGAGTACAAACCGCTGACCACCACTGAAGCAGGCCTGGGCTGGCTGAAAACCCATAACGCAATCTGATCCGAGACCGCGTCATCGTTCTTCGCGGGCAAGCCACGCTCCTACAGGAGCCCGGGTTGTTTGTAGGAGCGAGGCTTGCCCGCGAAGGCGTCCTCGCTAAACCCCAAGAATTTTGCGAACAGAGCAATAAAAACAAGAGGATTTTCTCATGGCTAAAATCGGATTTATCGGCACCGGCATCATGGGCCACCCAATGGCGTTGAACCTGCAGAAAGCCGGTCACAGCCTGTTCCTGTCGGCGCACCACGACGCCGCCCCGGCCGACCTGATCGCCGCTGGCGCCGTCGCCCTGGCCAACCCGAAAGAAGTCGCCCAGGAAGCCGAATTCATCATTGTCATGGTGCCAGACACTCCGCAGGTCGACGACGTGCTGTTCCGCGCCGACGGCATTGCAGCCGGCGTCGGCAAAGGCAAGGTCGTGATCGACATGAGTTCGATCTCGCCGACCGCCACCAAGGCCTTCGCTGCAAAAATCAACGAAAAAGGTGCGCAGTACCTCGACGCGCCAGTGTCCGGCGGCGAAGTCGGCGCCAAGGCCGCGACCCTGAGCATCATGGTCGGCGGCGATGCCGATGCGTTCGAACGCGTTTTGCCGCTGTTCCAGGCCATGGGCAAGAACATCACCCTGGTCGGTGGCAACGGCGACGGTCAGACCGCGAAAGTGGCGAATCAGATCATTGTCGCCTTGAACATCCAGGCCGTGGCCGAAGCCCTGCTGTTCGCTGCGAAAAACGGTGCCGACCCGGCCAAGGTACGCGAGGCGCTGATGGGTGGCTTTGCGTCGTCGAAGATTCTCGAAGTACATGGCGAACGCATGATCAAGGGCACGTTCGATCCGGGGTTCCGCATCGCCCTGCACCAGAAGGACCTGAACCTGGCGCTGGAAGGCGCCCGAGAGTTGCACCTCAACCTGCCCAATACCGCTAACGCACAGCAGGTGTTCAGCACGTGCGCGGCCCTGGGCGGCAGCCAATGGGACCACTCGGCATTGATCAAGGGGCTGGAACACATGGCCGGTTTTTCTATCCGCGACGCCAAGGGCTGAAGCTTTCGACAGGCAAAAAAATCCCGCCAGCCCGGCATTACGCCGGGCTGGCGGGATTTTTTTGTCCGGCCGCTTATTATCGGCTCAGCCGATTCAAACCTGCGATTTATCGATTTGTGCTGTTCCCGATGGACCACGAGTATGGGGCCACTTCCAACAACAAAAACAAAGGACCCGCCATGACCAATGCCGGTCAGTTAAGCGCAATTCATGTGGGAGCGGCGATGCGGCGTTCCGACTTGCTCGCGAAGGCGGTGTGTCAGTCGACATCAATATTGACTGGGCCGCCGCCTTCGCGAGCAAGCCCGCTCCCACAGGTTCCGCGTCTTAACTGACTGGCATTGCCCGCCATGACTGCCCGATTCCATAATCCAGTTGACACGCGTTTCGGTTGGGGCAGCCTTCAAGCGCTCGCCTCCCTCACCGAACACCAGACCGTGGCCCTCGTGACCCAGCCACAGATCGCCGAACGCTACCGTGCAGCCTTCGATCGCCTGCCGACCGATGACGACGTCACCGCGCTTTACGAGCGGTTCATGCCCCTGCAGATCGAGAAAATCGCCCTGCACTCGGCGCTGATCCCCGGCGCCCTGGACGCCATCGCTGCCTTGCGCGACCAGGGCTTGAAAATCGGTTCCTGCTCGGGTTATCCAGCCGTGGTCATGGAAAAAGTGGTAGAGCTGGCGCGCCACAATGGCTACGTCGCCGACCACGTCGTAGCGACCGACGAAGTGCCCAACGGGCGCCCGTACCCGGCCCAGGCCCAGGCCTTGGCCAACGTGATTGCCCTGGGGATCAGCGACGTTGCCGCTTGTGTAAAGGTCGACGACACCTGGCCAGGCATCCTCGAAGGCCGCAGCGCCGGGATGTGGACGGTCGCACTGACCTGCTCCGGCAACGCACTGGGCCTGACCTATGACCAATTCAAAGCCCTGTCCCCCGACAAACTGGCCGAAGAACGGGCGCGCATCACCAAGATGTTCCAAGCCTCGCGCCCCCACTACCTGATCGACACAATCGTCGACTTGCCGGCAGTAATCGAAGACATCAACGCCCGCCTGTCCCGCGGAGAAACCCCACAAAGCGCCTGACAGCAATACCCCCTGTGTTGGACATAAATTTTATGTCCAACACCGCCCCCCTGTAGGAGCGAGGCTTGCCCGCGAAAAACGTCAACGATGACGGGGACCGCCCGGATGTACGCGGCGCCTTCACGTCCTTCGCGAGCAAGCTCGCTCCTACACGAGCTTCATCCGCCGCGCACCAACATCTCCTCCAGCGCCAGCTCCAACACCGACAACCCAATCTCCGGCCCCTCACCGCAAAGCGCAGTCCGGCGAGCACAATCGATAACCACCCTCACCCCTGTACCCATCCGATCCCCTGGATACTTGCGCAACATGACCTCAAGCAAATTCGCGCTCAGCCAAGTATCACCATCCAATGACCAGCGACGATCTGCAAATTTGAACAGGCAGAAGTCAAGCTCGGTATCAATGATGTGCGGCGAATACACGCAGTGGCTATTACCCGCCTCCCAAACCGTCGCCTGAACACAATAACGACCACCGGGAGACAGTGACAAAATTTCAATTTCATCCATAAACAACCCCCAAACACGGCCCGCTGTAGGAGCAAGCTTGCTCGCGAAGGTCGTTAACGATAACGCACGCTCACTGGCTAAACGCGGCGCCCCCAAGACAATTGGGTACTTACCAAAGCCTGCATCGACCAGAACCCGACCACCTCTAGAAAACTGCGCGTCACCAGAATCGGCTGAGTCGTCACATCAACGAACGTGCCACTCATCCGCTTGCCCCAGACCGCGCCGCTGCCCAAATACTTGAAGGTCACCGAACCTCCCGCTGCCAGCGTATCCAGTACCACCGGTAGGTGTGCACGGACATGTAACTCGCGTACTTTCTGCTGGAGCTCCTGAAAGCCCTTGGTCCAGTCATCCCGAGGGGTGGGAACCGGTTTGAGTATGGTTGGGGTTAATCGTTCAGAAAGTGCCTCCATGGGGTTGATTGCAGCCAGTCGTAACGGGCAACAATCGGCCGATTCTGTTGAAAAAGTCGGATTTTCAGCTCGCCTGAACTCAGGCACGACCACCACCGGAGAACCTACTCATCACATTGAGTGGTTTCTCGGCCCTTCGTTGACCTTTGCTGCTCTGTTAGTGGGTTAGTTTGAGATTTTTTGCTTCGTGCAGGCGCACCTATCCCGTAGAAGGTGGCCCTTGAGATGCAAATTTGGCCAGACGTCGCAGGTTCTGTACCGCGGCCGCCAGCGTGAACTCATCGGACGCGCCACTCATGCCACGTAGTTGCAAGCGATCCAGTTTCAGGATGCGCTTGAGGTGAGCAAACAACATTTCGACCTTCTTACGTTCGTGGCGAGAGCGCACGTACTCCGGCGTCGCTGCGATGCGTCGAGCCACATCACGAGCGGCTTCATGGACGCTGCGGACGATCTTGCGAATCGGAGTGTTCGGGCAGCACTTGGCTTTCATCGGACATGTTGCGCAGTCGGTCTGTCTGGAGCGGAAGATGATCGTGTTGGCTTTTGTGACGTGCGAACGCTCGTTCTTGAAGGCACGCCATTCGCTGCGTAATATGTTACCGGCCGGGCAGCGGTATTCCTCAGCCTCTTCATTCCAGTGGAAATCGTTGCTCGAGAAACTGTCGTTCTTGCGCTCGGTTTTGTCCCACACCGGCACATGCGGCTCGATGTCTTTTTCCTCCACCATCCAGGCCAGCATCGGCGCGGTACCGTAAGCGGTATCGCCAATGAGGCGCTCCGGCTTGATGTCGAACTGCGCTTCGACCCGATCGATCATCGTCTTGGTGCTTCGACTTCTGCGGTTCGATGAGCCGGTGTGGGTTCCACATCCATGATCACGCCGTGCTCGGTATCGATCAGATAATTCGTGGAGTAAGCGTAGAAAGCTGGGCCGCCTGGAGCAGCGGTCCAGCGGGCTTGAGGATCCGTCAGCGACAGGCGCTTCGGTAGCGTTTCGGCCAAAGCCTCTTCATCGAGGCCTTCAAGGTACTCGCGCACGGCGCGGGTGCTCAGGGCCGGATCGCTCCAGTTGACCGGTTCATCACCCGGTACGCCGCGCTGCCGACTCGCATCCGCTTTGATGATGCTGGCGTCCACGGCAAAGCCTTCGCCCTTGACCAGACCGGCGTCCATGCAGCGACGCAGCACTTCATTGAACAACCAGCGAAACAGATCACTGTCTCGAAAACGGCCGTGTCGATTTTTGGAAAACGTCGAGTGATTAGGGACTTCATCTTCAAGGCTCAAGCGGCAGAACCAGCGATAAGCCAAGTTCAAATGAGCCTCCTCGCACAACCGCCGCTCTGAGCGAATGCCGTAGCAATAGCCCACGATCAGCATGCGAATCATCAGTTCAGAATCAATCGACGGACGCCCGATCGGGCTATAAAAATCGGCGAGGTAATGGCGCAGGTCGCTCAGATCGAGACACCGATCAATGCTGCGCAGAAGGTGATTGGCTGGGATGTGATCTTCAAGGTTGAACGAGTAAAACAGTCGCTCCTGCCCACTCGATAACTGTCCCATCATGCTGCGTGATCCCCTCCGGCCAATGAAGCGATTTTGCCGCAGGTCAGCCAGATGAGCTACTTTTTCAACAGAATCGGCCAATAGTGGACTTTCAAGCCAGACGACAAATAGTCAGAAAGACGTGCTGAAATTAGCAGAAAAAGCTGTTCCCTTCGTTCAATTCGGCTGGCCTCTTTTTCTCCCTGTACTACTCTTGAGGCTATCAAACCCGAAAAAAGGTGGGTAGGCATGGAATTCATCATTCAAGCTCTAAAAGCTCTGCCTACAGTCGCCACAAGCCCTTATGCCCTAGTCGGGTACTTGGTTACCGTTGCTGCTTGGACATGGGCGATGCATCGATCTGTGCGCCTCAAGGTACTAATGGCTCGGGTACACGAGCTTCCGGCTGACGAACGTGCAAAGCTCATTCAACTGGAACTTGGTGAAGTTTTGCCATTAAGCATTTCAGCAGAGCAATGGCTTCGCGCTAGAAATCATCGGCATTTCATGCTTGCTGTGATCGTGCTCCTAGTAACTTTCACAACCATCGCAACTGTATCTATCAACGCCGGTGTCGAAAGTGCCAAAACTGCAGCGGATGCGAAAGCAAAACAAGATGAGATTGATATCCGCCAAACCGCACTCACATCAAAGCGCCTCGAACTTGAAAATCGATTACAAGCTCTTGACCAAAAAATTCTCGCCGCAGAAATGGAATATCGTCGAGGTGCCGCAGGCGTTATGTACGCGCCACTAGACCAAAAGGAAATCGCAATTGCCATCATGGAAACGGCGCGTACGGAAATAAAGAAACTCAAAGGCGATAAAGTTAACATTCAGACCCAAATCGATGCATTACCTCTAAATTAACACTCAAACAACTTCTTGATATAATGAAAAATCGCCCCCATGACTCACTTTATCTATTGCACAGTGCGACTGGAAGGAGACTGAGCCAAAAACAACAAAGGGGACAAATTTATTTTTTCAAAAAAAGAAACTGACTAAATAAATCCGTCTCTTTTTTCTCTTTTCTCTTTTTTCTTTTTGTCACTTTTTTTCTTTTTTTCGCTTTTTTTCTTTTTTTCGCTTTTTTCGCCCGTTGGCTACTAAAGTCAAAGCTTGGCGGTTACAGCCTAGTCCTTGTAAAGGCCGGCAGTGAACAACATCAAAACTCTAAGTCGCGGACAGCCAGCTATACTTCTGACTATTCACTGGCGTAACCAACAGATGCTCGGAGGACCGAATGAAAGAGGAATGGGTCATTGGTTTGATGTTGTCGTTGGTGGGCGGTGGCATCGTATGTTGGATTTTTCTAAAAGCCCTTCGTTGGTGGCTGGGTGATTCGCCGAAGCCACGACTGTCGGAGGGGAGCAAAGGCGTTCCCCCATGGATCACGGGTGTAATCGAACGGTTATTCTTCACCATATTAATTGGTCTTGAGGTGTCAGCGGGACCTACAGCCATGATTGGGTGGCTTGGCCTGAAACTAGCGACAAACTGGAACCATCCAGACTGGAAGGGCAAGCCGAACGCTAGAACTCATGCACTATCCGCACTTCTGGGCGGCTTGATTTCAATGCTCTTCGCGATGTTAGGGGGGCTTATCTGTGCGGGAACGTTGGAGATCTAACACGCGTTTTCAGCTGACCGCCAAAATGCTGCTTAAGCTTCACGTTAGCCTGCGGCAGTTTAGGTAACTGGGGGCCTATGATGAAGCTGTGACTTTCGGTGTTGAGCATGGCCCTTTTTCTGTTTGCGGAGGCGCTAGCACTGAGAGCCATTGTTTCCAAAAAGGGGACAGGGGCAAAATAAATCTCTCCCCTTGGCCCCCGACATAAGATCACGCTGTCGCCTGGGCTGATGTTAGAGTTCAGCCGCAAGAGAATGCTGTAACTCAGCAGGATTCAGATTCAGCCACCTCATTAGAAAAAACTTTCGACATACCATTTCTATAAAAATCCTGAATACTTTCAATTGTCGAAAACTCATCTTGGGAGATGGTTACGGACAGGGCTACGAGGTGCTCTATCATTTTGGCACTAGTTTCTTTCTGCCTCAGCGCCTCACTCATCAACCCTGGCTTAAGCCCTATACGGTTGACCGTCATTACTTCATTATATCTACCAATATTAGCCTCAGCCCTATCCAATTTATTTTCAAAAAGAAGAATATGCCTATCTATCATCTGCAAACCAAACTCCCTGAATCGCGCTATACCATCAACATAAGACTTGATAGCTGCCTCGTTAATCTGGGACTGCTGAACATCAAAGGTTTTTTGCTGCAGCGCCTGCATAGACTTAAACTCCGAACGCTGCGTCGCCAATAACTCACGCTGCAAGGCAACAGTTTTTAAAACCGCCAACAATGTTATGAACGACACCAACGGACTAAAAATCCCGCCAATATAACTACCAAAAGCAGACCAGTCGCTTTGATTTTTGGAAAATTGCCACCCAAAAACATCAACGTAACAATATACAGCAGCTGCAGCACATATTAGCAACACTAACGGAGTTACATTTATTAAATCTGATTTTAAATCAAATTTTTCATCTGTTATTTTTCCGCCGTTTTCCATATATCGAGCCTTATCACAAATAACGATTCGTTCCTCACTTATATACCTCACACGAGCCAAAATTGCCACCATTCCACCACCATCACAGAGGGTGGCATGCATAAGAAAAGCCATGGACAAGAACACGACACTGGACCGCTGGGCATTGGTCCAACGCGACGTGATACGCATGATCACCGCCGACGAGGCGATGGCCGCGCAGTCTTACCCTGCCGCCCCCCTTTGCCAAGACCACACTTCTCCCCAACTTTTGCCGCCACGCGGCATGGAGCATCATCATGGACCGAAACTCTATCGGAGTAAGGGGTCGCTGAACACACCTTCAGAATCCCAGCATTAAGGGCGAAAGTGTCCACGTATTTAAGTGCACACCATGTCTTGGCTTTGCGGGGCGGGGCTGGGCAGATGACTTGGCCGGACGGTTACCGGCCGCTTACAGCCTTCTTGAAAAATTTTAGAAGCGAGGAAGCTTTCTGACTTTAATTGTCGGGATTGTATAAAGCCAAGGTTAGCCGTCTTTCTTGACGTCTTTGCGAAAGCGCTCAAAGACTTGGCGAAACTTTTCCTCAGACAACTTTGGGAATTCGCTGCACGGCTCGAACGAAAGATCAGCATATCCGAGTTCGAACTTTTCATCGGGTTTCAGCTTCCTGTCTCCGAGAGTCGCCTCATATCGCTTTGTCCAGATGTCGTAGTGAGCGACCAAGCAAATGCCCGTTCGCTAGAATGATCTCTCTATTTCTACGATTGCTCTCGTAGAGCATGGCAGCAAAACCAAAGCTACTCTCCTTCTGATACCGCGCGTACGCGATCTTCGTTCGATCGAGGTTCAGGACGATAGGCGCGATGACACGCTCTAGAGAGAGCTCCTTCCACGCCACGGCGGACTTTTTGGGGTCTAGCCACAAGTAATTCAGAACGGCGCCGATCGCACCGGCACTAAGCACTGCAGCAAGGACAGTCTGCGCCACAAACGTGCCCCAATTAATGGAAGGTTTCTCGTCTGACACGGCGCACTCCTGACGGCTAACGTTTGACATGAGGGGCCGGGGATGCCGCCTCGTCCGGGGAGGACCAGGCCCTGATGCCCCAAGACCGGTCCAGTGAGTCTCTACACGCATGAGCCACGGCGAGAGAGGCTTGCTCAAGCTCCTGAGTTGAAGCATTGGTACGAAGCGCTTCCCCCATTCGTTTCATGGCGGTTTCGACCGAATGGTTTTCCACGAGCGCAAGCTCTCCCCAATAAAGTTCCCAAAAACGAACCAACGCCTTCTTCCCGGAGTCAGAGTTGCCTTGAGTTGCTACCTGTGCCGCAACCTTCGTGGCCTCTGCGTATAGAGCTAGTTGACGCACGAGAAACGGCTTCGTGGCTTCGATTCTTCGAGTCTCGATTAGGCGCGCATACTCCTGCTTCTGCGCTTCGAGTTCTTGCGACGATTTTTCCCGCCATTGATACACACCCCAGAGAAAGCTGGCCATCGCACCAAGCACGGTCAGGATCTTGAGCCCGTTATCAAAGGTCATGGCGTTTTCTCATAATTGGTGAGCAAGCTACCCGCATTCAGTGTGTCCTAACACCTGAATCAAACCGAGCTGCGAAGCGGCTTCGGCTTGAATGAATTGCCCAACATCGGCCCTTTCAACGCATGTCCAGCCGAACGCAGCTTCAATGCGGCGCTGGAACGCGGTGTCGATCTGGCGTGGCGCATGCCGAATGTACTGCTCTGCAAGATCACGGGTAGGTCTGTTAGGCCACAAGGACGAGAGCGCGTCATCAATGGAAAGATTGGGTGAAGTGTAGATCAGGCCGTGCGTCATGCAGGGATATTTTGACTGTCGCAAATTGGCCGATTATCGCCAATGACGTCAGGCCGGGCCCCCTTCCAGAGATGTCGCTCGGGTTAGCCACCAAAAGCAGGCCTTTCAGCGCCTAAATGGGTGTCCGGTCATTAGACCACTCCACTATCCATCAAGGCAGGGAATCAGCGATACCATTTCTAGATGACTACACTGACGACAGTTAATCGTCTTAGGGTCTGTACGAAATCAGCTGAAACTCATTTGAACCCCGTATACGTCGGGATTCAGTAGAGTCCGCGTCCATCAAAGGCAGGAGCCCACGATGGCCAAACGGTATGAACTCCCCGACGCAGCCTGGGAATTGGTTGCAGACCTCTTCATCGAACCCGGCACGGTGGTCGCCCAAGGGCAGATGATCGCTTGATGCTGAATGGCATCCTATGGGTGCTTTGCTCAGGCGCTGCTTGGCGAGACATGCCGGAGCGTGTCGGGCCTTGGTCTACGGTCTATCAACGCTTTCGTGATTGGCGCAACCGAGGCGCCTTCGATCAATTGCTCAAACGTCTTCACATCAAACTCAACGAGCAAGGCTTGATCGACCTGGACACCTGGATGATCGATTCCACCGCTGTGCGTGCAACCCGAGCCTCATCAGGCGCCGGGAAAAAAGGGAGCCTGAAGAACCGCAAGACCACGCGCTCGGCCGCAGCCGGGGCGGCCTGACGACCAAGACTCACATGCTGTGCGATGCCAATGGCGTGCCTTTGCACTTTCTACTTTCAGGCGGGCAGGCCAGCGATATCGCCTATGCCCAACCGCTGCTGGATGAGGCTTACATCCCAAGCCTGCGCGGCCGTCCCCGCAAACGCTGTCGATGGCTGCTGGCCGACAAGGGCTATGACGCCGAGGCCTTGCGCCGTTACTGCGATCGCTATCGGATGCAGCCAGTGATCCCGTTGCGAAGCATGAAGCGCAAGCCTCGACCGGGTTTACCCAGGCTGTTTGATCGCCGCAAATACCGACAGCGCAACATCATCGAGCGCATGTTCGGATGGCTGAAGGAGAACCGCCGCATCGTTACACGCTTCGACAAGCTCGCGAAAAGTTTTGCTGCGATGGTCTCATTGGCCTGTGCCATGCGGTGTTTGCGACATTACTTTTCGTACAGAGCCTAGTACGACTGAGATGGACACCCTCGCGACTCCAAGGATTCGAACCCATTTTCGCGTCCCATTGGACCGTTTCAGCACAGCAACTACAATGCTTCCGTCCTTCACCCGTAGCGTCTTACGGTCTATGATGGCCCTGAATTTGCCCTGAATTTTCCTAAACCTTCAACCTGTCCCTAGATGCAGTGACTGCGGAAGAGATCCCTTCTTGATTTCCTTCAGTTTTCGTGAACTCTGCTTAACTGCTCCTATGCTCTTTACAGGCAGATTTCTATGGCAAACATGGAAAAACAGCAAGCTCAACTCACCCTCCTGCTCGAGTGCGCAATGGCCCGCACCCTGTACTTGATCGACTGTCAACCGGGACTGCCCACTCCGACAGGTGGTGGGAAATATTCTCGCCGACATACATCACCACCTCATCAAAACGCCCCGCGTTGTTCACCACCCGCCGGTATTTTGCGAGGAATGGCTGTATGCAGCGCTTTGGGAAGCGAAACAAGCAATCACAGCCATCAATCCTGCAGAAAGTCCGAGCTACATGTAGAGCAGAGCAATTAAGGGGTTAAAACTATGGATGAAAAAAAGGTGTGCAAGGATTGTCAGAGCAAAATAAATATAAAGTCTAAAAAGTGCATAGAATGTGGATCTCTGCTAGATTGGAGGAGACATTCGAGCGAAATAAGTGCGTTCTTAGCATTGTTTTTGGCAGCGATTGCAACTTTCGCCTGGGCTGAACCTATCATTAGGAAATATGTCATAGGATTTAAAGACGAGCTAACTATTATTTCAGCCAATGCATATTTTAACGTGATCAAGCATGAAGACTCTGGGCACTCCTTAAAAGGTATACAGGTTGCAATCTCAAATACGGGAGATCATCCTGCCTTCGTACAGGATATCGGTATTGTTTTTAAATTCTCAGGAGAAGATGAAAGCAAAGATAAAAACAACGATCCTCCTAAGCTCAGCGGCGTGATTTACTACAATGAGCTTCCTGATATTTACAAAAACCCCGGTATTATAAAAGAAAAAAATAGTGAGCTATATAGACTATTTCTAACCAATTCAATCGCCCTGCCACAGACTATTAAAAGCCTGAAATATTATGGTGAAAAAAATAATTATAGTCCGGCATGTAAAATTTCAATTGACTGGATAACCTCTAAAGGAGAAACCAAGAAGCTTTTAAAAGATCTAAATGAAAAAAACTGCAAGTGGAGTATTAGGCTGGCGGTGATGAGGCTTGGTGAAGAAAATGGAAAATAATAGCGAATTGCATATTATTTAATAACTTTACGCGCTTACTTTTGTCATTCTGTCTAACAATGTGTTGCAGCTCCTTCTTACACTGAGCGGCTTTAATTATATGGCATAAAATTCAGTTCATAGGCCGCTGATCATTTCATTAGGCCAGTCGGACCCGAGTGATCGATTCGAAACAATATAGCTCCTCCTATGTCCGCTACGGGTCCAGGCTGTGTAAAAACGCATACACCATTTTGAAGTCTGCGTTGCTACGTAAAATCTGACGGCTCTCTTGGTTAATCAGCAGGCCTGAAATTTGCGTAGGATCGCGGTTTTTACTCCGGTTCAGACGGATAAACCTACTCAAAAACGTTTTTACACAGCCTCGGTCGTTCTCTGCCGGTCATGTCCGCGAAGTGTGCTGGTAAAATCCGATCCAAATGACTGGTCAGGTCGAATGCAAACGGGTGGGAAAGTCTGTGCAATTACCCAACTAGAATTTCTTACTTTCTGGATTTAGATACGTCCAGGACAAACACATCTACCAACCCCATTAGCTGCGGAGGGAGCGCGGCTTCAATACTACTTTTCAGCTCCTTAGGGGTTTCAATACCATGTCTCTTGCGCCCCGCTACCAGTTCGTCTTTACCAAACCATAGAACCAGGAAAATGCCTTGCTCTTCGGCATCTGGATGTTTGGAGTAACGTGCATGCAGTTGAGCTTGGGCGGCGCTGTATAAATCCTTATGCCATTGACCTTTCACTTCTGTGACGAGCAGCTTCCTTTTTCCACCAATCATTTTGGTCATGGTGAAGTCGCTCCGGTTAGCATTTTTTAGCTGATGCTCCGGTGTTACAGATATACCTTGTGGCTCAAGTCTCAGATGTAGACGCTCAGCAATAATTAGCGTTGCGGGCACTTCATCCAGCCGCTCTTCTTTGTCATAAAAAAGGTCTCCCGTGTTGAACTCACCTCCATCTATAGTTTTCTGAAAGCTATGAAGTTCTTCTATGACAAGTTGACGCAAACCTTCCACAGTAACAATAGCGTCGTTGTCCAAGAGATCCACGATTTCTCGTGGTGTAGGTGGGACAAAATCTCTAAGCGCCATTTTTCTTAGCTGACCACTGCGAATACTCATTAAATCTTTATGCATGTCCTCGAAACGACAGTCTGCAAGAAGATTTTCTAGTACCGGTAGGGCATCATCGGATTCTAAGGAATTTAACGACCAAACCAAGTCTTTGAGAAAGCGATATGCGTTTTCTTTTTTTGGACTTTCTGTACCCCAATGATTTGGCAAGTCGACTTTAGGCCACTGGCTAATAAAAGCGATAAGAATTGCCTCAACTTTTACCGCTGATAGGCTTGGCCAAGAGGGGTGGTGGTGGTGACCAACCCGATTAGATCGCTCATTCAAAGCATGAATAGTATCTCTGTCGGCCTGAAGCCACTCCCATTGGGGTTCTGAGATATTGCTGACAAAATATAAAGCGCGCACAAACCAAAATTTTCTTCTCTGGTTGAGGTCTTCATTTCCGTTGAAATCAATATCTGCGGGCATTAAGTCTTGACAGCGCTTATGAATAATTTCCACCAATGCACCAGGATTAGAAAACTGTGCAGCTATATCAAATAGCGTATCAAGTGTCCCGAGCGCCAAGGTGTCAAAATTCATCAACCACTCAATGGAAAGCTCTGCGCGCAAATGGCTAAATACGTCGTCACTACGTAGTACCAAAATATCAGCATTCGGGCATCCGGCAGATGCCAGCTGTGGTTCTATAAATTCTCTGAGGAAATCTTCGGCACTTCCTTGGTAAGAGAAGACTCGTCTATCTACTTCGCGATTTAGCGCATTTTTTTCGTCTTCAGTGACAGCACTGTAATTTACATTGATAGTTGCCCGTAAAGACTTTAAAAGCTGAAGATCAACCTCATCTAAGCTATGTTTTAGACGCATAATCTCCAGGCACGCAGCAAACAGAATGCGTTCCGTTGATGCCCCCCTAGAGGCGCATCGCAATTCCGCGAGCTTTAATAAATCGGGTACATAAGGAGTTATGAAGGCAAGACAATTTCTCAACCCGTTCCGGACTATAGATTCATCGCCAAACTCATCTTCAATTTTATCAGGATGCATCAGCACAAGGTCTGCGAACCGGACTAGACAACCCCAGTGACGACCAGATTCAACGAACTCCCGATTTTCTTGTACATACTTGATATTCTCGGCGTGAGTGTTTTGTTGCTTACGTTTGTTACGGCCTATTTTCCGGCGCAAACGCGGCATGCTATGCAGGCGTTCTGAATGTGCCGCCGACCTATTGATTTTGACCCACTCACGCATAAAAGCAGGCTTAGCCAGCGCGTGACTTCGCAGATGTCGCCGAAAATTATCGGCATGCCGTGTTTCTCTATTACTATGGTATTGGTGGGTGGCAACAAAACTTGCCCACAGCACAGAGTTATTAGTCTCAAACGCAAAATCCACTAAAAATTTATGGTCATCGCTGTACAAGCCAAGGCCTGAATGTGAGTGAAAGTCGAATTTGTGGATTCTGGTTTCAAAAATCGCGTCACGACTAGCGAGCGTCCCAAACACGTGCGCGACTATTCCTTGGCGTAACTGAGTATCTGCTTGTAACACCTGAACCGCTCTGCTTTGACTTGCACTTTTCCGCTGATAGAAATTTAAATTTTCTACCCACTTCCATATACGGATTGGGTCATAGGGAGGGAGCGCCAACTCGAAGAATCGGTCCAGCATTGAACCGATGATTTTGCTGGCCCCTGTTCTGCATTCACACTCATAATACTCTTTGCCGCAGGTGCAAACTAAATACTTACACAATTCGTCCAGAAGCCACTCAACTGTGTCTAAGTTTAGAGTATTAATAAGGCGCTTCACAAAATAACGTGCGCCTATAGTTCGGTCATAATGGTCATGGCCGCGTGGATAGAGATCAGCACAGGCCTGAAAAAATGCTAAGAGAATGGTGTGGCCAAATGAATCTGGGCACACTGATTCAAAAATGTCAGCCGCGACCCGCAGAGAGGATTGACTTCCTTCATGTATTAATTTTGCCAAGTCAGATAAATGATCATGCTCAGCCATTTCGAGCAAACTCTTACTCGCAAGTAGCCGAGCACTTTCAGACTCATTTGGCGCTAGTAGGAGTCGCTGTAACTCCTTCTCCAGCTGTTCGACAGCCTTGGATCCTATCAAAAGTTCGAGAATAAGATCTCGGAGATGCCCCTCATTGGCAGGTTCTAGAATAGGCCGGATTTCATCCATCACATCTTTGGTGAAAAAACCAGCGATACTGAATCGTCTCCAAAAGTCGCCTCTTCGAAAATAAGGGTCTTTAGTTTCAACATCTTTTAGTCGACGTATGAGCAATCGCTTCGACGAAGACTCTAACTGGGAAGGGTCACCGTTTGCTAGCACAGCATATGGATCGAGCTGAATTGTAGCTTCTTGAATCCCCCTATTTCCTAACGACGCCATCCATCCAAGAAGGCCGCGTAATTCATCCCGCACCGTGGAGTTAGGTGCAATGATTGGCAGACATTTTGAGAGGGTGAGCGAGTCGGCTGGGTCAGCTATTCGTTTCGTCAAGTAGTCCGCTGCGCAATACTCCGCCACAACTTTGTGAACTGGACGGTGTTGATCCAAAAAATCGCCAGGCTTGAAAAGCCTAGTAGCTAGGATATCAGTGGGAGGCATATTTCTGCGGGATAGTGATTCCAACAGCGGGTACACGCGGCTTTCACTTGCCTCGCTTGTAGTTAAGCCTTCTGCGCCAGACAGCAGCACCTTAGCAAAAATCTCAGATCCGAAAGAGACTTTGTCAGCAATGGAGACTGCATTAGATTTGTTAGCGATTTTTGGGTTTACTTCCCTTGCGAGGCGTTCTACCGCTTGTGAAAAAATTGATCGTTTGTCAAGAAAGTGCCTATTGCTCTCAAGGTATGCATCTGCAAATAATTTTAGGAACTGAGGATTTGGAAGCAATGCATCTAAGTCGAATCTGGCTACCTCAGCGCGGAAAGCTGCAAAATCTTCTCCTGTTGCATGGTCATCGAATATGGCCCGCTGCTCATCTTCGTCGAACTCGCACAGCCTAACTACCAGAGGTTCGTGCCCCAGAAATTCCGCAAAAGCATAGGTAGCCGCATTGTCCCATTCGCTAGAGCGACTCGAAATAATGACATGCGTCGGATTCACATGGCTTGCGTTAGCGAGAAGCCTATTGATACCCGTGTGATCAATTTTTGCCAGCTCATCGAATGCATCAATCACAAGCGCAGAGTTTTGTGTTGCGCCCCCTCGATAGCTGAACACATTTGCGCTTACGGAAAAAACGCCCAGCAGTCCGGCTAGGCTATTCAAAAGTGCGGTTTTGCCGCCTCCGGGCTCTGAGAGAACAACCACGTAGTTCGAAGTGAGCAGCAACTCTCCTTCCGAGTACGTTTTATCGTTTGCAGACAGTCTGCGTGGCAGGTAGAAAGTCGGGCTCATAGTGGTGAGGTTATCCTTTGAACCGCACCAGTAGCTCTGGTGACCATGGTCGAGCGGTGAGGTGTGCCCGCGCTCGTTCTGAGGATGAGATTACGATATTTTTCGAATAGCGGGAGCGAGTTTTTGTTGCCTTGCTCACTCCCTAGCTTTCACCCCTCGAAAAGCTCTTCAGAAGGGGACGGGACGTGTTAGATCGGGAGCGTGGATAGCCGCGCATGCACTGCTGAGTTACAGCTATCGGCCAACAGCGGTCATTCTTCAATCGCACTCGCCCCCCCAACGTCTGGCGCTAACGGCTGAGCACGCTGCGAAATCCAGCTCCTAATGTACTCCAAAACACGGTTCGCGCCTTCCACTGTTTCCGCAAGCTCGATCGGGCTCTCGCCGTCAAGGTATGGGTTCGGCTGCTCCATCCATTTGTGGGCGGCGGCACGACTTCCGCGGACAGGGATCGCGAGTTCCATAATTTCCTTCAGCAGCTCTGGTTGCCCATACCAAGACTCTGGCTTGGTAGTCGGGCGCTTGCCGGAGATGACTCGCGGCAATTGGCAGGCTGCAAGCTCGCTCGAGTTGATTTGCCGACGCGTCCAGTGCGCGTGCTTCACCAGGTCGGTGTTGGGTGGTCGGGTGTGATCAGTTGTCGGGACGACTACACCGATAAGTACCTGAGTGTATGCCCTGATCATTTCCAGCGCCGGAGCAATATCCGTGTCGTTAGTGACAATGACAGCATGGTCGATCTGCCCGGTGATGGCGTCGTGGTACGCCTGCAGGGCCAGATTCACGTCACTTTGTTTCTCCTCGACCTTCCATGCCTGGATCTCCTGGCACTCCCGAGGTGGCCGGCCAGGTTCCTCGGCATCGACGATTTTGACCTTCATCTTGTTCACGGCGTAGTAGCCTTCGATGAGCTCGATCCGGCCGTCATGTAGCTTGCGCAGAGCAGTGTGATAGCGTGCCTGGGACGACACAGAGTCAGGAGCCCGTGCAACGGACTCAATGATTTTCGCGGTGAAGAACTTGATCGAGGAAGCGGCCAGTAAGGCCGATTGCCGAATATGGTCGTCAACATCTTTGACCAGCGCAGACGGTAGAATGTGTTTTTCGAAGAGGGGCAGCAGATCCAGCCACTTGTAGGGAGTCCCCCGTAAGCAGCCGTAGTAAAAGTTGTATCCGTCGATGTAGATGCGAGTACGCAGAGGCTCTAGCTCAGGCGATCCTTGCATTTCTCGTACTCCAGAAACGAAAAAACCGGCTAGCGCCGGCTTTTTCCCCCTCCAACCAGATGGTCAAGCCACGCCGGTCGTGAGGGTTAGTTGTTGAGCGAATTATTGCGGATTGGCGCGTGCGATGCAACAGATTTGGTCAACCACTTTGGAGCCAGCCTGTGTGAAAACTTTGCCGCCGCAGACCTGCAAGGTGAGCTTGCCGGGCGCAAAATCAGGCGTGCAGAAACGTGCGCTCATGCATTTTAAACATCCGCGCAAGGCACTTGTTTAAGCGACCTACAACTCACTTCCTGAAAGCTACAAGACCTTGCGCCGTTGCCTACGGGTACGCCAGAATCCGCCGGCTTGTGCGCCTTGGGGCTGCTCGGTAACTTGATTCGCGTCACTGCTCATCAGTGATCGGGTTTAGTAGCCCGGTGTTTCTTAGCAAGGTGCACTAGCTCCTGTCAGTCAGGTCATAACAAACCTGCACTTGATGGTAGCTGTGCGTAGGGCGCTTTCGAGCGCGCCGGATTGCTAAGTCCCCGGTCTACTAACCTGCGTACAGCTGCCTCCCCTTTAGTTTAGTAGCGCGAGGGGTGGCGCAAACTAAAGGACTTAGCTTATGTTCAAGGTCACACCGAATCCCCCGGACACCGATCCGGTATCCCCATACGAACCCGATTCAAACAAACTCAACACGGCCGCCGAACGCGCCCTCGACTTCCACTTCCCCTCAACTGCCGACATCAAAGCCACCCCGCGCACTCCCAGCACCCTGTTTACCGTAGACCCGCAGGCCACCACCGAAACCCTGGTGGTTTATCTGGTCGAAACGCTGGCCTCAGTCGATGTAATGGTCCATCACCTGGTGGATCACCTGGACGATGGTTCGCGCAACGCCCTGCTGGGCATTTCCAACAACATCATGCTGGCGGAAATCACGGCGAACCGGGTGCTGGATCAGATCGATCCGCCCGCTTGAGGCCAGCGAGTCAGCGATGCAGGCTGTGCCGCGGTCCCTTTTTTTGGGGACCGCACTTCAGCAGATGGTCATTCCAATCATCGGAGATTACGCCAACTTTCATTCAGGGCTCCAAAGCAGGCTCAAGCCAATCGGATCTCATGCTTGATCCTCAGGAATTCACTAAAAGGAAATACGATGCGATTGTCCAGCCGCACGACTGCCTCATGAGTTTGATCCAGTCGGCGCGGCTCAATGGGCATGACCCGTACGCTTGTCCAAAGGACGCCCTCACGCGCCTGCCGACATAACCGCTACACAGCCTGCTCGACACGATCGTGGAGTTGCCGGCAGTGATCGAAGACATCAATGCCCGCCTGGCGCACGGAAACCCCGCAAGGCTCCTGACCGCAATACCCCCTGTGTTGGACATAAACTTTATGTTCACCACCGATCCCTGTGGGAGCGGGCTTGCCCGCGAAAAACGTCAACGATAACGGGCACTGCCTGAATGCACTCAGTGCCCGCACGTTCTTCGTCGGAACGCCGCCCGGAGCAAGCTCGTTCCTACAAGGCCACAAAATTCAGTCGCCGCGCACCAACATCTCCTCCAGCGCCACCTCCAACACCGACAACCCAATCTCCGGCCCCTATGGGGCCGATTGCAGCCACTGGTGACGGGCAACAATCGGCCAAAAAGCTGCCAGTCAGATGCGTCCAGGAAAACAGCGGCCATTCAGTATGAAGGTTTGCGTCAAACGCAAATTGTTCGTACCAGCCCACCTGGGCTATCGCGAACGGCAGATGGGCGCGCACATCAAGCCCAACTCCAACCTGCTGATCGAAATCGAGCTGATGGAAGTCCTGACCCGCATTATCGACGCTTCGAGGAGGCACATCGGCAATCAGTGACTATGCTTTCGCGTGAGCAACGCGCTCGCTGCGTTGCTCCTTCAGCCATCACATGGAAAGCAGGTCTATGAAACCGATCCGGTCCTTTGCTCACGCTGTTGCCCTCGCCTCACTCATATCCACCGCCAGCTTTGCGGCCCATGCAGCCGATGTGCCGCTGGGCAGTACTGCTCTGGAGAGTCACATCATTACGCACGTACTGGCTGTCGATGCGGCGAACTATCAGGTCACTGTGGAAGGTCCCGACAAAAGCCAGGTACCCATCCAGCTCACCGACAAGGCCAAGGCCCTGCACAACCTGAAGGTCGGCGATAAGGTCGATATATATGTTACCCGCTCGATTGCCTACACGCTCGACACTGATGTCAACAGCGATAGAGGTGTCAGCACCAAATCAGCGATTACCCGCGCCGACAAGGACAACCCTAATCCGGGCGGTGAGGCGTTTCGTCAGGTCAAGGTCACGTCGAAGATCACCCACATTGACTTGAAAAAGCATGAAGTGACCTTGCTTCCTCCAGAAGGAAAAGTGAAAGTTGTCAAGGTCGAGGACCCCGAGCTCCAGGCCCGCATGAAGAACCTCAAGGTCGGTCAGACGGTCGACGCCATCTACACCGAAGTGCTGGAAATCAAAACCTCACGCTAGCAACGTGCGCTGACCAGAGAAGGCCTCGCCGAAGACAATCTGCACAGTACTGTGATTGCACACTCTGGTTGGCGATCCGTCCTACCTTGCCGACCGGGACCGGTTATCCCCGGTCCCGGTCAAAAACAAACAGTCGTTGATGACAGCGTCAGACAAAAGACTGCAGTTCAGATTTGTCTATAAACCCAGGGTGATTTCAGTTTCCTGGATGCATCCTACCGGTTGAATCCACAGCCAGAAGCGGTCATTGCCGCCGTCCCTTATCTTAAGCATGCCCTCCCCCCTGATCCGGGTAGCTCCTTCAACCAAATCATTCGCGCTAGTTTTGAGCATGAACTGTCCTTCGGAACCCGCAGGTCAACGAAACTCCAGGCCACAGCCAATCCACTACAGCGAATGAGATACCTGCATGAGTTATCAGACCATCACCTATGCTCGGGAAGGTTCCGTTGCACTCATCACACTGAATCAACCGGAACGCTTCAATCCGCTTGGCACCGCTATGATTGGTGAAGTTCGCGATGCGCTTTCAAGGGTGCGCGACGACAAATCCGTGCGGGCTTTGCTGGTGACCGCCAATGGAAAACTATTTAGCAGTGGAGCTGATCTAGGAGGTGGAGCTTTCCATGCGGGAAGCGAATCACGGGGCACGCGCGCGGGAAATAGCATGCGCAATGCGTTGAACCCGATGATCGCGGAGCTCCATGAATTGCCCGTACCTGTAGTGATCGCCCTCAACGGCGGCGCAGCAGGCGGTGGTGTCGGTTTGGCACTTGCCGCAGACATTGTGATCGCAACTCGCTCTGCCTACTTCTATCTGCCCTTCATCAAAAAACTGGCGTTGGTACCCGATGCGGGCGCCTCTTGGTTCCTCCAGCGTCGAATCGGCACCGCCCGAACGTTGGCATTGTGTTTGACGGGCGAGCGACTCTCCGCCGAGAAAGCCGAGCAATGGGGATTGATCCACGCCTGTGTCGAAGACGAAGCGCTGGCAGCTACTGCCATGGAGATGGCGCAACAACTAGCCCGCTTGCCGGCGCATGGCGTGATCGAAGCGCGCCAGATCTGCGAGGCGGCCAGCCGCAATGATCTGCGTTCACAACTGGACTACGAGGTGGATCGTCAGCAGGAATTGTTCGATCTCCCGACGTTGGAGGAAGGCATCAAGGCGTTCTTTGAAAAACGCGATCCCCATTTCGCTGGGCGCGAATAATCCATTCGACTGCGTGTCCCCCTCCCACAAACAGAAGATCGTTACATGACCATCATGAGAACCCGTATTACGGAACTGCTGGGCATCCAATATCCAATCGTTGAAGGTGGCATGCAGTGGGTCGGGCGTGCCCAACTGGCCGCCGCGGTATCGAACGCCGGCGCTCTGGGCATGGTGGCGGCCCGTACACAGCCCACACCGGATGACCTGCGGCGTGAGATTGAGCGAACCCGTGAACTGACCTCGAAGCCTTTCGGCGTGAACCTCACGCTGTCGCTGACCGCCAGTGACGTGAATTACGATGGATGGATCGACGCTATCATCAACGGTGACATCCGTATCGTCGAGACAGCCGGCAACAATCCCCAGCCCGTGATAGCGAGACTGAAAGAGCACGGCATCAAGGTTATCCACAAATGCACTTCTGTACGCCATGCGCTGTCGGCGGAGCGCTACGGCGCTGATGTTATTTCCATTGATGGCTTCGAAGCAGGCGGACACTGCGGTGAAGACGATGTACCTGCCCTGATCATGATCCCTGCGTTGGGTAAGGTACTGAAGATTCCCTTCATTGCTTCCGGCGGCATCGCCAATGGGCGCAGCATGGCAGCCGCATTGATCCTCGGTGCTGACGGTGTGAATATGGGTACACGTTTTATGCTGACCCAAGAGTCCGCCATCCACGACGATATCAAGACTGCTTTGTTAGCCGCGACAGAGCGTGACACGACCCTGATCAAGCGGACGCTCAAGCGAACCGCCCGATTCTTTACCAATATCGTCTCACAAGAAATCGTTGCTCTTGAGCGGCGCCCTGGCGGCGCGACTTATGATGATTTACAGCACCTATTGTCGGGCAACCGGGGGCTCGTGAGCCTGGAGTCGGGTGACGTAACCGCCGGACTTATCTGCGCCAGTCAGGTCATTGGATTGGTCGACGACATTCCGACCTGCGCCGAATTGGTGACGCGCATGGTCGCTGAATGTCGGGAAGGACTGGAGCAGACACTGCATCGTTTCGACCGATAATTACCCGCTTGCATGTTCAGTTTTGAATGTTTTCTTTGTGCCTCTCGGTGTTAGCGGCAGGTACTAAGCTGTCGCTACCGAACGGCTGCAATGGGTCGATTGTGTTGAAAAAGTCGGCTTCCGTTTTCGGGTCAGAAAAGAACGCGCCTGAGATTGAAATCCGCACTTCGCGCAGAAGGATCAGGACTCAGATTTCACGTAGAAGCGTACAAAAATGACGTTTTCATCGCTCAATGCATTGCCCATTTGGCCGAGTCGACGCAGGATGCAAGTTCGCTCGAATTGATTTGCCTACGCGTCCAGTGCGCGTGCTGCACCAGGTCGGTGTTGGGTGGTCGGGTGTGATCAGTTGTCGGGACGACTGCACCTATAATTACCTGGGTGTATGCCCTGATCATTTCCAGCGCCGGTGCAATGTCCGTGTCGTTAGTGACAATGACAGGGTCGATCTGTCCGGTGATTGCGTCGTGGTACGCCTGCAGATCCAGCCACTTGTAAGGAGCCCCCGTAAGCAGCCGTAGTAAAAGTTGTATCCGTCGATGTAGATGCGAGTGCGCTGAGGCTCTAGCTCAGGCGATCCCTGCATTTTTCGTACTTCAGAAACGAAAAAACCGGCTCGCGCCGGCTTTTTCCCCTCCAACCAGATGGTCAAGCCACGCCGGTCGTGAGGGTTAGTTGTTGAGCGAAGTGTTGCGGATTGGCGCGTGCGATGCAACAAATTTGGTCAACTTCAGGTAGTGCAGTCAGCGATTCATCCCCGATTTAGAAACGTTCGCTCATGCACTTTAAACATCCGCAGAAGGCACGTGTTTAAGCGCCCTACAACTTACTTCCTGAAAGCCACAAGACCTTGCGCCGTTGCCTACGGTTACGCCAGAATCCGCCGGCTTGTGCGCCTCTGCCCCGCTCGGTAACTTATTCCCGTCACTGCCCATCAGTGATCGGGTTTAGCAGCTCGTGGTTTTCCGGTGAAGTGCACAAGCTCTATCAGTCAGGCATTGCCTGCACTCGATGGTAGCTGTGCGCAGGGCGCCTTAGAGCGCGCCGGTTTGCTGGATCCCCGGTCTGCTAACCTGCGTACAGCTGCCTCCCTTTTCGTTTAGCAGCAAGAGGGCCGGCGCTCCATTGAGGATCCCGCATATGGTAAAGCCTTCACCCAATCCCCCGGACACAGATCCGACATCCCCATATAAATCCGATTCAAACAAACTCAACGAAGCCGCCGAACGCGCCCTCGACTTCCACTTCCCCTCAACTGCCGACATCAAAGCCACGCCGCGTACTCCCAGCACGATGTTTACCGTGGCCCCAGAAATCACTACCGAAACCCTGGTGGTTTATCTGGTCGAAACGCTGGCCTCGGTCGACGTGATGGTCCATCACCTGGTGGATCATCTGGACGGCGGTTCGCGCAACGCCCTGCTGGGTATTTCCAACAGCATCATGCTGGCGGAAATCACGGCGAACCGGGTGCTGGATCAGATCGATCCGCCTTCTTGAGGCGAACGAGTCCGCCATACGGGCTGTGCAGCGGTCCCTTTTTTGGGGACCGCCCGCCTGGCACGCGGAGAAACCCCGCAGGGTTCGTGACCAGAAACCTGCCGGTGCCGGGCTACTTCCAACCCCTGTAGGAGCGAGCTTGCTCCGGGCGGCGTTCCGACGATGGACGTGAACGATGACGCGTGCATTCAGGATAAACGCGGCGCCTATGCGTCCTTCGCTGGCAAGCCAGCTCCTACCTAAAGATAAAGCCCACCGGTTCCATGCGCGACAGCGCGGCGTCGCAGACGGGGCGGCAGCACATTGTCTCTCGACAATCGATACCAAGCCCCGACTCACCAGACTGAGGTTAAGATACCCGAGGTTTACTTCTCTGAGGATGACAAGACATGCCCCTGCTCGACACCTCCCTGCAAGACAGCGCCGCGCCCGAAGGCGTGTGTTACGGCTGCGGCAGCAGCAACCCCCACGGGCTGCACATCAAGAGCTTCTGGCACGAGGACGGCGTGCATGTGATGGCCGAGCATGTGCCCGAAGCCAAGTACTGCGGCTGGCCGGACCTGGTCTACGGCGGACTCATTGCAATGCTGGTCGATTGCCATTCGAACTGGGCCGCAATGGCCTATCACTACCGGCAGGAACAACGCGAAGCTGACAGCCTTCCGCGCATCAACTGCGTCACCGGCAACCTTGGCATCAAGTTCATCAAGCCGACCCCCATGGGCGTTCCTCTGACGCTGCGGGCGAAGGTAGAAGGTGATGTCGGACGCAAGACCCGGGTCATCTGCGAGGTGTATGCCGGGGACGTGCTGACCGCGGTCGGCGACTCGATTTTTGTTCGAGTCGATACCGGGCAATTGGCCGATGCGGCTCACGGGCGCTAGCCAGCTTCAGTGACGATCCGCACATCGGACGGTGAGACGAGCGCAATCGATGACCACCCTCCCCCCATGCGCGCGGGTACCGAAACCGCGCTGGCGCGGGTGGTTGCAGTGTTCGGTGCGGCGCAGCCGCACCGTGCTTATCTGATAGCCTGCAACGGATAAAGCGCCTCATCGAACTGCGACAAGCGCGGAAACTCGATGGGTTGGTCGTCGGCGATGTTTTCCAGGCGTTGCTGATAGCCACGCAGGAAGTCCTTGCGCGCGTCGTCGCTGATGTACGGTACATGCCAGGCCACGAACGGCTCCAGCACCTCGAATCCGACATAAGCCAGGGTGCCGCGCAGGATCGGCCGCAACATGTCTTCCAGCGGGCCATGAATCGCGCCCTCGCCAAACATGTGCTCGCGTCCGCCCAGGGTCACCGTCACCAGGGCCTTCTTGCCGCTGAGCCCGCCCTGATCATAGAAGCGCTTGCCGCCGTAGCAGACGCCCGACACCAGTACCCGGTCGATCCAGCCTTTGAGTATCGCCGGCGCCGAGAACCAGAAAACCGGGAAGTTGAGGATCAGCAGGTCGGCCCACAGCAGCTTGTCCAGTTCTTGCTGGATATCCGCCGCCAGCGACTGGCTTTTAACGCCCAGGCGCTGCTCCAGGGCATAGACCAGATAGTCCGGATTCTCCCGTGAGGAAAAGTCCTCGGCGCTGGCCACCGGGTTCCAGTTCATCGCATACAGGTCACTGACCTGCACTTCATGCCCTTGGGCCTTCAAGGTGTCTACCGCTTGATCGCGCAGGGCGGCGGTGAAAGAGTTTGGCTCGGGATGGGCGTGGACAATCAGTACTTTCATGGCAATTCCTTAGACGATTTCAAGCTTGGAAGGCGCTGGTTGGCCAGCGCGCTGGGCGAGCAGGTGATCCAGCCAGTCCGGATCCATTTCCGGTTCGGATGAAAACAGCAGGCCGGTGTAGTCCTGATGCGGCGGGGTGAAAATCGCGCTGCGGGAGCCGTGGTCGACTACCCTTCCGCGCTGCATCACCACCACTTCATCGGCAATCGCTCGCACGGTGGCGACATCGTGGGTAATGAACAGATAAGCGACGCCGAGCTGCTGCTGGATACGATTGAGTAACTTCAGGACCCCCTCGGCCACCAGTTGATCGAGTGCCGAGGTCACTTCGTCGCAGATGATCAACTGCGGATCGGCCGCCAGCGCCCGGGCAATGCAGATGCGTTGCTTCTGCCCACCGGACAACTCACGGGGCTGACGCTCCATGTACGTCGCCGGATCCAGCTCGATCATTTCCAGCAACTCGGCGACCCGCGCGCGCAGGGCCTTGCCCTTCAGGCCGAGGTAAAACGTCAGCGGTCGACCGATGATGTCGACGATCCGCTGCCGGGGATTCAAGGCGGTGTCCGGGATCTGGTAGATCATCTGGACCCGTCGCAACTGCTCCTTGCTGCGCTGACGGAAGTCCGCCGGCAGGGGTTCGCCGCCGTACAGCACCTGACCGGAAGTCGGCGGCAGCAGGCCGGTAATCAACCGCGCCGTCGAACTCTTGCCACTGCCGGACTCACCAATCACTGCCAGCGTCTGGCCGCGATACAGGCTCAGCGAAACATCGTGCAGCACAGGCGTATGACCGTAGCTGGCGCAGGCCTGGCGCAGTTCCAGCAACGGCACTTCCTGTTGCGGGCACGGCTTGGGTTCGGTGCGAAAGCTGCGCACCGCCCACAGTGACTTGGTGTAGTCCTCCTGCGGGTCGCAGAGCATTTTGCGGGTCTCGGCTTCCTCCACCAGCTTGCCGTGGCGCAGCACCATGATGCGGTCGGCCATTTGCGCGACGACGGCCAGGTCATGGCTGATATAGATTGCCGCACTGCCAAATTGCTTCACCGCATCGCGAATCGCCGCCAGCACTTCGATCTGGGTGGTGACGTCGAGGGCCGTGGTCGGTTCGTCGAAGATGATCAGGTCCGGGTGGCAGGCCATGGCCATGGCGGTCATCACCCGTTGCAGTTGCCCGCCCGACACCTGATGCGGATAACGTTGACCGATCTGCTCGGGATTCGGCAGGCGCAACACGCGGTACAGCTCCACCGCTTCGGCTTCGGCCTGAGCGCGGCTGATGCCACCATTGTTGACCGCCGTTTCCACGTGCTGATCGATCAGCCGATGCGCCGGGTTGAACGATGCCGCGGCACTTTGCGCCACATAAGCAATGCGCAGCCCACGCAGTTTGCGCAGGGTTTCGGGCTTGGCCTGCAACAGTTCCATGCCGTCGAAACGCACCGAGCCGCCGGTAATCTTGCAACCGTCACGGGCATAGCCCATGGCTGCCAGGCCCAGGGTCGACTTGCCGGCACCCGACTCGCCGATCAGGCCCAGCACCTCGCCGCGTTGCAGGGTCAGGTCGATGCCTTTGATCAGCGGATGCCAGGCGTCTTCGTAATGACCTTCGATATGCAGGTCACGGATTTCCAGCAGCGGCTGGTCGTTGTTGCGCGAGGGTTGGTGCATGTTCAGCACTCCTTGAGGCCGCTGGATTTGTGCAGCATCCAGTCGACGACGAAGTTGACGCTTACCGTAATCAACGCCACCGCCAGAGCCGGCAGCAGCGGGCTAATGTCGCCGAAGGTGATCAGCACCGCGTTGTCCCGGACCATGCCGCCCCAGTCGGCAGTCGGTGGCTGAATGCCCAGGCCGAGGAATGACAGCGCACTGATAAACAGAAAGACGAAACAGAAACGCAGGCCGAATTCGGCAATCAGCGGCGCGGCGGCGTTGGGCAACACCTCGCGGGTCACCAGCCACCACAAGCCCTCGCCCCGCAGCCGCGCCGCCTCGACGAAGTCCTGGACCACCACGTTCATCGCCACCGCCCGTGACAGACGAAACACCCGGGTGGCATCCAGCAGCGCGATCACCAATACCAGGGAGGTGGCCGTGGTGCCGACCACACTGAGAATCAGCAAGGCGAAGATCAGTTGTGGAATGGCCATCAGGATGTCGACGACTCGCGACAAGCCTTGATCGACCCCACCGCCCTTGATCGCCGCGATCAAACCGCAAAAGCCACCGAGCAGGAACGCCAGCACCGTGGTGAGAAAGGCGATGCCCAGGGTGTTGCGGGCGCCATACACCAGCCGGCTGAACATGTCGCGACCGAGGTTATCGGTGCCCAGCAGGAACTGCCCGCTCCAGGGCGCAAAGCCCTCGCCGACCACTTCGGTTTCGCCGTAGGGCGCCAGTGCCGGAGCGAACAGCGCCACCAGGATGTACACAACGATGACCAGAATCCCGAACTTCGCACTCAGCGGTGCCCGGGCCAGTTCTTTAAGCAGGCTCATGTTCTACCCCTTCGGATGCATCAGGCGTGGATTGCTGGCGATGGACAGCACATCGGCCGTGGTATTGAGCAGGATGTAGGTCGCGGCAAAGATCAGGCTGCAGGCCTGGACCACCGGAATGTCGCGTTTGGCCACCGAGTCCACCAGCAACTGGCCAAGACCCGGGTAGACGAACACCACCTCGACCACCACCACGCCCACCACCAGGTACGCGAGGTTCAAGGCCACCACGTTGACGATCGGTGCCAGGGCGTTGGGCAAGGCATGCCGGAAGATAATCCGCGACTGACTGATGCCCTTGAGCCGGGCCATTTCGATATAGGGGCTGGCAAGGAGGTTGATCAGGGACGCACGCGTCATGCGCATCATCTGCGCGATCACCACCAGGCTCAGGGTCGCCACCGGCAGCACCGAGCGTTCCAGCACCGTGCCGAAGGACGCATCCGGCGCCAGGTTGGAGATGCTCGGGAACCAGCCGAGCTTCACCGAAAACAGCAGAATCAACAGGTAGGCGACGAAGAATTCCGGGAACGACACCGCACTCAGTGCCGAGGTGTTGAGCAGGCGGTCGAACCAGCTATTGCGATACAAGGCCGCGAGCATCCCCAGCACCAGCGCCAACGGTACCGACACCAATGCCGCCAAGGCCGCCAGACTGAGCGTATTGCCCAACCGCGTGCCGATCAGCTCGGCGATCGGCCGCTGGTTGGCCAGCGAGACCCCGAGGTCACCTTGCAGCAGCTGCCAGATCCACTGCACGAAGCGGGTCAATGGCGGCACGTCCAGCCCCAGCTGGGCACGGAAGGCCGCCACGGTTTCAGCCGTCGCCGACTGCCCGAGCATGGCCTGGGCGATATCGCCCGGCAGCATGCCGACCGCCAGAAAAATAATCACCGACACCGCAAACAGCGACAACAGGCCCAGGGCCAGACGCTGCAACAGCAACTTGAAAATACTATTCACCGCAGAATCCTCCGGGATGGCACAGGGTGGCCGACCTGCGCGCAGGTCGGCCATCAACGATCAGATGCTCAGGCTTGCCACCAGCGCTCGATGACCCGCAGACCATCCAGTTCGCCGTACGGTGCGGTGAGTTCGCCATGACTGATGCGTTTCGAGCGGGCGGCCACGGAGCTGGCGAACAACGGCACGATCGCCCCGCCATCGTCGCGGCACAGCGCCTGCATTTCGTTGTACATCTCGCGGCGCAGCGGATCGTTCATCTCGCCGCGGGCGGCGTTCAGCAACTGGTTGAAGCGCCCGTTGTCCCAGTGGGTTTCGTTCCAGGCAGCGCCTTTGGCGTAACCGATGCTGAACATACGGTCGGCGGTCAGGCTGCTGTACCAGAACGAGGTGGTGAAGGGTTGCTTCATCCAGACGTTGGAGAAGAAGCCGTCCGCCGGCTCGCGCACCACGTCGATATCGATCCCCGCCTGGCGCGCCTGCTCCTTGAACAACACCGAGGCATCCACCGCGCCGGTATAAGCGGCGTCGGACGCTTGCAGGCGTACCTTGAGCGACTCGACGCCGGCCTTGCGCAGGTGGAAACGCGACTTGTCCGGGTCATAGCTGCGCTGCTCCAGCGCCGTATTGATGAAGCGGCTGCCGGGCTGGATCGGATGATCGTTACCGACCAGACCATAGCCGTGCAGTATCGAGGCCAACAGGGTTTCACGGTTGATGGCGTACTTCATCGCCAGGCGGATGTCGTTGTTCTTGAAGTCCTGGCTGTCGCACAGCATCGGGAAGGTGTAGTGCTGCGCGCCCTTGGTTTCTTCGATCACCATGTTCGGATTGCGCTTGAGCAGCGCCACGGTTTTCAGGTCCACCTTGTTGATCACATCGACCTGCCCGGTGACCAGCGCATTGATCCGCGCCGCGCCGTCGGCAATGCCGATCAACTCGGCGCTGGCGAAATGCGCCCGGCCCGGTTTCCAGTAATCGGGGCTGCGCTCCAATGCCATGCGCACGCCCGGATCGAACGCCTTGAGACGATAACCGCCGGTGCCGACCCCCGCTCGCCAATCAGCAACGCCGTCCTTGCTCGGCATGATCACCAAGTGGTAATCGGCCACCACATAGGCGAAGTCGGCGTTACCCGAATGCAACTCGAAGACCACCGCATCGGTGCCCTGTGCGCGCACCTGGGCCACATCCCCGAGAACGGTCTTGGCCGCCGAGGTGGACTTCTCGCCCAGGTGGTGATTGATCGACGCCACGACGTCTTCGACGGTCAGGCTCTTGCCGTTGTGGAAGGTCACGCCCTGGCGCAGTTTGAAGGTCCAGATCCGCGCATCCGGCGACGATTCCCAGCGCTCGGCGAGCTCGGGAATCGCTGTGCCATCCACGGCAATTTCGCTCAGGGTGTTGTACACCGCCGCGAAGCCGACGAAAGTGAACGTATCGCTCCAGGAGCCCGGGTCCAGCGAGTCGGTGGTGCTGCCACCCGCCAGGCCAAGGCGCAGCACACCGCCCGGCTTGGGCGAAGCTTGCTGGGCAAAGGCTCCGAACGGCAGGCCCATGGAAAACGCAGCGGCTACCAGACCGGCGGCGGCGCTGCCTTTGAGGAAATCCCGCCTGGGAAGATTGCAGTCATGAATTGCTTGAGTAATCTTGTTTTTGTTATCGCTCATTGCATTGCCCCTGATCAGTAGCAGAGAAAATGATTCGAAGGTTCTATCGAAGCTGCTAGTATTTGTAATTGTTACCGTAACAAATACATTAACGACTTCACAACGTAAATTCCATGCCCTGACGGGTATTTTTCATCGATGGAATAATCCGGTTTTTACAGGGAGCCCTTCGCCTCATGAGCCAGTCGACCCGATTGATCACCGCTTCTTACATCCTGTCGTTCGTTGCCGCCAACGCACCGCAGAAGCTGCGCACCGAAACCATTGCCAAGTGGGTAAAGACCCATCCGACACGGGTGCGCAATCTGGTTTCGCAGATGGTCAAGGCCAACATTCTCAAGTCCTGGCGCGGCGCCAAGGGCGGGCTGACCCTGGCCAGGCCCGCGAATGAAATCACCCTGCGCGAGGTCTATGACGCGGTGCAGGAAAGCTCGCTGATCGCCGAGAAAATCGATAACCCGTTCTCCGGCATGGAAGACCATTGCAAGGTCTTCGACGTGTTCACCCGGCTGTTCGCCATGCTGGAAAACAACATGCGGCTGGATCTTGGAAACATCACCGCCGACCAGTTGTTCGTGGCCATCGATACCCCAGTGGAAAACCGCGATAGCGCCTGATTTGGCTTGTGTAGGCGCTGGCGCAACCTGCGATCTTTTTGCGGCGCTGGGGATTGCCCGGACGCAAAGATCAAAAGATCAAAAGATCGCAGCCTGCGGCAGCTCCTACCGGGGTTGGTGTTTCAACGCAGGAGTGTGCATGGTTCACGCACCAGCCAACCGAGCAACACCGAGCAGCGCCGCGCCTGCGGCCCGCGCGCGCTCATGCCGATATCACAGCTGCATCGCTTTCACTTCGACAAACTCGGCCAGCCCTTCTTCACCCCACTCGCGACCATTGCCTGACTGTTTATAGCCGCCAAACGGCGCCTGATAGTTGAACGCCGCGCCGTTGATAAAACACTGCCCGGCGCGCAGCTGCCGCGCCAGCCCGAGTCCACGCTCGGCGCTACCGGCCCATACGCCGCTGGACAGGCCGAACGGCGAGTCATTGGCGATTTGTATGGCCTGGGCTTCATCCGCATAGGGAATCAGGCACAGCACCGGGCCAAAGATTTCTTCCTGGGCGATACGCATCCGATTGTCGACGTCGGCAAACAGCGTTGGCTTGACGTAGAAACCGCGCTCGAACTCGTCGGCCGTTTCACCGCCACACAGCAGCCGCGCGCCCTCTTGCTGACCGACTTGAATGTACTCGCGCACGGTCCGCCGTTGCGCTGCCGAGCACATCGGGCCAAGGAAGCTCTGCGGGTCGAGCGGATCGCCCATGCGCAGGCTTCGGGTCTCTGCCAGGGCCAGCTCCAGCGCCTCGGCATAGCGGCTGGCGGGCAGCAGCATGCGGGTCAAGGCGGTGCAGGTCTGCCCGGAGTTGATCATCACATCTTGCACGCCGTAGCGCACCGCCGCGGCCAGATCGGCATCTTCGCCGATCAGCAACGGCGACTTGCCGCCCAGTTCCAGGCAGACCCGCTTGACCGAAGGCGCGGACGCCTGGGCCACGCGGACGCCAGCGCCGGTGGAGCCGGTGAACGAGATCATGTCGACATCCGGATGTCGGGCCAAGGCTTCACCCACCTTGGAACCGGGCCCGCTGACCAGGTTGAACACCCCGGCCGGCAGACCGATGGCCTCGATCATTTCCGCCAGCAGGAAGGCATGCAGCGGGGTTTCCTGGCTCGGCTTGACCACCACCGTGCAACCAGCCGCCAGTGCCGGCGCGAGTTTGCCGATCAACTGGTGCAGCGGGTAATTCCACGGATTAATGAAGGCGCAGACACCAACCGGTTCGCGAATCACCAGGGAGTTGCCGACCTCGCGCACCTCATCCATCAACCCGGCGATTTCGACGTAGTGTTCCAGCCCGGCGATCGGCCCCTCGACCTGCACCGAGCGACACCACTGCACCGGCATGCCGAGTTCGGCGGTGATCACCTGCGCCATTTCGTCCGCCCGCGCTCGCAGCTGCTCGACCAGTGCGCGGATGTAACCCGCGCGGACGCTGGACGAGGTTCGCGACCATGAACCAAAGGCTCGTCGGGCCGCGGCCACGGCGCGATCAACGTCACGCTCGTCGCCCAACGGTACGGAGCCTGCGACCTGTTCAGTGGCCGGGTTGATCACTTCCGCCAGGCCCTGGCCGGAAGGTTGCTGCCAGGCGCCATCCATAAACAGCCTGCTGTAATTACGCATCGCCCCGTCCCTCCATCAATTCATTGGCGCAGCGGACAATCCGCTGGCAGGCATCGCGCAGGGGTTCGGTGCCCAGTACCAGCCCCAGGCGAATATGCCCGGCGGCACTCGGGCCGAACGCTTCACCGGCCAGCACCGAGACGCCGTGTCGATCCAGCAGGCGGTCGGCGAAGGCCTGGGCACTGAGCCCGGTTTCGCGGATGTCGACCATCACGAACATCCCGCCATCGGGCTTCAGGGCACGCACGCCTGGGCAGTCGGCCAGGCATTCGCAGACCAGGTCCCGACGCTGGCGATAGGCCTGGCGCATGGCCTCGAGTTCCGGCAGCTGGGTCTCCAGCGCGACGACCGCGGCGTCCTGAATAAAATCCGGGGAGCCGTAGAGCATGCACAGCGCGAGGTTTTCCAGATGCCCGGCGAGTGACGGCGGCGCGACCACCCAGCCGACGCGCCAGCCGGTCATGGCGTGGGATTTCGACAGGCTGTTGAGGGTCGCGGTGCGCTCGGCCATGCCTGGCAGACTGGCCGGGCTGACGTGCTCGCCTTCGAACAACAGCTCGCTGTAGACCTCGTCGGAAATCAGCCACAGGTCATGGGCAATGCACAGCTCGGCCAGCGCCTGCCAGGTGGTGCGCGGCAGGCTGGCGCCGGACGGGTTGTGCGGGCTATTGAGCGCCAACGCGCGAGTACGCGGGGTAATGCGTGCGGCGACGTCTTCAGGCAACACCCTAAAGCCGTTCTCGGAGCGCACCGGCACCGGAATCACCACCGCGCCGCAGGCACCGAACACCGCTTCATAGGTGACGTACATCGGCTCGGCGACTATCACTTCATCGCCGGGATTGAGCACGCACTGGGCGACGCTGAACAACGCACATTGCGCGCCGGCCAGCACCACCACCTGATCGGCATCGACCGGTTGACCGCTGCGTTGCCGATGTCGTTTGGCGATGCTCTCGCGCAGGGTACGCTTGCCGCGCACGTCGGCGTAGTGGGTATTGCCTGCCTGCAGGCTATCGATGGCCGCTTGCACAATCGGCACCGGGGTATCGAAATCCGGGTCGCCCACCGACAGCAACAGAATGTCCCGGCCCTGCTCCCGAAGCGCCAGGGCACGGTAATGGATCTCCCAGGCGGCGGCACCGTCACCGGCGACACGTTGGGTCAGATCGGAAAAACGCATAGAGTTTATTCCTTGTTGATGGTTTAACCGACCAGCGCACAGGCGTGCTTGAGTTCGATCAGGGTCACACCGTTTCGTTGGAAGCCGGCACGCAGGTCGGTTTGCAGTTCGTCCAGGTTCCGGGGTTGCGTCACGGTGCAACCAAAGGCGCGGCCCAATGCGGCAAAATCCGGGTTGCGCGGCAGCACGCCAATCGGTTCGATGTCGAGGCCGAGCATGTCGTCGCGGATCTGCCCCAAGGCTTCGTTGTTCCACAACAGCACCACCAGCGGGCTGTCCAGCTCTTCCACGGCGGTCGCCAGTTCTTGCGCGGTGTAGAGAAAACCACCGTCGCCGACCAGCACCAGGCCGGGCCGGTTCGGCGCACCGAACTTGGCGCCGATACCCGCTGGCAAGCCATAACCCAAGGTGCCGTAACCGGTCGGGTGCAGCCAACTGCGCGGCGCCTTGCTGCTGAAGGCGTAGTTGCCGGTGTAGGCCAGTTGAGTCATGTCGCTGCTGATAAAGGCGTTGTCCGGCAGTTCGGCCGAAACCCGGTCGAGGATCGCCTGATGGATCGACTGCAAGGTGCCGTGCCCGGCCTTGACTGCTTTGCGCAAGGTGTCGACGGCTTGAATGGAAGCGCTCGCATCCCGTGGGGATTCGGGCAGGCGCTCCAGCAAGGCCACGACGGTTTGCCGCGCATCGCCTTGCAAGGCCACCGCGCACGGATAGAAATCGTTGAACTTGCGCGAGTCGATATCCACCCGCAGCAGCTCGGCATTCAGCGGCAGACGTTCACGCCAGTAATCGGTGTCGGCCATCTCGGTGCCCACCGCGAGCACCACGTCGGCTTCGGCGATCAGCGCCCAGCCAGGTTCCACACACAGGGTCGACCCGGCATTCAGCGGTGCATCCGGCGGCAACAAGCCCTTGCCGGCGACGCTGCTGAAAAACGGCGCGCCCAGCCGCGTGCTCAAGGCCTCGAGCGCCTGGGCGGCATTCAGCGCGCCGCCGCCGGCGATGATCATCGGCCGGCGTGCCGCCTGCAGTTTTGCCACCGCCTGATCCAGCGCCTCGGCAGCCGGCAGGCCGCGTCCCGGACGGCGCACCACCTCATTGCTCCAGTCACGCGTGACGGGCGCGGCCAGTACATCCAGCGGCACCGAAATATGCACCGGACGCGGACGTTCGCTGTCGAACACCCCGTAAGCGCGGGCGATCAGCCCGGGCAAGTCCTCGGCACTCAAGGCCACCGCCGAAAACGCGGTGATCGGCGCGGTCATGGCGCGCTGGTCCTGGGTTTCGTGCAGGCAACCCCAACCTTTGCCAAGACTGGCCGTATGGTTGACGCTGGAAATCACCAGCATCGGGATCGAGTCGGCGTAGGCCTGGCCGATCGCGGTCGCGGCATTGGTCACGCCGGGGCCGGTGATGATGAAGCACACCCCCGGCTTGCCGCTGACCCGCGCATAGCCGTCGGCCATGAAACCGGCCCCTTGCTCGTGCCGGGTCAGCACATGGCGAATGCCACTGCCGGGCAAGCCGCGATACAGCTCCAGGGTATGCACGCCAGGAATGCCGAACACGGTGTCGACGCCGTAATTGGCCAACAGGCGCACCAGGGTCTGGCCGCCGGTCAAGGTTTTGCTTTGCATGCTCAGATCCTCAAGCTTGGCCGAGGCGTATCAACGCATCGACCGCAGTGGTGCCTTGGGCACCGACCAACAATGGGTTCACATCGAGTTCGAGCAACTGCCCGGCGTTCTCACAGGCGTAGTCCGCCACAGCGCGGATCGCCGCCACCAGCGCCTCCAGATCCGCGGCTTCGCGACCACGAAACCCTTGCAGCAAGGCGGCGCTGCGCAGGCTCGACAACGCGTTGCGAATGGCACCGTCAGTGGTTGGCAACAGCAGGCTGCGGCTGTCCTTGAGCAGCTCCACCAGAATCCCCCCGGCACCGATGACCAGCGCCAGGCCGAAGCCGGTTTCGCGCTTGATCCCCACGATCAGCTCGGCCAAGGGCGGGGTTGCCATGCGCTCCAGCAGCACCTGATCGAAGGCTACCCCCGGTGCGTAGTCGGCTATCCGCGTGCGCATCTGTTCCAGGGCGTCACTCAAGGCCTGCGGATCGCGCAGGTTCAGTGCCACGGCACCGGCTTCGGTCTTGTGCGGCAGCTCGGCGCTGACCGCCTTGAGTACCAATGGATAACCCAGGGAATTCGCCGCGTGCAACGCCTCGCCCGGCGTGCTCAACAGGCCTTGCGGGATCGGCAGGCCAAAGGCGCGCAAGGCCTGCTTGGATTGCCATTCATCAAGCAGTTGCCCCTCGCCTTCCAGCGCTGGCGGGCAGAGCGGCACCAGCGCCGACTCACCGAGTGCAAGCAGCGCCAGGCGCTTGCGCTGATAACCGGCGATCCGCCCCCACGCCGCCAAGCCATCCTCGACGCCCTGCAATGCCGCCACCCCGCGAGCATGCAGATGCTCGCGAGCACTGGCCGGCAGCAGTTCGGGAAAGGCCGAGGTGACGAAACCGGTCTTGCCGTGACGGCTCAACGCATCGCAATACAGCTCCAGCAGCAGGTCACATTCCTTGCGCTCGCCGGTGGCCTGCGAGGGGTAATCGAGCACCAGCACCGCGGCGTCGGCTTCGGTGCGCAGGGCACTGTCGAGCATCTTGTCCAGCGCTTCGCGGTCACCCCAGATCGCCGTGGTGAAATCCAGCGGGTTGACCAGGTTGGCGTAGCTCGGCAGCACCTGATCGAGTTCGACCCGCTGGCTTTCATCGAGCTTGGGCAGACTCAAGTCATTGCGTTCGGCATAGTCGGCAATCAACCCGGCATCGCCACCGGAACAGGCCAGGGCGATCAGGCTGTTGCCTGCCGGCAGATTGCCGCAGGCCGCGGCTTTGAGGGTTTCGACAAAACTCACCGGACCACTGACGCGAATCACCCCGAGGCGCTCGAACAGGCTGTCGTACAACACATCGGAACCGGCCAGCGAGCTGGTGTGGCTGAGGGCCAATTCGGCGCCGATCTGCGACACCCCGGTTTTCAGCGCGATGATCGGAATACCTTTTTCCAGCGCCTTGTGTGCCGCTCGAGCAAAGCCTGGAACGTTTTTCAGGCCTTCCAGATGCAGGCCGATCGCGGTGACGCGCGGCTCGTCGAGCAGCACATCCATCAGCTCGGCGATGCCCAGTTGCGCCTGGTTGCCGACTGAGGCCATATAGGCCACTGGCAACGAGCGGTCACTCATGGACAGGTTGTAGGCAAAGTTGCCGCTCTGGGTCAGCACGGCGACGCCCTTCTCCACTGTCTTGCCGCCATGGGCGACCGGCCACAGGGCCGAGCTGTGCAGGTAATCGAGCAAGCCGTAGCAGTTGGGGCCGAGCAAGGCCATGTCGCCGGCCGCCTTGAGCAACTGGTCTTGCAGGGCCTGGCCTTGCGCGCCGGTCTCGGCGAAACCCGAGGCGTAGCAAATCGCCCCGCCCGCGCCCCTGGCCGCCAGTTCGGCGACACAGGTCAAGGTCAGCTCGCGGTTGGTGGCGATGAACACCGCGTCCGGGCCACACGGCAGTTCTGCCACGCTACGCACACAGGGCACGCCTTCGAGGCTGTCGTGCTGCGGGTTGACCAGCCACATCTGGCCTTGATAACCGCCCTCGGCACAGCGCTTGAGCGCACGGGCCATGCTCCGGCCGCCAATGAATGCCAGGTGGCGCGGCGCGAGCAGGCGTTTGAGGTTGTCGCGAATCTGTTGGGACATATCCGTTCTCCGATCCGATCAGCGCAGCAGCGGCCGCAGCAGTTCGCGGGAAATAATGTGACGCTGGATCTCCGAGGTGCCTTCCCAGATGCGCTCGATCCGGGCGTTGCGCCAGATGCGCTCGACCGGACCTTCGTCCATCAAGCCCATGCCGCCGAAAATCTGCACCGCTTCGTCGGCCACGCGACCGAGCACTTCACTGGCGAACAACTTGGCCATTCCGGCTTCGCCGTCGGTCATGCTGCCCTGATCCATTTTCCAGGCGGTGTGCAGGGTCAAGAGTTCGGCAGCGCGGATTTGCGTGGCCATGTCGGCCAGCTTGAACGACACCCCTTGATAGGTGCCGATGGGTTGGCCGAACTGCTTGCGATCCGCCGCCCATTGCAGCGAAACGTCCAGCGCCCGCTGGGCCTGGCCGACGCAGTTGGCGGCGACCATCACCCGCCCGGCGGTCAGCCAGGCGTTGGCCACTTCCCAGCCCTTGCCGACTTCACCGAGCACTTTGGAAGCCGGGACGCGGCAGTCGTCGAAGAACATTTCATAGGTGTGATAACCGCGGTTGCTGACGCACTTGGGCCCGCGGCGGATCGTCATGCCCGGCGTGCCCCGGTCGACCAGGAACGAGGTCACGGCGTTGCGCTGGCGACCATTGTGTTGGTAGGTGTCGGTCACGGCGAAGACAATCGCGAAATCGGCGTGCCCGGCATGGCTGATGAAGTGCTTGCTGCCGTTCAACACAAAGTCGTCACCGTCGCGTACGGCACGGGTCTTGATGGCGTTGGCATCGGAACCGGCACCCGGTTCGGTGAGGGCGAAGCAGTCGATCTTTTCGCCCTGGATGCACGGCAGCAAATAGTCCTGAATCTGCTGGCCGGTGCAGGCCATGAGGATTTTCGACGGGCGTGCGACGAACACATGCAGCGCCCACGATACCTTGGACAGTTCGCGTTCGATCAAGGCCTGGGACAGGTAGTCGAGCCCGCCTCCGCCGACTTCTTCAGGCATGTTGAAGGCATAGAAACCTGCCGCCAGGGCCTTGCCGCGAATCTGTGCGGCGAGTTCCGGGGACACTTCGTCGGCGCGATCGACCGCTTCCTCATGGGGCAGCAGTTCCTTGGCGACAAAACTGCGAACCGCGTCCACCAACATTTCTTGTTCTTGGGTCAGCTGGAAATTCATAACGCTACCTGTTCTTCGATCATCGTTTTTATTCGTGGGCTGCGATGGCGCATTTATTGGCCAACCTATTTACCTACAAAGGCAGGCAGACGTTTTTCCATCGCCGCGCGCAAGGCCTCGGCGCCATCTTCACTGCGACCACAGAGCAAACCGGCGGCGAGTTCCGCGCTCAGTTGTTCCGACAGGCTGCGCTGGGCGCCTTCACGCATCAGTTGCTTGGTCTGGGCAAAAGCGAAGGTCGGACCGCTGGCCAGGCGCGCGGCCAGTTCGCCCACCACGCCCGGCAGTTGTTCATCGGCGCAGACTTCGCTGACCAGGCCGGCCCCCAGGGCGCGATCGGCACTCCAGAGTTCATCGAGGAACAGCAGACGCTTGGCCTGCTCGGTGCCGATCAGACGTGGCAGATGCCAGCTGGCACCGGCGTCCGGCGAGTAGGCCATGCTGGTGTAACCGGCCTTGAACCGGGCGGACTGCGCAGCAACTCGCAAGTCACAGCACAGGGTCAAATCCATCCCGGCTCCGACGGCGGTGCCGTTGATCGCGGCAATGGTCGGTTTATCGAGGCTGTACAGGCGGCTCATCATGGCGTGGGCGGTTTCTGTCCAGCCGTAGCTTTCCAGCGCACCGCGGGCCTCGGCTTCGGCCCATTCGGCGAGGTCGGCACCGGCGCAGAAACTGCGACCGGTCCCGGTCAGCACGATCACTCGCACCGCCGGATCGACGTTGAATTGGTCGAGCAAGGCGTGAAGGTTTTTCAGGGTCGGAATGTCCAGCGCGTTGCGTTGCGCGGCACGGTTGAGCGTGATCCAGGCAACACCCGCTTCGACCTGACTGAGCAGAGAAGATTGAGTAGTCATACGAGTCCTCGAATTGTTGTGTTTGGCATGAGGGGGGAGCGACATGGCGACCATACTAAACGAGTGTTCAGTAAGACGGCAATCCTGGGGCCTGGGTGCCTGTAACAGCCGCAAAAACCATCTAACCTATTGTTTTAAAAGAGAATAACTAAAGATTTCGAGCACCCGTCGGAAAAGTTGTTACATCTTTGAACAACTGACTACGGGGGCTATGTACGGGGGTCTTGATGTCGAGGAAATCGAAATGTGGGAGCGGGCTTGCTCGCGAAAGCGGTGTGTCAGTCGACACAGATGTTGAATGCCACACCGCTTTCGCGAGCAAGCCCGCTCCCACATTTGGCCCTTCGTCTGTTGGCTTAAACCGTCGCCTGCGCCAATGCCGCCTGGCGTTTGCCATTGGTCAGGAAGTAAGCGCCGTAGCAAATGGCGATAAAGCCAAAGCCCCAATACAGCGACGGACGCTGCGTCTCGTCCAGCGCCAGGAATACGAACAGCGAACAGCACAAGGCGATGCATAGCAGCGGCAGGAACGGGAACCAGGGTGCGCGGTATTTCAGATCGCTGAGCTTGCCGCCTTCCCTGATGAAGGCGCGACGGAATTTATATTGCGCCAGCGCGATCACGATCCAGGTCACAGTACCGGCCATGCCGCTGACGGCCATCAGCACCATGAACAGGGTGTCGGCGGCAATGAAGCTGGTCAGCAGCGACACCAGGGCAAAGCACAGAGTGATGCTCAGCGCCCGCAACGGCACGCCGCGAGAACTCAAGGCCGAGAGGCTTTTGGGTGCCATGCCGGTTTTCGACATGGCCCAGAGGATCCGCGTCGAGGCATACAGCCCGGAGTTACCCACCGAGAGAATCGCCGTGAGGATCACGAAGTTCATCAAGTCGGCGGCGTAAGGAATGCCGACCATGTCGAACACCTGCACGAACGGACTTTCCATCAAGCCGGCCTGCTGCCATGGGACGATGGCCGACAGCACCACGATGGCCAGCACATAGAAGATCAGCACGCGGAACACCACGTTGCGCACCGCCTTGGGGATGCTCTTCTCCGGCTGGTCGGTTTCGCCAGCGGCAACGCCCATGATTTCACAGCCCTGAAAGGCATAGACCACAGTCATCATCACCGCGAACACCGCCGACAGACCGTTGGGAAACAGCGAGTCGCCGATCAGGTTGGTCATCATCGGCGCCGGGGCGCCGCTGGTCAGCGGTATCGCGCCGAAAATCACCAGGACGCCAACGATGATAAAACCGAGGATCGCCGCCACCTTGATCCCGGAGAACCAGAATTCCGCTTCACCGAAGGCGCGAGTGGCCAGGGCGTTCAACCCGAACAGCACCACCACAAATAGCGCCGACCAATACCAGATAGGGATGTCCGGGAACCAGCGCACCATCAACATGCCCGCCGCGGTGAATTCCAGGCCGACGGTGGTCGCCCAGCTCATCCAGTACACCCAGCCGATCATGAAACCGGTGGCCGGCCCGATGTACTTTGTGGCATGGGTCTGGAACGAGCCGGACACCGGCATCTGCACCGACAGCTCGCCGAGGCAGACCATCACCAGGTACATCAGGAAACCGGCCACCAGGTAAGCCAGGACCGCCCCCATGGGACCGCCCTGGTTGATGGTGACGCCCGAGCCCATGAACAGCCCGGTGCCAATCACCCCGCCCAGGGACAGCATGAAAATGTGCCGGCTTTTCAAGGCTCGGGTCAGCTGTATGCCTTTACGCTCGATAGATTCGCTCATGTCCGCACCTCTCAAGACTGGGCGAGGTGCAAGGCGGATGACAGGAGGTCATTGCGCGGGGGAAGATCAGCTTTACGGCAGTTCATTATTATTATCTCCAATAAGCTTCGAAGACCGCGTCTGGCGCGGTTGTGCCGATTATTGGAAAGCCATGTAAGTTCGCGTTGAAGCTGAAGATCAAAGTTGTAAAAAGTCGTAACGATTTTGTACGTCAGGCGTTCAACACCTCCGCCAGCACCCCTTGCGACCCCTGCAACACCCCATGAAACCTCGGCACCAACGCTTGCACCGCCGTCGTGTCGTTGCTCAATGCCGCCTCTTCCAGGGCTCGCAACACCTCGGCCAAGGCGCGAAAGCCCAGTGAGTCACTGCTCCCGGCCAAACGGTGGGCCAGATGCGCAACCTCGGTACAGTCACCGGCTTCAATGGCTTCCATAATCCCCACGCGGTGCTGGGCAATCGAGTCGCGCAGCACCCCCAGCAAGCCCTGTAGTTTTTGCTCGCCGAGCAGGCTGCGATGGGTGTGCAGCAACTGCCAGTCCATCAGCTGCCAGCCCATCGGATGAGTGTCCGGCGCCGGCTCGGGCATCGGTAGTTCACCGGCCAGTGCCTGGCGCAGGTTGTCGAGCTTCAGCGGCTTGGCGAGAATGCCCTGCATGCCGGCATCCAGATAACCGCGAACCAGCGCCGGCTGCACACTGGCAGTCAGGGCGAAGATCCGGCTGTGTTGATTGGGCCCCGGTGTGCTGCGGATCAGCCTGCACAGTTCGACGCCACTCAAGCCCGGCAGATGCACATCGAGCAGAATCAACTCGAAGGACTGCCGGCGGCAGAGTTCCAGCGCTTGCTCGGCATCTTCCGCGAGGCTGACCCAATGCCCGTCGCGTTCCAGCAGGCCGCTGACCACTTCCCGGTTCAGCGCCACATCTTCGACCACCAGAATGCTCAGGGCCTGAACCGGTGAAGTGGCGCGTGTGACAGGGGCCACGGCCAAAGCCGGTTGCAGGGACAGCTCGAACCAGAAGCAACTGCCCTGCCCTTCCTGGCTGTCGACACCGATGCGCCCGCCGAGCAACTGCACCAGGTGTTTACTGATGGCCAATCCCAGCCCGGTACCGCCATAACGCTGGGCCACGTCTTCGCTGGCCTGGGTAAAACGCTCGAAGATCTTTTCCTGCACCGACGCCGCGATGCCGATGCCATTGTCGGTCACGCTGAACCGCAGGTGTTGCCCTGTGGACGGGTCGCCCGCCGTCAGTAGCGCGACTTCGACGCTAATGTGTCCGGCCTCGGTGAACTTGATGGCGTTGGCCAACAGGTTACTCAACACCTGACGTAAAAACTGCTCGGCGCCACGACAACGATCGTCGACCTGCGGATCGACCCGACACTGCAGTTGCGTGCCATTACTCAGCCCTCGCGGTTCCAGCAACGTCAGTACCTCATCGAGCAGTTGCCTGAGGGAGAAGTCGACCTGCTCCGGATGGCTTTCGCCCTCCTCCAGCCGGGCGAAATACAGCACTTCGTTGAGAATTGTCAGCAGACCTTCGCCGGCTTTGTACAGCGCTTCCAGGCGTTTGCCATCGCGCTCGTCGAGGCTGGCGCCGCGCAGCAATTGGGCCATGCCGAGAATGCCATTGAGTGGCGTGCGCAGTTCATGGCTCATGGTGGCGAGGAAGCGCGTCTTGGCGAGGTTGGCCGCTTCGGCCTCATCCTTGGCGCGCAGCAGACTGGCCGTGCGCCGCTCGACCATTTTCTGCAGTTCGTCGCGCTTGTCCTGCAGCGCCAGGCGGTCGACTTCGCGGCGGTGGATATCGCTGAGAATCGCCCGGCGCATGTCATCCAGGGCGTGAGCCACGGTATCGATTTCGTCTTCGCTGCCGGTGCTGCTTTTGTCCAGGCGCAAAGGTTCATGCCAGTCACCGGCGGCAATGCGTCGGGCAAAATCGGCCATGACCTGCAAATGCCGAGTCACCAGCCGGTAGAACAACCCCGACAGCGCCACCGCCAGCCCACAGAGGAACACACTCATCCATAACAGGCTGGTCAGGCCGGTGGCGTACAACCGGCGGTATACCGCGTCCAGGTCGATACTGACTTCCAGCTCGCCCAGATGTCGCGACGGGCCGGACGGCGGCTGATAATTGAGCTGGAAACGCTCGATGCGCAAGGGGCCGGCCGGCGCGGCGCTGCCTTGCAGCAGGTCGAAATCGGGACTGCGCAAACGCACCCGGGCCACATCGGAAAAATCCACCAGGCCGCGCAGTTGCACATTCAACTGCTCCTGGTTGAGATCCCAGAGGCTGCGTTCCAGGCTTGCCAGGTAGCCGGCGCGGATCAGCTCCATGCGCGAATCGATATCGCGCATTTCACGGCGGTACTCGAAATACAGCTGCACGGTGCTGGCGAGAATGGTGAAGCACAGGCTGAACAGCAGGATGAACAGCAGCAGGCGGCGCAACAGGCCGCCGGGACTGGCTCGGCTCATTGCACGTCCGCCGGCAGTCTGATCATGTCGCGATAGGTGGCTTCACTCTCGTTCAGCCAGCGTTCGATCTCGCCCGCGTCAACCATCCGCTGCAGTTCGGCGTCAATCGCGGGCATGCGCTCGGCCAGCGTGGAACGGCGCGATACGGCGATCCGCAAATAGTCGACGCTCAATGAATGGGGCAACGCCTGGATGTCTGCGGCACCCGGCAGGGTTTCCACGAACAGCTGCCCGGTGCGCCGCTCATGGGTGATGAAGTCGATTCTGCCGCGAATCAGCTTGCCGAAGTTCTGGCGACTGTCGGATACCCATTCGATATTGCCGTGCCGGGCGACGAAGCGATCGAAGTCCAGGCCATAGCTTTCCCCAAACAGCAGGCCGCCGCGGTAATTGCCGAGGTCTTCAAGCCGTTCGAACTTCACCGGGTGTTGGCGGTTGAAGAACACCGCGACCTCTTCACGCAACACCGGCACCGTCGAGAAGCGCATGGTCTGTTCACGTTGCGCCGTGCTGTAGGCCAGGACCACGTCGACCCGGCCTTCGGCGGCGTCCAGCAGGCAGCGCTTCCAGTTGCCCAGCACGACGATCTCGACCTCGTACCCCAGGTTGCCAAACAGCTTCTTCACCACACTGGGCGCCAGGCCGCGCACCTGTTTGCCGTCGCTCCAGGAAATCGGCGGGTAGACCGGGTAATCGCAGTAGCGAATTTTCTCGGCCGCAGCCGACGTGCCCGTCAGTGCCAGAAGTAACCAGAGCAGCCGCCACACAGGGTTCAGGCCGCCACGCTGGCGGTGAACAGATAACCGGCGCCATGGATGGTAATGATCAATTGCGGCTCGGCGGGATCGTCATGCAATTTGCGCCGCAAGCGCCCGACCAGCACGTCGATGGAGCGGTCGTTGGGCACCCATTCACGGTTGCGGATCTGATCCATCAACTGATCTCGGCTCAAGGTATGCCCGCTGTTGCGCAGGAAGACACTGAGCAACTGGAATTCACCATGGGTCAGCAGGGTTTCGCCACCGGCATCATCGATCAAGCGCCGGCGATCAGTGTCCAGGCCCCAGGTAGCAAACTGTTTGACCTGACGCAGCGCCGGCGCCGGTTGCTGCAGCTGGGCATGGCGAACCCGGCGCACCAGGTTCTTCGCCCGCGACACCAGTTCCCGTGGATTGAGGGGTTTGATCACGTAATCGTCAGCGCCGCATTCGAGGCCGACGATGCGGTCGATTTCGTCATTGCGCCCGGTAATCAGGATGATCCCGACTTCCGAGCGCACGCGCAGCTCGCGGGTCAGGGTCAGGCCATCCTTGCCCGGAAGGCGGATGTCCAGCATCACCAGGTCGACAGTATTGGTCGCCAGAAAGGTTTCGGCCAGCTCCGCCGTCGCGGCGCAGTGCACGTCGTAACCTTCTTGCGAAAGATAGGCGTGAAGGAGTTCGCGAATCAGCGGATCGTCGTCGACGATCAGTACCCGAGGAGTCATCGCTTGGTGTCCTTCATAAGCCCGAAGGGCATGCTTCTTATTAGAATTTGTCTTGCTTGAGCGGCAGAGAGTAGCGATTGCTGAACGATCGATCAACAGCCCTCTGTCTGCAAACGAAAACGCTGGTGACCGCCTGCCTGCAAACCGTCGACCCAGGCTTCACAGATCTGCACGCCCTGGCTCGGGGTGAAGGTGCCGGGGTTGAGTCCCGACTCCAGCCACAAGCCATCGAGCAGCGCACTCAGGCTGATGGCGGCAAGGTCGGCATCGAAAGCCTCCCAGCCCTCTTGCCGAGCCAGATCGTTGAGCACCTTGCGCAATTCGCTGCGGTATTCACCATAGGAATGCTCATGGGCGAGATTGATCGCTTCGGCGGTCTTTACCGCGCCCCAGAACGCCAGCCAGGCATCCAGCAGTTGCGGGTCCAGCAGTTCGGCGGAGAACGACGCGCGAAAAAACGCTGACAAACGCTCACGGCCATTCGGCGCGGCTTGCTCCATGGCGTCGCGTAACAGGCTCATGACTCGCCCGGTGACCGCCATATAGGCTTCGGCCACCAGCTCATCCTTGCCGGAGTAGTGATGGCTGATCAACCCGACCGACACCCCCGCTTCAGCCGAGATCTTGCGGATCGAAGCCCCCTGGAAGCCATGGCGCTTGAGGCATACCAGCGTCGCCTCGACCAGATTGGCCTTGCGCAACTCCGGCTCCATTCGGGAAAAGCGGGCTTCCTGGGTCATGGGATCAATCTCCTTGGAACAGTCGTTGGGCTGGTGTTTTGCAGCCACTGAGCTGAACGACTGTACAGCAGGAGCGCAATTTGTGGCGAGGGGGCATTGCGCTCAATCCCGATAACCCGGCGCCACTCGATCCGCCAACCGCACCAACGCCGACCATGCCAACTGCATGGCATCCGGATCATTCAGCTCGCCCTCCGCCAATGGCCGACCCGGCTCGTTGAACTGGCGCTCGGTGTGCTCGCAAACGGCCGCCGGTGGCAGCACCAGTTCGCCGCAGGCCTGTGCCGCCAATTGGATCTCGCAGGCTTTTTCCAAGTAGTACATGCGCAGAAAGGCCTGGCCGACGCTCGCACCGAGGGTCAACAAACCATGGTTGCGCAGCATCAACACCGTCTTGTCACCCAGGTCATGAACCAGTCGCCGCTGCTCGCCCAGATCCAGCGCCACGCCCTCATAGTCGTGGTAAGCGACCCGTTCGTAGAACTCCATGGAGATCTGATTCACCGGCAATAACCCGCACTTCAACGCCGCCACCGCGCAACCGGCCCTGGTGTGGGTATGCAGCACGCACTGCGCATCTTCGCGGGCACCGTGGATGGCGCTGTGAATCACGAAGCCAGCCGGGTTGACCGGATACGGCGACGACTCCACCGCACGACCATCGAGGTCGATCTTGACCAGGCTGGAGGCGGTGATTTCGTCGAACATCAGCCCATAGGGGTTGATCAGGAAGTGATGTTCAGGCCCCGGCAGACGCACCGAGATGTGGGTGAAAATCAGGTCACTCATGCGAAAGTGCGCGATCAATCGATAACAGGCAGCCAGCTCCTGGCGCAGCCGTTGTTCGGTAGAAACCTGCTCGGCAGCGGCAGCCGTCGTGTGTGCAATTTCATTCATTGTTTCTGCTCTCTGGGCTGATCGTCTGCGCGAAGAATAGGACTCGACGTCCCAATCTATTTATCCACCAGTAAAAAAACAAGTTGATTTTTTACTGAGGGTAAATTTCTATAGCGCAATAATAACAACGCCGAACACCCTGTTTTCCAGCTTCGGCTCGCCTGGAGTATCGCACTATGCCGACTTCCACCCCAGCGTTCGCGCACCTGTTCGAACCGCTGCAGATCCGTGGCAAACGCCTCAAGAACCGCATCATGTCCAGCGGCCACGACACTTCGATGCCGACCGACAACCTGGTCAACGAGCAATTGATCGCCTATCACCGGGCACGTGCCGAAGGCGGCGTCGGGCTGATCGTGCTGCAGGTTGCCGGGGTGCATGACAGTGCGCGCTACACCTCCCATGTGCTGATGGCCACCGATGACGCCTGCATCGACGGTTATCGACAGCTGGCCGACACCTGTCATGCCCATGGCACGGTGGTGCTCTCGCAGATTTTCCATCCGGGGCGGGAAATCATGGAGTCCAGCGATGGCCTGCTAGCCGTCGCCTACTCGCCTTCGGCGGTGCCCAACGAACGTTTTCGGGTCATGCCGCGCGCGCTGGATCAAGCCATGATCGACGAGATCGTCGCCGGTTATGGCGCGGCGGCCCGGCGTTTATACCAGGCCGGGCTGGACGGCGTGGAAGTGGTCGCCAGCCATGGTTACCTGCCCGCGCAATTCATCAACCCGCGGGTCAACCGGCGCACCGACGGCTACAACGGCGACCTGCAACAGCGCCTGCGGTTTTTGCGCGAAGTCATTGCGGTGGTCCGCGCCAACACGGATGAGCAGTTCATCATCGGCTTGCGCATCAGTGCCGATGAGCGCGACCCCGAAGGCCTGACCGAAGACGAGTCGCTGGCGGCGGTCAAGTCATTGCAACAGCAGCTGGATTACGTGCACATCGTCGCCGGCACTTCGGCATCGTTGGGCGGTGCGGTGCATATCGTGCCGCCGATGGCCATCGAAGCGGCCTATCTGGCCAAGGAAGCCGGGACGTTCAAGGCCAGTCTGTCGATTCCGCTGTTCGTCACCGGGCGCATCAATCAGCCGCAAGAAGCCGAGCTGATCCTTGCCCGTGGTCAGGCCGATGTCTGCGGCATGACCCGCGCACTGATCTGCGACCCGCAAATGCCGAACAAGACCGATGCCGGGCGCAGCGAGGATGTACGAGCGTGCATCGCCTGCAATCAGGCGTGCATCGGGCACTTTCATAAAGGCTTGCCGATCTCCTGCATCCAGCATCCGGAAACCGGTCGGGAACTGATCTTCGGCAAGCGCCAGGCGACCGCCAACCCCAAGCGCATCATGATCGCCGGCGGCGGCCCGGCCGGGATGAAGGCGGCCGCCGTCGCCGCCGCGCGCGGGCATGAGGTCACACTCTACGAAGCCGGTTCGCAGCTCGGCGGGCAAATCCTGCTGGCGCAACTGCTGCCGCGGCGCAGCGAATTCGGCGGCGCCAGCACCAACCTGCAGCGGGAAATGCAACTGGCTGGCGTACGCGTGGTGCGCAATACCCGCGTCGACCGGGCGCTGGTCGAACGGGAACGGCCGGACCTGGTGATTGTTGCAACCGGTGCCGAACCCTACTGGCCGACCTTCGACCGGGGTGGCGACCTGCAAGTGGTGGATGCCTGGCAGGTACTGCGCGACGAGGTCAAGCCTGGACGTTCGGTGCTGGTCGTCGACTGGCGGTGCGACTGGATTGGTCCTGGCATCGCCGAACGCCTGGTGCGTGCCGGCCATCAGGTGCAGCTGGCGGTCAACGGCACCCATTGCGGAGAAAACCTGCCCCTGTACGTGCGCGATCAATTGGCCGGAGAACTGCACAAGGCGGGCATCCCCATTACACCTTACGCCCGCCTTTACGGCTGCGATGACAGCACCGTGTACATGCAACACACCGCCAGCGCCGAGCCGATCATTTTCGAAGACATCGACACGCTGGTGCTGTGCCAGGGCCATCAGCCGGTGGATACCCTCGGCGCGGAACTGCAAGGGCTGGTGGAGTTCCGGCGGATCGGCGACTGCCTGGCTCCGCGCACCGCCGAAGAAGCGATTTATGACGGTTTGAGGGTTGCGTGGGACCTCTGAGGCTGCTCTATACTCCCGGCCTTTGTCAGCCATCAGGCCCGAGGGTTTCAACCCGCTCGGGCACAGTCCGGTTCGGAGCACGCAATGAGCAACAGCAGCAACCTGCCGCCTGCCAGCGCGCCCGCAAGTCAGCCCGCTGCCACAGGGCCGCACTTCCTCGGCACGCGGATTCGCGGCCTGCGCAAACGCCGGGGCATGACCCTGGCCGCGCTGGCAGACATGAGCGAGCTGACAGCGGGCTATATCAGCCAGCTGGAACGCAACCTGGCTTACCCGTCGATTCCGGCGCTGTTCAACATCGCCCGCAGCCTGGGCGTGACCATCCAGTGGTTCTTCGCCAGCGAAGCCGGCACGGCCCCCGAGGACAGTGGTTATGTGGTCCGCAAGCACAGCCGGATGAGCGTGCATTACGAAGACGGCATCGTTGACCAATTGCTGACCCCGCAGCCCAATCGCCAGCTGGAGATCCTGCATTCGCGCTTTCCACCAGGCAGTTACAGCCAGCAAAGCTATAGCCATGAAGGCGAGGAAGCCGGCTACCTGCTCAGCGGCAGTTTCGAGTTGTGGGTTGGCGAACGCCATTTCCAGCTCAATGAAGGCGACAGTTTCAGTTTTTCCAGCCAGGAACCCCATCGCTATGGCAACCCCGGCGAGGTCGACGCGGTGGTGATCTGGGTGATTACCCCGCCGACGTTTTGAGGGGCAAAAACAACAAAAAAGCTGCCGGAACGTTTGTGTTCCGGCCAGTGAACTTCAGTCAAGTCGGCGGGCAGAAGCTTTCACCGGCATCACGCGTGCGTGGCGCGTTCGAACACTTCGTCAGCCCACTGGTTCAGGACCAAAATGGACCGACCAAAATGGGGACTGATCTATTTCGCGACCAAAATGGGGACTGATCTATTTCGAGACTAGAGCGATTCAATCGCTTGTTGATGCCTGGTGAGTCAAATATGAAATCGCCGCGACCAAAAAAATGGGGGCGGATCTATCTTAGGAGACCTTCTGTACTCGCCTGCAAATAGATCCGTCACCTTTTCCACCGTCACCTTTTCCACGCATGGAACATCTCGACTAACAAGGACGCGATACTTATGGAAATCCCCTTTTCTCAAATCAGCGAGCGTTTGAACAACCGCCGATTTACGGTCGCGGACAACGCCCAAGGGCTATCCGGTACAGGCACAGTATTTCTTTACCACGTCGAGGGAGATGCCATTTCGGGCACTTACCAAGGCGGCCGGACCCGCATGGGTCATCAAGTCGGGCGCGCGACAGGCCCCGATACCATCGAGCTTCTTTATCAGTGTTTGACTACGGACGGCGAGACGCTTGCCGGCTGGTCTCGTGGCGCGGTAGGCATTGATCACGCAGGACGTACCACACTGTCCTTCGTATGGGGCTGGTTGTCGGGTGCAACTGGAGGTGGGGAGTCCAGCTACGTCGAGCTTCTCGAATAGCGTTCAAGGATTTTTTGATGACAAGCGAGTGCAGAAATCAGGGCGTGCCGTCACGTTCGCTCGCAAATTAAACATCCGCGCAAGGCGCGTGTTTAAGCGCCCTACTGCTTACCTCCTGAAAGCTACAAGACCTGGGGTCGTTGCCTACAGGTACGCCAGAATCCGCCGGCTTGTGCGCCTTGGGGCCGCCCGGTAACTTGATTCGTGTCACTGCTCATCAGTGATCGGGTTTAGCAGTCCGCGATTTTCCGATTTAAAAAGGAGTTTCGCTCGTGAGCGAAGAACAATCCGAAAAACCCACTTACTTTGGTAAAGCGTTAGCAGGGGAGTTTGAGCCAGCTTACCCTGTCAAAGACGCGTTCAGCGATCTTGAAAACGTCCTCGGTGACATGATGTCCATCACTATTTCTACTAGCAATTTGGCCGTTTTTAATCTTGAGAATCTGGTTCTCGACGATGATAGGCGCAGCGAAGGTCTGGATCTGATTGCAGAGCATAAAAAATCGATGCAGGCATTATCGATTCGACTGACCACTATCCTTGAGCGCGCAAAGGGAGCGGAAAATGGGAGCAATTGACGAATCCCTGCTGAGAAAGTTAGAGCAATCGGGTCGAGGAAGCAGTCTGCCAAGCGGAAGTGACAACGGCAAAAGTGGAGGCCATACTGAGCGCATGAACGAAATCAGTCGCGAAGAATTCAACGCAAAACTCGAGACCATCGAAGTCAAGATGGATGCTCGAGTCGAGTCTGTATCCGCGAAAATCGACGGTTTTCTATCTGCTCAAGCTGAACGTGACAAGCGATTGGATGCGACGCTTTCGCAGATCGGCGCGAACCACGCCGAGATTCAAAGCAGCCTCGGCTCCATGAAGGCCGCTATGGTTATTACAGCCGTATCGACAGTATTGGCAATCGTTTTCGGAATCGCTTCGTTTAACACCGCACTGACCGCCAATATGATGGCTGCATTCCAGGTTGGGCTCAGCAAATCCGAACAGTCCCAAGTCCCCCCTCCTGTTCCAACAATTCCGCCAGAAAATCCGACGAATCAGCCAGCACAAAAATGAATGGAGTTCGGCCGAGCGCCGGGCTTTTCCGTTCTGTTGTTTACGGTTTTTTCATGACACGGCGCGTAGCGTTGTTTCTGCTCTTGCAAGACTTTAAGCCCCGCTAAACTCCATCGCGGGCTTTTTCTTCCTGTGATTCAATACTATTCCCTCCTACGTTCCCCCACCCACGCTCTCGATCGTACGTGGACGCATGGCAGGCAAGATTCGCACAAATCACGGGGCCCTGTTTTTTGGGCCGTATGCGTCCGGCCAGCACACCTTTCTGACCCCGATACCAAAGGAGATGGTGTCCACCTGATTTGGTGGACCCAATCGCCTTTGGCGTCGGGTCAGGAAGGTGTGTTGGCCGGACGCCTACTTTGGGCCGGGATCCCAACGTAAAGCTCTCGCAACAGACACAAGGAACCGACAGGATGTTGCACGCCATCACCCATAAAAAGACCCAACTACATCACCGTTATTTTGGGCATCGGGAAGTAGGAGAAACACGGGTCGCTGAAGAGGACGAAATCACATCGCTGCTTATGGGCCCCTTGGCCTTTGTGTCTCCGACTGGCATCGCGGCCTTCTGGACGGCGGTAGTCCGCCATTCAACCCACGATCTGGATTGGCCAGAGGGGCCACGGGAGGCAACTGGATCAGTGCCTACCAACAGGATGACCATGGCTACATGTATTACTCACTGGCAAGCTCGCTACCACTGGTGCTCAAGCCAAAGCATAAAGCTAGCAGCTATCTCGTTTTCCAGATCAGTTTGGCAGGGGATGGCATACAAGCTTCGGATAACGTCGAACCGTTGCTCCATATTGGTCGCTGGGATGCGCACATAGATTTTGATAATGGCCCTTACATGGGGTTTCCTCTCAGCGGCTATGATGGTCCCGAGTTCAGCATCGAAAAGGATGTTCTCATGCGCTGGCAAGGTGACACGCAGCCAGACTCCTGGCTATACAGCCTCCAGCTTTCAGAGATCAATACCCTGCATGATGTGCATGTGAAGATTCTTGAACCGGTACGGACGCTTTTACTCGGAGCACGAGTCGAGCAAGCTCTGCCTGTTACGCTCACCGGATTGGTTCGGTACATAGCCATGGATGAGGGAAAAGGGCAATTTCGAACCGCCTTCTGTGGGTGACCGCTACGACCACTTCCACCCTGACGGAGTGGGCCCCCACCTGAAGCTCGCCAATCTCTGGCGGTTTTTTTTTGAACCTTTACGACCTGGTGTAGCCCCTAAGCTATGGAACATTGACACGCATTCTGAGAAATGGGAACGCTCTATCACAGGAGGAATGACCATGATTGACGAATCGAAAATCCGGCAAAGAGCTTATGAATTGTGGGAAAGAGATGCTCGTCCCGATGGCGCTGAAGAACATTATTGGTTGCTCGCTCAAGAACAGCTTGAGAAAGAAAGGCAGCCGTCTGCTGCCGACACTGTTGTGCCCGCCTCTGGCGAATGGGAAAGCGGCTCAGACGAACCCACGCAGCAGGCTGAAGGTGGCGAAAAAGCTGACGAGGATGACTGGCCGGCAAAAGGTGAAGCCGCACGCTACTCAGGCGCGTAGTTTGTCCCGTGCGGTGTACTTGTCCAACCGCGCCGCCATCAAGGTCAGGTCCTCGACCTCTCTGGACGAGAGCATTGCGCCATTGAACATCGTCGGCAGCAAGCGACCGTCGTTGTACTTGAGTAGCAGAAAGGGACAGGCGTACCGTCATGTGCGCTCGCAAATTAAACATCCGCGCAAGGCGCGTGTTTAAGCGCCCTACTGCTTACCTCCTGAAAGCTACAACACCTTGCGCCGTTGCCTACGGGTACGCCAGAATCCGCCGGCTTGTGCGCCTTGGGGCCGCTCGGTAACTTGATTCGCGTCACTGCCCATCAGTGATCGGGTTTAGCAGCCCATAGATAACCTAAGACGTGCAACGCTCCTATCAGTCAGGTTTTTTGCCTGCATTTTGATGGTGGCTGTGCGCAGGGCGCCCTTGGGCGCGCCGGTTTCTTAGGTTCACCGGTCTGCTAACCTGCGTGCAGCTGCCACCCTCTTCGTTTAGCAGCAGGGGGGTTGGCACACCTTCAGGAACCTAAGATATGTTCAAGGTCACACCCAATCCCCCGGACACCGTTCCAGCATCCCCAAACGAACGCGATTCAAACACACTCCACGAGACCGCCGAACGCGCCCTCGATTTTCACTTCCCCTCGACTGCCGACATCAAAGCCACGCCGCGCACACCCAGTACCCTGTTTACCGTCGACCCAAAGACGACGACCGAAACCCTCATGGTTTATCTGGTCGAAACGCTGGCCTCGGTCGATGTGATGGTTCACCACCTGGTGGATCATCTGGACGGCGGGTCGCGTCACGCCTTGTTGGGCATTTCCAATAGCATCATGCTCGCCGAAATCACGGCGAACCAGGTGCTGGATCAGATCGATCCGCGCGAGTAGCTGGGGTTGACTGAGGCCGAATGAGTAAGCTCTGCGGTCTGTGCTGCGGTCTCTTTATTCGGGACCGCATTTCTGCCAAGCAGCGCCAAGGCCGATTCCTCTGGCAAGATGCTCGGCACGGTTCGTAGTTGGAACTGCTCAGCTGCCACGTAGGGGATTACCTGTACCAACAAGCGGACCTGAGCGGCATAACGAGGATCAAGCGACATTGGCAAAACGAAGGAACTCTTTATCAAGTCGACCACCTGGGGTGATCTGACGTTTGCCTTTGCCTAAATCGATCCTTGAAAGAACTATTCGCTCATACCATGCGTGGCCAGCGTTTCGAGCCAGCAGAAGGAAGACACGCTTGACTCGAATGGAGCTACAGGCTTCAAGCAGTTTTTGTAAGCGTCGAGGACTTAGCGTGGCCAAGCCGCTGAACACATCGACCACACTACTGAAAAGAACTTCATTTGCGCTGCGGTGGATAAGCTCGAGCACGGCACGCTCTGGAGTGGAGATTTTCAGTTCAAATCGAGAGTAAGGCACTTGAAAGGTTTGCAACGCAGGGTCTTCCATTGAAGTGAAGAGCCCGGTGGAGTGAAAATTTACCGGGACTTCCCAAGCGTACTTGCTGAACCAGCCAGGCAGGCTGGTGCCGGCTGTACCGAACAGCTCGACAGCCTCTTTCCCGAATGACAGGTAATGGCTATATCCAGCCAGGCTCAAAGCGGTCGCCCCACCCGGCCAAATCCGTAATGGGTCTTCCTGTTGCAATGCGAAAACGCCGCCTTGCCAGTCAATCTTATCGCCGCTGCGCTTCCACGTGCCATGGCCGATACGCTCCAGCCAACCGGTATGCTGATACTTTTGTACCAGGTTTGGCCCTACGCCATGCTCATGCAGCCATTCAGCCAGTCGGATGTCGGCGGGCATGCTCTCTGGTGGATCATCTGGACGGTGGGTCGCGCAATGCCCTGCTGGGTATTTCCAACAGCAGCATGCTGGCGGTAATCACGGTGAACCGGATGCTGAATCAGATCGATCCGCCCGCTTGAGGCGAACGAGTCAGCCATGCGGGCTGTGCAGCGGCCCCTATTTTTAGGGGACCGCATTTTAGCGGATGGTCATTCCAATATCGAAACCAGTCGCGGCCCAATCGAACAATCAAGCCCTCTAAAAATGAGAGGCACATAGGCTCGCGCGCAAACCCCGCACCCTGCGAAAAATCGGCTCAAACGCTTACAATCCTGCCTTTCGAAGCTCATGCTGCTGGCGCAGTCGCCTCCACAGGTGATACCAGCCGCTCGACAGAAGTCGCAATTCAATCCCGAGCAATCTTGTCATTTGCCAAGGCTTAGGGCAGGGTCGAAACCACTGACATCTCTGCCAAAGGAGTCACCCCATGTCAAAGCTATATCCCAGTATCGATCCTGAGGGGCTGGTCGAGTACTCAGTGGTCTACACCGACCGCTCGCTCAACCACATGTCGCAGTCATTTCAAGCCGTAATGAAGAACATTTCCAGGACCCTGAAACAGGTCTACAACGCCCAGGCTGTTGCGGTGGTCCCGGGCAGCGGCACATTCGGCATGGAAGCGGTGGCGCGACAGTTTGCCACCGACCAGCAATGTCTGGTGATACGCAACGGCTGGTTCAGTTATCGCTGGAGCCAGATCCTTGAGATGGGCAACATCCCGGCGGCCACCACGGTGCTGAAAGCCCGACCGGTCGATACGGGTCGCCAGGCTGCCTACGCCCCACCCCCTCTGGACGAAGTGCTGGCAGCCATTCAGGCGCATAAGCCGCAGATTGTCTTCGCCCCCCACGTTGAAACCTCATCAGGGATTATCCTGCCCGACGCCTACCTGCGGGCCGTCGGCGACGCCGTGCATGCGGTGGGCGGCCTGTTCGTGCTGGACTGCATCGCCTCAGGCACGCTTTGGGTTGATATGCACAAATGCGCAGTCGACCTGCTGATCAGCGCACCGCAGAAAGGCTGGAGCGCCTCCCCTTGCTGCGCCCTGGTGATGTTCAGTTCTTTGGCCCTCGAGCGCATCGAGCAGACGCAAAGCAGCAGCTTCGCCTGCGACCTGAAAAAGTGGCTTCAGATCATGCAGGCCTACGAACAGGGCGGACATGCCTACCATGCGACCATGCCCAGCGATTCCCTCGCGCGGTTTAACGAAGTGATGAAAGAGACGCAAGCCTACGGTTTCGACAAGGTCCGCGGCGAACAACAGGCTCTGGGCGATCGGGTGCGCGCAATGTTGACCGGCAAAGGCATCAAAAGCGTGGCCGCGGCCGGCTTTCAGGCCCCTGGCGTAGTGGTGAGCTACACCGATGATGCCGACATCAAGAGCGGCAAGAAATTTGCCGACCACGGCCTGCAGATCGCCGCCGGAGTGCCGTTGCAATGCGACGAGCCGGCCGACTTCCAGACCTTCCGCATCGGCCTGTTCGGACTCGAAAAGCTGCACAATATCGAGCGCACGGTCAGCACCCTCGAGCAGGCACTGGACGAGGCGATGGTTAACTAAGCCCTCATCTTGCCCGCAGCACATACCGAACTTGTGAATTCAAGGAAGGCATCCTGCCCTGGACTGCCGGCCCATGGCGCTGATCTTCGACGAATATGACGCTGGTCGCCCGGACGTCATGTTAGAACCACAAGGGAAAGCCCGTGCACGCGTCTTGCTGACACCTGCGCCCTTCAGCGCTATCAAAAAGGGCTCCAACGAAGCCTTTCACGGGGCGGATGATTGGCGGCTGTATGACTTGGATCGACCCAAACCGGCCGGTCGTATCCGACAGGCATTCACCCAGCGAACAATTCAGGGATTTATGCCCACTTGATTCGATCCAGCAGCCGATGCTGTCCGACTGCGACGACAAGTCAAGGTAAGCGAACGAGACTGCGCATAACGCGTTTATGGTAAATCCGCGTCCGTTCAGCCCGTGTCTAGGCGGTTTTTTCCTTAAGGCTATTGAGAAAGGAGGGACCAACCCGCAGCCCAACCCCGTACATGAACAAGTAGTAGAAGAGATTCATGGTGAACGTGTCGAGCTTGAGCGTGATGCCATAGAGGGATGCGGCAATGGCAACACCACAGCCCACCACTATGGCGCCACCTACTGTGCCCAATCCCCACAATAATCCGACAATTTTCGCCATGCCCCCAAAACGCCGAAAGCCCGGCAAAAAAGCCTCAAAAAATTTTCAAACAAAAAAAAATGAACTATACCCAATGAGGAAAATCGCTGTCTGACCCCGATGTCGCCGTCGCCGTTCTTTCAGTGGATGATTTGGCAGCAGGAGCGTTGGACTCCATCAGGCGAACCGGCTTCGACACACGCCCCGCGCTATCTGGCTGAGTTCGAATATCGCTTCAATCGCCGCTTCGATCTCGGCTCGATGATAGAGCGTTTCAGCTATGTCGCCCTTCGGACACCACCCATGCCTTATCGACTGCTCAGGATGGCTGAGGTTTATGCGTAATCAGGTAGTTATTAACAGTCGACTTGAAAATGTTGGCTTCAGTCCCCGGAAAACCTTGGATCGGCATGTATGGAAAATATACGATCGGCGCGAACAACAAATGAGGATTTTATTGGCTGGCGAGAAGTCGATACCGCACAGCATTGCGACACTCGACAAGGTCCGCGGTGTAGCGCTGGTGAGGGATATTGTGGGATGGGGAAACACACACATGAACAGTAACCCACATCAGCGGTTCGCTCACTCTTTGGCACGCGCCGCGTTATGCGCTGGTGCGCTCTGCTTAAGCGCGGCAAATGCGCAAGCACGGCCGCACGACCAGGAAGATTTGCGCTCCTATATGCATGGCATCGAAGCGGTCAAAGGGGCCGACGGCCGTTTTTTGATTTTCATTAGCAGTTCCGGAATTCCACCAAAAGGCGAGGACGAAAACGGCAACTGGCCGCACGACATCTACCTTTCGAAATGGGGAATCAATGATACGCGGATCAGTCCGCCCACACTATTCATCCAAAAGCCGGAAGCGCAAGAACCGGTGTCGGTCGCCCAAACAACTGACGGCAATGTCATGCTTTCGTTTGAAGACGGCTGGAATACCACGAACGAAGTCAATCAACGTTATGGCGTTTACGATGCGAAGCTGCGACCGATCGCGCCGTATCCGCGCGACGTTGCGACCGGCGGACATTCCGGCCATGTTGCCGCAGCAGGAAAGCATTTCGTCGTGTTGTATTCCGAGGACTGGGTCAACGGTGGCGGTGTCGATGATCTCGGTACCGGCAATGGTGTATATGCAAAGGTCTTCGATAGTCACGGCCACCTGCTCAGTACGTCCGATGTCGCACCCCAGCGGCGTGAATGGTGGCCGATGATTGCTGGTTCCAGCAATCGCGCGCTACTGGTCTGGCAACAATTCGTACCTGATCAAACCTCTGCAAATTTGAAGATAACGGTACTCGATCCTGAGACCGGGAAACTCTCCGCCCATAAGATCCTGAGATCCGGCTTGAATTACTACACCTACAAAGCCAAATATATTCCATTGATCGATCGTTTTCTCGTGACCGGTACAACGGTGAACGGTAAAGGTTTTGCGTACTTGATCAACAACGACGGCAAAGTCAGCGCGACGTTGGAATGCATGCCGGCAACTGTGAGGGGAGCCGATATTGTCGCCAGCGAGAATATCGCCTATACGCCTTCGCAAGACAACCGCCTTCTGCACCTGGAGCTCACACCCTCTTCAATCAAGCTGAAAGCTGTGCAGCGCTCGCCGCTGACTTGGTCCTATATCGGGAGCCTCGGATTGATGCGAAATCCCTCTTCAATTCATTGGATATCGCTGACAAAGAATGGAGTCGAGGAAACCGATTTTGATTTGCGCAATGCGGTGCAACCCGATCGATCCGACCTGTGCCGATGATGGTTGCGCCAAGGCGGAAGGGTAAATTTCTGTCATTACCGAAATTTTTTCTGCCGCACCCCAACCTCTATAAGTGGAACAGTCAACTGGGCACGCGCAGCCTTGGCGCTGTCTTAGTACCCAATCACTCGACGTTTTCCAAGAATCGTCACGGCCGTTTCCGAGACAGCGATCTATTTCGCTGGTTGTTCAATGAAGGGCTGCGTTGTTCTCGCTGACAGACAATTGACCCCTGTTAAAAAATCGCATCAGCGCCAACAACTAAACCCCAGACGCAAAAAGCCGGACGCCGAAGGGTAACCCCGCGTCTGACGAGTAACGGAGATCTGTGAAGGCCCCTGAGTGCTTTTACTACTCCTCGAAAAGGTCAGCGTGGGTTCCGGCTCGAACAAAGACGATTTGCTCTTGTTTGCTTTCAGCAGCCAGACGGTAAATCAGCAGGAAATCTCCGCCGACATGGCACTCCCGAAAGCCCACCCAGTTGCCTTTTAACGGATGGTCTAACCATTCAGGCGCTAAAGCCCCATCATTGACGACCAGCAGCATCATGACTTCCTTGAGCCGGTTAAGATCAAAACGACCGGAGCGCGACAGTCGCTCCCAATCCTTTAGGAAGGTCTTCGCATAGTCAGACGTGCGAGGTAACGCCGCACGTTTACTGGCCGCTGTTTTTTTCAAGGTCATCGACCAGCTCGTCAATTGATTCAAAGCGCGCAGCGTTAGTCCGCATGATCTCTTCCGCTTCGGCCATCGCCACGCGGGTCTTCGCATTGGGCACTTTTAGTTCGAGCGGAAAAGCCTGATCAACCGCGATGCGGTGCAAAAAGATCCGCACGGCTTCGGACATACTCATGCCCAGGTGACCTAACGCAGCGCTGGCCTGAGCCTTGATGTCATCATCAACACGGACATGCAGCATGGATGTTTGGGTAGCCATAACGACCTCCTGAGCGAATAAAGCCTATTGTATCTCAACTGAGATACAATACAAATGCCGATACATTCTCAGCAACACTCCTGACTGCGCAGAACGGCGTTTACGTAAAAGAGGACCCCACACTGAAGCCCGGTGTGGGGGCCTTTTTTTGGAGACAGGGAAACCACCCCCGCCGGGGCTGGTCTACCATTCCATACCCGTCTGGCTGACGCGCAGAGCGTCCTCACTTGAACAGGAACACTGCTCCTGTCCTACGCCTACGAAGTGTTGGCATGGGATACGGGGGCGGATTTGATTCCCCTGGTCGCAATCGTCTGCTATGGGTCGATTCTGTTGAAAAAGTTGGCCATGGTTTCCGCAGCAGCAAAGCATGCGTCTGAAATTGAAATCATTACTTCCGAGAGTGGCTGTTGGACTCAGATTTCACGTTGCAGCGTCCTAAAATGGTGTATTCACCGATCGCTCTCCTGGCCATTTCAGATAACCGACTTTTTCAACACAATCGGTCGTTTTCAGCCGGTCGCCACAGGCAGAAAACGGCCAGCAGCGGTCATTCGTCAATCGCACTCGACACCCCCACGTCTGGCGCGGACGGCTGGATGCGCTGCGCAATCCAGCTCCGAATGTACTCCAGAACGCGCTTCGCGCCTTCGACTGTTTCCGCAAGCTCGATCGGGCTCTCGCCGTCCAGGCATGGGTTGGGCTGCTCCATCCATTTGTGGGCGGCGGCACGACTTCCGCGGACAGGGATCGCGAGTTCCATTATTTCCTTCAGCAACTCTGGTTGCCCATACCAAGATTCCGGCTTGGTGGTCGGGCGCTTGCCCGTGTTGCGGATTGGCGTGTGCGATGTAACAAATTTGGTTAACCTCAGGTAGAGCAGTCAGCGATTCATCCACGATTTAGAAACGTTCGCTCATGCAACTTAAACGTCCGCAGAAGGCACGTGTTTAAGCGCCCTACAACTTACTTCCTGAAAGCCACAAGACCTTGCGCCGTTGCCTACGGTTACGCCAGAATCCGCCGGCTTGTGCGCCTGTGGCCCGCTCGGTAACTTGATTCCCGTCACTGCCCATCAGTGATCGGGTTTAGCAGCCCGGGGTTATAAGTAAGGAGCACAAGCTCTTGTCAGTCAGGCATTCCCATGCCTGCACTTGATGGTGGTTGTGCGCAGGGCGCCTTTGGGCGCGCCGGCTTTGCTAGCTTCCCCGGTCTGCTAACCTGCGTACAGCTGCCTCCCTCTCGTTTAGCAGCAGGAGGGCTGGCACCCAATCACGGAAGTCAGCTTATGTTCAAGGTCACACCCAATCCCCCAGACACCGATCCGGCATCCCCCTACGAAAGCCCCGATTCAAACACACTCAACGAAGCCGCCGAACGCGCCCTCGACTTCCACTTCCCGTCGACGGCCGACATCAAAGCCACGCCGCGCACACCCAGTACCCTGTTTACCGTCGACCCGCAGGCCACGACCGAAACCCTCGCGGTTTATCTGGTCGAAACGCTGGCCTCGGTCGATGTGATGGTCCATCACCTGGTGGATCATCTGGACGGCGGATCGCGCAATGCCCTGCTGGGTATTTCCAACAGCATCATGCTGGCGGAAATCACGGCGAACCGGATGCTGGATCAGATCGATCCGCCCGCTTGAGGCGAACGAGTCAGCCATGCGGGCTGTGCAGCGGTCCCTTTTTTAGGGGACCGCATTTCAGCGGAGGGTCATTCCAATATCGAAACCAGCCGCGGCTCAATCGAACAATCAAGCACCTCTGATGATGAGAGGCACATAGGCTCATGCGCAAACCGCTGCAGCGCGTTCGGCCACGTGCCGTAACATGTCGAAATTGATATTGGCACCGGAGTCGATGGCGATCAGGGTCTGACCCCGGACACCCGTGCGCGCTACGTATTTCTTGATCCCGGCCACGGCCAAGGCACCGGAAGGCTCAGTGATTGAGCGGGTGTCGTCGTAGATATTCTTTGTTGCGATGCACAGCTCATCGTTACTGACGGTTATCACATCATTGACGCAGAAGCGGCACACTTCGAAACCATGGGCACCGATCTGCGCGACCGCTACGCCATCGGCGAAGGTGCCCACGCTTGGCAGGACTACACGCTCATCGGCCTGTAAAGCCAATTTCCCTACCCCTCTTTTTGGCCTGCCCAACTGTACCTTGCACCTGCGGGTCATCGCGCGCACCGACGATCCACGTCACTCCCATTGATTCGCCACTTCGGCAGCGCTTTGTCACGCCCCGAACTGATATGATTTTTTTCAACTGTGTTGCATATGGATTTTTATTGTGTCATTTATAGCTCGCCGATCACAGGACTGATCCACCGCGCCAACCCGGATGGCGGGCACCCGCTCCCCCAAATGCCCTCAAGGAGTCAACAATATGAACAAGACTGAACTTCTAGGTGCGCTGGCGTTATGCGCTTTCAGCTTCCTGGCACAGGCCGACGAAGACAGCCTGCGTATCGGTATCGAAGCCGCCTACCCGCCCTTCTCCTTCAAGACACCAGAGGGCAACGTGAGCGGCTTCGATTACGACATCGGCAACGCCTTGTGCGAAGAAATGAAGGTCAAGTGCGAGTGGGTCATTCAGGAGTTCGACGGCATGATCCCGTCGCTCAAAGTGCGCAAGATCGATGCCGTGCTGTCGTCGATGTCCATTACCGAAGACCGGATGAAGTCCGTGGACTTCAGCAAAAAGTACTACCACACACCGGGCAAGTTCGCGATGAAGGCCGGCAACGTGATCAATGACCCTTTGGTGGACCTCAAGGGCAAGAAAGTCGGCGTGCAACGCTCCTCGACTTACGATCGATTTGCCACCGAGCAACTGGAAAAAGCCGGCGTCGTTGTGGTGCGCTACTCCTCACAAAATGAAGCCTTCCTCGATCTCGCCTCGGGTCGCCTGGACGCCACCCTCGCCGACATCGTCAACACCGACGAGAGCTTCATCAAAACCCCGGCTGGCCAGGGTTTCGCGCTGACAGGGCCGGACATCAACGACCCGAAGTATTTTGGCCGGGGCGCCGGGATCGCTGTGCGCAAAGGCGACAGTGCCAACGTTGCGCGCCTGAGTGCCGCGATTGACGCCATTCGCGCCAATGGCAAGTACCAGCAGGTGATGGCCAAGTACTTCGCGTTCGATATCTACGGCGAATAAACCTTGCTCTCCGCCCCGGCGCCGGCCCATTGCAGGCGTCTCCCGGGGCTTGTCTTGCGCGCCTCGCGGCGCTCGCTTGAGGAACTTCATCATGCTCCACGGCTACGGATCGAGCATTCTCGATGGCGCCTGGCTGACCATTAACCTGGCCTTGACGTCCATGTCCCTGGCGATTGCCCTGGGTCTGATCGGCGCGGCTTTTCGCTTGTCACCGCTCAAATGGCTGGCCATGCTCGGGGAAAGTTACACCACCCTGATTCGCGGTATTCCAGACCTGGTGCTGATCCTGCTGATCTTCTACGGCGGCCAGGATCTGGTGAACCGCATGGCCCTGGCGCTCGGTTACACCCGCTATATCGACATCAACCCCTTTATCGCCGGCGTCTGCACCATGGGCTTCATTTTTGGCGCCTACCTCTCGGAAACCTTTCGCGGCGCCTTCATGGCGATCCCCAAGGGTCAGGCCGAGGCCGGCGTGGCCTATGGCATGGGCGGTGCGCAGGTGTTCTGGCGAATTCTGGTACCGCAGATGATTCGTTTCGCCATTCCCGGGTTCACCAACAATTGGCTGGTGCTGACCAAGTCCACCGCGCTGATCTCGGTGATTGGCTTGCAGGACATGATGTTCAAGGCCAAGAACGCCGCGGATGCCACCCACGAGCCCTTCACGTTTTACCTCGCGGTGGCGGCGCTGTACCTGATGCTCACCAGCCTGTCCTTGCTGGTGCTGCGCTATCTGGAAAAACACTACTCGGTCGGCATCAAAGCCGCCGAATTGTGAGGGGAGCCCGCCCATGATTCTCGACTACAACCTGATCTGGGAAAACCTGCCGCTGTATTTCAATGGCGCCTTGTTGACCCTCAAAGTCCTGCTCATTTCCCTGGCCCTGGGTTTGGTATTGGCGATTCCACTGGCGCTGATGCGGGTGTCGCGGTCGCCGCTGATCAACTTCCCGGCCTGGCTCTATACCTACGTGATTCGCGGCACGCCGATGCTGGTGCAATTGTTCCTGATCTATTACGGCCTGGCGCAGTTCGAAGCCGTGCGCCAAAGCGTGCTCTGGCCTTACCTGTCCAGCGCCACCTTTTGCGCCTGCCTGGCCTTCGCGATCAACACCAGTGCCTATAGCGCAGAACTGCTGGCCGGCAGCTTGAGAGCCACTCCCCATGGCGAGATCGAAGCCGCCAAGGCCATGGGCATGTCACGCCTGACCCTGTATCGCCGCATTCTCATGCCGTCGGCCTTGCGCCGGGCATTGCCGCAGTACAGCAACGAAGTGCTGATGATGCTGCAAACCACCAGCCTGGCCTCCATCGTCACCCTCGTCGACATCACCGGAGCCGCGCGTACTGTCAGCTCACGGTTCTATCTACCGTTCGAGGCGTTTATCACCGCCGGTCTCATCTACCTCGTCCTGACCTTCATCCTGGTGCGTCTGTTCAAGCTGGCCGAGCGCCGCTGGCTGGCGTACCTGGCACCGCGCAAGCACTAAGGAGCTGCAATGGAGCACATTCAATACCTGTTGCCGTGGAGTGCCTCGGGCACCGAACGCACGCTGACCCTGTTTCGTTTTGGCAGTGGACCGCGCAAAGCGTACATCCAGGCGTCATTGCATGCCGACGAATTGCCGGGGATGCGCGTCGCCGTCGAGCTCAAGCAACGCCTTCTGGAACTGGAAGCACAAGGCCGCCTGACCGGGGTGATCGAGTTGGTGCCAATGGCCAATCCGATCGGTATCGCCCAGATGTTCCAGGCCACCCATCAGGGGCGCTTTGAATTCTCCAGCGGCAAGAACTTCAATCGCGACTTCCCGGAGTTGGTCGATGCCGTTGCACGGCTGCTGGAAGGCCAACTGGGAGACGATGCCGACGCCAACATCGCACTTATCCGCGGTGCCATGGGCGATGCCCTGGCCGCCATGCCAGCACCGACCTCGGAGCTCGACGGCCTGCGCCGCCTGTTGCTGCAGCATGCCTGTGACGCCGATGTGGTGCTGGACCTGCACTGCGATTTCGAATCGATCATGTTGTTGTATGCGATGCCGCAACACTGGCCACGCTTGCAGTCACTGGCCGCTCGCCTCGGCGCAGGGGTCACGTTACTGGCCGAAGATGCGGGCGGCAGTGCCTTCGACGAAGCCTGCGCCATTGCCTGGCTACGCCTGGCCGAGCGGTTTCCGGAAGCCAATATTCCCCTGGCGTGCGTGGCCACCACCATCGAATTGCGTGGCATGGCCGACACCGAACGCGAGCAATGCGTCGACAGTGCCCAAGCCATTCTCGGGTATCTCGCCGAACAAGGCCTGATCAGCGGTGACTGGCCAGCGGCACCGCCGAGCCATTGCCAGGCCCTGCCATTCGCCGGCGCGCAGTACGCCTGTGCGCCCCATCCGGGTGTAGTGAGTTTTCTGCAACCGCTGGGTGCGCAGGTCAAGGTCGGCGATCCGCTATTCGAGGTCATCGACCCCCTGACCGACCGCCATAGCGTGGTGAGCGCCAGCACCGACGGCATTCTCTATGCCCGCGAACGGCTGCGCTTTGCCCAGCCTGGATTGTGGCTGGCCAAGGTTGCAGGCTCTACCCCCATTCGCCAGGGTCGCTTGCTCAGCGACTGACTCCAGAGAGTTCAAACCATGTACAAACTTGAAGTTCAGGACCTGCACAAAAGTTACGGCGCGCACCAGGTGCTCAAGGGCGTGTCCCTGCAAGCACAGGCCGGTGACGTGATCAGCATCATCGGCTCCAGCGGCTCGGGCAAAAGTACCTTCCTGCGCTGCATCAACCTGCTGGAGCCACCCAATGCGGGCACTATCGTGCTCAATGGCGAACCGCTCAAGCTGGCGGCCAACAAGCTTGGCGGGCTGAAGGCGGCCGAACCCAGGCAGTTGCAACGCATGCGTTCGCAGCTATCGATGGTGTTTCAACACTTCAACCTCTGGTCCCACATGAGCGCTTTGGAAAACGTCATGGAAGCCCCGGTGCATGTGCAGGGGCTGGGCAAGAAAGAGGCACGGGAAAAGGCCGAGCACTATCTGAACAAAGTCGGGGTGGCGCATCGCAAGAACGCCTGGCCGGCGCATATGTCCGGTGGCGAGCAGCAGCGTGTGGCCATTGCCCGCGCACTGGCGATGGAACCGCAAGTGATGCTGTTTGATGAGCCGACGTCGGCGCTCGACCCGGAACTGGTCGGCGAAGTGCTTAAAGTCATGCAGGATCTGGCGCAGGAAGGCCGCACCATGGTGGTGGTGACTCACGAAATGGGCTTTGCCCGCGAGGTTTCCAACCAACTGGTGTTCCTGCACAAGGGCGTTGTCGAAGAGCGCGGCGACCCGCGTGAGGTGCTGGTCAACCCGCAGTCCGAACGCCTCCAGCAGTTTCTGGCCGGGAGCTTGAAGTAAGACCGCCGCCCGCCCATCCACTGCTCGGCGCTGCCCTGACAAGGCAGGCTTGGGATACACTCCGGCCAACCTTGTCAGGGCATCAGGCACAGCCCTTCTCTCACCTTCAGGAAATGTTGAGCTGGATATGCCAACCCCATCGAAAGACACCACAGTCTATGCCGCGCCGGTCATGCGCAAACTGACGGAAATCGTTTGCGAACTGCCGCCGTCACTGCGCAAGGTGGCGGACTTTATCCTGCGTCACCCGCTCAAGGCCGCGACCCTGACCATCGAGGAGATGGCTCACGCAACATTGACCTCACCCGCCGCCGTCAACCGTCTGGCCAAAGCGCTGAACCTCGGTGGTTACAGCGGCATGAAGGCCGAGCTGGTCGCAACGTTGCAGCAGATGGTGTCGCCGGTCGACAAACTGCGCAACGAACTTGCCCATCGCCCGGGCGGCACGTTTGGCCTGCACGAGCAACTCCAGAGCGCCAGCAGCAACCTGGCCACGGCGGTGACCAACAACCACGCCGACACCTTTGAAGCGTTCGTCACTCGCCTGACCACAGCACGCAAAATCTACATTCTGGGGTTCGGCAACAGTGTCTACTTCGCCGGCCTCGCCGCCTCGACCCTGATGCCCTTCTGTGCCGACGCCACGGCCATCAGCATGGAGGGCGGTAACGAAAACGCCGCTTACCGTCTGGCCGCAATCACCGATCAGGACGTGCTGCTGGCGATCGCCCTGCCGCGCTACTCCCTCGACACCCTGCAACTGGCACGCTTCGCCAATGAACGTGGCGCATCGGTGCTGGCAATTACCGATTCACCCGCCTCGCCGCTCACCGGCATTGCCGAGCACACGCTGTTTGCGCCTTGCGATCACCCGGTGCTGACCAGTTCCAACATCGCCGTGCTGGCCTTGATCGAAGGCTTGGTCGCCGGCGTGATGGCGCGCAATAAAGAAGCGGTCAAACTGGCAACCGAACTGACTGAAAGCGTGATGTCGTACCTGCACATCCCTACCAGCGGTAAACCACCGAAAAAGTGATCAAGGCGCATCTCATGGATGCCAGCCTGACGACACAAATTATTACAAATACACTGTGCGCACCAGCATTCTACGGCTACGCTCAAAGCTCCAAATTGGTGAGGCTTCGTCATGTCGAGTAGGATTTTTCAGGTTGATTTTTGCGCAAGCATCGGTGATTGCGGCGACGGTTTGGTGGTTGTAAAAGACGGCGCGGTGAATGGGGAAACCCTCACTATCTGTATCAAGGATGTACAGGCCTGATTGAAACTCCTTTTTGGGAATGCTTAAGCTCCCATCAAGCGCGGATGATTACTTCTACCTGTCCGTGCTGCCCCCCTACTAATAGTCAGCCGACCGGAAAGCCCAACCGATGGCACATCATTTTTTTGGGTACAAGGATAGAAAACCCATGAGCACCCCACTGCGCATCAACGAAGCACTTTTGATTGTTGGCGACGCATTCGAACCTTTTCAATGCGTCGCCTGGGCTCCGCAAGACGGTAATGGCGAACTGAGCCTGACCGTCATCGACCGGGCCAGCACTCGTATTGGTCACAAACAGATTCCAAGGAGTACCTATACCGATTCGGCGCAGCTGGAAAGCCTGCTGGAAGAGGCGCGCGCCCAGTTGAGCCAGGAGGGCTACAAGCTGCAATCCTGGTCAATGCCAGAGTAAGCACTCTCCCGGATCGCTACCGGTGAGCGCGCGTCACGCAATCAGTAAAAAACGGTGGTTTCATCCCGCCGTTTTTTTTCGTCTGTATAAAACCCTGTTACCGACGTTTGACTAAGCTGAACAGATCGCTACGAACTGAAATCCAAACAATTGCGGCCATCAGCGCATCCTGATGGGTATGAAGACGGTAACTCATGAGGGAGACGACTATGTATGCGGTTATAAGAACCTACTCGGGTCCTGGCGCAAAGCAGCTTTTCGATGTGTTAGAACAGCAAAAGGCCGACGTCGAAGCTGCGCTCCGGAAAGTGTCTGGCCTGGCAAGCTACACCCTGATACCTCTCGGTGATGGCGGTATGTCGGTGACCGTTTGCACGGACAAGGCCGGCACCGATGAGAGCATGAAAGTCGCGCGCGACTGGATTCAGAAGAACGCCTCACACATTCAGGCAACCCCGCCGGTCGTTACGGAAGGTCCGGTCATTGTGCAGATCACTGATCCGCGGACCCCGTAACGGCGAAAATGTTGCAGGGCACTCGATACAGAACATGCTCTGTCGTACTGCCCACCCATTTGCCCAGTCCCTTGCGATGCGCATTTCCCATGACGATCACATCGGCCCGGTGATGCGCTGCAAAGTCGGCCAGCGCTTTGCCAGGCGGCCCTTCGACGAAGTGTTGTCGCTCCGTGGGCACGCCATAGTGGGCGGCCAATGCGATAAACGCTTTTTGCAGTGACTTGCGCACATCGCTGCTGAAGCCTGGCATCGTCACTGCACCAGCGCCTGCGTCGGATATATGTGTCACCGATAGATCGTAGGCATGCAGCAGATGCAGTTCCGCGCTGCATTGCATCGACAATCCGTTCGCCGCCTGGATGATGCGGTCGTTGATGCCAGTGATCTGAGTCTCGGGTTGTGACGGATCGACTGCCGCCACTACCACCCGCGGAAGTGGACACCTGACTTCGCTGACCAGATGCACAGCCACCGGACATTCGCGCAACAGGTGCCAATCCAGGGGCGTAATGAAAACGCGTTTGAGCGCTGACTCGTGTTGCACGTCCTTGATCACCAGATCCGGCTGCATTTCTGCCACATGCCGAAGTATTTCTTGCAGCGCGGTGCGCGTAACAAGCACTTCGGTACTCACCATAACCCCGCGCCCGCGGATTAGATCGGCCTCATCCTTCAGCCACGTTTCGTTCTCTTTCTGACAGGCCTCACGAAAACGCGCACCAGCGCTCGTCAAACCCAAGAGGTTGGAGTCTTCGATAAACACCGTGATGTGCAGCGCTGCGCCAGTGGCTTCGGCAATGGCGACCGCTCGCTCCAACGCCGGCGTGTGACGCATGGCTGGACCGGCTATCAGAAAGAGTCGTTGATATTGGCTCATGTAACACCTCCAAACGTTCCGGGATATCTAGCTCCCCCAGCGCTCTCGCCTGTCACGTCGCCGACGATTTACTATCGCCTCAACCATCTGGATCGACACTATCAATATACGCCTGGATTCCATCAATGCCCCACTTGGCCGGGTCGACTTTTTCAACAGAAGCGGCCAGAAGCAAGCATTAGCTGCCGGCAGCAATCCAGCGTTTGTCCCGAGACGGCTGGAGACCACGTTTTTACTGGACCAACGGGCAAAGAGCACTAGACTAGCAGCCATGATGCTGACATTTTTTTGGTTCGGGTTTTACCGGCTTTGGCTCGGCGAATATTCGGGCATGTAGTCACAAAAAAGGAGCACCGCCATGCAGGAGCATCTGATGCCTGTTCCGTTCTACGAGGACACGGTAGTTCTGGTTGGTCAGGGTACTGTTCCGTTTGTAGCTGTGAAGCCGATCGTCACAAATATGGGACTGGACTGGCAAACGCAGTTCCGAAAACTGGAGGAGAGATTTAATTCGGTTATGGTTGAACTGACCACAACTGGAGGTGATGGCAAACAATACGCAATGACCTGTCTCCCCCTTCGCAAGCTTCCGGCGTGGCTCTACTCAATAAGCCCGGACAAGGTGAAGCCCGAGTTTCGCGCCAAGATCATTCGCTACCAGGAAGAATGCGACGACGTGTTGTGGGACTACTGGACCAAGGGCAGCACTTCTCGCGCAGAATCGCCGAACGTTGCTCAACTGATAGCCCTCTCACGCCATCGGGTTGCACTGCTCAAGGAATTGAGTCGAACCTGCGACAACGCCATACGCACTGCAATCCATGAGCAAGTCGCACTCGCCTCCCACCAGTTAGGCTTGTCAGTCCCCGACCTGACCACCATCGGGACTGGGACACCACCTACTGCCGACATATTGGTCGAGTTCTGGGATGCGCTGGCGTTTCTGGACAGCAAGGGTGTGCGCTACAACCACTGCACCCCGTCGAAGGATTTTCTCTACTTACAGCTTCCCCACCTTGCGCAACTATTCAAAAAACACAACATCGAGATCAAGTTCACCCGCGAATTACGCCAGGCGATGAGAGAGTCCAAGCATCCACGTTATGTCAGTAATACGACTCAACACAGCGCTATAGAACGTATATCGTTGAAATGCTGGGTATTTGAGTGGCCCATTCGCCGTGAACGAGATGTTTTTGAAGCCCTCGATAAATATCCGGCCAGGCGAAATACAGCCTGACTGGATTTACCCCTGCCGAGAGAGCCCGCGACTGCGTTTTTTTTTGCCGGGCTACAGGCGTCGTCGACCGCCACCCGGGAAGTTCAGCATCGTTACGATCGTAGTTTGGGGCCTGCCGCAGAAGATGTCCGCACTAGACTCGCTCATCCTGCAGCCCTGCCATACTGTTCAGTATGACCAGTGCAACCTTCCGCTTCTACGAGGAGCTCAACGATTTCCTGCCGGCCGAACGGCGGCGGCAGTCATTCACCTGCGAGTGCGCGCGAGGGGCGACGGTCAAGCACATGATCGAGGCGCTCGGGATACCGCACACGGAGGTCGAGTTGGTGCTGCTCAACGGCGAGTCGGTGGGCTTCGAGCGGGTGATCCTCGACAGTGACCGGCTGGCGGTGTATCCCAAGTTCGAAGCGCTGGACATCAGCCCGCTGCTCAAGGTTCGTGCGCAACCTTTACGGGTGCTGCGCTTCGTCGCTGATGCGCACCTGGGCGGGCTGGCCAGCCTGCTGCGCATGAGCGGCTTCGACACCCTCTACGACAATGGCTTCGAGGATGGCGAGATCGCCGAGATCGCTGCGCAGCAAGGACGCATCGTGCTAACCCGCGACCGCGAACTGCTCAAGCGGCGGATCATCAGCCACGGCTGTTACGTGCATGCCCTGAAACCGTCGCTGCAGCTGCGCGAATTGTACGAGCGCCTCGACCTGGCGCGTAGCGCGCGGCCCTTCAGCCTGTGCCTTCATTGCAACCTGCCGCTGCGCGAGATCAGCCCGGAACTGGCCCGGCCACAGGTGCCGCCACGGGTTGGCGCCCTCTATTCGCGCTTCCTGCACTGCGACACCTGCCAACGGATTTACTGGGAGGGTTCGCACTGGCGCGGCATGTGTGCACTGCTGGCACCGCTGCTGGACCGAAAGCCGGGCACATCGGGCCAGCTGTAGCCAGGGATCACTGGCTTTTGCATCAAGTAGATAACGGCCCAAAGCAGTCGGTTGCGTCAGGCAAATGAGTTGCTTGCCGCTGATCTATTCGGCGAGTCGGACGCACAGCGCTTGAGCAACGTCCTGATCGATCCACGAACATTTCGTTTGTCCAACTCCTTCGTTGAAAACCAGCGACAATCATCGATCTCGTTACATGGGCGGGGTTTGCGCTGCCCTGTCCGCCGAGCTTCGAAGAGGAAATGGATAACCTTGTCCTGCTCGTATTCGGAGACGTAGGCGAGTTGGTCAAAGGTCAAACCGGTCTCTTCTGCCATTTCACGCACGGCAGCCTGCAGGGGCGTCTCGCCTTGCTCGACGCGACCGCCGGGCAGGTTCCACTTCGCATTGCGTTTGCGCACAAAAAGAATCTCTTCGTCGCGGCGATAGATCACCGTCGCTCGCCTTTTCAGATTCTTGTCCTTTGCGGTCTCGGCTTCCATTGCCCCCATGAGCGATACCTTCCGTCTTATTATTGAATAGGTAGGTCAAGCACCATCAGTAGCTCGTCGACCAGAGTGCGCGACGAAGATGTCGTTATGATGACCGTCCAGTATTACAACTTCACGTGCGACGAACTCTGAGGGTGGCTGCCTCATCTCGGCAGCGCTAGGCTAGGATTCGTCAGTGCAGGAAATGCTGAACCAGCACCCAAGCTCCTATGAGAGATTCAGGCCGCTGCATAGGGATATAAAGCACACCAAGGGATTCTCTCCATGAACGCAATATCGGCATTGTTTAGACGTCTGCATCGCAAAGCGGCTGACTCAATTACGCCGACCAGGCAATTGAACCTTCTGCGGTGGTTTTCGATTATCAGTTTCATCCTCATCAGCGTGATAGCTTTTGGGCTGGGTTCAGTGGCGACGCGTTTTCTAGTCATCGAAAGCCTGGAGCGCGATGCCCTATTGTCAGCGCAGTTTATCCAGACCATCGCCAAGGGTGAGATACGTCACCACGGGTTGGCCGGGATGCGGATGGGCGACGTTCTGGCAGCTACCCAATATGGAATGCTGTCGGAAGAAATGTCGCAGAACAGGCAACGTGCACGCTCCGAGTTCCTCGACCACCTTTCACACCTCCCGGACTCACTCCTGATAAGCATCTACTCCCCTCTTCGGACAGTGATGTGGTCGACCAATGCGCAGCTTATCGGACAAAAATTTCTCAACGACGAGGCTCTTGAAGCGGCATTCAGCTCTAAAGACCGGGTTTCTACCAAATACAGCAATGCTGATGAAATCCGTCCCGAACAGCAATTTTTGCATCCTCCCAAAATGTTCTTCATCGAAAGCTATATCCCTCTGGTAGATGACCTGGGGAATACCCTGGCGGTGGTTGAAATTTACAAGGAACCGGTCGACCTGATCGAACGCCTCGATCGTGGCCACTGGATAATTTGGCTGTCTACGGCAGTGGGCGGCCTGCTCCTTTACTTCGGGCTTTATTGGATTGTCCGACGGGCATCGATCCAGCTGGCGTCACAGGAAGCGCAGCTCGTCGCCAACAAGACCTACGTGGGTTTGGTCGAGATGTCCACGGCGGTCGCCCATAGTCTTCGGAACCCCCTGGCCTGCATCCGCTCGAGCGCAGAATTGGCGAACGACATGGACGCTCAACCCGCGAAGAAGAACATCGACGACATTGTGGGTCAGGTGGATCGGATGTCGCAGTGGGTGCATGAGTTGCTGCTGTGCTTGCGCCCGATCCGTGGAGAGGCAGAGCTGGTGGAGCCAATGGCGGTGGTACAGGCCACACTGAACAGCTTCAGTGCGCAACTGACTCAATCAAGAATCCAGGTCGCGTTCAAAAATGAGCCCGCCCCTCGGATAATTACTAATCCGCTTTTGCTTTCTCAGATTCTCAATAGCGTCATTGCCAATGCCATAGAGGCGATGCCGGGAGGAGGGAAATTAACCTTTCAGGCCAGTGTGGATGAAGCCAACCAATGGCTGCATCTGACCATTGGTGATTCCGGGGAAGGAACCTCACGGAAGCAAGAAATGATGGCTTTCAAATCCTTCTACACCACCAGGCAAGGCAGGCTAGGTATCGGGCTGATCATGGTGAAGCAGATCATGGAAAGTTTTGGTGGAGAGGCCAGTCTGACCAACCACGAACCACAGGGAACATCAGTGCACTTGAGTTTCAAGGTTGTGGAAAGAAGGGGCAGCGCGTTGAGCTAGTCCTCGTCCGCGAGCAGCCGTTCGCAAAGCTGATGACTAAGTGAAGGCTGCCCCATGTGATCCGTATGGGGCGGTACATTTACGCATAAGTAGAAAGGCAGACTCGTCGGCCGCTCCCGCGCCTCTCAGTAATCCTGGCCTGCCACCTTGCCTTGGTCTGCCGCCCTCCCCTCGACGTTTCTGACGTAACAGATCCCGACCCACGATTACTGGCTTCGCCGTCAAGAGTGCGCCGGAGGGTGGTCGCTGCCTGCCTTCCAGGCCCCGGCTCAGCGTCCCAATATGCGAAGAAGTTGTCCCGCAATGCCCATGGCATCGCAGCCTCAGTACCTACTATCAGTCCCGTGGACCGATGAGGCGGCGCCCGTGCCCGACTGACAGAGGCCCAGTTACACCTGCCGGATTTTCCTATTGCGCACCGCCGCAAAAGTACAAATTGGAGAGCACAATGACAACAGTCGCCGAAGCCCAAGACACCACTTCGCCAACTTCACCAACTGCACCCTCGGCACCCTCGGCACCCTCGGCACCCTCGGCACCCTCGGCACCGGCCATCATCCGGCCGTCGGTGCGCCAGCATTCGATCAAGGTAGAGCGTTGCACGCCCGCCATCGGTGCCGAGCTCAGCAACATCAGCCTTGTCGACGCTGCACATGACCCGGAAATGATCGCGGAAATCCGGGCCCTGTGGCTGAAGCACAAAGTGCTGTTCTTCCGCGATCAGGACATCACCCCGATGGAGCAACAGAACTTCGCCGCTCAATTCGGTGAACTGGAAGGTCATCCCCTGGCACCGAGCCATCCAGAGGCGGACAAGCTGCTGATGCTGTATCGCAATCTCGATCCGGGCAAGCCCAAGAGCTACGTCGAGAAGGCCAGCCGCGAAAACCTTTGGCATGCCGATGTCACCTTCAAGAAGGCTCCGCCCCGCGGCGCGGTGTTGCGCTGCGAACTGGGTCCGGACACCGGCGGAGACACCCTGTGGTCCAACATGGTGATGGCCTACGAAAACCTGCCTGAAACCATCAAGCAACGGATCGATGGCTTGTATGCAAAGCACGGTGCCGAGCAGTCCTTTGGTGCCCAGTTACCCCGCGAAGAACGGCACGCGATGGCCCTGAAGACCCCCGCCGCTGAACACCCCGTAGTGCTTACCCATCCTGAAACGGGCGAAAAGGTGCTGTTCGTCAACTCGGCGTTCACCACCCATTTCTCGAATTTCTTCAACTTCAAGGACATCCGCTACGGCCAGGACTTCATGCCGGAGGCTCATCATTTGATGAACTACCTGACGTCTCAGGCCACGATTCCGGAGTATCAGGTACGTCTGAAGTGGCGAACCAACACGATTGCCATGTGGGACAACCTGCAAGTCCAGCACTACGCGGCGGCTGACTACGGCAATGCGCCAAGAAAGATGCTGCGCGCCACCCTCGCGGGCTCCCCTCTCGCCTGATCCGAATCGTCCCCCCCCCCGGGGAGTCCAGGGTTCCCGACCATGAGAGACAGTCGGGCAGCCCTGGCCCCTCACCAATGCTCGACCTCAACTGCATCAATGGAGATGGATATGCTCTACGAACACGTCGACACCGCAGTCATCGATGGCGAATCGCTGCCGTGGGTGCCGTTTACGCCCTATGCGCAAAACGTCCTGCTGAAGTACTTCAAGCTCGACCCGATCCGTGGTGAATGGATCGTCATGATGAAAGCGCCGATCGACATGCAACTCCCCAAGCATCACCACACTGGAACGGTCATGGTCTACACGTTCGAAGGCCAGTGGAAATACAAGGAGCATGACTGGATCGCCGGCCCTGGCAGCATCGTGTACGAGACGGCCGGATCGACTCACACGCCGGAAGTCGTCAGCACCGCAAGTGGAGACGGATACGTGCTCACGCTGGTTCAGGTAAATGGTGATCTCGCGTTCCTGGATGGGAACGACAACATCGTCGCGCTCGAAAACTGGAAGTCCGGGCTGCAACGTTATCTTGCCTATTGCGAGCAGCATGGCATCACGCCAAAAGACCTCACGGCATTCAACTGAGTAACAGGGCATTGCCGCGAAAAACGCGAATCGGGGCGAGCGCGTCAAGGCGCTCGCCCCGATCATTAGAACTGCCTGAGAAACATCAGGAGCAATTCGTTGACTTGATCGGCGCTCTCTTCCGCGGCGCTATGGCCCACGCCGGGTAGCAGTACCTTCTTCTGCAGTGCGGGTAGATAGGTGTCGAGCTGGTCGTAGAGACTGCGGATTTCGATCGGCTCGAGTGAAGGGTCGGCAGCACCACCGATGAACATGCTCGGCTGACGTACCACTGCACCGTCGAGAAATGCTGTGATTTCCCAATTCCGGTCGCGACAGCGGTAGTAATTCAGAGCACCGGTAAACCCTGTGCGCGTATATTCAGCGACGTAGTAGTCGAGCGACCGTGCGCTCAACCATGACGGGAATTGCGCCTTCGGCTCGGTGAAGGCGTTGAGAATGGGCTCACCCGGCTCGACGAACAGGCGCCAGCGCTCCGCACCGACGGCGTTGCCGGAGATTGAGTAGAAGACGCTGCGCAACGTCTTGCGCGGATCACTGGCTAACTCGCGATCCGGCTTACCGAGTTGCTGGAAGTACAGATGGTGGTACACCCTGCCCTTGGCCATTGCCTGCAAACCTACGGTCGGTTTGACCTTGCCGCGCGGTGGCACCGGTGTATTGAGCATCACGAGGCCACGGAACAGATCCGGTCGCAACATGGCCGACGCTTGAGCGACCCATGCACCCAAGTCATGTCCAACGATTACCGCAGACGTTTCGCCCAAGGTCGCCATCAAACCAACCATGTCGCCGACTGCCTGACTCATATCATAGGCTTCAATGGCGTCTGGTCGATCCGTTTGCCCAAATCCCCGTTGATCGGGAACGACGACCCGAAAGCCGGCCTCGGCCAAAGCCAGTATCTGGCGCCGCCACATGTACCAAAGGTATGGGAAACCGTGCAGCAGAATGACAAGCGGGCCCTGCCCCTCATCGATGTAATGCATACGAATGCCATTGATTTCGGCAAAGCAGTGGTTGAATGCATCGGGGTCGTCGACATCTACTTGCCGCGTTGCGGTGAGCGGTTGACCGATGCGCATTGCAGTGCGCGTATCCATTATCTACCTCCATCTATTTTCAATTGTCGGCCTGAAGGTAGCCCTGGCAGGGTGCTATGCACTAAGCTTTTCAGGACACAATCTGGTGAAATTGGGACATGAGGGAAAGCATGTATACCCTGACGCGAAGCGCTAGCATTACCGACTATGAGCAGGTTGCCCGTTCAGTGGGGCTCGATCCTTTCCGTATGCTGCGGATCGCCAAGCTGCCGGCCAGTGTCCTCGACGATCCGAATATCATGGTCAGTAGCGATTCGGTTGGGTGGCTGCTGGAGGAGTCAGCCCGCTTGTCCGGCCAAGAGGCCTTTGGACTGCTGCTCGCGGAAAGGAGACACCTTTCCAACTTTGGCATGCTGGCGCTGCTCATCCGCGAAGAACCGACACTGCGCGCCGCCTTGCAATCTTGCTTGCGCTATTTGCGACTGCATAATGCCGGTGTGCAATTGCGGCTTGAGGATGCAGGCGACCTGATCCTGCTGCATGTGGGTGTGAATATGCAGGGCCATCACGGCGTCTGGCGCCAGGCTATAGAACAGTCGACCGGTATTGTATTGCGCACGTTGAGCATTCTGAGCGGCGATGCCTTCCGGCCGGTAAGGGTCTGCTTCACTCACGAATGCCCTGCCAGCCTGCAAGTGCACCACCGCGTGCTGGGAACATCGATCGAGTTTTCACAGGAATTCAATGTCATCGTTTGCCGCGGGCGCGATCTGGATATGGCAATCCCTGCTGCAGACCCGGCGCTGCATCGCGAAGTGAAGCGATCGCTGGACATGCTGTTGACTAACCTGCGCGACGAGCCGGCGCAGCGGGTGCGCCAGATCGTCAAGATGCTGTTGCCAAGCGGGCTGTGTTCGGTCGATGTTGTGGCCCAACATCTTGGCGTGCATCGACGCACGCTTAACCGACACCTGGCGGTCGAAGGTGAGAGTGTCACAACGATCATCAGTGCTGTACGTGCTGAACTCGCCGAAGAGTATCTCTCCAACAGCAAACGCCGACTGTATGAGGTCGCCGAACTCCTCGGCTTTTCCTCTGCCGGTGACTTTTCACGCTGGTTCCGCAGTCACTTTGGCAAGACACCCTCGGATTGGGCTGCCTGCTACCGAGAGCGCAAGGCGATACCCGGGTCCATAGCGCATGCTTGATCAGAGTGTCCATCGGCACTGGCCTTATCATGCCGATTGTCTGCGCCAAGTGCCGGGTGATGTGCCGAACTGGCGTTTGAATGCGCGACTGAATGCGGCTTCGGATTCGTAGCCAACTGCAAAGCCGATCTGCGCCACATTACCGCGACCTTCGCGCAGGTGCTGAGCGGCCACGTGCATGCGCCAGAGCGTCAGGTATTGCATCGGTGGCTGTCCGACCAATGCAGTGAATCGTTGCGCGAATACCGAGCGCGACATGCCCACTTCCAGAGCCAGGGCTTCTGCTGTCCAGCTCTCGGTGGGACGAGCATGGAGCAGCGCCAGTGCGCGCCCGACATGCGGATCTCGCAAACCCGCCAGCCACCCGCGCCGCTCAGCGGGGAGGCTGGCGACATACTGGCTGACAGCTTCGACAAACAGCAATTCAGATAGCTTGGCGATGACCGTTGTCGAGCCGACGCGCCCCGCCGCGATCTCACTGACCGCGAAACGGAATGAGCTTTCGATCCAGGCGCCCGAAGCCGTCGCGCGCAGGTCCAGTTTCAATAAGGATGGCAGCGACGAAAGCAACGGACTGAAGGGTGTTTCAGAGCCGAGGAATCCGCACAATAACTGCGTGGCCTCCCCGCCCCCGCCGTACTTGATCCGTGAAATGCCGCCGACTTCCGGCGGCTGGACAACGTCCCTCGCCGACATGGGCGCAATGCTCAGGTCGCTGCCAAAAGAATGAGCGTCGTTGCAAGGTAGCAAAACGAGTTCGCCTGCCCCCACGTCGATGGCGGCACCACCGTCGATGCGTATTTGCATGTGCCCCGCGGCGACAAAATGCGAGGCAATGATATGTCGGGGAGCCGCCAGGAACGGTTTGCAATCGTCCGCCGAGATCCTTCCGCTGATGCACCAGGGCGCAGTGAATTCCGCCTCGAGGAAAACCCCTCCAGACAGCCGAATCACCCGCAAGACATCAGAAAGCGCATCCAACAATTGCCAGCCCTCCTTTCCGGAGTCCGGAGCAGGTAATCAGGCGCAACGGTCATTCATCACCTGAACGGCGAGGCCTAGATTAGCACCAACGCGGACTCGGCGATCGAGACCACCCCCAGAGGCTTCACCATCGGTCATTGGTTCCGCCGTCAACCGTAACTGCCCAACGCAGGAGATCGATATGAACACCGTCGCGACCATACCCGGTTCAGATTCGGGCAACGCCGCCCGTTATGCTCAACTTGTCAGATCATCGAAGAGAGCGGAATGGCAGATCGATCGCGATTTGCTACAGGACCGCAGCTTCGACTTCTCGCGCAAATTCTTGCCCGACGGACTGTCGCGGATCGACCGCCTGACGTTTCTCGCCGCGGACGAGGCGCGCCTGCTCAGTCAGCTTCAGGGCCGAACCTATGCGTACCTCTTTGGCCTGGTCGAGCGCTTTATCAGTGCCAAAATGCTCGATCAAGGTCGCGCCCACGTCTTTGACGATCAACTCGCACTCGAAGCACTGGTGCGCTTTTCCAGCGACGAGATCAAGCACCAGGAGCTGTTCCGGCGCATGGAGACGATGATGGGTTCGCAAATGCCCGCGGGATATCGTCAAGTTGCCGATCCAAACGAGGTGGCCCGCGCGGTACTGGCGGCCAGCACCTGGTCGGTGCTGGCGCTGACCTGTCATATCGAGCTGTTCGTTCAAACGCACTACGCGCAAAGCATCGCCCCGCGCGAGGAGTTGTGCCCACTGTTCAAGGATGTTTTCAAATTTCACTGGAAGGATGAAAGCCGTCACGTAGTACTCGATGAACTGGAGTGGAAGGCGGAACACGCCAAACGCTCGCCAGCCGAACGCGACCAGGCAGTGAACGATCTGATTGCGCTGGTGGCGGCCGTCGACGCCATCTTGCAGGCACAATCGGCCGCCGATGCCGACTACTTCACGGGAAATGTTTCACGATCACTCAGTGTCGATGAGTCCGCGCAAATCCAAGCCTGCGTGCTGGGCGCCTACCGCTGGCAATACATTATCTCGGGCGTGCAGCATCCACACTTTGCTCGGCTGCTGACGCACATGACAACACCCGCACAGATGTTCAGGATTCAGACCGCACTGGCACCCATCATGGGCCAGTGATCGACAGCGCGCGACCGACCGCTTGTCGGCCGCGCAGCTGTGGGATGACGTGCTGAACCGATTGATCGAGGATGGCAGCCATGACGATACCCATGTGGATGTTGCTTGGATTTGCGACCTGGACATTGCTGCTATTGATGGCAACCGTCGGGGTGTATCGCTGGGTCTTGATCCTGTTCTCGAATGTTCCGATTGCCTCTTTCCGAAGCGATCGGCTCGAAGGCGAGGATTGGTATCGGCGCGGGACAAGAGCACACGCGAACTGCGTGGAAAACCTGCCGGTCTTTGGCGCTATCGTGTGGGTGATTTCAGCCCTTGAGGTCAACGGCCCTGCAGTGAGCTACTTGTCCGTACTCGTCCTGATCGCTCGCGTGTGCCAGTCTCTGGTTCACGTATCCCATGTGCAAACCGATACGTTCGTGGCGGTTCGGTTTACCTTCTTTTGCGTTCAGTTGGTCTGTTTTCTCGCGCTCATTGTCATAGCAGCTTGTTACGGCCAGGTTCTACCAAAACCTCTACACTGAATTCCCAACTGACTGCTGTAGTCATCGCCAAAGTGAGCAGCCATGTAACCACCAACGATTTACCAATCCAACCATGGGTATACATCATGAAATTCATGATCTTGGTGCAGCGTACCTGGAACTCCGTAGCCTCTGCGAACCGCCCTTACTCCCACGTCATGCGACGCTATAGTTCGCCCCTCGCCGTACTTGGAATGAGTCTGATAGCTTCAATGGCGGTGTTCGCTGCCGACCCCTTACCGTCCTGGAATGAAGGGCCGGCCAAGCAAGCCATCGTAGAGTTCGTCAAGGCGACCACCCATGAAGGCGATGCTCAATACGTGTCGCCGGCCGAGCGCATCGCGACCTTCGACCAGGACGGCACATTGTGGGTCGAGCACCCTGCCTATGGTCAATTGTTCTTTTGCCTGAGTCGCATACCTGCGGCGGTCGAGGCAAAGCCTGAGTTGGCTCACGTCGAACCCTTCAAGACAGTGCTATCGGGGGATCGTGCCGCTATGGCGAAACTGACCCTTGATGACTATCTGAAAATTGCCATGGTGACCCTGAGCGGCATGCCCACGGACGAGTTCAAGCAGCAAGTCCATGCCTGGCTGGCCAAAGCCAGTGACCCACGCTGGAAGCGCCCCTTTACAGAGCTGACGTACCAGCCAATGAAGGAAGTTATGCAATACCTGCGTGACAATGGCTACAAAACCTACATCGTCACCGGCGGTGGTCAGGACTTCGTTCGCGCCTATTCCGAAGAGGTCTATGGTGTGCCTCCGGAACAGGTAGTCGGCAGTGCCGGGGCGACCGAATATGGCTACGACAAGAGCGGCAAGCCGCAGTTGATCAAGCAACCCAAGATATTGCTCAACGACAACGATGCCGGTAAGCCAGAGAACATTTACTTGCTGGTTGGCCGTCAGCCCTACGCCGCCTTCGGCAATTCCACCGGTGACAAGCAGATGCTGGAGTACACCAAGGCCGGCAAGGGTGCGCGCCTGGCGATGCTGGTATTGCATGACGACGGCGAACGTGAATATGCCTATGGCCCGGCGCAAGGACTAACGGATACCAAGGTGGGCACCTTTACCCAATCGTTGTATGACCAAGCGAAAAACGAAGGCTGGATTGTTATCAGCATGAAGAAGGACTGGAAGAAGATTTTTGCATTCGAGTGAAATGCAGCTGTAGTTGAATTTTAGCTGTAGGCCGATATCGATCGATACGAGAGGAATAGAACACGTTTTTACACAGCCTCGGCCAGAAGCAGCCGGTGGCGCAGCACCGATCTTACAGGTCTGCGGCACCGGGCGCTTCGGGTCAATATCAGACTGCCAGGAATGACTGCTTCGGGCGCTGCCAGTTAACATCCCGGAACCCTGCATTCATTAAGGAACGTGACCACATCAGTTTCAGACGCTATTTGCCCATCGCCGCCCTGGCCGCCTCGATCTTGGCTTTTACCGAATCAAGGTTGAAGCTCGCGCCTTTTTGCATCGGCGGGAATTCAATAGCCGTTTCGGCGAGTTTGGCAACCTGCTGCTGCACGAACACGAAGCGCCAGAACTCGAACCTGAACCAGTCGAAGTATTGCATGGAGCCATTGGCCGCCTGGTTCTGCGGCCAGCCAGTACGTTCGAACGGATCCAGGCGCAGATTGGTCAGTACGGGCACGTCGATACTGACCTTGGCACCCAACCAGCCGTCTGGCTGATCGATGAAGCGGTACTTGTAGTCGTCGATTCGTACCGCACCCAGATTGCTTTCGCCGAAATAGAAAATTTCGTGACGGTTGGACGGCCCTTTTCCGGTGAGCATGGGGGTTTGGTCATAACCGTCCAGGTGCACCTTGTAGTTCGTGCCAGCCAGTTGTTTGCCTTTGAGCAGTTCCTCGGTGATGTTCGGGTTGCCCGCGGCCGCCACTAGAGTCGGGAACCAGTCCATGCCGGACATGATGCCGTTCTCAACCTTGCCCGCCGGCACCTTGCCCGGCCAGCGGATGATCGCCGGAGCCCGGAAGCCACCCTCCATGACCGTCCCCTTGCCCATGGCGAACGGCGTCTGACCGCCATCGGGCCAGGTGAAGTTTTCCGCACCGTTGTCGGTGGTGAACACTACGATGGTGTTTTCGTCCAGGCCGTCTTTTTTCAGCTTGGCCAGGACATCCCCGACGACGTCATCGAGTTGCGCCATGCCCGCTTCCTGTTCGGACCAGCCATTCTGCGAGTTGCGCATGGCCTCGTACTTGTCGGAGAGGTGGGTGACGATGTGCATGCGGGTCGGGTTGAGCCAGACGAAGAACGGTTTGTTGTCCTGCTTGGCCTTGTCAATAAAGCTGAAGGCCTTGTCGCGTATTTCGTCGTCGACGGTTTTCATGCGCTCAGGATAAAGCGTGCCGGCGTCTTCGATTTTCTGTTTGCCCACTTTGCCCCATCGCGGCATGACGGTCGGATCGTCAGTGGCGGTTGCCCAGCTGTGCACCATATTGCGCGGGCCGACGGTAGCCAACAGTTCTTGTGGGTAGTTGGGGTGGGCGGGGTCTTCCATGGCATCGAGGTGATAGAGGTAGCCGAAGAACTCGTCGAAACCATGTACGGTAGGCAAGAACTGATTCAGGTCACCCAGGTGGTTTTTGCCGAATTGGCCGGTGGCGTAGCCCATGGACTTCAGTACAGTGGCAATGGTCACTGCCGGTAATGAAGTTGGATCGACCAGCGGTGCAGCTGGCTTCTGCATAATAATCGGTGAAACGCATGCCTTCGTTGGCCAGGGTGTCGAGGTTGGGGGTTCTGCCGGCCATCATGCCCTGGTTGTAGACACCGATATTGGACCAGCCGATGTCGTCACCCATGATGACAAGAATGTTCGGCGCCTTATCGGCCGCTTGGCACAGGCCAGGTATCGCAGCCAGCGACAGCAGCGCCGTGGCCGCCAATAGGCTTGTTCGTATGCTGTGGTTCATATGAGCTCCGTCACACTTACGTGAGTATTTTCGAGAATTCCCCGCACATTTCCCGAAAATGGATGCCCCCCGCAGATAGCGTAGTAGGAAGAATGGAAAATCCAGTATCTTTTTTACCGTGCGTGCGTGCTTTGTTATTTCGAAAGCAACTTAGAAATATCGACAATTACGTACGCCTAAAAACAAGGTACCCAGGGAAATCCACTTGCCCAACAGCTGTTTTGGCTTTGACGGTTGTTTACACAATTGAAGGCGTCGCGGTCGAAGCGAATCAATGGGCCGTACAGGGTTGGATAAGCAGGGGGGGAATTACTTGGGAAACAACAGCGTAAACGCCACCCGAAATCCCCAGCCCTCAGCGCCATCTTTCGGGCTATCAACCCAGTAGCGCGGTCCTGCTTGCAGGCTCATGGGTTGATGACCCACTTTGAACAACTGGGTGACGAACAGGTTAATCGGCACTGACCATTCGCGGGTTTGCCAGTCGTAGGTGGATTCGGTGTTAATGCCGTAGGTTGTATAGGTATGGGTGGTGTAGCTGAAGAAAGGTTGCAGAAAGGTTTGGTTGATTTTGTCTTTGTCATCGGGCGGGCTGTTGTCCAGCGACCAGATGTGGTTGGCCAGAATACCGCGGGTCCAGCCATTACTTTGTTTGAGGGCAACCACGGTGGGCCCCGCCCCCCATTGTTCACCGCTCAACAGCTCATCGCTGCCAGTCGGCACCAGAATCGCCGGCCCCGCCCCCCAAATCCAGCCGCTTGCGGTCGGGTGTTTGGGTGAAAAGAAGAAACTCTGGGTCACGTCACCGATACCGGATTTGTCTGCCTGCCCGCCAGGTACCAGGCCATGCTGATCGATGATCGGCAAGATGGTTCGGGAAATAAGATTCCACTCGTCGTTGAGACTGAATGGCAATACCGGTTGGACATTGGTGACGCTTTGATAACCCTCACCGCTGGGACCGAGTTTCTGGTTCCAGTTGTACTGAATGGGCACGCTGTAGAGAGCGGCAACCGGATTCAGTGATTGCTTGGCCAGCTCAGCCTGGCTATCGGCAGTAAGCCCGATTTTGGGCCAAATAATTGCCAAAGCCATAACGGGGGTGAAGTAAAAGCCTTTTTTCATCAGTAGCGCCTTCCCGATATTGAGAATATGGACTACCACTTATGTGTGACCGAACCGGCCCCGTTAGCTTAGTTCAGGTTTTCTCGACTATGGCTAATTCGACTTGAGAGGGTGTGTGGTGCGCCCATTAATGACCCTGTGTCCAATGGCCGCCAGCTACCCTTACTCGAAAGTGGTATTTGGCTTGCAGGTGCTCTACGGCGACCTGAGCTTCGATCGCGACGCAGGCACCAATGTCCCGGGCAGCGGCAGGACTGGTCGGAGTTCGGTGACATCGCCGTGCAGGTCGACACCACGGCGTTCGGATCGCAATCGAAAACCGTCGACGATGGCGATTCTGAAGTACCGCTAACAAAAAAACGACTCAATCCATGGAGCACACACTGCTATGAACTTGCCCCGAAACTTGCTCGTCGGCGCCACACTGGCCGGTCTGTTGCTCAGCGGTTGTACCTCGAAAGTCACGGAACGGGACCAGTACTCCGGCTTTCTGCCCAACTACAACAACCTGGAAGAAGTGACCACCACCAGCGGCGAGAAGGCCATGCGCTGGGTGAGTCCGTCGTGGAACGCAAATGCGTACGACACAGTGGTGTTCAACAAGCTGGAACTCTATCCGGCGCCCAAACCCAACGAGCGGGTCAACCAGCAGACGCTGGACGAATTGCAGAACTACATGACCAGCAAGGCCAAAGGCGTGCTGGGCCAGAAATACCGGGTAGTGTCCAAAACGTCCGCTGCACCGGGCGGCTCAAAACCCCTGATCCTGCGCGCAGCGATCACCGGGGTGAGCGCCTCCAACGAAGGCATGAAGTGGTATGAAGTGGTGCCGATCGCGGCCGTGGTCGGGGCGACGCAGGCAGCCACCGGTCACCGGGATCAGGACACTAACCTGTTCATCGAAGCCGAGTTTATCGACGCGAAAACCAATCAGACCGTGGCCAAAGTGGTGCGCAAGGTATTTGGCACCATACTGGAAAATGAAAGCCAGAAGGTTACTGCCAAGGACTTCAAAGCCGCGATCGACAAACTGAACGCCGATCTCTGGGCGTTCATCCGCAGTTGACTCCCGTTTCAACCACCAACAAACGTTGGCGGTTGAACAAACTCAAGCAGAGGGTAGCTGACATGTGGACCCCTTCATCGCTTCGATTCTCAAGATTGCACAGACCGTTACTACTCGCAGCCCTCATCACCAGTGTGCTTGGGCTGAGCGCTTGCGCATCGGTGGATGCGCAGACGACCGCTTACGTTGGGGTCGAACATCCCGCGCCGACCCTGCCCAGCGAAGTCCAAGTATTACGCGCAGAACCGACGCGCCCCCATGTGCGGCTGGGCGAAATCCTGATCGATGCCACGGTCGACCCGGCACCGCCCATCACTCAGGTCGAGCAAAAATTGCGTGAAGAAGCTGCCAAGCTTGGCGCAGACGCGGTAGTCGTGGTTTACGACCACATTCAGCCCGTCGCCGCTTACGTGACTGGCCCTCTGTGGAGCCGTGGCATAGAAACGATCCAGGGACGCAAACTCAAAGGCATTGCCATCAAATACCAATAACGAGGTGCACAACAATGAAAGCTATCCTGTCCTGGTTGACGCTCACGTTGGCGACCGTGCTGATAAGCGCCTGCTCCGCCGTGGGATCAACCGATGGCGGTGCCGGTGAAATAGAAATTCGCTCAGGGAAGATTGAGCAGATATCGCTGACGCAGATGCAGACCAACCACGACAGCGGCGTCGGCGCCGTACTCGGAGGCCTTGGCGGACTAGGTATCGGCAGCTTGATCGGTCGTGGCACCGGGCGCGATGTCGCCATGGTTGCTGGTGCTCTCGCCGGTGCTGTTGGCGGTAATTACGCAGAGAAGAAAAAATACGACCAACCGATCGAGGCGCAACAGATCATCGTGCGGGTCAAAAGTGGCGTGCTGGTATCGGTTACCCAGCCGATCAATCCATCCCTGGGTAAAGGTATGAACGTTTACATCCAAGGTTCAGGTAATGATGCCCGAGTGGTGCCGCAAGGCGGTTAAACGGCTGGGGCATGGGTCGGGTTTAATTCGAGCAACTGACGACGCCTGGCCCGCTAGCCTCGTGAAAATCCATCTACATCGACTTGATCGAAACCACTTCCACAAATCGGAATTTTTTCCTGGCCGCCCTGGTAGCTTCTTGCTCAGCCAGGAGGGTACTTAACGTATCGGCCTCATGGACCATCTCGTGCGTCTTGCCTTCAAATTCATTGCCCACCCGAAGCGTGACTCTCAGCCTAGGTGTAAATGCTTTCGCGACCTTCTTTTTCTCTGCCACTTTCGGCGTCTGCGTAATCACGATATCCGAGAGAGGCTTTTGCACTGGAGGCGCATTGTCCTGCGCAACTTGCTCGCCAGCACCGAACAGCGCCCGGCGCATCTCTTCTTCAGTTAGTTCTTGATTCATGCCAATTCTCAGAGGGATGTTATGAGTAGCTAGTACGATTCTATCAGCATGACGAGTTTTTCCAGTAGCAAGTCCCCTCTGATCAGCTCTAAATCCTTGGCGACCACGGCTGGAGAAGCAAGGACGCATCGTGCCAACCCGCGACCGCGAACTGCTCAAGCGGCGGCTCGCCTTGCGCGCAGCGCTGACCCGCTCGGGGTCTTCTAGGTTCCCAGTTCGTTGAGCATGCCCGCCAGGGTGTTGAACAGTGTCACGCCATTCGAACCGTCGGGATCAGCGACTTCAGGCTGTGCCGCCAGCACGCTGTTGTCGGAAGCGGGCGGCCCCGGCCAGATGCTCTGGATGCGGCCGTAGCCGCCCTGCCTCAGCAGGTCGTTCACCACGTCGAAGGCCGAGACCGGCCGACCCAGTCGCACCCATTCGCCGCTCAGCGCCTGGCCGGCGGCGGGCGCCGGCACGTTCATCTTCGCAGCCATCAGCGCGCGGCGGTAATTGCGTACCTTGGTCGAGTATCCATCGGTGATCTGCCGGTCGAACGAGGCGATCGCCGCGCTGCCATCAAACGTCATGCCGCGCCGGCGAAAGTGGGTCGCGCCGACCAGGCACCAGACATCATCGACGATGACGGAGGTGGTACGGATGTAAGCCGCCCTGCCCGGGAAACCGACCGGATGGAACAGCAGCACGCGATCTCTGGCGGCGGCCTGCAGGTTGCCGAAGGCTTCCATGCGCGCCGCGTAATGCTGCCGGTGAAACGTCTTGTAGCTGTCGGCAAAGTCGGACAGGCGCGGCGTGCAGACGATCACGTGCAGGTTCGGCTGCGCCACCAGTCGGGCCGCGAGTTCGGCCACCAGATCGACTTCGAAGGGCTGCGGGGTTCCAGTGGCGTGCGCAGTGCGGGCGAACTGCGGCGACTCGATATAGACCAGTTCGCGCGCCTCTGCAAAGGCGCGTCGCAGGGACCACTGCGCATCCCGAAAGCCCTGCTTGGCGGCAAAAAACTCGCGGCGCACCTCGCGCTGCAGGCGCGGCTCGTTGTTGACGGTGACGGTCAGCGCTGGCGCCGGCACGCCGATGGCAGTGGCCGCGCTCTGGATCATCTGGTCGATCGTGTTGTTGGCTGGCGGTGGCGTGAAAGTCGCCAGCCAAGGGGTTTCGCAGCCGACGGCAATGGATTGGAGCAACACGCCGCTCCCGGTGTTCACGACGTTCGCCGAATCCGACGGAACGTCGAAGTTGTCGCCCATCGACGTCACCAACCAGCCCTGCACCGTGCCAGCATTCGACGCCGGCAGCGGAATCAGCGGCTGCGCCCGCTTGAGCGCATGCAGCGCCAGGTCGTAGGCCAGCGCGCCCGTCACCGCAACGCCCGGCGCATGCACATCGGGCCCGGCCGGGTTGCCGGGATTGCCGTCGGCATGCTGCGCAGAGCGCGACTCGGCCGCCCATCGGGCGCCGCTCAGCACCGCCTGCCAGAGCAGCGAGCCGGCGGGCAGCGCCCCCGCGCTGGTGGTGCCGGTGACGGCGACTGTCTCCAGCCGGCCCATGGTCGGCAACCGCGGCGCCTTGCGCGGCGACGGCTCGGACGCCAGGCTGAGCACCAGGTCGCGCAGAGTAGCCGGCGGCGCGGGCGGCGGCGCGGTGGTGCTCGGAATGCCGAACAGCGGCGCTTCGCTGACGCCCTGCAGGCTGATGGGCATGATGCCCATGATGTTCGCCGACGCTGGACCAAAAAAAGGATCGGTCGGCGGCGAGGCCGGCCCGGCTGCAACATTGACCGCCACCGCGCCGGTCAGCCGGCGCCGGCCGACGCGCGGCGCGACGACGATGTCCATCGTCAGCAGCGCCGGGTTGGGCAGCGGTTGCGCCGCCCCTAGGTTGAAGGGATTGCGCAGCAGGATATTCACCGCACTGGCGCCGTTGACGATGTTGGACCCGCCATCGGCACGGACGAAGGACGGCTCGGCGCCATTGATGGAAGCGATTTCGACGAAGCGCTGGGTAAATATGCGCACCGTCGCGCCGTCGGGCGCGGCGCCGGCGGCCAGCGTCACGACCACGTCCTTGCCGGCAAAGGCTGCCGAGACATTGGCCGATGTCAGCCGCACGGGCGGCGCTGGAAATGGCGCGTTGGTGTTGACGGCCGGAAACGTCGGCCAGTGCGCTTGCGCGCCCGGCAGTGCGGGCGTGATCAGCGTCTGGTCGATGTTGGGCGACACCGAGACGATCATGCTTTGCGACGGGCGCGTCAGGATGCGCGTCGCCTCGGCCAGCATGTCGGGCCCGTCGGCGAGGTAGTCGATATCAACCTGGTCACGCACCGCCGGCAGCAGGTCGGACGGAATGCGCCCGTCGTCCCCCAAAACGCCCAGCACCGCCGCCCCAGTGCGGTTGCCGAGCAGATACCAGGGCTGGTCAACGACCATCATTCGGTAAAAGCGCCGGGCGATGGCGCCGTTGGCCAGCGCCGGAATCGCCAGCGGATTTGCGCTCAGGGTGCCGTTGGTGGCGAAGCCGAAGCGCAGCGGCGTGGTCGCGGCGCTGGCGTTGGCGGCAATACGATTGCCAGTGGCCAGCGTGATCAGATTGCCTGAGACAGTGCCGGTGCTGGTGCCGGCACCATCGTCGGTGATCAGGCCGGCGCCCGGCGATGCGATGCGCGGCGCATTGCCGTGCGGGTCGATGAAGTGCACACGCACATCGGCGGCGGCCAGTCCGGCAATCGACTGCACGCCACCCGGCCCGTTGGCGGCGGCGGTGACGGCAGGTGGAATCAGGCCCGGCAGCGCGCCGGCGCCACTGAGGTCGGCGAACAGCCCGGCGACATAGATGGGGTCGATGATGAAACCGCGCGCGTCGTGGAAGGAAATCGCACCGCTGGCGTCGTCGAGCGTTTCGTCTGCGCGGTACCAGCGCGATGCGCGAAAGCCCGCCGCGCCCTGCACCAGCAGCGTGGCCGGCAGCGGCAGCGTCAGCGGCTGGCCCGCCGGCGCATAGCGCGCGGTGCAAATCGTCTGCAGCCGCACCGCAGCCTGCGGATGCAGGCGCAGGCCGGTGGCGTTGACGTCGAGCGGCGCGCCGTTCACGTCGTAGAACGCGCCGACGCGCTGCGCCGGCGTCAGGCGCAACGTCACCCGGTCGCCGTCCCCGAACGCCTGTTTCGCAGTGCCGAGCGCGCCGCGAACGACCGTCAGGCTGTCGCCGATGAGCTGGGTGCATTCAACCACTTCCTGCTTGCTCCCCGAGCTGTCCGACAGCGTGAGCAGTATGCGGCCCGGCGTCACCGGCGCGGGAAAACTGCTGCCGGTGCCGACTGCCAGCGCCAGCGTGGTGGCGTTGGCCGGGGCCGCCGTAGCCAGGGTGGACGAGGCGTCGCGAAACAGGTTTTCGCGGATGCCGAGGAAAGGCGCGCGCACCGTGCCGGCAATGGCCAGCGTCAACGCGATGCTGTCGAAGTCGCCGCTGCCCGGCGTGACGTCGGCCCAGCGCGTGCCGAGCGCCACGGTGGTGAGGCCAAGTGCCGCCAGGCCATTGTTCTGGAGGCTTTGCTGCACCGCATTGGGTGTGAGGGTTGCCATGGCGAGTTATCCGGGAAGCTGAACGATCTGCGTCACCCGGCCATCGGGGGCGGTCAGGCGCACGGTGATCTGCGTGAAGGCGATGCGCACGAAGACGTAATAGTTGAAGTCCGGGCCAGCACCGGGCATGCGGCGCACGCGCAGCGGATCGACGCCCGCTGGCACCGGCCCCGGCTCGTCGAGCGGTACGTCGGACAGTGCCATCTGCAACGAAATCGGCGGCTGGGGCAAGAACCAAGGGCCCAGCCTGCGCGGCGGCCGGGCAATGGTGACGCGCACTATGTAAACGCCGGGATCGAGCGGCGTGCTGCTCGACCAGTTCAGTTGCGCGCCAGGCGGCGGCACGTTCATCGTGATCAGCGGCTGTGTGATCACCGGATCCGGTAGCAGCGGCCCGGCCTTGATCGTCGCCAGTGTTTCGGTCGAGCGGCCGACCGGGTCGGTGATGCGCACGCTGATTTCCACAGCGTCGTTGACATCGGTGCGGCGGATCAGCGCGCTGTACTGCGCGGGCTTGGCGGCGCCTTCGCGCCAGGCGCCCGAACCGGTGGCCGGCTGCACCAGTGGCAGCTGCGACAGCGGCCCCTCGAAAGCCAGCAGCGCCGGCTCTTCCTGGGGCGCACCAACGCGCCGGGCGCGGATCGACAACGTGTGGTGGCCAATCGAGGTCTTTGGCACCGGCGCGGCGCTGGTCCATTTCAGCAGCACATCGGCCATGGCGCCACCCGGCCACTGCAGGGCGATGGCCGAAAGGTCAGGCGCCGTGGACGGAGGAATCACCACCCAGGCTGCGGTGCTGGCCGGTGAGCGCGCGCCCAGCGTACCGTGCAGCAGATCGGCGTCGGACCAGGCCGTAACGCGGTACCAGACGCGTTTCCAGGAGCCGGCCGGGGTGTCGGTTCCGCTGGCGCTGGTGATGTGCATGCCCAGTTCGTCGCTGGTCTGCGCGACGCTCCAGCCTACCGTCGATGGCTCTACCGTCAGCACCGGCGGCCCCATGGTGTCGAGGTCTTTCGCTGCATCGTCGACCCGCACCCGGTGCAGGTGGAGGCGGCGCACGCGCGGGCCCTTGCGCGTGGCGATGCGCAGCTGCGTCCGGAACACCGGCGGCGTCACGCTCTTGTCGAGCACGCAGGTCGCTTCGATCGTCGGCGCGGCCGGCTTCGGCACGCGCGGCACGGCGAAGGCGTACAACGAGGTCGAAGCGCCCGGCCATTGCGCTTCGACCTGTCCGGCGCTGACGCCAAGCACCACATAAAGATGGATCACCGTCGATCCGCGCGGCAGCGTGACGTCGGCCGAGCTTGCCTTGATCAGCCGGCTGTTGCGCCGGGTAAATGCGCTACGCATGCGCGCCGGCTGGGCATCGAAAATCTGCCGCAGCCGCGTCAGCCGCTGGCTCAGCGTCTTGGCGGGATCGGGATCGGCTTCGCCAGCCGCCTGCAGCAGCCTGGATTCGGTGCTTTCGTAGATGAAATAGCCGTCGGCGCCGCTCGAGCCCGACCAGTTCAGCACGGCATGCGACTCACCAGCGGCGTCCGGCAGGCTCGACAGCGCAACGATGTCCGCAACGATTAGCGGCGGCCTTGGATCGGACGTGGCAATCATGCTGGGCTCGGTGCTCCAGCCGCCAACGCGTTGCGGCGCAATCGCTTCCTGCCCCTGGGCCCACAGTGCCAGGCCGATATGGCCGGGCGGGCCGAAGTCGAGTTCAAAGCCCGGGATCGTAACCCGGTAGCGGCGCGTCTCGTCCCCCTGCGCGGCGCCGAAAGCCACTTGCGTGTCGCCGGCCTGGTTCAGCGCGATGCAGTGCGTCCCGGCGATGTAGCCGGGCCAGGACGAGGTCGGCGCGCCGCTGCCCGTCAGCACGTCGAATCGCAGCGTGAAGGTGGTCACAAGCGGACCGCCGAGCCGGGTCTGCAGGCCACCGGGCAGCGTCTTGTCGGGCGGTGGCTCGCCGTGGTAAGCGGCCGCACTCAGGCGGCCCCGGAAGCTGACAGCCAGCGGGCTGCGAATGCGCCAGTCCCAGAGAAATTCCAGTACCAGGTTCGCGTTGCACCGGGCCAGCGGCGGCACCGGCACGCTGGTGAACTGGAAATCGCCCGATACGATGCGCACATCGTCAACGCCCGGCTGCGTCAGCGTCGCGTCGAGGGCGACCCACTTGCTCCACTGGCCGTAAATGTCCTGCTGCGCCGCGGCGTACTTGAGCATTCGGCTGCCCGGGTCGTTGGGAATCGGAATCTCCCGTTCCACCGCGCTCAGGCGGTTCGGCTCCGGGTCGGTCGGCCCACTGGCGTAGTTGATGGCGATCGCCAGGGGCGCGCCGTCCGAACGCTTGTTCATGATGAGCGTTGCCGGCGACGCCGGCGCAACACCCGAGCGCGCCAGCGCGAACGAGCGCGGACGAAAGAGCGGAATCGGCACCGGTTTGTCCCAGGACACGCGCACCGACGCGAGCCAGTTGCCGTCCGTGAAGAATGGCCGCAGGTTGCCCATCATCTGCTGCGCCATCGCGGCCGGCGGCGGCGTGCCGATGGCCTGCTGCGGTGACGGCACGATGGCCGCGTAGTCGACGGCGCTGTCGGTGCCGCTCAGGCCCTTTTCATAGCGGGCCGTGATCATGTAGTCGTAGTCGAGCGCGCTGCCTTGGTTGTCCGGCCCGAGGACGACGGCGTAGGCGGTGCCGAAGCCCAGTCCCAGGCAGTTGAAACAGTCGGTGCAGGCGGCCATGTAGGTCATGCCGAGCGGCGATACCTGCGAAGTGGTTCCCGGTCCCGACATTCGATCGCCGGAGGAATTTTCCGGCGGCGGCAGGCTTTTCCCCAGCCTGGTCGCTGCCTGGCTGGCCGGCGGCAGGCCAGCGATACCGCGCAGATCGTCGAGCAACCCCTTCTGCAGCTCGGTCACCACGACCGTCCCGGCCGGCGCGCTCCAGGCCGGTGCCGGCAATGCGGCCTCGATCAGCGCGGCCCAGCCGAACGGCGGCGCGCCGCGCTCCAGCCTTTGCAGCGCTGCCGATTCCGCGTCAGTGAGCGCGCTGAACATGCCCTGTTCGGTGCCATGGTCGCCAATGCCCTGCCCGGCCCACTCGCTTTTCTTCACCGGCAGGCCGACCCGTTCGAACTTTTCCCAGCCCGAAGCGGCGCAAAGATCGTCGGCGCGCACGCCGTTGATGCTGTTAATGCTGTTGATGCTGTTCGACACCATCAGCCCTTCGATGGCTGGAGCGGTGAGCGACACCGTCTGATTCGCGCCGGCCGGCACGGCGGCGATGGCGACAATCGACGTCAGCCAGGGGCTGCCGACAAAGCCGTACACCACGCCCGGGCCGCCCGAGACATTCAGGGTGACATGGGTGTATGAGCCTTTCAGGTCAACGACGACGCCTTGGCCAAACAGGCCCGATGAATGGGTCTGGGCCTCGATGCCCTTGGGCTGATTGAGCTTGCGGTTGCGCCGCCAGACGATGAAGGGCTCGGTCGGCAGGCCGAGCTCGGGCTTGAGCGTCCAGCGCAGATGAAGCACAGACGGCATCAGCCGGTTGCCTGCCGCGTCGAGCATGCCGAGCCGGCGCGCCACCAGTTGCCAGCGCAGGTAGGCGCCTTCGGCCTGGAACTTGGTGGTATCGACGAGGTAGACCATCAGTCTTCTTCCTCCCAGGGCGCACGGCTGAGCCTGGTGTCGACGATGGTGAACAACTGGTCGGCGGCGGCCGGCCCGTCCAGGTAGTCCTGCTTCATCGCGACCTTGCGCAGCGCAAGGCGCAGGGTCTTGCCGCGCGCATTGGCGTTGAGCGTGATCAGCGCGCGCTGGCCGCCGGGGGCGCGGATCATGCTGGCCACGATCGCATCGCCGCCGGCTTCCTGTTCCAGCTTGAGCCATTGCACCGGCGTCATTTCGTAGCGCGACGCATTCGGCGGATTGGGGTCGATGCTTTCGACCGGGATTCTGCGGCTGCGCCACATCGGTTCGCAGGCATCGACCAGCACGGCAGCCGGTTGCGGGTCGGGAACGCCCGCCTGCCAGAACACGACGATGCGCGGCGCTTCGGGAACCCCCATCGGCTCAAGGCCGGCAGCGATCATCGCCTCGTCGAGCTGATTGCCCTGCGGATCGGCTGCCCATGGCAGCGCGGCAATCGCCTGCAGTTTGCCAGGCTCGCAGAAGCGGTGCAGCACGCGGTTGAACTGGAAGGACTGCGCGAACGCAGCCGGCGTTGCGAAACGTCCGGTCGAAAAGCCGGTGCGCCAGACGACGGTGCCGGTGGTGTCTTCGGGCGCCGTCTTGTCGGCGCTTTCGATGTCGAGCACATAATCGGTGAACGGCTCCAGCGGAATCGGCAGCGTCGTCATCGAATGCCGGATTCGGGTGCCGCTGACCGGCACGCACGACCCCGCCAGCTGCTCGGCGGCGACGGCTTCCCAGGGCGACAGCACGCTGGCCTTCACCGGAATCAGCGTTGCGGGTGTCAACGGGAATGGATGCGGCACGCTGGGGGTGCTTGGCAACGGCCGGAACGACGCCGCGCGGAGCCGGATCTGCAGCCGCTTGCCGTACGCGTCGTAGATGCGGCCGACATCCGGGCTGTTGAACACGATGTGCACCGCCAGCTCGCCGAAATAGTGGTGCTCGTTGTCTTCCGGCGTGCTGCACATCATCCATGGGTCGAGCCGGCGCGGCGCCTGGTTGTCGGTGAAAAACCAGAAGGTCTGGTGCAGATTCGGCGCCGCGACAATGTCCTTCACCGGCTCGCCCGGCGCCCGCTTGCCGCGCTGCGCGTCGTAGCTCACCTTGACTGCGTAGGCCGTGTCGGGCTTGAGCAGCGCCTGGCCCGAACTGCTGTCGCCCAGCGCCGCCTCCAGCACGCCCTGTTTGCTCGTTTGCTGCGCCGTGTCATAGCTGGAACGCAGCGCCTCGGCGGCGGTCAGCACTTCGACTGCGGCGACATAGAAAGGCCTGTCCATGTGCTTGCGGTGCCAGTCGGCGCTTTGCGGCAGCAGTCCGATCTGGAAGCGATCGGCCTTCTCGTGGCCCTTGAGGGTGACCAGCACGCCGACGAAGCCACGCCGCTGCAGCGTGCCCTGGTGCTGCGCGACATGCGCGATTTCGTCGAACCACGGCCCGGCCGGGTCGATCCAGTGCGCCGGGAACACCTGCGGCGGCATCATGAACGAGCTGTCGAGGATTTGCTGGTTCAGCACCGTGTCGCTCGCGTCGGTCGCGGCCACGACGACGGTGCGCGAACCCAGGATCTCGCGGTGCACAAACAGGTAGAAAGTGGCAACCCGCGCGGGGCCGGTATGGAACACAACGGCATCGTCGAACGGGCCCGGCCTGAAGCCCGATTTCTTGCGGGCCTGGCCCGCCTGCTCGATACGCTCAGGGCCGCCAAAGGGACGCAGCTCACGCCCGTCGAGCACCGGCGCCGCCAGCACCCGGCTAGTGCAGGCAGCGCGGTCCGGGTTGGCCGGCGTGGCGGTTGCGGGCGTGACGACCAGCCGGGTCAGCATCCCGCGGGAAATATCGAAACCGGAATTTGCGCGGCCGGCCAGTTCGATCAGCGAAAACTCTTGCGTTACAAAAGCATCGGGCCGCTTGCTGCCGCGCGCCGCCAGGACCGGGTTGATCCGCAGCCGGCCCGCCACGTTGCCCGGTAGCGGGCGCACACCGGGCTCGATCCGACCACCCTGTCGGGGCGGGCAGATCACCGACGAGCCTTCGACCACGGCGGGAATGACGCCGATCAGGTTGTCGACCTGCGCCTCGCCGCTGCGCCAGCGCTCAGTCACCTTCAGCAGCAGCGTCGGCGGTGCCGAGCGCACCGTGCCGGACGGGTCGGGCCAGGCTTCGCCGTCGAGCATCCAACCGATGGCCGACGGTCCGAAAGGCTCCTGCAGGCAGGTGAACAGCACGGAGGACGGTGGCGCCGCTGGACGGCACACCGTGCCCCAGGTTTCGGTGAAGGTTTGTTCGAGGAACGTGCTGCGCTCGATGGCTTTGGGCGTCGGATCGGGCACCCAGCTCAGCAGGCCGAGCTGCGCCGCCACGTCGCCGGCCTTCTGCGGCCACCACACGGCCGGCGTCGCGCCATCGAGCAGTTCGCCAATCAGCTCGACACTCTTGAGTGTGTACTGGAACACGTCTTCGCCGCGCTGCACCCAGCCGTCGGCCGGCGCATTCGGCGTGCCAGGCGTCTGCGCCACCGGGGCTGCGCGGAAGATGTATTGCGTTGCGGCGATGGTCGGCGGCATGGCAAGCATCGCCAGCGCAATCGCGTCGATCGGCACGCGCCGGTCGGTCATCGGAACATCGGGCTGCGGCTGGCCGATGGCAGCCGGAGGCGGCGGTTCCGGCGGTGCGGGCGGCTGTGCATCGCCCTTGATGCCTTCGGCAATGCCGCCGTCGATGGCCTTGTCCACGCCGCTTCCGATGGCCAGTGCCGGCGAGCGGCTGACCAGCCGCAGCGACTGAAACAGTTCGGGCGGCGCGATGGCCGGAACCGACGTGGCGCCGACGGCGAAATCGACACAGCCCTGGATGTCGAAAAAAAAGAACTCGACCTTGCCGCAGATCTCGCCGGAAATGCGCGAGACCTTGGACTTGTCGGGCAGCTCGCCGATCTCCACCGTCAGGTCGGCCCAGGCGCTCAGGTCGAGGATGAACAGATGCAGCGTGCCGCGCAAATAGAGCTTGCCGGCCAGCAGGAATGGATCGAAGCCGAGCACCGCGTCGAAACCGGCCGCCACTTGCGCATACAGCCCGACGCTCTTGCTGCCCCAGACAATGGACACATGCAGGCCGGTGGAAATGGCAAAACCGGTCACCGCCGGCAACGCGTCGGCAATCTCCGCGTCAGTGAAGCCCTTGCCCGACAGCATCAGGTAGCCCGAGCCTTCGAACACCTCGAAAATTTTCGCGTGAACCGGGTCGACGTAGCGCCCCAGGTACAGGTGCCAGTCTTTGCCTTCGTTGAAGTTGAAGAAGGCCTCGACCGGGATGCGGATTTCCAGCAGCGGCTTGATATCGAACTGCACGGAGACGCCGATGGTCAGCGTGCCGCGTCCCATGTCGAGGTCGATCACCGCCAGGAAAGTGCCCTCCGCGGTGCTCTTGAGCTCGGGCAGCACCGACAGCAGCTTGGCCTTCATCACCAGCAACAGCCGTGGGCCCGGCAACTCGAGCAGTATCACGCCCTTCAAGTTGAAGATGACGCTCGATCCCATGGTGCCGACGATCGCGCCGATGCCGAATGCCCAGGTGTCGATCTTGGGCTCCCAGGCCACGAGATCCATCGGGTTGCCGTGGGCCACGTCCTTGAGCCATGCCAGGGCTGGCGCCATCGTCGATGTTGCGGGCTCCTTGCGCCGGTAATGCATCGCGAACAAGCCGAGAAAACCGTAAATCCCCAAGCCCGAGTTGGCCAACGGTATCGCCACTGGAAATTCGACTTCCAGCGCGATGATCACGCCGGTCGCCTTGCGCCCACCCTCGTCGATGTCGGCGACGCCAACGCCGGCAGCAATCCGCACCTGGACCGGAACGATGGTCAGGTCGATCTGGCCCTTGATCTCGTTCTCGTTGAGTTCCATGTAGCCCCGGCCGCGCAGCGCGCCGGGAATATCCACGCCGGCGGCAAAGGCGGTGAGTTCGGGCGAGCCCAGCGGATCGAACTTCATGCGAATCCGCGCCCGCTCGATGGTGACCACACCGAGATCGACGGCAAAGCCCAGGTCGATCTCGAAGACCAGCGGGTTGTTGCGCGCAATGCGTGCGCCCAGGATCGTCAGAATGCTGTCGAGCGGCGACGCCACGCTGATCGCGCCCGGCTTGGACACGTCGATGGTGTAGCCCTTGGAGGCGTCGAACACCGGACGGAACTGGAACTTCGGCTGGTCCGGGTCGTTGCCGATGCGGATGCCGACCGCCTTGTAGCGCACCGACAGCGGCGAGCCGGGCTTGATTTCGATCAGCTTCTTACCGCCGATGGAAACGTTCAGGTTCAGTGCGGCTTCCATGTCGAACAAAATCACCGCTTCAACACCTGACGGTCGGCTGCGGAACTGCACTTCGCCGCCGTACCAGATCACCCGTTCGCAATGCACCTTCACTGGGCTGGCGCCGATCTCGGCCAGGCCGGCGATGCTCGCCGGAATCGCCAGCATGGCTGCCGTCATTCCGATCTCAGCCAGCGCGCCGTCGTTGGCCACCGCGCCGGCAGCCGCTGACAGCAGCGGCATGAAGACGATCGTCGTGCCAAAGAAGTTGAGCCCGAAGCCCGGATTGGCGGGCGGCATCAGGCCGGGCCGGGTTCCCCACAGGTACAGGCCGTCGACGTCGGCCGGATCGGCGCCGTAGTAGCCGATCACGGTGACGGTGTCCGTCGCGTCGTCGATCTGCACGACCAGCCGGAAGTCGATCAGGCCATCGGCCGGGTTTGCGCCAAGCGGCGCGCCCGCCGGCAGCGCGCCCGAATTGCCGGGGGGCATGCCGGCCTGCAGCCGGTCTTCGGCGGCGGTCTGGATGTCGATCTTGGCATTAACCTCGCAGGCGACGAATTGGTCGCGAATGATGCGCACCTTCGCGCCCATCTGCCGGAACCAACGCGGCGGCGCCGCCGGCTGCGCGTTGGGCGGCGGGTCGATCACCGTCGGCGCCGACGTCGAGGGCGTCTGCGGGTCGCGGTGCAACGTGATGGTGGCGATGGTTTGCGGCGTGTTCGCCGGCGGCCACGAGGCCACCGCCTTCCACCAGATGCGGCGCGTCTCGACTGCCGGGAAGCCCTGGCTGGTCCAGTTCGTCATGTTCGGCGCATGGCTCACCGTCATGTTCCTGGCTGCCAGGCCGGTGCCGGGGTCGGCGATCAGCGCTTCGACAATCGCCCGCAGGCTCAGCGCGCGGCGGCGCGCCAAGTCTTCGTTATAGGCGCGCTTGGTGGTATCGACGGCGGGTGGTGGCGGGCCTTCGTAGCTGGCAAAGCCTTCGATGTTGATCGCGGTGCCGACGGGAAGACTCTGCAACACCGGCAGGAGCGCGGTTTGCACTTCGCTGCCGCCCAGCCAGCCGGCGGTCGTGCCCTCGTCGGCCGCCGTGGTGGTGTGGGTGTTGTCCGGATTCAGCCCGAAGGCGCGGGTATCGGCATCGGTCTGGACGCGGTTGCTATCGATGTAGGGCGGCTTGTCGAAGCGCAAGTAGCTGGTGAAATTGGCCACGCCGGTTTCGCCGGGCAGCGTTGCGGTGACGGTGGCGTCGGGGCCGCCGGAAGGCAGATCGACCGTCAGCGTCGCACTGGTTCCGGCCGGAGCACCGTTGAGCTTCCACTGCGTCAGCGCCGCCCGGGCCGGCGCCACGTTGAGGCCCACCACCACCGACGTCGATGTCTGCGAAACGATCTCCAGCCGGGGCTGCTGCACCGCAACGCTGCCCTGCAGCGTCGAGGACGCGGTGATTTCTGCCGCCTTGACCGGGCCTAGCGATGTCGTGCCGGGCACCTCCACTGCCGGCGGCCTGCGGCTGGCCTCGACAGTAAACGTAGCGGCGCGCTGCGGCGAGCTGGTGTCGCTGGCAGTAATGACAATGGTGCGCGTGGCGCTGGAGAACAGGTCGATGGCGGCCTCGCGGCCGGCAATCGGAGCACCGCCGGAAATCGTTACCGACACGGTGATCGGTGTGCGCCCGCCTTCGACATCGACGACCATGCGCGACTGCTCGGGCAACTGCACCGTGGCCGTGGTGTCCGAGGTCCGGACGATGCCGTAGCCGCGCTGGTCGGCGTCGTAGAAACGCGCGCCGAGCTTTAGCGGGCCGGCGCCCTGGTCGATCACCTGGAGCGAAAAATCGCCGGTGACGCCCGACGACGCGCCAATGCCGATCAGCAAGTTTTCGACGCCGCCCTCCACCGCGAAATCGCGCGCGCCGTGCGGGGCCACGAACAGCCGGATTTCGGGCAGGTACAGGCCCGTCCACGACTCATCGAAACCGAATTGCGCCAGCACGTCGGGCGGCGTTGACTGGTCCGACAAGTCGAGCGTGCCCGAGCGAAAGCCGAAGCCGACGACCTGCGAGGGGCCGATGAAGGCATACGGCGGCTCCATCTTGATCAGCTCGGCAACGGCGATATCGCCCGGATCGTCGAGCCCGCTGGCGCCGGCCGACAGCAGCGTCGCCACGATCGGATCGCCATTGAGCGGCCCCTGGGACAGCCGGAATTTCAGTCGCGGCAGCGAGAACTTGACCTTTTCGTTTTGCGGGTCGGGCACGAGCTGCCCGTTGGGGTCGCGCTTGGCGCCGCGCAGGAAAGGTGGGCGCAACACCACCGTGGTCAGCAGCAGGTCGAGCACGAAGCCGGTGGACGGATAGTCCGACGGCGGCGCATCGATTGGAATGTTGTCGTAGGCGGACAGCACCTGGGCGGTGTTGGCAAAGGCCGGGCTGGCGCCGATGGCCGCGACTGCGGTGGAGACTTTCTGCGACGCGACGCGCGGTACGACAAGCTGGAATTCCAGCCGGGCATCGCGCACGTCGATCCATGGATCGCGCCGCGAAGCGTCGTTCTCGGGATGGCTTTCGGTATTGCTCCAGGCCAGCGACATGTTGGCCGGATCGACCGTCAGGTTACCCTCGAAATCGACGCTGCCACGCAGGGTGATGCCGTTTTCGTCGCAAGCCACCTCATGTTCAGAGACGCGCAATGCCGCGTACACCGCATGCCAGGCGCCGAAGGTGTCGCCCTGCAGCACGTAGGGCGACACCAAGTCGATCAGTGACAGCTCGAACGGCATGGCGAGCTCAGGTTCGGCGGGTCAAGGAATGGCGCGGGTGTCTGGCAAGCCGTGTCTGAAAGATGCAAGGGGGCGCAGGTGCGCCAACTGAAACCGAAGCGCCGCTTGAATCTGGCATCGCGTTCTCCCCTTGTTCACTTGTCTGGCTGGATTAGGCCCTGAACAATCTTAGTCGACGCCAATGATTAGCCGAATCAAGACTTAGATATGTTTGGTCTATTGATCATAAGCAAATCGTTTGATACCGACAGCGACTGGGATTACCTCGACGTCTGCCCCTCCAGAATCAGGGTCAGAAGGAAATCTTGATCTCCACCCACAATTCCTTCTGGTGGTAAGCCAAAACAGCTCGGTTCTGCGGTGCCGTAGGCGTTGTCATAAACGTTGCAATTTCATTTGCGATCACGCTGTCACCGATCACCACACGCTGACTGGTTTTCGTATTCAAGGCTTCATAAAGTTCGGGATAAGGCATATTCCAGTCGTTGTCCTGTGCGACTTGCCGCACCACGGGGATCATCGCCACCAACCTGGTGTCGGTCATTTTTTCCAGCCCCAACTGCCGCAGCGTGGCGTTGTGGCTGCAATGGTGACCGACTTTGTACAGCGTCACGCGCGCCAGGATGTCATCGACGGTCAGCGCGCCGCCCTGCGCCGGATCGGGAGTTCGCGGATAGGTCTGGTCGGCCCATGACAGCCAGTTGCCTACCTGGGCGTCTCCCGGAAACAACAGGACCTGCCCGTCCGGAAGTTCGAAGGCCAGTACCAGGCTTGTGTTGTTGGTGTCGGAGTCCATCTTCAGTGCCAACGTCTCGGCGGATGAATACCACTCGTCATCGATTTTCCGCTTCGTGGCTGTGGGGTCGTAGTACAGCTTTTGGGGGATGGTGCGATCCGTTGCTTTTTTCTGCGTGATTTCGTCCAGCGGTCGTTGATGCGGGCACGCAAACGGCAGATCGAGCGCTGAAACGGTATGACCGTCGAGATGATCGAGTTGAAGATTGATGGCATGTACGTCCTCCTGACGGGTCAGGTACACCTCCTTGGCGGCACCCTTGGAAGGTAAATCCTTGCGCAAACGTTCTTCGTTCCTGGGCGGCCCCATTACGTAGGCCCTGAGCCCGGTAATCTCGGTCGGCCTGACCACGTCGCCCGGTTCCAGATAACGGGTTCGCGCCGGGGTTGCCTTTTCCTTGAGCATTGTCAAGGTGCTGGCGCCGGTGGGGCGACCTCCTTCGGCTGCGCCCATGAAAGCGCTGAGCTCTAAAACGGTCGTGATATGAGCATCGTGATCTTTCAATGCCGTCATTTTCGAATGAGTGGCCAAGGCGGCCAGCGTATTTTTGGCCTTGTCAAACCGCTCATGCAGCATAACCGCCTTGGGATCGTTGGGGTTCTCGGTCCAGGCAAGCCAAAACTCACGGATCTCGAAGTTCTTCTGGAAACAATCCCGCTCATAGAGAAACCCTGAGAGGTGATCGTGGTGCTCATGGGTCACAACCAAAAGATCAAGCTTGCCACCCGTGGTTTCAAGAAGATCGCTGACGATGTCTTTCATCCGGCCTTTGGCATTTGCGACTCCTTGCAAGACCCCGCAATCGATCAGGATGTGCTTGACTGCGGCCCCGTCCTGCTCATGCCGCAGCAAAAAACAGTCGCCAAGAATGCCGCGATACATGCGCACTGATACTGAGCCTGAAGTACTATTTTTGGTCATGACCTCAGACTCCACGATGCGTCATGGCGAACGGATTATCCTTGGCGTTTACGCCACGGTAGGTCAGCGTCAGACTGTCCGTGCCCGTCTCGAAGAATTGACGCTGGGCCGCCAGTCGGTCCACGTCATCTATACGCTTGCGGATGACATACCGCACCTTACCGTCACGCAAATCGATGATCAGCGTCGCTCCGCCCCGAAACTGGAAATCACTGGTCAGCGGTGGCGTCAAACCGACCAGTTCCTGCTGATCCTGGAACTCCTGGTCCGCCGTATTGAGAAAGCCCTGGCGTCGCTGCGTCACTTCAATCACCAATTGGCGTAGATCCTGGCCATCGGGGCCTGCACGGCGGCAGGTCCTTACCGAGTGCACCTCGACTGCTGGCCGACTGAGGTCCCGTCCAAAGAAGAGACTGCCAGCGATGTAGCCGCTCGTGCGGTTGGTATTGAAAACCACGCCCAGTGCATCGACCCAATGGGAATCCGAGCTGCAGACCTTCATGACCCAATACCAGACAATCTTGCGATTGCGCTCGGCCTGGCGAAAGCCCTTGTGTCGCTGATACTGCGGTGTGATATCGAGCGCGTGCGCCCCTTTGGGAGCGTTCAGCAGTTCTTTAGCCTCAAGCTCAATATTGGGCGACTCCCACAACAGGCTGTCCGGTGCCAGTGACAGGCATTTTTCGGGCAGTATGCCGCGGCGACGGAACGCCTGAATCATCGCCAGGCGATACTGCATCGGATCGTTCGGAACCAGGTCGGTGTCAGCGGTGATGATTCCACGCAAGAACTCACCGAATCGCACATCCACCGGCGGCAAGTAATCCAGCGCACGAATGCACATGCGCAATACATGGTCCGCCGACTTGGTTGCTTCGCGGGTCAAACGCTGAACCAGTTCCGGTGGCAGATGACTGCCTGTGCGGCCCGCGCCATCGGCCAGGCGCAAGAGATCGGCCGAGCGCTGCTCATAGATGCTGATAAATGCGTCGAAGACCGCGGCGACAAGAATTGCGCCGCGCTTGTGTGGCTCGCGTGTCTTCGACAGCAGGGTCGGGTCGGGCAACTGCTGGCTGTCCTTGTCATCGATTGCCTCGCGCAGTGCGGCATAACGTCCAGTGGCTTCGCCGAACTGCCGGGCCAGGCCGCTCATCCAGGAACGCTGGCTGAGGTTGCCGCCATTGGCGGCGACATGCATGGACACTGCCTCCGGCAACATGAAGTGCATCATCAGGGCCACGATGTCAGCAAATGCCTCATGGAACGCCAGGCTGTCCGGACCGGTCGCTTCACTATAGCGACGGTGCAAACCGTCAAGTATCGCGTGGGTAGTTTCGTGGGCGATGATGTCGTGGGACAACGCTGTGAACACCCAACTTCCCGGAAGATTGACGCCGGGATCGGTCATGGAAGCCTTGAAGTAACCGAACAACAACGCTTTTTTCTCTTTGCTGTAATACGCATTCGCTTCGCGTAACGCATGAGGATAAATGCGCAATTTGCGCACCTGCTGGTAAGAGCCGGAATTTTCATCCCACTGCGGGCACCAATACACCTTTCGTCCCAGCGCCCGCTCGAACAGCTTCACGGTTTTCATCGCCACGGCAAACACCATCTGCTGATGGAAGCGTGGATCACCCTCGGAAGGCGTAAGTCCGTCCTGCGCCAGCAAATGCTGGTCGTTCAGATCCACCGCATCGTAAAACTGGCCGCTGCTCGGATCGATATCGATGACTTCGAAATACTCGTTGACCGGGCCGGGCTGCATCTTTGCTTCCCATCGCTCCTCCCAGGGAATCTGGATGGTCGCGTGGCTGATGCGGGCGGTATCCAACTGTGTGGCGGCCTGCGGGTCGAAGGCATAAACCCTCAGTTTGCGCATCGGTGGCGGTGGGTAGTTGGTCATATGCACTCCACTCTTCAGCGTGACGTCATCCGTTTGAATTTCTCCCTGGCTGACTCAGCTACCTGACGCTAAAGAAGTTCCGGGGCATAGGCCGCAATCCGGGCCTTGACCAGAGAGGCGCCATGGCGAGTCAGCACGGCCATTTCTTCCGATGACAATCGACGCAGGTTTGTGTCAATGGCTGACGCAAATGCCGCGTCCCCCTGCCGAGCCTCACCGTCGCGACTGTCGATCGAGAACCACATCGGTTTGGGCCCCTTCCCTGCCAGATGCCGGTACTGCAGACGGTCGAACTCCAGGCCACGGATTTGCTCCATCATGATGTCCAGCGCCGCCTTGAGCACGATTGCACCGGACTCCGTCGGTTGACTGTTGTTCGCAAACGGCTTTCCGCCGTCGCTGACAATGATGTAGTCCAGTGCATTCCTGTCGCGCAATAGCGGGTTGACCCCCATGTTGTCGTAGACGCCACCGTCCGTGAGCGTCACGTACTCCACACTGGCGGGGCCGTATGCGCTGGAGTCGAGCCTCAGGGGAGGAAAAACGGGAGGAAATGCAGATGAAGCTGCAACGGCCTGACAGACAGGGAACTGCGGTGCCGGAACCACTCCGAGCTCATGCTCCCCCATTTCGCATGCCCCACCGCCGCCGGCAACGAAGAAAAACATGTTGCCGGTCGCCAGGTTGGTGGCATTCAAATAAATACGCGGGCCATTGCTCAGTGCCGATAGATTCTTCTTCTGGAACAGATCTTTATCATAACTGTCGGCCAGTTTCTCAAGTCGAGACTCGAACGGATCGAGAGAGCCCGCAATGAAAGATGATACGGCGATTGAACGTGTACGCAGGTAAGTATCGAGCAGCTCGAGTTTGTTGGCAGCGCCCCAGTTCAGGGCAACCGTGGTCCCCGCGATACTGCCGCCGCTCACACAACTCAACAGATCAATTTTGTCGAGAAGTCCGTTATTTTTCAGCTCCTGCATCACACCCAAGTGGAAAGCGGCGGCTCTGAACCCGCCCCCCGACATCGCCAGACCGATGCGTTTGGTTTTGCCATCTATGACCACAGACATGATTAGCTCCCTTGAATTGAGAACCCGCTGCATTGGTTCAGCATAGCGTGGATCCATTTTTACGCCTGTGGACACTGGGCCGCCGAGTACCAGTCTTTCAAAATGATGTCAAAACTACCAATCCACCTCCCTCCAATAAAAGTCCTACCGCGCCTCTGGCCACGTTAATCGAGGAACTTTTTTCCTCTCAAGGCGCTGTTCGAATCAAAGCTTACGAATCGCTGGTCCGAAATGAGTGTGCTCCAGCGACACAAACAGTAGCTCAATCTGGAATAATCGATATTCCAGACAATACTATAATAAACCCACCCCCAACAATTTTTGAAACATACAATCAATTAACCTTACTTAACTAAAATTGCATCTTGCGTCACGCATCTACAGCCAGGTTCAAAGCGGAGGCAACCATGAGTGTTAAAGTAAACCTCGCCCAAATACTGAAACTTTCCCCCAGCGCAAGGACCAGCTACCGAGAAGCTTTCGAGCAGAGCCAACCTGTCCTTGATCACTACGGCATCTCAGCCAACTCGTTACGGGTTGCCCATTTCATGGCTCAAGTGCTGCATGAATGCGGCGGTCTCACCATCCAGTTCGAGAATCTCAATTACAGCCCTGAGCGATTGCCTAAGGTCTGGCCAAGCCGCTTCCTGCCCAAGGGCCCTCTCGATCCTCAGGCATACGCACACAATCCACAGAAACTGGCCAATTCAGTCTATGGCAAGCGCATGGGCAATACGGGGCCAAATGATGGTTTCAACTATCGAGGTCGCGGATTGCTCCAGTTGACAGGCAAAGAGAGCTACACCAGAGCCACGGAACTTCTACGCCAATGGAAGCCCGACGCACCGGACTTCAGCCTGTCACCTGACGAGGTCCTCAGTGCCCAGTGGTGCGTGGCCATCGCCGCTGCAGTATGGGATGCAAAACACTGCAATGCGCTGGCCGATTCAGACAGCATTAGAAAAGTCACACTGGCCATCAATGGTGGTTTGATCGGGCTCGCTGAACGTGAAGAATGGCTACGCAGAACCAAAAATATATGGTGATTCACCCGCATCCCACACCACCCTTCAACGCTTTCTGCGCCGAAGGCCGCGATTCAACCTGATCGACCGTACTTTTGCGACCACCCGAAATCCGTACTTAACGCAACTGAAACCAGGTGGTTTTCAGTTGTGTGTATTTATCAAACGAATGCAGCGATAGATCGCGACCGAAGCCTGACTGCTTGCCTCCGCCAAACGGCACCGACACATCCAGCGCGTCGATGGTGTTGACGGAGACAGTACCGGCATTCAAGGCACGGGCTACGCGGTGCGCGCGGTTCAGATCATCGCTCCAAACAGACGCAGCCAGTCCGTAGATGCTGTCATTGGCTTGCTGCACCGCCTCTTCCTCAGTGTCAAAAGCGCTGACCGCCAGAACCGGACCGAACACTTCATCCCGTGAAATGCGCATGCCGCTGGTCACGTCACCAAAGATCGTCGGCTGAATGAAGTTTGAAGAACCATTGATGCTCAATTGCTCGCCACCGGACAGCAGCGTGGCCCCGTCAATACGTGCCTCTGCGACCGCTTTCATAATTCGGCTGGTTTGCTCACTGTCGACGATTGCCCCAGCAGCGCTCCCAGGGTTCAGTGGATCACCGGGCATCCACGCACGCGACTTGCTGATCAGCCGTTCAACAAATTCGTCATGGATGGATCGTTGCACGTACAGGCGGGAATTGGCCGAGCACACTTCACCCTGGTTGAAGAAAATACCGAAGGCGGCCTTCTCCGCAGCCAGGTCCAGATCCTGACAGTCTTCAAACACCAGGTTCGGGCTCTTTCCGCCGCACTCCAGCCAGACCTGCTTGAGGTTGGACTGCGCCGAGTACTGCATAAAGTACTTGCCTACCTGAGTGGAGCCGGTGAACACCAGACAATCCACGTCCGGATGCAACCCCAGTGCCTTGCCGGCGCTTTCGCCCAGGCCCGGTACCACGTTCAGCACGCCCTCTGGAATGCCTGCTTCCAAGGCAAGCTGAGCCAGACGCAGGGCCGAAAATGGCGATTGCTCGGCGGGCTTGAGTACCACGCTGTTGCCGGCCGCCAATGCAGGCGCTAGTTTCCACGCAGCCATGTCCAGCGGGAAGTTCCACGGCACTACTGCGGCAACTACCCCCAAGGCTTCCCGCGTGATGGTGGCCAATGCATTCTGGGCCGTAGGCGCGACCTGATCGTAAACCTTGTCGAGCGCTTCGCCGTACCAGGCAAAGACGTGGGCGGCGCCGGGCACATCCACGTTGTAGGCATCCATCACCGGCTTGCCCATGTTCAGCGAATCGAGCAGCGCCAACTCTTCGCGATGCACCATCAGCAACTCGGAAAGTTTGATCAGGATTTTCTTGCGCTCGCCGGGGGACATACGCCGCCAAGGGCCTGCATTGAAAGCCCGGCGTGCGGAGCGCACTGCCAGGTTGACGTCTTCTTCGCCGCAAGCGGCAACACGCGCGAGCAATTGATTGGTCGCAGGGTTGATGGCGTCGAATGTCGCTCCGGATATCGACGACACTGGCTGGCCGCCGATCAAGGCGGTGTCGATGAAGGATTGGCGGGCAACACGCTGCTGCCAGTAGTTAAGGTCGAACACGTTGTACTCCCACATTGACCGTCTACACGGTCAGTTGTTATTGATCTGGATGGATGGTGCGCAACTATCGAGGCAGGAAGCACGGCCTGGTACAGGCCATCGAGCCGACTCAAACCGCAATGACCTGTTGTCAAAACCTGCGTGTTTTGGGATGTATCACTCCGCCATCTGCAAGTCCGGCATCTTCACCCTGAACCCACGCGTGACACCCAACAAACAAATCAGCCCCAAACCCATCCAGCACAGACCAATCGTGAACGCCATACCGGAAAGGCTTGTCCACAGCCAAATGGTGCTGAGAAACCCCAAGGCCGGCAGCGCCGCGTACATCAGGTAGTTGCGTGTGCCGCGCAGTTTCTGGTCGACCAGGTAATGCTTGATCACCGCCAGGTTCACCGCCGAGAACGCGAAGAGCGCGCCGAAGCTGATCATGTTGGCGACGGTATCCAGGGTGATAAACAAGGCAATCAGCGAGAACAGGCTGACCAGCATGATCGCGGGGGCCGGCACGCGCTTTTTCGTGACCAGCTTGCCGAACACGCTCGGCAATGCACCATCGCGCCCCATCGCGAACAGCACGCGCGAGACACTCGCCTGGGAGACCATTGCCGAAGCGAAACAGCCCGCTACATAGGTCGCGGTAAATGCAGTCACCAGCAGTTCACCGCCGACGCGGCGCATCACGTCCACTGAGGCTGAATCAGGGTCGGCGAAACTGTTCCATTCCGGAAACACCATCTGGGCGAAATACGAAACCAGCAGAAACAACAGCCCCCCGAACAACGACACCACCATAATGGCGAGCGGAATAGTTCTTCGCGGGTTGGGTGTTTCCTCGGCCATGGTCGACACGGCATCGAAGCCAAGAAACGACAGGCAGAGCACCGCAGCGCCCGCCATGACCAGCGGGACGCTGAAACCTTCATGATGGAAAGGTGCGAGCAGCGAAACCGGGGCAGAATGCCCACTCAGGTTGTGAAGCGATAACGCGACGAACACAACGATGAAGACCAACTGGGCAACCACGAGTATCCAGTTGACCCGCGTGATGGACTCGATGCCGACCAGATTTAGAACGGTGACCAGCGCAATTGAACCGAGCACCCACACGGCGGTAGGCACAGCGGGAAAATATTCCGACATGTAGATGCCGATCAGCAGATAACTGAGCAACGGCAAGAAGATGTAATCCAGTAACAAGGTCCAACCTGCAATAAAGCCGAAATACGCGCCAAATGCCTTGCGCGTATAGGTATAAACCGATCCTGAATAGGGGTGCGCCTGGACCATGCGTCCATAGCTGTAAGCGGTCAGCAACATGGCCGCAAGGGTCAGCAGGTAGGCGGTGGGCAAGTGCCCTTTGGTCATCTGGGTGACGAGGCCATAGGTTGTAAACACCGCCAGCGGGACCATGTATGCCAGACCGAAAAGTACCAGTCCGACGAGCCCCAGGGGCTGTCGAAACCTACGCGATGAAGTGGGTTGCGATGGGGAATGATGGGAGGGAGCATCGGCCACGTTTGTTATTGTATTCATTGCTGACTCCTGGAAATGGGCATGCAGGACGCCGCGGTATCCGATGAAATCGATACCGTTATCCGTTGAAAAGTGGACTGCCCTATGTGCACGCTGGGCAATGTAACGATGCGGTTCTCCACCCCTTGCGCGGGAGTGGAAAACCGCTCACTTCACAGCTTTCCCGCGATCCGTGCGGTGCGGTCTACCGCGATACGGGTCTTGTCCACCAGTTCGTCGAGTTCCGCGCGCGTTGCTACCAGTGCCGGCGCCATGATCATGCGGCCGAGTGTCGAGCGAATGATCACACCCTCTTCAAAACCAAAGGTGCGGCACTGCCAGGCCAGGTCATTTTCATTGTCGAAGCGCTTGCGTGTGTCTTTGTCCTCGGCGAACTGCATGGCCGCGAGCAGACCGGTTCCCTGGACCTCGCCGATCATCGGATGGTTGCCAAACACTTCACGCAGGATCTGCTGCAAGTACGGCCCGGTATCTTCCTTTACCGTGCGAACAATGCCTTCATCACGCAACGCCTTGAGGTTGGCGAGTGCAACCGCCGCCGCGACCGGGTGCCCGGAATAGGTCAGGCCGTGGGCGAACACGCCGCCCCGCTCCACCAGCGCATCCGCAATGCGTTTGCTCAGCACCAGGCCGCCCATGGGGATATAGCCGGAGGTCAGGCCCTTGGCGATCGAAAGGGTGTCGGGCTCGAAGCCGAAATACTCGTGGGCGAACCACTCGCCCGTGCGACCAAAACCGCCAATCACCTCATCGGCGCACAGCAGCACATCGTATTGACGGCAGATGCGCTGGATTTCCGGCCAGTAGCTTTGCGGCGGGAAAATCATCCCGCCTGCGCCCTGGAAGGGTTCGGCGATAAAGCCCGCAACATTTTCGGCGCCCAGTTCGAGAATCTTCTCTTCCAGTTGCAAGGCGCAGCGACGACCGAACTCGGCCGGAGTCAAGTCGCCGCCCTGTGCGTACCAGTAGGGCTCATCGATGTGCGCCACGTCCGGAATCATGCCGCCCATCTCGTGCATGAACTTCATGCCGCCCAGCGCAGAAGCCGCCAGGGTGGAGCCGTGATAGCCATTCCAGCGACCGATCATGATCTTTTTCTTGGGTTGGCCGACCACTTGCCAGTAGCGGCGAACGGTACGGATCAACACCTCGTTGGCTTCGGAGCCGGAGTTGGTGTAGATCACGTGACTGTAGTGGCCCGGGAGCAGGCTGAACAGCAGCTCGGACAGCTCAATCACCGCCGGATGAGTGGTGTGGAAGAACATGTTGTAGTACGCCAACTGGTCCATCTGCGCGGCGGCGGCGGCGGTCAGGTCCTTTCGCCCATAACCGAGCTGGGTGCACCACAGACCCGACATGCCGTCCAGGTAGCGCTTACCTTCACTGTCCCACAGATACAGGCCCTCACCACGCACCATCACGCGCGGGCCTTCGGCGTTCAGCGCCTTTTGATCCAGAAACGCGTGGATGTGGTGGGCCGCGTCGGACTTCTGATAGTCCTGGGTTTGGCGTTTGGGTTCGAATGGCAGGTTCATGTTTTTTCTCTCTTGTTAGTCGTCATCCGCTCAGCGGATCTTGTTCATGTAGCTTTCAAGGGGGTCCTTGCTCAGCACGCCCTGTGCCTCGGCCAACGAATCGATGAACAGCGAAAACAGTTCCGATTGCGCACCGATATCGAGCTTGCTGTAGATGTGTTTGCGGTGGGATTTGATGGTGTCTTCCGATACACCCAGGCGCTCGGCAAGCGAGCGGGTGGAGTGCCCACGCAGGATCAATTGGGCGATACGACATTCGCGCTCGGTCAGGATCGACGAGCCAAAATTGTTCAGCGCCGAGTGAATACGCTGCTCCAGCAGGCTTTCGAAGCGGGAACCCTGCGCTTGCAGACCAACGAAGTGTTTGCCCAACACCGCCAGCACCCAGGGCGCTATACGCTTGAATTGTTGGGTGGTGGCCGCGTCCAGCTTCTGCGTAAATGCCAGAGATACCGCCAGACTCAACCCGTTGTTGGACTGCAGGATGTAGTTCAACTCATCCTCCAGGTGCGAATGTCGGTAAAACGACTGGAAGTACTCGCTGAGCTCGAAATGATCGGGGGCGACATCGGCAAGGTCGTAACACCCGGAGCCGACGCCCTCTACGCACGCGCCGTAAAACGGATCGAGCAAATAGAAGCCCGACAGGTACTGACGCACATTACCCTGCGGCAGCCATGGGCCTTCCAATTCAAACAATGCGCTGGGCATGCCACCGTGCGGATACAGGTAGAGCGTGGTGGCCTGGATCGGCCAGATACAACCGAGGGCCTCGAACAAAGTGGCGGCGAAGCCCGCTTGCCCGATGCTCTCGGTTACCTTGGCGATCTGTTCAAACCATTGCGCAGAAGAAAGCCGGTCGTTTTCCACTTCGAAGACTCGCTGAAAGAACGTTAGAGATGGTCCCACACCCGGGAAACCATCGAAATCACCCTATAGGGTGAGCCTGCATCCGATATTTATGCTCACTTCCCAGCTTAATAATATTTTATTAACAGCCCCCCTCCCCCTAGCCTTGAAGTCATGCACGAACTGAATCCACCTGCCGATTATCGCAACCGGGATTTCTGCTGGTGGCTGGGGGTGTTGGGCGAGTGGGACCAAGCGGCGATGAAACCCGGCCGTGAGCACGTAACCATTGCAGTGAGCGGTGCACACGGCGGCAAGACAATCGATTTCCGTGAGCTGGCCCAGCAAGGCATGACCCTGGTTGGCCTCACGCAATCCTTCAGCGGCAACCTCGCCAGCTTCCAGCCCAACCTGGTGGAAAACCTGGCGCGTGGCGATGAAAACTACCTGGCCTTGCTGGATGCGGCCGACGCCTACGTGGAGCGCAACGGCCTGGACTTGCCGCTGGAGCCTGAAGCCCGTCGCGTGTTTCCCGACGCCGACTGTATCAAGAACCCGATTCTGGGACTGGACCTCGACAAAGCCGGCATCACCTCGATCATCTGGGCCACTGGGTTTGCCGTGGACTACAGCTGGCTGAAGGTCGATGCGTTTGACGCCGCCGGCAAGCCCCAGCATCAGCGCGGCGTCTCCAGCGAATCCGGGATCTATTTCCTCGGTTTGCCGTGGCAGTCGCGCCGTGGCTCGTCGTTTATCTGGGGCGTGTGGCACGACGCCAAATACGTCGCCGACCATATCGCCATTCAGCGCCAATACCTTGAGTACCGCGACGCCGCCCCGGTGGTTCGTCAGTCCCCTGTCAACGCCTGATCCCTTTTTTCCGGAGTTTTTTGATGCCTACTCACACTCGTATCCGTATGTTCAACACCAAGGAAACCTACCCTAACCAAACCCTGGACAACGACCTGTGCCAGGCCGTACGCGCCGGCAATACCGTGTATGTTCGCGGCCAGGTGGGCACTGATTTCGAGGGTAACCTGATTGGCCCCGGCGACCCGCGCGCCCAGACCGAACAGGCGATGAAGAACGTCAAGCAACTGCTGGAAGAGGCCGGCAGCGACCTGAGCCATATCGTCAAAACCACCACCTACCTGATTGACCCGCGCTACCGCGAGCCGGTGTACCAGGAAGTCGGCAAATGGCTCAAGGGTGTGTTCCCGATCTCCACCGGGCTGGTGGTGTCGGCCCTGGGTCAGCCGCAGTGGTTGATGGAAATCGATGTAATCGCGGTTATCCCGGAGTAAGGAGGCTTCCCATGACCTTTTCAATCGTGGCCCGGTGTGCGGACACTGGCCAGTTGGGCATTGCCATCAGTTCATCATCAGATACTTGGGAATCGAGGTCGATGATGCCCTGGAAATGGCGGAACAGACGGAAGTCTGACCATCTATAGCGACGGTCGATGCTAGACCGTCGCTATCCGACCCAAAGCAATGGGATGGACTCCTCCTCACTTCGGCATCTTGGGTGCCAGACTGAAAGTGCGAACCACAGTCAACAGTGAGAAGGAGGCCACACATGAAGCTTATGCGCATTGGGGTCGACTTGGCCAAGAACGTATTTCAGATCCACGGTGTGGATTGCCATGAGAAGCCGGTCTGGCGGCAGCGGCTACCACGTGATCGTTGGCTTCAAACGGTGCTGGAAAAGGTCGAGCCTGGTTGTGAGATTGGCATGGAAAGTTGCGGTGGGGCCCATCATTGGGCGCGACAACTCGAAGCTCGCGGATTTCGAGTCAAGCTGATCGCCCCCCAGTTCGTTAAACCCTATGTCAAAAGCAACAAGAACGACGCGAACGATGCCGAGGCGATCTGTGAAGCGATGAGCCGTCCCAGCATGCGCTTCGTCGCCATCAAGACGATCGAACAACAGGATATCCAGGCGACGCATCGCATCCGGGCCGGCTTAATCGAACAGCGGACGGCCAAAGCCAATCAGATCCGTGGGCTGGTCGCCGAGTACGGTCTCATTGCACCGAAGGAATTGCTGATGCTGCGTCGCGCAATACCGTGCTGGCTAGAAGATGCGGATAACGGTTTGACAGCACGCTTTCGTCGTCTGCTGGATGGTTTGTGGGACGACCTACGTGCGCTGGATGGGCGCGTACGCAAGCTCGACGGCGAGATCACTGCGATCGCGACAAACGAGCCGTCCGCCGTTCGCCTTCAACAGTTACGCGGTGTCGGCCCAATGATCGCCACCGCGCTCGTCGTCGCTCTCGGTGATGCCCGTCAGTTTGCCAATGGCCGACAGTTTGCCGCCTCGCTGGGACTGACACCCAGGCAACACAGTTCTGGTGGTAAGGGTCGACTGCTCGGTATCAGCAAGCGCGGTGATGTGTATCTGCGAACATTGATGGTGCATGGCGCACGCTCGGCGCTACGCACAGCCAAATCCAAAGAGGATCGACTCAGCCAGTGGGCCGTTCGTTTAGCCGAGCGATCGCATCCCAATGTGGCCGCTATTGCGCTGGCCAACAAAACTGCACGCATGGCTTGGGCGATGCTGCGTCACGACACTGATTACCAACCGAATCATGCAGCGGCCTGATCTATTTACCCGACGAGTTCTACGAGAGAAGCAACTCTTAACCACGATTGCGAAGCAACCTGAGCGATGGCAAACCGGTCGAACCGGCGTCGGCAAAACCCTCGAATGTCCAAGTGCGAAAAGCACGAAAAAGCGATCGGGAGCCGGCGCGCGAATAGCCCATCATGGCCCTGCATCGAAACGATGTCGTATTTAGAGGCCGAATATACGTGTGTAGTCGGCACGGGAGCCAAAGCAAAGGGGCTTGCAATGAGGAGGAGTCCATATACGGACGTAGCGAGAAAGAGGAAACCCTTAAATCCTAAATGATGTGAAGGATCCCAACGCCGGTTCATCAGTACACCTCCACTGCACCTCAACCTCGATCTCGTCCTCTAGTCCTAGCTCAAGCTTCCCCGCGATCGGCTCACGAGCGTATGGTGGCGCATTGAATGCACTCAGGGGGAGGTGATATGAGCAATGAAAGCTTAAAAAGTCTGCTTGGACACGGCGTAAAGATCGTAGGGGCAGGCGTCGGTGCTGTTGTGCAGGGATTAATAAGTCCATCGGACTCAATGGCGGGGGCTGTTATTGGTGCAACACTCGGGCAGGGCTGCGCGAACGTGTTGGACGATGTAGCAGAACGGCTCATGTCTATGAAAGAAAAAGAGCGAGTGGGCGGTGTCGCTGCGATCGCTATTAGTGAGATTAAAGAGCGTTTGCTGTGGAAAGAACCGCGTTCAGACGGTTTCTTTGACAAAAGTGAAAATGGGCCTTCGCCTGCTGAGGAAGTTTTCGAGGGAGTGCTGCTAGCTGCGAAGCAGGAGCATGAACAGCAAAAATTGCCTTATCTCGCCAATTTTTACTCAGGTCTGGTTTTCTATCCCTCGGTGTCGAAGGCGCAGGCCAATTTCCTACTGAGCCTGGCGGAAAGCATGACCTATCGCCAGTTTGTGATCCTAAGCTTGGTAGAACAGATCAATTCTTTCAAAACACGCGACCGCCCCTGGCAGGTTCGCGAACCCATGCATCCGAACTCCCATAGCATCAGCATGGAGGCATTGGTTTTGTACCAACAGCAACTCATCGTCAGCTATAACGTCAATGCGGGTCGCGGCGATAACGTGTACGAACCAGGACTCGTCATTCCAGCCAGATCAATGATTTCGGGGCCGGGCGTGACCCTCTGCTATCTAATGGGGCTACATAAAATCCCCAAACAAGAGTTAGAAGTCCTCGCAAGTGAGTGGTAATTATTAAAGATGGGAGTGAAAAGAGTGAAAAGGGGGCGGATTTATTTTACCGTCCGATTTATTTACCCTCCTTTGCTGGAAAATAAATCTGTCCCGAATGGCACTTACTTAGCAGCTAACCCCTTGAGCTAAAAGCAAAAAATGAAGAAGGGCTGGTCTTGGTCTACGGTGATAGTTGCGAACACACACCGACGAACCAAGGACACAACCCCAATGAATCGTAGACGTCAAATTCTCCAGCATCAACAGCAACGTTTTCATCGACACGCTTCGAACTGTGATGCGTATGCTTTTTTCAATCTTCTCACTGCTCCCGAACTTTTACAGCGCGTCGAGTCTGCACTGCCAGAATATCGGGAGCGTCTGTTTCCGCCGACTGAAACGCTGTCTATGTTTCTGGCTCAAGCGATGAGTGCCGACCGTTCCTGCCAGAACGCCGTCAACGACTTGTCCATCAAACGGTCTTGTGGCGGTATCAAGCCCAATAGCATTCGCACGGGCGCCTACTGTAAAGCCAGAAAGCGCCTGCCTGTGGAAATGGTTTCCACGTTGGTTAAGTACACCGGTGCTTCGATAAGTGATCAAGCACCATCGTCGTGGCGCTGGATGGGACGCCCTGTACGCCTTGTCGACGGTACGACGGTCAGCATGCCCGACACCGCGGCCAATCAGGGTGCCTATCCGCAGTCTCGCGGTCAGAAAGTCGGTCTTGGTTTCCCGCTGTGTCGAGTGGTTGGCATCGTTTGCCTCTCCAGCGGCGCCGTTTTAGATGCCGCCCTTGGGCGTTTCCGAGGCAAGGGTGGCGATGAACAGACGCTGCTCAGATCAATGCTCGACACGTTGAAAACAGGCGACATTTTGTTGGGCGACGCTTACTACGCTACTTATTTCCTGTTGTGCGAGTTGCAACGAAGAGGTGTCGATGGCGTGTTCGAACAATATGGTGCGCGACGGCGCAGCACTGACTTTCGCTTGGGTCAAAGTCTCGGTTCGGAAGATCACCTGAACGAGTTGCAAAAGCCCGAAAGAAGGCCGCCTTGGATGAGTCAGGCGCATTACGAACAGGCGCCTGAAAGGCTGACAGTGAGGGAGCTGAAGACTGGCGGAAAGACTTTGGTGACCACGTTGCATTGCCCGAAGCAGACACCAAAAACAGCCCTCAAATCGCTGTACAAGGGTCGATGGCATGTCGAGTTAGATTTGCGCAATCTCAAAGCGACGCTGGGACTTGGAAAGTTAAGCTGCAAAACCCCAGGCATGGCAGTCAAGGAGCTGTGGGTCTATCTGTTGGCACACAATCTGATCCGAATGCTCATGGCACAATCGGCTCTATTAGCTGACTGCTTACCTCGCGAACTGAGCTTCAAACACAGCCTTCAGCTACGGCTGGCGTTGCGACAATATGGCAGCCCTGAAGAAGAGGATGACCTGTCAAATTTATTGACGCTGATCGCTCAAAAGCGCGTTGGAAACCGACCTGGTCGTATCGAGCCGCGAGCCATAAAACGAAGACCTCAAGCCTACCCCTTGCTGACCAAATCACGCCGGTCAGCAAGGGCAGATGTCAGAAAAAATGGGCACGCGAAACATGTTAAGTAAGTGCCATTCAAATCTGTCCCCTTTTTCCGAGCCTCATCAGGCGCCGGGAAAAAGGGGGCCTGAAGAACCGCAAGATCACGCGCTCGGACGCAGCCGGGGCGGCCTGACGACCAAGATTCACATGCTGTGCGATGCCAATGGCGTGCCTTTGCACTTTCTACTTTCAGGCGGGCAGGCCAGTGATATCGCCTATGCCCAACCGCTGCTGGATGAGGCTTGCATCCCAAGCTTGCGCGGCCGTCCCCGCAAACGCTGTCGATGGCTGCTGGCCGACAAGGGCTATGACGCCGAGGCCTTGCGCCGTTACTGCGATCGTTATCGGATGCAGCCAGTGATCCCGTTGCGAAGCATGAAGCGCAAGCCTCGACCGGGTTTACCCAGGCTGTTTGATCGCCCCAAATACCGACAGCGCAACATCATCGAGCGCATGTTCGGATGGCTGAAGGAGAACCGCCGCATCGTTACACGCTTCGACAAGCTCGCGAAAAGTTTTGCTGCGATGGTCTCATTGGCCTGTGCCATGCGGTGTTTGCGACATTACTTTTCGTACAGAACCTAGTATCGGACCAAGCTGTACGCACTAAAGGTTCGATCATCTCTTGACGCCCTGTTCATAGTAATCTTGACTAATGATGTCGCCGGCTTTTTATGGTCAGCGCCTTTTTTTCTTGTGAGGTGACGATCATGTCGACCATTGGCGACACTTTTGACAGCGCCAATCGGGGACTAGGCCTGCACATTAATAGCGCCTGCGATCTTTCATACTATAATCATACGCTGGCTCCAGCATCCATTTGCTCGCATTCAGCCGTCGCGCGTGCAGGTGCGGACTGTATAGCAATTCATGGCTCAATATGCCTGGCCCAACTCTCGAGCCTATTTGTTCTCGGTGTTTCATATTGGAAGGTGTATCCGTCACTACCCACCATAAAAACTGGCTGTAGGCATGGTGGCGCTCAGAATTCCTTTACTCCAACGAGCTTCAGACTGATTGAAGAATCCGGGAGGATGATGTGACCGATGAACGTAACCGCCAAAATGGCAATAATGTTCAAGACTTCGATCCTTTAGTCGCTGCCGCCCTGAATGCATTCGATGCGCGGCTAGAGCGCCTGGAAAAGCCAGAGGAAAATACGTGGCTGAAGAAGATCGAAAAAAAGATGAGTTTACTTGCTCTGCTCGTAGGTATTGTGCTCAGCGCCATATCGTTGTTCGATGTATTTTGGAGCAAGCCTAACGAAGAGCGGATCAGGGACTTGGCGGAATTCAACGGCGCCGTAAACGCTGTAGCCAACCTTCGTCAAGGAATGGTGAGATTACAATTCGAATCCAATAACCCGCAAATGTTTGCCGCGATGAATTCGATGGTCATTCCTCAGGTTCTAGCCAATATTCAGTATGCGACAGAAGTGCTACCCAGACTTGGTGATGATGTGGGTATTCCACAGCTTGTAGTGTTGATATCCGAGGCAATGAATATCTACGACTGGAAGAGCGCGCAGAAGCTGGTGGACCGGGCGGTAGCTACAAAGAACGCTGCTCCTTCGATGATGTCAGAGGCCTATCGCTTTCAAGGTAGACTTATGTTTTTCACGGGCAGGATCGACTCTGGTCGAACCGCTTATGAGCAATCGTTGAAAGTGCTAGCGGGTGAGCAGGCTTTCGGTATAAATGCCACACGTGCGTTCGTTGTTTCCGACTGGATCATGGCTGAACTTTCGATGGGCGACTGTAGCCTAGCGAATAAACGCACCCAAGATTTTGCTGAGCTGGTGAGGTCATCTCAAATCGCGGGTATGGCCCGAATCGCTCTCGTCACAACTCTGAAGGCCCAGATTGCCCAGATCGTGACTAGCACCGGGCGGTGTCTGGAACCTCCGGAATTGTCGCTTTTAGATTCCTCCTTAGGTCATCAATAACGAGTACGTTTTAGTCCGTGCGACTGAGAATATAACGTGGAAAGCTTTTGGATATACATTTTTCTACTTTCTTATTCTGTGCCAGTAAGAATCAAAGGATAGCTATGAACCGCAGACAACTACTTACTGGCTTAACAATCGCTTTAGCTGGAATTCCACTAGAAACATTTGCGTACCAACAGTGCAATCCTGCTGGCGCCTGTGAAGTCGGCATTTCAATGCAAAGGCTTCATCAGACGTACGCGACTCAACAAATGTCTCAGTGGTGCTGGGCTGCTTCGATTCAGATGATTTTTTCATACTATGGCTACTATGTGAGCCAGCAAGCAATTGTTCTTCAGGTATACGGAACTATAAGCAACATACCAGCACTATCGGGGTCCGTAGTTTCTCAGGCGTTGACACGACGCTGGATCGATCAAAACGGAAATCGATTCGATGTTAGATTAATTGCAGCGTATGACGCAGACGCAGGCGTAAACGCGATAAACAACCAGCTCATTTTGCAAAGCCTCGCGCAAGAACGCCCGTTAGTGTTTGGCAATCTCTCCCACGCAATGGTATTGACAGCAGCCGCCTTTCAAAACACCCCCATGGGTCCTCAAATATTCAATCTAGGTTTCATGGATCCGTGGCCAGGAAATGGGATACGAGGTTTGACTGATCCACTGGAACTGCGCCCTATGCATTTGGGTGGACATATTCGATATCTCGCCCTCCCCATAATTACTCCTGCATAATTGTGTGTTCATAGAAGAAATGGGTTAAGGGACGGGGTTAAGGGGTTAAGGGGACAGGGGTTAAGGGGACGGATTTATTTTCGAAAAAATAAATCCGTCCCGTTTTTGCGCGTTTTTGCGTTTAAAAAATAAATCCGTCCCGTTTTTGGCGGCGGCTCTATCAAGGAACCGGTATAGGCGAGATCGCGGATTATTGGCCTTGGTTGCTGAGCATGGTCGTGCTGGCCTTCGGCGGTAATGCGCTGGAAGAGGTGCTGTTTCGCGGGTTCCTGCAAGGTCACCTCGAACACCACACCTCTGCGCTACGAGCAGCCCTGGTCAGCGCTGTCGCCTTCGCAGCCTGCCATGCGTTCCTGGCGCTACGCGTCACCCGGATTGGCTGGCCGATTTTACTGTTCACTCTGGTTGAGGGCCTGGTCTGTTCTTTCGTCCGCGTGCGCTACGGCGTAAACGCCGCCACAGCCGCACACGGGACTGCGATATTACTCATCGCCGCGCCTATGTGATTGATGACCGGCGGGTAGCGCCGGTCGACACTGCGCAGAGCGCTTTTCCTTCTCGGAAGACTGGCGGTTCAGGGTCGACTTCGGTCAGTTGTTATAGGCAGAAAACGGCCAGGAGCTGCCGGTGGACATGGTGATGGCAAATCGGTAGCTTCGACCCTCTACGCTGAATCTTTACCGCAGTTGAGCTTGCCGTCATCCATGTCGCGTTTCTCCCTGGGGTATGTCGCGTTTGCTGCGACTCCCTCCAAGCTAGACAAGGGCTTACAGGACGACAAGGAACATTATAAGACATTGCTGTCGCGTTTAAACGCGACAGCAATGTCGCCTAATAGTAGTTATGTAAATCGGAGGTGCTCAGAATGCAAAATCATCATATGATGGCTCGTGCCATCGCCGCGCAAATAATTTCAATTCCAATTGCAACACTTTTCATCATACTCATCGGATGTAACGTTGTGTGGGCTGAATCTACCGACCCTCTACCCCCAGGCGAGGAGCCAATGCTCGCTGAACCCGGAGACTGGGCTGCAGACTTCAATGAAGCTGCAATCGCCTGTTACGGGGGGTCAATGGCAGCGTGTGACGCAATCTGGCTAAACGAACGGCTCTTGATGGATACCTTACTTTTCAGATATGGGCGGACCTGTGGCGGACGCGTGGACTATCGCGCGATAAGACGCTCAGGGGCCAGCTGTGTTGACGTATTCCCCGGACATGAATAGGTGAGTTATCGAAATCTGTAGGTAAAGAACTATTGCCTAAGATTTACATAACTAGTCATTCAAGTTCGCTTCACTTTGTTCCGCCGGACGCTGCGCCAAGTCGCAGCGCCGCTTAATTCGTCGTTAGCTGGACGAGGCATTGCATATGCGAAAAGGATGCCAAACCGGCACGCGCCTGCCGGCATCTTCAAGCTCTTCTACCTGAAAGCCTGCACGCGTATGCTTCAAGCCACAAATCCAGCAACGCTGAACACTTACTTTCTACAGCCGGCTCAAGTCCGTGGCGCGGCCTAACAATGCGTAAAATCGTTCGCTTCGCTCACTGGGACCGGCTAAAGCCAACCCCTTAGCTCAACGTTAGGCAGTGTCCGCAATGGGTCCAGGCTGTGTGAAAACGTTTTCGAGCAGGTTTGACAGTCAGGACTGGAACGAAAATCGCGTTTCTATGCAAATTCCTGGTCTGCTGATTGACCAATCGTGGGCAGATGTTACGTAACAACGCAGACTTCAAAACGGCGCCTGCGTTTTCACACAGCCTGGACCCAAGGCGGACATTCGCTGAAGCAAGTTGAAGCTTTTGTAGGGTGGGTGAAACCCACGCGGTAATGCCACAGGACAAGCAACGCGGGTTTCACCAGCCCTACCTGGCTACCTTGAGCGGCTAACGTCGGCTGGAGCGCCTAGTTGGGTATCCGCAGGGCATCTATTTGTCTCGCTCCCAATAGAATGACTCCTTAAAATCAGCCGAAGTGATGCACACTTGTCCGACGAAGTATAGAAAGTAAAACTGCAATTCTGATTCGAATGCAGCAGAATAGATGACCCGGTTGTACAACCGTTTCGAGCGACCAAGTACAAGAAAGAGGCTCAGAACACCAAGCAGCCACCACCACGAATAAATGAACGCTAAAGCTACCGAGCCTATGGGCAAGACAAACGAACTTGCCATGTAGAGTTTATTAGCGGCTTGCTGCATGGACGATGCAAAAAGGTTGAAGATGTTCACCTCGAAATGCACCGAAAATCTTTGTAAGAGAAAGCTGTGATCCCGTAGCGCGGCCTGAAGAGCAGAGAACGTTGGGAAGGGAAATCTAGGGATCGTCGCTACAGATGTCGGGATGAATTGCCCTTTCTTGCGCATTTCATCAACGATGCGAAGGATTTCTGTTTCCGTTACTGGAGTCATTACAGACCTCTTATTCGGATGCCCAACATGTTGTTGAGCGGCGCGGCCCCGGCCAGAACCCGAATACATCAACCACTTCACCGCGTCTGCTCGAGCTAGAGGTTCGGAGCGGCTTGCTCATTCTGAACTGGCGAAATATAGAAGTCAGAATCAGGATGCACAGGGTCCGGAAGCATCGCGACCCGTCCCGAGCAACTCGGGCACTTGATGAACGTGCCGGAGCAATCTGTTTCTACCGGCGGTCTATCGGCTGTGTTAAGCCAAATGGCGTCGCCGCTCCCACCGTGTTGCCTTAGCTCTTTACGAAAGAGAACATTACCGCAGAGCGGACATGGAAATTCTTTTATATCGCCTACCGCCATGATGACTCCTAACGTAAATGGACCCCAAGTGGGGTGATAATGCGTTCAGGCTCGGTGGATAACATTCCCTGTTCTCTCATCTATCTACCATCGCCGGAGAACCAAACCTGCTCGCTCATTCCCGGCAATAGGCTGAGCGTAGCTAGTCAATCAACGCTCTTCCACCCACCGGCCGCTTTTGGCCGGTAGTTGCCTGTCACAAATGGCAAGGTAACAACCAGCATCAGATAAATGTCTCACTAAGGCATGAATGAAATGTAGCGTAAATCCTATGTTTCAAAGCTCTCCGCCGAAGCGATACTGCCAGACTATGCCAATGACATCGTACTCGCTGCCCGTGCGGGTATGCCCGCCATTACTCGCGTTCAGCTTTAGCGAATGGTTCCGATTCAACGGTAGCGTGAGGGTGCCTCCGTAGCGTGTGTTTTCCTGAAAATCGTGGTTGCCGACCCCATCGACTGAGCTACTCCCGCCAGCGAAGTAAGTCGCATCCAGCGACGCCCAAATACCGTTGCTAAAGGCATAGATAAGATGCGCCTGTACCTGGTAAATCGGGTTCTGGGAAAGTACGTGGTCGCCGAGTAACTCGTCATTGTCGGTGTAAAAGGTTCCCGCGCCGGATAATTCCAGGGTCACTTGCCCCAGACGCTTGGAAACCCCAAGTTCAGGCTTGAATGACCAGCGATTGTTGCCGAGATTGACCAGCCTGCTAGCGTCGTATTGGCCGAGCGGCGCCGTGATCGCCAGGCTGGCGCCGATAATCACATCCTGTTGATAGCTGGGGAACTCAGCCAGCGACATCGCCGGGGCGCCATACAAGTTGACCGAAAAGCGGAATCTTGGATCGATCAACCCAGTAACATTACGCTCCTTGGGTTCACCGGCGAGCAGAGCAGAGCCCGTCAATTTTGCCTCAGGCACGACGATATCGAACTTCCCGGAGCGGCCCCAGACGTCCAGAGATCTGGCAAAGGCAAACACGACAGTCTTTATGTTGAGCTTGGCATCTTGGAGCGGGATTGACGGGTTGGCCGTCACGCTGCCGTTGAGATCGCTGTAGCCCACGAGCAGGAAATTGATACCGACCGGCGTATTGGCATAGGACCTGGGTTCGAGATCCTCTGCGACTGCAGCGGGGGCTACTATGATGAGCGAAGCGGAGGCCAACCGAACCAACCTGACGACGCAGAGTTTGTGTTTCATTCACATTCGCTCGCTTCCTGTGAGGACCCCAGAGTTCTACGTATTGTAGTAGCGCATCTGCATTCGTTTGGCACTTACAGCTGCCACACAGCACTGTGTGGCCGCACTTACTGTTTGATCGGATACTCTTGGCCGATCAGTGCCTTGGGATGCTGTTTTTTGGATGAGGTTTGCCCCCTGGTTCCGTGGACAACTCGACGTCTTGACAAGGCGCTGCAAGAGACAGATCGTCTGGGTTTCCTCAGACGAAATCGACAGGCAGCTTTTGGCCGTTTTCTGCCCTGCATGAAGCGCAGCAACAGATCATGCCTAGATGTTGAGGTGGTAAAAATGATACTGGTTGCGATGGCCGTTGCAGCAGGAACTTCAGGGTATGGGCCAGGTCAATAGCGGACCTGTATCGGAAATGCCGAGCAGCGCTGTGGTCTGTTTTACGGCAATGCCGTCCGAGTTCAGTCGAGTCCGCCCCCTGATGCCAACCAAGAGTTTTCTGCCGGGCCTCATCCTGGTGTTCTGCGCCGTCGCGTCGTTTTGTTCTGTCGCTGCCGAGCGAAGAGCGCCCGCGCAAAGCAACAGCGCATCGACCACCCTGATCGAAACCGCCTCGCGACAGTATGAAAATGGCAAGTTGGACCAAGCCGCTGCCACGCTGGAGCGTGCCCTGCATATCCAGCCGAACAATCCCGCGACGCTGCATTACCTTGGAGTGTTGCGTCTTCAGCAGGGGCAGTACCAGCAGGCTGAAACCTTGGCTGTGCGCTCGAACATGCGGGTTGGTCGCAACGTCGAGTTGCGCAACCGCAACTACCAATTGATCCAGGCGGCGCAGCAGGCGCAATCTTCGGGTACCCACCCCAATGCCAAAGAGGACCTGGTCGCAGTACAGAAGGGGCTGGAAGAGGAGACCCAAAGGCGCCGCGAAGCTGAAATGGCGGTTGTTGAGCAATCCATTCCGGACACTGGGCGTGACGCTGGCAGCTTCGCTAGCGCAGAGACCGATCGGGTTTCGGATGCACCGACGGCTGGCAGAGCCGGGCCCGAAGGAAAATTGCAAATGGCTAATCTCGAGCCAGAGCGGGCGTACGCTGAGGTTGAGATTCCCCGCGGCCATATGCCGCCTCCGGGTAAATGCCGAATTTGGTTTCCTGATCGTCCGCCAGGGCACCAGCCTGCACCCGGCAAATGCAAGAAGCTGCGAGATCGGGTTCCCCCAGGGGCCTACCTGGTGCGCGGTTGAGTTTCTGAGTGTCCACTTCTGGCCGATTGTGTTGAAAAAGTCGCCCCAGCCTGGCTACCCATGCATTGAACGTGAAAACTCCATTTTTGCACGCTGCTACCAGAAACAAACCAAAAGCGCCGGAATGCGGTTCTCAACATCAACCTACCGTCTAATCTGATGAGTACCCGACTACACACACGCTGCTAGCCGCCTTCTGCAGGACAATGCCATGACCGGAAAAACAGCACGCCACTGCGCGTCTTGGGTCCTGCCCTCCCTGCTCGCCATCAACCTGGCGTTGCTGGCGGGATGTTCAGGTAAAGCGGCCACGGCGCGCTATTCCGCGTCGAGCTTAGGCTCGAATTGCTATGCCAAAGCGCTCCCCACCTCCGGCGAGGGCGGTCTCGCCTGGGGAGACACCTTGAGCATGGCGCGCAAGAAATCCCTGAATAACTGCATTCGTTATGCCGGCCGATCCGGTGGCACGCCGGATACCTGTCAAGTGGTGTTGGCCGAGTGCAGAAAATAGGCATTCAGCAATGTTCGCTCACTCACCTTAAACGTCATGGCTAGAGTTGCTCGACTTCCAACATTACCCAGCCAGAATTATTGTCGTAGAACCCTAGTTCGATTTGCACATCGTTGAAGTAGCAGAGCATCTGGCCGCTGACGGGCACGGTGAACTCACCACCGTCTTTCATTACCCAAGGGTGGTTCTTATCCACGGTGCCAATGAGGGCGAACCATTTGGCGTCATCCTTGCGCTTACCATGGACAAGTGAGGCAGTCCTGTGGGCGACGCTGTCCCAGTCCTCACCGTCGATACCCCGCGCGATGTACTTGAGATCGCGTAAGGGTTCGCCAACCCCGGGCACGACGTGGGCTCGGTAACGGACGCCGGCGCGCAGGAACACACCGGTCTGGTTCCAGTATTTTTCGGCGTAGATGCGCTGGGTGCGTTGCGCCGTGGTTGTACCGTGGGGAAGCTCACCGGGGTTTCGAACAAAGTACCCCACCAGCTTGGGCGGGCGGTAGGTGGGGTCCTCCTGCCAGCGGCGTAGCACGGAATCATCAATGGTTTCGTTAATGGTGCACAGGGAGCCCGCCGTACCTCCTGCCGTAACGATACTGCGGGGTAGCCTGCCGATATCTCGGTAATTACGCTGGTCGCCGTTTTTGATTTCGTCCCAGATGTTGAGGATCTGACCGGCGAAGGCTTTGAAACTGTCGTGAACGGGGTCGTGCCACGCGCCGGGGCGGGGCTCGATGGTGTGAGTGAACGCAAGGCCGAGCGCAGTGGCCTTCTGCATCATCCAGTGCAGGGTAATATTGGGTAGATCATCGTCCTGGTAGCCGCCGCCAACGTCGGAGTGCGCACCGATAAACCAGCGTTGCTCGTAGCATTTAGTGAAATCGGCGAGTGTTTCTGCTTCCTTTCCCGTTTCGGCGAAGGCGCGCCACAGGGAGGCCTCGAACATTGGGCGGTGTTCGTCGATGGCGAGGGCATGGTAGCCGTAGCCCTGCGCCCGTGTGGGTCGCACGTTGTGAGCGGCGGACTTGCCGCGGTGGGCGTCTTTGTTATGCAGGGCGTCGGCATCGATGGCGCCAACGGTGTCCCACAGGCCGGCCATATGGATCTTCACCGCACGCACGTAGACGTCATCGATGAGGCGGGCCTCCAAGCGGTCGGGATGCCAGCCGGAAGGCGCTTGCGCCGGGTGGCCTTGCCAGTAGCGCAATCGCCATATGGGGCGGATGACCTCGCTATCCTGCTGCGAAATATCTGCATAACGGTCGAAAATTTCCTTGGTGCTCCATTCCTTGAGCGTGTCCGGGCGTGCAAGTCCGCAGATGGCGATCATCTGCACGAGGCTGCGAGCGGCGAAGGCGCCTCGGCTGAAGCCGAAGACGTAAATCTGCGCGTCGTCCTGATAATTCTCGACCAGCCATTCGTAGCCTTCACGAATTTTGCGGGCAACGCCCTGGCCAAAGATGCTGCCTCGGACGAGTTCGCCAACGTCGGTGCCGACTCCCGAGATGTATTCCTTTTTCTGGGGAACACCATTCACGTCTTTTTCCGCGAGCAACCCATAGGTGCGCCAGACGTTGGTGCGATCCTTGGGCGTGTTGTCGGTGCCATCAAAAAGCAGGATGAGACGTAAAGAAGGCATGTCTGATCTCCTTACGAAACGTGGGAGGGGGCAACATTCGGTGTCTCATATCAGACACCGCTATCGGGATAGGGAAACGCTTTGGGTTTATTCAGCTCGGCATCGACGTAGGTGCGTAAAGCCGCATCCGTAACCGCGTATCCCCAATTGATCAATCGTTCCTGCAGCTCCTCATCCAGCCGCTTCAGACGCGTAGAGATGCCGGCCAGCTCTTGGGTGCGCGCAGCATTGCAACTGAGAGTGAGTGCGCGGCCCGAGTAGTGATCGTACTGGGTGCCTATTCCCCAATAGGTCCCCAGGCGCTTGCCGGGATCATCAGGTTTGGCTTGATAGCTCGCGATGAGCGCGCGTTTGCGAAGACTACGCACCTGATTGTCGATCAGATCCAGGACGCGATAGGCGTGGCGTGGCCAATCGTGTTTAGGCTCTTCCTCTGGTTTGATTTTGGCGCCAGCGTCGCTGACAAGAACCGTTTCGTAGCGTTTCCAAACGGTCTCCAGGCCCAGGTTGTCATAAACGCCGCCGTCGGCCAGCACGACATCAGAGGTAAAAGGTGGCCGTTGCAGGTCGTCGCCCGAGCCAGGTTTAAAGGCGGCCGGATGAAGTTCGATGGTCAGCGGTGATAGCACCGGTGGAAAGGCTGAAGAGGCTGCAACCGCCCGGGCGATCGAAAAATCAGGCTTCTCGATGAGCCCGACGCGATAGTCGCCCATGTAAGGTTTGGAAAAACGCCACAGCACGCAGGATTGCACGTTGGTGGCATTGATTACAAAGCGAGGGGTATCAGGCAGGTCCTGCAATGTTGCCCCGTCGAAAAGGTACTTGTCATAGGCCGCAGCGACGTTCTCACCAATACTTCCGGGAAGCAGAAAGCCACCGATAATTGCATCGGCGTCAAGCGTACGTCGTGCAAGCGCACGAATGGGGTCGACAACACGTGCCTCGAAGGGCCCCCGTGCGCCATCAAAAGGTAGATGCTTCCAGGCCAGGGCGAGAACTGCGCTGGTGATCGAGCCTCCGGATACGCTCGAGATACGCTGCAGCGAAAAGAGCTGGCCGGTTTCATAGAGGCGCCAAAGGCTTCCCACGTGAAACAGCATCGCTCGGTAACCACCGCCGGATAGACACAGCCCTACGCCTGACTCCGGGCGACCTGCTGCAGATTCCGGTTGCTCAGTCACTGCCACATTCACAGGTTCTACATTACTCGCTGACGCCTCCCCAACATCGGCATGATCCCCCATGATCTCGAACGTCGTATCGCCGTCTATTGCCATCGGCTGATTTTCCAGTGCGACAATGTCAGGGTCCTGGGCATTGGTTAACTTGCCCGCGGCATCAAATTTTGCCGCCATCAGGTACCCGACCTCGGTCTTTGTATAGGCGGGATCCCAGTGTGTGTTTTCGGGTACATGGCAGTGCCCGAAATGGCCGCCTTTGGTCCAGTTCTCCGTGCTGCGTAAATGGCCGCCCGGATCCTTGCCGTTCTTGGCGGGCTTGGGCAGCCCCGACGGCCAAACCAATGGGACGTCATGGATCTGCTCGAGCCAACGGCAGAGGCGGGCCAGGTTCTTCAGCGTCGCTTTGTTTTTGGGTTTACCGGCGAAACCGACAACTTCTATCTGCAGGGCGCGATCTCGGTTGGTTTGTACACCGTCTTTTGCATTGCGTAGCGAGCGCGCCGCTGTGTCGGTGTCGATATGCTGGTAAATTTTGCTGGCGTCGACCGTGAAGTGCGGGTCCGACCGGTTGGACTTGAACGCGGTAAAGGCGCCCTCTGCGCTCCCACCCTCCGTCGTGTGATGAACAATTTTGAAGACGCCGCCCGTGTAACTTCCGCTGGTACCGGTAATGGGGCGCTGTTCGGCAAAGGGGCATTTGGCCATGGTTTATCTCTCCTGTCAGAAGTCGCCGAATTCAACGCCCGCGATATAGGCGCTGCGATAAGCTTTCATCAGCGCTTGCTCCGTCGGATTAAAACACCCTGTACTCAAGATAGAGATCCGTGGAATTCAGAGCGTTTTTGAACTGCGTGTAGTGCGCATTGAGGGTGTCATCGTTGCGAAACGTTCGCCCTTTGGTTGCGGTCAGGATGGCCTCCTTCAGATGAGGATTAGGCATCTGCCAACCTTTAGCGCCTTGCTGCTTGCCGAAGACCTCGTCCGTGGGAATCGCTGCCACCAGCTCGCGGTGAGTCATCAGGTCGAGGCCTTTCTCCTTGAGCGTTGCGTTGTGACTGCCGTGGTGCCCAACCTTGTAAAAACGCACACGCCCCAGAATGTCAGTTGCCGAGAGCTCTCGGTCCTCGTCCTGGTACTTGTACTTGTACTTCTGATCGTGCCAGGACAACCAATTGCCAACCTGCGCATCGCCAGGAAAAAGCATGAAGGTTTCGTCGGGAAGCTCAAACGCAAGCACGAGGCTCGTATTGTTGGTGTCAGAGTCGAGTTTGAGGGCAAGCGGGCCGGCAGCGCCGAGCCAATCGGCATCGATTGCCCGACGCGATTGATCGCGCCCGTCTCTATCGGCCCCAGCGTAATAGCGCTCATTGAGCCACCGGAGAATACCGGTGTCGGTGTTTACATCGATGGCGGTCGACGCATTGTCCGCCGCGCGAACATGGTCCGTACGGATGCGATGAGATCGGCTTGCGAACGGCAAGTCGTTATCCGGGTCGTGAGACTCACCGTCTACCAAACGGAACAGAAGATCGTCAAAGGCCCTGTTATCGAGATAAGTCTCTTTCGCCGGACCCGACGAAGGTTTGTCCTGTTTCAGCCGTTCCAAATTGTGCGGGGGACCGAGAACAAAGGCCTTCAGTGCTCCGGGAGCGGCGACAACCTGACCGGGTAACAGGAATTCCTTGGAGAGTGCCTCAGCCTTCACTTTTTCCATGATGTCGCGGCCTTTGAGCCGCTTGGCTTTGACCGGTGCGGCACCGAACGCGGCATCGACCGGCCCGGCCCCACTGTTTGCAACAAGTGGCCCTAAAAAAGCATCGAGCCCGGAAAGTGCAACCTGCCGGTCGGCGGCAAACGGCGATGAGGTTGGACTCGCAGCAGCCTGCTGAATGATTTCGGAAAGAGCCGCCAATGCAACGCCGCGCTTGTCGCGATCCTGGCGTAGCTGATTAGCAAAGGCATCGTTGTCATCCTCGGTCCAGGCCATCCAGAGTTTATTAATGGCAAGGCCGCCGAAGATGATGTCTTGCGCCTGCGAAAAACCCGAGATGTGGTCCCAGTGTTCGTGGGTGATGACCAGCAAATCGAGCGAGCCTTTTGTCAGTACGCTGCCATCCGCCGCGAAGGTGCCACCTGTCGTCTTGACGATATCGGTAGCAATTTGCCGCATACGTGCTTCGGCCTGCGCACTGCCCATCAGAATGCCAAAGTCGATCAGGATGTGTGCAGGTGGTTCATCGCCGTTGAGCACGCGGATAAGGAAACAATCGCCCAGATAGCCGGCATATTCACGCCCTTGAGCACCCAACGCCCGGTACATGCGTACGATTATTTGGCTCTTCGCGTTAGCGGGGCCGCCTTTCTTTGGTCGAGTCATTCGAAGCTCCTGTGCAGGAAGGCGAATGGCTCAAGATTGGCGCTCACACGTGAGCCAATCGCCTGCCCCGATGTTTTGCCTGCACGGAAGTCGCGCTGGGCAGCCAAGCGTTTGTCGTCGCAAACATTCTTTCTGATGATGCGAATCAGCTTGCCATCGCGCAGGTCAATGTGAATGGTGGCGCCACCTCGGAACCAGAAATCGGGGTCACGCGCAAGGAGAGCAGTGTCACCCGCATCCGCCTTCTCCTGGTCGATCGGATCGTCGTATCCACGTCGTTTCTGCGTCATCTGGATGATGAGTTGATGCGTCTCTTGCCCTTCGGGACCGGCTCGCCGAGCGATGCGCGCTGAATGCACCTCGAACCTCGGCACCTTGGAAAATTCGCCGTTCTTATTCGCCTTGCCTGTCCACAACGTAGGGACGTTGGTCAGCGGCGCCTTGCGACGAGGATCATCGAAGGCAAGCAGACGTAGGCCGACCAGCTTCTCCCAACCCTCGTCGAACGCACTGTCTTCCTTGAACCATTTGTGAATGAGGAACTGGTTACGCTGGATTACGCCGACAGCGGCTTCGCGGAGGTTGCGTCGCCCACCGCCAGAGGCTCCATGCACGCTCGACGCGTGTATGGGCCCCAGTGCAATGGACAGTTTGAGTGTAGCGAGCAGTTCGGAGAAGACGTTGCTGAGCCCCTCTTCGGGATTCCCGCCGGCTTCACCAAACTCGGGGGTCTCGGAAAGATCCGGCTCGTCCCATAGCAAGCTGTCAGGTGCCATCGAGATGCAACCGGGCACGGTGATGCCACGCTTTCTAAAAGCTTCGACGAAAGCGATGCGATAACGCATCGGGTCGTTAGCGACGAGATCCATATCGGCCGTGATAATCGCCCGCAAATATTCGCCGAAGTGCAGGTCGACCGGGGGAGTATAGTCCAGCGCCCGCACGCACATGCGAAGCACCTGATCCGCGGCTCTTCCGGCCTCGACAGCCAAACGGTCAACGAGTTCGGCAGAGAGATAATCCTGATTGGGTGCGGCATTCGACCGCGCGAGGCGAAAGAGATCAGCCGTCTTTTGCTCGTAAATGGTGACGAATGCATCAAAGATGGCGGCAACGAGAAAGCCACCACGGGCGTGCGCTTCGAACGTTTCAGAAAGTTTCTTGGGTGGCTCGATTTCGCCACTGCCTTTCTCATCGGCCTGGGATGTAGCACCGGCCGATTTTACGGGAGACCCCAGGTACTGCAGTGCATAGCGCAACGAGCCGCGGCGCCCCGTCGCGTGACCAAATTGAAGAGCAAGACCATTCAGCAGGCCCGGCTCGCGCAGCGAACCTTTACTCTGTGCCAGCTGATGCCTTACGACATTCGTCAAACTGAAATGCTGCAGTAGCGCAATGATGTCGGCAAAAGCCTCATGAAAGGCCAGTGAGTCGAGATTGGAGGATTCAATCGAGCGCTGCTGCATTCCATGAAGAATCGCATGCGTTGTTTCATGGGCAACGATGTCTTGCGAGAGACAGGTAAAGACCCAACTGCTGGAAGCGCTATCGCCTTCTGGATGCTTGAAGTACCCGAAAAGCAGTGCGCGCTTGCTGGGGCTGTAATAGGCATTCTTTTCGCGAAGGCCGTGGGGATAGATCCGCAACCGACGTGTGAAGCTTCGATCCGGCGTGTCTTGCGGTGCATTCCTGTCGCCAGCCCACAAGACCACGCGCCCAAGCGCCCGCTCGAAATTACGGATGGTGCGCATCGCAACCGCGAACACCATCTGCTGATGGAACTGTGGGCAACCTTCAGACGGTGGTAACCCGTCTTGAGCCAGCAGAAAGGGGGCGTTGAGATCGACCGGGGCGTAAAAGACGTCTGAACTGGGATCGTAATCGATCACCTCGAGATAGTCGTTAATGGGGCCTGGCTCCAGCTCGTCTTCCCAACGTGGTTCCCATGGAAGCTCGATGACCGTGTCGTTAATGACCGCGGTCTTCAGTTCCACTGAAGATTGTGGATCGAAAGCGTATACGCGAAGCCGCCGTATGGGTGGCTTCGGCACCAGAGGAACCAGCTGCTGGATATCCGTCATCGTTTCGGTCCTCGCTGGCGTGTAGAGGAGGAATAAACGCTTTTTCACCCATGTCGAGCCGCCGATAAGGCGTCAGCTGCATCTCGGTTAGCTGGGGATGTCTACCGGAGCGAGAGTAGTCCACCCACCTATAGTTAGAGTCTTGAGCCAGAGGGATCCGGTTCATAGATGGCAACTCAGCTTCCGCTGCAGTTTTTTTGGCAAAAATTAATAATACTTGGAGTTGCAGGTATTAATTTGCGCAATGCCTCGAACCGCAAGTCTAGCTATAAAAATGAGCCTGCTTCTATTAAAAGAGAGTTACGCTTATGACAAAAGAGTATTGAGAGCGCTAGCAGACACGGGTCGCTACTGCCCATAGTTCAAGCGCGCTACAAGAATGTTTTTTGGCGCCATTTTTTTGGCATGGAGTGTCTTGTGCGGCTGAACGAGCGAGCACATCGGGACAATTCCGAACCGGCTTGATCGGGACAATGACGAGCCGCAGCTGCTGACATAGGCTATTGTAAATAGTATTGGCTGAATCAAACCAAAAGTCGCAGCGTGGGTTGCTTGCTGGACAGGATCATCGGGCAGATTACTTGAATCGAATGATCGGTTGCACTTAAAAAGGAACCTTCTATGACTGAAGACCAACTGAATGCAGCGCTTCAAGCAGAATATTTACATCTCCAAAAAACCATTGAGGACTTCGATTCACGCGCCTTGACCATTAAAGCTTGGAGCGTAACCTTCGGTCTGGTCTCGATAGCGGGAGCTTTCGCTAGTCATTCGTATATTCCTTTTCTTATCTCCTCCATGAGTACTGCAATTTTTTGGCTACTTGAGACTCAATGGAAGCTCTTTCAGATCTGTTACTCTTCCCGGAGTAGTCTGATTGAGGAACACTTCCGTGGCAAAGCGAAAGTCGAACACCCTTTTCAAATTGGCTCGTCGTGGTCCACCGCGTGGAAAGCGATACGAACCCAGAAACTTAAACAAGTCCCACTGTGGCCCCATGTTGCACTTCCTCACGCCTTTGTTATGATTCTGGGCATATTGCTATTCTTCCTCTCAATTACACATGTAATCGACCTCGATGCCCCCTAGTTTCATAGACACCTCTGACTGGGCTACTGCTACGGTATTCGCTCCGAGCGCCGGTTGTGCGAAGAAGCTCATTTGAACCTGGCGTATCATTAGTTTTTTCGGTTGAGCCTTGAAGACGACATCCCCAATCACTCCACGTTTTCCAAGAATTGTAGTGGTCAACTAATCCCGGACACGCCCTTCGCAGCAAGTGGCCCCCAACCTTTGCGCCTGTGGATCGGCGCTTTACCTTTATGTCGGCTAGGGGCGTGATTGCAAGCTAAGACTTAGGTAGTAACTTACGATTATCTCCACAATCAGCAGTAAGACGAAGAAACCAACCAATGCATAGGTTATGGAGCGAGGTGACTTGGCCCAGTGCGCCTCCCATCCGTACTGTACAAACCCAAGCAAGGCTTCGAGACGGCGTAGGTATTGAGCCATGACGTTCACGTGCATATACGTCACGGCTGAGAGGCTCGCTGAAAAGAAAAGCAAGGCAGGCGGAAGGTAAGCGGCTGCCACTAGAAATTCGACGCTCTGGCTGCTGGAGCCTGTGGCACCACTCTTTGGGACATTGGTGAGTATCCACGCGTAAATGGCTACTCCACCAAACAGGGAAAACTTGATGAGCGTTTCAATCCGCTGCAACAACGTACCAATCTCGGACTTTAGCTGTTTGAATTCCTCCATATGAAAGGCGGGAGGATCTTGGGCCATAATAATTTCCCCTTCAAAAAAATGTGCTCATTTGGAGCCTACCCCTACAGGGCCGCATCGACGCTAAGGGGTGTGCAAGCTAGGCAGGAAGGTATGCGGCGCGAGCATGCTCTGGGGCAATTAGAGTGGGGCCCCGCCGTAAACTTCCCCATCACGCTCCAAACGTGACGTGACGTGGATTGGGTATAGTTGCGCGGCATAGATATGTCAAAGCCCAGATATCCTGCGCCGTACAGCGGGGGCTGATACCCCCTGTTTCCGCCAAGATGCGCTGTATCGATGAGTGGTTTCGTTCAAATACTTCCGCGCCGATGATGCCGACTGCAAACGCCCTAGCAAACGCGTTCAGAAATGTTCGCTCACTCACTTTAAACGTCCGCGCAAGGCGCGTGTTTAAGCGCCCTACTGCTTGTTTCCTGAAAGCTACAAGACCTTGCGCCGTTGCCTACGGTTACGCCAGAATCCGCCGGCTTGTGCGCCTTGGGGTTGCTCGGTAACTTGATTCGCGTCACTGCCCATCAGTGATCGGGTTTAGCAGCCCGCGACAACTCGGTTGTGCGTGCATCTGTCATGCAGGTATTTCATTGCCTGTCCTTGATGGTAGCTGTACGTAGGGCGCCCTCGGGCGCGCCGGTTTTCTGAGTTTTCCCGGTCTGCTAACCTGCGTGCAGCTGCCACCCCTCTTCGTTTAGCAGCAGGAGGGTTGGCAACCATTGGGAAACTCAGAACATGAAGAAGCCTTCACCAAACCCGCCGGACACCGATCCAATCTCCCCGTACGAATCTGATTCAAACCATCTAAACGAAGCCGCCGAACGCGCCCTCGACGTCCACGTCCCATCGACTGCCAACATCAAAGCCACCCCGCGCACACCCAGCACGATGTTTACCGTGGACCCAGAGATCACTACCGAAACCTTGGTGGTTTATTTAGTCGAGACACTGGCCTCGGTCGATGTGATGGTTCATCACCTGGTGGATCATCTGGACGGTGGGTCGCGCAACGCCCTGCTGGGCATTTCCAACAGCATCATGCTGGCGGAAATCACGGCGAACCGGGTGCTGGATCAGATCGATCCGCCCGCCTGAGGCGAACGAGTCAGCCATGCGGGCTGTGCAGCGGGTCCCTTTATTTGGGGACCCTGTCCACCCAACACTTCTGACTTTGGCGAACGCTACGACCACTACATCGGCGTTTTCAAGTCGATCATGTACGTTGTCCTGTTTCGCCCCTTACCAGATTGCAATGTCATAGGTGAAATAAATCCGATTACTATCGCGCCCGCGTGCGAAGTCCGCGCGATAGACATAATTACGCACCTTCACACCCACGCCTTTAAATGCACCACTCTGGATTCGTAAGCCAATTCAGTGTCACGTTCGGACTCTTTGATGTGGGTGTCGGACTTGCCATCGTTGCCCTTCAGGTAACGGGTCATGAACGTCAGGCCTGGTACGCCCAAGGGCGCAAAGTCATAACCGTAGCTGAGCATCCAGGTTTTCTCGTCCTCTTCGATGAACTTGCCGATACCGACGTTGCTGAACGTGATCGAAATGCAGGTGTGAGGGCAGCATCGAGAGCGGCTTGTCCGTGATCTTGCGCGCCAATAGGGTGATGTTTTCTTTCTGGTTAGCGCCCGAATCAAACATCAGCGCCTGATCCGTCCCCACCAACAAGTACGAATAGTTCTTCTGGTAGTAGTGGGGCTCGCCGATGGCGTAAAGAAAGTTCGTTAACTTATGCACCATAAAGGCCGGACTTTGCGCCTTGGAGGCTTCTTGTGCCTGAGTGGCGAATGGAGCAGCGAGGATGGTGAAGGAAACCAGGGTCAGGATTTTTACGAGCTTGCGCATGGAATGCGAACCTTTTCTCTTATTGTCAACGGATGGCAGAGCACTGTCTGCCGTGCCTATCTCACTGGCTGTGGGTTCGCAGATCAATGGATGATTTTTAAAGTAGGACACTTCAGTTCAACTTAAGCGTGCGGCAAATAGTCAGTAACCTTTTAGCGCCCTGAAAGTAAAATTCGAAGATCCAGGCTTTTCAGTCGACTGATCGCTACTGAGCTACAGAGTCCTAAACCATCCACCATATGAATAATGCATGTGCAAACATGTGATTTCCATAATCCCTGTGGATTGGAGAGTATTTGCCCATCGAAACCAGCCATCTCCAAAGGGGAATGCCATGTTCAGTAAGGCAGTAGCTCTCGCACTAATCCCGGTGGGTACCGCATTGCTGGCAGGTGCAGTCCTGCCCTTCCAGGCTGCCAGCAATGCAGCCGTCGGCCGAGCATTAGGGCACCCGCTTTGGGGGGCGTTAACTTCGCTGTTCGTCAGTACCGTTGTGGTGGTGATTGCACTGTTAGTCCTGCGGGTATCTGCGCCTGACGTCGGCAAGGCTTTGCAGGGTTCTTGGTGGCTATGGATCGGCGGCATTTTGGGTGCCGTGTATGTAGGCAGCGCAACGGCCATCACTCCCCAGCTAGGGGCTAGCGGTTTTCTACTGCTCGTCGTAGCGGGACAAATTTTAGCTTCCGTCCTGGTTGACCATTTCGGGCTGATGGGACTCGCCAACAAACCGATCACTGTCACTCGACTGGCAGGGGTCGTGCTCATCTTCGGTGGTGTGTTGCTAGTTCAGGGCATCGGCACTCCAACGGTTGAGAACAGCGCTATCCAAATCAACAAGTAACCCGCTTTACCCGTTTTATGCAAACCCGCAACGCAACCGCAACGTTCTGACTCACGATAGGAGAAACAAAGATGAACTTCGTAAAACTTCAGTTCAGCGATGGCCGTTCCGATGTTGAAGGTATCGATAGCGTCAACGCTGTCTTGCGCAGCGTAGGTGTGCGCGCCAGCACTGTCTCCATTCCCGAAGAAGCCAAGCCGATTCTCAAAGCCTCGCTGATTAACGCCCTCAGCGAAGAAGATCAAAACAAGCTGCTTTCGATATTCAGTCTCAACCGTGCTGAACTGCTGGAGCAAATCCACCTCGCAGGCCGTACTCCTGAGGTACACCGTGGTGGCTACCTGGGTACTCGCGAGGGAGATACAGCGCCCTATCCAAAGGTCTACGACATGAAAGCCATGACTCCAGAGATGCGGACATGGGCACTGAATCGTTATGGTCGTCTTCATGTAAACACTTCGGACAACGGCGCGGGCATTGATGAAGTGATGACGGTGGTATCCGGTGGTGCTTTCACCTGGATGTTTGTGCTGCCAGATGGCGTCCTTGCGCGTCTGACCGTGCATGAGATCAATCCTGAAGGGCCTGCCGTGCGCCTCAGCTATCCTGGCTTCGGCATGCACGCCGGCTACATGGATCCGCACCAGGGCGTAATTGTTGCTTATGCCCATGGGCCGGAAAGCTTCACCATTCGCTTCGATGAACCCAGCGTGCCGCATGCCAAGTTGCTGAACACTAACCCCTGGGTCGACTTCTCGGGTGAGGTGCCTCAACTGTTTTCCAAGATCATGTAATTCGTCGAATTTGACGCACGCATCGTGGAGAGTACCCATCTAAAATTTGAAATCTCGATGGGTACTCAAATCATCAAATCGAGTTGAAAGGCCCTGCTCTGCAATCCTGATGGCTTGGCTGAGAGCACTTGAATACTGCTTCCCGCAGCCAGCGATGTGCGGCATCACCCTCTTTCCTGGTGTGCCAAGCCTGCTGATAGGCGAATCGGGGGATTTCAATGGGCGGTTCGAATTGCCGTAGCGATTTGTGGTTTCGCATCGGGCCTACCGCGCGACTGGCAACCGTAAGAATCAAATCGGTACCAGCAAGCACTTCAACCGCTGCGCTCCAGTGGGGCAAAGCTAAGGCGATGTGACGCTTCAAACCTCGCGCGGCCAACGCCTGCTCGATCTCATCGTTCGCATCAGGGCGAAGCGCGAGCATTACATGCGGGCGTGATAGCCAATCGTTCAGTGAAAGACCGCCCCGCGCGGGCAATACTTTTTTATCGGCGAGACTGATGAATCCTTCGCAAAAGAGATCTTGAAGCGCAATGGCATCCGGAACCTCGGGAAAGATGCCCAGTGCAAGGTCGAGTTCACCATCCAAAAGCTGAGAAATCATCATTTCTCGACTTGCCTGACTGATAGCCAAATCAATACCAGGAGCTTCGTGACGAATTTTCTGGGCAAGCGGGGGCAGAAGGATCCGCGCCGCATAGTCCGATAACGACAATCTGAAACGGCCCTTTGCCGTTGATGGCTCAAATGACGGAGCGCCCAACAGCGAGTTCAGGTTGCCCAAAGCATCCTGAAGCGGCTGAGCCAGCGCTCGTGCCCTCGCCGTCAAAACCATTGATCCGTTTCGCCGTATGAGCAGAGGGTCATCAAAATGGGCTCTGAGCAAAGCAAGGGCGTGGCTGACTGCTGGCTGGCTTTTATGCAAACGGACAGACGCTCGCGTGACGTGTTTCTCGGCCAATAACGCATGAAGCGTTACCAGCATGTTGAGGTCAATTCTGCGCAGTTCATCCATCGAATGAATACTCGAGTCGCTAAGCAGTGATTTTCATCAATTTATCACATGAATAGTTGCCCAGCTTGAGAACGACTGCTAGTGCCAAACAATCGGGTTTTTAGCATCTGCATCAGGTCGCTTGCTGCCCTTGGCGACGGTCAGGAACCGGTCCAGAGTGATCTGTTCCCTGTTTTCCCGCGACCGTTTTCTATGCCTGTCACAACTACCCTGACATCGGGTGGGCCTATACTTTAAGGGTCGGCACACTCGATGTGGCATGCAATCGTGTTTGATGTATAGGGTGACGCTTCGAGCGATCGTTCACGCAGGCCACGGCCTGCCTTCGTCGTAGGGAGGAAAATATCATGGCGCGTAAATACATCGACTGCCGCGAGTTTCCGAGCGATTCCCAATGCTCAGTCGCACTGTCCGCAGACTCTGAAAGCGAACTGCTCGAGGCCGCCGCACAGCATGCAGTCAGTGTTCACAAGCACACCGACTCACCGGAACTGCGTGCTCAACTGAAGACGATGTTTCACGACGGCACCCCGCCTGTTGAAGCACCGCGTCCCGCTTAGTATCCAGGGGCATCAGGGGATGGGATTGTCATCCATACGCACCTGCGGGGCCCATTTCGATAAGCTCGCACTACTTCGATACCACCAGCGCCGGTGGCTGCCAGCTGCCTTCGCCAGCGGGAAGAATCGAAGGCGGTGTGGTCTTCGGCCAGTAGAGGCGCATCACGAGATAAACCGTGTCGTCAGGCGCCGGCAACCAGTTGGCCTCCTTGGCCTTGCCCGGCGAATCTTTCTGGATGTACAGCGTCAGTGAACCATCCGCGTTCTTCTTCATGGCCGACAGCATCGGCGAATTGATCAGGTAGCGATTGATCGGATTCTTGATCAGCAGCTGGCTCTTGCCGTCGTACATGGTCACCGACCAGAAGGCATTGACTGGCGGCAGTTTGCCGGCCGGGAAGGTGAGCGTGTAGTTGCGCTTGCTGGTATCGAGCGTCTGGCCGCTGCCGTCAGTGCGCGTGTAGGGGTACATCGCCTCGGCGGCGTCGTTGCCGTACAGACCGCCCTTCGCGGCGCCGGCACGCTTCAGCCAGTCTGTCTGGTAGAACGCTTGGTCGCCGAAGAACGCGCCGACATTCCAGCCGTTGATATTCTTCATTCCGCCCGAGAGAAACTTGTCGACCTTTTCGTCGCCAGCCTTCATCCCGAGCAGCACCACGGCCTTGTGCTCGAGCGAGAGGTCCTTGAATTCGAAGTTCCGCCCGGGGCCTACCCCGATGCTGGCCAGCCTGGCACGAATCTCCTTGTCGTCAGCCGATGCTGGCACATACTGCATCGCGGCCGACAGGTACTCGAAGAAGTTGGCCTTGATGCCTTCCGTGGTAGCCGGTACGAAATCAATCTTCGGCGCAGCGGGCGGCGCGGGTTGATGGAGGAAGGCGGACAGCGGCTGGATCTTGTAGCCCGCCTGCACCTTCTCGACATTTGGCATGTCGGCCGGATTGAACAGCTGGGTCCGGATCAGGGTCAGGCCGAACGGGGTGGTGGAGGTGAACACCTTGTCGATGCCTGGAGGTGTCGCACCCTTCCAGTCGGGGCCTGCAACCAGATAACTCCCGGGCGCGCTGGCGGTTGCCCGGCTGCCGATGTAGCCGTAGTTATAGGTATTGCCGTCGATCAGCTGAATCGAGTAGTAGCGCTTTTTGGAGACGGCCGGCACCGTGATCACGAGCGGCTCTGCGCGCAGATCCGCCCAGAGCATCGAGTACGGGGTGTCGCTGTTTGGCGTAATGACGGCGGTGTCAGCGGGGGTCGCGACCCGATGCTCGTTGTGCAGTTGATTGAAGGGGGCCTTGAACTGGCTGGATTTGGGGTCCACCGCGAACTCGTTCATCACGGCGTAGTTCATGACCAGCGGCAAGCCGTAGATAAAGCCTTCCTCGGCGATCGCCTTGGTCTGCTCGAGACTCGGCGCGGGCACGCCCTTGGCCACATCGGCCTTGTCTGCCTGCGTGATCGGATCCGTCTTGCTCGCACACCCCGCGAAAAGCGTTGAACCCACTACGACGAGTGCCGCGCCCATTGTCCAGCCCCGGTTAGACTTCCTGTTCATTTCCACCTCGTTAGTGTTGAGCAAGCTGGCACCGTGAGTGTTCATGGACACGGTGAAATAATTTGAATGCCTGAAACCCTCCCGACTTTTTTCAGTAGTGCCAAGTCATGTTGGCGATCAGGGCTTCAATCCAGGCGTTGTCGAACTCGCCTGATACACGATTGCCAGACAAGGGTTTTTGCTGATCGACTGGCATGCCCCCACCCAGACCGCGACCCAACTGAAATTCAGGTCTGTCTCTTTACTTAGCGACTAAGTAAATCCTGTGGCGAGGCGCCAACTCACACGCCCAGGGAGTGTAGATCACAAAAAGCCAGCATCCCCTTGTGCAGTTAAGATCGTGCCCGTTATTTGTACGTTGTGTGGGCTGTGCAGCGGTCCCTTTTTCTGGGGGCCGCATTTCAGCAGAGGGTCATTCCAATAATGAAACCAGCCGCGGCTCAATCGTACCCTCAAGCATCTCTAACAACGCCAGCGTCACCGGCAGCTTGAATCTGCGCCGCCCCGCGCTGCCTGGATTGAGGTACAGCCGTTCACCGCGCCATTCAATGCGGGGCTTATGCGAATGGCCGGTGATCACCAGTTTTATCCCGGCATCCAGCGCCGCCGGGACATCGGCAATGTCGTGCACCAGGAAGGTGTGCCAACCGTTCAGGTCGAAACACAGGCGGTCGGCGAGATTGTCTGCCCAGGGGGCGTCCAGGTCATTGTTCCCGCGTACTACGTGCAGCGGGGCAATCGATGCCAGTTGCTCGAGGATCTCGACTGTTCCGATGTCGCCGGCGTGAATGATCCGCTCGCAACCCTCCAGGGCAGCCAGGGCTTCGGCGCGGAGCAAGCCGTGGGTATCGGAGATCACGCCAACTTTCATGCACCGCTCCCGGGCAGGCTGATGAATGTGAATACAGGATACCCAAGCCAACGCGCTCAGGTCGCAACACAAAAACCTGGTGGTCACTTCACCAGGCGCTTTTCCTTGGAAGGCCGGTAGCCAAAATACGAGCTGTAGCACTTGCTGAAGTGACTGGGCGACACAAACCCACAGGCCACCAGCACGTCGACCTGGGACAGCTCCGTGTGCTGCAGCAGTCGGCGCGCTTCGGTGATCCGCAGTTCCATGTAGTAGCGCTGCGGCGTGGTTCCCAGTTGTTCCTTGAACAGGCGCTCGAGCTGTCGACGTGAGCGGCCGGCGTAGACCGCCAGTTGCTCCAGCTCCAGCGGCTCTTCGAGGTTGGTGTCCATCAGCTTCACCACTTCGCGCAAGGGCGCGCTCACGCAGATGTTTTCACTGGGCTTGATGCGCCGGTAGCGAGATTCCTCGAACGCCAGGATGTCTTCGATGCCCTCGACCAGGGCTTTGTCGTGCAAGCCCTTGATCCAGTCCAGCGCCATGTGGAAGGCGCCGGAGGGGCTGGATGCGGTGAGCCGGTCGCGATCGATGACATAGGGTTCGCTGCTGACCTGGGTCGCCTTGGCGATTTCGGCGAGGGCGGGGCGATGTTCGGGGTGGATTGCACAGCGATAGCCATCGAGCAGGCCTGCCCTGCCCAGGAACCATGCACCGTTCCACAATCCGGCCAGGGTGACACCCTGGTCTGTCGCCGCTCGCAACAGGTTGATGAACTCTTCGGTGGCCTTCAGTTCTGTCCTGTAGCCGCCGCAGATCACCAACAGATCCAGGTCGTGGATAGCTGCAGAATCGATGCGTGCATCCGGGCGGATCACCAGCCCCAGATCGCTGACGACTTCTGCGTCATTCAGGCCGAACGTGCGCGATGAGAACAACCCGGGGCGCAGTAGATTAGAGGTGACAATCGTATCCAGTGCCTGGGTGAACGCAGGCAGCGAGAAATGCTCGAGCAGCAAAAAGCCCGCTCGAGTCATCTGGGCAGGCTGGCCAGGGTTTTCATTCAGGTAGCGGAGGTTTTTACCCTTCATGCCTCCGCTGAATTGACGTCGTTCGATCAATGTTTGAACCACTCGTTTACGTTAACCAGCCTGTCGCTTGGCGCGCCGGTAAAGCGTCATGCTACCTGCACAAGCGTAGAAAGCCCTAGCGCCATTATGCGTCCGATCAGGCGAGCTGGAAGCATGATTCTTGCGTCGTTGCCGTGGTACATAACCTGATTGAGAATCCCGCGTCCGAATGAGGTCTGCCAATGCTCCGCTCCCCCCGCTTGCCACAACTGCTGTCCTGCGCCCTGCTCGGTTTACTGGCTGGCGGCGCACAGGCCAGTACGCCCTCGCCGACCCCCGACAGCTTGCAACCGCTGCTGGCAACGATGAACGAGCGCCTGAACATTGCCGATCTGGTGGCGTTGACCAAGTGGGACAGCGGCAAGCCGATCCAGGACAGTGCCCGGGAAGCACAAGTCATCGCCGACGCGAGGAAGCTGGCCGTGGCGCGCAAGCTGGACCCGGACGACGTCGCCGAACTGGTCGGGGCTCAGATAGAGGCAAACAAGCTGGTGCAGTACGGCCTGATCGCGCAATGGCATGCGGCGGGCAAGGCGCCGGATACGCCACGGCCGGACCTCACCAAGCAGATCAGGCCGCAGCTGGACGAACTGCAGAACCGCCTGTTGCAGCAATACGCCCGGTTCGTGCCCTATCGCACCGACCCGAACTGCCAGGACTGGTTGGCCAAGGCCCGATCCAGCCTGATCAAGGACGGTTTGCATGGTCAGGCGTTGATACGCGCTACAGGCGAGCTGTGTATCGCTGCTCGGTAAACCCTGGCTGATCCAGCCATTGACTGGGTTAATAGTCATCATTAACTCAATGAAGTTCTCTTAAAAACTCCGGAGCGTAACATCGCCTCCATACCAAACAACTACACCCCGGAGCACACAATCATGAAACGCCAAATCCTCCTCAGCATCGCTTTCTCGGTTTTTGCAGTGAACGCTTTTGCCGCTACTTCTGCTCACCCGGTTGTCGCTGAAGGCGGCTCGGATCGGTTGATTGAAAGTCGTGTGGCTGAGGGTGGTTCGGATCGGTTGATCGAAAATCGTGTGGCGGCTGATGGCTCGGATCGGTTGATCGAGAATCGCGTGGCTGCGGATGGCTCGGATCGGTTGATCGAGAATCGCGTTGCCGAAGGTGGTTCTGATCGTTTGATCGAAAGCCGTGCGGCGTAAATGAATGGTTTTACCGCAGCACTCAACGAAAAACCCGGCCTCGTCTGCCCAATGCCTGTCAGTTAAGGGTAAATCGGACCTGTAGGAGCCAGGCTTGCCGGCGAAGGCGTCCTTAAGAGCGCCTTCGCCGGCAAGCCTGGCTCCTACAGAAAAGCGGCTCATTCGCTTAACTGACTGACATTAGCCTCGTCTGCCGGTTTTTTTATACCTGCAATAACCCGCAATTCACGGGGTGCCCAGGCGATCTCCAAGCGCCAACGTCGACGGTAAAGCGTTAAAGGGCATCGACATGATTCGCTTCAATGAACAGGGGAAAATCGTCGAGTTCGAGGTGATGGTCCGCCCCTTCAGTGCCTTGCAAGCCTTGGGCGAACAAATGGGACAACGCCTTGGCGCTTACCTGGCGGCCAGTAAAGCCTGATTACTGCGACTGAAAGGTCTGAAGATAAGCCAGCACGTCGTCGACCTTTTCCGGATCGCTGAGTCCCCAGAAAATCATTCGGGTTCCGGGGACCACTCCCTTCGGATCTTCCAGGTACGCGGTCAGTGTTTCGCGAGTCCAGACGATGCCGGCCGCTTTCATCGCGTCGGAGTACAGGTAGTCCGTCGTGCTGCCTGAAGGGCGCCCGAAAATCCCGTTGAGCTGCGGACCAAAAGAGCCCCGCGCCGACTCCCCGACCTGATGGCAGCCACCGCAGATCCGCTTGAACAGTTTGCCGCCTGCTTCAGCATCGCCGGCCGCTTCGGCCTGGGCGCTGCAGAGTCCTGCATTGAGCAGCAGGGCGAAGGTCAGTACGGCGGCGTTTTTCATATCGGTTCCAGGTGTTGTTACGGCAAAAACAGGCGGCTATTTCATCATGGCAAGCTCCAACACCAAAACTTATATGCAAAAACGCCCTCCCCGGCCAAAGACACAGGGAGGGCGCCGGGCCCGATGTCGACTCAGCCGCGCACCTTGGCCAGGCGCGTGAACAGCTCCTTGTTTTGTATCGGCCTGTATGTTTTCCGGCGATCGTACACAGCGATACACAACCGCCGGTTCAGGACACACACGCACTACATGAGGGTGGAAAAGTGGGCGCCATCGGACATCAGCTGCTCCGATAAATCCAGCGACCTACCGCTGAAGAACCCAAAACCCCAGCAGGAGCCACCCATGATCAATCGAATCGACACCGTGCTGTACACCGGCAAGACCCACACCACTGGCGGGCGCAACGGCGAAGCGCGAAGCGACGATGGCCGTCTGGACATCAAGCTGTCCCCGCCCGGCAGTTCAGGCAGTGGCACCAACCCTGAACAGCTGCTGGCGGCAGGCTGGTCGGCCTGCTTCATCGGCGCGATGGGCAAGGCGGCCGCGGCGATGAAGCTGAGCCTGAGTGACATCACCGTCGATGCCGAAATCGACCTGGGCAAGACCGAAGAAGCGTTTTTCCTCCAGGCGCGCCTCAATGTCAGCCTGCCGGGCCTGGACCCTGCCGTCGCCCGGGCAGTGGTGGATGACGCACACCAGCGGTGCCCGTACTCCAAGGCGCTCAGTGGCAACATCGACATCACGATCAACCTCGTTTGACCGGCACACCCGGCTGAGCCTGTTCTTTCGCTCGTCCCGCGACCAGGAGATCGTCGCCCACAACCTGTCTCTTATACAACTCTGACGCTGCCGACGAAGAGGATAGTGTAGATCTCGGTGGTCGCCGTATCATTAAAAAAAAAAAAAAAAAAACAACAAAAAAAAACAAAAAAGCATACCCAATAACACCACACAAACCACCATGGTCTGAATATCATCGCGATCCGCCTGACGGGAGCGTTGAATCAATTCCACCAGCGCCTGATCCACCAATTCGCCACCCACAATCAGATCCGGTCCTTTTTCCCATGACTCGGTCGGACATTCCTT
>NZ_CABVII010000018.1 GCF_902497995.1 Pseudomonas fluorescens | reverse complement strand
AAAGACGTCTGCTTCACCGTGGTGAAAGGCTTGATCCAGTCGAGGCGCTTGGCTTGCTCGCGCCAGAAGCCGTCCGGGTTGACGACCGACTGCTGGTACATGGCCTTGTAGGTCGCCTCATCAGTCAGCGTGTTGGCCGCAACCTCGGGACGAACGGGATACAGAGAAGCCGCACTCATCTTTCTTACCTCGGTGAATAATTGTTTTTGTTAAATGTTTTGCAAGCGTCCTCGATATGTTCCACAGGTTAAGCTTTCGACGCAATTGTCTAAGCCGAACTTGGCCTCTGGGAAATTCGGATCGACTGTTTTCACCCCGGCAAACAGCAGAATCCTTAAATCAGCCGATAGTTGCTGCTGACCTTACCCCACGCTTGAGCAGTAACTGCGGCCTAACGCCGCAGCCTATGTAATCTACCGAATTGACTGCAGCGATTTGTCAGGCCTTGTCGCAGCTGCGATACAGCCACCGCGCCCGGGGGCGGCTGCGGGCTTTGTGCAGCCCAGAGATGCTGCACTAATCATGGTGCGCACTACCAACAAACGTCAAAGAGGTAAATAGGCCACGTTCATTGATATCCTTGTCATTCTCGACCGGCACAATGACTTCGGCAGCGATGATGTTGAGGCCTTCGTTACGCACCACTATTTCTGCGCGACCTTCGGCATTTGTCTCAGCGCTGACCTCATGCGGCGCGCTACGGTAGTCCCCTATGAGCTTGACGCCCGCTGCGGGTTTGCCGTCCAGCAGTACGCGCACCGGCAGTGGTTTTCCAGGGCCGACGTTAAGCGGGTCGATCTGCGGCACAATGACTAACTTCATTTTCTCCAGCGCCGGCAGTCTGGCCCCCTCCTGGTAGATGGCCAAACTGTATTTGTAGGTATGAAGCGAATGCACGGAGTTCGGAACTTGCGAGCGTCCGGAATTCACCCATTTCTTGTCGGGTGTTTGTGACCAGGCGCCATTATCCAAAGCCACGGCCAAGATTGCCGGGGGCTTGATCGGTTGCAGGCGCGCGTGATCATTGAGGCGCTGTACTGTTACCGGAATCTGTTTGCCGGTTGCGTCATAGGCCCAGGCACCGCTGATTTTTTCCGCTTTGAACGCATCATCTTCCGCGCCATCACCATAGATAACTTCGATGTTGCCGCGACGCTGTTCAGTCCACAAACCATGCGCTTGAACTTGTCCAATAAACAAGGCAGCACATAGGCTTGCCAGGAGGAAGGGCTTGTGAATAGTCATGAAATACTACCTTGCACTTAGAGGTTAATGGTTAGGCTGAAGCTGAAGTTGCGCGGATCGCCTGGCATGACCCACCCTGACTACGGTCCTTGCGTTTCACCGAGCCAAGCTCGCCGTTTGCAGCCGGGATACCGCGGTCAAATACCGACTCGGCACGCGAAAACTCACTGTTTATCAGTGAGCGCTTATCGGAGGCGCGCGCGCCTGGGAAAGTCGTCCCTACAAGGTGTATGAAATGCCGATCTGCACCGTTCTAGGCGCCCCTGGATAGGCATAGACATTGCCGAACGCTCCTTCCTCGTAATCTTCGTCCGCCAGATTCTTCACATCCAGATTGAGCCTGATCTTGTCGTTGACCTGGTAGTAGCCCAGCAGGTCGACAACGGTGTAGCTGCCCATTGAAAACGAGGTATTGGCCGTCTGCCCGGCGCGCTCGTCGACGTACTTGAGCCCGGTCCCAAGCCCCAGTCCCTTGAGCGCGCCATCCTGGAACTCGTAGACATTGAGCAGGCTGAAGCTGTTCTGTGGAATGTTCATCAGTCGGGTGCCGGACTGGATGACGTTGTCCTTGGTCACTTCTGCATCGACGTAGGCGTAGCCGCCAATCACACGCCATTGCGGGGTCAGGTTGCCGGCGATGTTCAGGTCGAAACCACGACTGCGCACCTCGCCTGCCGCCACACTGAAGGTCGAGTCCACGGGATCGGTGGTGAGCACATTGCGCTTTTCGATCTGGTAGATCGCCGCGTCGACACTCAGCTGACTGTCCAGCGCTTCCCACTTGATACCCAGCTCATAGGATTTACCCTTTTCCGGATCAAAACCCCCGCCCTGGCGACTGGCACCGGTATTGGGCTTGAACGAGCGGGCCGTATCGGCATAGACCGCCACGGTGTCGGTGAGGTCATAGGTCACCCCGATGCGCGGGGTCACGGCGTTGTCGCTGGCCTGCCAGCTTCTGCCGCCCGGCACGAAGGTTTCGTAGTCATGCTCGAAACGCTCGAAACGCGCCCCGGCCAGGACTCGCAAGCGCTCGGTCAAGGCCACCTGATCCTGGATGAACGCGGCGTAGGTCTTGAGATTTTCCTTGTCGTTGGTCGGCGTACGGGTCAAGGCTGGACGTGGCTGGCCGTACACCGGGTCGAAAATATCGATCGGGTAGGCGCTCACCGCCCCGCTGGAGCGCTGGATGATCGACTGGTAGTCGTAATCCTCGTACTCGACGCCGGTCAGCAAGGTGTGATCGAAACCGCCCGCGCTAAAATGCCCGGTGAGGTTGAGTTGGGTGTCCTTGTCCGTCCACTCCAGTTTGCGGTAGTTGAAGTTGCGGCCCAGAGTGCGCCCGTCTGCGGCCACGCCGTTGGCTTCAACGGCATTGCCTTGCAGCGTACCGTCCAGCCACTGGAAGCCACCGCCCAAGGTCCAGTTATCGCTCAGCAGGTGTTCGAAACGCAGCTGTGCCATGTTGTTGTCGTTGTGCAGTTTGCCGACGTCTTTTTCGCCGAAGAACGTGTCGCGAGAGGCCGTGCCGATCTGATTGGGATAACGCGTCACGCCGCGATCCAGCGGGTGATTGTTGCGCATGAAATCACCCTCGAACACAATCTTGGTGTCATCGCTAGCCTGCCAGCTCAGGACCGGCGTCACGCCGTAGCGCTCGGTTTCAACATGGTCGCGGAAGGTGTCGCCGCCCTCACCCACCACATTCAGGCGATAGGCCAAACGGCCTTCTTCGTCCAACGGGCCAGAGGCATCCAGCGTACCGCGACGCATGCCTTGATCATTGAGTTGGCTGCCCAGCGTGACGGTGCGCTCGGCCAGCGGCTGCTTGGATACCACGTTGAACGTGCCGCCCGGATCGCCGCGACCATACAACATGGTCGCGGGGCCGCGCAGGACCTCCAGGCGCTCGATGGTGTTCGCATCGGGCATGTTCGGATAACCACGGTTGATCGGGAACCCGTTGCGATAAAACTCACCGGTAGTAAATCCGCGCACCGTGAAAGTCGTGAGCCCCTGGCCGCCGAAATTGTTGGCCCGCCCCACGCCGCCGGCGTAGTCGAGCGCGTCCTGCAATCGGGTGGCACTGATGTCCTCGACAACATCCTTGGTCACCACGCTGATGGACTGCGGTGTTTCGTGGATCGAAGTGTCGGTGCGCGTAGCACTGGCCGAACGCGTCGCTCGATACCCCTGAACTGGCCCTTGGGCCTGCTCTTCGAATGTGCCATTGATGTCGATCGCTTGTAACTCTATCGATGCAGCCTCAGTCGAGGGTTGTTCAGCCCAGCTGGTCTGGGAGATGGCTTGGATCACACACAGAGAAACGAGAGTTCGACGCATGGACATACAACCTTGAGAAGATTACCGGGCACAACAGGAGCCGGCAGGAATTGTAGTTAATAATATCAATTCCCATTCTCACTGGATAGTTTTAAGTTTGGAACTATAGATCCAGATGCACAATTAACTGTAACCCTGCCGTCTCATTGGCAAGCATCGAATTCAAGCGGCCAGGGCAATCAGCAAAACCAAGTTACCGGGCAGCCTCAGTGACGTAATAGCCGACGGAGCGGGACACCATCCTTGAGTACAGGAGATTTGATGACGATGTAACTGAAGTACTTGGATATACCGATGTTCTTGTCCAGCAGCCCTTCGATCACTTCCTGATAATGCTGAATACTGCAAGTCATGAAGCGCACCAGGTAATCGTAACCGCCACTGACTAAATGGCACTCCAGTACTTCATCGACCAGGCGTATGTTGGATTCGAACTTGGCGAAGTCCTCCCGTTTATGGTCGCTGAGCGTGATTTCGGTGAATACAGTGACGAAGTCGGTGATCTTGGCCAGGTTCAGATGAGCTCTGTACCCGGAAATATAGCCGGCTGATTCAAGCCGCTTGACCCGCTGCAAGCATGGGCTGGATGACAGGCCCACCGCATCGGCCAGACTGACGTTGGTCATCCGACCGTCTTTTTGAAGTTCAACCAGGATACTGATATCAATTCGGTCTAGTTTGATTAAACCTTCCATCGGGTACCTCGTGATTGCCATTCGGTTAGACAGCGTTGTAGCAAACTCAACGGCGCAAAGATAGCTGATGTTGAGCGACCAGGTCGGCCATGCTGGTGATGCAAAAGTCCGCGGAATATTCCTGGGGATAGTGCTCATGGCCACGGCGGATCAGGCACAAACCAGCCGATGTTGGTGGCTGCGCCGGAGGCCGGGAAATCTGCAGGATATCTTTAGGCTCCAGCTGGTTGGCCAGCAACCATGCGCCATCTTCCAATGGATTACTGGCTCGGGAATGCAGGTCTTCGGCCGAAATCCCCAAGCGCTCGCAGAGCTGCTCGCGATCTTCGGCATCACGATCGCAGTACACCAGCAACCGATAGAATTTGCGCAGATACAACATGGCACCGGGCGCGTCCTCGAACAACGACCAGTTGCATGCCGAACGGGCAAAGCTCATGCCTTCTTCCCAACTGGCCTTGAGCCCCAAACGCTCTGCCAACTGGCGATGGGCAAAGCACAACAAGCCACTGAACCCCAACTCGGAGAACCGTGGATAGAGGGTGCGTACCGCCTCGTCAAACGCAGCCAATACCTCTTCCCTGCCCGGCGTGCCCAGATGGTTTTCAAGCACTGGCTGCAGGGCCGTCCAGATACCGGAATCCCGATCGACCAGGACTTCGTCGCAATCGATCAATAGTGCGCGATAATCAGTCAGGTACATGGTGTGTAGCCTCCCATGATGCATTCATCAATCCATGTGCGCTAAATGCCCTCGGTTGGCGCATTGCTACATTGCGCCAACCGAGACTTGAGATTAATCCAACACTCGCAACAATGCCGCTTCAAGAATAGTCAGCGCTTCGTCGATCTGATTCTCTTCGGTTACCAGAGGAGCCAGGAAGCGCAGCACATTTCGATACACGCCGCATTTGATTACCAACAGCCCGCCAACCCTGGCCTGATCGATCAGTTGTTGGGTGAGTTCGGCATCGGGGCTGCGGGCCTCATCGTCTTTGATCAATTCGATGGCCAGCATGAAGCCGGTGCCGCGTACGTCACCGATTTGCGGGTGACGCGCCTGCAAGCGCAGCAGACCCTGACGCAGGCGCTCGCCCAATACCTCACCGCGCTCGAGCAACTGTTCCTCTTCGTAGGCTTCGATCACCGCCAACGCCGCCGCGCACGCCAGGGCGTTACCGCCATAAGTACCGCCGAGACCACCGGGCAATGGCGCGTCCATGATGTGCGCACGCCCCACCACGCCCGATATTGGCAAACCACCTGCCAGGCTCTTGGCGACTGTGACCAGATCCGGCTGAATGCCGGCATGCTGGAAACCGAACCATTTGCCGGTACGGCCGAAGCCGGTCTGGATTTCATCGAGAATCAGCACAATGCCATGTTTTTCGGTCAGCGCTCGCAGCGCCTGGAGGAACTCTGGCGGCGCACTGAGGAAGCCTCCGTCGCCCTGCACCGGTTCGATGATGATCGCTGCCACTCGATCCGGCGTGACCTGGGTCGCGAGCAATTCGTTCAGGGCTTGCAGCGCCATCTCGCTGCTGAAACCGCGATAGGCATTAGGATAAGGAGTATGGAAGACTTCGGGAGCGAAGGGCCCGAAGTTCTGCTTGTAGGGCTGGCTCATGCCGGTCAGGGTCGTGCCCAGTAAAGTACGCCCATGGAAACCGCCACGAAATGAGATAACCGCAGGACGATTGGTATGAGCGCGGGCGATTTTCACCGCGTTTTCCACAGCCTCGGCACCGGAGGTAAACAGCGCCGCCTTGTAGGCTTCCTGCCCCCCCACCAGCTCGCACAAACGCTGCACCAGGTCGATATAGGGTTTGTAGGCCACCACCTGGAAGCAGGCATGGCTGATCTTTTGCAATTGGGCCTGCACCGCCGCGACCACCTTCGGGTGATTGTGACCGATGTTCAAGACGCCAATGCCGCCGACGAAGTCCAGGTAGCGCGTCCCGTCCACGTCCCAGACCTCGGAACCCTGGGCCCGGTCGATGACCAGCGGGTGTGCCGTGACCAGGCCCCGTGGCACGAATTGATCGCGCTGACGGAGCAAACTCGGGGTTTCTTCGACTTTACTGTTCATGGCATCTCCCATAGTGAACCTGGCAACCGGAAACGGCTGCGATGTGCTTCACAGGTTAAGCGTTCGACGCAATTGTCTAAGCCGAACTTGGCCTCTGAGAAATCCGGATCGACTGTTTTCACCCTGGCAAACAGCAGAATCCTTCAGCCCCATGGAATCTGCCGACAGGCGCTCCATACAACACAACGTTATGCGTTTACGCAGGTTCTTTCGACACATCCTGCTCTGCCACTCGGGCATGCTGGATACTCCCTATCTAATGCGAGAAGTGACCCATGGCCCTGCTCTATAAAGCTGACCCGGTGCGCGGCGAACGATGGAGGCGGCTATTCGCCGAGCACGCTCCGGATATCGAATGGCGTGCCTGGCCGGACATCGGCGATCCGAAGGATATCCGCTACCTGGCAGCCTGGCAGGCGCCGGACGACCTCGAAACACTGTTGCCAAACCTGCAGGTCCTGTTCGCCTTGTCGGCGGGAGTCGACCAGCTTGACCTTGACCGTCTGCCACCGACCCTGCCGGTGGTGCGTTTACTCGACCCGGGCATCACCCAAGGCATGTGCGAGTACGCCAGTTTCGCGGTGCTCAGCCTGCACCGGGATATGCTGCGTTATCGCCAGCAACAAATGGCTCGGTGCTGGCAGGCTCACCTGCTGCAACCGGCAGCCAAACGCCGGGTGGGCGTGATGGGGCTCGGCACACAGGCTCAACAGATTCTGGCCACCTTGCAGACCTTTGGTTTCGCCTTGTCGGGCTGGGCACGCAGCGAGCACAGCATCGCCGGGGTGGAGTGCTTTGCGGGTGCCGAGCAACTTCCGGCCTTCCTCGGCCAATGCGACATCGTGCTCTGTGTCCTGCCATTGACCGAGCAGACCAAAGGGATTCTCAACCGTGAGTTGTTCCAGCACCTGCCCAAAGGTGCGGCCCTGGTCAACATGGGTCGGGGTGGGCACCTGATAGAAGAAGACCTGCTTGAGGCATTGGCCAGCGGTCAGCTCAGCGCGGCGGTGCTCGACGTACTGCAACAGGAGCCGGCGGCGCCGGACCATCCCTTCTGGCACCATCCACAGATACTGCTGACACCGCATATCGCTGCGATGACCCAACCGGAAAGCGCCTTTGGCGTGTTGCTGGAGAATATCCGTCGGCATGAACGCGGCGAGTCAATGCTTGGCCAGGTCGACCGCGAACGAAGTTACTGAGCACCGGTGCCAACTCGAGAGTGGTAATCGCCCGGCGCCAGATTTGTTGATTCACACACGGGCAAATCTGGCGTCATACAAAACGGTCCTGGTTTTTCATCCCATAGTGCTGTCTCGCACTGACCTCCTTGACGAAAAAACCAGCCGATATTTGCTGCTGACCTCCCCCCCGATTGAGCAATAACTGCGGCTCCTGAAGCCGCAACTTATGCAATCTACCGAATTGAATGCAGCCCATTGTCAGGTCTCGCCATAGCTGCGATACAGCCAGCGCTGTGCATGGCCCGGCGTGTAGATCAAGTCCGTAGCAAGAGGCTGATCGACAGGATTTTCCCGGATTACTTCGCAGTGGTTTACCTGAGCTGCCGCAAGACCATCGCCTGCCGCGCAGATAACCAACACTAATAAGATCAAATGGGGTAAGCGATGAACATCGCAAAACTAAGCTCTCTCTCCCTGGCGGTCATTGCCGCCACCACGCAACTGGCACTGGCGGATCAGCAACAGGAAGCCAAGGGCTTCATTGAGGACAGCAGCCTCGGGTTGCTCAACCGTAATTTCTATATGAATCGCGACTTCCGTCATGGCGGCAGCAATAGCCAAGGCACCAACGGCGCCAAGCCTGCCAGTGAGCGCAACGGCTATCGGGAGGAGTGGGCACAAGGGGCCATGCTCAACTTCGCCTCGGGCTTCACCCAGGGCTCCATCGGTTTCGGCACCGATGCCTTCGCCTACGGCGGCATCAAGCTGGACACTGGCCGTGGCCGGGTGGGCAACGGCCTGCTGCCGATCAGCAACAATCGCACCGCTCAAGCCGAAGTGCCGGATAGCTACGGCGAGGTCGGCGGTGCAGTGAAGATGCGCGTGTCCTCCACCGTACTGAAGTACGGCGAGCAACGCCCCACTGCTCCCGTATTTGCCACCGGCGACAACCGCTTGCTGCCGGAAACAGCGACCGGCTTCCAACTATCGAGCAAAGAGCTCGACGCCTTTTCTTTCGAGGCGGGCCACTTCACAGCGTTCAACAATCGAGCCTCGACCAACGCCGATGACGGGCTGGTCACCACCTACGGGGGGACCGAAGCTGACAGTGTCGACTTCATTGGCGGTACCTATAAAGTCAACAACAACCTCAGCCTGATGGCGTACACCAGTGAGGCTGTGAATGTCTGGCGTCAGCACTTCGGCAGTGCCTCCTATACGATTGCTCTGGCTGACAAGCAATCGCTCAATTTTGGTCTGACGGCCTACAAGACCGAGGACCAAGGCGATGCGCGCGCCGGTAAGCTGGACACCACCAGCTGGTCGGCCAAGGCGACCTGGTCCTTCGGTGCCCACAAGCTCACCCTGGCTTATCAGAAGATCGATGGCGACGAGTATTTCGACTACATCGGCGTGGACTCGATCTGGCTCGCCAACTCGATTCAGTACTCCGACTTCAACGCCCCCAACGAGCGTTCCATCCAGGCGCGTTATGACCTGAATATGGCCACGTTCGGCATACCGGGGCTGAGCTTCATGGCCCGCTATGTCAAAGGTGATCAAATCGATGGCACCAAGGCCGATCCGAACGGCGCCTATGCCAACAAGGTGGGTGACGACCAGAAGGAATGGGAGCGTGACCTGGAAGCCAAATACGTTATCCAGGAAGGGACCGCCAAGGACTTGTCCTTCCGCCTGCGCCAGGCCACCCACCGCGCGACCTCGTTCGAGAGCGATATCGACGAAGTCCGCCTGATCATCGAGTACCCGCTGAGCATTCTGTAAGGGTCGACCCTGGCCGGTTTTACCTGTGGACCGGCCGGCTTTCCTGAAGGCCTGCTCCCTCGCTCCCTTAGCCTTGAGGCGCCCAGCCGGGCGCCTTTTTTTTGAGCGATGTACCCATAAGGAGTGTCTTTCGCTTTGACCTGCAGCCTGAAAGCCAACCCAGTATTTGCTGCCGATATTGCTTCTCATTTGAGCAATAACTGTGGCCTGCAGAACCATCGCTGACGGAATCTGCCGAATCAATTGCCGCCTCTTGTCAGGCCTCGCCGCAGGTGAGATACCACTACTTTCAGCGGAGAAATCCGACCGCTCACGCTCCCTGTCCAAGGAGATCTGTCATGTCCAATTCGCAACGCCCTGCGTATAGCTATCGCCCCATGACCCCGGCCGATGTGCCGTTGGCCCACGCCTTGTCCGTACAGTTGAAATGGCCCCACCGCCTGGAGGAATGGGCCATGTTGCAGCGCATCGCGCAGGGTTTTGTCGTAGAAGACGCAGGCCGCTTGATCGGTACCGCGTTCACCTGTGCGCAGGGAGATTACGCCACCATCGGCCTGGTGATCGTCAGTGATGAATACCAGGGTCAAGGCATAGGTCGCAAGCTGATGGAACTGGCACTCGAGGCTTGCGGATCACGTACCGCCATACTGAATGCGACGCTGGCCGGCGCCCCACTTTATGCCAGCCAGGGATTCGTGGACTTTGGGCATATTCAACAACATCAGGGGCATGCGCTGTCCCCTGTACCCAATGATCTGCCAGCCGGCGAGCACTGCCGCCCGCTGACCGAATCCGATCGAAGCGACCAAATCGAACTGGCCAGCGCCGGCAGTGGCCTGAACCGGCACGCCGTGCTCAATGATCTGTTCGACACTGTCGAGCACTCGGTCGGTATCGAGCGCGAGGGGCAACTGCGTGCCTTCGCCATGCTGCGTCCATTCGGTCGCGGTCGCTGCATCGGCCCGGTCATCGCGGAAAATCCAGAGCAGGCCAGGCACTTGATCGCGGTGTTGTTGGCCCAAGTGCCGAACGCATTCGTGCGCATGGATATACCGTCCGATAGCGGACTGGCCCCTTGGCTGGAAGAGGCCGGGCTGAAGCATGTCGACACCGTTGCCCAAATGGCTCGTGGCACCCCACCGCAGGCGATCGGCGGCGTGCGCCAGTTTGCTCTGGTCACTCAGGCGATCGGCTGACAACCCCCACCCTTACATCCACCGCTTCACAAAACACACTGCTGGAGAAACACCCTCATGCTAGAGCCCACTGCAGTGCTATTGGCACACGCCAACGGCAGTCCCGTTTCAACCGAGTTTACCTCTGGCTCCTTGGGAGCCAACGATCCTTTCGACAGGCAGATTGCTTATGTCGGGACTGATGACATTGCGGCCGGCGTGGTCCAGGCGAGCGGACAATTCAGCGTCAATGAATATCCCTACAGCGAAATGATCGTGGTGCACGCGGGGCAAGTCACCCTGCAGAGCCAGGATGGCACGCTGCAACTCAATCCTGGTGACAGCGCAGCGATCGCCCGCGGCACATCGATTCAAGTCGATGCGCAACCCGACTCTCTCTGGGCATTCTGCGCCGATACCCAGCTTGTTGCGCCGTGCAAACTCGGGCTAACGCCTCTCCCCCCGCAAACCCTGCTCTCTCCCTCGGCAGCACCGGATGCAGAAATTCTGCTAAGCCCGGCACCGCAATGTCGCTCGCACAATGTGTTCGTCGAAGAAGCGACCAACCTGCGCATCGGCATCTGGGACTCGACACCCTATACCCGCAGGGCGCGGCCGCACATGCTGCATGAACTGATGCACCTGATCGAAGGCAGCGTCACCCTCCAGGTGGCGGACGGCACCCATCTGACGGTCAACACTGGCGATACGGTGTTCGTACCCCGAGGCGCCCCATGCGCCTGGAAGAGCAGCGTCTATGTACGCAAGTTCTACGTCGTCAAGTAACTCGAACGGCGTTAGCGCCGGCAGATGGATTTCTTCACTAATCGCGGCATTGAAGCTCGTGGGCGTGGTGAGCGCCCAAGCCCCAGTCAACAATTCAAACAGAGGTGAGAAGCGGGAATGGAAGTGCAACTGATGTCAGACAAGTCTGTCGCTGGGGAAGCATTCTGGGAGCGCGTGGGCGCAGCCTATCCTGAGCAGCGACCCCTATTGAACCTGAACAACGCGGCCGTGAGTCCGCCGCCGCTGGTGGTAGAGCAGGCCATGATCGATGCCTATCGACTGATCAGCCAAAACCCGGACGTCAACATGTGGAGCAAGCTCGATGCCGAGCTCCCTGCGATCAAGCGACAGCTGGCTGACCTGGCCGATTGCGAACCCGATGAGATCGCCCTGAACCGCAACTCATCCGAAGGCTTGTCGACAGCCATCTTCGGCATTCCATTGGAGGCCGGTGACCAAGTGCTGGTCTCACTGTGGGACTATCCGAGCGTGATAGCCGGATGGATGCAGCGTCAGCAGCGCGAAGGCATTGAAGTGGTGACCGTCGACTTCGACCTGATGGACGATGAGAATGTCATCGTCCAAGCTTATGCGCAGGCAATTACCCCGCGTACCCGGGTGATCCAGCTGACCCACATGCTGCACTGGACCGGGCGGGTCCTACCGGTCAAGCGCATCTGTGCGCTAGCCCGGGCGCAGGCGCAGGCGCAGGCGCAGGCGATTATCACGGTGGTGGACGGTGCCCAGACGTTCGCGCAGATGCCGCTCAGCTTCCGCGAACTTGATTGCGACTACTTTGTCACCAGCCTCCACAAATGGCTGGGGGCGCCGGTCGGCAATGGCATGCTGATTGTCAGGCGCGACCGAATCGACAGCACCTGGCCGTTGCTGGGGCCTTTCGACCCTCCGCCGCTACAGATCGACAAGTTCGACCACTGGAATCTCGGCACCTATAATTCGGCGATACAGGCGGGCATTGCCCCGGCTCTCCGTTTCCATGCGCAAATCGGCACGCGAGCCATTCACGCGCGTCTGCAGGAGCTGACCCGCTACTGGGTTGACCTCGCCAAAGACATTCCCGGTTTCAGGCTCCACACGCCACTTGATACCGTCGAGCTGGGCGCAGTAAGCCTGTTCTCTATCGATCGATGCGATGCTCGATGGGTGGAGCAGGAGCTTCGAAAAACCCACAAGGTGCATGTCAAGTTCCGCGAGATCAGGCACATAAGCGGACTTCGGGTATCGCCGGGCATCTACACGCAGAAGAGCGATCTGCGCCGCTTTGTCGAGGCGCTAAAGCAGGTGATTGCAAGCAGATAGGCCGGCGGGCCGGGGGGACACTTGAGACCCACGGAGGCAGTGGCCCCCAGAAGGTGGCTTGGGTGTGCTCCCCCCACCGCAGCTAGATGCAATCACCGGTGAGCCAACGTCCTTCGACTGGCCAGTCGTTGGCATAACTCTGCTGCAGGCCCCCGCAGTAAACATGCTTTGGTAGTCCTTGTCGTCAATACTCACGAACCCTCTGTTCGCGCCAGTACGTCGACCGCTTTAGCCGAACGGGATATGTTCGACCGGCCGTATTCGCGCCAATTCTGCGCGCACAAAGACGACTACCCTCCCCCTCAATATAGGCCGCGAATAGTCCATCCAGGGCCGTGCGCTGGGTCGATAGCAGCGTGGATAGAGAGCAAAGGCGCGGCCGCTGGCCAACTTGAAAAGAGACTGCCTGAGGGTTTTTTGCGCGCAAAAAAAAGCCCGCAGTGAGACGGGCTAAAAGGGTGACACTAACGAATGAATAGAGCGGTGAAGCCGACCGGGTCTTCCTCAGCTCAAAGTGCCGCGGCGATTGCCTTACCGACATCCTGGGTCGAGCCCTGCCCGCCCAGGTCGGGGGTAATCGGCCCCTGGGCGATGATCTGCTCGATGGCCTTGAGAATACCGTCATGGGCCGCCCGGTAGCGCTCATCGCCATTGCCCAGGAAGTCCAGCATCAGCGCACCGGACCAGATCATCGCAATCGGGTTGGCGATGTTCTGCCCGTAGATATCCGGCGCCGAGCCATGGACCGGTTCGAACAGCGAGGGGAAGCGTCGCTCCGGGTCGAGGTTGGCCGAAGGCGCGATGCCGATGGTCCCGGCGCAGGCAGGTCCCAGGTCGGACAGAATGTCGCCGAACAGATTCGACGCCACCACCACATCGAAACGATCTGGCTGCAGCACGAAGCGCGCGCAAAGAATATCGATGTGTTGCTTGTCCCAAGTGATCTCTGGGTACTGCGCGGCCATCAACGCCGTGCGTTCGTCCCAGTACGGCATGCTGATGGAGATCCCGTTGGACTTGGTCGCCGCCGTCAGGCGTTTGCGCGGTCGGGTCTGGGCCAGATCGAAGGCGAACTTGAGAATCCGGTCCACGCCACGCCGGGTAAATACCGACTCTTGGAGCACGAATTCATGCTCGGTGCCTTCGAACATCTTGCCGCCGACCGAGGAGTACTCGCCTTCGGTGTTTTCGCGGATCACCACGAAATCGATGTCCCCGGCTTCGCGTCCGGCCAGCGGACACGGCACACCGGGAAACAGCCGCACCGGACGGATATTCACGTATTGGTCGAAGTCACGGCGAAACTTCAGCAGCGAACCCCACAGTGAAATGTGATCCGGCACTTTGTCCGGCCAGCCCACGGCGCCAAAGTAAATCGCGTCGAAGCCCTTGAGTTGTTCGAACCAGTCGGCGGGCATCATCTGCCCGTGCTCCAGGTAATAATCGCAGTGAGCCCAGTCGAGCACTTCGATGCTCAAATCCAGCTGCCATTTCTTCGCGGCCTGCTCCAGTACCCGCAGCCCCTCCGGCAAGACTTCCTTGCCGATGCCATCGCCGGCAATCGCGGCGATTCTGAATGGTTTGCTCATCAATCGTGGCTCCTCAACTATCTGTTCAAAGGGTGACCTGATCACAGCCCACCGATGTGGAAGGCTTTGACTTCAAGGTATTCATCCAGGCCGTACTTGCTGCCTTCACGGCCCAGACCCGATTGCTTGATACCGCCGAAGGGGGCGACTTCCATGGAAATGATCCCGGTGTTGAGACCGATCATGCCGAACTCCAGCGCCTCGCCGAACCGCCATGAACGGCGCAAGTCCTGGGTGAAGAAATAGGCGCCCAAGCCATAAGGCGTGGCATTGGCCAGGGCCAGCGCTTCTTCTTCACTGGTAAAGCGCATCAGCGGTGCGACTGGGCCGAAGGTTTCTTCGTTGGCCAGCAACATCCCGGCATGGGCCTCACCGAGCACCGTCGGCTGGACGAACTGGCTGTTGCCCTCGGGGATGCCGCCACAGAGCAGACGGGCTCCCTGGCTCAAGGCATCGTCGATATGTCGAGCGACCTTGCTCACCGCCGCCGCATTGATCAGCGGGCCGATGTTCACCTCAAAGTCCAGGCCATTGCCGACCTTGAGCTTGCCCACCTCCTCCACCAGGCGCTGGGCGAAGCGCGCGTAGATCCCCTCCTGAACCAGAATCCGGTTGGCGCAGACGCAGGTCTGGCCGGCGTTGCGGAACTTGCTGAGCATGATGCCGGCCACGGCCTGTTCCAGATCAGCGTCGTCGAACACAATGAACGGCGCGTTACCGCCCAGTTCCAGGCTCAGGCGCTTGATGTGTTCGGCGCTCTGGCGCATCAGCAGCCGACCGACAGCGGTGGAACCGGTGAAGGAGATCTTGCGCACCGTCGGATTGCCGGTCAGTTCTTCGCCGATGCCGGCGGGCATGCCGGTGACGACGTTGAACACCCCGGCCGGGATGCCGACCCGCTCGGCGAGGACTGCCAGGGCCAGGGCCGACAATGGGGTCAGATCCGAGGGTTTGACGATGATCGGGCATCCGGCGGCGAGGGCCGGTGCACATTTACGGGTGATCATCGCGTTGGGAAAGTTCCACGGGGTGATCGCGGCACAGACCCCGACTGGCTGCTTGAGCGTGAGCAAGCGGCGGTCGCCGCTGGGTGCCGGTATGGTCTCGCCGTAAACCCGGCGGGCTTCTTCGGCGAACCATTTGACGAAACTGGCGCCATAGCGGATCTCGCCCTTGGCTTCGTTGAGCGGCTTGCCTTGCTCGCAGGTCATGATCAATGCGAGATCGTCCAGGTTATCGATCATCGCCTGATACCAGCGCTCCAGCAGCGCCGCCCGTTCTGCCGCCGGGCGCGCGCGCCAGGCCGGCCAGGCGCGTTCGGCAGCTTCGATGGCGCGTCGGGTTTCGCTGCCTTGCATCGCGGGTACGCGTGCGAGCAACTGGCCGCTGGCCGGGTCGATGACGTCAAGGGTGGCGGCGTTGTCGGCGCCGGTCCAATGACCGTCGATGTAAGCGAGATCTACCAGCAGGCTGGGGTCTTTCAGGCGATTCTTGAGCATGGTCGAGTCCTGTTCCGAGACAGCCTTCAGTCTATTGTGTCGCCACAGGCGAGGATGCTGAAAGCGCCGCCCCGGCAGCCTTGAATGCTGAAAATCGGCATTCGACGGCAGGCTCTACTGTTGGTTGGTAATGGCTGTCGTCACGGCCCCAGGGTGCCGGGACGCGGCGGGTTATTGATCGTGAATTGAGTACGGGCAATCCCGGTCGGGTTGCGAGTGGCTGGCGGTAGGCGAGCGGTACACTAACGCCGCATCGAGCCCAATAACCCTTGCAGAAAGTGCTCGCCGGCCTCCATCTGGCTGATCTCGATGAACTCGTCAGGCTTGTGTGCCTGTTCTATCGAGCCTGGCCCACAGACCACCACCGGCACATCCAGGCGTTGTTTGAACAACCCGCCCTCGGTGCCGAATGAGACTTTGGCAGTACCGGTGTCCGGCGCCGCGAAGTTCTTCAGAAAGCGCACCGCTTCGACGCTCGGATGGGTTTCGAGGCCCGGGTAAACGTTCAGGGTTTCGATCTCGATATCCGCCACGCTGGACAGCTTTTTCGCTTCGCGCACGATCACTTCGGCACGCTCGCGCATCTGCTCCAGGAACTGATCCGGGTCGTCCGCCGGCAAGTTCCGCACTTCGAAATCCAGGGTGCACAGGTTCGGCACGATGTTCAGCGCCTTGCCCCCGACAATCTGCCCGACATGCACGGTGCTGTAGGGCACGTCGTAATCGGGATCCTGAGCACCCTGCTCTTGCAACTGCTGCTGGCTTTGACGCAGCGCGGCGATGAAATCGCAGGCCACGTGAATCGCATTGACCGAACGCGGTGCCAGCGAGGAATGCGCCTCCAGACCGCGACAGTAAGTGCGGTAAGACCCCTTGCCCTTGTGCCCGAGCACAAACTGCATGTTGGTCGGCTCCCCGATCACGCACAGAAACGGCCGCACCGGCGCCAGGTGCAAAACGTCCAGTAAGCGGCGAACACCGACGCAACCGATTTCTTCGTCATGGGACAGCGCCAGTTGCAACGGCCGATTCAACGAATGATCGGCGGCATCGAGCATGGCGTCGATGGCCAGCGCGACAAAGCCCTTCATATCGCAACTGCCACGACCATAAATCCGCCCGTCCTGCACCGTCGCCTGAAATGCCGGGAAGGTCCAGGCCTGCCCCGCTGCCGGTACCACATCGGTGTGCCCGGACAGCAAAATCCCCGGCACTTCCCGTGGGCCGGTGCTGGCAAACAGATTGGCTTTTTTGCCGCTTTCATCCTTGACGATCAATGACTCGATGCCCTTGGTCAGCAGCAGATCGCGCACGTACTCGATCAAGGCCATGTTCGACTCCGAAGAGACGGTGTTGAAAGCCATCAACCGTTTGAGAATCTCCAGTACACGGGGTTTCATGAGACTTTGCTCCGCTGCTCGACTGAAGTGGCGAACCGCTTGATGGAGAACGGCAAAATCGAAGTGCTGGTGCTGCCGGTGCTGATCAGTTCGGCCATCACGTCACCGACCCCCGGGCCAAGCTGGAAGCCATGACCGCAGAAACCGAACGCATAGAACAAACCATCAACCGTGCCGCTCGGCCCCATCACGGGCAGGGAGTCAGGCAGGTAACCTTCGATACCACTCCAGACCCGAATGATATTCAGGTTGCCGACACCCGGCAGCAGACGACGCATTTGCTCGAGCTGATTGAGGATGCTGCGCGGCTCGACCTGAGCCCGACGAGTGAGCATGTCGGGCTTGCTGCGGTATCCGCCACCGATGACGATGTTGCCGCGGGGTATCTGGCGGAAATAAATCACCTCTTCGGGAATTTTGGTGTAAACGCCGATCACCGTCGGCAGGGCGTACGGCACCGGTTCGGTCACGGCCATTTGCGGACCGTGGGTGTCCAGCGGCACCGGCTCACCGAACTGCGCCGATAGCTTCTGGCCCCAGGCACCGGCTGTAATCAACAAGCGCCCGGCGCTGAACTGGCGGCCGTCGGTGGTGTTGATGCTGAACTCACCACCCACCTTCTGCACCTCGGCCACCTCCGTGCGCTCTTCGATCCGCGCACCAAGGCGTCTTGCTGCGCGGGCAAACGCCGGAGCCGCCAGACGCGGGTTGGCGTGACCATCGTGTGGGGCATAGGAGCCACCCTTCACATCCGGGCCGAGAAATGGAAAACGCTGGTGCAACTCCTCGCCACGAAAGATCTTCAAGTCCAGCTGCTCCGCCTCAGGAGCGTCTGCGTAGGCTTGCAGCTCGGCGATTTCGTCTTCGCGGTAACACACCCGCATATGCCCGCTGGCGATGAATTCCAAGTCATCGTCGATCAGCTCCGGCAGACGCTTCCATAACGCCCAGGAACGATTGGCCAGTTCCAGCTGCCCGAGGTAACGCCCTTGGCGTCGCACGTTGCCAAAATTCACGCCGCTGGCGTACTGACCGATCTGGTCGCGCTCCAGCAAAATCACCGACTGCCCGCGCTGGCGCAGGAAAAACGCCGCCGCAGTGCCCATCAGGCCGCCGCCAACAATCACGACATCGGCTTTCTGTACCGTCATGGCGACACCTCCTCGGTGAGCATCGAAAGGGGTTTGACCGGCGCCTGTCCCCGTTGTCGGCCGACCTGTTGCACGCTGACGCCCGCGGCGGCGGCAATCACCTCAGCCCCGGCCTGGGAGCAATAACGCCCCTGGCAGCGGCCCATGCCGACCCGGCTGAAGGCCTTGGCCCGATTCACTTCACACGCCCCCTTCTCACTGACGGTCCGGCGCAACTCGCCGGCCGTGATCATTTCGCAGCGGCAGACGATCGCCTGGTCCGGCAGCGCTTTGGCCTGGGCGGAGGGCCAGGGAAACGACTGCGCCAGGCCGAGGCGAAATTTATCCATCACCGCCAGCGCGTGCCGCTGTTCGTCGCGCAGCCCAACGTTCACGGGTTGCTGCAGATCCTCCAGCAACGCCATGGCCACCAGGCGCCCGGCATGTTCGGCCGCATCGGCGCCGCGAATCTTCGAACCGTCGCCAGCGGCATATACACCGCTGACCGAGGTCCGGCCATCTTCATCGACGGCCAGCCACCATTGGCTGGAGGCCTCGTCAAAACGCATACGGCAGCCGGCCAGGTCGGCCAATTGGGTTTCCGGGCGCAGGTGATAACCCAGCGCCACGGCATCGCACTCCACCGTCAAGGTCTCACCTCGCGCCGTGCGCACGCGTACACCACTGACACCGCTGGCCGCATCGCCCAGCACTTGAAGCGGCGAAATGCCCAGGTGCACCGGGATCTTCGCGCGATACAACTGCGCCAACAGTTTCATTCCGGTGAACAGCAACCCCGGGCGCGCCAGCAGTTTCGGCAACGCGCCGATTCGCTTGCTCAACGGCGAGGTGTCGAGCACTGCCGCGACTTTGGCCCCGGCTTTCACGTACTGACTGGCGACCAGATACAGCAACGGCCCGCTGCCCATGAACACCACGCGGTGGCCGATGGACACAGCCTGGGATTTGAGGGCGATCTGCGCACCGCCGAGGCTATAGGTGCCCGCGTACTGCCAGCCTTCGATCGGCATCAAGCGGTCGGTGGCGCCGGTGCAGAGGATCAGCGCGTCGTAATCCACTGTCGAATGCTTGCCCTGGCTGACACAGCACAGTTGCCCCGGTGTCAGGTTCCACACCAGCGTGTCCGGGCGGTAGTCGATCTGCCCGCGCAAGCGGTCGAAGCTTTGGTGCAGGTCTCCGGCCTTGCTGGCTTCTGTGCCATACAAGGTGGCGTAATCCCGGGTAAAACCTTCGGGCTGGCGACGGTAGATCTGCCCGCCATCCCGGCGATTTTCATCGATCAGGATGGGCTTGAATCCAGCGGCGACCAGGGTTTCGGCACAACGTGTGCCGGCCGGCCCGGCGCCGACGACAACGACTCGATGAGTGCTCAGCCGCGCAGTGGCCATATCGCCTCCGGTTGTGTGGTGACAATATCCAGCCCTTCACGGACCTCATTGGAACAGGCGCGCAGACGCTCGCCGCTGCGGGTCCAGACCCAACAATCCTGGCAGGCGCCCATCAGGCAGAAGCCGGCGCGCCGCCCTGGATCGAACTCCGATTGGCGCAACGCCGAGCCCTGAGTCAACAACGCGACCATCAGCGTATCGCCCTGCAGCGCCTCGATGGGCATCCCGTCTACCTTCAGTTGGACGGTTGGCCGACTCTGTTCGGCCAGCCTTACGAAACGCCCGTTCATGCGTAGGCTCCCGCGATCATGTTGTTTGAATCCTGCTGGGTTTCCAGCAACTCGGCACTGTCGTGATGGCAGAGGATTTCACTGCCGCCAACGATCAACCGACGCTCCGGCGGGACGCAATTGCACCGACCGTCAATCCGCACCGGGCAACGATTGAGGAAGGTGCACAGCCCTGGCACATTGGCCTTTGCTCCGATGGGCGGCAGCGTGCCACAGGTCGTGGTTCCGCAACTTTCCAGCCAGCCCTGGCGCAACTCCGGCACGGAATGGATCAACAGGTCGGTGTAGGGATGGAAGGGTGCCTGCGCATACGATTGCCGGGTACCGGCCTGAATCTTGTGGCCGCTGTACATCACCACGATGTCGTCGCACAGCGCTCGCACGGTAGAGATGTCATGGCTGATGAACAGATAGGACACGCCCAATTGCTGGCGCAGGTCGCGCAGTAGTTCGAGAATCGCAGCACCGACCACGGTATCCAGCGCCGAGGTCACTTCGTCGCAGAGAATCAGGTCCGGCTTGGCCGCCAGGGCCCGGGCCAGATTGACCCGTTGTTTCTGCCCGCCGGACAGTTCGTTCGGACGACGCTCAGCCATGGTGCGCGGCAAACGAACGAGATCCAGCAACTCGCCGATACGCTCGCGCAAAGCCGCACCCTTGAGGCCGAAATACATCTTCAGCGGACGACTCAGAATGGTGCTGACGCTGTGCATCGGGTTGAGTGCGGTGTCGGCATTCTGGAAGACCATTTGAATGCGTCGGAACTGCTCGTCGGTGCGCGACGACAGGCTGCCACCCAGGGGCTGACCATCGAAGGTCAGCCCGCCGAGGGCCGGCGCCAACAACCCGGCCACCACCCGCGCCAACGTCGACTTGCCAGAACCTGACTCACCGATGACGCCAATCGCCTGGCCCCGACGCACGGTCAGATCAATGTCCTCCAATACGCGAATCGACGGCATTCCTTGTGCGTTCTTGTTGCCGTAACCGGCGGTCAACCCCTGGATGGTCAGTAAAGGCGTGTCTTCAGCGATGCCGCAAGGTGGACGAATCGTGGTGTCCGGCCGTGCTGCCGCCAGCAAGCTGCGGGTGTATTCGTGGGCCGGGCCTTTGAGCAAGGGCGCCGTGGCGCTCTGTTCGAAGATTTCGCCGCCATTGAGCACCACGATCTGATCGGCCATCTGCGCTACCACGGCCAAGTCATGGGATACGTAGACCGCCGTCGCGCCACGTTCGCGCACCACCCGTTTGAAGGCGCGCAGCACATCGATCTGGGTGGTCACATCAAGCGCCGTCGTCGGCTCGTCGAGCACCACCAGCAATGGATCGCTGATCAGTGCCATGGCCGCCATCACCCGTTGCAGTTGCCCGCCAGATACCTGATGAGGGTAGCGCTGGCCTATGCGATCAGGGTCTGGCAGGGCCAGGTCGCGGAATAACTCGATGGCCTTGGCCTCAAGCACAGCCTGGCTGCCCAAGCCATGAATCAAAGCCCCCTCAATCACTTGATCGATGAGTCTTTTCGCCGGATTGAACGCCGCGGCGGCGCTCTGGGCGATATACGACACCCGGTTGCCCCGCAGTCCTTGCAACTGACTTTCGCTTAACGCCAGCATGTCGTGCTCGCCGATTTGCACCACGCCGCCAGCCAGTCGACAACCGCGGCGGGCATAACCGAGCAACGCCAAGGCGATAGTGGTCTTGCCGGAGCCGGACTCACCGATCAACGCCAGCACTTCGCCTTTTTGCAGGGAGAAGCTCACGCCCTTGACGATTTCCACCTCACCAAGCTCGCCACAGGCGACCACTCGCAGGTCTTGAACCCGAATTAATTCACTCATTTCAATGGCCTCCCGAACGTCGACTACGTCGCGACGACAGTCGGTCGATAAACAGATTCACACCGATGGTCAGGGTACCGATGGCCAGGGCCGGAATCACGATGGCCGGCGCCCCCTGATTGAGGCCGCCAATGTTCTCGCGCACCAGCGAGCCGAGGTCGGCGTCCGGCGGTTGCACGCCCAAGCCCAGGAAGCTCATGCCACTGAGCAGCAGCACGATGAAGCCAAAGCGCAAGCCCAAGTCCGTCAGCACCGGGTTGAGCATGTTCGGCAGGATTTCCACGCAGGCGATGTACAGCCGACGCTCGCCGCGAGTACGGGCCACTTGCACGTACTCCAGGGCTTCGATATTCACTGCCATGCTGCGGGCGATGCGGAATGCACCGGGGGTGAAGCTCAATACCGCCGTGCAGATCAGCAAGGTGACCGAGGAGCCGAAAGCCGAGACCATGATCAGCGCCAGCATCTTGCTGGGGATCGAAATGAAGGCGTCCATAAAGCGACTGATCAACTCATCCAGCCACTTGGGCGAAACCACCGACAGCAACGCGAAGCTGGTCCCCAGACCGCTGGCCAATACCGCGGCCACCAAGGCCAGGCCCACGGTGAACCGCGCGCCGACGAGGATCCGGCTGAGCATGTCGCGGCCCAGGTAATCGGTGCCTAACGGGTAAGCAGCGCTCAGGGTGTCGAAGACATTGTCGGAGACCACTTCCCCCACCGGATGCGGTGCCAGCCACGGGCCGAAGATGGCCACCAGCAACCAGATCACACACATCGCAGCGCCAGCCAGGCCGAGCCAGGACGATCCGTGGGAACCCTTGCCCAGCGCCAATTTGGAAGTAGCCGGCGATTTCACAATGAGATTGTTCATTGATTTCTCAGCCTCGGGTTGGAAAGAATTGCGCACAGGTCGGCAATCAATACCAACGTCAAATACGCCGTACAAAACAACATGGTGCAGGCCTGAACCAGCGCCATGTCGCGGTTCGTTACCGCATCGACCATCAGACTGGCGATGCCGGGGTAGTTGAAGATCGTCTCGACGATTACCACCCCGCCCAGCAGGTACGACAGGCTCAGCGCGATGGCATTGGCAATGGGCCCGATGGCATTGGGCAAGGCATGGCGCAGGACGATCCGAATCTTGCTTACACCTTTGAGCCGGGCCATTTCCACGTAAGGACTGTCGAGCTGATCGATCACCGCCGCCCGGGTCATGCGCGCCATTTGCGCGACAATCACGCAGCACAGCGTCATCACCGGCAACGCGTAAGTGCGCATGAATTGCCAGGGTGACGTGATGTCACTGGCGTAGGACAGCGCCGACAACCAGCCCAGGTTCACCGCGAATATCAGCACCGCCAGGGTCGCGACCAGAAACTCCGGCACCGCCACCATGGTCAAGGTCAAAAAGCTGAGGAAGCTGTCGATGCGCCCGCCCCGGCCCATGGCCGAACCGATGCCCAGGGTCAACGCCACAGGCACTGACACCAGCGCCGTGGCGGCCGCCAGCATCAAGGTGTTGGGTACCCGCCCGGCCATCAAGTCGCTGACCGGCATGGCGTTGGACACCGACAGCCCCATGTCACCACTGAGCAGGCTCGTCAACCAGTGCAGGTAACGCAACACACCGGGCTGATCCAGCCCCATTTTCAAGCGCAAGGCGGCCACTTGTTCCGGCGTGGCGAACTGCCCGAGCGACTGTTGCGCCGCGTCCCCCGGCAGCACCGCCGTGATGGCAAAAACCACCATGGACACAATCAACAAGGTCACGATCGCCGCGCCCACGCGCCGGCCGATCAACCACAGTGTGTTGCTGTTCATCACCCTATCCTCATGCAATGTAGCTGCAGCAAAAACCCGACTGTTATCAAGCGTCCAGCCAGACTTGCTCGGAAAACATGTACCCCATGAAACCGCCCAGGGGATTGGTGCCGTAGCCCTTGACTCGCTGATCGACGCCATCGATGTTGCTGATGAACACTGGCACGCCGATACCGCTGTGCTCATGCACCAGGGTTTGCATGTCTGCGTACATCTTGCCGCGCTTGGCCTCGTCGGTTTCACCTCGGGCTTGAACCAACAGCTGGTCGAACTGATCGTTTTTCCAGCCGGACTCATTCCAGGGTGCCGTCGACTGGAAGAACTGCGAGAAAAGCATGTCGGCATTGGGCCGCGGGTTGATGTTGCCAAAGCTCAGCGGATGCTTCGCCCAGTGATTGGACCAGTACCCATCGGCCGGCAGGCGGTTGACGTCGAGCTTGAGCCCGGCCTCTTTGGCCGACTGCTGCAGCAGCACGGCGATGTCCACCGAACCGGTCGCGGCTGGCGAGCACATCAGCGGCATGGTGATGCTTTCCATGCCGGCCTTTTTGAGCAGGAACCTGGCTTTTTCCGGGTCGTAGGCACGTTGTGGCAGGTCAGCGTTGAAGAAGCGCGCACCGGGTGCGATCGGGTGATCGTTGCCGACCCGGGCGTAGCCACGGAATATCGCCGACTTGATCTGTTCCCGGTCCAGCAGCAGTTTCATGGCCTGGGTGAATTCCGGGCTTTTCCCTGGCAGCTGGTCCTGACGGATGATCAGGTCAGTGTAGTTACCCGACGGCGAGTCCACGACCCGATGCTTGGTGCTGGCCTTGATGCGAACCGTTGAGCGCGGGTTAACCTCGTTGACGATGTGTACGTCGCCCGATAACAGGGCGTTGATCCGCGACGGCTCGTCGGCAATGGCGATAAATTCGATCTCGTCCAGATACGGCAAGCCGGGTTTCCAGTAATTGGTATTGCGCACACCAATCGAACGCACCCCGGGCTTGAACTCCTTGGCCTTGAACGGACCGGTACCGATGCCCTGGCTGAAATCGCTCGTCCCCTCGGGAACGATCAACATATGAGAGATGGCAAGAACCGACGGCAATTCAGCATTCGGGCCGCTCAATTGTATCTGCACTTCGTGGGTGCCGACGGCCTTGACCTCGGCGAACTGCGACGCCAGCGGCAGGACCTTGGAACCGGTGATTGGATCCTTGTGGCGCAACAGAGAAAACACCACGTCGGCGGCGGTCAGCGCCTTGCCGTTGTGGAAGGTCACTTCCTTGCGCAGGGTGATCACCCAGAGCGTGGCATCAGTGGTGTCGATACGCTCGGCCAACTCCAGCTGCGGCACCATATGGCTGTCGAAACGCGTCAGGCCGTTGTAGAACATGTAATGACGCACGTAGTCGGTTGACGATGAGCCTTTGGCCGGATCGAGGGTGTCGGCGGTGGAGGAGGTCTGACCGGCAACGCGAATCCGTCCGCCCGGCTTGCCTTTGCCAGGGCTGGCGGCTTGATCATCGGCAAACAGCTTGCCGGCGGCGCCGAACAGACTACTGGCGCCCGCGACAGCCACCCCGGCCAACCCCAGCATCTGCAATGCATTGCGACGCGACATGCCGCGATTGAGCCCTTCGAATACGCGCAGACTTTCTTCACCGGTGATCAACTGGGCGTCGATATTTTTTTTGTTGTCAGTCATGTCCGTTCTACCTTTCGTCAATGATAAGGCTCGATTGCTCGCGATTAACGCAATTTGTTGAAACGTAAAGCGTCCCCATGAACTCAGTGCAGGTAGTCCTGCAGGCGGTAATACGCGCCTACCAGAGGCAGGAACCAGGGCTTGCCGAAATGCCCGGGAATAGCTGGCCAATCGAGTTCGCGCCACGGGTTGGCCTCGACCTTGCCGGCCATGACCTCGGCCATGACCTGCCCCATGTGCACCGACATTTGCACCCCATGACCGCTGTAGCCCATGGAGTAATAAACCCCTCCATGCTGCCCGGCCCGGGGTAACCGATCGGAGGTCATATCCACCAGGCCACCCCAGCAGTAGTCGATCTTCACGTTCGCCAGTTGCGGGAACATCTGGACCATTGCCGCCTGCAACACCTTGCCGCTCTTGGCGTCGGAAATGCTGTCGGACATGGCAAACCGGGCACGACCGCCAAACAGCAAGCGGTTGTCCGGCGTCAGGCGGAAATAGTTACCGATCATGCGGCTGGTGACATAGGAACGCCGTGCCGGGAGCAAGCTGTCGATCAGGGCCTGCGTTAGCACCTCGGTGGCGATCACGAAACTGCCCACCGGCACGATCCGCCGCCGATACCAGCCCAATCCACCCTGCTGGCACGTGCCTGTGGCCAGCAGAATCTGCGTGGCGTGTAGCGAGCCCTTGGTGGTGTTGACCTGATAGCCGCCGGCAAGGGCTTTCCAGTCCGTCACTGACACGCCTTGAAAGATCAACGCACCGTGACGTGCCGCCGCCTCGGCCAGCCCGACACCGAAGCGCCCGACGTGCATCTGCACGCCGTTACGCTGCAGCAAGCCTCCATGGAACTGGACCGAGTTGGCTTCAGCACGGGCCTCTTGCGCAGAGAGCAATTCGACCTCGGCGTCGACCTCCCGCCGAATCAATTCGCAGGTACGTGCCAAACCTTCGTAATGCATCGGTTTGGCGGCCAGCTTGAGCTTGCCATTACGCTTGAGGTCGCAGGCAATCTGCTCCTGCTCCACCAACGAAACGACGCTCTGCACAGCGCTTTCATAGGCCAGGTAATAGGCTCGCGCTTTATCGGCGCCGAGGCTGGCACTGAGCGCCGCGTAGTCCTGGGCAACGCCGGTGTTGCACTGACCGCCATTACGCCCTGACGCCTCGCCAATGACCCGCCCTCCTTCCAGCACCACCACACTGGCCCCCTTCAAGGCCAGGGCCCGGGCCGCTGCCAGGCCGGTGAAACCACCACCGACGATGGCCACATCGACCTGCCCGGGCAACGCGCCGAGCCGAGCACCGGTGAATTGCGGTGCGGTATCGAGCCAATAGGACTCACTGCCCATGTCTAACCCCTTTTGCCTTGAAGAGTGCCCTGAGACTTAGAGACCGACCAACCCGGGCAATGCGCCGATATCCGGGATCTGGTGGTAGCCATAGACCGCGTTCGCTGGTTGTTCATGACCACGAGCAACGAAGGCCTTGTTCTTGATCTTCATGTCGCTGGCCGGCATCAGGTCATAACGGAAGCTCGAGGACACATGCAGAACGTCCTCTGGGCCGCAGCCGAGGTTATCGAGCATGAATTCGAAGGCGGCCAGGCGCGGCTTGTAGGCTTGGGCCTGTTGGGCGGTGAAGACTTTATGGAAAGGAGCGCCGAGCTTGTCGACGTTGGACATGATCTGCTCGTCCATCGCGTTGGAGAAAATCACCAAAGGAATCTTGTCGGCGATTTTTGCCAGGCCAGCCGGTACGTCGGCATGAGGGCCCCATGTCGGTACGGCGTCGTAATAGAGTTGGCCTTCGTTCCGGTACTCGACACCCCAACGCTTGCAGACGCGCGCCAAGGCGGTCTTGATGATTTCATCATACGGCCGCCAGTCACCCATCACCTGATCCAGGCGATAGGCGGAGAAGTCCTTGACGAACTGATCCATTTGCTCGAAAGGGACACGATCGGCGAACAGCTCGCGCGTCATGTTTCCCATTTGAAAGTTGGTCAACGTGCCGTAGCAGTCAAAGGTAATAAACTTGGGTCGAAGAAAGCTCATGAGTGCGGTCCTTAATGATGGTTGAAGTCATGACGGGTCAAGCAGTTACGCCGCTCTGGAAGCATCGGTGCAACGCTGCATCACGGATTTATTACAACACCAAGAGACGATGCATAAACTGTTAAAAGTATAGGCTGCTTGGTACAAACCACCGTTTTGCAGGGCCTGCTCAGCAGACTTTGCGGGACGCTCCAGACTCGGGCGTTCCACCCCCTGTTCCCATGCCTTTGCGGGCGGTTTTGGTGCGCTGGTAAGCCACGCACAACGCCATGTGCGGCAGTATTTATGAGTGGCGGAAGGAGAACGGGGGCATTCGCTGAGGACGCGCCCGCTGATTGTGCTGCGAGGTGAGGCGGGGGCCAGTCAAGCGTCGATGCGCTATGGGACAACCTAGCTTCTATATGGATAGCGACAGGCGTGACATACCGGGTCAAAGCAACATTTGTACGCGTCGCCAAGTCAAGCTGACAGATACAGCAGATTCTCCCTTGCAAACCTGAAGAACAGCACATTTTATCTGGCACGCTTTGTTAGCTTATTGAGAAGACCCGGCATCGAGAAGTCCCGGTCGCCACGGCGATGTTGCGGTGATTTCCACGTTCGGCTCGATCTATGTTTCAGCGGCCTTGCAAGGTCGCGAGCCAGACCGCCCTCTGCTGCTTGCAGTGCCTATTACCGCTCTAGGGAGCCAGTTGGATGACAACACAATCTTCGAATAGCTACAGCGTTGATCCGCAAACGTCTCACAAATTTTATATCAATGGCTGTTGGTCTTCCCCGGCAATCCCGGCAAGTTTGCCGGTGGTCAATCCGGCAACTGAAGAGGTCGTTGCGCAGGTCGCGCAAGGCTCCGCCGAGGATGTTGATCGGGCAGTAGCGGCGGCGCGTGCAGCATTTCCTGGTTGGTCTGCTACCTGCGCAGAATCGCGCGCGCTTGTCCTTGGGAAGATCTACGATCTCATCCTTGAGCGAAAAGAACAGCTCGCGCAGGCGCTCTCGCTCGAGATGGGCGCAGCCATCGGTTCCGCACGGGCAATGCAAGTGCCTCTGGCCGCCGAACACGTTCGGGTCGCCCGCGACCTGCTGTCCACCTATCGTTTCCAGACGGTTGAAGGCGGCACGGCGATTGAACGCGAACCCATAGGCGTCTGCGGCCTCATCACTCCGTGGAACTGGCCGCTTTATCAAATCACCGCGAAAGTCGCCCCGGCTATTGCTGCTGGATGCACAGTGGTCTTGAAGCCAAGTGAATTGTCGCCTCTGAGCGCCCTTCTTTTTGCACAACTGGTGCATGACGCAGGCCTCCCGGCCGGCGTATTCAACCTGGTGAATGGAAGCGGCTCCGAGGTCGGCGCAGCCATGGCGGCGCATCCCGATATCGATATGATTTCGATTACCGGCTCAAACCGCGCAGGCGCTCTGGTCGCACAGGCGGCCGCCCATACGGTGAAACGCGTCACTCAAGAACTGGGAGGCAAGTCCCCGAACCTGCTGCTTCCCGACGCCGACTTCGCCAAAGCCGTTCCGCTGGGAGTGATGTCTGCGTTTCGCAACGTCGGACAATCGTGCAGCGCCCCAACAAGAATGATCGTTCCAAAGGATCGGCTGGCGGAGGTCGAATCGCTGGCTTCAGCAACCGCCAATGCAATCATCGTTGGTGATCCGCAATCGGAAGATACAGTACTCGGCCCCATTGCCAACGAGGCCCAGTTCAATCGCGTGCAAGCAATGATCGAGGCTGGCATTAGTGAGGGCGCAAAACTCGTTTGCGGCGGACCAGGACGTGTACCGGGCTTTGAAAAGGGCTTCTACACACGACCGACTGTTTTCTCCGAGGTAGATTCCACAATGCGGATCGCCCAAGAAGAAATTTTTGGTCCAGTGTTGTGCATCATCCCGTATGAGACGGTCGATGAGGCGGTCGCTATCGCAAACGACACGGTATATGGGTTGGGCGCCCATGTTCAGTCTCAGAACCTTGATCTTGCACGTGCAGTTGCCTCGCGTATTCGCGCGGGACAAGTGCATCTGAACTACCCCGCCTGGAATCCCATGGCTCCGTTCGGAGGTTATAAGCGATCTGGTAATGGTCGTGAATACGGTGTCTACGGCTTTGAAGAGTACCTGGAAACCAAAGCAATCATTGGATTTGGCGGATAGTTGGATTCTCCTTCGCGCACGTATAGAGACCGTTTAGTGGAGTGAATAAAGCAATTCGGCGCTGCATGGATGCAGGATGCAAACCCATGTGCGCCAGGCCCCCCTTTCGGCGATCGTTCAAGCACTGACCGGGAGTACACCGACCTTGATCCGTCAGTTGTTCGGCAGCACTTGAGCCTTTTGCGCCGGCACCACATTATCCAGTACCCGATTCACCGCCAGCTCACCCAGCATGATCACCTGCTGAACCGCCAGCATCGTGTTGCGCTGGGTTCCGTCCACCAGCCCGGCCAGGTCGCTGACCATGGCATTGGCCGACGCCAGCAGTTCGCAGACCTGGGCCAGTAGCGTTTCGTTGTCGACTTCGGGAGCGACGATGAAAATCATCGCGGGTTTGCGCCGATTGCAGGTGTCTTGCGCAGCGGAGGGTTTGAGGTAGTGGTCCAGGGCACGGTCGGCGGCCTGTTGAAATTTTTTCGAATCGCCAGAGGCATACGGGGTGGTGCTTTGCGCCGTTGATGGCGCATGGGTCTTGAATGTGTCGTCGGGCATGGTGACGCTCTGCGCAGTGATGAGAGCGACCACGCTAACCGCCGCACTTCCGACAGCCAACCCTAAAAACACGTCGGACATTTCCTGTGTTTTCAGCGTGTTTTAATCGGCTGTGGGGCGTGCACATGGAAAACCAACGTATTTGTCGGAGCTTGTTTAATCATCGTCAAAATGACTGCGCGAAACCTACAACATTGTGAGTCGCTGCCTACAGCTGCGCCAGAATCCACCGATTTTTCCTGCGGCCTGCCACCTTTTTTTTCAGCTTCCACAGGCCCCCTCTTGCGGCACCAGACGGATATCGACACGTCGGTTGGCCGCGCGTCCGGACTCGGTGTCATTACCGGTGACCGGCGCGCTGGCGGCGAGCCCCTGGACAGCAAAACAACGGTCCGGGATGTCGCCCATGCGTTGCATCCAGTCACGCACAGCCCAAGCGCGGGCGCGCGACAGCGCAAGGTTCTGTCCGGCATCGCCGGTGGCATCGGAATGCCCGTTGATGACGATCAGCCAGCCTGGCCGGGCCTTGATCCCGGCCAGGGCATTGATCAGCACTTTGGTCGAGCCGGCTTTGAGCTCGGCGCTGCCGGCATCGAACAGCATCAGACTGTCCAGCTGCACGGGATCGGCAGGCAAGCGATCGCTGGCCTGCCCTGCCAGCCAATGCTTCCACCCAAACCAGCCGGTCAAGGCGATGGCAGTCACCACGGCGAACAGCCACAGGGCCATTCGACGTCTCTTTGTCGTCGGGTCTGCAGTCCCCGCTTCAGGCATGCGAGGGGGCGGCAGGATCACCACCGGCATCACGAATGCCGGTTCAGGGCCTCTCGTCGACAACGGCACGGTTTCCCCCGAAGCCGGGCTTTGCTGCAAACGTCGCATCAGGCTATCGACCTGCTGACGCAGCGCCTGCAGCGTTTCCGGCAGGACGTGTGCCTGAATGTCCAGTCGTTGGTTCAAACGGCTCAACTCGGTGTCCAGGTGAACCAGTGTCGGCAAGCTGCGCGTATCCAGCGCCAGGCTGCGCAGCAAGGGCTGCAATTGGGCGAACAGCCAGCTCAGGCTATCCAGGCGCAGCGATTCCACTGGCGGCCACAGGTGCGGCCAGTCGCAGCTCAGCGCCTCGATCAATGCCACCCCTTCCACCATGCCTGGCAGGCCATGGCGTTGGCTGCGCGCCAGCGCGTAAGAGACCGTGGTTTGCAGATCCGCCCCGTTGTTCTGGAACAAGGTCAGGCACAACTGCTCGACCTTGACCCAGTTCACGTCCGGACACGCCGGGTGGCTCAATTTGGCCAGTTCATCACGCAACGCCATGAACTCGCCCAAGCCGCGCGAATCACCGCCCGCGCGTATACGCATTTCAAACAACGCCGTCATCCAGCTTCCCTTCCGTTACAGGTTCATGGCCGACAGGTAGTTCTGCCGCTTCAGGTGACGCACCAGCACCCTGCCCTCGGGCGCCAGGGTGGTACCGAACGTTACCCGCTGCCCCGCCTTGAGCTGCACGTCGAGGGCGTATTCCAGATGACCCGGTCGCACCTGCGGCAGCAGTTCGATGTTCACCGCTGCCAGGCGCGGTTCGTACTTGAGCAAGGTATCGCCCATGCTTCGCATCAGGGCATGCGCCGTGCCCGGCAACCCCTGGAGGATCAGGCCCATGTCCGGCAGGCCGTAATCGGGCAGATGACTGAGCGTGCCCGCCCGGCTGTTGAGGATGCGTTGCAGGTTGTCCAGCACCGACAGGGTCTGCTGGTCTTCTTCGCCAACCCGATACAGGTGCAGCTCGCCGTCGAAATTCTGCAGCAGCATTTCGTAGAGCGAAGGATTGAGTTCGGTCATCGGTTATTCCTTGGCCAGGGGGCGCAAGGTCAGCAGGTTGTCCGCCAACTCGATGACCCGGGCCCGGTCCGGATCCAGGTCATCACGGGTCAGCGTCAGGCGCCATGTCTTCGGTTGGCTGTCGGGTTCGCGGAACAACGCGACCACTGCAACGGAACGCGCGTTAGTGTCCAGGGGCACGCTCAGTTGCGCCCCCTCGCCCGGCTTGACCACCACGGTCCGCTTGTCCAGCAGATCCGCGCTCAGCAGCCTGCCGTCATGGCTCAGCAAACTGTCGTAGGTGGCCTTCTCCAGCATCTTGCTGTCGCTGAGTTGGTACACCCGAACCAGCGTGGCGACCGACAATGCGTTCATGGCTGCGCCATCGGTATTCATCGATGCCCGCCCACTGAAGTCCAGGTGCAAGGTCTTCACCTGCTTGTAGAAAATCGAGCTGGCGGCGGAGGTGGTGCTGTCCGTCACTGACTGGGTCACCCCACAACCGGCGAGCCATGCACCCAGCGCAACGACCATCGATGATTTAAAAACCGTACGTGACATGGTGTATCTCCCTGTCCCGGGAATTTTTCGAAAGGCCCTGGTATCGGCCCAGATTGAGGGTGATGGTGTCGTGCGCCCCGACCTGCCAGGCGTCACTGCCCGGGCCCAGCACAGCGGTCATGCCCAGCCGTACCGAGGCGCGCCCCAGCACCGGCGCCGGCAGGCTGCGCAGCGGTAGTGACAATTGCAGCTTCGCGGTGCAACGCCAGCCGAGGTACACACGCAGCAGCACCAGCAGGTCGTTGTGCAACTGGCCACCCGGCAACCAGCCACGGGCTTCGTCTGCATCCTCGGTGAACAGCGCCAGGTGCAACTGGCTGTTGGCGTCATGCCCGACACTGCCCAGGGGCGTGCCTTGGGACAAACTCACCGGGCGCTGGCTGGACAGACTGGCCGGCTGCGCCAAGGGGATTTTCTGCGGCCAATGGGGCGTCACCCGTGCCTGGGTCTGGGGGGCCAGCAGCTTGACCAGCGCGATGATGCCTTCGGCGTTGCGAGTGGGCAGGCGCATCACGCTGAGCAGCGCCAGAAAGCGTGATACCGGCGTGGCGATCTGCCGGGAGGTGCCGGGAATTCCCAGGCCGATCAACCCCAGCAGGCACTGCGAAGTCGCATCGACGCCGCCCGCCTCGAACGCGGCCGGATAGGAGTACTTGCGCCATATACGGTAGAACTGGGTAAAGATCCGGTGGTTGAAAATATCGAGGAAGGCTTCCACTGCCTCATGCCCCTCCCGACGCAGGGCGATATCGTCGAGGAAAGCGGTCGGCATCGGCGAGTCCACGCCGTACAACCCAAGCAGGCGCGTGCGCACCGTTGCCGGGCGCTGCGGATGATGGTCGCTGGTTTCGATCGCCTTCAATTCCCCGGCAGGAAAGCCCATGCCAGGGTCGGGCCGAAAGCGTACCGGGTCATCCGCCGGATGAGCCGTGCTACCCAGTGGCGGATGATCCGGCAAGGCCTGTTCCAGCAACTGGCAGAAGCGATACAGATTGGCCTCCGCCACCCGCCCCTGCAGTACTTCCAGTAATCCACTGGCTTTCAGCCGGGAATACGCTGACTGTGGTTCTCGTTCCATCGCAGGCACTTTCCGGTAGGTTGCAGGATCAGCGTGAGCTGGTTGAATACATGGATGTCGGCGTACAGGCCAAAGAAGCGATGGAGCATCTCGCCGAACAGGCTGATGTCGCCCTCGCCGGAAAAGCCATTGGCGTCCAGGGTGACTTCGATATCCACGCCGCGCAGCAGGAAGCCTTTTTCGAAACGCTGGATCAGGTGGTGACGCACCTCGACGATCGGTGCCGGTAACCACGGCTGGGGACGATTGCCGCTGACGTCCCGGGCAATCCATTCGCGGGTGGCTGCCCGTACCCAGATCGTACAAGTGAATCGGTAGATCGGTGACCGCGCCGCCGGACTGCGGTCCGCGAATCTGTACGCACCAGCCGTTGGCGATGAAGCTCTTGACCATGTTTGCCGCGAAGGCGAACGAGGCGTTGGTCCACAGGTACTTGTGGTGATCAGGGCCCTTGACGCTTTCGATGTAGTTGAAACTGCGCACCGCAACCGTGTCCGGACCGTAGGGCAAACGACCCAACACGCGCGGCATGGTCAGGCCGATGTAACGGGCATCTTCACTGTCGCGGAATGACTTCCACTTGACGTACTCGGCGCGGTCGAAGTAGTTGCCGATGTCCTTGATCGCAGCAACCTCCTCCATCGACTCCTTGCCAAAGAACGCCGGGCCGACGGCACCGATGAAAGGCATGTGCGCGGCTGCGGCAACTTTGGAAATATTGCGCAGCAGGGTGATGTCCTGCGGGCCCCGATCGAACTCATAATTGGAAACGGCCGCCGCGATCGGCTCACCACCGGGGGTGTCGTACTCTTGGGTGTAGGTATGCACATACAGCCCGCTCTGGTCGATCTCCGGTGCATCTTCGAAATCCTGGATCAAGTGATCCTTGCTCAGGTCCAACAGTTCGATCCGCACGTTCTGGCGGAAGTCGATCTGATCGATCAACGATTTGACGCCGCGCCAGGTCGACTCGACGCGTTGAAAATCCGCATGGTGCATGATTGCATCCAGTTGACGGCTGATCTGCGCATCCAGCGACGCAATATGTTCATCCAACAGGGTCTTATCCAGGCGCTCGACTTTCTTCGACGATTGTTTGAGCAACTTCAGAAAAACACTGACGGCCGCCGTCACTCGCTCATCGGCCGAAGCCTCGGACAATGCTTCGGCATTCTGAAAAACATCGATGCCGCCCAGTTCTACAACCGGACTGAGATTGATCTTGCTGAACAGGCTGCTATAGACACTTTGATTTTCTTTAGACAACACTGCAGCGCCACGCGAATGCGCGGAAGAGTTTTCTACGGACATTGTGGGAACTTCCCTTTAAACCAACCGAGGTGAATTAACGATCTTGTTCTGGAGCCAGAGCGGCCAATTCGGCTCTCAACTCGTCACTCAGCGTGTCATCCTTGAGGATGCGCTCCAGTTCGTAGCGAAAGGTGGCGTTGTCCAACAGGTTCGACTTGAGGTCGCGCAACAGGTTACGCATCGCCAACAGGGCACGAAGTTGCGGTATCTGCCGCGCCACCTGTTCCGGTTCAAAATCCTTCATACCCTGGAATCGCAGCTGGACGCAGGCGTCGGAGCCATCGTTGACCAAGGTATTTTCCACGGCCAGTGTCAGGCGTGGCGAGAACTCGGCCAGGACGCTGTCGAAGTTGTTTTTGTTGACATCGACCTTGCTTCTTTCCGACAGGGAACGCTGCTCCCTACCGTTACTGTAATCCCCCATCACCATCAACTTCAGCGGTAGCTCGACTTTCTTCTGCGCACCACCGGTGTGCAAATCGAGTTTGATATTGACGCGAGCCTTGGGTACTTCGTTTTGAAAACTGCTTGAAGCCATAACCCCTCCAGACACTTTAAGTAACAGCATGCGCCATCACGAAAAACAACAATGACTGGAATCCACGCCGCTAGCCAACCCCAATAAAAAAGTTTTCGCCAACAGCCTGTGAATTCCTTTTCGATACAACGATTAAAGCGTTTGCAGTACAGGTGTAGTTCAGCGACCTACAAACATAATGAATCATCTCAGGCTGCTATTCCATATCTCGGAGCATCAACAGGACGTTTCCGACGCATTTAAAGAAACAGCCTACATACTGAAACAAACAGCAATAAAAATGGCCGCTCAAGGGCGAGTACCACGCGAGCGGCGGGGAATCGGCCTACCCGAGAAAAAAACTGGACCGTTGGACGGCATGATCGACTACCATGCCGGCCGCCGGTTTCCACATGGGATTAATAGGGAATCCGAGATGCCTGATATGGCATCAATCGGAACTGCCCCCGCAACTGTAGGTGCCGAGCCTGCTCCTGAACTGCCACTGGGATCGCTCCCGGGAAGGCTGGAGCCAGGCGATGACGCATCAGTCAGGAGACCTGCCGGCCAAGCAAATCACTAACCGGCGGGGTGTCCGGGAAGGACATCCTTGCGCCGTGCGTCACCTGCAGTGATCGTCACGTCAGTGCTTTAACGGCAGCGTTCGATGATGTGTTTCCAGTCCGTACCCCTGCCCCGAGTACGGTCAACTGGAGATTGCGTCATGCTGCTGTCACGCCTTGCCATCCTCGTCACTGCGCTGGGTCTGTCCACCCTCGCCCATGCGGCCCCGACCCACTATCCCCTGAGGGTCGAGAATTGCGGCAACACGCTGACCTTCGAGCAGGCACCGAGCCGCGCCGTGACCATCGGCCAGGCCGGCACCGAAATGCTCTACGCCATGGGGCTTGGCCACACGCTGGTCGGCACATCACTGTGGTTCAACGAGGTGCTGGCCAAGTACAAGACCGAGAACGACCCGATCCCGCGCCTGGCCGATAACGAGCCGAGCTTCGAGGCGGTGATCGGCAAGCGCCCGCAGCTGGTGGCGGTGGAACTGGAGTGGATGGTCGGCCCGCAAGGCGCGGTCGGTACCCGCGAGCAGTTTCACGAGCTGCAGATCCCGACCTACCTGATGCCCTCCGACTGCGAAGCCAAGGACAATCTGGTCGGCGCCGACGGCACACGGCTGGAGGCGTTTCGCATCGACAGCATTTACAAAAGCATCAGCCAACTGGCCGAGATCTTCGATGTGCAGGAACGAGGCCAGCAGTTGAACGACGAACTCAAGGCCAGCCTGGCGAAGTCTGTCGCCACGGTGCAGAACAAGAACCTGGAGCACACCAGTGCGCTGTTCTGGTTCTCCAGTGCCAGTCTGGATATCGACCCTTATGTCGCCGGACACAAGGGCATTCCCGACTTCATGCTCAATACCCTGGGCGTGCGTAACGTGGTGCAATCCGACGAAGAATGGCCGACCGTCGGCTGGGAAACCATCGCCAAGGCCAACCCGACGTTCCTGGTCATCGCACGCATGGATCGCCGGCGCTTCCCCGCTGACGACCATCTGAAGAAACTGGCATTCCTGCGCAGCGACCCGGTGACCCGCAACATGGACGCGGTGAAAAACAACCGCATCATCATCCTTGACGCCATGGCCATGCAGGCCAGCGTCAGAATGTTCGACGGACTGGCAACCCTGGCATCAGCCATCGACGGCTATGACCTGCCGAAATGACCAGGACGCTGATTCGCACATTGCTGGCCGTTGTGACCCTGCTGCTGGCCGTCATTGCCGGTGTGGCCATCGGTGAAACGCCCATCGATCCGGGTGTGGTGTTCCAGGTGCTGGCCAACAAACTGTGGGCTGCCGGATATGTCCTCGACCCGATCGACGAAGGTATCGTCTGGAATTATCGCCTGACCCGCGCGCTGGTGGCCGCGGCCTGCGGTGCGGGCCTGGCCACTTGCGGGGTGATTCTGCAATCGCTGTTGCGCAACCCGCTGGCCGATCCCTACCTGCTCGGCATCTCCGCCGGCGCCTCGACGGGCGCGGTGCTGGTGGCGTTGCTGGGCCTGGGGGCGGGCCTGGTTTCGCTGTCGGTCGGAGCGTTTGCCGGGGCCGTTGCCGCCTTCGCCGTGGTTGTTTTGCTGGCCCGTGCCAGCGGTTCGCCCGGCGGCACCTCGCAGATCATCCTCGCGGGGATTGCCGGTTCGCAGCTGTTCAATGCGCTCACGGCGTTTCTGATCACCAAGTCGGCCAGTTCCGAACAGGCTCGCGGCATCATGTTCTGGTTGCTGGGCAATCTCAGCGGGGTGCGCTGGCCGTCGGTGTGGCTGTCCGTCCCGGTTGCCGTGGCCGGTCTTGTCGTGTGCCTGTGGCACCGTCGGGCGCTGGATGCCTTCACCTTTGGCGCCGACTCGGCCGCCTCGCTCGGCATTGCGGTACGCCGGGTGCAATTTCTGCTGATCAGCTGCGCCGCACTGGTGACGGCAGTGATGGTGTCGATTGTCGGCTCCATCGGTTTCGTCGGGCTGGTCATTCCCCATGCCGTGCGACTGCTGCTGGGCACCCGGCATGCACGCCTGCTGCCGGCCAGTGCACTGGGGGGGGCGCTGTTTCTGATCGCCGCCGATGTCCTGTCCCGGACGCTGATCAAAGGCCAGGTGGTCCCGGTCGGAGTCATTACCGCACTGGTCGGCGCGCCGGTGTTCGCGTTGATCCTGATCGGCCGGAGGAATGCCCGATGAATGCCGTCACACCTGTTATCGGCGAATCCGTGCTGAGCTGTTCCGGCCTCGGGTTCCATGTCCGCGACACTGAACTGCTGCACGATATCCACCTGGACATCCGCCGAGGAGAAACCCTGGGCATCGTCGGGCCCAATGGTTCGGGAAAATCCACGCTGCTAAAACTGCTGGCCGGCGTACGCGTACCGAGCCGGGGTGACATCCACCTGAACGGCCAGCGCCTCCAGGCCCTATCACGGCGAACCATCGCCCAAGCCTTGGCGGTGGTGGAGCAACAGGCCGACACGCTGGATGCCATCAACGTGTTCGATGCCGTGGCACTTGGCCGAACGCCGTGGCTGTCGGCCTTGAGTCCGTGGTCGAACGAGGACGCTGCCATCGTCCAGCAGGCGCTGTGCGACGTCGATGCGGCGCACCTGAAGAACCGGACCTGGCACAGCTTGTCCGGTGGCGAACGCCAGCGTGTCCACATCGCTCGCGCCCTGGCCCAACGCCCGCAGATCCTGTTGCTGGACGAACCGACCAATCACCTGGATATCCAGCACCAGCTCGCGATCCTGAACGTGGTGCAGGCTTTGCCGGTGACGACATTGATAGCCCTGCATGACCTGAACCAGGCGCTGAGCTGTGATCGTCTGGCAGTACTGGAACGCGGGCGACTGGTGGCCCTCGGCGAACCGTTGCAGGTGCTGACCCCGCAACGCTTGCAGGAGACATTCGGCGTACACGCGCATTACCTGACCGACCCTTTCGACGGCGCGCGGATATTGCGGTTTCGTTCTGTTTGAGCGGTCGATGTAGAATCAACCGCGTATCACCCTGCTCGAAGGCGCAAGGCCGCCACCTCATCACCCCTCAACAAGAGATCCCCATGGCAAACCACGACATCACCTTCGTACCCGATCCCGACGCGGATTCCATCTCCTCCGACGTCGCCGGTTTCGGCGGCCTCCTGGTCTCCACCCAGATCCCCACCCACGCCGATGGCAGCCTGGAATTGGGCGGCATTACCGAGCAAAGCGAGTGCACCCTGCAGGCACTCAAGTCTGCGCTGGAGCGCGCCGGCAGTTCCATGGACCGGGTCCTGCACCTGACCATCTACCTCACCGACATGGCCGACCGCGCCGCCTTCAACGAAGTCTACCAGCGCTTCTTCGCCAAGCCCTGGCCGGTACGCGCCGCCGTTGGCGTGGCCGCTTTGGCGGTGGAAGGAATGCGCGTGGAAGTCACCGCGATGGCAGCCAAGGGCTGAGTTCGCTAGCGCTCGTGGAAAACCTCCAAAGGTGTACACACGGTGGCCGGGGATTTTACCCGGGCCACCGCCATCGTAGCGTTGGCCAAGTAGCAGTGCCGGAACGCTATAGGTCCAGAATGAATGGATGCCGCGCCTCGCTACTACGGCATCGCGGCCAATGCGACGCCTGAAGCACGGTGTTTTGCCGAATGGCTGGAAAGCGAACTGGCCAGGCAGAACACGAAGCAGGCGTAGCCACCGACTGACCGCCTGACCAAGTCGTTCAGTAGAAATCGTAGTAAATGACCCACTCGCCTGTCGTTTTGTGCTTCCAGAACATCAAACTTCCACTATCCACCACATTCAGGTTTATCCTGGAATCGGATGTGATCTGGAACACGAACTGAAAATCATCGCCAACGTCAACGCCAGGTTGGCAGAATGAAGGGTATCCGCCGATCTTGTGATCATCTGTATGAGTCACGATATCGTAATAGGACTCTATCTTCCCCGTTTCCTCCAGCTTGCAAATTTGGTCTTCAAGATACTTTGGTACACCGCCTCCATCCCATACAGGAAAGTCCTCTGCGATCAACTCGGCCTTCAAGGGGAAGGGCTTGAGGTGCGAGCCTGCTACCGGCAACTCCTTACGGACAAGCACATCGTCGACCCCATACTCTCTGATCAGCCAGTTATTTCCCATCGGCTCGAACGCCTCCGGAAAGGGATCAGAAACAAACAGTGTCAGTACGCGAACCCCCTCCAGAGCCGGGCTATTGAATGGCAGGCTTGGCAAGTGAAACTGTGCATAAGGATGCAATTCATCTCCGGCATCGTTTCTCGGTACTCCCTCATCAGGTCGAAACAGAAACACTTTTCCGAACCAGCTTTCATCATCCTCATTGCTGGGATGGAACCCACCGGCGACGAGTTTTATCGCCGGCCGGGCCAGATGCTTTCTGATCTCTTGAATATCCATACTCATGGGTGCGCCTGCGCTCAGTAATGGGAACAGCCACGCTAAACCACACACGTCCGAGGGCCAACCCTAAAAACATGTCAGACGGATCCTGGGTTTTTTCAATCCATTCGCCATTTCCTAGCCCTGTGTACCCGAAAAATCCAAGCGTTTGGCATTGCCATGTTTAATGGCTGTCTGCGTTACCTCATAAAAGCTACAACACCCTGAATCGTTTCTTACAGGCGCATCAGATTCCGCCGACTTATGCGACTCGGACCGAATCACTCCTCGACAAGCCATGTCGTTTTCGGTGTAACACCCGATTGAACCACCGGTACCTGCTCGCCGAACGTCGAGGTCACCATGGTCGCGATAATCGACTTCAGGACCAACTGCTCCAAAGGCTGCTCCCGTCCGTCCGTGACCATCAGCTCATCAACTCCCTCTTCAACAAGGAAATCCCGTCAACCATAACGACGTCCGGAAAATTTTGTTGCAGACCCCGCTGAAATATCACCGTCCAATATGCGTCAACGCTGGAAGGTCCTCAATGTCCCGGGTATGTCGTAACGCTGAAAAAACTACAGGAAGGGATGAAACACACATCAATGCTGTTGCAATAAATATACTCGCACTGGGACTTACAACACTGCCCAGCCACCCTCCAATCATGGCCCCGCTTGCCGCAGCAATACCGATACAGGTTCTAATACTGGCTGTCACCTTGCCTAGGCTTTCCAGGGGGCAAGAAGACTGCCGATAGGAATACTGCGCAATGTCAAACAATACAAAGCGAATAGACGTCAAACATAGATAAAGTGCCGGCAGCAGCAGCGGATGACTCTGCGCCCCATAAAGAAGAAAACCTGCCGGACTGAGAAAGACCACCCACCACATTATTTTTGCGCTGCCGACCAAACGCATCAACGCACTCGCGAGGATAGCTGCCAACAGCCCCCCACCTTCACCGATAAAAAATACAACACCTACCATTTGCGGTGAAAGTTTCAAATCGGCAATTAAGTAATATAAAAAAACCGCATTCATCATGGCCAGACAGAACATTGACCCAATGGTGGTCACCTCGGTGCGCGCTAAGACCGAGTTGGCATACAGAAGTTTGAATCCCTCCCCTATTTCCTGCAGCACGGGAGGCCTTCTGGTTGCCTCCACCTTGCTGGGCTCGTCCGCTTTGGTAAAACTCAGAAGAACAGCGCTGGCAATATAGGAAAAGACATCAAATAACAGAGTGAGCGGGGCTCCAATCCAACCGGCCATGAACGTACCGATCCCCGGACCGCCCACCCGCGCGGCGGACTCTGTGGTTTCGATCTTGCTGTTCGCCTCGGGCAAATCCTTGCGCTGCACAAAAATTGGGTAGTAGGAGTGATAGGCAATTCCGAAGGCGACCGAGAACACGGAACAAAGGAAGGAAACGGCATACAACCAGAACATCGAAAGCTGATCGTAAAACGCAAGCAACGGCACCGTGACCAATACGGCAGCCCGGACAAAATCGCATACGATCATCAAATTCCGCTTGTTGAACCTGTCGATGTAGACACCGGAAGGTATTGACGCAAGCAGCACGGCAATAGAAGCCATGGCACGGAGTAAGCCAATCTCACCTGGAGTTGCACTTAGCGTGGTAATAGCGAGCAGCGGAAGAATTATATTGGTGATAGCCGAGCCCATCTCGCTGACGGACTGCCCCATCCAAAGGCACATGAAGGTTCTGTCCCGCCAGAGCGAATTTTCTTTAATAGTCAAACAATAAACCCCCTACATTTCTTCCACCCGTAACGGGCGGCTCCATACTCCTTTATACCGCTTACTACTTTTAAGTAACCAAGAGCTCAGACTTGTCAACTTGCAAACTGAATCCATTAATTTCGTCAGCAGTTTTTTATTGGCGACACAAAAAAACGAAGGCGTAAAGACTTTTTCGCAATCAAAAAACCGCAACACTTCCTACACTTCCTACACTTCCTACACTTCCTACACTTCCTACACTTCCTACACTTCCTACACTTCCTACACTTCCTACACTTCCTACATGGAGCCGGCCGGCAGACGGTGTAGTTGAACGTGCAAATCGCGACCAAACTCAATCGCAGCCACTTGCTGCCTGCGCCAAACCTGTGGCTATTGCCCTGCCTGGGGCGCATCAAGATCGACCGGTAGAACGGCGTCATGCAAACCTGCACCACCGAGGACAGCACCGGGTGCATCCATGGCTGGCACGGCAGCAGTGAACCCGTCGGCCTTCAGGTGCGTTCGGAAGTCAGCATCATCGCCGGTCTGACCATGACCACCCTGCCCTCAGGCAACGCCATCGACTGGCAAATCTGGAGCGACGACTACTCAAGGGTCAGGTCGAGCCGTTCGAGATCATTGCCTATGAATTCCAGAAGGTTGTGCCGCTGGGTATTACCCCGAATGCAATCCACTGGCGCCACTCTGGCACCCTGCCGAACGCAACGAGGTGCCGGCCGCCAAATCGGCACCGGTATGATTGAGGTCGGCGAGGCTGAAGCTGGGAGACTGAAGATCAAGCCCCGAAAAGATTCCGGGGCTTGAAGTGGCACACTCGGCATCAGGACTTGCGTCCGCCACCGGGGGTTTGTTCACCTCCTTTGCGGCCCGCCTGGGAGGCTTTTTCCTTGTCATCGGCCATGTTGCCGCCGCGGCCGCTTCCTTGCCCACCGCCGGTCATCCGATCAGCGTCGTCCGACTGGCGTCCACCCGAACCCTGGCCACCCTTTTGGCCAGTTTGTGAGGCTTTTTCCTTGTCATCGGCCATGTTGCCGCCGCGTCCACTGCCCTGCCCGCCGCCAGTGGAGCGATTTGGATCACTCGACTGCCCGCCCGAAGCCTGGCCGCCTTTTTGGCCCGCTTCAGCAGCACGTTGTGGATCGTTGGCAAAATTGCCACCTGATGCCTCTCCGCCTTTCTTGCCGGCTTGCGAGGCCTTGTCCCGGTCATTGCCAAAGTTTCCGGGATTGTTGTTTCCGGTATTGGCCATTTCTGTTTACCTCTTATTGTCAGTAACGAGCGCATTGCTCGTATACTTCCGAGGGCACGGAAAATCGAAAGTTTGAACGCAAATGCAACTCTCGCGACGAGCGGAACCGGGCGCTTGGTTCCAATTAAATGCGGGCGAATCGACTGGCGGCGAGGTCGATGAGAATCATCCTGTTTCCTGGATTTTTTTCAGAATGGGTCAATCCTTTATTAAGGATAAAGAGCCGAAAGAGTTCCTTGCAACTGAAGAGTCGAGAGGCAAGCCGATGACCGAACACATCATCCATTTCCACTGCCAGATCGATCAGGGAACGACCGAACGCTTCAGGGACCGTTGCCTGGAAGCCATCGACGAGGGCGCGACTTCGCTGCTGCTGAATCTTTCTACCTGCGGTGGAAGCACCAACTTCGGCTTCACGCTTTACACATTCCTCAAGTCATTGCCCGTGCCGCTGTGCGCAATCAACGCCGGCAACATCGAATCGATGGGCATCATCATGTTCCTGGCGGCAAATCGCCGTATCACCTCGCCCCACTCGCGCTTCCTGATACACCCGATGAACTGGTACTTCAGCCAGAAATCGGTTGACCATCAACGCCTGCGTGAATACCTGTCGAGCCTGGACAACGACCTGGCCCGCTATGTGCAGATCTATGCCCTGGAAACCGCCGAAGCCACCACCAAACTCGATATTTTCCATTGCCTTTCAGCGGAAGAGAAAGTCATCGCCGCCCACGAATCCCTGGCCTATGGCATTGCGCACGAGATGAAGCAGATGGTATTTGCCGATGACGTCAAACACTGGAAAGTCAGTGGTGGATGAAAGCGGCACATTTGCCAATATCAGCTAGAGTAAAAAAACCCTGATTAGCAGTATGTTGATCCAAATCAACCAGTAATCAGGGCTAAGCAATCCTGTTGAATTTTTTTTGACGCGGCCACTCCCTTGTCTGTGAACAAATGGAGGGGCTCCCCTACCTGAACCAGGCAGAACGCCGCTTAAATCATCTCCAGGCCTCAAGCGCAGAAGTATGGAGTGACTGACGTTAAATGGCGCGAATCCGCAACATTGGATTGGACGGAGGTTTCAACGTCATGGCCCCAAGCTATCCGCAGCACGCCGTGGTCACCGATATCAATGATCAACGCAGTGTGATGTTGAAGAAAATCGGCAATACCGCTATCCGCATGCATCATCGAGCCAGTTGTCACTGTGGCGCCGTCATTCTGGAGATCCATTTACCGGACGGTGTTCCCAGCCCACACCGCTGTGACTGCTCGTTCTGTAAACGCAAAGGCGCAATCGTCGCAGCAGTCGCCTGGGCAGATCTCAAGGTGATCAGGGGCAAGTCCGCGCTGTCGAGATACCAATTTGGCAAGCATGTGGCCGAGCACTACTTTTGTAAAAACTGCGGCACCTATACACACCACCGACGCAGCACCAATCCGGAAGAGTTCGGTTTCAACATCGGCTGTCTGGAAGGGGTCAATCCCTTCGACCTGAACGATGTCCCGGTCGCGGATGGCGGGGTCTGGAACTCACTGTGAACCCGGTGACTGCGGGGTTTGGCGATGCTCTCACGTCAGACGGGAGGTCCGTTGCGGACCTCCCGTCACACGCCCGGTCAGGAAGTGCCCAATCCTCGCGACAGGTCGGCGGCACTCGCTGCGTTCGTGGATGCCGGGCGCTGCTCCCCATCCGGCTTGACGTCCATATCGGCGTGATCCGTGGTCTTTGTCACCGTATCGCGCACCGCCTCAAACCCCTCCCGGGCCTGCTGCTTGACCTTGTCGGCCAGGCCGGCGCTGGTCTTGCCCAGGTAGCGTTGCTCAGTCGCCGTCGAAGGTAATGCCGCGCCCAACATGGCGCCCAACGCGATGCCCGCAGCAGCGACCATCAGCGGTTGCTCCTGCAGCAAATGGCGCAATTGATGACTGACCACCTGGGTGCTGCGGACCAGACGGTCACTGGCATCATGCATGGCATGGCTGATGTTTTCCGTGGTCGCCCCCAGATTATCGCTCAGGTGCGCCGCCTTGCCTTTGACCGACTGATAGCCCTCCTTGAGGGTATCGGCGCCTTGGTGCAGATGGTCACGCGCGCTGTCGATACCATCGGTCAAGCCATCGACCCACTCCCCCGCCTTGTCGAGCGGGCTCGGCCCGACTCGATAGGACGGACGTGGCGTCGGCGGACGGTTCTGGCTCATCATCATCCACAGCAGCCCAACGGAGGTCAGGACCACGGGCATCGGGTTATTACGTACGCTGGTCCCCAGGTTGGTCAGGAATGTCGTGCCATTGCTTTGCATCATGCTCAACGCCTGATCGAATACCTGACCCGGCGTGAATTTGCTTTCCAGCGCATCAACGATATTGCCGATGTTTGCCCTTTGCGCATCGATTTCACGTTCGATGGCTTCGGGACTTTTGTCTGCTTCGGTTTCTAATTCACGGTTCATGAGACTTTCCTCCGCAGCGCTTCCTGGTCTTTACTCAAGGCGCCCAGCGTACGATCGGGCTTGAAGTGGGACGGCTCGAATTGTTTCTTGCCTGTCTGCAGCATGGCGAACCCGATGATCATCACCACGACCCCGACTATCAGGGCGGCCAACCACGACGCCATGAACAGGCTCAGGCCGTAGACGGCGGACATCAACAAGATGATGAACCCCGCCAGCAGCACAATCGCACCACCCGCCACACTGGCAATGCCGGCCTTGAGCGTAGTGAGGCTGGCTTGCAGCTCAGCCTTGGCCAGCGCCAGCTCCTTGGTGAAGAGATCGGGCACTTCGCGGGACAACTGCCGCAACAATCCAATGACCGAAGCGTCCTGTTCAGGAACGGACAGCGGCCTTGAGTTCGGCAGATCCGGATCTTTTCTGTTCATCACAGCTCTCCTTTGAAGGATGTCGAGCCAGGTGTCGACATCGTGGCAACGTCCGAAGGGTGGTCTTGTTCATTCGGCGAGGCAGGTGTGATACCGGTGGCCAGGCCTGCCCCTGAATCGGTGCGCGGTGCAACGGAGGTTTCATAAGGGCGTTGCGCACCATAACCCTCCGATGCAGGCATCGAGTTGCCGGTGGCCGGTTCACCGGCAGCGGAAAAGGTCGCCGCGGGGCTGCTGCCGGCTTTCAGGAAGCGCGACAAGCCGAAGCCCAGCGCGATACTGCCGGCAATGAACAGGGCCGGATTGTTACGCGCCAGGTCGGCACTGTCATGGAACAACTGTTCGGCACTTTTACCGCGCAGACTCCCTGCCAGGCCACTCATGGATTGCGCCATGTCCGAGAGGTAGTCGGACATGCCAAGCGTGTCGTTGCTTTGCAGCTCGGACACGAAAGACTTGGCGCCCTTGGCCAGTGCCTCGATCTGATCCGCCGCGGTGTCACGGTACTGCCCGAACTGCGCATCGACCTGTTGCCTCGCGCCGCCGAGCACCTCTGTGACGTCTTCCTTCAAATGTTGAAAGTCTTGTTCGGGTCGCCCAATGTCGTCTTGATTGTCTGTCTGAGTCCCAGCTCTGGTGTCTGAAGTATTCATGACGTTCCTCGCCTTCCATATAAAAAAAGCGTTACAGGGTTCGCCACGAAATACCCGCAGCCCCCCTCATTTCAAAGGACGGAGCGCAGCTGTCAGGAGTTCCAAAGGAATGATGAGCGATGCGGTGTGGAGTGAGAAAGACGACATTCAGTCATCTCGATGGAACCCTGTTTTCACCCCGCCCTCTATCGCTCACCATCCCCGCGCAACGGGAGCATCTGAGCATGGACAACCTGAGCACAGTCCTTAAGGAAAACGCCGAGCCCCTGCCCGATGCCGACAGCGAAGACTTTGCCGGGCTATTCGATCGTTTCGGCCAGGCCCGGGTGGTACTGATCGGTGAAGCCAGCCATGGCAGCCATGAGTTTTATCAGGCGCGTGCCGCGATCACCCGGCGCCTGGTGACCCATCATGGCTTTACCATCGTCGCGGTGGAGGCCGACTGGCCGGACGCCGATCAGATCGACCGTAGCGTGCGAGGAAGGGACAAAGGTGGCTGGCACGAAGCGGCCTTCACGCGCTTCCCCACCTGGATGTGGCGCAACACCGAGGTCCAGCGGTTCACCCGTTGGTTAAGCAAGCACAATCAAGCGCTGGCGCCTGAAGTGCGCGTGGAGTTTCGCGGACTGGATGTGTACAGCCTGCGCAGTTCGATTCGCGAAGTGCTGGGCTATCTGGAAGACACCGAGCCGTCCATGGCCCGTGAAGCCCGGCAACGCTATGCCTGCCTGACTCCGTGGCAAAACGACCCGGCGCTTTATGGCCACTACACCGAGCGTGGCGGCATGGCCACTTGCGAGAGCGCCGTGCTTGAACAACTGCAGCAGCTATTGAACCAGCGTCTAGCGTTGATCGGACAGGATGGCGAAGCCCTGTTCAACGCCACGCAGAACGCCCGGGTCGTTCATGCCGCCGAGCAGTATTACCGGGCGATGTATCGCGGCAGCACTACGTCCTGGAACCTGCGCGACCGGCACATGTTCGAAACCCTGCAAGGGGTGCGTTCGCGCCTGGGTCGCAATGCCAGGGCGATTGTCTGGGCGCATAACTCCCATGTCGGTGATGCCCGGGCGACGCAGATGGGTGACAGCGGCCAATTGACCCTTGGCCAACTGTGTCGCGAAGCCTGGGGCGACGACACCGTGCTGATTGGCATGGGCACCGATCAGGGCACCGTGGCTGCCGCCAGTGACTGGGATGGCCCCATGCACATCAAGCAGGTACGGCACGCCCTGCCCCATAGCTGGGAACATGCGTTTGTCGAGGCCGGCCATGCCAAGGCCCTGTATGACTGGCGCTACAACCTTCGTCAGGCCTTGCGCCCGGCGCTGTCGGCACGCTTGCTCGAACGGGCCATCGGCGTCATTTATCGACCGGAAACCGAGCGTCAGAGCCACTACTTCGAAGCCTCCCTGAGTGATCAGTTCGACGCTTATCTATGGTTTGCCCATACCCGGGCGATCACGCCGTTGGCTACCGAACACTCCTCGAGCCATGAACAGGACACCTTTCCCTTTGGCATTTGACTCAGTCTTGGGTGTCGAAACCATTGAGGAGCTCAGACGCGCACTGCTGCGTTGAATGGGCTGCCGCCTTCGCGGGCAAGCCCGCTCCTGCATCTCAACTCATCCAGTTACCACCATCGACGTTATACGTTTGCGCCACCACATACTCGCTCTCGGACGACGCAAGAAAAATGGCCATCCCCGTCAAATCTTCAGCCGTACCCATTCTTCCAAAAGGCACCTCCTGCCCCACGAGCTTTTTCTTTTCACCCAGTGGCCGGTTCTCGAACCTGGCGAACATGGCATCGACGCCATCCCAGTGTTCGCCATCCACCACACCGGGTGCGATGGCATTCACGTTGATCCCGTGCTTGATCAAATCCAGGCCGGCTGACTGCGTCAGGCTGATAACGGCGGCTTTGGTGGCGCAATAAACCCCCACCAGCGCCTCTCCCCTGCGTCCCGCCTGACTGGCCATGTTGATGATCTTGCCGCCGTGCCCCTGACGGATCATCTGCCGCGCCGCAGCCTGCAGGGTGAACAGGGTTCCGGCGACGTTGATCGAAAACAGGCGTTCGAAGCTGTCGCGGGTGATGTCGACGACGGGCGCCAGGTCGAACAACGCGGCGTTGTTGATCAGGATATCCAGCTTGCCGGTCTGCTCGATGACGGCGGCAATGGCGTTATCGATGGACGCCTGGTCGGTCACGTCCATTTCCACGGCGTAGGCGTTTGGCCCTAATTCGTCGGCCGTGGCCTGGGCTCGCTCCAGGTTGATGTCGGCGATGGCGACCGTTGCCCCTTCGTTGATGTAGGCCTGGGCGAAGGATCGTCCTATGCCGCGGGCCGACCCGGTGACCAGTGCACTTTTGCCTTGCAGTCGTTTCATTGATTGTTTATCCGTTTGTTTGAAAAGGTCGGCGATCTTCATTTCACCGCGCCAGACAACTCGATTACAGCAGCTTGGATTGCCCCGGACAAACCCATAGCGGATGCTCGACCGATACTTTTTTAACCCGCCGCTGGATAACAGCCCAGAGAGCAAAAAAGTATCAGTCGTGGGCAATAACGGCGCTAGCAGGCACCCGCCGAGAGGGGGTATGTTGGTCGCACACAAAGATCAAATAACAATAAAAGGGGCATGCCATGCCTGATAGCCGAGCCGCTCTGTTCGAACAGCGACCCGCCGAGCTGGAGGTCATCCTGCCTGAGCCCGATCATTGCTTTCGTTGGTACGAACACGACTACCCCTACGCCCTGGCTCGCTGGAATCATCATCCTGAATTCGAGATTCATCTGATCCGCCAAGGCAGCGGCAAGCTGGTCGCCGGCGACTACATAGGTGCGTTTGGCGCAGGTCATGTGGCGCTGATCGGCCCCGACCTGCCCCATGACTGGATCGGCGACCTGGCGTCCGGTGAATACCTGGCGGGGCGCGATGTGGTGCTGCAGTTTGACGGTGCAGCCCTCCTGGCCTTGCGGGGCACCCTGCCTGAGCTGGGTGAGTTGCAGCACCTGTTTGCACGTGCCCGTCGTGGCCTGGAGTTCACCGGGGCAACGGCCGTACAGGCCGCTCGACTGCTCGAAGACATAGGTCCCGCGCAAGGGCTCGAGCGCTTGATCCTCTTCCTGCAATTGATCAACACGCTGTTGAAAGCGCCCCTGCAGGAGGCGCACCTGCTGGCCAGTGCCTGCTATGCGCCGACGCTGGATGACCGTAGTTCCGAGCGAATCAACAAGGCCTTCGACTACCTGCTGACCGAACTGACAGGTGATCTTCGGCTGTCGGTCATCGCTCAACGCCTGGACATGAGCGAGCCGGGGTTTTCGCGCTTCTTCAAAAGGATTACCGGCCACGGCTTCATCGATCTCATGCGCAAGCTCAGGGTCCAGCGTGCCTGCCGGCTGCTGTTGCAGACAGAGATGTCGGTGGCTGACATCTGCTTTGAAGTGGGCTACGCCAACCTCTCCAACTTCAACCGGCATTTCCGGATCGAAATGGACCAGACACCGAGCGAATATCGTCGCGCAACGGCAATGACGCTGTTCAATCGCAACGCGATTCATCCCGCCCTTCCCTACACCACAGCCCATTGAACGAGTGATGCCAGGCGATCGCCCTGATCAGCCAACAGCCATCACTCCAGGAAAAAAAGAGGAAATGACCATGGTATTGCCTCGCGCAATCGTATTTGGCGAAGCCCTGACCGACCTTGTCCAGGGTACGCCCGGACAGTGGCAAGGCTATCCGGGCGGAGCGCCCTGGAACGTGGCTCGAGCACTCAGTCGACTGGGCGTCGACAGCGCCTTCGCCGGATCCGTCAGCACCGACTCCCTGGGCGACGAGATCGCCCGGCAGACGGAAGCGGCAGGTCTGGACAGGCGATTTTTACAACGAGTAGACCGCGATCCGCTGGTCGCCATCGTTCCATCGAGCCGCCCTCCACGGTATTTTTTTGCGGGAGAGGCCGATCTGTTTTTTGATCCGGGCCTGCTGCCGCCAGGATGGATCGAGCAGGCGCAAGTGTGTCATTTCAGCTGCATCAGCCTGGCTCGTCAGCCGCTGGGAGACCGCCTGGTAACACTCGCCGAACAAGCCAAAGGCGCCGGCAAACGAATCAGCTTTGACCCGAACTGGCGCAATTTGATGGACAGCCATTATCGGCAACAGACGTTCCCGACGATGACCGCCCTGGCCGACATGATCAAGCTGTCCGACGAAGACCTTCGGCACATTTATCCAGGGCTGAGCGAACACCGGGCACTGGATGAGCTTCGCGCTCTTAACCCGATGGCCGAGATCCTGTTCACCCGAGGTGAACACGGAATGCTGCTTCACACCCCCGACAGCCAGTACGAGCAGCCGGCGATTCCGGTGACCGTGGCCGATACTGTCGGTGCGGGCGACGCGTGCATGGCCGGCTGGCTTGCATCGGATTTGCTCGGCATTACCGAGGTGCGCGAACGCCTGCAATTTGCCGCAGCCTGCGCCTCCCTGTCGTGCCGCCATGCCGGAGCCCATGCGCCGACATTGGCCGATGTGAACAGTCTGCTGCAAGCGACTGGCACAAGCTTGTAACCCCGCTGATACACCCCTCCAGCGCTTTGTCAATACCCGACAGACAGCCGGGGGGTGCAGCCGTTTCCGATGCTACGCTTCACATTCCCGAACAGGTTGAAGCGATGCATAACGAACTCTCACTCCCCCGCCGCTCGACGGTGCTCCCATGAGGCGAAGCCTGATGATGGGCGGCATTACCGTGGCGATTTTCGGTGCGATGGCCTACGGACTCATCCAGTGGAACACTGTCGAAAACCGCAAGCAGAGCGCTCAGTGCAGCGAAGCCAAGCAGGCACTCAAGGGCGTGGAAATCCGTGCACGTGCGTTAGCCGCCGGCTTGTCGGTAGAAGAGTATGCCAAGGATGAGGAAGCCAAGGTGGCGGCTCTGATCGAAGCGCTCGACGCAGCGACCAATGAAGCCGAGGTCAACCGTGTGATCGAAGCTCACGCTGCCTCCATCGAAGCCCAGGCAGCGGCTATCGACGCGGAGATTAATGCTCCAGGCGAGCAGATATTCCTCGACCAGCGACCCTTGAAACGTCGGATACCGGTCGAGGTCAAACAGGAACTGCAACGCGCCGCGAAAGCGGTCAGCGTGGCTTGCAGTTAGCGTTGCGATCGCTCTGACACTTTATGTCAAACAATATTCAGACCATCACCCGCTCAAAACCGCCTGCAGCCATTGATACCCAGGCCAGTTTTGTCGCCAGTTGATACCATCCAGCACACTGGTATGAAGCTTTAATGTCTGGAAGAACTTTTGTGAACATCATCCGTCAGTGGCTACGGCAACCCTACGCACGTCTCATCGCCCTCATCGGCCTGGTTCTGATCACACCCCTGTGCCTGCGTGCAGCGCTGGGATGGTCGAATCCACATGGATACCTGTCGGACCTGTGCATTGCGAGCGTGCTCATCGTGCTCCTGCACCGTCGCCCCTGGTGGCTGGCCCTGCCGATATTGTTGGCCTGGGGCTTCATGACCGTGGCGACCGCCGAACTGGTCAGCGCGGTCGGTCGGCTGCCCAACCTCTCGGACTTGCACTACCTGATCGATCCGCAGTTTCTGGAAAACTCCGCCGGCGGCGGACTCGCCCAACCCTGGCTAGCCGGCACCTTGCTGCTGGGGCTGATTGCGTGGCTGTGCACCCATTGGCTGGGCGCTACGACACCTGCACCGCGCTTGCCCCGTCATGCCTGGTCCGTGCCGCTGCTGCTGTTGATCGCTCACTGGGGGGCGCAACACCTGCAACCTACCGACGCCGACCAGTGGCACGTGTTCAACTTGCCGCACCAGGTGCTGGCCGCTGGCGTGGGCGAGGTTCAAGCTCGCGCAGAAGACTGGCTGGAAGGTGACGAGATCGATGTCGCCCCGCAGATGGCGGGCCTCACCGAACTCGACCTGACCGGCCAAAAACTGCTGGCAGCCCCGGGACGTGCGCGCAACGTCTTGATCATTGCCCTGGAAGGCATTCCCGGCGCCTATGTCGGGGTCAACCGCCAGGCCCTGCGCAGCAGTTATCAAGAGAACCTGATGCCCCATCTCAGCCAGTGGGCGGGACGGGGCATGAACACGCCGGACTACGTGCTGCACAGCCACCAGACCATTCGTGGCCTGTACGCGATGCTCTGCGGCGATTACGACAAGCTCGACAACGGCACCCCAAAAGGGGTCGAGATGCTGACCCAGAGCGAACGCAACCAGGCCTGCCTGCCGGCACAATTGCGCAAGAATGGCTTCTCCACCCACTACCTTCAGGGCGCCGGGCTGCGCTTCATGGCCAAAGACAAGATCATGCCCCACATCGGTTTCGACGCGACCCATGGCCTCGAATGGTTCACCAATGCGTCCTATCTGGACTTTCCGTGGGGCAAGGATGACAAGGCCTTTTTCGAAGGCGCGCTGGACTACGTCGGCCAGCTTGAGAAAAACAACAAGCCGTGGATGCTGACGCTGCTGACCGTGGGCACCCATCAGCCCTACTCGGCCCCGGACGACTATTTGCAGCGTTATGACACCGCCAAGCAAGCCGCCGTGGGTTACCTGGACGATGCCCTTGGGCAGTTTCTCGGCGGCCTGGAACGCCAGGGCATCCTCGAGGACACCCTGGTGGTGATCACGTCCGACGAATCCCACGGCATCGACGGCGTGCGCCTCGCTTCCTCCTGGGGCTTCAACCTGACACTGGCACCCGAACAGGAACAGCTCCCGCAGATCAAGACCGGGGTCTACGGACATGTCGACCTGAGCACCTCGATCCTCGACTACTTCGCCTTGCCTGTCCCGCCGACCCTGAGCGGTCGCTCGCTGTTTCGCCAGTACGACACCGGCCGCGAGATCATGTCGTTCACCAATGGCAAGCTGCGCTACCACGATGGCCAGGGCACTTTCACCGAGTGCGACTTTCAACAGCGCTGCCGGTATTACGCCAGCGAAGGTTTCATCGCCGATCGTGCCACCTTGACCGGTCAATACGGGGGCAAGCGTGCGCGCCAGATCGCGGCAAGGGCCGCAGCCCTGGATCAAACGCTGTTGCAGACACCGCTGAACCTGCACTACCAGTTCGGCAGCCCCACCATCATTCCTCTCCAGGCGCAGATAAAGGATGACTGGGCCGACAACCTGATCGGCGCGCAGTACCTTGAAATGCCCAAAGGCTCGCACACCCGCGTGCGCCTGACCGTGCGCTCGGTAGACCCCCAACAGAACGCCTACATCCAGCTCAAGACCAAGGAGCTGGAACAGGATGTGGAATTGGGCCTGCCGACAGAAATGCTGGTCACGGCCGACCAGCCGCTTGAGATGGATTTCAGCTTCCCCAATCCGCAGTCACGCAAGGCATTCTCTTTCCACCTGCTGGGGTATGGGTCGGGCGCGGTCGAAGTCAGTGACTTCAGTGTGATCACCGAACTACCGGGGCAAGAGGCATCGCCGACCGAGCCCCTCGACGCTGACATCGCCGAATCGAGCTGACCGGCGAAGGGCTCCTCGCCCACTCCGGGGATGGTCAAGCCGACTGCATCCCGGCCTCTGCCTGCATGGGGGAGTCTCCTTGAAATCGTTAGAACCCTGGCGGCCAACAGCTGGCCGCCGAGGGGGGCATCAGTGCTGTTGCACAAAGTCCAGGATCAGCCGGTTGACCTGCTCGGCCGCTTCCATTTGGACCATGTGTGCCTGACCCGGCAGGATCTCGACTTGCGCCGACAGCCCGGCGCTGTGGGAGGCCGGAATAATTGCGTCGTCACTGCCCCAGATCAGCAATACCGGCTGCCGGCCTTCCTGCACCACGCCGCGTAGATCCGTGGTTTGCCGGCCATCGGCAAACACCCCCGAGATCAGCAGGCGCAAGGCCGCGTCCACCCCTTCCAGGCGCTTGTACTTGAGCATGTCTTCAAGCATCTGCCGGTTGACCAGTTCCGCATTGGAGAACAGCTGGACCAATTGAGGCTTGAGGGCGTTGCGGCTGGCCGCATCGACAAAACCTTGCAGGTATTGGCCGTTGATTTCGGCGCCCAGACCGGCGCTGCCGATCAAGGTCAATGAACGCACCCGCTGCGGCGCCAGCCGTGCGGTATTGAGCGCTACCGCACCGCCCATGGAGTGGCCCGCCCAATGCGCAACGGGAATATCCAGATGGTCGAGCAGTGCCAGCAGCACTGCGCTCAGCTCATCCAGGTCGCCCCGCTCCAGTTGCTTGGTCGACTCGCCGTGACCCGGCAGATCGAGGGCGATCACCCGCCGCCCGGCGGCCAATGCTTCGTGATTGAACAACCAGTTGTTCAGATCGCCGCCAAAGCCGTGCACCAGCACCAACGGCACCCCGCCTTCGCCGCGCTCGAAGTAACGGATCAGCCGCCCGTCCAGCTCGACCTTCTGTGGCTTGGGCCCGCTGTCCTCCTCGGCACCGGCGCCGGGAACGAACGCGGCCTGGAACTGTTCGACCACCGCATCGATCTGCGCCTCGCTGGCCTCGCCGTCGACCACGATGCCGAGCAAGGCACCCACCGCCAGGGTTTCATCCTGGCGCGCGATCTGCCGGCGCAGCACGCCGGAAAACGGTGCTTCGACGCTGCTGGAAATCTTGTCGGTTTCCACATCCAGTACTTCGTCGCCCTTGGTGATTGCCTGCCCCTCCTCCTTGAGCCAGACATCGACCCGGCCTTCGGTCATGGACAAGCCCCATTTGGGCATGGTCAAGGTATGGATCTGGCTCATGAACGCTTGCTCCACTCGATCAGTTTGAGCACGGCGTTTTCGATCTTCGCCGCGTCGGGGATGTAAAGGTCTTCCAGGGCGTCGGAAAAGGGCACCGGCGTATGTGGCGCGGTCACCATTTCGATCGGTGCCTTGAGCGCGGCAAAGGCCTTTTGTGCCACCAGGGCCGAGATATCGGTGGCCATGGAGCAGCGCGGGTTGGCCTCGTCGATCACCACCAGGCGTCCGGTCTTTTCCACGCTTTCGAGGATGCTGTCTTCATCCAGCGGGCTGGTGGTGCGCAGGTCGATGACCTCGCAGTCGATGCCGCGCCCTGCCAGGCTGCGGGCGGCGTCCATCGCCGTGTTGACCATGCGTCCATAGGAGACCAGGGTCACGTCCTTGCCATCGCGCAGGAAGTTGGCTTCGCCGAAAGGAATGCTATAGAGCTCTTCCGGCACCTCGCCCTGCATGCTGTAGAGCAGTTTGTGTTCACAGAAGATCACCGGGTCGTTGTCGCGGATGGCCTGGATCAACAGCCCCTTGGCGTCATAAGGTGATGACGGGCAGACGACTTTCAGCCCGGGGATGTGGGTCCACAGCGAAGTGAGCATTTGCGAGTGTTGGGCGGCGGCCCGCAGGCCCGCACCGACCATGGTGCGGATCACCAGCGGGGTGGACGCCTTGCCGCCGAACATGTAGCGAAACTTGGCCGCCTGATTGAGGATCTGGTCCAGGCAGCAACCGGCGAAGTCGACGAACATCAATTCGCACACCGGGCGCACGCCACAGGTGGCTGCGCCTACCGCGGCACCGACATAGCCCAGCTCTGACAACGGCGTGTCCAGCACTCGCCCGGGGAATTGGTGATAGAGGCCCTTGGTCACGCCCAGCACCCCGCCCCAGGCGTCGTTTTCACCGGGAGCACCGGCACCGCCGGCGACGTCTTCACCCATGATGAACACACTGGGATCGCGGCGCATTTCCTGGGCCAGGGCTTCGTTGATTGCCTGCTGATAGCTGATTTTTCTCGCCATGATGATGGTCTCGTTTTTTGTTATGGGGGGCGTTCAGGGATAGGAAACGTAGACGTCGGTAAGCAAGTCGGCCGCGCTTGGCTTGGGGTCGGACTTGGCCTTGCGCACGGCGTTCTCGATCAGCAGGTCCACTTCACTATCGATCTGGTCCAGCTGGCTGGCATCGACCATTGCGGTGCGGGTGGTGCTGTCGCGAAATTGCATCAGGCAGTCGTTGTGCTCGCGGAAATACTTGACCTCATCCGGCGCCCGGTAGGTCTGGGCGTCGCCCTCGAAGTGACCGTAGTAACGGGTCAGCTTGACTTCGATCAGCGACGGCCCTTCGCCGGCGCGGGCCCGCTCCACAGCAGCACCGGCCGCTTCGTGAACGGCGAAAAAATCGAAGCCGTCGACCGTGACCCCGGGCATGCCGAAACCCGCGGCGCGGTCGGCGATGTGATCGCAGGCCACTGACCAATTGGAGGCCGTGGCCTCGGCGTAACCGTTGTTCTCGGCAATGAACAGGCACGGCAGGTTCCATACGGAGGCCATGTTCATCGCCTCGAATACCGCGCCTTCGTTGGAACCGCCGTCACCGAAAAACACCACCGCGACGCTGTCGGTCCCCTTGAGTCTGGCGGCCAGCGCTGCGCCCACGACCAAGGGTGCACCGGCGCCGACGATGCCGTTGGCACCGAGCATGCCCTTCTCGAAATCGGCAATGTGCATGGAGCCACCCTTGCCCTGGCAGACCCCGGTTTTCTTGCCGTAGATCTCGGCCATCATCCCGTACACATCCACGCCCTTGGCGATGCAATGGCCATGGCCCCGGTGGTTGGACGCGATGCAATCGTCATCCCTCAGGTGAGCCATGACACCGGCGGCCGAGGCCTCTTCGCCGGCATAAAGATGGACGAAACCCGGGATCTCGCCGGTGGCGAACTCCACGTGCAGGCGCTCTTCGAAAACGCGGATGGTGCGCATCACCCGGTAGGCATGCAGCAATTGTTCAGTGGTCAGCTGTGTCGACATTTTTATTCTCCAGGGTGTCTTGAGGCTCAAGGTTCAGAGGGTGTTGCGGGTGTTCACGGCCGATGGCCAGCAGCCGCTGTCGTGCGGCATAGGCCAGGGCCGTATGGACGTCGATGCTCAGCGGGCCGCCGGCATCGAGGGTGACGGTGGGCAGGTCCCGGGCGTTGAATTCGATTTCCCGCTCGCCATCCAGGGCCAGGGTGCCGCTGGCCAGGCATAGGCGATGGGCCACGCCTGGCTCCAGGCTGCCGGCGGCCAACACGCCGCAGCCTTGCAACAGGCCAGGCGCCAGTGGCACCAACAAGGCTTCGGGAGATTGCGGGTCAAGGCGCATCCAGGCGCCACCCGGGGCTTGGCGCGATACCGGAAACCACAGGCCGCAAAGGGCCGAGATGCCAATGGACTGGGGTTCGGCGAAGGTCACGAACACCTCGGCCAGATCAACCCCGCGGCTGATCGCACGGGCACCGATAAAGGGCAGCGAGGACACGGCCACATCCACCAGCGCCACTTCGCACAGGCCCCGACTTGGCACCTGCACCAGCAGGCGCTTGTTGCGGCGCAAGGCGATTTCGGGGGGAATCCGCCCGCTGGCGAATAACCCGCCGGCCAACCCGGCGCTGGTGGCTTCACGCAACTCCGGGAAGGCGTTGTTGGTACCTGTGGACAGGGTCAGCAGTGGAATGTCGCCGACTTCGGCCGCCACCGCCTTGTGCGTACCGTCACCGCCGAGCACGGCGATCAGCGACACACCGCGTTCAGCCATCCAGCGTGCTGCCTGACGAGTGTCCGCCACGCTCTGGCGCAAGGTGATATCGAGGAACTCCAGGGTTGGCCAGTGGCTGCCGCGCGCCTGCCGACCATGACTGTTCTTGCGCACCGCAGCGGCGATGCCGGTCATGTCGGTGGGCATCAGCACCCGTTCGACACCGGTGGCGCCAAAAGCCGCCAGCAGGCGCTGGATCACCGAGACCTTGTCGGTGCTGGAAAACAGCCCGGCGTTCGCCGTCAGGCGCCGTACGTCGCGGCCCGACGCCGGGTTGGCAATGATGCCGACGGTCAGGGGCAAGCGACTCATGTCGCCACCACAGGCAGAACAGGGAAAGGGCCTCGGCAGGAGGACATAGGGCACCTCTTTTTATTATTGGGTTACCGGTCGGGCGGGTTGCCGGTCGGACAGTGCAATCGCTAGAGCAAGGCCGGTGCCAGATTTGCAAAAAAGCTCCACGAGGCCTGTTCCAGAGCGGTCTTGCGCGGCTTTTCAAGTGATGTGGGTCTCGCTCGAATGAGACGTCCCATGCCAGCCTGCACGGGCTGACCCTGAGACGCTGAGACGTTGCGTCTCACCTTTGCCGTGGGGGAATCGACGCTTGTCGAGCGTCCATGAACGGCGCTTAATGGCCGCACAACTAAAAGAAGATGGAACCGGAGGCCTTAATGCTTTCCGCACACTCGAAGGCGCATGTCGATTGCGTCAGTCGTGTCTTGAAAAATGCAGCGCACCTGCCGCAGTTGCCGGTATCGGATCTGATTCTCGATTCCTGGCGCCGCTCCATGGAGCAACACCACCTGGACCCGGGCTCATTGCAAGGTCCACGCATCCTTTCGCCGAACGTGCTGCAGGAGTGCCGGGAACGCTCCGAGCTGTTCCTGCGCATCGCCAGCGAAGAAGTCGCTCGCCTGCACGGCCGGGTGCGCGATGCCGACTACTGCGTGCTGCTCACCGACGCCCAGGGCCGGACCATCGACTACCGCGTGGAAAGCACTATCCGCAATGACTGCCGCAAAGCCGGCCTGTACCTGGGCACTTGCTGGTCGGAAGGCGAGGAAGGCACCTGTGGCGTGGCCGCGGTGCTGACGGCGCGCGCACCGGTCACGGTGCACAAGCATGATCACTTCCGCGCCGCATTTATCGGCCTCACCTGCTCTGCCGCACCGGTTTTCGACCCCCGAGGCGAATTGCTCGGGGTGCTCGACGTATCCGCGGTGCGCTCCCCGGACGACCGTCGCTCCCAACACCTGATCCGGCAGATGGTGGTGCAGAGTGCGCGGGAAATAGAACACGCATTTTTCATGAGCAGCGCCCAGGGTTATTGGGTGCTGCGGGCTCACAACAGTCCGGGTTACGTTGACAGCCAACCCGACTACTTGCTCGCCTGGGACGATGACGGCCGACTGCAGGCGCTGAACCCTGCGGCGCGGCGACTATTGCAAGGCTTCGGTCAACTGCCGGAGCACATCAGCCAGGTGTTCGATCAGCAGTTATTGCATCGGGCCCGGGACGGATCGCTCTGCCTGCTTCAATGCCAGGGTGGCCGCCCTGCCTTGCACGGGCGACTCAGCATGCCTCGTCGGGCACAACGCCCCCCTGCGCGTCGGCTGCTGACACAAGCCGAGCTTGACCCGCGGCTGGAAGAGGGCCTGCGCCTGGCAGTCCGGGTCAAGGACCGCAATTTACCGGTGCTGATCCAGGGCGAGACCGGCTCCGGGAAGGAAGTCTTCGCCCGCCAGTTGCACCAGGCCAGTCGCCGCGGCGAGCGGCCTTTTATCGCTGTGAACTGCGCGGCCATTCCGGAAAACCTGATTGAGAGCGAGCTCTTTGGTTATCTCCCCGGCGCCTTCACCGGTGCGTCGAGCAAAGGCATGCAAGGCCTGCTGGAACAGGCCGATGGCGGCACCCTGTTTCTCGATGAAATCGGCGACATGCCCCTGCCCTTGCAAACCCGGCTGCTGCGGGTTCTGGCCGAGGGCGAAGTGGCGCCGCTGGGGGCGTCACGCAGCAAAGCGATCGACATTCAGGTCATTTGTGCGAGCCATCGCGACCTGGAAGCACTGGTCACCTCTGGCGTGTTTCGCGAAGACCTGTATTTTCGCCTCAGTGGCGCGCGCTTCCAATTGCCACCCTTGCGCGAACGCAGTGATCGACTGGCCTTGATCAACCGGATACTGGACGAAGAATCGTCGGCCTGTGGTGTGTCGATGCAACTGGGCGACGCCGCCCTGGAATGCCTGCTCGGCTACCGCTGGCCGGGCAACGTGCGCGAACTGCGGCATGTACTGCGTTACGCCTGCGCGGTGTGCGAGACCCAACTGATTCTGTCGAGCGACTTGCCCGGGCAACTGCTCGCCCACAGCGGCGATGATCCGACTTCAGACTGCCTGGAACGTTGCGCAAGTCCGGAACGCCAGGCGCTCATCGATGCCCTGGTCCGTCATCGCTGGAAACCGACCGCCGCGGCCAAGGCGTTGGGCATCTCCCGGGCCACGCTATATCGACGAGTGCATCAGCATGCCATCGATATGCCGGGCAGAGACCGAACGTGAAACGGCGGTTGTCCAAAGGTGTGTATTCCCCGCAGCGTATGGCACGACGAACAGCAGTCGCTGCTGCAGAGCCCTGGGGTAATTTCTTGAGGAAAAAGAAAGCATTCAATAGGCCGGCGCGAATTTTTTGGTGCCTGGAATCAGTTGGATCCGATTGATTATTAAACTGCTATCATTCGGGGAGGTTGGCCACGATACAGGGACATATGATGAGCAGCGCAGCTAAACACGGTTGGAAATGGGCTTACGAAAAACTCCGTGGATTGCACTGCTCCCGTTCCACGGCGCTTTACCGGGCGACCCTCTATTGGCTGCGCGGCGACACCGGAGCATGTACCAGCCAGGACAACTGGCAGAAAATCCGTCTTCGACGCTGATTACCCCATTTACCAGGCGATTTCAGGTCATTCCTGCTCCCGCATCTCAACCGACATGGCTTTTGCATTGCGGCGCAGCCTCCCCCGAACGCGAGATCCGGACGGAGAGCAACACCGCAGATCAACTGTGGGAGCGGGCTTGCTCGCGAAAGCGGTCGATCAGTCGCCATCAATGTTAAATTTGATGGCCCCTTCGCGAGCAAGCCCGCTCCCACAGTTTGATCTGCGGTGATTGTTACATTGGCGTACCTTCTCAGCTCAATTCGCTTTCCCGAATCAGTTTCTTGTTGATCTTGCCGACACTGGTTTTAGGGATCTCGGCGACGAACTTGAACTGCTTGGGGATCGCCCATTTGTTGATGCGGCCACGCTCGACAAATCCTTGAAGGTGCGTCTCCAGGATCTTGCGGTCGAGGTACTGCCCAGGCTCGCACACCACCAGGGCCATGGGCCGTTCACCCCATTGTTCATCGGCAATGCCCACCACCGCGACCGACATCACCGCCGCGTGTTCGCTGATCAGGCTCTCCAGCTCCAGGGAGCTGATCCACTCCCCGCCCGTCTTGATCACATCCTTGATGCGGTCCTTGATTTCCACCCCGCCCAAGGGGTCGATGGAGGCCATGTCACCGGTGTGCAGCCAGCCGTTGTGCCACAGCTCTGCACCCTTTTCGGGCTCCTTCAAATAGCCTTGGGTCAGCCAGGGCGCGCGCACCACGATCTCGCCCAGCGACTCGCCGTCATGGGCAACGTCATTGCCACTGGCATCGATGATTTTCAGGTCGACCATCGGCACCGGCGTGCCGGTCTTGATGCGGGTGGCCAGTTGCGCTTGCATGGATTGATCGAGGTCTGCGTCACGCAGGTAAGTCAGGCACAGCAACGGGCAGGTTTCCGACATGCCGTAGCCGCTGTGCACCTGAATGCCTTTGGCACTCGCTTCGCTGGCAATGCCCAAGGTCAGCGCGCTGCCGCCCAGGAGCATTTTCCAGCCCTCGAAAGACGTCTGCTTCGCTTCATCACAATTCAGGATCATTTGCAGAATCGTGGGCACGCAATGGGAAAAGGTGACCTTTTCTTCTCGATAAAGCCGGACCAGGCTATTGGGCTCGTAACGGCCGGGGTACACCTGCTTGATCCCCATCAGGGTCGCAACATAGGGCACGCCCCAGGCATGCACGTGAAACATCGGCGTGATCGGCATGTACACATCATCGGAGCGCAGCAGCGGCAGGCCTTGATAGACGCCCAATGTGCCCACGGCATTCAAGGTGTGCAAAACCAATTGGCGATGGGTGAAATACACGCCTTTCGGGGCGCCAGTGGTGCCCGTGGTGTAGAAAAGCGTCGCCACCGAGTTTTCATCGAAATCGGGAAAGTCGTACTGGTCTGCCGCACCGGACAGCAACTGCTCGTACTCCCCCAGTACAGGTAAAGACGTCTCGGTTGCGCTGTCGTCCGTGAGCTGCAGGTAGCCTTTGACGGTGTTCAGCTGTCCGTGAATCTGTTCGACCAGAGGCAGAAAATCGTCATGCACCAGCACCAGGTCGTCCTCGGCGTGGTTCATGGTGTAGAGCACCTGATCCGGCGAAAGACGGATGTTCACCGTGTGCAGCACCGCACCGATCATCGGTACGGCAAAGAAGCATTCCAGGTAGCGATGGCTGTCCCAGTCAAGCAGGGCCACCGTATCCCCGGCCTTGACGCCGGCCGCGGTCAAGGCGTTGGCCAGTCGGCGGATCCGCTGGTTGAGGGTCTGGTAGCTGTAGCGCAGTTTGTCGGCGTAGACGATCTCCCGACCCGGTTCGTAGCGCACGCCGGACAACAACAATTGCTTGATCAGCAAGGGGTAGGCATAGGCGCCGTCGGCGGGCGGAATTATTTTTGTCGCCATCATGGTGGAGGGTCCTTGTTCTTTCGATCAGAAGTGCGCTGCGTCCAGCTCGTAGAGGGATTCGCTACCGGCCTTGACCGAAGCGCTCAACGAGTGGATGCGCGGCAGCAGGCGGGCGAAGTAGAAACGTGCGGTGCCCAGCTTGCTGGCGTAGAAATCTTCCTCGGCCTGTTTGCCCATGGCCGCGTTGGCCATCCGTGCCCACATGTAGGCATAGGCCGTATAGCCGAATACCTGCAGGTACTCGACCGAGGCGGCGCCGATTTCGTTGGGATTGCCCTGGGCTCGATCCAGCAGCCACGCGGTCAGTTCGTCGAGGGTGTCCACAGCGGCATTCAACGGTTGGGTGAACTCGCCAAGTTCAGCACTGGCATTGGCGGTGAAGTGGCGGATTTCGGCGGCGAACAACCGGTAGAGCGCCCCGCCGCTGCCGACGATCTTGCGCCCGGCCAGGTCCAGGGACTGGATGCCGTTGGTGCCTTCGTAGATCTGGGTGATGCGCACATCGCGCACCAATTGCTCCTGGCCCCATTCGCGAATATAGCCATGGCCGCCGAAGATCATCTGGCCGTGCAGGGTGGTTTCCAGGCCCATGTCAGTCAGAAACGCCTTGGCAATCGGCGTCAGCAGCGACACCAGTTGCTGGGCGCGGGTGCGGGTTGGTGCATCATCGCTGTACTTGGCGGTATCCAGTTGCAGGGCCACGTAGCTGGAGAACGCCCGCCCACCCTCGTTCAAGGCTTTCATGGTCAGCAGCATCCGACGTACGTCCGGGTGCACGATGATCGGATCGGCGGCCTTGTCCGGGTGCTGCGCACCGGTCGGCGCACGACTTTGCAGACGGTCCCGGGCGTATTCGACGGCACTCTGGTAGGAACGCTCACCCAACGCCAGGCCCTGGATACCCACCCCCAGACGTTCGTAGTTCATCATGGTGAACATCGCCGCCAGCCCCTTGCCCGGCGCATCGACGATCCAGCCGGTGGCCTGGTCAAAGTTCATCACGCAGGTGGCGGAGGCCTTGATACCCATCTTGTGCTCGATGGAACCACAGGACAGCGCGTTGCGCTCACCCAGTGAGCCATCGGCATTGACCAGCACCTTGGGCACCAGAAACAGGGAAATGCCTTTGGGACCGGCGGGCGCATCCGGCAGCCGGGCCAGTACCAGGTGAATGATGTTCTCGGTCAGATCGTGTTCGCCACCGGTGATGAAGATCTTGCTGCCGCTGATCTTGAAACTGCCGTCGGCCTGGGGTTCGGCCTTGGTGCGAATCAGGCCCAGGTCAGTGCCGGCATGCGCCTCGGTCAGGCACATGGAACCGGTCCAGGTGCCGGCGTACATGTTCGGCAGGTAGCGCTCCTTGAGTTCCTCACTGGCGTGGGCATTGATCGACAGGCACGCACCGGCGGTCAGCATGGGGTACAGGCCGAACGACAGGCTGGCCGAGTTGACCATCTCCTCGACCTGGGCCGAAATGGCCTTGGGCATGCCCATGCCACCGAACTGCGGATCGCCGCCGACCCCCACCCAACCGCCTTCGGCGAATGCCTGGTACGCGGCGGCAAAACCGTCCGGAGCCTGGACCGCACCATTGCTCCAGGTGCAGCCCTGCTCGTCGCTGCTGCGGTTCAGCGGAGCGACGACAGCGGCGCTGATCTTGCCGGCCTCTTCAAGGATCGCGGCGGCCGTTTCTTCATCGATCACCTCGGCCAGGCCGGGCAATCCGGCCCAGAGCCGGGACACCTCGAAGACCTCGTTGAGTACGAAGCGCATGTCGCGCAAGGGAGCTTTGTAATCAGACATCGTTGGCTTACTCGGAAGTGGTCAGGACATGCGGCATGTCCTGACGTTGGGATGTACCGGTTTTACCGGTTTGCGCCACAGGGGCTTGTGCAACGGGGTGACGCAGCAGGAAGTACGACAGGGCTGGAATCAGGATCAACGCCCCCAGCATGTTCCACAGGAACATGAAGGTCAGCAGGATGCCCATGTCGGCCTGGAACTTGATCGGCGACCAGACCCAGCACACCACGCCAGCGGCCAGGGTAATGCCCACCAGCCCGACCACCCGGCCGGTGAACGCCACCGCCTTGCGGTAGGCCTCTGCCAGCGACAGGCCCTGGCGCTGGTAATGCAACTGCACGCTGAGCAAGTACAAGGCGTAGTCCACACCGATGCCGACGCCCAGGGCGATCACCGGCAGGGTCGCGACTTTCACGCCGATGCCCATGACCACCATCAACGCCTCGCAGAGGATCGAAGTCAGCACCAGCGGCAACAGGGCCACCAGCGTCGCGCGCCAGCTGCGGAAGGTGATCAGGCAGAACAGCGTCACCGCGGCATAGACGTAAAACAGCATGGTGCGGTTGGCCTCGCGCACCACGATGTTGGTCGCGGCCTCGATGCCGGCACTGCCGGCGGCCAGCAGGAACTGGCGATCCGGAGTGCTGTTGTCCTTGGCGAACTGTTCGGCAATGGCCACCACGGCGTCCAGGGTCTCGGCCTTGTGGTCCTTGAGGAAGGCGATCACCGGCATCAGCGAGCAGTCGTTGTTGAACAACTCCGGGGAGTTGACCGAGGCTTGCTGTGCGGCGTAGTTCAGCACGTCCTGGTTGCGCTGGATGCTGTTGAGCTTGGGGTTGCCCTCGTAGGTACCGGCGGTGATCTGCCGTACCGCGTTGACCAGCGACGACGTCGCCTGCACCCCAGGAGACTGCTGCAACTCCCAGGCCAGACGGTCGGCGAGGATCAGCGTCTGGTAGTTCAGGCAGCCTTCCGGCGCGGTCTTGATCATCACCGCGAACATATCGCTCGACAGCGCGTAGTGGCTGGTGATGTAGGCGTTGTCGCGGTTATAGCGCGAGTCGGCACGCAACTCCGGTGCGCCACTTTCCAGATCGCCGATCTTCAGTTGCAGGCTGACCATGAAGCCGCCGATGCCCATCAGCGCCGCGACCAATACTGCCCCGGTCGCCCACTTGCGGGTCGTGAAGCGATCGAGCATGTCCCACAGTTTGCCGAAGCCTTTATGCCCTTCGGCACGGGTGTCGATTTTCAGCGCGCGCTCGGCCGCCTTCGCGCCGACACCGATGTAGGACAGCGCCACCGGCATCAACAGCAGCGAGGTGAAAATCAGCACCGCCACACCGATACTGGCGGTGATGGCCAAGTCGCGGATCACCGGAATATCGATCAGCATCAACACCGCGAAGCCCACGGCGTCGGCCAGCAGCGCCGTGACGCCGGCAATGAACAGACGGCGGAAGGTGTAGCGTGCGGCGATCAGCTTGTGGGTGCCACGGGCGATGTCCTGCATGATGCCGTTCATCTTCTGCGCCGCGTGGGACACACCGATGGCGAAAATCAGGAACGGCACCAGGACCGAGTACGGATCAATGGCATAGCCCAGCCAGGCGACGATGCCCAGTTGCCAGACCACCGCGATCAGCGAGCAGCCGACTACCAGCAAGGTGCTGCGCACACAGCGAGTATAGAAATAAATGATGACCAGCGAGGTGACCACGGCCAGGCCGAAGAACATCATCACCTGGATCAAGCCATCGATCAGATCGCCCATCAGTTTGGCGAAACCGATCACCCGGACTTTGTACTGGCCCTTGCCCTCCTCCCCGGCCTTGCGTGCAGCGCTGTCGCCGGCGAATTCGATCTTGTCGCGCAACTGCTCTTCGAGCATCTGCGAAAAGGCGTGGTAGTCGATGCGCTGACCGCTGGCCGTGGCCTTGTCCAGCAGCGGTACGATCAGCATGCTCGATTGGTAGTCGCTGGCCACCAGGCTGCCAACGATACCGGCACGGGAAATGTTCTGGCGCAGCTGTTCTATTTCTTCCGGCTTGCCCTGGTAGGTATCCGGCATCACCGGGCCACCCTGGAAACCTTCCTCGGTGACTTCGGTCCAGCGCACCGCCGGGCTCCACAACGACTTCATCCAGGCGCGGTCGACGCCTTCGGTGAGGAACAACTGGTCATTGACCTGCTTGAGCACGTCCAGATAGCCAGGGTCGAAAATATCGCCCTGGGTGTTCTCGACCACCACCCGCACCGAGTTGCCCAGGCCGCGCAACGACTGACGGTTTTCCAGGAAGTTCTGGATGTACGGCTGACTCTGCGGAATCATTTTCTCGAAGCTGGGACGCAGCTCCAGGCGAGTCACCGCCATATAGCCCAGCACCACGGTGGCCAGCGCCATCAGCAGCATGAACAGCGGACGGTAGTTGAACACCAGCCGCTCCAACCGGTTGCCGGAGCACCGATCGAAGTCCCGCAGATCGCGGATGACCGGCATGGCGTCTTGTTTGATATTGCCCATGTCTGGGTTCTCGCTCTAAGGGTTCGAGGGCTTATTCAACGGACAGCGTCCGTGCACCACGGCTGCCAACCACCGCCAGCGCACCGTTGGCGGCGCGCGTAACGCCCGTCACCGGCACCGGCTCGACTTGCCGCGTCCAGTGCATTTGCGCACCGACTCCCTGGCTCGCCAGCCTCTGCCCGCCCTGGGTGAACAAGCGGTAATCACCCTGGGCATCGACGATGCCGGCGGTGATGCTGATCTGCAGGCCTGTGTCCAGCGGGGTCCAGCTGCGACCGCCATCGGTACTGCGCAGCACAGTGCCGCGCAAGCCGTAGACCAGCGCTTCCCCAGGCTTGCCGACCACGCCGAAAAAACTGCCCTGGTACGGTGTCTGCAGGGCGGCGAAGCGCTGCCCCGCGTCATCCCATTTGAGCAACAAGCCCTGTTCGCCGGCGATGTACAGCGCATCGCCGGTGGAGGCGATGGCATTGAGATGAAAGCCCTGCGGGTTGTCGGTGCGGTCCTGGAACGGCGTCCAGCTCTGGCCGCCGTCCTCGGTGCGCAGGATCAGGTTGAACACCCCGACCACATAGCCGAGGTGGTCGTTGGCGAACCAGACATCGAGCAGGGGTTTGTCGGCACCTTGTGCCACCAGGCGCTCACCTTCAGCGACCAGCAAAGGCCATTGCTCGTTGCCAGGCTCTGCACTGGCCAACGCCTGGTAATGCTTGACCAGCAAGGCACCGATCTCGCGGCCGTCCAGTTGTTTGCGCCAGGTCGCACCCGCGTCGTTGCTGTGCAAGATCACGCCGTCACCGCCCACCGCCCAGCCCTGGGTGGCGGACGGAAAACTCACGGCATTGAGATCTGAACTGACCGGCACCGCTGCCTGCTGCCAGTGCTTGCCAACGTCATCGGAATACAGAATGTGACCACGCTGCCCGACTGCGACCAGACGGTCGCCGGCGTGGGCCATGCCGGATAACGGGCTGTTGACGGCCAGGGCGCTGACCTTGGCGGGCAGATCCAGCACATCGACATAACCGGACGCCTGGCTGAGGCCCTGCCACATTGCAAGCAGAGCGCCGAGCGCCAGCTGCAGGTAATTTTTATACGAACACATACCGCGTCCTCTTCGGAAAACCGCGCAGGGACACACATCCGTGTGCCTGACGTTCAAACCTGGCGCCCGCAACGATCGGCAGGCGCCGACCGTCGTGCGATCCCCTGCCTGGCAGGCAGCGGACCGAACGGACGCTTTGTCAGGGGTTGTTGCTTAACGAATCCCGCTACCGGCCAGGGATTCCGCCGACCATTGCGTCTTGGAAAGCGGATCGATGTACTTGATGCCGCCGTAAGGCCCGACCACGCCGTTGATGTTGTAGGACCCCACCACCATGTCGTAGATCATGAAGGGCGTGGAATCGGGGATCTGCTTGTCGTAGCTCTGGCTGAGGAAGGCGAAGGAGCCACGGTACAGCTTGCCGCTCGAGTCATACTGGTCGGAGGCCAGAGCGGTCCAGCTGTCTTCATCGAGGAAGAAGCGGCGCTTCTGATAGATGTGGCGGGCGCCGGCCTTGAGGGTGCCCTCCACCACCCAGACGCGGTGTTTTTCCCAACGCACGTAATCGGGCGCCAGGTGATTGGCCGTGGTCAGCGCCTTGGGGTCCTGGGCGTAGGTCAGCTTGTAGGTGTTGTACGGCACAATCATTTCCTGCTTGCCCACCAACTTCCAGTCGTAGCGATCCAGCGCACCGTTGAACACGAACACATCGTCGTAGGTGCCCGCGCCGGCGGTGCCCGGGTTAGGCGTGTCGTAGGCCAGGTTCGGGGCCAGCTTGACCCGACGCTGACCCGGCAGGTACTGCCAGGCACGGCGTGGTTGCTGCAGCGGGTTGGCGGCGTCCTTGAGCATCACCGCTTCACCGGCCCGGCGCGCAGGGCCGGTGTAGGACAGCTTCATCTGGTAGTACACGTCGGCGCTGCTGATCGGCTGCGCCAGGTTCTCGTAGATCGGATAGGAAATGAACGCCTGCCCGGTGGTCGCCAGGCTCGGCACGCCGGCGGAGTCGACGTTCCAGGAGTCGTACTTGGAGTTGATGCTGACCCCCTGATAACGCAACAGGAAGTTCCACATCGCTTCGTTGCCCGACTGTGGAATCGGAAACGGCACGCCGGGCAGTACGTTATCGATGGCCAACCCGCCCTCAAGGGACTTGGCGCCAGTGGCATTTTTCAGGCCATTATCCAGCACGGCTTTTGGCAACGAGACGGTGCGGTGGGTCGGATACACATTGATGTGGAAAGTTGGATAGCGCTTGGCCAGTTCCACGGTGGTCGCCGTGAGCGCGCCCTTGTACTGATCGACGTTCTTGCCGTCGATCACCAGCAGCGGTTTTTCATCGGCAAAAGGATCGGGGCGCATGCTGTCACCGGTTTTGAAACCGGCCGGCGGCGTGGTCAGGCCACCGGCATAAGCGGGAATCGAACCATCGGCATTCCCGGCTTTTTCAGCCCCGACCAGGGTCAGGCTGGTGCCGAGCCTGGCGGCTTCCTGAGTCGATACAGCGGCCTGCGCCTGGGCGGCGATGACCATCGCCAGCGAGGTGGCCAACACGGTTTGAACAAACTTCATCTTATTATTCTCCTGCTTACTTTGAGTAAGCCAGTGGTGAATCAAAAAGTGGTTTTCATCGTCAGGTAAACGGCGCCACGGTCCTCGGTCGTGGCCCCACCACCGGAGAAGGCTGAGTAGCCACCGGCGTAACAGGCGTAGTTTTCATTGCCGCTAAAGGCATTGGGTGTGGAGCCGTCGCCGCTGCCGGCACTGGCCGCGCCGGTGCTCAGTCCGCTGGCGTCGCACTTGTCGGTCTTGCCGAAGGCGTCCACGTACTTGAGGTCGATGAAGTATTTGTTGTACACAACGGCGCCCACGCCCACGGCATAGTTACCGGTGTCTTTGGCACCGCCACCGGACACCGGTGACACGCCGTCGAGGCCGACGTTGATGGACATCGGTGCGCTGAGATCGACCCCCGGGAATACCTGGTACCAGGTCGGTGTGAAGTTGACCGCGATCCCCCAATTGTCCCGGGTCGCTGCGTCGATGCCGCGGTAGGTGTCCTTGCCCTTGTAGAGCGCTTCGTTCTTGCTATCGAGCTTGAGCAGGTTGCTGTAGTACAGCTCGGCAAGCAGGCTGGCCGAATCGAACACCGGGGTTTTCGGGAAGGTCATCAGGCCGTTGAGCGTCCAGTGCAAGGTGTCGCCGGTGGCGGCCATGCTGTCGCCCTTGTGCGGGGTGTCATAAACCACACCGGTGGCGGCCGTACGGGCCGGCAGCAGGCCAAGCCCCTGGCCCAGACCGAGCGGGCTGTTGGTGCTGACAATCGCCGGAATACTGGCCAGCGGCATGTTGTGACGAACGTTCAGGTCCGAACCGACGCTCACCCCGCCAACGTCCTTGGACAGGCTCAGGCCAACGATCTTGATGTTGTCGGCATAGGCCATTTGATAGGTGGCGGTGCTCAACGAGTTGAGCGTATTGACCACCGCAGGCACTTGCCCTGCCGGCGGGGTGCCGTTGGGGTTGGCCGAACTCAGGCCCCTGGCGTCCAGCCAGGCTTGCGGCAGGATTTCCGAGGTCTCGCGGTAGTAAACGCCGAGGGTGCCATCCAGCCAGGCCGGCGACCACTTGGCCATGATGCCCCAGTCGCCGCGCTTGTCCGGCGTCAGGTCGTGGCCGCGACGCACATTGGTCAGCCCGTTGCAGGGCGCCAGGCCACACCCCAGCGGGCTGCCCGGCACCACGCCATTGGTGTTGCCCAGCAGGAACGATTGCGCACCGAAACCGACCAGATCGGAACCGCCATAGTAAGTGCCGGCTTCCGGCAGGCGAGCGGCATCCCAATCGAGGAAATACTGAGCGCCCACGGTCAGCTCGGGATTGAGGGTGAACGACATCGACAACTGGTTGCGCGGAACGAACAGTTCCTTGGCTTCGGTACCGGGCGAGGCGGCCAGCTTGGCCAGGTCCAGGCCGGACTGGCCGTAGCTGATCGAGTGCACCGGGTTGAGCAGCGTCTCGCCCCAGAACACGTTGTGCTGGCCGGCCTTGACGTTCAGCAGCGATTCCTCGCCCACTTCGGTGCTGTAGAACACGAAGGCATCGAGGATTTCGCCGGAGGGACCGGTGTAGTAACGCCGGGCATAGTTGCTCAGGTGCGGGCTGCCAAAGCCGACGTTGTCATTGGTGACGCCGGCCAGGCGCGGGTCATTGGCGACCAGGCCAGAGGTCGAACCGTTGCCGTTGACGAACGGATTGGAATTGGAACCGGTGTTCTCGTAGGCCTTGTCGTACCAGCTGGCGGCGCTGACACGAAAGCCCATGTGGTTCTGGTAGACCACATCCATCTCGGTCAACAGGTCGACACGGTTGGCGATGTTGGTCCCGGCCTTGCGGAAGTTGTAGTCGCCGTCGTTGTTGTTCGGCGTTCCCAGCATGCGTGTGTCGGCGCTTTCGGTGCGTACGCCGTAGTTGTACTTCACGGTGTTATCCAGACGCACGGCCCAGTCCGGGCTCCCTGTGTCGAGCTCGACCGCCTGCGCGACCGGCACGACAGCGACCAGAATGGCCGAGGCCAACAGGGTGTAACGCGAGGGTGCAAACCCGTGGCGCTTATTGTTGTACATTGCGTGTCTCCGCCTTTTTTTATTTGTTTTCAGCGCAGCTGCCCTCTCGATGACTCGACTGGCGTTATGCGCCAGGGGCTTTTTGTAGGACCGACATTAAAGAGCGCCAGCCCGAGGCGCTTTTCATTGGGCGTCAGGCACTTTTCTTTTCATGACAAATTTCCAGGCGTCAGTGCGCAGCGACCATTGGTCGAAATCCCCCCAGGTTCGCTGCGGCTCACTGTAATCACTGGGTGAGCGTCGATTGCTGCAGGACAAGGGTGGTGATTGCGGACAGAATCGGGCGAGCGCCCGGGGCAACGTCACAACTGTTCAATTGCCGATGTGCTGGATATAGTCGCCACGCTAATTCGAATCGCAACCAGCCCAGGAAAGACCTTCGCATGCACAAGCTTGTTCGCGCCGCCGTCTTGACCAACTACCTGGAGGTCACCCAGTACCTGGGGTTCAACCCGCGCGATGTACTCGCCGGCGTCGGCTTGAGCAAAGCCAAGCTGCTGGCGCCTGAACACCGCATCCCCATCGATGCCGCCGTGCGCCTGCTGGAGGATTCGGCCGCCGCCAGCGGCTGCCAGAGCTTCGGCCTGAGCATGGCCGAGTCGCGCCAGCTCTCGCACTTCGGCGTGGTCAGCCTGCTGCTCAGCCACCAGCGAACGCTGCGTGATGCGTTGCAAGTGTTGGTGCATTACCGTCATCTGATGAACGACTCGCTGGCCCTGTTCATTGAAGAGGCCGGCAAGATGGTGATCATTCGCGAAGAGGTGGTCGCTGATTCGTCCATGTCCTGCCGACAAGCCAATGAACTGGCGATCGGGGTGATGTTCCGCCTGTTCGCCGCCCTGCTCGGCACACACTGGCAGCCCTACAGTGTCAACTTCACGCACCAGCCTCCCGACAACCTGCAACTGCATCGCCGTCTGTTCGGCTGCAAACTGGAGTTCGGCAGCGAGTTCAACGGCATCGTCTGTCCCAACACCAGCCTCGACATGACCAACCCCCATGCCGACCCGGCCATGGCGCGTTACGCCCAGAGTTACCTCGACTCGCTGCTGGGTCACGAAGGCCCTTCGATGCTGTTCGAGGTGCGCAAGGCCATCTACCTGTTGTTGCCGATGGGACGCGCCACCATCGAGCAGATCGCCCAGACCCAGGGCATGAACGTTCGAACGCTGCAGCGCCGCCTCAAGGACGACGGTTGCGCCTTCAATGACTTGATCAATGACGTGCGCCGTGACCTGGTGTTGCGCTACCTGGACAACCCGAATTACTCGTTGGGCCGGATCGCGGACATGCTCGGCTACTCCATGGCGAGCTCCTTCACACGCTGGTTCATCGCCCAGTTCGGTATGCCGCCGGCGGCCTGGCGCAGCGCGCAAAAACAACCCAAGGCACCCGGCGAGCCGAGCCCCCTGCCCGCCCCCACAGAACCCTCGGACGACTGAAAGAGGCTGCAAAAAAAAAACGGCGACTGCTGGTACAGTCGCCGCGAAAGAGCCGGTGTTCGTGACACCGCGCCATGGTGGTTTCGTAGGAGCCAGGCTTGCCGGCGAAGGCGCTTTCAAGGACGCCTTCGCCGGCAAGCCTGGCTCCTACAGGTCCGATTTGCCCTTGAGAAAAAACGCGGTCGTCTTTGTGGGGGCGCTTCGCACCCCAGCGGGAGCAAGCTCCCTCGCCACAGTGTTGTGTGCCTACATTCCCCAATGCAGTAGCAACAGCACCAGGACCACGAGAAACACCGTCTCCCCCACCATCAACAGGATGGGCTTGATGCCCACCGCCGCCAGCTCCTTGAGTTGGGTTTTCATGCCCAGGGCACTGATGGACACCACCAGGCACCAACGCGATAGCTCATTGACCGAGCCCTGCACCACCGGGGCTATCCAGCCGGTACTGTTGATACAGGCCAGAATCAGAAAGCCGACGGCGAACCAAGGCAGCAGCGGTGGGCGCTTGCCGGTCGGATCAGCACCCTGCATACGCGTGACCATCGCCGCACAAACGATCACCGGCACCAGCATGGCAACCCGCATCAGCTTGACCACCGTGGCCGTATCGCCGGTCTCGGTCGACATGCTGTAGCCGGCTCCGACGACCTGGGCGACATCATGGATGGTCGCCCCCAGGAACACCCCGGCCACTTGTGGCGACAACGACAGCCAATTGGCAATCATCGGGTACACAATCATCGCCAGGGTCGACAGCGCCGACACCCCGATCACGGTGAATAAGGTCGCGCGTTCTTTCTGCGGATGGTTCGGCAATGCCGCCGCCAGCGCCAACGCGGCCGAGGCACCACAAATCGCGGTGGCCCCTCCGGTGAGCATGCCGAACAAACGCTGAAAGCCCAGGGCTTTGGCGGCGATCACCGAAACGCCGATGGTCACCACCACCAGAATCACTACCAAGGCTACAGGCTTCCAGCCCAGCGCAGCCATCTGCTCGAGGGTGATGCGCATGCCCAGCAGCGCCACGCCGATGCGCAACACGGTGCGTGCGGTGAACTCGATGCCGGCCTTGCAGGCACCGTCGCCGGCCAGGAAATTCAGCGCCATGCCCAGCAACAAGGCGAACAGCATGACCGGCGCGCCGTAGTGCTCCGACAGAAAGGACGCCGCAGCTGCCACGATCAGGCTGACGATAAAACCGGGTGCCAATTCGCGCGTTCGGCTGTGGATACGGGTGAGAGCGATGGCGCTCATGGCGTGGACTCCTCGCAAGAGATGACAATAAATGCCTGGCCGTCGATGATCTCGACCGGGTAGCTGGCGACTTTGACAGCCGTGGAATTGAGCAAGTAACCACTGCGCAGATCAAAGCGCAGGCCATGGGCACAGCACTGAATCACCCGCCCCTGAAGGCGCCCGCCACACAGCGAGGCGCCCTGGTGCGGGCAACTGTCGTCGATGGCGTACAGGTCCCCTTCGACGTTGAACAACGCCAGGCTTGTGTCATCGAATTCGAACAGCGCACGGCCGCCCGCCGGCGGGTGTTTGTCGGCAGGCACGGGGATGCGCCGGTTCATGCAGAGTGGCGCTCTTGATCACTGTCTTTCAGTGCCTGGCTCATGGCCCCGAGCAACGCCACTGCCGGTTGCGCGCCCACCACCGTCATGCGGCGATCGAACTGAAAACTCGGCACGCCACTGCTCGCCCCGGGTGATCCGGCAAATGGAGTGGCGTCGCCCATCAGGCAGTCGGCCACGGCCTGTGCATCAATGCCGCAGGAGCGAGCAATCGCGAGCAAGGTCTCACGGCAACCCAGGTCTTCGCCCTTCTGGAAATAAGCGGCGAACAGGCGCTCGAGCAAGATGTCCCGTTGGGCAACATTACCCAGCTCGCTTGCACGCTCGAGCAAACGATGGGCGTCCGCGGTGTTGGGCATTGTCGCGATGCGGCCCAAGTCGATGGCCAGTCCGACCGCCGCCGCAGCCTGCTGTACCTGGGTCTGGCGCATGGCCACAGCGTCGGCATTGCCCAGACGCTTGCGATAGAAGTCGGCGAAGGGCTCACCTTGTACCGGCAATTGAGGCAGCAACTGCACGCCATGCCACACCGTGGTGATCTGCACACCCGGGTGGCGATTGCGAAACTGTACCTGCGCATGCTCCAGTTGGCGCTTGCCGATCAGGCACCAGGGGCAGATGAAATCGAAGAACACATCAACACGTAGACGACCACTCACACCTTCACCTCTAACACCGCTTGGCTCATCGAATCGTGGACTTGCTCGCCTTTGAGCCGGGCAATGTCCTGGTGGTAATGACACTTGGCATAAAAGAACACGGCCGCTGCCGCGATGCTGACCAGTGGCACCATTTGAAAAGCAGCCTGCAAGCCGATGAGGTCGGACACCCTGCCGGTGATGAACGGCCCGGGCGCCAGCCCCAGCATGTTGTTGGCCAGAGTCAACGTGGCGAAGGCCGTGCCATGGACCGAGTAATGGGTCAGGTTGGCAACCATCGCTCCACAAGGCCCGGTCGTGCCGGCGGCGATCAACATGCCGAGGCAGATCAGCACCAATTGCGCAGGCCCTGGCGGCAGGGCGAACGCCGCCGACAACAGCAGGCAACTGCCCAGGCAGTAGGCGATGGCCAAGGCGACTTTGCGCTCCGGCGAATGGCGACTCAGTCGATCGCTGAGCATGCCGCACAGGATCATCCCCGCACCGCTGCACAGCACGATGATCGCCGCGACGCCGCCCGCCTTGTCCGTGGGCATGTGGTAATAACGATTGAGGTAACTGGGCATCCACACAATCACCGTGCCGCCGACGAACAGTTGCAAGCCACTGCCGATGTAGGCAGCGATCACCGAGCGGCTGGAAAACAGCGTACGCAACGGGCGCTTGACCGCGGCAGATGCCTTGTTCGCCGCCAGGGCGGCTCGTTGCGGCGCAATGCGTGCTTCCTTGACGATCACCGGGTAAAGCACGGCCAGCAGCAGGCCGAACAGCGACATGCCGGCAAACGACCAGCGCCAGCCAAGCTTGGCGGCGATTGCACCGCCCAGCGCCATGCCCAGTACCGAACCGAACATGCCGCCCGCCATGAAGGCACTGGCCAGCGTTGCACGCAGGTGTTTGGGGAACACTGAAATCACTACCGCGATGCCGACGCTGCCATATGCCGCTTCGCCGACGCCGACCATGAATCGTGCAATGAACATCTGCTGATAGTCCTGCGCCAATGCACAGCCCAGCGTCGCCAGACTCCAGAGCAAGGCCATCAGCGCCAGGCTCTTGACCCGGCCAAAGCGGTCGGCCATCAGCGACAGCGGGAATGTCAGCAGGCCGACCATCAGGGCGACAATGCCACTGAGCAGGCCGAGCTGGCTGTCACTCAGGGCCCATTCGCCCTTGAGCATCGGGAACACCGCGTTCAGTACCTGACGCGACATGTAATCGGAAATCAACAGCCCGAACGTCAGGGCGAAGACAATCCAGGCATACGGGCGCGCAACGCCGGCAGCACAGTCGTCATCGTCTGCGGCGATTGGGTGAAAGGCCATGCAGCCTCCTCAAAGCTTTGTTTTATTGTTGTTATCAGCGCGTTGCAGGGCGGCGAGCGGGAGGCCTTGACCTCCCGCTTCACCTGCCGATCAGCCGCGTTGCGGCACGCCTTTCTGTCCAGTCTTGCGGTTGGGGGCCATACCGTTGGCCAGCAGCGTTTCTTCGATGCTCTGGTACTGCACACCAATGCGGTAAATCTCACGGGCTTCTTTGCCGGTGGCGATTTCGCGACCCAGCTCATGAGCGATGCGCACGGTTTGCTCGATCTGCGCCACCGAGCCGAAACGATCGCCCTTGTGATCGATGATCGTGTCTTCATTGCCCACACGCGGGTGCATGCCCATGGCCATCGACATGGTGTTGAACGGCATGACGTTCTTGAGCAGCGACTCGGAGGTCAGGGTGCAACCGTCCGGCGCGCGGTGGATGAAGTTGAAGAAGTTGAACGGATTGGGCCCATCGAAACCGCCACCGATACCGATCCAGGTCAGGTTCAACGGACCCTTGTAGACGCCCCTGCGCACCAGACGCTCAAGGGTTTCCATGGCATGCATGCCGGTCAGCTGGAAATGCGGCTGGATGCCGTTGGCCATCAGGCGCTTGAGGTGCTCGGCGACCCAGGCCGGGCCTGCCGGTACGGTCATCTCGCTGTACGCCGCCTGATACAGGGGGTTGGCCAGGGACGTGCCTTCCAGGTACTCCGGATACAGCAGTTCCATGATGTTCATCTGGGTGGTGTTGATGGCCACCGTGACCTGATCCGGTTTTGGCGTCAGCTCGGCCAGCATGTGGCGCGTATCGTCCGACAGCCACAGGGCCGCTTCGCCATCGCTTTCCGGCGCGAAGGAAATCGAACCACCGACCTGGATGATCATGTCCGGCACGGCTTCACGCACACCGGCGATCAACTCGTTGAACTTTGACAGGCGCTTGGAACCCTTGCCATCCAGCTCACGCACATGCAAGTGCAGGACTGTGGCACCGGCCTCATAACAATCGACCGCTTTTTGCACCTGTTCGTCCATGGTCAGCGGGATGTCTTCGGGGAAGTCTTCCGGCATCCACTCGGGGCCGTACGGGGCCACGGTGATGACCACCTTTTCCATGTTTTCCGGGTGCAGGGAATCGTCGAAGAATTGCATGGTTTACTCCTGTTCTTATGATTGTCGCGCCCACCCGGGATAGTGCCGGGCAGACGTGTTTACGAGTGCGAATGCAGAAAGGGTCGATCAGTAGGTCTTGTCACCAATGATCCCGGCACGCTCCATCTTGCGATGGCACGGCGGGTAATCCATGACGGCGTAGTGCTGGGTGCTGCGGTTGTCCCAGATGGCGACGCTGTTGGGCTTCCAGCGCCAGCGCACCTGAAACTCGGGGATGTAGGCCTGGCTGATCAGGTAACGCAACAGCTCGCTCGCGCCCGGGTTGGCGTCCTGGCCGAAGCGTACCCGCTCGGGGGTGTGGTAGTTGCTCAAGTGCGTGGTGAAGGCATTGACGAACAGCACCTTTTCCCCGGTTTCCGGGTGGATGCGCACCACCGGGTGCTCGGCATCCGGGTACATCGCCTTGAGCGCCAGACGCTTTTCGATCGGCATGGCAGCGCCAAAGCTTGCTTCGATGCTGTGGCGGGCACGCAGGTCGGCGATCTTCAGCTTCACGTCTTCCGGCAAGCGCGCGTAAGCCTCGACCATGTTGGCCCACATGGTATCGCCGCCCACCGGCGGGCACTCTACGCAACGCAGCACGCTGCCCAGCGGCGGCGCCTCGCGCCAGGTGGCGTCGGTGTGCCAGGAGTTCTCGTAACGGTCGACCGGACTGTCCGGATTCTTGTAGACCTGGACCAGCCCCGGGTGATCCGGGTGGCTGCCGACGACCGGGTGATCCTCCAGCTCGCCGAAGCGGCGGGCAAACGCCACGTGTTCCGCGCGACTGATGTCCTGGTCGCGCAGGAACAGCACCCGATGCTGGAGCAACTGGGCTCGAATCTCGGCAAAAAGACCGTCGTCATGCACCGCATCGGCGAGGTTGACGCCGATCAGTTCGGCGCCAATGCTGCAGGTCAATTGTTCGACTTTCATGGCTGGCGACTCCTTAAATGACGAAAATCGACGAGCCCGTGGTCTTGCGTGATTCCAGGTCGCGATGGGCCTGGACAGCATCCTGCAAGGCATAGTGCTGGTTGATCTCGATCTTGATCCGGCCACTGCCGACGTGGTCGAACAATTCGCCGGCCAGGGCGGTTTTTTCTGCCGGGTCGGCGATGTAATCGGCCAGCGCCGGGCGGGTCATGTACAGCGAGCCTTTCATCGCCAGCAGCGCCGGATTGAAATCAGGAATCGGGCCGGAGGCGGTACCGACGCAGACCATCAGGCCACGCCGCTTGAGCGAATCCAGCGAGCCCATGAAGGTGTTCTTGCCGACGCTGTCGAATACCACGTTGACGCCCACGCCGTCCGTCAATTCACGCACGCGCTGGGCGACATCTTCGTGGCTGTAATTGATGACATGGTCACAGCCATGGGCCAGGGCAATGTCACCCTTGACCTCGGTGGACACGGTGCCGATCACGTTCAGGCCAAGCAGCTTGGCCCACTGCGAAACGATCAGGCCGACACCCCCGGCAGCCGCGTGCAGCAGAATGCTGTCGCCCGGCTTGAAGTCGTAGATGCGCCGCATCAGGTAGGCCGAGGTCAGGCCGCGCATGGTCATGGCTGCAGCCGTCTCGAAACTGATGGTTTCCGGCAGCTTGATCAGCGGCGCAGCCGGGATCAGGCGTTCGGTACTGTAGGCACCCAGGGTGTTGAGAAAACCGGTGTAGGTGACGCGATCGCCCACCTCTACGTTGGTCACCCCCTCGCCGATGGCCTGGACCACACCGGACGCTTCAACCCCCATGCCATTCGGCATCGGGATCGGGTAGGTGCCATTGCGAAAATAGGTGTCGGCATAGTTCAGACCGACCGCCACGTGACGAAGACGGACCTGGCCTGGACCGGGTTCGCCGACATCGACCTCTTCATAGCGTAGGACGTCGGGACCACCGGTTTCGTAGAAGCGTACGGCGTTGGCCATTTTTTCTTATTCTCCAGTCTGTGCAGCGTCGATTTGCGCTGACTGGACTGTAGGACGCAGCCTGGCGAGCCGCTTTGCATCAGACGACAATGGCTTTTCATTTCATGACAGCTGGCCGCCGGCAGCAATGCCTGCGGTGGATGACTTATCCGGTGCCCCTCGATACCCTGCACACATCGGTACCTGATGGTGTTCCAGGTCAAGCCACCCTTTCTCAGACGAGCATGTGATGAAATCCCCTGCAGGTTTGCTGCTGTCGGCTATCGAGCTGGACCGTGCCAGTGCCATCCCCCTGTACCGCCAACTCTATTTGCAGATCCGCAAACAGATTCTCAGTGGCAAAATGCAAGGGGGCGTGCGCCTGCCGTCGACGCGGACCCTGAGCAAAGAACTGGCGCTGTCACGGATCACCATTCTCAATGCCTTCGATCAGCTGATTGCCGAAGGTTTCCTGGCCTCGCGCACCGGGGCGGGCACCTATGTCGGCGATGAGTGGGAGCGTCGAGGGATTGCCGACGACGAGCAGCAGCGCCAGCCCCCGCGCCTGTCCGACCTGAGCCAGTCCATGTTGTCCCTGCGCAGCAATCATTTCCAAGGAGTTTCCTATTCCGGCTGGGCCGCCGGGAGCCCAACCTCATTCCTGCCCAGCCACAGCGCTTACGACGCGTTCCCGCAAGCTGTCTGGAAACGTCTGATGAACCGCCACCTGCACAAGCCAACCAAGGCCATGCTCGGCTATGGCGAACTGCAAGGATTGCTGGCCCTGCGCAAGGCGATTGCTGAATACGTCTTTGATTCCCGTGGAATCGACTGCAGTGCCGAGCAGGTGGTCATCGTTTCCGGCGCCCAGCAAGCCTTTAACCTGCTGGGCATGCTCTTGCTAAATCCACAGGACAGCGTATGGATGGAGGATCCGGGGCATATCGCGGCGCGAATCGCACTCCAGGCTCAGGGTGGTCTGGTGGTCCCGTTGCCTATCGACGAACAGGGGATCGATATCCAGCAAGGCCTGGCTCGGTGCCCTGACGCCCGCCTGGTGTTTACTACGCCTTCTCGTCAGCATCCCTTGGGCGTCACCATGAGTTATGCGCGGCGCCAGGCACTCATCGACTGGGCCGCGCAGTATCAGAGCTGGATCATCGAGGACGATTGCGACAGTGAGTTCCGCTACAATGGCCGCCCCCTGCCTGCACTCTACGCCATGGACCAATGGGCCCGGGTGATCTACGTCGGAACGTTCAGCAAAGTGCTCTTCCCCTCGCTACGACTGGGTTACGTGATACTGCCGCACGCCTTGATCGAACCCTTCTGCACCCTGCGCGCGGTCATGGATCGCAGCCCGCCCACACTGCTGCAGGCCGTGACAGCAGACTTCATGCGCGAAGGCCACTTCCTCGGCCATATTCGCCGCATGCGGGCGCTGTACCAGGCTCGCCAGCAAGCACTGGTCGAGCAACTGCAACAACGGCTGGGCGATTTCTTCAAGATCACCCCGGTGGAAGCCGGCATGCATCTGATCGCCTGGCTGCCACCGCAACTTGATGACGACGCCATCGCCAAGGAACTGGCCAGGCATAATATTTACACCTATGCGCTGAGCGACTACTGCATCGAGCATGTCCTGCCACCTGCTCTATTGATCGGTTTTGCCGGCACGCCTGAGGACCAGGCCGAGGAGCGCGTCGAAGCACTTGCCCAAGCCTTGAGCAGATTGGGGTACCTGCAACAGGCCACTTGAAGCAAGGCAAGTGGTCCTATGATTTAACTGATAATGGATCTATCGAGAGTTCCTGACTGGCGCGATAAAGGTTGCGCCGGTAGACCCGGCGTCTGAACCAGGAATGACTCGAATGAACAATAAGATCCAAGAGCGATTCAATGCCTTGCTCAGCCACAAGGCTGCCGGGGCCGGAACCCCTCCCCTGCTGACGCAGGCACTGGCCGGCCAACTGCTCGACCGGCTTGGGCAGATGCGCTTGTTTGCGCATGCCTATCCCTTGCTGACCAACCTCACCCATGGCCGTGTCACACCTGCCGACCTGCTGGACTTCGCCTATCGTCACGAGTTGCAAGGTCTGAGCCTGCATTTGCTGGACGGCGAGGAAAACAGCCTGAGCCAAATGACACCCGCACAGCTGCAGGCGTTTGCCGACAAGGCCAATGCGCTGGGACTGGATGTGCACCTGGAAATCAGCAGCACGCTGAAAAAAGATGTCGATCAGGTGATCGCCATTGCCAAGGCCCTGGGCACCCGCAACATCCGCGTTTACTCACGCTACGAGGGGACGCTGTCCCGGGTCATGGACGTGATCGAGTCAGACCTGCATTACCTCGCGCAGCAGGCAGATGAGCACGACCTGTTCTTCGACTTCGAGCAGCATGAGGAACTCAAGAGCGCCGAGATCGCGCAACTGCTGACCCGGCTGAACCACCCTCGCCTGCACGCCTTGTTCGACTTCGGCAACATGATCAATGCCTGCGAACAGCCCCTGCAGGCGCTGCGGACCCTGGCGCCGCACATACGCCAGACCCACCTCAAGGGTGTGCGCATCGTCCCCGAGCAAAACGGCTTCGGCCATTACGGCGTGCTGCAGGGCAGCGACGAAGACGACCTGCCCAGCGCACGCATGCTGTTCGAACTGTTGATGCTCGGCGACTCAACCCCGCAAGTGATCGCGTTCATTCTCGAGCAGGAAAATCACTACGTCGCCCCGGCGTTCCGCCAGACCGTCGAGGCAGCCGATCCCTTCATTGCGTACCGGGAAATGAGTGAAACCGCCCTGCCAGTCGGCTATTCGCTGGAGCGAATGCTGGCCGATGAACACCGCTGGGCGAATAACCAGGTCGCCTATGTACGCAGCCTGCTGGCCGAGTTCCGAACCCTGGCCGAGTTGACCCTGGCCACCCGCGAAAACGCCTGAACCTGACGTGGAGAACAATAATGACAACTCGTGACAAGGCCAAATGGCTCAGATTCCTGATTCTCATCCTCGGTGGCGGCACCATCTACAAGCTGGCGAACCTCAAGGACGCCTTCTACATACCCATGCAAGAATTCATGGGCTTGAGTCACACTGAGATCGGCCTGCTGTTGAGCGCCAACGCCATCATCGCCACCGCGTTGTTCGTGGTCGGCGGTATTCTGGCGGACCGCTACGACACGCGCAAACTGATCCCCATCGGTCTGATCGGTACCGGTGGCCTGGGCCTGTATCTGGCGACCTTTCCGCCGTTCAGCAATCTGCTGATCGTGTTCAGCCTGCTGGCCGTCTGCGCCGACTGCATCTTCTGGCCCTCGCTGCTCAAAGCCATCCGCAATCTGGGTGACGATCAGGAACAGGGGCGGTTGTTTGGACTGCTGGAAGGTGGGCGTGGCGTCATTGACACGCTGGTGGCTTTTTCGGCGCTGGGCGTCTTCGTGGCCATGGGCTCCGGTGAAACCGGTCTGAAATCGGCCATCCTCTTCTACTCGGTCATCGACATTCTTGCCGGAACCCTGACCTGGTTCCTGCTCAAGGGCGGCAGCGCGCAGTCGACTGCCAAACCGAAGAACGGTTTGTCGAACCTCCTCGAAGCCATCAAGGTGCCGGGCATCTGGCTGGTCAGCCTCAACGTGTTCATGGTCTACATCGTCTACTGTGGCCTGACCTATTTCATTCCCTACCTCAAGGAAATGTACGGGCTGCCCGTGGCACTGGTGGGCGCCTACGGCATCATCAACCAGTACTTCCTCAAGATCCTGGGCGGCCCCGCCGGTGGTTTCATTGCCGACAAGCAGTTCAAGAGCACCAGCCGTTATTTGAAGTGGGCATTCCTGGCCTTGCTGCCGCTGATGGGCGTGATCATGCTGATCCCGAAAAACCCGGGGTTCATCTATGCGGGCATGGCAGCCACGCTGTCCTTCGCGCTGATTGTGTTTTCCATGCGCGGCGTGTTCTGGGCGCCCATGGGTGAAGTCGGCATCCCTCAACACATCACCGGTTCAGCGTTCGGTATCGGCTGCCTGATCGGCTATGCACCGGGCATGTTCGCTTACGTCATCTACGGCGCCATCCTCGACCATTTCCCTGGCCAGCAAGGCTACAACTATGTTTTCAGCCTGATGAGCCTGTTGGCCATTGTTGGATTCATGGTGTCCAGCCTGCTGTACAGGAGCGTGCGCAATAAAGCCACGGCGACCGGTGAGGTCAGTGCAGCGCAAACCTGACCGGCGCGACCTGTCATCAGCGAGCGAGATCTGAACACTCAGGACGGGCCCGGGTCGGGAAATGCGGAACCGGCTCGGTGTCCGTCCCGAGTCCGGGTTGCTCGACGCGAATGAAACAGGTCAACACCGCGCCCACCAGGTACAACGCTGCATAGACCCACACCACCCCTTGCACCCCCAGCCAGGAAATCGTCAGCGTCGCAATGGCCGGCCCCATGAAATTCGACAGGCCGGCGGCCAGGTTGTGGGCAGAAATGGCCGCCCCCTGACGCTCAGGGGCAATAGCGAGAAAGACCGCGCCCATGGGCACGAACGCCGAGACGCAGATTCCCAGTGCAACCGCGGCGACGATGGCCAGTTCGAAGTGGGCGCCATACATCAGGGGCAAGTAATAAAACGCCAGGGTCGCCAGCGCGCCGCCGACACAACCGAACCAGCGCATCTGCCGTAGCCAGCCGATCCGGTCACCGACCCAGCCCCACATCACATTGGTGAAAATGGTGACGATGAACATCACACCCCACAGATGCAACCATTGCTCCATGGTGAAACCGATCTCGGCCGACGTCAGGTACAGCGGCATGATGACCGGAAAGCCGAACAGCGTCAGGTTGCAGATAATTCGCACGATGGCCGTGATCAGAATGCTGCGTTGATCGAAGAGGATCGTGACCCCTCGGCTCAACTCGCGCAAACGTTCGGCGAGGCGTTTAGGTGTGTCCGCCGTTGCCGCGCCTCGATCCTTGACCATGAACACAATCAACACCGCAGCCAGCGCGACCCAGAATGTCGCCATCCACAGCGTGCCGATAAAACCGATCCGCGAGATGCTCAGGCTCGGAAGATACGTCCCGAGAAAACCGATACCGATGGAATACATGGTCCAGTACCAACCCATCGCTGAAGCAAGGCGAGCACCGGGCGTTACCTGAGCAATCCAGACCAGGAATGCGTAGATGAACAAGGGGTAGGCAAGCCCGCGGATGCCGTAGAAAAGCACCATCAAGGGGTAGTTCTGTGCGCTCAGGCCGAATGTCAGAAACAACCCATGGAAGACCAGCCAGGCCACGACGCCGACCAACATGATTCGACGCGGGCCGAAGGTCTCGGCCAGCACACCGGAACTCCAGCTGGACAAGGCGGCGAGCAGGCCATACACCGTGAACAGAAAGGAAGCCTGGGTCGGAGTGAAACCCAGGTCGACGATGTACCGCGACAGGAAAGCCAGCTCAATGCCGTCCCCTGTCATAAACAGAGCAATGGCAACGTAACCCCATATCAGACATACAGGCATGCCCAGCAACAATCCTCGAGACGACTCGCGAGTGACCATGGTTGTTCCTTTTTTTTGTAGTTGTAGATAAAGCGGCAGCCGAAGTGCGCATGACAAGATCGGCTGGTGCTGCCGCAAGAATCCCATCGAAGGAAGGCCGTGGCTAACGCGTGAGAGCATGCTGACTGATACTTTTTTGCAGGACGGTGCAAAGATTCAATTCGAGTGGGACCCCAATCCAATCAATGGGCATATCCCTTCATTTCTATTGGGCATTAGCTTTATCGCAACACAATTTGACCTGGCGAAGAATTTTTCTTGCCCAAATGCCGGTCAGGGCTAAGGTTATTTGAGCTAAAACGAGCAAAACTCGAGCAAAAACATGTTTACGAATACATGTTCCCCACTTCGAGGATCAGACATGCATCCATCCTTTCAGCAGCGCATCGATGAGCTCGGCGACTTGCTCGTCCACTCCGATGCAGCATCCATCGATTTCTACTGGCGCAATCGACTGAAGTCGCGCCGCGGTGTTCGCTTTCAAGTGGTGGCCCAGAAGCTCGGTCTCTTCCAGGTCGTCGAGCGATATACTGGCAAGACCTGGACCTTCCATAACTACCGGGAGGCCTTGGATTTCGCCATCCAACTCGAGGAGAAGTCCGACCGTCGAATGGCGGGTGCGCGCGGTTCGGCGAGAAGCTTTCGGGTCATCCCGGGATCGGTGTAGGCAACCGCTCCCGTCGGATGGGAGGGGCGCGGTGTTCGGCGAGCTGATGCCGCTTCCGCGAGTTGGGTAGGCCGGTCAGATGATAACGCGCTGCGCAAGCCGTGTTCGCGCACGGCGTCGCTGCTGGCGTTGAATCGGTTAGTTGAGGCCTTGCCCCAGCATCACGCCATTAACGGACTCTCCGTATAAGTTTACGCCGTCGCCCTCATGGTATTTCTTGCGGGTCTTTTCAACGGAGCCATCGACCAGACGCGGATCTTGAGGTCGCTCATGGCTATTGATGTAGGCGGCGACATGCCAGGCTTCGTCATCCGTCAGGGAACCGCCCTTACCTAGCGGCATGTTTTGCTTGATAAAACCGGCGGCAGTATTGATACGGTGCATCCCCGCCCCCCAGTTGTAAGAGTCCTTGCCCCAAAGCGGCGGAAATACGAACACGCCTGCGGACTTCTGGCCCTGCCCTTCCCCGCCATGGCAGATGGAGCATTGTCCGGCATAAATCTGTTTCCCTTTAACCAGATCGAAGCCTTTTTCAGGGGCAGGGATAACAGGATAGAGCCGCCCTGGAAGGTCCTCGCCCACAGGCGCTTTGGTCGCGAGCCAATAGGCATAGGTGCCGAGCGCTTTCATCACATGGCTATCACTGGAAGGTGCCTTGCCGTTCATGCTGAATTCGAAGCAACCCTGCATGCGCTCGGTAAACGTATTGACCTTGTCGTTCTTTTTTCGATAGGCCGGGTACATGCCATAAGCGCCCCAAAGAGGAGCAGACCCTGCCTTACGACCTTGATCGAGGTGGCAATTGCTGCAGTTAAGTCCGTTACCCACAAACTCAGGGGCATTTTTCTGGGTATTGATGAAAATATCCCGCCCTTCCCGCACCAGCACCCCGAATGCATTGTCTGGCAGCTCCGCCTCTTGCGGTGGAGTAAATACCGAAGGGCTGGATTGCCTGGCCGGCTCGCCCGCCACTACTGAATCGTTGTGAGCATTGCCAACGCTTGGATGTGCGACCGAGTCCTTCGCCATGGGCGCCATGTCGCGCTCTTCGTAAAACGTCTTCGCAACCAGAAGCGGCACGGCTATCGCTACGGTGAGCAGTATTTGCGCTGGAAAGTTCATTGTTTAGCCTCCCCGCCCAGGCTGGCGAAATAGGCTGACAAGTCTTGAATTTCGGTGTCACTCAGCGAGCGCGCGATATGACTCATCAAGTCATTTGGATCATTCTTGCGCGTACCACTGCGCCAGGCATTCAACTGTGCTGCGATGTAGGCGCCGGACTGGCCAACGAGCGGAGGAAAACTTTCTCCCACGCCGCGGTTACCCACCCCGTGACAAGCCACACAGGATGGAATATTACGACTCCAGTCTCCTTGTTTCACCAGCTTTTCAGCAGCGCTGCCATTACTTCCTGCGGGATCCAGATCAACACTCGGCGCAGCGATAGCCATTGCACCCAGGTAGCTGGCAACAGCCTTGCCTTCGGTATCGTTAAGTGCCACTGCGATGGGTTGCATCACGGCGTTGGCCCGCTTGCCTGAGCGAAAATCCTCAAGCTGCTTGACCAGGTAACCCTGTGGCAGGCCCGCCAGACGGGGAAATCCTGCGCTATCGGTGCCCATCCCATTGGCGCCATGACAGGTGGCGCAGGCCATGGCTGCAGGGGACTCGCCCCCTTGGGTGTAGATTTTCTGCCCTTGGGGCTCGGCGTTTGCTGCGGTCGCCAGCATGAAAACACAGGCGCCAATGCTGGTCTTGAGACCGAATCTCGTTGCAAGACTCACGGTTCTGAACTCCTTTTCGGCTAATTCACAGCGTCAGCCAACTACTTATGTCCCATGCGAGGAGTGTAGATAGAAAGCGATAGATCACGCTGTAATATTTTTTAGGAATATCCTTATACCTTAAAATACTATTGTCAATTTTCATCTACGCAAAACCGCAGGTGACTCGTGAGTTCGCCAGGGGGGCGTTAGTGGCCCATCGCGATAGACAGAATCGGCCAAACGCAGTCATCAGGTGTCAAGGAAGTCCGAGGAGAATTGCTTAGCCAGGCTATCCGAAACCATTCAAGCGACGCTTCATAACCAAAGACCCTCGTTATCGGCGTCAAGCACCGCCCTGACTTGCTCTGTATGTTCGCCACGCGTCGGTATCATCCCCGGCAGGACCACTCGGCCATCAAAACGAGGTGCCGGGTGGGCCTGCAACATGCCGTCACGCTCGAAATACACCTCTCTCTGGGCCATGTGCGGATGCCTGGAAGACTCCTGCGGGCTGAGGACCGGAGCGAAGCACACGTCTGTCCCTTCGAGCAGCTCACACCATTGCTCGCGCGTACGGCTGCTGAAGATTGTCTCGAACGCTGAACGCATTTCTCCCCAATGACTCATGTCCCATTGCCTGGCGAAGCGAGGGTCGTCGCCCAGCTCCAGTTTTTCCAGGAGTAGCGCATAGAACTGTGGCTCCATGGACCCCAGGGAAATGTAGTGGCCATCCGCGCAACGGTACGTGGCATAGAAATGGGAGCCATCATGCATGCTCTTGCCCCGCTGCTCTCGAATCCCGCCACGGGGCACCATCGACAACAACAGCTGCATCATGTGCGCTGAGCCATCGACGATGGCTGCATCGACCACGGTGCCTTTACCCGTCGTGCGCGCATTGAGGATGCCCGCCAGCAGACCGATTGCAAGATAAAGGGCCCCACCGCCAATGTCGCCGATCAGCGTAATGGGCGAGGACGGCGCTTCGTCCTCGGTCCCGCAGTAGTACATTGCCCCTGACAGCGAGATGTAGTTGTTGTCGTGACCTGCCGCCTGCGCCATCGGGCCACTCTGACCCCAGCCCGTCATACGCCCGTAGACCAGCTTCGGATTGCGAGCCAGCAAGACCTCTGGCCCCAACCCGAGACGCTCCATCACGCCGGGGCGCATGCCTTCGATCAGCGCGTCCGCGCTTTCGATCAGTTTCAGTACGGTCTCGCGCCCCTCGGCTGTTTTCAGATCGGCTATCACGGAGCGCTTGCCACGATTCATCGCGCTTTTCGCAGCTTTCTTCTCGCCGGTAACAGAGGTAGCTTCGCCACGCTCAACGGCGATGACCTGCGCTCCCAGGTCTGCCAGATGCATAGCGCAAAACGGCCCCGGGCCGATGCCGCAGATTTCTACAATTTTGATGTCGCCCAGCATGAGGATTCTCTTCTCTCGTCCAGTTGCGCATTGGAGGTCGGGACCAGGACTGCTCAGCCCTGCCCGCCCCTTCACCCGACACTCACTGGTCGAAGACAATCACCGAGCGTGCCAGCTCGCCGCGACGCATCTCGTCGAAGGCAATATTGATGTCTTCCAGTTTGATGCGCTGCGAAATCATCTCGTCGAGCTTGAGCCGACCCTGCATATAGAAGTCGGTCAGGCTCGGCAGATCGACCGGAAAACGGTTCGAACCCATGATTGACCCTTGAATTCGGCGGGCTTGCAGAAGCTGGAAAGGATCAAGCTCAAGCTTGGTGCCCGGTTTCATCATGCCGATGATCGTGGCGCAGCCGCCGCGTTTGAGCATGCCGAATGCCTGCTCGGCCGTCTGCTTGAGGCCGATGCATTCGAACGAGTGATCGACGCCACCTCTGGTCAGCTCGATCACCTGTTGGACCGTCTCGCCATTCTTCGCGTTGATGACATCGGTGGCACCAAACTGTCGGGCCAGTTCCAGCTTCGAATCGAGCATGTCGATGGCGATGATGCGGCCGGCACCGGCCAGCACCGCGCCGTTGATTGCAGCCAGGCCAATGCCGCCGCAACCCAGTACAGCCACGGTCTCACCCGGGCGCACTTTGGCACTGTTGAACACCGCGCCAGTGCCGGTAGTGACGGCGCATCCGAGCAGCGCGGCGCGGTCAAGCGGCATGTCACGGCGGATGGCGACCAGCGCATGTTCATGGACCAGCATCTGTTCGGCGTAGGCGGACAGGTTGGCAAATTGCGGCATGGGTTTTTGCACGTAGGTCAGGCGTGGTTCGTCGCCCTTGCTGCGACGGGTCTCCGGCGATACGCACAGCGACAAGTGGCCGGTGACGCAATGGGCGCAATGGCCGCAGTAGACCGACAGGCACGTGACCACGTGATCACCCGGTTTGACGGTGCGTACGTCCGAACCCACCTGCTCGACAATACCGGCCGCCTCGTGACCAAGCACCACGGGGGCCGGATGCGGATACATCCCGTCGACGACATGCAGGTCCGAATGACAGACACCCACAGCGACAGTGCGCACCAGGACTTCACGCGGCCCCGGTTTGCTGATCCCGACTTCCTCGATCGTCAAAGGGGAACCCGGCGTGTGGAATACGGCTGCTTTCATGATTTACCTCGATAAAAAATTTGTTGTTTTTGTTTTGGTTACGCAAGCGCTCAGGCCGCTCACGCGATGACTGAATAGGCAAAATCTTCACAAACTTCGATCGGTCAGCCCTGCCCAGAACCCCTCGGAACCTGCGGCAATGGCCGCCTGCCCCAACACCTTGGCCCAATGCGCATCACTGCCGAATTCATCACGCCAGGACCAAAGGCGACGCGTGGCAAAATGCAGGGTGTGTTCATGGGTAAAACCGATAGCGCCGTGCACCTGATGCACCACCGACGCAGCCAGCGTCGCGGCCTCGCCGGTGCACACCTTGGCCACCGCGATGTCGAACGCCAGCGTGCTGTGGCTGCCCGCCGTTCCGAGGAACAGGTCGCTCGCGCTGCGCAAGGCAACTTGCACAGCCATTCGTGCAGCGCCCGTGGCACCGGCCATTTGTGCCAGGTATTGCTGCAATACCTGTTGCTTGCCGATCGGCTTGCCGAATTGCACGCGTTCATTGGCGTACAGCACCGCCTTGTCGACCGCGGCTTCAAGCGCGCCAACCAGCGTGCAAGCGCGTATCAAAGCACCGAGATGCCACACCGGCTCGTGCAGATCGGCCAGTTGCAGTTGACCGGTGGCCAGACTGCTGGCGTTGGCGAAAACCAGCGTATCGCGCTCTTCATCGGCAATATTGCTACCGGCTGCCAAGGTGATGGCCGCCTGGCGCAGGTCGACCAGCGCCAGACGCTGGTCATCGGCAACGACGGCCCAGCGACAACTGCGCGCCCACGGCACATTGACGGCTCGGCCGTTCAGATGCGTCCCCTCTTTTTCCAGTTGCAGATCGCCCAGGCGGCCGGCCTGAATCAGGGTGATCGGCCCTTCCGGCACTTCCATCCCGGCGTGGGCCAACAGTGCTGCACCGAGCATGGTTTCCGCCAACGGCAGAGGCGCCTGCCAATAGCCGATGGCGTGCAGCACCGGACTGGCTTCGAGCCAGCTGGCACCGCTGCCGCCAGCGGCTTCCGCGACCAGCGCGCCGGGCAGGCCATTGTCGACGACCATCTGCCACAGCGACTCGGCCCGGTGGCCGTCATCGAAGCGTTCGAGCAATTCACGCGTGACCTGCCTGGCGAACAGGCGCTCGACACTGTCGGCGATCATGGATTGCATTTCTGAAGGGATGCCGTCGTCCGCACCCTGGTGATTGATCGTTGTATTCATCGCAGTCCAAGGCCTCCGGCAATAATGCCGCGCAGAATTTCACGAGTGCCGCCCCGCAGCGAGAAGGACGGCGCGCTCTGAGTCAGGAAGCGCATCACCTGGTCGAGGTCGGAACCGGGCTCACGCTGATCACCGAACAGATCGTGAGCGACTTCCGGAATGGCCTGTTCGAGCAAGGCGCCCTGGTCCTTGACCACCGTCGCCGGGATGGCTGGATTTTCTCCACGGGCGAGCATGCCGGCGACGCCCAGCGACATCTGCCGCAGCGCGGCATAGCGTGCCGCCAGACGGCCGAGGCTGACCGCATGTCGAGTGTCTTGCGGGTCGGCCTCGTCAAGCATCGCCAGATACAGCTGGGTGCTGCTCAGGTAGCGCTCCGGACCACTGCGCTCCAACGCCAGTTCCGCGGTGACCTGCAGCCAGCCATTGCCCACCTCGCCGATGACGAAATCATCGGGAACGAAGACGTTTTCCAGGAACACTTCATTGAAATCATGCTCGCCGAGCATGTTGTAGATCGGGCGCACGGTCACGCCGGGGGCCTTGAGGTCGATCAGCAGTTGCGACAAGCCTGCGCGGCGATTGCCCTCCTCCTTCGGCCCGGTACGCAGCAGCGTGATCATGTAGTGGGCCAGATGGGCGCCCGAAGTCCAGACCTTGCTGCCGTTGACGATCCAGCCGCCGTCGGTTTTTTCCGCACGGGTGCGCACGGCCGCCAGGTCGGAGCCGACGTCGGGCTCACTCATGCCGATCGCCAGAAGCGTTTCGCCGCGGGCAATGCCCGGGACAATCTGCGGGGCCAAAACCTCCGGAGAGAATTTGATCAACAACGGGCCGCTCTGGCGTTCGGCCACCCAGTGCGCCCCCACCGGCGCGCCTGCCGCGAGCAGTTCCTCCAACACCACGTAGCGCTCCAGCGCACTACGCTCGTGACCGCCGTAGCGCTTGGGCCAGGTCATGCCCAGCCAGCCGCGCTCGCCCAGCTTGCGGGTGAATTCCGGTACTAGGCCGACGAGCCCTTTGGCGCGATCGGCCGGCGAATAGTGCTTGAGCTCTTCGGCGAGAAAAGTACGGACCTCTGCACGCAGCGCTTGCGTCTTGGCGTCCAGCCTACAAGGCCTGATATCGAGTGCCTGCATGGTTTCTGCTCATTGGATTTTTTAGGGATAGTCGATCAATACACTTGTTGGTCGACCAGCAAGCAACTAAGCTATCAGCATTCTCGCAACGGGATCAAGCACCATCGATCCCGTGGATTTCTTCAGTTTTACGGAGCATCTGATGACTACTTTCACCCCCTTCACTCCCGGCCGCGGCTTGACCCTTGATCTGCAAGGGCACGTGGCCACGCTAGAGTTCAGCCGTCCGCCACTGAACTTCTTCGATCAGGAATTGATCATGGATCTGGTGGCGGCACTGGCCTATCTGGACCAGTTGCCGGCGTGCCGCGTCGTTATCCTGCAGGCCGAAGGCAAGACCTTCTGTGCCGGCGCCGACTTCAGTGGATTGGGGCAGAACGGCGAAAAAATTCTCCCGCGCAAGTTGTATAAACACGCCGTGCGCCTGTTCCGCACGGCCAAGCCACTGATCGTCGTGGTAGAAGGTGCCGCCATTGGTGGAGGCCTGGGCCTGGCACTGGTGGGCGACTACCGCGTCACCAGCGAGAAGGCCCGTTTCTCTGCCAATTTCAATCGCCTGGGCATGCACCAGGGCTTCGGCATTTCTGTTACGCTGCCGCGCGTCGTCGGCCTCCAGATGGCTTCCCTGTTGATCGCCACCGGCCGTCGTATCGATGGTGCGCAAGCCGTGCGCATCGGTTTGGCGGATGTGCTGGCCGAGCCTGGCGAAGAGCGTCAGGCTGCCCGCGCCCTGGCTGAAGAAATCGCCAAGAGCGCCCCTCTTGCCGTCATGTCGAGCCGCCAGACGCTACGAGCCGGCCTCGCCGATGCAGTGGATGCGATCATCGACCGCGAGGCCTCGGAACAAGAGTGGCAGGTCCTCACCAACGACTTTGCCGAGGGCAACAAGGCGATGCGCGAGCGTCGCGATCCTGAATTCACCGGTACCTGATAACTCGCCCATGGATACTCCCGACCAAAGCACATCCCACAGCACCCGCCGAACCCAGGTGGAGCGGCGCACCGAAGCCGAACAATGCATGCTGGAGGCCGCACGCCAGATCGTCGCGCGCAAGGGCTGGATTGGCCTCACCTTGGCCGAAGTGGGTCTGCAGGCCGGTTACAGTCGCGGCCTGGCAGCGCATCACTTCGGCACCAAAGCCGGCCTGCTACGTGCGTTGGCCGGGTTCGTCAATACCAGGTTCATGGGCGTCGTCGAGGACAAGGCGCCCCGACGCCAGCCCGGACTGGACACCTTGCTCGGCTACATCGATGCATACTTCCTGCGCGACGACGCCGAATGGACCAACGCCCGCGCTTTGCTCGCCTTGATGGCAGAGGGCGTGACGGTTGAATCGGAGTCCGCAGCGATACTGGCCGAGTACAACAATTCAGTGCGAATGACCCTCGCCAAACAAATCGAAATCGGCATCGGCAACGGCGAGATCCATACCGACAACGATCCACTGACAACCGCCACCGTGCTGATTGGCACGATGCGCGGCATGATGCTGCAGCTGCTGCTCGATCCATCGACGGCTGACCCGGCGCTGTTGCATAAACAACTGCTTCGACTCATCAAGACCCTGCTGACCTCGCCCTGCGACTGAACCACGAACCCTGTAGGAGCCAGGCTTGCCGGCGAACCAGGCGCCGCGGTGTGCCTGGTGCACCGCGTCATCGTCCTTCGCGGGCAAGCCTCGCTCCTAATTCAAAAAAACCGCTAAAAAACAGCGCACAGCGGTTCCCACCGATGAGCGCTACAGGTTCGGGGTTTAGCGCTTGATCATCGCGTCCACCATCTGCCGCACCTGCTCGGTGAACGGTGGCCGCGTGATGTCCGGACCGTCTGCGGCGCGCAGTACCGGCTTCGGATGGCTGAAGGTAACAAAGCCCTGGTGACCGAGATAACTGCCCATGCCGCTGTTGCCAACCCCGCCAAACGGCAGGCTGTCGACACTGGCATGGAGCGCGACGCTATTGATCGTCACCCCACCGGAAACGGTGCGTTCGAGGACAAATTTTTCCTCGGCCGCATCGCTGCCGAAGTAGTACAACCCCAGCGGACGCGGATGAGCGTTGATGTAGGCAACCACCTCGCGCATGTCCTTGTAAGGCTTGATCGGCAACAGTGGCCCGAAGATCTCGTCCTGCATGATCTTCAGCTCGTCACCCGGATCGCACAGCAAGGTCGGGATCATCTTGTGATGAGGCTGATCGGCGAAATCTTCTTGCGCCGGGTTCAGCTCGATCAACTCGACGCCAGCCGCACGGGCCTCTTCGAGGTAGCTTTGCAGGCGCTCGAAATGGCGGGTGTTGATCACCGAGGTGTAATCCGGATTGTCCTTGAGGCTCGGATAGAATTTGCCGACCGCCGCTTTGGCATGCTCGATGAATTCTTCCAACGACTCTTCAGGAACAAACACGTGATCCGGCGCAAGGCAGACCTGACCGGCATTCAACAGCTTGCCCGCCAGGATCTTGCCCGTTGCCGACTGCAGATCGGCAGAGCGCGACACGATGGCGGGTGACTTCCCCCCCAGTTCCAGGGTAACCGGCACCAGGTTCTCGGCGGCGGCGCGCATCACATGCTTGCCAACGCTGCTCGCTCCGGTGAACAGCAGATGGTCGAATGGCAGACTGCAAAACGCCTGGCCGACCTGCGCGTCACCCGTGACGATGGCTATCTCGTCCTCGGCGAAGGTGGCGCTGAACATCCGTTGCATCAGTTCGGCACACATGGGGGTCAATTCGGAGACTTTGACCATCGCCCGGTTACCGGCCGACAGCGCACTGGCCAGCCCCTGGATGACCATGCCCACCGGGAAATTCCAGGCCGTGACAATACCCACCACGCCCAGCGGCTGATACTGAATCCAGGCTTCGCCACGGTCGGCGGCACGCTGCTCGGGTTGCATCCACTCGGCAATCCTGGCCCTGGTTTTTTTCAACGACGAGAGCGGGCCCAACAGGTCGATGATGCGCGTCAGGTCGTGGCTGCGGTGACCGAAATCGGCCGCCGCCGCCTCAACGATTTCCTGCTTGTACTCGACCAGCATGCCGATCAGGCGATCGAACAGTTCGCAGCGTTGCTCGGCAGTCCAGATGTCATTCGACAGATAAGCCGTGCGCTGCCTGGCGAGGATTTCACGCATGCGCACCACTTCAGGTAATTCGATCTTGCTCATTGGAGGGTTTACCTTCTCATTGTGGGTTTTTGCGACCCTTCAGGTCGGCGCGGGACACTGGCCCCGCGCCGCTGCCGGTCAATCGACTTTTTTCATCCTGGTGGTATCCAGACGCACCAGGCCGAAAGCCATGCCGTACTGAATGGCACCGGATTCATTGACCTTGATCGCCGAGTACATGCCATTGAAACGCGGATCGCTGCCGGTATGGATCTTCAACACAGTGTCGCCGCTGTCGAGGTCCATGCCGATGTGGTAGCGGTCGTTCCAGTCGCGGGTGAAGTAACCGTCAATGATCGCCATCCGCCCGCCACCGCTGATCATCGGCACCGTGGAGATCGACGACACGTCATTGCGCATCCACAGCTGTTTCCACCCGTTGCTGTTCTGGTCCCACTTCAACATCGCGACACCTTTCGGCCCGGGACGGGTAGCACCGTTGAGCATGCTCACGTAGTAGTTGTCACGCGCCAGGTAAGGGGCATCTTTGCTGATGATGTTGTTGACCACGAAGGCGTAGTCGCCGTAGGTCGACACCGATTGCTCGGACTGCACGGTTTCCACATCGGCGCCCATGTCCACTTGCTGCTGGTCAGCGATGCGTGCCGACCGCGTGCCGGGCTTCTGCTTCCAGCCGGCCGGCAACTGGTCGCGCCAGAAGGCCACCAGGCGCATTTTCTGCGCGCCGTCGGTGATCACCACGAGCTTGTCTTCGTCCGGCCCGAAGCCCATCAACGTCGGGGTCGAGCCCGTACCGTCGGCGACTTTCAAGGCGGAGATGCGGATACCGCGGTCATAGGCCGCTTTCCAGGCGCCGCTGGCCTCGTCGCTGTGAATCTTGCCCTTGGCATCGACCACCAGGCGGTACATGTTCTGGTTCGAGGCCACATAGACCGCCCCGCCACCGGCCTCATCGCCATTGGCAAAACCGTTGAGGAACAATTCGTCCGCGCCATCGACGGCATAGGTGTCGACGATTTCGAGGGTTTTCGGGTCGAGGGTGATGACCTTGCCGCCGACGGTGTTGAGTACCAGATAGCCGTTGAAGGTCATGCCCATGCCGAAGTTGAAATCGACCGGGAAATCAGTGCCACGCTTGACCTTCTCGTTGTCGTACAGCGTCTCCGACAGCACACGCACCAGCGGTGTCCCCATGCCGGAGTCAGGCTTTTTCGGATCGAGCTGGTCGACACGGAAAATCTGCCGTCCACCGGCACCGATGAAGGCGTCCTCACGGGTCAACATCGAATAGAGGGCGCCGCCACGCAACTGATCGTTGATGCTGCCGATCATCCGGTTCGGCTGCCCGCGCATGTAGTCGAGCAAGCCCTGCTCGTCCTTGTTGTCGAGCAACCGTTTGACATCCTGGGTCTGCCTCAGGCGTTGCTCGTCGCTGACCTTGTCAAAATCGGGCAACTTCAGCGGCATTTCGGTGCGTGCCACTTCAACCAGCTTGCCGTCGACTTTGTTGTACTTGCGCAAGCCAAGGCCGGACCACCACCACGTGACCATGGTGTCACCCACTTTGTCGACGAAATGCGGCATGCCGCCCGCATCGCTGGGCAGGTAAGTCACCGACTCCGGTGTCAACTCGTAGGACCCACGCGGCACCGCAATCTCGGTGCTATCGGTCTGCGCGCTGTTCCAGTGTGCCTGGTTGCTGAAGGTCTGAGCCAGATAGGGATTCATGGGCGGTGGCGCAGATTGGGCAGCCGCCATGGCGGACAAGCCTGCCAACGCCAGGCCCGCGCCCAGCTGTGCGAAGCGAAGCTTTGTGATTGTTATGCTTCTCATTGTGCAACTCCTTGAAGGAATGAACTCGGTGCCAAGGTGCTAACCGCGCTGGAGCAACACCTGCGACGCAGAGCCTACGAAGCCCCCGTCACTCACTCCCCCCCCCACGATGAGTAGGGCACCGCCGATGGCCTGCCGGTAAAGCGTCACCGCGAACTCCCGGCACTTTCATCCCCCCCCACCGCGGGGAGGGATACAGCGACAGCCACCCCGGCAGCATTCCTCCAGTCCCTCGGACACATGGCTCACCCCCCAGGAGTCGCCTGCCGATCCTTTTACAGACACTGGAGTCCGTAATGCACATTCAACGATCCATCTTTCGCGAAGACCATGAAATGTTCCGCGAAACCGCCCGCCGCTTCTTCGAGCGCGAATGCGTGCCCCGTCAGGCCGAATGGGACGAGGCCGGCAAGGTTGACCGCCAGACCTGGCTCAAGGCCGGTCGCGAAGGTTTGTTGTGCACCATGGTGCCTGCGGTGTATGGCGGTGGCGGCGGCGACTTCGGCCACGCGACGGTCATCAACGAGGAAATGCACCGCGCCGGCGTTTCCGGCGTCAGTTTCGGCCTGCACTCGGACATCATTGCGATGTACATCGTGCGCTTCGGTACCGAGGAGCAAAAACATCGCTGGCTGCCGAGCATCTGCAGTGGCGAAACCATCCTCGCCCTCGGCATGACCGAACCGGGCAGCGGCAGTGACCTGAAGGCTGCGCGCACCACCGCGATCCGCGACGGCGACGAATACGTCATCAACGGCAGCAAGACCTTTATCAGCAACGGCATCAATTGCGACATGGTCCTGCTGGCCTGCAGAACCGATCCGACGGCGGGCTCCAAAGGCATCAGCCTGATCATGGTGGAAACCAGCCGCGAAGGCTTCCGCCGTGGCCGCAAGCTGGACAAGGTCGGCCAGCGTGCTTCCGACACCGCCGAGATGTTTTTCGACGATGTGCGCGTCCCCGTCGGCAACCTGTTGGGCGAAGAAGGCAAAGGTTTCGCCTACATGATGCAGGAACTGCCACAGGAGCGACTGGGCATCGCCATCTACGCCGCGATTCGCCTGGAGCGCCTGCTGGAGCAGACACTCGAGTACGTCAAGGACCGCAAGGCCTTCGGCCAGTCTGTGTGGGATTTCCAGAACACCAAATTCAAGCTGGCCGATGCCAAGGCTGCCTCGGTCGCGGTGCGCACCATGGTCGATTACTACATTAGCGAACACATGCGTCGCAAGCTGACGGTGGAAGAAGCCGCCATCGCCAAGCTGTTCGCCACCGAGACCCTGTGGAAACACCTGGACGACATGGTCCAGTTGCACGGTGGTTACGGCTACATGCTGGAGTACCCGGTGGCCCGCGCCTTTGTCGACCTGCGCGTTTCCCGCGTGTTCGGCGGCACCAACGAAGTCCAGCGCGAACTGATCGCCCGCAAACTTTAACCCCCCTTCTCTTCTATCGAGAGCAAAGACATGAGCGACAAAGTTATCGTTGCCGGCGTCGGCATGATTCCGTTCAGCAAGCCGGGCGCCAGCCCGACCTACACCGAAATGGGTGCAGAGGCCTTGCGCCTTGCGCTGAAGGACGCCGGGATTGGCTACGACAAAATCCAGATGGCCTTCACCGGCTACGTATTCGGCGACTCCACCAGTGGCCAGACCGCCCTGTACGAGGTCGGCCTGACCGGTATTCCGGTGGTCAACGTCAACAACAACTGCTCCACCGGTTCTACTGCGCTGTATCTGGCCCGTGCCGCCGTGGCCAGCGGCCAGGTCGAGTGCGCCCTGGCGCTGGGCTTCGAGCAGATGCAGGCCGGCGCGTTGAGATCGCATTGGGATGACCGTCCCCGCCCCCGCGCACGCTTCCTGCACGTACTCGAATCGCTCACTGCCGATGCCGCGGACATCCCTCAGGCCTTGCGGGGTTTCGGCGGCGCCGGTCGCGAGCACATGCAACGCTACGGCACCTCGATGGAGGCCTTCGCCGCGATCCGCGCCAAGGCCAGCCGCCACGCCGCCAACAACCCGCTGGCGCTGTTCAAGAACGTGGTGACCACCGAAGAAGTGATGAACGACAAAGTCATTTGGCCCGGCGTCATGACCCGCCTGATGGCGTGCCCGCCGACCTGTGGTGGCGCGGCTGCGATTGTCTGCAGCGAAGCCTTTGCCAAAAAGCACGGCCTGCGTACCGACGTGGCGATCCTCGCCCAGTCGATGACCACCGACGTGGTCGAGTCCTTCGATCCGCCTTCGATGATCAGCTTCGCCGGTTTTCACATGGCCCAGGCTGCCGCCAACCAGGTCTACGAACAAGCCGGCATCGGCCCCGAGGATATCCGCGTGGTCGAGCTGCACGACTGCTTCGCCCACAACGAACTGCTGACCTATGAAGCCTTGGGTTTATGCCCGATCGGCGAGGCCGAACGCTTCATCCTCGATGGCGACAACACCTACGGCGGCCAGGTCGTGACCAACCCGTCCGGCGGTCTGCTCTCCAAGGGCCACCCGCTGGGCGCGACCGGCCTTGCCCAATGCTATGAGCTGACCCATCAGCTGCGCGGCACCGCCAACAAGCGCCAGGTGGACGGCGTGCAGATTGCCCTGCAACACAACCTGGGCCTGGGTGGCGCCTGCGTCGTCACGCTGTTTGGCAAGAACTGATTGCCCCGCAGACACGCGTTCTCGACATAGGAGCCAAGTGAAAAATGGCAGACAGAAATCTGATCGGACACAAAACCGGCGTGTTCAGCATCGACGTTGAAAAGGGTCGCCTGCGCTTTTTTGCCAAGGCCATCGGCGAAACCGACCCGGTCTACACCGATGAAGCCGTGGCGAAGGCCGCCGGCCACAAATCCTTGCCGGTCCCTCCAACCTTCCTCAAGTGCCTGGAAAGCGAAGGCCGTGACGTGGTGGAACTGCTCAACCTGGTCGGCTTCGACCTGGGCCGGGTCCTTCACGCCGAGCAGTCCTTCGTCTACCACAAGATGGCTTTTGCCGGCGATGTGCTGACGTTCGACGGCTTCATCTCTGACATCTACGAAAAGAAAGGTGGCGCCCTGCAGTTCGTGGTCATGGAGGCCCGGGTGACTAACCAGTTTGGCGAGCACATCGCCGATATCCGCTCCTCTCTTGTGCAGCGCTAAGGAGTCGTCATGACCGTTCAATATTCCGATGTCCAGATCGGCGACGAGATCCCGCTGCTCAAACTGCAGCCGGTCAATCGCACCACCCTTGCCCTTTACTGCGGCGCGTCGGGTGACCACAACCCGATCCACGTCGACCTCGACTTCGCCCGCAAGTCGCGCATGCCCGATGTGTTCGCCCACGGCATGTTGTCCGCGGCCTACCTCGGTCGCCTGCTGACCGCCTGGGTGCCGCAGAGCCAGGTGCGCAGCCTGTCGGTGCGCTTTACCGGAATCACACAGCTCGGCCACTTGCCCACCTGCACCGGCAAGGTCATCGAGAAGTTCATCGAGGCCGGCGAGCAGCGCGTGCGCCTGGCGCTTCGCTGCGCCAACCAGTACGGCGAAGAGAAGCTGGCCGGCGAAGCCGTTGTCGCCCTCGCCTGAATTTTTCAACCCACACACTTTAAGGAACACCTCAATGAACATCCCAATGAAAAAGCTTGAAGGCAAAGTCGCCCTGGTCACCGGTTCCGGTCGTGGTATCGGCCGTAGCGTCGCACTGCAACTGGCGGCCTACGGCGCCAAAGTCGTGGTCAACGATCTGGACTCGGCGCCGGCCGAAGAAGTCGTGGCCGAAATTCGCCAGGCTGGTGGCGAAGCCGTCGCCTGTGTCGGTAGCGTGACCGCCGCCGATTTCGCTGAGCGTTTCGTTCAGACCGCTGTCCAGAGCTACGGTGGCATCGACATCATCATCAACAACGCCGGTTACACCTGGGACAACGTCATCCAGAAAATGACCGACGAACAGTGGTACGCAATCATTGATTGCCACCTGACCGCACCGTTCCGCATCCTGCGTGCGGCCCAGCCGATCATCAGCGCCCAGGCCAAGAAAGACGCCGCCGAAGGCCGCGAGGTGTTGCGCAAGATCGTCAACATCTCCTCGGTGGCTGCTGGCGGCAACGCCGGTCAATCCAACTACTCCGCCGCCAAGGCCGGCATCATCGGCATGACCAAGACCCTGGCCAAGGAGTGGGGCCGCCTGAAGGTCAATGTCAACGCCGTGGCCTTCGGTTTCATCGATACCCGACTGACCCAGGCGCTGGCTGGAGACGAGAGCAAGACCATCAACATTGAAGGTAGAGAAATCAAGGTCGGCGTTCAGCAAGAACGCATCGATACCGCCAGCTCTGCCATTCCCCTTGGACGCCCTGGCACGGCCGAAGAAGCGGCCGGCTCGGTGGTGATGCTGTGCCTGCCGGAAGCCAACTACGTCACAGGGCAAGCCCTGGTCTGCGGCGGCGGCTACGGCACCCTCTAAGCAGCCGTTCGTCTCCCCGGGCACGCTTTCCTCCCAGGGTTGGAAGAATGCCCGGACAATGGGATCACGGCCTGACACCTCGCAAGTGGACTCCCTACAAAAACAATATTGGAGGTTTCTATGTACATGACCCAAGGGCTGCAGCGTCATCGGCAGCAGCGCCCCAATGCCACGGCAATCCGTTATCAGGGCCGCAGTGTGACCTTCGCTCAGTTGGGTGATCGCGTCGCCCGGCTGGCTGGCGCGCTCAAACGCCTGGGCGTGGCCAGTGGCGAGCGGGTGGCGATGCTCTCGCTCAACTCCCAACGCTACATCGAGTATTACCAGGCCGTGCCGTGGGCCGATGCGGTGCTCAATCCGGTGAATATCCGCTGGAGCGCGGCAGAGATCGTCTATTCCCTGGATGACTCGCAAACCAGCGTGCTGATCGTCGATGACGCCTTTCATAAGTTAGGCAGCCAGGTGTCCGCCGAGGCAGAGAGCATTCGGCTGATGATCTATGCCGGCGACGGCGAAACGCCCGAGGGCATGCTCAACTACGAAACCCTGATCGCCGAGAATGAGCCGGTGGAAGACGCGCATCGCTGCGGCGACGCCCTGCTGGGAATTTTCTATACCGGCGGCACCACCGGCTCCCCCAAAGGGGTCATGCTCAGCCACAACAACATCGGTATCTCCGCCCTAGCCACCCAGGACCGGGTACGCTATGGCACGCACACGCGTTATCTGCATACCATGCCGATGTTCCATCTGGCCGACCTGTCCGCGATTGTCGTGCTGTTCAACAGCGGTGGTGTGCATATCGTGCTGCCGGCCTTCAAGCCGCAGGAGGTGCTTGAGCAGCTTAGTCAGGAGCAAGCCACCGACGCCTTCCTGGCGCCGACCATGCTCCAGATGGTGCTCGACTGGCGTCAGGCGAACCCGGCCAGCACGGCACTGGACCTGAGCTCGCTTCGGGATATCACTTACGGCGCCTCGCCCATCACGCCCGCCCTGCTCAACCGCGCCCGTCAGACCTTCCCGTCGGCCCGGTTCTCCCAGGGCTATGGCATGACCGAAATGTCACCCGGTATCACCATGCTTGGCGCCGAATACCACTGCGAAGAGCATCAGCGCAGCGGCAAGATGTATTCGGCCGGGCAACCAATTAACTGCGTGGAAATTCGCATCGTCGATACCGAGGACCGCGAAGTGCCACGTGGCACAGTCGGAGAGATTATCGTGCGCGGAGCGAACGTCATGCTCGGCTACTGGAACAAACCGGAGGCCACCGCCGAGGCACTACGCGGCGGCTGGATGCATACAGGCGACGGCGGCTACATGGACGCCGATGGCTTCATCTACATTTGCGATCGCCTCAAGGACATGATCGTCAGCGGCGGCGAGAACATCTTCACCGCCGAAGTCGAGAACGCCATCGTCTGCCATCCGGTCGTTGCCCAGGCTGCGGTGATCGGCATTCCCAGCGAGAAATGGGGAGAAACGGTGCACGCCGTGATCGTCCTCAAGCCTGGCTCCAGCGTGACCGAAGACGAAGTGGTCGCCCATTGCCGTGAGCTGATTGCCGGCTACAAGGTGCCCCGCAGCATCGAATTTCGCACGTCGCTGCCAATGTCCAGCGTCGGCAAGGTGCTGAAAAACGAACTGCGCAAACCGTTCTGGGAAAACCGCCTGAGCAACGTCAACTGAAGTTCGATGCCAGGCAATTAACCTGTGGGAGCGAGCTTGCTCGCGATGGCGGCAGGTCATTCAATACTGACGTTGAATGTAATGCCGCTATCGCGAGCCAGCTCGCTCCCACAGGGATAGCGTTGTATAAGCTAGTCGATATTCAGGTCGCGCCATTTGGCAATCGCTTCTACCCTGCCGGCGACATTGAGCTTGGCGAACAAATTCTTGATGTGCCATTTCACCGTTTCCGGTGACACGCCGAGGGTGCGGGCAATCTTCTTGTTGGTCATGGCTTGAGCCATCAACTGCAGCACCTCGGTCTCTCGCTCGCTCAAGCTGGCAATCGGCGAAGCCACCTTGCGCTCGGCGTTCTCTGTCGGCCTGGCGGCGGCGATCAGTCGCTGCGCGTAGAAGGCGAGCACCGGGTCGAGCGCGCTGGCTTGCAGCAGGTCGTTAAGCATTCGAGGCAGTTGCGGCGCAACGTCGAGCAGGCTGCGTACCAGGCCAAGCCTGTGTCCCTCGCGCAGGACCTCCATCAGTTGCTCGAGCGCTTGCTCGTCGTGCCCTCGACCTTTCTCGGCCATAGACAGTTGCAGTCGCACTATGGCGACCAACTGCCAGTGCCTGGCCGATTCGCAGAGGGTGATCAACGGTGCGATTTGCTGGATGGCCTGGCCGAATTCACGCTGATACAGACTCATCTCGACCGCGGCCCGCATGGCCAGCAAATGGATGATCAACGGGGTGCCGCGAAGGATGCCGGCGTTGGTATCGGCGAGCGCCTGAAGCTCTGTCAGAAGGACCTCGGCCTGTGAGGTCTGGTATTTTTCCAGGTGCCAACGCATGCGTACATACAGCGCCCAGGCGAGCAGTCGACCCAGGTCGTAGCGCTGAGCATATTGTTTCAGGCGATCCAGATAGACCAGCGCCTGGGTTTGCTCGCCCTTGAGCCAGTAAGCCCGGCTCAGCGCCAGCAGACTGTGCAGAACGATGTTGGGCAGGGAAATCCGTTCAAGGATGTCCAGGCGCGGTTCCAGCAACTGGCAGACATCGGCCAGGTTGTTCTGCTCGTACAACAGGCTGGCCAGAAACGCGGCTGCGGCATGGCCGGCAACCGCAGCACTGTTGCCGTGCGGCTTTGCCTCTTCCAGGGTATTGCGCAAGATATTTTCCGCTTCGCTGATACGTCCCTCGTGGACGAGGCTCACACCATGGATACAACGGCCAATCAGGGTCCGGCGCGGCGATGTATTCGGGCGGTCGCTGTGCTGGATGATCTCGCGCACGCGTGTGTGATCGCCGCTGAACAAATACAGCCAGGCAAGAATGGAGGCACGACCGGTCAGAATCAGATCGTCGGCATCGTCAGGTATCGCTTCCAGTTCCGGAGCGAGGGACCACGCCGCCTCCGTCAGGTCGCGTTGCATGGCCAGGGTGCCACGGGTGACCAGCAATCCCTGACGTTGCTGGGTATTGAGCCGGTGCTGTTGCGCCTCCAGATGGTCGAGTATCTGTTGCCCTTCGGCGAAGTTATGCGCATGGAGCTGCAACTGCGCCATCACCAATTGCAGGCTGTAACGCTCACGCATCTGCTCCTGGGGCAGCTTGCGCAGCAAATTGGGCAGTTGGCTCAGGGAGCCACGTGCCATCAATTCGTGCGCACAGGCTTCGACCATCTCGGCGGCGATCTGAAAGTCACCGGCCAGCACGGCGTGGCGAACCGCCTCGTCGATATGGCCTTGTTCAAACAGCCAGTCCCGAGCCAGCCCATGGAGTTTTTTCTGCTCTTCTTCGGGCTGACGACTCAGGTGGTCACGCAGTACCTCGCGCAATAACGGATGCAGGCGGTACCAGGTTTCTCTGTCATGGCTCTTTATCTGGGTGATGAACAGGTTATCGCTGTCCAGGCGGGTCAACTGACTCATCATCCCGGCAATGGCATGCGGCTTGCCGACAAGCCTGGCACACAGCGGGGCCGTGAAACGGTTGCAGATCGAGGAGTGAGTCAGCAACTGGCGATCCGCGAGTGGCAAATGAACCAGCACTTCCTGTTCAAAGTATTGCGCGAAAGCACTGGCGCCACGCACCTGCATGCGACTGAAGCCGCTGCCGTGCCTGGATTTCAAGTCAATCGCGAACAGTTGCAGGCCAGCCACCCAGCCGTCGGTCAAGTCGTGCAAGACCTCGGCATCGTGGTGGCTGATTTCACCGAACTGGCGCAGGTAGCGTTCGGACTCTTCGACGGTAAAACGCAGGTCCCGCAAGTCATACTCGGTCAGCTGGTCTTGAGTGCGCAGTCGGGCCAGCGGAAGCGTGGCAGGTAAAGTGCTGCGCGTGCCGAGCACCAGGTGCAGGTTCGGCGGTGCATAGTCGAGCAGCCAGCCCAGCAGCTTGAAGATGTCGGGGTCGTTGAGGTGATGCACGTCATCGATCATCAACACCAGATCGTTGGCGTGCCCGGCAATTGCCTGGAGCAGGACGATAATCCAGTGTTCGAGCGCCAACTCGCCGCCACCTTCGCCGAACAGCAGGGTCGCTTCCCGGGCCAGTGCGGCGTCGACTTCGGCAACGCTGGCCAGCAGGCAACTGGTCAGCCGTGCCGGTTCGTTGTCCTCGCCTGTCAGCGACAACCATGCGACATCGAAATCAATTGCTATCAGTTCGCGGCGCCAGGAAAGCAAGGTGCTGGTCTTGCCACTCCCCGCCGGGCCCTGAATGGCCACGCAGCGTTGCCGGCGCGCCTCCATCAGGCGGCTCATCAGTGCCGCGCGGGGCATCAGCTGGCGCGCGCCGCGAGGGGGGATGACCTTGGTGTCAGGGATGAGCTGAAGCACCCGGTCGGCAGGCAGATGGAGCTTGGAGCCTAAGGGTGGATTGGGCATCGACTGGATTCCGCAGACAATCTTGTTCAAGTGCAAGTCTAATACAGGGTGAACGCCAGGTTTATTCACGACGGCAATGCGCGCGCCCATGGGCGCGCGCGAGCGGCATCAGGCGCGACCGTACAGTGTGACGACGCAGGCGCCGCCCAGGCCAAGGTTATGCTGCAGGGCGAGATTCACCCCTTCGACCTGACGCTTGTCGGCGGTGCCACGCAGCTGATGGGTCAGTTCATAGCACTGCGCAAGACCCGTAGCACCCAGCGGATGGCCCTTGGAAAGCAAACCACCGGACGGGTTGGTCACCACCCGACCGCCGTAGGTGTTGTCGCCGTCGAGCACGAACTTCTCGGCGCCACCAACCGGGCACAGCCCCAGGGATTCATAGGTCAGCAATTCATTCTGGGCGAAGCAATCATGCATCTCGGCGACCAGGATATCCTGCGGGCCGACGCCGGCCCTCTCGTACACCTCTCTGGCGGCGCGCTGGGTCATGTCGAAACCGACCGTCTGGATCATCGACGCCGGCTCGAAGGAAATCCCGCGGTCAGTGGTCATCGACTGCGCCAGGATCACCACATCGGTGCGCAAGCCGTGCTTTTTGGCAAACGCTTCGCTGCAAATGATCGCGGCAGCCGCGCCGCAGGTCGGCGGGCACGCCATCAGGCGCGTCATCACGCCAGGCCAGAGCACCTGATCGTTCATCACGTCCTCGGTGGTGACGATTTTTCGGAACAGCGCCAGCGGGTTGTTGGCGGCGTGACGGCTGGCCTTGGCGCGGATCGCGGCGAAGGTGCTGAGCTCGGTGCCGTAGCGTTGCATGTGTTCACGACCGGCGCCGCCGAACTGGCGAAGGGTCATCGGTACGCCGATCGCGCCGGCGTCGGCGGTCAGCTCGTCCGATACACCGAGGTGCTTGCCCATGCAGGCCGGGCGGTCGGTAAACACCGCCCCCAGGGCTCCCGGCTGCATCTGCTCGAAGCCCAGGGCCAGGGCGCATTCGACCGCCCCGCTTTCCACTGCCTGGCGAGCCAGGTACAGGGCCGTGGAGCCGGTGGAACAGTTGTTGTTGACGTTCACCACCGGCACGCCAGTCATGCCCACTTCGTAGAGCGCCGATTGACCGCAGGTCGAGTCGCCATAAACATATCCGACATAAGCCTGCTGAACCAGATGGTAGTCCAGGCCTGCGTCCTTCAAGGCCTGGCGAGTCGCGTCAGCGCCCATCTGGATATACGACCCACTGGCACCGGGCTTCAGGAACGGGATCATGCCAACCCCGGCAACATACGGTTTGTGCGACATCATATTCTCCATAAAAATTAGGCCCCGCTTCGGCGTCTCGCTCTACTGCTCGACAACCCGAACAATCCGAGCTGCCATCGTTGCGAAGTGGTCGCAGGCTGTACCCGCTCCCTGCGGGGGGTATATGGGTGGCCCCCCCACCCTCGCCCGGCCTCCATTAATTTTGTCGTTGCACAAACGCGCGGCAATCGGCCTAATCCTGCAAAACATAACAACGCAGTGGGGCCTTTTCCCCAAGGCCCTTCAAATCCGTTGCAGACTGGATTAGCCATGCCTCCGAATACCTCGCCGATCACCACCCGTTTCTCGCCGCCACGCATCAGCAGCCACGCGGTGCTGCGGGAAGTGCTGCTGGCCCGCCTGCAGGCGGCTCGGGATTGCCGGCTGATCCTGATCAACGGCAGCGCGGGTTTCGGCAAGACCACATTGATGGCGCAGTGGCGCCAGAGCCTGATCAAGGACGGCAACAGCGTTGTATGGTTGTCGCTGGCGCAGGAGGATGGTGTGCTGGAGTCTTTCTGCGCCAACCTCATCTGCACCCTTCAAAACGCCGGCGTCCCCCTCGAGGATGACCTGCTGCTATTGATCGAGCGCGAGTCACTGGACGGCTTGCTCGCCCTGGCTTCAGTGATGATCAACACATTGGCGCGGGTCAGCACCCCGCTGTATTTGATGATCGATGACTTCCATTTCGCCACCGATCCACGTATTTCGCGCCTGGTACAGCTGGTGGTGGATGGCGCCCCGACACAGCTTCACATCGTGCTGGCCTCACGGGTGAATGCCAATCTGAAACTCGGGCGGCTGCGTGCCATGGCCGAGCTCTGCGAGATCAACGCCACCGAGCTCGGTTTCGATTTCAATGAATCCCTGGCCTTCCTCAAGGCCTATCTGGACGACGGCATCGATATGGAGCTGGCGCACGCCATCCACGACAATACGGACGGCTGGCCCATCGGCCTGCAATTGATGTCCATCTCCCTCAAGGCCAACCCGCGCAAGGAAGCGAAGATCCATCGACTGCTCCCGGGCAACAGCGACCTGCGCGACTATCTGGCTGAAGACGTGGTGGACGGATTGCCGGCAGAGATCATCGGCTTTCTCGAAAAAATCTCGATTCTGCGCCGCTTCAATGCGCAGTTGGCGGAGCACGTCAGCCAGACACCGCAAGCCGTCGACCTCATCGCCAGCATCGAGGCCCACAACCTGTTCATCCTGCCGGTCGACATGGAAAGCCACCAACAGTGGTACCGACTGCACCCGCTGTTCGCCGAGTTCCTGCAACAACGCCTGGCCGCTTCGGACGTCGACGTGTCCCGGCTGCACCTGCGCGCCGCGCAGTGGTTCGAACAAGCCGGGATGGTGAGCGAGGCGACCCGCCACGCAGTGCTCAGCGAAAACCTCGAGGACTTGGTACGGCTGTTGGAGCGTAAACAGCCGTCTTATCACAGCCTGAGTCATCTTGGCCAGTTCATGCGCTGGCTCGACTGCGTCCCCCTGGAACAGCTGACCCAGCACCCTAAAGTGCTCTTGCAAGGCGCCTGGGGCTGCTTGTTGACGATGCTGACCGGCAAGGCGGAAACCTGGATCGACGTACTCGAAAAAAGCACAGCGACCAAGGCCACCTGGGGGCCACAGATCGATCTAGTCAGGGCGGCGATCGCCCTGCAACACGATGACCTGGCACGCTGCAACCAGCTTGTTCAGGGCTTGCCCGAGCGAACCTTTACCCATCCATTCAATGAGCGAATGCGCGTCTGCCTGTACATCAACTGCCTGGTCTACCTCGGCCAGCAACAGCAGGCCTGGCAGTACCTCAACAGCCCCGAATGCGAAACGCTTCGCACCAGCCATGATGAACTGGCGCTGATGATCATCGCCACCACGGCCCATGGCATTCTATTGCGCGGGAATGTCCTCGAGGCCTCGCGGCATCTCATCGATGTCCTGCTCTTGGCCGAGAGCAATCACGGTCGTCGCTCGGTCAGCGCCTGCACTTGCGCAGTGGCGGTCGCCGAAGCGCATTACGAAATGGACCGCATCGACGACGTGCGCGAAGCCTTGAGCAACCGCCTCGATCTTTTGCGCTTCGCCCCGCCGTCGGTGAGCATCTCGGCGATGATCAGCGTCGCCCGCGTGAACTACCTGCAGGAATCGTCAGCCAGCGCGCTGACGTATCTGGCCAAGATGGCGATGGAATTTCGCGCCAGAGGTTTCGACCGTGCGCTGGCCCACAACTTGACCGAGCAAGTACGCATTCTGCTGGGCAATGGCGACTGGCGGCAGTGTGAAAGCCAGAGAGCCGGCCTTGATGCGCTAACCCACCGTCATTGCGGCGACACCCCGGTCGCGCATGAAATCAGTGCCCTTGCGGCCTTGTCGCGGGCACGCATTTGCCTGGCCAGGCAAGAGCCGGACCGCGCGCTCCTGGCGCTGGACATCGTCGAACAATTCGCCAGCCGCTACAGTCGAGGCAAATGGCGAGTCCAGTCGAATCTATTGCGTGCCGTGGCGCTGAATGATCTGGGACACCAGGCGGAATCCGCCGTGGTTTTGCGTGCAGTCGTCGGGGAAAGCTATGGGCTGGGCCTGGTGCGCACCCTGCTGGACGAAGGCCCTTCCCTGCTGGCCCTGCTGGCCAACCTGGATTGCCGGGACGATCCGGTACTGGACAGCTACCGAATTCGATTGGCAGCCGCCCCGTTGAACTGCGCCAGCACTGGCCCGGCATCGTCACGCGCTGCGAAGGATTCGGCGGCTGGAGAGTCTTCGCTGTTTACCAAGCGAGAACTGGAAATCATCAGCCTGCTGGAGCAGTCGATGCCCAACAAGCGCATCGCCCAGACCCTGAATCTGAGTCAGGAAACCATCAAGTGGAACTTCAAGAACATCTACACCAAGCTGGGTGTGTCGTCCCGCTATGAGGCACTGACTGCGTTACGACAAAGGGCCGAGCAATAAGGGATCTTTGTGGGAGCGAGCCTGCTCGCGAAGAACGTCTGGAAAACGCGATCATTCAGGCGGTACGCGTTATCGTTAACGTCCATCGCGAGCAAGCTCGCTCCTACAGGGGATCGCTCGATACAACAGGAGGGATCAGCGAATGCCTGCGTTGCGCAAGGCCGCCGGAGTGAATTCAGCCAGGTTCGGCTTCACGCCGTACTCGATCCCTTCCTTGTATTCATTACCCAGCCCCATGGCCAGGTAGCGTCCGGCGATCAGGTCATACAGCACCTGGCCGGCGTAGGTCCCGACGCCTTGTTCATAGTCGTTCATGGCCATGCCTTCAGCGACACGCCACAACTGCCCACGACCGTCGTAATGGTCGACCTCGGCCAGTTGCCAGGTGTCTTCGTCGAAGTACATATGGCGCTTGGCGTAGATGTGACGCTCACCCGGTTTCAGGGTGCCTTCCACTTCCCACACACGGTGCAGTTCGTAGCGGGTCAGGTCCTGATTGATGTGCCCGGCCTTGAGAATGTCGGCGTATTTCAGCGAGGGCGAAGCCAGGCGATAGTTGTTGTAAGGAATGTACATTTCCTTTTTGCCGATCAGCTTCCAGTCGTAGCGATCCGGGGCACCATTGAACAGGTCGCCGTTGTCCGAAGTGCGCATGCCGTCCGACGCGGTCCCCGGCCCATCGTAGGCAATCTGCGGCGCACGCCGCACGCGACGCTGACCGGCGTTGTAGACCCAGGCCAGGCGCGGTTCCTTGACCTGATCGATGGTCTCGTGCAGCAGCACGACGTTACCGGCCAGGCGTGCCGGTGCCGTCACGCGCTGCTTGTAGTAGGCAAAAATGTTGGCAGTACTCTCCTTGTCATCACCGCTCATGTATTGCGGGAACGCCATTTCATCTTCGAACTCGACGATGGTGAACGATCCATCGACCTGCGGCGTGGCCTGGACCATTTGGCGCCGCTGGTTGAGACCCCGATAGCGCGTCAGGTGGTTCCAGAGTACTTCGACACCGTTCTTCGGGATCGGGAAAGCGAAACTGCGAGAATCGCTGAAATGACTCAGGCCATTGCCACCGTCGATTGGCTGAGTGTTCAACGCGCTCTTTTTCGTGGCGTCGTAGATCTCCTGCGGGGCAGCCGCTGTGCGGTGGGTCTTGTACACCGGAATCTTGTAGGTGTTGGGATAGCGCTTGAACATGGCCAACTGACCGGCGCTGAGCTTGTCCTTGTACTGTTCGGCGTTGGCCGGTGTGATCGTGAGGATCGGCTTTTCAGCGCTGAACGGATCGCCCAGGAATCGGTTGCTCACGGGTGCCGCGCCGGGCTTCAAGCCACCTGTCCAGGCCGGAATGTTGCCATCGGCATTGCCTTCCTTCTGCGCGCCGAGCGGGGTCAGGCTGGTACCCAGTTTTGCCGCCTCTTCCTGAGAAACTGCCGCCATCACCTGGCCGGCCAGCAGGGTCAGCGCCAGTGTGCCTATGTGCATCATTGTTGTTGTTTTCATGCTTGGTTTCTCTCGTCTTTCTTCTGTTTAGAAGTTCACGCCAACGCTGAGCGCGACGAAGTCACGGTCACCGTTGGTATTGAAATGGCCACCAAAGAAATCGGTGTAACTGAGGCTCGCGGTGTAGGTGTTTTTGTAATCGGCATCCAGACCGAGGCTGACGGCCTTGAGCCCTTCCTCGAAGTTCGGGCCGTTGCCATCCACGTCATGCGACCAGGCCAGGTTCGGCGCCAGGTTGATGCCGGCGAACACGTTCGGGTAGTCCAGACGGGCGCGGGCGCGGTAGCCCCAGGAGCTGGTGGTGTAGAAGCCTTTGTCGTTGCATTCCTGCTGCGGGTTGTTGGTTGTGCTCAGGCACGCGGCATTGGCTGCCCCAGGCTGAACGCCGACACCGAAAATCCCGCTACGACCAAAGCGCAGATCGGTGCCATCGGCCTCGCCCAGACCATTGATGCGGTTGTAGCCCACCTCACCCACCAGGGTCAGGCGACTGGCCCCCATGACCTGCTCGAAAAACTGGGTGGCGGTCATCTGCGTTTGCAGCACTGGCATACGTTTGTAGCCGTTGATCTCGCCGCCCAGAGCAGTGGTGGCATAGCCAATGCGATTCAACAGCGCCGTCGGGTTACCCGTCGTGGCACCTGCCAGGTCGGTGTTGTTGAGCTGTAGCGGCATGTTCGGCCGGTAACTGATTTCGCCGCCCAGCGAGGTGCCGCCAACGTTGGTCTGGAAACTCAGGCCATACAGGCGGATATCTTCCGGGTAATCGACGAAATAACGCGAAGCGCGAAGCGCCGGGATCGGGTTGGCGGCGTTGAACGCCACGGTCGACCGCAGCGTGCTCAGGTACGGGCTGCGGCTGTGATAGTTCATCGCGTACGCACCAAACTCGGTGTCGTTGAGCTCAGGCACGAACCAGCGCAACGCCAGGCCGTACTGACCGCCGTCACGGGCCTCGTTGTCTTTCACCCGCGGGGTGTAAGCGTCGTCGGTGTTGTTGTTGAACCCAGGCGGGTTGGCCGTGTTGTTGGCCAGCCCCGGCGCCAGATCCAGCCCGGCGCCCACCTGTCGGTCGTTGCAACCTTTGGCCAGAGGGTCGGCACCGAAGAAGGTGCCGCAGTTGTCAACGACGGTACTTTCCCATTCCAGCTGATAAAAAGCCTCGGCACTGAAATTCTCGGTGATGTTTTGCGACATGTAGAACATGTTGACCGGAATCAGGCCTTCCTTGACTTCGGCCCCCGGACGACGCAGGGCGGCCACGTCGATCGGGTTGATCGAGTTGATGCTGTTGCCGATGAAGGTGCTCTCGCCCCAGCTCACCACCTGCTTGCCCAGGCGCACGTTGCCCGGCAGCTCACCGATGTTGTAGCTGTGATAGACAAAGGCATCGAGGAATTCGGCACCGGAAGCCTTGGCCATGTCATTGCGGCCACTGTCGTCGATGTCATAGAACAGCCGGTGTTCATCCTTCAGTTCGAAGTCGTACCAGTACTTGCCACGTACGAAGATGCCGCTATCGCCATACTTCAATTCCAGGTCATGGATACCCTTGAATATCTTCGAGAAGGTTTCGCCCTTCTTGAAGTTCAGGCGGTTGTCGTCAGACAGCCGGGACGACGAATTGCCGCGCGCACCTTGCGAGTTGAACGGGGAAATGAAATCAGGATCGCCGCCGCGCAGCGCCCAACTGGCGCCCATGGAAAGTGATGTATCGAACTGCCCCTTGATTTCCCCGATTTCGAAATTGACGGCATTGGCCTGGGTGCTCATGCCGATGGCAACGGCAGCCGCCAGCAGTTGGGGGCGAAAGCCACCCTGCATTATTTTTTTTGTCATGCGGCACTCCAATTGTGTGAAATGTTTTCTTGTAGTTTTTGTGTTTAGAGCGATTCGATCCTAAGAGCCGGACCGGTCATCACGCCCACCCGCAGGAGGGGGAAAACGGGGGGGATGGATAAATAAGCGATGAGGTGGTGCAGGTGTTCAGAGTTGAGAATATCCAGGCCCACCATCACCCACATGCGCAACATATGCAGCTCTTCAACAATGGCGGGCTGGTGAATGAAATTCTATTGGTGACGACCATGACCATCACCGGGAAGGAGCACCAGTTCGGCAGCCACCAAGCGCGGGACCCGACGAAGTATGAGACGCCGCTTTCAGCGACCTATGGACGGCAGGGGCTGAATGGGAATGAGGGGGTGTTGCTGGATTATATGACGAATATTTTTCGGATCGGTGGGGTGGATCGGTTGGGAGGGCATAACAGGAGTTTGGAGATTAGTTGAACGTGGGGATTATAGTTAAAGCAGCTTCTGAGAGCGGCTTTAACCATAAGGTCAAGGCTATCAACGAGAGTCAGTTGCAATAATTTTTGCATCCTGCAGAGGTTATATGCACTCGTATCGATAATCAGCGACGTCGCCGAGGGATACTTACAGGTTGTGCAGGTTCATGAGCTTTTAAGCCTGCATCTCCAGTCAAAATTTCGACGGTATAGCCTGCCTTGGCGTAGTATTCGGCCACGTCCTTGATGGTGGTATCACCAATTGTTAGTTTTTGCGCAGCAAGCTGTGGCCATGCGTTAGCGAGGGCGAGCAGATTCTCTGGTTGCCAAAGTACCGTTTGTTCTGTGAACGCGACCCATGGCGAAGTGGCATTTGCTGCTTCACGAAGGTAGCCCGCTAAAGCTGTGGCGCACTCGAACCGATCAGTAGGGGCTTGGGCAATGTGATTGCCCGTTTCAATCAATGTTGCTAAGGGTAATACCAATGTGCTCTTTCGCTCGAGTTCCAGCGCAATCAGCTTGCTAATCCGCTCGTGAGTCCAACGATCCGTGACCGGTCCTGCCTCTGCTTTACCAGGAACTTGCAGCCAGCAACAAAGTACTGAGGTGTCAATTATCAAAATGCGTTGACTCATTCGGCAACTCCTTCTGCCACTGCAGTCTGTGCGCTGGTAATACTTTCTTCGATGAGCCCTTGACTGGAAAGGCGCCCAATAGGGCCTTGAGCTAACAATTTCGGTAGCTGAGCGATACTTTCCAACAGCGTCAGTACGCTATGGCCAGTAGACGGATCACGATTGGCTACGGTGATGAAGGGCACCATCTCGTTGCCCATGGCATCCAGCAACGCCGGGTTATGGGTTGTCACCAAAACATCTACACCACGCTGCGTACCTACTGTTTTGAGCATGTCCAGGAGTAGGCGAGCTCGCGATGGGTGTAAGCCATTGTCCACTTCCTCAATCACCAAGAGGCTCGATTGTGGACGTGTTAATAGTGCAGTCAGGATCGCAAGAAATCGCAACGTACCATCGGACATACCACGCGCGTCCACAGTTGGCGTCTCACCCTGGTCTCGCCAAAACTCTTCACAATAGAGCATTGCGTCAGAGTTGAACTTCCCGACGGTTTCCGCATAAACCCTTCGAATATCTCGCTCCGGTAATTTGCTAGCGTAGCGAGTGAGTACAGATTCAATTTCCTTCTGTTTTTCTTCAGGCAGCGCCGCTAGCACCCCAGCGATATTGCGCGCATCAGACTCCAAACGTTCAGAAAGTGATGAGTAACCCCGCATATGCGATGGGATCGGGTCGAGAATAAAAATATCTCGCAGAGCAGAAATGACCAGGCTGACGCCATCTTGGATTTCTTGTCTCAGCTTCTGGCCGACCAACTGAAATAGAACTGAATGTGTGCGACTGAGTTGTCGAGGAGATCCCTGCTTTTCATTATAAAGACGCGCTACGATTGTCGGTGATTCATCAGCGCAAGCATCTGTGCGGAACAACTTGATATTGCCAGAGGGTGATTTTCGTGCACCATCTTTACCCAGTCGATATTTGACCCGAACCAGCTGTTCTGCATGTAGCTCGCAACGATTTTCCCGGATGCTGCCTTCCAATCGATACTCGTAATCCGTGAGGTCATCAGCGCGACAGGTAACAGCCAAAGCGAACTTTGAACCCGGCCGTCTGGCCGCCCACTCTATACCACCACGGAGGGGGATCTGCACCCCATCGCCTTGCAGGGCGGAAGTCAGCATGATCCCAGACGCGGTACGATTCAGGAGCAGGAGCGCATCCAAAGCATTTGACTTACCACTGGCATTGGTACCCACAAGTACAGAAAGCGGATCGATGTAAAGCGTGGCTTTCTCGTAGCTTTTCCAATTTTCGAGCAGCAGCTCAGTGATCATGGGTGCTCCTTGCTGAGGACATTAGACTTAAACGAGACATCATACAGTTACTCCGAGCTCACTGAATGAGGCAGAGGCATCTGTAAGGGTTCATTGCTCATAAGGACTGGATCTATCCGCCCAATCGAGCGAGCAAAGATCAAGCGTCCACCATGCGCCACCATGCGCCACCAGGTGGTCCAGCAAAGCAGGTGCTCCTTCTCGTCGACCACCCGCTCAGCGTTGCGGTCCCGGCCGCTGGTCACCTCAAGATCCAGCCAATGAATTCCGGGAATCAGGGCGACGCAGATCCCGTGGGTGCGGGTGGCGTGCACCGCCAGGAGATTACCGGCCCCCGCCCTGAAGCAGCCGGCTGTATGTCTTGAGGTGATGGTCGTCGTTGCCGAACTGATGGCTGAGCATCAGTAAGTGTTTGGCGTGGTGCGACAGCACGTACTCCCAGGTCAAGCCGATGCCACCGTGCAGCTGAATACCCTGCTCGGCGATGAACCGGGCAGCGCGCACGATCAATACCTTGGCGGCGGCCAGGGTGCGGCTGCGCTCGTCACTGTCTGGCGCATCGGCCGCGCACGCGGCGAGGATGGCCATGGAGGTGGCCTGGTCCAGCTCGATGCGCATGTCCACCATGCGGTGCTGAAGGGCCTGGAACTTGCCGATCGCCTGGCCGAACTGCTGGCGGGTCTTGAGATAGTCCAGCGTCAGGTCGCACACCGCTTCCATGCTGCCCACCGCTTCGGCACACTGCGCGGCCAGCGCGCGGCCTTGTTGATAGCGCAGCGCGGCCAGGGCCTGGCCGGGCTCGCCGAGCACACTGGCGGCACTGACGAAAACGTCGTCCAGGTACAGTTCGCAAGCATTGCGGCCATCCATGGTCGGGTAGGCACGGCGCTTGACTCCCGGCGCACGCGAATCGAGCAGGAACAGGCTGATGCCGGTTTCGTCACGATCGCCGCCAGCAGTACGCGCAGACACGACAATCAACCCGGCGCTGTGCCCCGCGACCACTACCGATTTACGCCCGTTGAGTCGCCAGCCCCCGTCCACGGCTTCGGCGCGAGTACGTACATCGTGCAACTGGTAATGGCTGGTCGGCTCGTCCACGGCCACCGCCAACTGCAATTGCCCGCTGGCAACGGCCGGCAGCAATTCGCTGCGTTGTTCGTCACTGCCTGATTGGGTCAGCAGACCACCGGCGAAGATCACCGAATGCAGGTAGGGTTCCAGACACAGGCCACGCCCCAGCTCGGTCATGATCAGCAGGGTCTCCACGCCGCTGCCACCAAATCCACCCAACTCCTCGGCGAATGGCACGGCGGTCAGGCCCAGTTCGCCCAGCTGCCGCCAAAAGGCAAGGCTGTAGCCCAGCTCGCTCTTGGCGAACTGCTCGCGCGCTTCGAATGCATAATTGTCACGCACCAGGCGAACGGCGGTGTCCTGCAGCATTTGCTGCTCTTCGGAAAGTTTGAAGTCCATGATCGCTATTCCCCTTACAGCTCTAGAATCATCTTGGCGATGATGTTCTTCTGAATTTCGTTGGAACCGCCGTAGACCGAAGTCTTGCGCATATCCAGGTATTGGCTGGCAGGCGTGGTGCTGTAGTCGCGGTACAGATCCGCTTGCTTGCCATAACCCAGCTCTTCTTCGACGAAAGGCATGGCATACGGGCCCAGGACCTTGCTCATCAGGTACGTGATGGCCTGACGGATTTCACTGCCCTTGATCTTCAGGAACGAACTTTCGGTGCCTGGCACCCCGCCGTCGCGGGCAGCGGCGACAATGCGCAGGTTGCTCATTTCGATAGCCATCAGCTGGATCTCCAGCTCGACGATCTGCATGCGCAGCTGGATGTCATCGATCAACGGCAGACCGTCGCGCTGCTCCTGGCTGGCGATGTGCTTGAGCCGCCTCAGCATCTGCTTGGCCTGGCCGATGCCGGCAATACTGGTGCGCTCGTGGGTGAGCAGGTACTTGGCGCAGGTCCAGCCCTTGTTCTCCTCGCCGACCAGGTTTTCCACCGGCACGCGCACGTTGTCGAAGAACACTTCGTTGACTTCATGTTCACCATCGAGGGTGATGATCGGGCGCACGGTAATGCCCGGGGTCTTCATGTCGATCAACAGGAAACTGATGCCCCGCTGTTGTTGCGCTTCGGGGTCGGTGCGCACCAGGCAGAAAATCCAGTCGGCGTAGTGCGCCAGGGTCGTCCAGGTTTTCTGACCGTTGACCACATAGTGGTCGCCATCACGCACGGCGCGGGTCTTTACAGCGGCCAGGTCAGAGCCGGCACCCGGCTCGGAATAGCCCTGACACCACCAGTCTTCACTGCTGAGAATGCGGGGCAAGAAACGCGCTTGCTGTTGCGGCGTACCGAACTTGATGATCACCGGGGCAACCATGTTGACGCCAAACGGCACGACCCACGGCGCGCCGAAAGCGGCACATTCTTCCTCGAAAATGTGTTTCTCCACCGCGCCCCAGCCGGTGCCGCCAAATTCCACGGGCCAACTGGCCGCCAACCATCCGCGCTCGTTGAGCAGGCGCATCCAGGTGACCTGATCCTCTTTGTTGAAACGCTTGCCTTGGCGACCGCGCGCTGCGATATCGGCCGGCAATCTGTCACGCAAAAACGCCCGGACTTCCTCTCGGTAGGCCACTTCGGCAGGGGTGAATTGGATGTCCACTGATGTACTCCTCACATTCGGCTGAAAGTGGGCAAGGACAGCTCGACTGACCCACTGGCGGCCACGTTAGAAGATTGATCAGAGAGACCTCCCCCCCAACGGTAGGGGGGGTTGACAGGCAGTCAGCCATTGCCCTCAAACAATCGCGCCGACGTCGCGCAGTTCGTCGAGCTGCTCAATGCTCAAGCCGAGTTGTTCAAGGATTTCGAGGGTGTTTTCGCCGTTCTTCACCACCCTTCCCGCCTTCACTGGCGTACGACTCAAGCGCGGCGCCGGTGCCGGGTGCAATACGCCGGCGGTTTCCATGAACAGGCCGCGAGCGCGGTTGTGCGGGTGGGTAAAGGCTTCGCTGAAATCGAGCACCGGGGCAAAGCAGGCATCGGTGCCTTCCAGCAGTTGCGTCCAGGCATCGCGGGTGCGAGTCATGAACAGCGTCTCCAGCTTCTGGCGCAGCAGCGGCCAGTCCTGCTTGTGCCATTGCTGCCTGAAGTCCGGATCGTCGATGCCGCACAACTCCAGCAGCAACTGATAGAACTGCGGTTCGATGGCGCCGATGGACACGAATTTGCCGTCGGCGCAGGTGTAGCAACCATAGAACGGCGCACCGCCATCGAGCATGTTGTGCTGGCGCTGGTCGTCCCACTGGCCCTGATGACGCCAGTCGTAATACATGCTGCCGAGCAACGTCGCACCGTCGCAGATGGCGGCGTCCACGACCTGCCCCAGGCCGGACTTCTGCGCCTCGAACAGACCGGCCAGAATGCCTGTAACCAGAAACATCGCCCCACCGCCCATGTCACCCACCAGATGCAACGGTGGAGTCGGTGGCCGATCAGCATGGCCCATGGCGTTGAGTACGCCTGACAGGGCGATGTAATTGAGGTCATGCCCTGCCGCCTGTGCCAGTGGCCCGCTCTGGCCCCAACCGGTCATGCGCCCGTAGACCAACCTCGGATTGCGTTCAAGGCAGACGTCCGGCCCCAGGCCAAGGCGCTCCATGACGCCGGGGCGGAAACCTTCGATCAGCACGTCGGCGCCGTCGATGAGTTGCAACAACACTTCAGTGGCGCCGGGCTTGCGCGGATCGATCGCAATGCTGCGGCGGCCGCGCCCGAGCAGACTGCCATTGGCATTGAGAAAACCGGCCACATGACGGTCAACGCGAATGACCTCCGCGCCCATGTCCGCCAGCATCATGGCGGCAAACGGCGCGGGGCCGATCGCATTCATTTCCACTACTTTCACACCTGCCAAAGGTCCGGGCATCTCAGGGTTCTCTTTTGTTATAGGGAGGGAGTTCGCTGCAACTCAAGACACTAGATTCCTGGCGCCATGGTTGCCCCACACCCTATGGGGGGAATTGCCCCCCCTGAACCAACCCACGCCAACGAATGCTGTTGATGGGATGCCCATCAGTCGACCGCCGCCGACCCCCGTAGGAGCCAGCTTGCTGGCGATAAAGGTACAGCCGACGCCACTCAGCGCCTGAAATACCATCGTCGGAACGCCGCCCGGAGCAAGCTCGCTCCTACAGGATCAAACGGATCGCCCTCCCAGCCATTGATCGAGCCTGGGCCACATCCGCTTGACTGCGGCCGGTCCCGCCACCACGCTGACATGACCACCCGGCAGCATCAGCTCTTCCTTGTCGCGCGAACCCACGCGGGCCACCAAAGGCTGCGCGCAGTCCGGCGGAACCAGAGAGTCATACTTGGCGATGACGTGCAGCAGCGACACCTCGATCTTCTTCAAATCGACCTCTTGGCCAGCGATGCGCAAGCCGCCTTCGTACAGCGAATTCTTTTGCCCCAGTTCCTGGTGGAGCTGCCGGAAGTATTCGCCGGGAAGCGGCAGGGTTTCGTCGCTGAATCGCGCCATCATGCGGTAACCCCTGACGTAGTCGTCGTTCCACATGTTGTCCCAGAGCCGCGCCCGGCCGGCAATACGGCCTGCGGGTCGATGCAGTTCAATCGCCTTGACGATGGTCTGTGGCGGGACGACGCCCGTGGCATCGATCAAGCGCTCGGCCTTGAAGTGACGTTGTTTGGCCAGCGGCATCTTCGTCCAGTCGATAGGCGTTGTGAAACACACCAGGTTCTTCAACGGTCCGCCGGGATGCAGTGCGGCATACAGGGTCGAAAGGACACCGCCCATGCAGTAGCCGATCAGCGTGATGTCTTGCACGCCCGAGTCTTGCTGCACGCGGCGAATGCAATCGGGAATGAAGTCGAGCACGTAGTGCTCAAGCTTCAGGTGGGACTCTTCCCGGCTCGGTGCATTCCAGTCCATGACATAGACGTCGTAACCCTTTGCGAGGAGAAACTCGATCAGGCTCTGCCCCTTCGTCAGATCGAAGATGGCCGCCTTGCTGGTCGTCGCCATGACAAACAGCAACGGCACGCGATAGATCTCGTCCGATGTTGCGTGATAGTGGTACAGGCCCAGGGTGCCGCGACGGTGCAGTAGCGACTTTGGCGTCAAGCCCACGGCTGGCGGCGGCGTGCAGAGATACTCGAGGCCCTTGAGGCTGCGTTGGGCCATCATGCTGACCTCTGAACGCAGCCTGTCGGTCAACGACAGGTCGGCGGGCTTGTTGTCATGCGGCCGGCTCATCGTCACCTCCTGCCTTTCGTTTGCGCTTGGATGCCGGTTTGAGAGGCGCCGGGCGCACTTCAGCCAGTGGGCGTCGCGTGCGTGGCGGTTGCGGTGCAATCGCCGTCGTGGTTGGCGCTGGAAGCAATTGATCGAGCTTGTCCTCCACACGCCGCAAAGAGGCGGCAAGGGTGTCGACTTCGGCGCGGCTGGGCAAGCCCATGCGCTTGTGCAAGCGCTCCAGCGAAGTCTGCGACAGGTGCTGCAAGCCGAGCGAGACCCGGGAATATTGGTCGATCACAAGGCCAAGCTCTTTTGAATCGATATTGCGGGCGGCCAGGGCATTGATGCTGTTTTCAAATCGGGTAATGGCCTCGCGATACAGTCTAAACGGATCAGGTAATGCCATGACGTATTCCTCGATCAAGATTTCACAGTGAAGTTTTTCTCTGTCGGCCAGGTTTGGCGCGCGGCCAGCCGGCCGAGGCCGGAAATGGCTTTGCGCCGCATGATCGCGCAGGGCATGAGCCAGGGTTTGATCAACAGCCGGCAGGCGCTCACCGCCCTGGGTGACAGCTGTTGCAGCAAGGTTCTCCCCCACCGTTCGGTGACGATCCAGGTGGTCAGGGTAGAGGTCGCGAGATCGTCGGCGGTGGCGCGCAGACGCGAATGCCTGCGGGGCATTTTGTCGGCGATCTCGATCGTCCGGTCCGCTGCCGGTTGTTTGCCGAATACGCCCTTCAATGCATCGCCGATGCGTTGCAATGCATCGCGACTGGCACCGTTGACTGAATCGAAATTGAGGAACCCGTGGAACTGGCCCCTGTAGTGCAACAGTTCCACCGGCACGTCGGCCGCGCGCAGACGGGCGGCATAGTCCAGGCCGTCATCGCGGATCGGATCGAAACCGGCACTGACGACGACTGCCGGTGCCAGGCCGCGCAGGTCCGGGCTGCGGCGCGGGGAATACCAGGGATCAAGCAGGTCCAGAGTGTCGAGCGAAGGCGCCAGGGTCTGTTCGATCCATTGCACGGCATGATCGGTCAGCAGCAACCGACTGTGTGCGTTCTGCGCGTAGGAAGGGAATTTCTCCACCAACTCGGTTGCCGGATAAACCAGCACTTGCAGGCTCAGTTCCGGGCCACCGCGACGCAGGCTTTCCTGGGCAACGGCCGCGCAGAGATTGCCGCCTGCCGAATCGCCCCCTATCGCCAGGCGGCTGGTATCGATCCCTAATTGCGCGCCGTTTTGTGCCAGCCATTCGAGCGCCGCCAGGGCATCGGCACGGCCTGCAGACAAATCGTGCTCCGGCGCCAGACGATAGCGCACGGCAACGACAATGCAATTGGCGGCCAAAGCGATGCTGCGGCAAATACCGTCGGCGGTGTCCAGATCGCCGATGATGAAACCGCCGCCGAACAACCACATGAACGCGGGCTGCAACGGTTCTCCCTTGTCAGGTTTGAAGATGCGCAGCGCGATTGCGCCGCCCGGCCCGTCGATCATTTGCTCGGTCACCGAGCCCACCGGCGGGTTGCGCCCCAGAGCCAGGGCCGTCAATCGCCAGCCCTGGCGCAGCCTGGGCAGCGAGAAATCCTCTGCGGGGCGCAGGCACATGGAGAAGTTGGCCAGGCGCAAGAATGCACGCGCCTCGCGATCGGGCTGCTCCGCACGCAATACCCGGGGCATACCGATTACCGGTTGCTCTGGTTGCGCCTGTTGTTTTTTGTTGTTTTTCATTGCCACTCCGTTCGCAGGGACTCCGTATACCGCGCATCAGCAATAGCTTACGGAGCAGCAGAATTAAGGTGGCTACCCTCGATGGGGGGGTAAGCCCCGGGCCTCACCAAAAAGCAGCGAGCCAGCCATCGGTTGACAAAGCTGAAAACCTCAGTTGGGCTACCGTGAAAAGGATGCCTGCATTGCACCTGTCTGGTCGCATTGACGCGAGGACCCTTGAGTTAGTGCAACCGCACAAGGTTGGTGGCCAACCTCAACTCAAGTTCAAGGGAGCAGCCAATATGACCCGTAAACGCAAGTGGCTAACGGGATATGCCCTGTTGGCCGTCTCGGTGATGGCTTTTTCGGCCACTGCCGCAGCCGCGGAAAAAACCAACATTCTGGTGATCTTCGGCGACGACGTTGGCCAGACCAACATCAGCGCCTATTCCATGGGCGTAGTGGGCTACAAGACGCCAAATATCGACCGCATTGCCAGGGAAGGGATGATGTTCACCGACTATTACGCGGAGAACAGTTGCACCGCAGGACGCTCTTCATTCATTACCGGACAGGCACCGTTGCGTACCGGCCTGACCAAAGTGGGCATGCCAGGTTCGACTGTCGGTCTGCAAAAACGTGACATCACCATTGCCCAGGCTCTTAAGTCCCAGGGTTACGCCACCGGCCAGTTCGGCAAGAATCACCTCGGTGACCGTGACGAATACCTGCCGACCGCCCACGGGTTCGACGAATTCTTTGGCAACCTGTACCACCTCAACGCCGAAGAAGAGCCGGAGCGTCCCTACTGGCCGAAGGATGATGCCGAGTTCGTCAAGGCCGCTTCCCCGCGCGGGGTGATCCACAGCTTCGCCGATGGCAAGATAGAAGACACCGGCGCCCTGACCGCCAAGCGCATGGAAACCATCGACGACGAAACCACCGCGGCGGCGCAGGCGTTTATCGAGAAACAGGCCAAGGCCGACAAGCCTTTCTTTGTCTGGATGAATACCACCCGGATGCACGCGTATACCCATGTGCGTGACTCGATGAAGGGGCAAAGCGGTATGCCCGGCAACGAATACGCGGACGGAATGCTCGAGCATGACGGTGATGTCGGCAAGCTGCTGAAAACCCTGGATGACCTGAAAATCGCCGACAACACCATCGTCGTCTACACCACCGATAATGGCCCGAACCAGTTCGGCTGGCCGGACGCCGCGACCACGCCCTTTCGCAACGAGAAAAATTCCAATTGGGAAGGCGCATTCCGGGTGCCGGCGATGATCCGCTGGCCGGGCAAGATCAAGCCGGGCGAAGTCTCGAACGAGATATTCTCGGGCCTGGACTGGTTCCCGACCTTGCTGGCTGCCGCAGGCGACACCAGTGTGAAGGACAAGCTGCTAAAGGGCTGGGCACCCACGGCCGGCGGTACCAATTTCAAGGTGCACCTTGATGGTTATAACCAACTGCCGTACCTGACGGGCCAGCAGCCCAAGGGCGAACGCAAGGATTTCTTCTACTTCAACGACGACGGCGTGCTGGTTTCCATGCGCTATGGCAACTGGAAAGCGGTCTTCTGCGAACAGCGCGAACCGGGTGGTTTCAAAGTCTGGAGTGAACCTTTCGTGTGCCTGAGGGTGCCGAAAATCTTCAACCTGCGCATGGACCCCTACGAACGCGCCGACGTCGTATCCGATCAGTACTATGACTGGTCCACCAAGAACGTTTATCTGACCGAAATGGCCGTGATGAAATCGGCTGCATTCCTGCAAACCTTCATCGACTATCCACCGAGTCAAAAACCGGCCAGCTTCAGCATCGATCAGATCCGTGCTGCCGTAGATGCAAAAATTGATGAGAAAAAATGAAAGGACAACCTCATTAATAAATCATCGTACCGCCCACGTATGAGTGGGCGGTATTTTTGACAATACAAAACTTATTTATACCCTTGGCGAATGTCCACTTGGGTCGATAGCAGCTCTTCGTGACAGGCAGCTTTCAGCCAATAGCGATCACAGGACAGCTTGTCCAATACAGCATTAGCTGCCTTTAATAACATTAACTATTGTCAGGACTTAGCGAAAAAAAATCCGCAACGACATTTTTCAGAATATTAGGCGATAAAAATTATGCCAAATTAGAGTTAGCCATCGGCACGTCCCATGGATAATCTTCAGGCAAGTCGCAGGCTCTGGTGCATAACGATGGGCAGATAACCGGTACTACAGGAAAAGGTGGCGCATGTATTTAAACTATTTCCTAAAAGGTCTGGCCGTGGTCTCGGCAGTGTTCTTATCGCAACTGCTGTCACAGTTCAGCTATGCCCAAGAGCCTAATTCCTTCAAGTCGTGGAACTATCCCGATCGTTACATTCGCCATCGACTCTCTTTGGGTTACATCGATCCCATCGTCGCTAACGACAAGCTGGGTAGGAACGACGCAACGTTTCGACTTGTGCCAGGGCTGGCAGGCAAATGCCGCTCATTCGAATCTGTCAACTATCCAGGCCACTTTTTGAGGCACCAGAATTATAGATTGAAGTTGGCAAAGCAGACCGATGACCAGCTTTTCAAGGAAGATGCCACATTCTGTGTTGTATCGGGGCTTGCCAGCTCTGAAGCTCGCTCATTTGAATCTGTCAATTTCCCTAAACACTACATACGGCATTCTAACTTCGAACTCTGGCTAGGCAAGTCTGATGGAAGTCAGTTGTTTAAGCAGGATGCAACATTCATTATCTCTCCGCCTCTGACGGTGTATCCGCCTTCAAAACCCATTGACGACGGAACCAACCTTGTTCCCGCGGAGCCGGAATAACAAGACTCGGAGCTGCGTTACCCGGCCGCTATCAACACTCGTGTCTTAGGCCGTCTGCCTACGTATAGCGAGAATCGCAGCACCAAATCCGATGAACGTTACCCCCACCACCCGGCTAACCCAGCGGGACAGCTCGGGTCGTACCAGCACGCCCTTGGCGCGCGAGGCCAGCGCGGCATACAGGCTCAACGACGACACTGAGAGCGCCATGAAAATCGCGGTCAGGATCAGAAACTGCGGGAACAGGGCTGCGCCCTGGTCGATGAACTGCGGGAACAACGCCGTAAAAAACAGCGTCGCCTTGGGGTTGGACAGCGCGGTAAAAAACGCCGACCTGTACAGTTTTAGCCGTGTGGGCCGCAGGCTCTGCCCCTCCTGAATGCCATTAGCCAGCAGCGGCGTCTTGTTGAGCAGTTGCCTCACCCCCAGGTAGAACAGATACCCGGCGCCGACGATCTTGACCATGTTGAACAACACTTCGGAGCTGGCAAGCAGCGCCCCCAACCCCAGCATCGCAGCCGCCGACAGGCAGAACAGGCCACTGGCATTGCCCAGCGAGGACCACATTGCGCTGCGTTGGCCATGGGCCAGGCTGTTGTTGATCGCCATCAATGTCGCAGGCCCCGGGCTGGCGATGGCAATCGCGGCGACCAGGGTAAAAGCCAGCAGAGTGTTCGGGTCCATGGTTCCAGGCTCGTAGAAAATTGAGGGCATACTACCGAAGGTTTCGTTGCCTGATGATGCAAATTACTCAGCACCTACAGGAGCAACCGCAGCCCCGCCAGCGACCCCACGGCAATCGCGACGGTGAACAGCATCGGCAAGCGCCACGCGGCAACCAGCGTGATGGCCAATGCGAGCAATTCTTCAGGATGAGGCGAGACGAAGTGTGGCGCGATCACCGAGATCAGCACACACCCCGGTGCGGCCTCCATGACCGCGCGGGCACGCGGCCCGAGCTTGCGTTTGCGCAGCAGCAGATAACCCGCCAGGCGTGTCGGCATAACTGATCGCCCAGCCCTCGTCCGCCATGAAGAACAAGGCCGGGATCACCTTGCGTTTGAACATGACCGGCAGAGCATCCCTCGCCCCTCGCAGGATCTCGTTTCTCGTGTATGGGTGGGTCATTGGCCCTACTCACTGCATCGCTATTGCGGTCGTTGTGGCGACCAGTGTGAATGCCCATGGGTCACCCAGAAAAGCGAATATCTGTTATCCAAGGCATTCGATTATCGAATGTCTGGACACGATGATTCATTCCAAGGATTTGCAGATCGACTGGTTGCGCACGTTCCTGGCAGTCGTGGATACGGGTTCCATGACCGCAAATCAGAGGAGCGTTGAGCGAGCGCTGACACCTCCTGCTTGCTTCAGAAACAGTGCAGATTCTGAACAAATGTGTCACACAACGGCCGCAAGCTATTTTAATGACTAACATCCCCTCGTACGGAAAACGCCAGCACGGATCCGGTAAAGCGCGTTGCGCATCAGGGATCGACAGGCGATCCATGATTCATATCAAACCCGATAGATCTGAAGGAGCCGTGACATGACCAAGATGGGAGCAATCTTTCTTCTACTCGTGGCAGGCACTGCCCATTCTGCTGAACGCCTGACATCCGTTCAGGTTTCGGGACTCTTTGTTCCTGGAAGCCAAGCTCTCGGGCAAGCGCAAGGATTTACAGAGTGCATTGATTTCCAAAACTACCTATCGTGCACACGCAGCAAGCCAATGGTCGTTTTTGGCGCAACGGCCAGTAGCGCGGAAATCACACTGGATGTCACAGACAACTTTTCCAGCGAAGCAGATCCTATGGGAAGCCCCAAGATCATGGGTGTGGCACCGGAGAGACTGACCTACCGATCCATTCGCCTGGAATTTCAACCGCAAGAGCGCGAGGCTCTGGAAAAAGCATTGCGCGCCGATGGATGGTTCGCCATAGGCAACGACAAACGCCTCGAGTTTTATAAGGTGGGCATCCCCGCAACCTTCCGCATCGGCGGCGCCTATACCACGTTGAGTCCTGTCGATATCAACGAGGTCAGCAAACGGGCTTCCAGACTGGAGGCAAAGGCCAACCATTCAAGCGCCAGCTCGGGCATACCCGATCCGGCACGGGCAATGCTGCGTGACACAGAGCCTCGTGGCGCCGGCTCAACTAGCCCGCCGCGATTTTAATCAGCGCCATTATCAGTCCTTCCATAGCGCCCGACTCGGGTTGAAGCTATACCGAAAGGGTTCAGAGTGGGGATGGACCACAGGCTCGATTAGCGACTGAGGAGAACTTCGCGGTGTCGAATCAGCTGGTCATACGCAATATGACCCGTCCCGAGCTGGACGAGCTCGTCGATTGGGCTGCCCGTGAGGGTTGGAATCCCGGCCTTCACGATGCCGAGCTGTTCTGGGCTACGGACCCTGCCGCCTTCATCGCGGCGTACCAGGGCGGCGAATTGATCGGCGGCGGTGCCATCACCTCCTACAATGGCGAATTCGGTTTCATGGGTTTTTTCATCGTCCGGCCTGAATATCGCGGTCAAGGCCTGGGCAATACCCTCTGGCACGCACGCCGCGAGCGACTCCTCGCCCGCCTGCGCCCAGGCGCGAGCATCGGCATGGACGGCGTCTTCGCGATGCAGGACTACTACGCCAAGGGCGGTTTCGTCTTCTCCCATCGCAACATGCGTTTTCGTGCCAATCTCACCGCCCGCCCGACGACCTCGCCGGTAGACGACCAGGACATCGTCCCATTGGCCACCTTCCCGTTCGATCAGGTTGTCGATTACGACCGCACCTGCTTCCCCGCCCCGCGCGCAACCTTCCTGAGCGGGTGGATAGCCCAGGCCGATGCACTCGCCGTGGGTTGCCGGCGCGAGGGCAGGCTAAGCGGCTATGGCGTAGTCAGGCGCTGCCGGGAAGGCTACAAGATCGGCCCCTTGTTCGCCGATGACGCCCTGGCAGCCAATGCCCTCTACGCGCGCCTTGCGGAATTTGCCCAGGGTGGCCCGCTGTTTCTCGATGCCCCGCAGAATAACCCCGCCGCGATGGCGCTCGTGCACCAACAGGGCATGATCGAGGTTTTCGGCTGCGCACGCATGTACCTCGGCCCTCCTCCGGCGATCGCGCACGAACGTGTGTTCGGCGTCACGACCTTCGAGCTGGGCTGATGTCCGCTCGCGACCTGATCGGTTATGGCAGCTGCCCACCCCACCCGCGATGGCCCGGTGAGGCGCGCGTCGCGGTCCAGTTCGTACTCAACATCGAAGAGGGCGCGGAGTCATGCATCCTCAATGGCGATGCACAGTCGGAGGCCTGGCTTCACGAGCTACCGGGCCGCCCGCCGCGTGTGGGGGAACCGGACTTGAGCGTCGAGGGCATGTACGAATACGGATCACGCGCCGGTGTGTGGCGCATTCTGGAACTGTTCAGCGCCCGAGGCCTGCCGCTGACCGCCTTCGCCGTCGGCCTGGCACTGGAACTCACCCCGGCGATTGGCCATGCGCTCTGCGCTGCCGGGCATGAGATTGCCGGGCATGGCTACCGTTGGCTGGACTATCGCGACATGCCTGAAGACCAGGAGCGGCGCCATATCCGCCTCACCCTCGACGTGATCGAGCAGATCTGCGGTAAACGCCCCACAGGTTGGTACACAGGAAGGGTCAGCCAGAACACCCGCCGCCTGTTGCGTGAGGAAGGCGGGTTTCTCTATAGCTCGGACGCCTACAACGATGATCTGCCCTATTGGCTCCCAGGCTCGCCCGCCCACCTGGTGATCCCTTACACACTGGTCAACAACGACGCCCGCTATCTGCTGCCCAATGGTTTCGCCTGCGGTGAAGACTTCTTCCGGCTGCTCAAGGATGCCTTCGACCTGCTGTGGCAGGAGGGCGCGCGACACCCGAAGATGATGAGCGTCGGCCTGCATGGACGGATCAGTGGCCATCCTGGTCGTGCGATGGCGCTGGCGCGCTTTCTCGATTACGTGCAAGGCCACGACGCGGTGTGGATCTGCCGGCGCGAAGAGATTGCCAGGCACTGGATAGCCCAATTCCCCGCCTGAGTGGTCAGTGGTTTGGAACGACCTGAGCCACGCTGAGGTATCAACATCACCCGTTCTGCGTCAGGCGCTCTGCTCCTCCTCTAATATCGCTGAGGCATCCTTCAGGCAATCGATACCAGACGTGCTCAGACTGTATTGCACTGTCTGGCAAGGAACACCTGAACGTCTGGCTCCGGGCCCTTTTCCGCCCCTCGAGATTGACCAGAAGTGATCTGAACCCGCTGACGGCGACAGGCTGCCATTGACTGAATTCGAACGCGCCGATCATGCGTGGGTGCGCGAGACCTGCGAGAGTAGTTGCGATATTTTCTCAGGCAGTCGCCGCAGCCTGGTTTGGTCGCTGGCACCCCCGGCTTGCCTAGCCAGCCCGCCGGCCATACGATTCGACTATTCCTCAGGCGGAGGAGTCATTGTGAAGCCGGTGATGTTTCTGACGCGCATCCTGGCGCCTGCTATCGCTCTGGCGCTGGCATCCGCCGGCCTGCATGCCGACGACCCGTTCGCGCCGTTGCGCGACGCCATGGTGCGGGAGATCGCCGACATGTCGTCCGTCACCCGCGACGAAACCCGCAGGGCCGAGTTTGCCGCGCCGGTGATGGCCGCGATGGCAAGGGTGCCACGCCATAAGTTCGTCCCGCCCGACGAGGTGCCCTACGCCTACGAGAACCGCCCGCTGCCGATCGGCTACGGCCAGACCATCTCCCAGCCCTACATCGTCGCCCTGATGACCGACCTGACGCAGGTCGGGCCCGGCGACGTGGTACTCGAGATCGGCACTGGGTCGGGCTACCAGGCGGCGATCCTCGCCGAGCTGGCGCAGGCGGTCTACACGATGGAGATCATCGAGCCGCTGGTAGTGCAGGCTGGGGAGCGCCTGGGCCGGCTGGGATATGCGAAGGTGCAGGCCCGGCTGGGCGATGGCTACCACGGCTGGCCCGAGCACGGGCCTTACGACGCCATCCTCGTCACCGCCGCCGCGAGCCATGTGCCGCCGCCACTGATCGCCCAGCTCAAGGCCGGCGGACGGATGGTAATCCCGGTCGGCGCGCCGTTCATGATCCAGTACCTGCTGCTGATCGAGAAGGCCGGCGATGGCAGTGTGTCCACCCGGCAGGTGCTGCCTGTGCGCTTCGTGCCGCTGGTCGGAGGCGGTTGAACATGCGTTCGCCGCCATTGCTCGCCCTGGCGCTGCTGTCTGCCTCCGCGCTCGGCTATGAGGTGCTGCTGCTGCGACTGCTTTCGATCATCCAGTGGCACCATTTCGCCTACATGATGATCAGCGTCGCGCTGCTCGGCTACGGCGCTGCCGGCACCGCCGTGGCGCTGGCGCGGCCTGTGCTGGCGCCGCGCTTCCACGGCGTGTTCATCGGCGGCGCGGTGTTGTTCGGGCTGAGCGCCATCGCCTGCTTCAGCCTGGCCCAGCAGGTTCCGTTCAATCCCCTCGAGATCCTCTGGGACGCACGGCAGTCGGCGCGCCTGCTGATGATCTACCTGCTGCTGTTCGTGCCGTTCTTCTGCGCGGCGGTGTCCATCTGCCTGACCTTCACCTGCTTTCAGGAACAGATTCATCGGATCTACGCCTTCGACATTCTCGGCGCCGGCGTGGGCAGCCTGGCGATCGTCGCCGCGCTGTTCGCCCTGACGCCCGTCGATGCGCTGCGGCTACTGGGGGGCACCGGCATCGCCGCCGGGGCGCTGGCCGGCATGGCTTGCACGGGGCACAGGCACTGGCTCGTGCCGTTGCTGCTGGCGGCGGCAGTCGCGGTGCCGGTCGGCGTGCCCGGGCGCTGGATCGCCCTGTCGCCCTCCGAGTACAAGGAACTGAGCCAGACGCTGCGTATCAAGGATGCGCGCGCAATCGCCCAGACCTGGAGTCCGCTGGGCCTGCTCACGGTCGTCGACAGCCCGACCATTCCCCTGCGCCACGCGCCGGGCCTGAGCCTCAACGCGACGCAGGAACCGCCCGCACAACTGGCCATCTTCACCGATGGCGACGGCCTTTCCGTGCTGAACCGCTATGACGGGCGCCGCGAGCCGCTCGCCGACCTGGACTACCTGACCTCGGCTCTGCCCTATCACCTGCTGCACCAACCCCGCGTGCTGGTGCTGGGCAGCGGCGCCGGCGCCGATGTGCTGCAGGCGATGTACCACGGCGCCAGCGCCGTGGATGCCATCGAACTGAACCCGCAGGTGATCGATCTGGTCCAGCGCCGCTTCGCCAACTTCTCCGGCAAGCCGTACAGCGCGCCCAACGTCCGTGTGCTGATCGGCGAGGCGCGCGGCCTGGTGGCTTCGCGCAGCGAGCCTTACGACCTGATCCAGATCGCCCTGCTGGACTCCTTCGGCACCGCCTCGGGCGGCCTGCATGCGCTGTCCGAGAACTACCTGTACACGGTGGATGCCTTCGCCGAGTACCTGCGCCATCTCGCGCCCGGCGGCCTGTTGGCCATCACCCGCTGGGTAACCCTGCCGCCGCGCGATGTTCCCAGGCTGCTGGTCACCGCGGCCGCGGCCATCGAGCGCGACGGGCAGGCCAGCGCGGCGCGCCGCATCGTCATGATCCGCGGCTGGAAGACCGCGACGCTGCTGGTCAGCAACAGGGATTTCGACGACGCCGGCATCGCCGTGCTGCGGGAGTTCTGCCGGGCGCGCTCCTTCGACCTGGCCTACTACCCCGGGATGACCGTGGCCGAGGCGAACCGCTACAACCTGCTCGACCGGCCCTGGTTCTTCGAAGCGGCGCAGGCCCTGCTGTCCGGCGAGCGCGCGGAGTTCCTGGCACGCTACAAGTTCGACGTGCGTCCGACCATGGATGACCGGCCGTATTTCTTCCACTTCTTCAAGTGGCGCTCGCTGCCGGAACTGCTGGCGCTGAAGGCGCAGGGCGGCCTGTCAATGCTGGAGTGGGGCTATCCGGTGCTGATCGCCACGCTGCTGCAGTCCAGCGTGGCCGCCGTGCTGCTGATCCTGGCGCCGCTATGGGTGGCGCGGCGGCGCCAGCGGCGCTCTCGGAATGCGGCTTTGGCCAGGTTCGAACTGCGGGTCGTGTCCTACTTCGCCGCTATCGGCTTCGCCTTCATGTTCGTGGAAATCGCCTTCATCCAGAAGTTCACCCTTTTCCTCAGCCACCCGTTGTATTCGGTGGCGGTAACGCTCAGCGCGTTCCTGATCTTCGCTGGCCTCGGCAGCCGTTACTCCGGCCGGCGGCGGGGGGACATTGGAACGGGTGTGGGGCCCCGTCATCCGATCGCTCGGCCAGTCCTGGCGATCTGCGCGATCGCCCTGCTCTACCTGATCGCCCTGCCCCCGTTGTTCCAGCTGCTGGCGCCGGTGGGGACCCTCGCCAGGTTCGGCATCTGCGCCGCGCTGGTAGCGCCGCTGGCGTTCGCCATGGGCATGCCGTTTCCGCTCGGACTCGGGCGCGTCTCCGCGCGCGCCGAAGCACTGGTGCCGATCGCCTGGGGCGTCAACGCCAGCGTATCGGTGGTGGCGGCCGTGGTGGCGACCCTGCTGGCGATCCACCTGGGCTTCACCGTGGTGTTGCTACTGGCGTTGCTGCTGTATCTCGCGGCGGCGGTCGCGTTTCCCTGATCGCGGCGGTTCGGAGCTAAACGTCAACAGACCCTGGTGAGACGGATGGCCTGTTGGAACGCCGCTTTGCCGCAGTTCACACGTCTCACCGTGTCGATCAGCGAGGGCTTTTTCCAGATGAAGGGTTAAAGCTATTCGTGACTGGGAAACACTTCTATGTCTGCACGTTGTAGCCGACGATTCCCGTGCCGCGCGTCGCTCCCCACCTCCGGCGAGGGCGGCTTCGCCTGGGGAGACACCTTGAGCATGGCGCGCAAGAACCCCCTGAAATAACTGCATTCGCTACGCCGGCCGATCCGGTGGTACGCCGGATACCTGTGGTGTCGGTCGAGTGCGGAAAATAGGCGTGCAGAAATGTTCGTTCGCTCAATTTAAACATCCGCGCAAGACGCGTGTTTAAGCGTCCTACTGCTTGTTTCCTGAAAGCTACAAAACCTTGCGTCGTTGCCTACGGTTACGCCAGAATCCGCCGGCTTGTGCGCCTTGGGGTTGCCCGGTAACTTGATTCGCGTCACTGCTCATCAGTGATCGGGTTTAGTCGCCCGGTGTTATTCAGCAAGATTCACAAGCATCATTAAGTCAGTATCTCTGTATCTGTACTCAATGGTGGCTGTGTGTAGGGCGCTTCGGCGCGCCGGCAATGCTGATTCTCACCGGTCGACTAACCTGCACACAGCCGCCACCTTCGTTTAGTCGCGATATGGCTGCGGCTCCTAGCATGGAGAATCAGCATATGTTCAAGGTCACGCCCAATCCGCCGGACACCGATCCGGTATCCCGATACGGACCCGATTCAAACAAACCAAACGAGTTCATCGTGTGACTAAGCTCCGAATTGGTGGAAGACCTTGGCGATTACTTTCCATTCACCTTCGATTTTGATCATGGTCAGGTAATCGTTATAGTCAGCGCCAATGGCGTCCTTCTCCATGTCGACCCGGACAACGGCCGTGGTCGGCGTGATTGCCAAGATGTCCACTCGGGCGACGCTGTCGGGAGCATCGCCATTCGCTTCGACGAATGCGTAGAGATTTCCAATCGGGCCGCCCAGCAGTTTCCCGTTCAAAAAGCCGTACATCACGGCGTCTGGATGGAAGGCTTCAGCGAGGGTATCCGCACTGCCCGTCCTCAGGCCTTCAACGTATTTGCCAGCAGATGCGGCGACAGCGTTGTAGTCACGGGTCGACACAGCTTTGATATTGTTGCTCATGATATTTTCTCCTGAGGCAACGTCTGGTAACCACTTGAGATCAATCGCACCATTCGTTCAGGCTGACATTCGATCGTTTGCTCTAATGTCATCCTGAAAGATTATCAGCCAGACCAAAATACTCCCCTCTCTAATTGGCGGTAAATTTGTTGTTGGTTTTATTTGTCATACTATCGACAAACCAAATTGTGCTCCCATCACTCAGGACTTTATTGCATTCTTTACCGTACTTTTGATAAGTAATGCAGATTACGTCCTCTGTGATAACCCAATTACCTGATTGCATGGACTCGCTGGAAATCTGGATCCTTGCAGTTCCGTCGGCGAGTAATGTTTCAGAAAAAGGATACCCGGTCGACGTTACGCTGGAGTGTTTTCGACCTATGACCGTTGAGTTTATTTCGCTACCACTGAGTTGTTTTGCGTTCGCAGGCGCATCGGCATGGGCGTCAAGTGCAGCTTTATTGCCAGAAGATGAGCAACCCGCCATACATAGTATGACCGCTGCGCAAAGGATCAGCTTATTCATAACCTTTCACCTTTTTTATCGTGAACACAATATGAATGCAGGTCTGATACTAGACAGGCAGCAGGCCGACACTATAATGAATCACGATAAACTTAATAGCACTACCCTCTATAATGCAGAAAAATGCAAAATATTCAGCACTATAAAAACTGATACCCCGCCAGCTCGTCACCCCGCCGCAGAGCGGTTCCTTTTTATCCGGTACATATCGTCATCCGCATGGCTGAGCAGCGTATCCGCATCCTCCCCGTCCGCGGGATAAAAGGCCACGCCGATACTGCAGGACGGCATTTTGATCCCGCCGAATTCAGGGCCCAGCGGCTCGGCCATGACCGCGAGAATCTGCGCCATCTTCTCGGAAACGGCGCCCTCCGACTGCAGATCCGTCAACAGGACAGTGAATTCATCACCGCCCATCCGGGCCACCGTGTCCGTCTCACGTACGCAGCCTTCCAGCCGGCGTGCAATCACACAGAGCACACGGTCGCCCGCTGCATGTCCATGGACATCATTGATTCCCTTGAAGTCATTGATATCCAGAAACAGCAACGCCAGCGTGCTCTTTTGGCGGTGTGCAGCGCGAAGGGCCGAGTCCAGTCGATCATTGAACAGCGACCGATTGGTCAGCGCTGTCAGGGGATCATGATGGGCGAGGAAACGCAGTTCCTCCTCGGCCTGGCTGAGGGCCGTCACGTCCCGGGCGACACCGATCCGCGCTCCCACCTCCTCGGACCAGAAGGCAGCCCAGAGGATGTGTACGATGCCTCCGTCCTTGCGGATATATCGGTTGCGGAAATCGAAGTGGGGTTGACCGTTCATGACCCGGATAATGGAGGCTCGTGTGACCGCCAGGTCGTCAGGATGCATATAGTCGGTGATCGGGGTGCCGGTCAGCTCGTCGGCGCGGTAACCGAGCAGGGCCTCACAGGCATCACTCACAAATGCAATCTGGTTGTCCCTGTCAACCACGAAGACCGTGTCGAGCATCAGATGGATCAGTCTGGGGTAGAGCTCTTGCAAATCAACGGGCATAGGTCAGGGAGTCCGGTTCAGATAGCTTGATCATAGCCTGATCGCGAAGGGCGGCTGCGAGGAGTCCTGCAGGCTTCCAGCAGGCATGCGCAAAGTCAGGTAACAGTTAACTTTGCCAATACCATGCGTCAAGTATTCCATTGCGCGATCTGACTCGAATGACTGGCCAGGCACTGCCAGGTGATCTTGAGCCTCGTGAAACCGGCCGCTTTGCCGGTATTTTTGGCTAGATCGGCGGAGTGAGTACCGACGCGGTATCGGTCTCCGTGGAGAAGGTGAGGAATGCGAGGTGGGCCTCGTATCGCTCGAGCACGTCGTCAATGACCTGTTGTTTTGTGAGGCCCATCAGGTCATAGCCGCCAGAACCGGTCTGCGTGAAGACCTCGAGCCGGTAGTAGACGTCGGTCTCACGTGACATCCGGCTACTGAACATCGGCACCGGTGCCTCGACAATCGCGACGTGGTAGTGGAAGTCACGGTAGGCGTTCATCGACACCCGCAGCATTGGCTCCTTGACGCCGCTCGTATGGGTCATGGCGTCCCGCTCGACGTCGTAACCCTGGTTGCGAAACTCAGCGGCGACTTCGTCGAGCGCCGGCTGCACAGTCCGATCAAGAAACTGGGTGACCTGCCGCAGCGAAGGGTACGCGCGCATTTGTTCAAGTCGCTGCTTCCAGGACCGCTCTGGAACGTGACCGCCGATCGGGGCCATGGACGGTCTTCGCAGCACCCTCCCCTCACGCTCGGCCCGCTCCATTCGCAGCACCTTGTAGAAGGACCCCATCACCAGGTAGGCGATGATCGTCACCGGTAACGCGAAGATCAGCGTCGCGTACTCCATTGTCGTCACCCCCCCTGCGAACAGCATCGCCACGGTGAGCACCGCAGTGAGCACGGCCCAGAAGATGCGCAGCCAACTCGGTCCGTCGTGCGACGGATCCGGGATCGAGGCCGAGAAGTTCGACATCACCATTGCGCCCGAGTTTGCGCTCGTGAGGTAGAACAGCAGCCCCGAGAGCGTCGCCAGCCAGATCAGGAACGTCGCACCCGGGAACATCCCCAGCAGTGCGTACCAACCTTGCTCCGGGCTCTGGACCGCGAGTTCGGCAAACGCCATGTTGCCCTGCAGCACCTGAAACAGAGCGGAATTGCCGAACAGCGAGACGATGATGAAGTCGCACAGTACCGGTGCGGTGATGGCCGCAATCACGAACTCGCGCAGCGTGCGCCCCCGCGAAATACGGGCGAGAAAGACCCCGACGAAAGGCCCCCACGCCAGCCAGAACGCCCAGAAGAACAGGGTCCATCCGCTCATCCACTCGGCGCCCCCGGGCTCGTAGGCGAAGGTCTGCAGCGTGCGAGCGGGGAACGTGACAATGAACTGGCCGATGTTCTCGACAAGGGCATTCAAGAGAAACGCCGTTTGTCCGGTGACGAGGATGTAGACCATCATCGCCACGGCGCTCCAGAGGTTCAGTTCGGCGATCCAGCGGATGCCACGGTCGACACCGGACGTGGTGGCCGCGATGGTCAGGACCACCGCGCCGATGACCAACGCGATCTGCAGGGTGAGGCCCTGCTCCAGGCCGAAAATCAGCGAAAATCCGACGCTCAGCAGTACGACGCCGATGCCCATGGACGTGGCGACGCCGAACACGGTACCGACCAGCGCGATGATGCTGATGCCGTCGCCCAAGGGACCGCGCACGCGCTTGCCGAGCAACGGGTAAAGCGCCGCCCGGATCGACAGCGGCATGCCCCACCGGTAGGCGAAGTACCCCATCGCCATGCCGAGTAGCGCATACATCGCCCAGCCAGCGATGCCGTAGTGGAACATGGTCCAGACAACCGCATTCTGCCTCGCAGCGGCGGTGCTGCCCTCGCCGGAGGGTGGATACAAATACTGCACGACAGGGCCGGTGACCGAGTAGAAGAGCATGTCGATACCGACACCTGCGGCGAACAGCATCGCCACCCAGGTCACGAGCTTGTACTGCGGCCGCGAGTGGTCAGGACCGATCCGGACGTCGCCTTCCTTGGACAATGCAACCCATAGCACGAAACCGATCACCAGCGTCATCGTGAGCACGTAGTACCAACCGAGGTTCGTCGCGATCCAGTCGACCGCCATTTTCATCGTCATACGCGCGTGATCGGGTGTAAGGATGGCCCAGATCGAAAAGGCGAGGATCACCACCGATGAGATCAGCAGAACGCTCCAGTTGATGTAGGCCTCGCGATGCTCGATGACCTCCTGGGGCCCCTTGCTGAGGTCGCTGCGCGACACCGGCGCGTCGTCGTCGTCGGCCGGACGCTCATGCCGACGTTCCGTGCCGCCGAATCGGCTGCGCTCAAGTGGCGGGGGCGACTTCGCTGCCTGGGCGTTCGGCGCTTGCAAACTCGGCTGGGCGGCTTCGGAGCGTTCGTTGTCGGATGGCTCGACTGGCATGGTCTTACTCCTGACTCGGCATGTGCCGCCCCCTCAGGGGCTGATAACGCAATGATGAGCTTGGCGACCACCTGCCTGCATGAACATCAGGCCTTCACAATGGCGGGAGTCAATCAGGAACAGATGAAGAGAAACTCCAGGAAACTATAGAAGAAGGCTAGAAGTACACTGAAAAATTGCGTAGTGAATCCATCCGATACGCCACAGCCCTTGGCAAGCGTGCCGTGCTCGGAAGACACTGGTTCAGGCTTTTGCCGGCGGATTGGGCGGACTCGGGCCGTATAGCCCTTATAGGTCATGACAAGCTAACCCATACCAACCCCGGTTCCGCCGACTACACGGGCGGAACGGGGCCGCACATCAATGCAGTGCGATCAGAATGTCACACTGGCGCTCAGACGTGCCGTGCGCGGCTCGCCGACGTTGACCGCCAGTTGGTTGCCGGTGGAGGACGGGTAGTACTGTTTATCGAACAGGTTGTCGACGTTGAACTGCAGCGAGGTCTGGTACCCGAACGTCGGCACCTCCCAACGCACGAAAGCGTCGGCCACGGTGTAGCTGCTCAGCCAGAAATCGTTGGCGTTGTTCGCGGCACGCTCACCGACGTAGCGCGCACCGGCACCGGCATGCCAGGCGCCGAATTCCGTCGGGACGTTCAGGTGATGCGTCAGGTATAGGCTCGCGGTGTGCTTCGGTGCATTGGCGAGGCGGTGACCTTCGTCATCCGGATCGTCGAGGATTTCCGTGTGGGTATAAGCGTAGGTGCCGATCAGGTCCCAGCGCTCGGCCACACGCCCGGTGACGTCCAGTTCCAGGCCCTGGGAACCGACCTTGCCCGCCGCCTCCGAGAGGCTGGCGCCATCGACCGTCGAGGTGGTCACGACGTTCTTCTTGATGATGTCGAACAAGGCCAGATTGATGTTCAACCCTGGCAGCGGATCGTACTTGGCGCCGACCTCGTAGCTGCGCCCCTCCTCTGGATCGAAGGTGTGGCCGGCATCGTCGACATCGGTGTTGGGCTTGAACGAACGGCTGTAGTTGCCGTACAGCGACAGGGTCTCGGTGGCCTTGTAGACCAGGCCCAGGAACGGCACGAATGCGTCGCCGTTATCGTCGCGGTTGACGGTGTAGCTGCTGCCGCGGCCCTGATCGCTGTACTGGTCGTAATGTTGCTGGCGACCACCGAGGACCAGGATCCAGCGGTCGTCGAGGTGCCAGTTATCCTTGAAGTACACCGAGCTTGAGGTCAGCTGGTTGCTCAGGTCGCTTTGGCTGGCGCTGACGAGGCTGGGTTCGGCCAGACGGCCATAAACCGGCGACGTGATGTCGAAGCCCGATTGCGCGGCATTGCGGTAGGTTTTACCGCGAAACTGGTCGGACGCTTCGGTGTCGGCGCCGATCAGCAGGTCATGGCGCTGGCCGAACAGTTCCTGCTGGCCGATGAAGTCCCAGCTGGCGTAGCGGGTCTCATCGTCGTAGTGAGCGCCGTTGGCAGCACGCCGCAGATTGTTGCCGGTCAACGAACTCGGCTGGGCAATCGAGAGGCTGTAGCGGTCGTTGTTCCAGCCGTAGGTCACCCGGGTTTTCCACTCGTCACTCAGCTGATACTCGAAACGCGCGGTGGCCACTTCGCGGATACCGACGCTTTTCGCCCAGCGTTCGTCGAGGCGCTGGTCGTAGTCGATGTCTGCCGGATGACCGTTGGTGAACACGGTGCCGCGGTCAAAAGGATTGGAGTATTCGTTGTATTCGTAACTCAAGGTCAAGCTGGCGCGGTCGCCGGTCCAGCTCAGCGACGGCGCGACCAGCGTGCTCTCGTTGACACCGTAGTTGCGCCAGTAATCCTCATGGCCACGTTCGGCGATCAGGCGATAGGCCAGGCCCGAGTCCCCCAAAGGGCCGGTGGTGTCCAGGGCCATGGTACCACCGCCTTCGCTATAGGCTGAGCCGCTCAGGGTTGTGCCCTGGGTGTATTCGGGCTGCTTGCTGATGACGTTGATCAACCCGCCGGGCTCCAGCGCGCCGTAGAGCAGCGACGCAGGCCCTTTGAGCACTTCGATACGATCCGTGGTGGCGCTGAAGTTGTGCCCCAGATTGGAACGCACGCCATCGCGCAGAACCGAGCCGTCATCGTTGGTGCCGAAACCGCGCTTGACCATCGAGTCCCGGGAATTGCCCAAGGTATTGCCCTGGCTGACGCCGCTGACGAACTTCATGGCATCGTCCAGCGAACGCACCTGATAGTCGGCCAGGGTTTGTTGGGTGACCACATTGATCGATTGCGCCTCTTCCTTGATCGGCACATCACTTTTACTCGCCGTGCTCGCTTGGGACGTGGTGTAGCCCGCGTCCTGGCTGACACGGCTCGCCTGAACATCAGTGGCCGGCAGCACGACGGCTTCCTGTGCCCATAGGGGGCTGGTAAACATCACACAGGACAGGGTGGGCAACGCATGTTTCAGAAAGCCCTTGCGACGGGCAAAGGACGGGGGATGGCTCAAGACTTCGCACTCGATGTTTTTTAGATAATGATTCTCATTGTATGATGCGATGTATTTTCAGTAAACACCCTCGCGGCCACGCACCCTCGGCCCGGTGGACGGTACTGTTTTCCTGAAGGTCCTCCGAAGGCCCCTCCCCTGAGGGACCCGGTAAAGCCCTAATGCCAGTCAGTCAAGACGCGGAACCTAATGTGGGAGCGGGCTTGCTCGCGAAGACGGCAGCCCAGTCAATATTGATGTCGCCTGACACACCGCTTTCGCGAGCAAGCCCGCTCCCACAGGTTCTGCGTCTTAACTGACTGGCATTAAGGTAAAGCCCGGTCCCTCAGGGGAGGAAAAGCGTGATACTCACGTCATTTGGAGACAGGCATCGCGAACTCGGCGCCCTGTTCGATGCTCTCCGACCAGCGCTGCATGATCGATTTCTGCCTGGTGTAGAAACGCACGCCCTCCGTCCCATAGGCATGCATGTCACCGAACAGGCTCTTCTTCCAGCCACCGAAGCCATGCCAGGCCATCGGCACGGGAATTGGCACGTTGATGCCGACCATGCCCACCTCGATGCGACGGCTGAATTCGCGGGCGATGTTGCCATCGCGGGTGAAGCAACTGACGCCATTGCCGAACTCATGATCGTTGACCAGGTTCACCGCCTCGGCAAAGTCGCGTACGCGCACACAGGCCAGGACCGGGCCGAAAATCTCTTCGCGGTAGATGCTCATGTCGGCAGTGACGTGGTCGAACAGTGTCGCTCCCAACCAGAACCCGTTCTCCAGGCCAGGCTCGGCCGGTACATAGTCACGGCCATCGAGCAGCAACTGCGCACCCGCCTCCACGCCTTGTTCGATGTACCCGGTGATTCGTTCACGGGCAGCTCGCGAAACGATCGGTCCCATCTCCGCCTTCAAGTCCCGCCCGTCGGTGATGTTCAATTCGCGACCGCGTTGGGTCAATGCCGCGACCACCTTGTCCGCCACGTCGCCGACCAGCACGGCCACCGAGATGGCCATGCAACGTTCGCCGGCGCTGCCATAAGCGGCACCGATCAGCGCATCGACGGTACGGTCGATATCCGCATCGGGCATGACGACCATGTGGTTTTTCGCACCGCCCAGGCCTTGCACGCGTTTGCCGTGGCGAGCGCCGGTTTCGTAGATGTATTGGGCGATGGGCGTAGAGCCCACGAAGCTGACAGCCTTGACGTCCGGGTGCTCGATCAGTGCATCCACCGATTCCTTGTCGCCTTGTACAACGTTGAATACGCCGGTCGGCAACCCGGCTTCGCGAAGCAACTCGGCCATGAACAGGGACGCGCTCGGGTCAGTCGGGCTCGGCTTGAGAATGAAGGTGTTGCCGGCAGCGATAGCGACCGGGTACATCCACATGGGCACCATGACCGGGAAGTTGAACGGCGTGATGCCTGCGACGACGCCCAGGGGTTGGCGCATGGTCCAGTTATCCATGCCTCGGGAGACCTGGTCGGAATGATCGCCTTTGAGCAGGTTGGGAATGCCGCAGGCGAATTCGAGAATATCGATGCCGCGGTCCACTTCACCTTGCGCGTCGGTGAAGACCTTGCCGTGTTCGGCGACGATGATGCGGGCCAGGTCGTCCTTGCGCTCGCGCAGCAGGTGCAAGTATTGGAAGAGTACGCGGGCACGGCGGATGGGCGGGGTATCGCTCCACGACGCGAACGCGGCCTTGGCCGCCCCGACGGCTTCGGACACGGTCTGGCGGCTGGCCAGTGCGACGCGTCCGGTTACCTCGCCGGTGGCCGGATTGTAGACGTCCTGATAGCGATCATCGCGGGAAACGCGCTGGTCGTTGATGAAGTGCTCGATGGTAAGGGTCATGGCAATTTATCCCGGTGGGTAGTCGAGGCTGGCAACCTTGGCGAGCCAGCGTCAGAACCCACGATAGGCTTTCACTTTGTTCAAAACCAGAGCAGAATTGAGAACTCATTGTCCTCATACGCGAACAATAGAATATGGAAAAGTCTGAGATCGAAGGGCTGTGGACGCACATCCACTGGCTGTCGGTGCTGGAGGAACAAGGCACCTATACCGCCGCCGCCACCCGCCTGGGGGTGAGTAAATCCGCCGTCAGCCAACGCATCAGCGACCTTGAAAAGGCCACCGGCACACGCCTGGTCACCCGCACCACGCGCAGCGTGCGGCTTACCGATGCCGGGCTGTCATTGACCCGGGAAGTGCGCAGCGCTTATGAGCACATTGCCCGCAGCTTTTCATCTGTCAGGGACTCCGCCGGGGAAATCCGGGGCCTGGTCCGCTTGACCGCACCCGTTGCCTTCGCCAGACAACAACTGGTGCCCCACCTTTCAGAATTCCTCCAACAGTATCCGCAGGTGCGCATCCAGCTGGATGTTTCCGATGCGTTGAGTTCACTGGCCGCCGAGGGATACGACCTGGCGGTGAGGCACGGTTTTCAGGTGCCGGAAACGCATGTGGCCTGGAAACTGTGCGACACCTCTTCAGTACTGGTCGCCACCAGGGAATACCTGCAACGCGAGGGCGAACCCCGAGAGCCCGGGCAGCTTCCAGCCCACAATTGTCTCTATTATCCGCGCGGCACCGATCAGCCCGCCTGGACCTTCGAGCGGTCCAGACGAGGCACCAAAGACGTCGAGCGCATCACCGTGCCGATCGCGGGCAGCTTTGCCACGAACAACAGCGAAGCGTTGCGCGACTCGGCGCTCAGCCATTTGGGTATCGCCCTGCTCCCCGACTTCAGCGCCCATGCCGCGCTGGCCAGCGGCAAGCTGGTGCAAGTGCTCAGGGACTGGACGTTGAAGGGGGCCTTTGCCGACGAAATTTACCTCATTCGGCCTTACTCGCCCCATGTGCCGAAATCGGTAACGGCGCTGGTCGATTACTTGAAGCAGAAGCTTGCGGGCGGATTTCGCACGGCGTGACCATGTTTCGAACATCGGTGTTGCGGGATCGGTGGGGATGGGAGGCGGGCTGAACACCAGGTACCTGGGGGATTGCGTTGCCGGGCGAGCGTCCGTTCAATCACGCAAGGTGAGTTGGACGGACTTACCGAATCAACGGCGTCGCTCAAGCTAAGTCGGAACGTAATCGACCTGGTGTCTCGCGATACGTGAACTTCCCAGCTCGCCTCTCACCCGCAAGTGCTCGGGATGACTGGCGTAAGCGTCCAGCGCCTCTTGAGAGTCAAACTCGGTATAGAGCACCACGTCGCAGGCATAGTCGATCTGGCTGATATCCACGCCGACCTCTATCTTCAACAGGCCCGGAATCAGCCCCGCGAGCCCTTCGAAACGCTCCTTCAGAAACAGGCAGGCCTGCCGATTCTGCTCAGGCGTGTCTCCTTGCAGATTCCACATGACGATGTGCTTGATCATCCCTGCCTCCCTGCGCTATCAGTAATGCCTGCCATATCAACTCTTGCTCTTCTGATAAACATCCACGAATACCGCCGCCAGTAACACAGCGCCCTTGATCATCTGCTGGTAATCGATGCCGATACCCATGATCGACATGCCGTTGTTCAACACACCCATGATGAAGGCGCCGATCACCACGCCGACCACCTTGCCAACCCCGCCGGACGCCGAGGCACCGCCGATGAACACCGCAGCGATGACATCCAGCTCGAACCCGGTACCACCACGCGGTGTCGCGCTGTTGAGGCGGGCAACGAAAATCAACCCGGCCACCGCGGCAAGCACGCCCATATTGACGAAGGCGAAGAAGGTCACCCGCGAGGTGTTGATCCCCGACAGCTTGGCGGCCTTGAGATTGCCACCCACCGCGTAGATCCAGCGGCCGATGACGGTGCGGTTCATGATGAAGGTGTACACACCGATCAACACGCTCATGATCACCAGCACCGTAGGGATGCCGCGATAAGTCGAGAGCAGGTAGCAGAAGTACACGATGAGCGCCGCGACCAGGCCATTCTTCAGCGCGAACAGGGCCATGGGCGCGACATTGCCGCCGCTCTTGAGGGTGCGTCTACGACTGCGATACTCGACGACCCAGAACGCGGCTGCGACAGCAATCCCCAGCAGCAAGGAGGTAATGCGCAGATGTTCATGGGCAAAGACATCGGGAATGAACCCCGAACTGATCGCCGAGAACGCCGGCGGAAACGGGCCGATCGACTGCCCTTGGGATATGGCGATGGTCGCACCGCGAAAGATCAACATGCCGGCCAGCGTGACAATGAACGACGGCATGCCCCACACCGCCACCCAATAACCCTGTGCTGCACCAATCAGCGCACCTGCCGCCAGGCAGATCACCGTTACGGTGAAGAAATCCAGTCGATACTGGACCATCAGCACCGCGGCCAGCGCGCCGATCACGCCGACCACCGAACCGACCGAGAGGTCGATGTGGCCGCAGACGATCACCATCAGCATGCCCAGCGCCATGACCACGATGTAGCTGTTCTGCAACAACAGGTTGGTAAGGTTGAGCGGCTGCATCAGCGCCCCGCCGGTAGCCACCTGGAAGAACACCATGATGACGATCAACGATGCCAGCAGACCGTATTCGCGAGCGCCGCGCTTGAATGACGTCAGCGCCGTTGGTTTGGATGTGAGAGGTACGCTTACTTCGCTCACTGGATCACCTCATTTTTCATGATTGCGTGCATGATTTTTTCCTGCGATGCCTCTGCGATCGGAAACTCGCCGACAAAGCGCCCTTCATTCATTACATAGATGCGGTCACAGGTACCCAGCAGCTCGGGCATTTCCGAGGAAATCATGACGACGCCCCTGCCCTCGCTGACCACCTGATTGACCACCGCGTAAATCTCGTACTTGGCACCGACATCGATGCCGCGGGTGGGCTCGTCCAGGATCAAGACCTTGGGATCGGAAAACAGCCATTTAGCCAACACGACCTTTTGCTGGTTCCCCCCCGAGAGCTTGTCCACCGTCTGCAAAACGTCCGGACTGCGGATGCGCAGACGCGCCTGGAAATCAACCGCCACCGCGGTCTCGGCCAGTTCGTTCATCACCCAGCGTTTGGACACGGCGGCCAGGTTGGCCATGCTGGTGTTGCGGTTGATGCTTTCACCCAGCACCAGGCCGGCGCCCTTGCGATCTTCGGTGGCGTACGCCAAACCCTGGTCGATGGCCTTGCGCACGGTGCCGAGGTCGACTTCACGTCCTTCCAGACGCGCTTTACCGCGGATGTTCGAACCATAGGAGCGGCCAAAAACACTCATGGCGAATTCAGTCCGGCCAGCGCCCATCAATCCGGCAATGCCCACCACTTCGCCACGACGCACGTGGAAATTGATGTTGCGGATACGGTCGCGCCCGGGACGCTCCGGGTCGCCGACCGACCAGCCTTCGACCTCGAACAGCGTTTCGCCGATGGCAGGAACGCGCTTCGGATAGCGGTCCGACAGTTCGCGGCCGACCATGGAGCGGATCACCCGGCCTTCATCGATGGGCTCGCCGCGGCAGTCGATGACGTCGACGGTGCTGCCATCACGGATCACGGTGATCTCGTCCGCCACCCGTCCAATCTCGTTGAGCTTGTGCGAGATGATGATCGAGGTGATGCCGCGCCCTTTGAGCTCGAGCATCAGCTTGAGCAAGGTGTCGCTGTCTTTTTCGTTGAGGCTCGCGGTCGGCTCGTCAAGAATCAGCAGGCGCACATCCTTGGCCAGTGCCTTGGCGATTTCCACCATCTGCTGCTGGCCGATACCGAGGTTGCCCACCAGGGTCTGCGGCCGGGCATCGAGGCCGACCCGGGCGAGCAATTCGCGGGCCCGCTGGTGCGCTTGATCCCAGTCGATCACGCCATGACGCGCGATCTCGTTACCGAGGAACAGGTTCTCGGTGATCGACAGCATGGGCACCAGGGCCAGTTCCTGGTGAATGATGCAGATGCCCAGCGCCTCACTGTCGCGCAATCCCTGGAACGTTCGCGGCGCGCCATCGAAGACGATTTCGCCGGTGAAGCTGCCATGGGGATAGACGCCGCTGAGGATCTTCATCAGGGTCGATTTGCCGGCGCCATTCTCACCGCAGATCGCATGGATTTCGCCATCGCCGACCTTGAGGTTGACCCGGCTGAGTGCCTTCACCGGGCCGAAGCATTTCTGGATATCGCGCATATCGAGAATTGTTTTTGTCATTTCTTCTCTCCTGCCAGCCTGCACCGATCGAGGGTTGCCTTAACGCAACTGCTCCGGGGTGTAGAACTTGGTGTCATCGACGAGGACTTTCTGCCAGTTGTCGCCATCGACCAGTTGCGGGGTCAGCAATTGAGTCGGCACGATCATGCTGCCGTTGTCGTAGGAGGTGCTGTCGTTGACCACGACGGTCTTGCCGGTCAAGGACGCGTCTATCATCTGCGCGGCGGCTTCGGCGAGGGCGCGGGTGTCCTTGAAAATGGTCGAGGACTGGTCGCCGCGAATGATCGACTTGATGCTGGAAATCTCCGCGTCCTGCCCGGTCACGATCGGCATCGCCGCCTTGCCCGTGCCATAGCCCACACCGCGCAATGAAGACACCACGCCATTGGCGATCTGATCGTTCATGGCCAGTACCGCATCCAGGTGAGCGGTGCCGTAGAAGGCGCTGAGCAGGTTATCCATGCGCGCCTGGGCCTGGGCGCCGTCCCAGTTTGGAGTGGCCACTTTGTCGATGGATTGCTGGCCGCTGCGAATGACCAGCTTGCCGCTGTCGATGTAGGGTTTGAGCTGCGACATCACCCCCGCGTACACCACATGGGCGTTGTTGTCGTCGGTGGAGCCGGCGAAGATTTCCAGGTTGAACGGGCCCTTGCCCTGTTTGAGTTGCAACTTGTCGACGATGGACTGCCCCTGCAACACGCCGGTGCGGTAGTTATCGAAGGTGACGTAGTAGTCGAAATCCTTGGTGTTGCGAATCAGCCGGTCATAGGAAATGACCTTGATGCCTTTTTCCTTGGCCTGCTTGAGCACATCGGCCATGGTCGTGCCATCGATGGGCGCGACGATCAGTCCCTTGATGCCCTTGACCATCATGTTTTCGATTTGCGACAGCTGGGTCGGCGCTTCGTACTGGGCATACTGCAAGTCAGTGTCGTAACCGAGTTTCTTCAGCGAGTCGACGATGCTGCTACCGTCCGACACCCAGCGCGCTTCGGTTTTCGAGGGCATGGCAATGCCAATGGTACCCTTGGTGCTGTTTTCGGTTTTGTCGCAGGCACTGACGGCCAGGCCCAACACTACTGCCGCGGCAACCTTGATGATCTTGTGCATGGTGTCCTCTTTTTTTTGTTGTTGGCATTTCTCGGGGATGCAAATCCCCTTCCGGCTCTGTTTACAGAGCCGGCGGGGTCATTTCGCCTACGGAGTTTTCGTCTTCGCAGCTTTCGCCTGAAGAGCTACAAGTCGCTATCCAGCCAGGTTGACTTCCTGGCCATTCAATTCAGCGGACTCGAACAACGCTTCGAGTATCACGTTGATGTTATGTGCCTGGCTGGCGGGTACCGTCGAAGGACTGCCAGTGCGCAACGACTGGACAAAGGCAGCGGCTTCGCGATCGAAATACACCGGGTTGCCGATCTCGGCGATTTCCGGGGAATAGACGGTTTTGCGCACCGCCCAGATCTCCGGAAAGCTGTTCTCGTTCCAGTGCGTCCAGCCTTGCTGATGGCCATTCTTGCCATCGTGGTACAGCTTGTACGACGCCGGCATCGGCGTGGAATGCATCACCCCGTGAGTACCGTAGGCGGTAATGTCCCAACTCTCGGTCCAGGGCATCGGGTCCCAGGACATGAAATCGATGGTGATCAACTTATCATCGTAGTTGAGTACCGCACCCGCTGCGTCTTCGCGCGCCGAATCGCTCATCTGCCCGGCGAATTTGCTAATCCGCGCATTGACCGATTTTGGCATGCCGAAGTGCAGCAGCAGACGGTCGATGGTGTGACAGCCGATCACATAAAAGGCACCGCCACGGTCGCCCGGTTGCTTCATGTGGTTGGTGTCGGCCTCGTCGTGGGAGCAGCCGGCGTGCGCGCGAACCTGCAGGACCTTGCCGATTTCACCGCTTTGCAGCACCTGCTGCATTTTTTCCACCGACGGCGCGTAGCGCCAGCAGTAGCCGACCTGGAACAACCCGCCGGTGCGCTCGACCGCTTCGACGATGCGGGTGGTATCGATGGTGCCGCGGCCCGCCGGTTTTTCGCAAAGTACTGCCTTGCCGGCCTCCAGCGCTTCGATGGTCCAGTCGGCCATCAGGTAGCTCTTGGGGTGCACCAGCACCACATGCACGTTCGGGTCGGCGAGGATTTCTTCCTTGCTGCGCGCCTGCAATTCCAGCGCATCGCAGAACGGTGCCAGCAGAGGGCTGTCGTCGTAGGCGCCAAGGAACTGCACGCCGGGTATGCGCTTGAAGGCTTTGACGCGGCCCGACGTGTGTGGGTGGGTAATCCCCAGGCAGGCCACACCAATGGTGGCGCCACTCTCAAGCTTGTAAGACATGATGTTCTCCAGGTGTTCGAGTCCGAGATAGCGAATGACCGTTCAAGCTCAGAGCCTGACCGCGCGCCCGGTCTTCACCGATTCCACAGCGGCATCGGCCAGCTGCAGCGCCTTGAGGCCATCCTGCACGGTGGTCGGCATCGGAGTGCCCTTCACCAGCGCGTCGATATAGGCATCGAGCTCGGTTTTGTAGGCTTGCTGGTAACGCTCGAGGAAGAAGTTCAGCAGGGGTTCGCGCGCATCGGTGACATCCTGGTTCCAGCGACGGATGGTGGTCGGGCGCAGGTTATCCATCTGCAGCATGCCTTTGGAGCCGAACACTTCGATGCGCTGGTCGTAACCATAGACCGCCTGGCGGCAGTTGTTGATATGGCACTGTTTGCCCGATGCCGTCTGCATCTGCACCATCGCGGTGTCGTAGTCGTCGTATTTTTCCATCATCTGCGGATCGATCAGGCGGCTGCCGATGGCGGTCAGTTCGACCGGCTCCTCGCCCAGCAACCAACGGCCGATGTCGAGGTCGTGGATGGTCATGTCGCGGAAAATGCCACCGGAATGCTGGATGTAGTCTTCAGGCGCCAGACCAGGGTCGCGGCTGCTGATGATCACCTGGCGCACTTCGCCGATATCGCCGGCATCGATGGCCGCGCGCATTTCGGCGAACGTAGACTCGAAGCGACGGTTGAACGCCAGCATGACCCGACCATTGAGGCGCTCCACCTCTTCCACCGCGGCCAGGCTCTTGGCCATGTCCAGGTCGATCGGCTTCTCGCACAGCACCGCCTTGCCCTGGCGCACGGCGCGCAGCATCAGGCTGATATGGGTGTGGGTCGGGGTGCCGATGACGATGGCCTGGACATCATCACGATCGATCGCCGCTTCGCAGTCGAGCATGGCTTCGGTGCCGAAGGCATCGGCCAGGCTCTGAGCGGCATCGGCGAACGGATCCGCCACGACTACCAGTTTGGCGAACTTGCTGGCAGCCACGTTGGCTGCGTGAATCTTGCCGATACGACCGGCGCCGAGAACTGCGATACCTACCATTTGTTATCTCCTTGAAACTCTATTGTTCGATGGTGTAGTTGAGCGAAACGTCAGCGTGATTCAGCGCTTCAGCTCAGGGAATTTAATGCCTTCGAATTGTGCGAGCGTTGTGTCAAAGGCTCTCTTTGCCGCCACTTCCAACGGCAGCTTGCGCAATTCGGCAGAAATCAGCTCGACACCCCAAGGCCCGCGGTAGCCGACATTGACCACCTGCTGGATGAATGCCGGTACATCCAATGCACCTTCGCCACAGAGTTGGCGGTGGTGCGTGGAGTCGTTGAACAGGGTTTCGACGATGGCGTGATTGGCGTCATCCAGCTCGATGGACTTGATCAGCTCCAGGGGAATCTTGGCGATTTCATCGAAGCTCATGCCGCCACGCGCGACGTGCCAGGTGTCCACCAGAAGTCCACCGTTAGGGCGCACGTTCTCGGTCACGGCAATGGCGCGGTCGATGGTGCAGACGCTGGAAAACGGCAGGAACTCGATCACCACGTTGACGCCGAAAGGTTGAGCCCGATCGCATAACAGGGCAAAGGTTTCACGCATGCGCGATACATCCGGTGGCCCGTCCTCGAACAGACCGCCAGCGACCTTGAGACTGCGCGCGCCCAGTTCGCCGCCAATTTCCAGCAGCTCGTCGCGCATTTTGTCCGACGCCGCACGGCGCTCTCCATCCAGGTGCCAGTCGGTCAGGAACTCGACTTCAACATGTTTGATGCCGTTGTCCTGGAGAATGTTGCGCACCGTTGAAATGCCCAGCTTGTCGACGTTGTGCAGCAGGTCGGCATGGACGAAACCCATACCCCTCCAACCGGCTTTCGCGGCGGCTTGCGCACGCTCCTGCAGGGAGAACGGGCTGATTTCGCTGGGAGCGCCGGGGTAGGTATCGCCAGCGAGGGTCCAATAAGCAGCAAGCAGTTCAACATTGTTATTTGGCATGACGATCACTTTCGAGTGAGTGGTTTGAGGACGGTCGCTAACAGTTGTCGTTTAATCAGGCCGGGGTCAGGACAAAGTCCCAATTGACCGCCAGGAACGGCACGGGCAAGTCGTAGCGTTCAGCGACTGCCGGATCGCTTTGAGTGGTGAACTCGGCAATCAATTCTTTCTTCACGCCAAACACGGTGTCCTCGTGCAAGTACTGGCAGTCGGGCGTGAAGATGTGGGTGATGACCTGGTCGTAACCGTTGGCGGTGACGATGAAATGCAGATGCGCTGCGCGGTTCGGGTGCCGACCCAAATCCCCCAGCAGCTTGCCTACGGGACCGTCGGCCGGGATCGGGTAATGGCGCGGCTTAACCGTGCGGAACGCGTAGTAGCCATCGGCATCGGTGGTGAACAGCCCGCGCAGGTTGTATTCCGGTTGCACGCCTTTCTGCTGCACGTCGTAGAAGCCATCGTCATTGGTCTGCCAGATATCCAGGGTCGCGCCGGCAATCGGTTGGCCGTTCGTATCCAGTACCCGCCCGCTGACAAGCGTCGGCTCGCCTTTGCCGTCAAGGCAGATGTTCGCGCCGTTTTCGTAGTGCGGCGCATTGGCCACGTAGAACGGACCGAGAATGGTATTGGGCGTCGCGCCTTTTGGCCGGCGATGGTTGATCGCGTCGACCAGCATGGTCGCCCCCAGCACATCCGACAGCAGGATGTACTCCTGACGCCAGTCGGTGCACATCTGGCCGGTCTGGGTCAGGAACTCGATGGCCTTGAACCACTCATCGTGAGTTGGCTCGATTTCCTTGATGGCTGCATGCAAATGCCGGGTCAGTACCGCCATGACTTGCGCCAGGCGCGGGTTGGCGTCGGCAGAGATTCGGGCATTGACGATTTCGGCGGAATGTTCCTCTTCGAAAAGGCCGCCAATGGCGATGTCGGTGTCCAGGTAAGCAGTCATGATGGGAAATCCTTGGTCGTTATTCTTGAAGGCCGGCCGGCTTTTGAAGTGGGGCGCCGGCCTGTGCAATGGCAGTTCTCAATACGCTTTGACGTCGACAGCGCGCCATTTACGCCCGCTGAAACGCTGCTTCATCTGCTGTTCGATTTCTTCCAGAGTCAGTCCCTTGGTTTCTGGCAACCATAAGGTGCAGAAGATGATCGAGCCGATGTTCACCACGGCGAACAGGAAGAAGGTCATGCCGCCCATCACACTCAGCAGTACGGGGAAGACGAAGGCGACAATGGCATTGAAGATCCAGAATACGCTCACTGAAATGCCATTCATCAAGCCCCGGGCGTGAGTCGGAAACAGCTCCGACATCAGCAGCCAGTACACCGGGCCGATGCACATCTGCATGAAGAACAGGAACACCAGCACGCCGGACAGCGCCAGGTAACTTTGCACGAGCGAATGCGGCATGAAGTTGAGCACGACACCGAGGAAGATCTGCGCCAGCACCACGACGGTCAGCCCCAGCAGCAGCATCGAGCGACGGCCCATGCGGTTGATCACCCACATGCCGATCAAGGTGGCAATCACCGACACCACGCCATTGCCGATGGTTGCGACCAGTGCGGCATTAGTACCCATGCCAGTCTCTTTGAGAATCATCGGCGTGTAGTACATGAACGCATTGACGCCGGTGAACTGGATAACGAAGCCCAAGCCAATACCAATGGCGAGCAGCTTGAGCAGCCAGGGTTCGTTGAGCTTGCCGAGCACGCCGCTGTGGTGCCGTTCGACGTTGCATTGGGCAATGATTTCCTTGAGCTCGCGGTCCGCCTCGCGCTGGGTGTCCCGGATGCCGGCCAAGGTGGTCTTGGCCTCGGCGATACGCCCTTTGCTGACTAGCCAGCGTGGCGAGGTGGGTACGAAATGCATGCCGACGTAAAGCAGCACTGCCGGGACCAGCGCAATGGCGAGCATGTAGCGCCAGATGAACGGGCTGTCGAACAAGTGCGCCAGACCGGCGCTGGTGATGTAGGCCAGGCACTGGCCGGAGACGATCATCAACTCGCTCTGACACACCAGCCGACCGCGGTGCTTGGGCGCTGCCAACTCGGCGATCAATACCGGAACGGTCGATGACGCACCGCCAACGGCAATACCGAGGATGAAACGGGTGATGACCATGGACCAGATATCCGGCGCTACAGCGGTACCCAGCGCCCCCAGTGCAAACAATATGGCCAGGGCCTTGAGTACACCGAGGCGGCCATAGCGGTCGGATAATTGACCGGCGAACAGTGCGCCGAAAGCGCCACCAAATATCAGCGAGGACGCCACCAGCCCTTCCGTCATGGGCGTCAGGCCAAGGCCGCCTTGATTGACATCAAGCGTCATGAACGGCAGCGCCCCGGAGATCACGCCGGTGTCGTAACCAAATCCCAGCGACCCCATGGTGGTGATGGCTGCGATACGCCAAAGAATCTTCGACGAACCGCTGGAGGCATTTTGATTGTTGGACATGAGGTCAACCTTATTGAAATTATTTGTACACTCAGTGGAATTGAGACTACTGCCATTGAAACGGAAAAAAAATGCCTCTACGGCAAATGTGTTTTCCGCCTGGTGGAAAACTGTAGTCAGCCCCGCCAAGGTTCGGGTCCTTTGATCGTGGCGGGGTCATTGCCGGGCTAGAACTTCGCCTGGACCTTGAGACCGGCGATCACTGCAGCGTCGATTTCGCGTACACCGCCGGGATATTTCACATACTGCAGGTTGGGCCGCACGGTGAGCCAATTGGTGACGTGGAACCCGTAATAAATCTCGCTGCTCACTTCGTTGTACTGCAGGGGCAGATAGGCCGGATCCTTGTAATCGGCAATGCCGTTCTGTTCGTTCTGCAAGCGGGCTCGCTGGCGATAGTCCGAGTTGGTATGGACTTGAGCGATGCCCACGCCTAGATCATCTTTTGGCCGGCCATCGAACGGTCCCTTGTAAACGATGCCTGCCTGAATGAAATGATCGACCCGGCTGGTGGCCTTGTCGTGCGCGGTGAAGTTGGCGAACACCGAAAGCCCGCGCCGGCTGTCGCCGTCGCGAGCGGTCAATTGCTGCTGGGCGACAAACCAGTAACCGTGACGGCTCGAGTGCTGTTTGAACTGATCGCCGGTGGCGGGCTGGGGGTTGCCATTGCGATCTTCCAGTACGTCATCGGCGTTGGCCGTGCTCTTGTAGTAGCCCAGCCGATATTCTCCGGGCAGTGCGTTGACCGTGGGGCTCCAGACCAACTCAACCGGTATCAGCGCGCCTTTGGCGCCACTGCCACTGAGTTTGAAACCGTTGCCGGTTTCAAGTAACGAGGGGTTCTGCTCGAACACCCCGATCTGTGCATACCACTCGGGAGCGAACTGGTAGCGTGTGCGCAGGGCCCATTGGCTGACAGGCCAGTTGTACCAAATGTCGCCAATCCAGTTCGCCGCCTGGGCGCCACAAAATGGCGTGCTCTGGAAGTCGCACGGGAAGCTGTTAAAGTCCGAGCCTTCGTCGAAGCGGCCAAATTTCACGTCCAGCGCCCCGTGCAGCCAGCCCTTGCTGAGCCACATTTGCGTCAGGCGCCAGGTTTGCCCGCGACCATAAACTTCCTGGCTCGAGGAGTAACCTCCCACTCGCGGATCAGCGATGCGATCATTGGTCAGGTTGCGCCCGTCACGCTCGGTGACGGTGAACTGAAACTTCGAGTTTTCCCATCCAAGGATTTTTTGCAGGTCGGCCCTGAAGCCCAGTGCAAATTGCTCGGTCCAGCGAGCCGTATGATCCTTGTCATAACCGCCGCGCGCATTGGCGGCCATCTCCCCGGTGTAACCCAGCTCTATATCAACCCCCTTGTCCAGCCAGTCACTGCGCATCCCGCCCCAATCACCGGTCATCCAGCGCGAATCCTGGGCAAAAGGTTCATTGGCGGCATTGGCAAGACCGGGAACCAGCAGGCAAAAGCTGACCGCAACCGTGCACTTGGCAAAGTTTTTCATGGGCTTAACGTTTCCTATTATTGGTTTTATTTTTAAACGCGCAGGCGATAGCAGACGCTTATATAGTCGTACTCTTGAGTACTATTAAATGAAACTGACAACTTCTTTTTGAACAAGAGAAGTTCAACTGTTCAAGCGCAGCGGAGCATAGTTTGCACTCGCCAGACTGAATACCCATCAAAATAATAAATGTGTATTCCGCCTGGCGAAAAACTGCTCTAGTGGCCTGAGCGGCTAATTCATTAATTTATTTTTTATCACGCTCAGCTTCGCCTTGTGTACCGAGCTGATAATGGCTTCAGCTGTTTTATTCCACTTGAACGGCTTGGCTGAGAACTCATTGTG
>NZ_CABVII010000017.1 GCF_902497995.1 Pseudomonas fluorescens | reverse complement strand
ACCCGAATTTCTTGACGACCATAGAGCATTGGAACCACCTGATCCCATCCCGAACTCAGCAGTGAAACGATGCATCGCCGATGGTAGTGTGGGGTTTCCCCATGTGAGAGTAGGTCATCGTCAAGATTAAATTCCGAAACCCCTATCTGCGCATGCAGGTAGGGGTTTTGTTTTTGTCCGCAGGAAAGCCGCTGTGTGTAGGAGCGAGCTTGCTCCGGGCGGCGTTCCGACGACGGTCGCCAACGATGACGCTCACTTCCTGACACCCCCCATTGTCCTGAAGTTCCTGGCGCGTCGCGGGATGCATTCCCACGCGGAGCATGGGCACGATCAAGGCGGGGCAGCTTATCCGAGATCGACCTGGGCGAGTATTGCCGGCGCAAAGGGCCTTTACCCCGAGCAAATCACTGCTTGGTGACGCTGTGCGACAGCTCTGAGTACGCCCATCTGCCGCCGAGCCAGATCGTGCCGCGCCTGGCCGGTCAAGGGCGCTATCTGGCATCGGAGGCGACGTTTTATCGCGTCTTGCGTACAACATCAGGTGATGGGTTCCACGAGCGCGATCTTGTCATGTAGGTACAATATGTGGCGCGGGTATTGAAGGACGTGATCAGCCCACTACAGTGAGCGTGCGATACCGTTCGACCTTGATCGCAAAGGAGCAAACATGAATAGAATCATCCTGCCGGCGCTGGCCATTTTGATCGCGACACAATCCCCGGCGTACGCCATCAACGACAAGTACCGCAAACAGCTCGAGCAATCCGGCTGCACCCAGGTCAGCGAAACCCAAGGCTGCGATATCCACAAGACCAAGGCGGAAAACGCCAAGGCCGGATTCGCCAACCCCGCCACGGACAGCTCAAGCGCCCAGACCCCCTATGCCGGGCAGTGGGTGGCCAAGAGCGATTCAGGCGCCACCGTGGCCACCATCCGCATCGATGCCAAAGAACAAGTCTGGGTCAACGGCCAACGGGTGAATGCCAGACGCACCGATGGCACGCTGCAGTTTCGCCAGGGCAAGATCCTCTTCACCCTCCAGGACGATCGGCGACTGCAGAATGAGGACTACTGGACGGACAGCGATGCCGGGACCAAGGGACCGATTCAGATTGAGTAGCCGCTGAGGCGATTGCGTTGCAGGAAGCGTCGAAGTGCATTTAACAACAGGAGCGGCAAATGATTGACTTCAACAACAAGGGATTTTTCAAACTCAAGCAAAATGAAGAATACGCCGAACGCGTTTCCGCCCTTTTGCTCGACGGGGAACACGTCATCGACTCGTACAAATCCATGCGCGACGGCGTGGTCTTTACCAACAAACGCATCATCGCCGTCAACGTGCAGGGCCTCACCGGCAGCAAGAAAGACTTCACCTCGTTGCCGTACAAAAACATCGTGGCGTACTCGGTGGAAACCTCGGGCACGTTCGACCTGGATTCCGAGCTGGAGATCTATTTTTCATCGCTGGGAAAGGTGAAATTCGAATTCACCGGCAGGACATCGATGGTAGAAATCTCGAAGCTGATTTCCCAGCATGTGCTTTGAGCTGAGTATCGACAGCCCCGAAAGAGTTCGGGGCTAACAATGCCAGTCAGTTCACCGCAATCCCTGTGGGAGCGGGCTTGCCCGCGAAAGCGTCAGGTCAGCCAACATCAATGTTGAAAGTCCTGCCAAAATCCCAAGCAGTCCGCTCCCCATTTTTCAAAATCTACTCTTCAGACGTCGCCGTCGTCCGCTTAGGTGGAACTGTGGAAGGCCGATCCCGCGTGAGCACCTTCACCGCATCATCAACCACCGCCTTACTCATCGCCGTCAAATAATGCGCAGCCCAGGCGTGGCGGTCGGTGTCTCTGGCGTAGGCGGCATCTTCAGTGAGCGCCTTGGCGAGAAACAGAAAATCGGAAGCCATGGCTAACGCATCACCGAGGGGAACGCCGCGAGTGACGTGGAACAGGGCTTGGTCCGCGCAGTAGATGGCGGGTGTTAAACCGATGGTTTTCAGCTCTGATTGTTCGGTCATTGGCCACCTCCGATAACGGAGAGGGGGAGGGGGAGGGTGAATGGTGGGGCGATACGCAACTGGGAGTCGCGTTGAGGAAAAACCCAAATTTTGTACGGATTGATGCTGCGCATTATCAAACTCCTTGATATGAGGAGCTGCCACATTCGTTTCCACACGAATGGGTGACAGCTGTGCGCAGGGTGGAAAACCGGGAATCAAGGAAACCGGCACGCCCAAAGACGTCCCACGCACAGCCGCCATAACTCACGCCGCAGGCATAAAAAAAGCGCCGGCAGACGTGATGGGGGCGCTGTTGCGCCTTGAATTACACGGGTTTCCACACCCGGTCGCTGAATTGGCAGCGACGGTGGAAGGGTATCGCGCGCACCCCGTTACTGCAACTTTCAAACCCAGTTCTCTTTGAAAATTGCTAGCACCAGGCATCGCAGAGAATACCCCTACCGCTATTTCGGAATGGCCTGACAGCTAACCAAAGAGCTCTGTTTTAGGGTGCTCACAAGCGCCCTATCGTCAGCAATAGATCGTCACAAACCCGCATAAAGCCTAGTGTTTTCCGCGTTTTATGTGACTTATACATTGACGTGGTCATTAGGCTACGGCAGCATCAATCCCAATCGCGCCCGATCCTCTGGTGCTGGCTTAGTCCGGCATTACGTTCGGGCCTTCTTGTTTCTGGAACATGGAAGTTGCCTACCCCAGCCCGTCCGAAACCGTTCCGTACATACCCTGATATGGTTGCGCTGCTGGCCAGCAGGGGTATGCAAATCCATGACCCGTCTGGTTCAGAGCGCAAGCTCGCGCAGCTAGGGTATTACCGCCTCAGCGGATTTTGGTACCCGGCGCGGGAGTTCAAAATGAACGGCCTGCAGCAAGACGTTACCAATGCGAAATTCATTCTGAACAAATAGACTCAACCGTACACGGACCGTCGCGGTAATAGGCGGAACAAGTGGGCAGAGTGGAGCCAAAAGCAGCAATCGCACATTGCACGAAGTAAAGAGGACTGCATTCAGTGGCACTATCGAGCCGGCAAGTCCATACCCGTTTGGGTAGCGGTGGAAGCATGGGATTTCGGGGATCTCTCGGAGTTTTTCGAACTGCTCAATAGCAAGTATCAGAATCTCATCCTCGCGCGCGTCGGCTTGGACAACGCCAAGATGCTAAGTCGGTGGATGCAGCAGACGAGCCATTTGCGCAACCGCTGTGCGCACCATACCCGTATCTGGAATCAGGCTTCGGCTAACCCGTTAGCGGTACCTGACGACCGGTATTTTCAGACGCTGGGGCTGGATCCGCATGCACTCAAGCGGCTGTACGGGTTGGTTGCGGTCATGTGGTTTCTACAGAAGATCGCCCCAGCCTCGACTTGGATCAGCGAAGTCGCGGATCAGATCGACAGAAAGCCTGCTATGCCGGGCTGCACCTTCAAAGCGATGGGGTTCCCGGATGAGACCGGGTTCCCTCGGAAACTGTTCGGGATCTAGCTGGCTTCGGCGTAAAGCAAAAAATAAATTTGCCCCCTTTTTTCTTTTTTCCCTCTTTTTCCCCTTTTTTTGCCTAGGTTTTTTGAATATTAAATTTGGTTTTTATTCTATGTTGCCAATTTTGGTCTCAAAAAATGGTGGCCACTATTTTTTAAGGGGCGTGCCAGATAAGCAGGCGATTGTCTACTGTCAACTCTGACAGTAGACCAAAGTCCAAGGTTAACCATAAATTGAATGAAAGTGAGTGGGAGGTAGCTGCTCTTGATTAATCTAATGGTTATTAGGGAGAAAAAATGTCGAGTTCAGATGTTCGGGGGAGTGATAAGGCGGGTGAGCCTGATGAAAGTTACGGAAATAACGGTGTGTGTTTGCTAGAGGCGAACATTGGTCTGTATATATTCGACATGGCGGAAGGAAATAACGGATTTGAAAATCACTTTTACGTTACAGGGGTGAGGCGAGAGTCAGGTGGAGATAATTATTTCCTAGCTCGAATTACAGATAAGGGGGTGGTTGATCCAGGCTTTGGTGGGGGATATATATTTGGCTCATTTGCCACAAATCTGCCTTCCCAAGCTCTGAGCGTTTCTACGCTAACTGATGGACGGGTTCTGATATCGGGTACAGTCGCTAATTCTTATCCAGGCTTGGTCCGATTTAATATGGATGGAACACCCGACAAGACTTTTGGAGTCAACGGGTCAGTGGTTCTGGATTTTCTGAAAGAGTGTAACGTCGACGGAGAGGTGGTGGTTAAAGAGTCGGATGTCAGTGAGCGCCCCAGAAGCTCGGCTTCTGATGGATCGAACATGATTGTTTTTCCGGACGGATCAATATTGCTGGCCCATACCAACAGACACACTTCCCGAAAATGGCTTATCCGTCTTAAAGCTAACGGAAGTCTTGATCACGGTTTTCAGGGTGAGGGTTATGTTGATGTTACCAGAGCGAGTTCCCAGCGTATTGAAGGACTTGCTCTCCAGATAATCAATGGTGTTGAAAAGCTCGTGATAACGGGATATTTACGCATCCCGTATCCGAATGAATCAGGCTTTCTAGTTAAAGGTTTTATTTCTCGTTACGAAATCAATGGAGATCCTGATACTTCTTTTGGGGTGAATGGTTACGTAGAGTTGCAAGAGCCTGAAGAGTCAGAGTTGTGGGGTGTTGATATTCAGCAGGATGGAAAAATTTTAGCGATAGGCAGAACTCCGCCTCCTCATATTGGTGGCGGTGACCCATCGAGTGGACTCGTCGTTCGACTGAAAGAAGGCGGCGTCATTGAATTTATATCGCGCATTGAGAAGGGTCACGAACTTGAATGGATATCCGGTCTAGAACAGCGTGACAAAAAAATAGTAGTGGTTGGTTCTTATTGGGGGGGGGACGGAGGATTTGGCGTAGTGGGTCGTTATCTTGATAACGGGGGACCTGATACTGGGTTTGGTGGCAACTCAGATGGAATTGTCATTTTCCCAAGTCCGGGGATGGCGCGAGTGATCGCTGTGCAATCCGACGGTGCGCTTGTCGCCTGCGGCTCCGTCTCCAATAATGGCACTGGCACTCCTGCTATTTTACGGTTTTTAGGATGAGATTGATGTCGGTGCGTCTGTAGTGATGAATTCCTGTCGTTACTCCTTGATGAGCAGTAACGATAGGTGCCATATCAAGCGTTCATCACGTCGAGTTCTACACTCTAGTGTTTGCCGAGTTTTATGTGACTTACACATTTGACATGACCGGTGGGATACCGCGGCATCAACCCCAATCGCGCCCGATTCTCTGGTGCTGGTGCCGTCCGGCATTACGTTGGGGCCTTCTTGTTTCTGAAGGGAAGCATCTGCGTGCAACCCCTCCGAAGCCGTCCCGTCCATATACTGATTAGTTGCGCTGCTGGCCAGCAGGAATATGCATATCCATGTCCATCCCCTCGCAGGCTCCGTCGGGGTAGTCGGCCACCCAAACGAATCCTTACTGGATAGCTTTCAAATAATCCCTGAGCGTAATAAGCAGGTTATCAAGCTGCTCCATCGTCTGTGCACTACCAAAATCAGCTACGAGTCTATTCAACTCCCGTCCAAGGGGTTTCTCCGCACCGCCTAAAGCTTCCATCGCCAGGCACACACACGCACCCACTTTTTGCTGAATCCCCTCAACATCCCCCCGACGCACCAGCAACCCAAACACCTCCCGCTCATAATCACTCATCATCAAATCATCCCGCAGAATCGGACTCGAATCCTCCGTCTCATAAGCCAGCTTGAGGGAGAACAGGGCAACGGTTTCCAGCAGCAATTCCATGGGGGGAATCCTTGTGAAATGCTCCACCAGTGCGGGCGGCGTGGGCGAACAGCAAGATCAAAAGATCGCAGCCTTCGACAGCTCCTACCCGACTGCGGCGGGGCGGGGGTGGCTTTTTTGCAGACGAAAAAAAAGGCCTTGCAAAGCAAGACCTTTCTTAATTTTGGTGCCCCGAGGGAGACTCGAACTCCCACTTCTTGCGAAAACGGATTTTGAATCCGCCGCGTCTACCAATTCCGCCATCAGGGCTCAATGGCGGCGAAGTATAGAGATGAGATTACCGTTGGTCAATCAGGTACATGGAGAATTTTTGATATTTCCGCTAGACTTTGCGGCCCTGCTAGACGAACCCCATCATGCGCGTTGCTGACTTTACCTTCGAACTCCCTGATTCGCTGATCGCCCGCCACCCTTTGGCCGAGCGTCGCAACAGTCGCCTGTTGACCCTGGATGGGGTCAGTGGCGCCCTGGCACACCGTCAATTCACTGATTTGCTCGAGCATTTGCGTCCGGGCGATTTGATGGTGTTCAACAATACCCGGGTGATTCCGGCGCGGCTGTTTGGCCAGAAGGCTTCCGGCGGCAAGCTGGAAATTCTGGTGGAGCGGGTGCTGGACAGTCATCGCGTGCTGGCGCATGTGCGTTCCAGCAAGTCGCCCAAGCCGGGGTCGAAGATCCTGATCGACGGCGGTGGCGAGGCCCAGATGCTGGCGCGTCATGATGCGTTGTTCGAGTTGGGGTTTGCCGAAGAGGTGTTGCCGCTGCTCGATCGCGTCGGGCACATGCCGTTGCCGCCTTATATAGACCGCCCGGATGAAGGCTCGGACCGTGAGCGTTATCAGACGGTGTACGCCGAGCGTCTGGGCGCGGTGGCGGCGCCGACGGCGGGGCTGCATTTCGATCAGCCGCTGATGGAGGCGATTGCCGCCAAGGGCGTCGAGACGGCGTTCGTGACCTTGCACGTGGGTGCGGGCACGTTTCAGCCGGTGCGCGTCGAGAAGATCGAAGACCACCACATGCACAGTGAATGGCTGGAAGTCGGCCAGGACGTGGTGGATGCGGTTGCCGCCTGTCGCGCTCGTGGCGGGCGGGTGGTGGCGGTGGGGACCACCAGTGTGCGTTCCCTGGAAAGCGCGGCGCGCGATGGCGTGCTCAAGCCGTTCAGTGGCGACACCGACATCTTTATCTACCCGGGCCGGCCGTTTCATGTGGTCGATGCCCTGGTCACCAACTTTCATTTGCCCGAATCCACGCTGTTGATGCTGGTTTCGGCGTTCGCCGGTTATCCCGAAGCCATGGCCGCTTACAAAGCCGCCGTCGAGCATGGTTACCGCTTTTTCAGCTACGGTGATGCGATGTTTATCACCCGTAATCCGGCGCCGCGCGGCCCAGAGGAAACAGTATGAGTCGTATGTCGTTTGAACTGCTGGCCACCGACGGCAAGGCGCGTCGCGGTCGTTTGACCTTTCCACGCGGTACGGTAGAAACCCCGGCGTTCATGCCGGTGGGCACCTACGGCACGGTCAAGGGCATGCTGCCGCGGGATATCACCGCCACGGGCGCGGAAATCATTCTGGGCAACACCTTCCACTTGTGGCTGCGTCCTGGCACCGAAGTGATCAAGAAGCACGGCGACCTGCACGATTTCATGCAGTGGAAAGGCCCGATTCTGACCGACTCCGGTGGTTTCCAGGTGTTCAGCCTCGGCGCGATGCGCAAGATCAAGGAGGAGGGTGTGACTTTCGCCTCTCCTGTGGATGGCGCCAAAGTATTCATGGGCCCGGAAGAGTCGATGCAGGTCCAGCGTGACCTGGGCTCGGACATCGTGATGATTTTCGACGAATGCACGCCGTACCCGGCCGACGAAGATGTCGCTCGCGTATCGATGGAGCTGTCGTTGCGCTGGGCCCAGCGTTCGAAAAACGCCCATGGCGACAACACGGCGGCGCTGTTCGGCATCGTGCAGGGCGGCATGCACCAGGATTTGCGCATGCGCTCCCTGGAAGGCCTCGACAAGATCGGCTTCGATGGCTTGGCGATCGGCGGTCTGTCGGTGGGCGAGCCCAAGCACGAGATGATCAAGGTGCTGGACTACCTGCCGGGCCAGATGCCGGCTGACAAACCTCGTTACCTTATGGGCGTTGGCAAACCGGAAGATCTCGTGGAGGGTGTGCGCCGCGGTGTGGACATGTTCGATTGCGTGATGCCAACCCGTAATGCCCGCAATGGGCATCTGTTCATTGATACAGGCGTGCTGAAGATCCGTAACGCGTTCCATCGCCATGATGATTCGCCGCTGGATCCGACCTGCGATTGCTACACCTGCCAGAACTTCTCCCGTGCTTATCTGCATCACCTGGACAAGTGCGGCGAAATGCTGGGTAGCATGTTGAATACCATCCACAATTTGCGCCATTACCAGGTGCTTATGGCTGGTTTGCGCGAGGCTATTCAACAGGGTACATTGGCCGCCTTTGTCGATGCCTTCTACGCCAAACGCGGGTTACCTGTTCCGCCTTTGGACTGAGTTTTCTGACCCCAAGATTCAACATTTGCAACTGGAGTGCTAAATGAGCTTTTTTATCTCTAACGCCATGGCTGACGCCGCTGCACCTGCTGCTGGCCCGATGGGCGGCGGCTTTGAGTGGATTTTCCTGGTCGGTTTCCTGGTCATCTTCTACCTGATGATCTGGCGTCCACAGGCCAAGCGCGCCAAAGAGCAGAAAAACCTGCTGGGCAGCCTGCAAAAAGGTGACGAAGTCGTGACCACCGGCGGCATCGCCGGCAAGATCACCAAAGTGGCCGACGACTTCGTGGTTCTGGAAGTTTCCGACACCGTCGAAATGAAATTCCAGAAAGGCGCCATCGCCGCCACGCTGCCAAAAGGCACGCTCAAAGCGATCTAAGTTTCAACTTCTACTCAATCGACGGGGCGCGCAAGGCGCCCCGCGTCATAAGCGGGCGGCGTGATGCTGAACAAATACCCTCTGTGGAAATACATTCTGATCCTGGCGGTGCTGGCGGTCGGTCTGGTGTATTCCGCTCCCAATTTATACCCTGATGACCCGGCTATTCAGATCAGCGGTGCAAGCACTTCGCTGCAGGTCACTCAGGCTGATCTGGATCGTGTGAGCGCAGCGCTCAAGGAATCCGGGATCAACGTCAAGGCGGCCAGCCTGGCCGAGAACGGCAAGGGCGGTCTGCTTCGCCTGACCAAGGCTGAAGACCAGCTGCCGGCCAAAGACGTTGTACGCAAGGCATTGGGTGATGACTACGTCGTTGCACTGAACCTGGCGCAAACCACCCCGCAATGGCTGCGCAGCTTTGGCGCGCACCCGATGAAGCTGGGTCTGGACTTGTCCGGTGGTGTGCACTTCCTGCTGGAAGTGGACATGGACAAAGCCCTCGACGCGCGCCTGAAAGTCTACGAAGGCGACGTCAAGAGCCTGTTGCGTAAAGAGAAACTGCGCTATCGCAGCCTGCCGCAAGTCGACGGTGCCATTCAGCTGGGCTTCACCGATGAAGCAGCCCGCGAACAAGCCCGTGCCCTGATCCGCAAGAACTTCAACGATTTCGACATTGTTCCGGCCGACCTCAATGGCCAGCCGGTGCTGCGTCTGGCGATGACCCCGGCCAAGCTGGCGGAAATCCGCGAATACTCCATCAAGCAGAACTTGACCACGGTACGTAACCGCGTCAACGAGCTGGGCGTGGCCGAACCCATCGTTCAGCGCCAGGGCGCCAACCGCATCGTGGTTGAGCTGCCGGGCGTGCAGGACACCGCAGAAGCCAAGCGTATCCTCGGCAAGACGGCCAACCTCGAGTTCCGTCTGGCCGCCGAGCCGGGTGCTTCGAAGGCCACTTCCGAATCCTTCGAGTTCCGTGAAGGCAATCGTCCGCCGGCACAGATCGAGCGTGGCCTGATCATCACCGGTGACCAGGTCACCGACGCCAAGGCTGGCTTCGGCGAGCAAGGCACGCCTGAAGTGAACATCCGTCTGGATGGCCACGGTGGCGAGCTGATGAGTCGCGCGACGCGCAGCAACGTCGGTCGCAGCATGGCGGTGATCTTCATCGAACAGCGTCCGGTGACCACTTACGTCAAGAAAATGGTCAATGGCGTCGAGAAAGACGTGCCGGTGCAAACCTTCAAGGAAGAGAAGAAGATCATCAGCCTGGCGACCATCCAGTCGCCGCTGGGTGCTCAATTCCGCATCACCGGCCTGAACGGCCAGGGCGAGTCGTCCGAGCTGGCGCTGCTGCTGCGTGCCGGTGGTCTGGCGGCACCGATGTACTTCGCTGAAGAGCGCACCATCGGCCCGAGCCTGGGTGCCGACAACATCGTCAAGGGTGTCGATGCATCGCTGTGGGGCATGCTGTTCGTCTCGCTGTTCATCATCGCCATCTACCGCTTCTTCGGCATCATCGCCACCGTCGCGCTGGCGGTGAACATGGTGTTGCTGCTGGCCTTGATGTCGCTGCTGGGTGCCACGCTGACCCTGCCGGGTATCGCCGGTATCGTCTTGACCATGGGCATGGCGGTCGACGCCAACGTGCTGATCTTCTCGCGGATACGTGAAGAGATCGCGGCGGGCATGTCTGTGCAGCGGGCAATCAACGAAGGCTTCGGCCGGGCATTTACTGCGATTCTCGACTCCAACCTGACCACCTTGCTGGTCGGCGGGATTCTCTTTGCCATGGGCACCGGCCCGGTGAAGGGCTTCGCAGTGACCATGTCCCTCGGGATCTTTACCTCGATGTTCACGGCCATCATGGTGACCCGCGCGATGGTCAACCTGATCTTCGGCGGTCGTGACTTCAAGAAGTTGTGGATTTAAGGGGCTGCCATGTTACGTACAATCAACTTCATGGGCGTTCGCAACGTTGCGTTCGGCGTCACATTGCTCCTTACGGTTCTGGCGTTGTTCAGCTGGTTCAGCAAGGGCCTGAACTACGGTCTGGACTTCACCGGCGGTACGCTCATCGAGCTGACCTACGAGCGTCCGGCCGACGTCACCAAGGTGCGTGAGCAGCTGGCGACCTCGGGTTACAACGACGCCATAGTCCAGAGCTTTGGCGCGACCACCGATCTGCTGGTGCGCATGCCTGGCGAAGACCCGCAACTGGGTCACCAGGTGGCTGAAGCCCTGCAGAAGGCCGGCGGCGACAACCCGGCCGTGGTCAAGCGCGTCGAGTTCGTCGGCCCGCAGGTCGGTGAAGAGCTGCGCGACCAGGGCGGCCTCGGCATGCTGATGGCGCTGGGCGGCATCATGCTCTACCTGGCGTTCCGCTTTCAGTGGAAATTCGCGGTCGGCGCCATCGTTTCGCTGATCCATGACGTGGTGGTGACCCTGGGGATCCTTTCGTTCTTCCAGATCACCTTCGATCTCACGGTGCTGGCGGCGGTGCTGGCGATCATCGGTTACTCGCTGAACGACACCATCGTGGTATTCGACCGGGTTCGTGAGAACTTCCGTGTGCTGCGCAAGGCGACCCTGATCGAGAACATCAACATCTCGACCACGCAAACCCTGCTGCGGACCATGGCCACTTCGATCTCCACCCTGCTGGCGATCGGCGCGCTGTTGATCTTCGGCGGTGACAACCTGTGGGGCTTCTCCATCGCGCTGTTTGTCGGTGTGATGGCCGGTACCTATTCGTCGATCTACATCGCCAACGTGGTGTTGATCTGGCTGAACCTGAGTACCGAAGACCTGATTCCACCGGTGGCTACCGAGAAGGAAATCGACGACCGTCCTTGAAGGAACATTCCTCCAGCGGTGTCATCCAAAAAGGCGCGAGTTGAACTCGCGCCTTTTTTTATGCTCCAAGGCTGGGAGAAGCGCGGGCGCGTCCCGCATGAGATGGTCAGGAGGTTCATGTGAACAAGTCGATGCTGGTTGGTGCGGTATTGGGTGCTGTCGGTGTGACTGCCGGGGGTGCTGTGGCCACCTACAGCCTGGTTAAAAGCGGTCCTGAGTTTGCTCAGGTTCTAGCCGTTGAACCGGTCAAGACACAAATCAAGACGCCACGTGAAGTGTGCAAGGACGTAGCAGTGACCCGGCAGGCGCCGGTCAAAGATCAACACCAGATTCTCGGTACCGCCATCGGTGCCGTTGCGGGTGGTTTGCTCGGTAACCAGGTCGGCGGCGGTACGGGCAAGAAAATTGCCACGGTGGCCGGTGCGGTCGGTGGCGGTTACGCGGGTAACAAGGTGCAGGAAGGTATGCAGAATCGCGATACCTACACCACGACCCAGACTCGCTGTAACACGGTGAATGACATCAGTGACAAGGTTGTAGGCTACGACGTGCGTTATTCGCTGTATGGCAAGGAAGGCAAGGTGCGGATGGATCGGGATCCGGGTAATCAGATTCCGGTGGACAAGGAAGGTAAGCTGATTCTGTCGCAGAATGAGCCGGCTCAGTAAGAGCTGAAATTCAGATTCCAAAAGAAGCACCCTGCGGGGTGCTTTTTTTGTGCCCGGAATACTGGTTCGAAGTCACCACAAACCCCTGTGGGAGCGGGCTTGCTCGCGAAAGCGGTGTGTCAGCGGCACAGATGCTGACTGACACACCGCTTTCGCGAGCAAGCCCGCTCCCACATTTAATCGTCGGCGTTTTCGAACCCGTATTCCGGGCATAAAAAAGCACCCCGCAGGGTAATGCCTGTCAGTTAAGGGTAAATCGGACCTGTAGGAGCCAGGCTTGCCGGCGAAGGCGTCCTTAAGAGCGCCTTCGCCGGCAAGCCTGGCTCCTACAGAAAAGCGGCTCATTCGCTTAACTGACTGGCATTGCCCCGCAGGGTGCTTTTTTGTGGCGGCTCGCTTAGCGTTTCAGCGAAGCCGGCAGGTGCGGCTGGATCGCCGTCAGCACTGCCTTGAAGCACTTGGTGTTACCGGCAACGACGTGGCCTTTCTCAAGGAAGTCGTGACCGCCGGTGAAGTCGCTCACCAAACCGCCTGCTTCCTGGATCAGCAGGGCGCCTGCCGCCATGTCCCATTCGGACAGGCCCGACTCCCAGAACGCGTCGAAACGGCCGGCGGCCACGTAGGCCAGGTCCAGGCTCGCCGAACCGGCGCGGCGGATGCCGGCAGTCTGGCCTACCAGGGCGCGGAACATGCCCAGGTAGTTGTCGAGGTTGTCCATCTGGTCGTCACGGAACGGGAAGCCGGTGCCCAGCAGGGCGCCATCCAGGCTGGTGCGACCGCTGACGCGCAGGCGACGACCGTTCAGTTGAGCGCCGCGACCACGGCTGGCGGTGAATTCTTCCTGGCGAACCGGATCCAGGACGACGGCGTGTTCCAGGCGGCCGCGGTATTTGCAGGCGATGCTGACCGCGAAGTGAGGAATGCCGCGCAGGAAGTTGGTGGTGCCGTCCAGCGGATCGATGATCCACAGGTATTCTTCGCCTTCGATCCCGTTGCCGGCGTGCATGCCGGTTTCTTCACCCAGGATCGAGTGGTTCGGGTAGGCCTTGCGCAGCGCGTCGATGATTTTCTGCTCGGCGGCGCGATCCACCTCGGACACGTAATCCTTGGCGTCTTTTTCGTCGACCTTGATGGTATCCAGGCGCTCGATGGAGCGGAAGATCAATTCACTGGCGCTGCGGGCGGCGCGCAGCGCGATATTCAGCATGGGCTGCATGGATGTGTCACCTAAGGTTGTTAAAGAAAGCCGGGCATTCTACTCAGAAAGTTTCTACAGGTGAAGGACAGTGTGCGCTTTCATAGCTTAACGGTAGGAGGAACTGTAAGATTTGCTCCCCTTTGATGTGTTCGAGAGTGCCTCCCGTGCTGCAAAACATTCGTGTCGTCCTGGTCAATACCAGCCACCCCGGGAATATCGGCGGGGCTGCGCGTGCCATGAAGAACATGGGCCTGTCGCGGCTGGTGCTGGTCGAACCGCGGTTGTTCCCGCACCACGAAGCCGATGCCCGTGCTTCCGGTGCCGGAGACATCCTTGAAAACGCGCAAGTCGTCGCCACCCTGGAAGATGCCCTGGTCGGCTGCAACCTGGTGCTCGGCACCAGCGCCCGTGATCGGCGCATCCCCTGGCCGCTGCTCGATCCGCGCGAATGCGGGGTGAGGGTGGTCGAGGAGGCTGCGCAAGGCGCCGAAATTGCCCTGGTGTTCGGTCGTGAAGACTCCGGCCTGACCAATGACGAGCTGCAACGATGTCATTATCACGTGCACATCCCGTCAGATCCCGAGTTCAGTTCGCTGAACCTGGGGGCGGCGGTGCAGGTGTTGAGCTATGAAGTGCGCATGTCCTGGCTGGCGGCCCAAGGTCAGCCGAGCAAGGTGGAAAAGGATGAAGTGGCGTCCACCAAGAGTGGTGAACTGGCGACCATGGATGAGCTGGAGCGATTCTATGAGCACCTGGAGCAGACCCTGGTGGCCATCGAATTCCTCGATCCGGAAAAACCGCGGCACTTGATGGCGCGCCTGCGCCGGTTGTACGGACGCAGTTCGGTCAGCCGGGCGGAAATGAATATATTGCGTGGCATCCTCACGGAAACCCAGAAAGCGGCCCGTGGCGAGCTTCTAAAGCGGAAGGATTAATGATGTTCGAGCGTTTGCGTGAAGATATCCAGAGTGTTTTCCATCGTGACCCGGCGGCGCGTAACGCATTTGAAGTCCTGACCTGCTACCCGGGCATGCACGCCATCTGGATTCATCGGCTGTCGGCGGCCTTGTGGCGCGCAGAGCTGAAATGGCTGGCACGGCTGGTGTCGAACTTTGGTCGCTGGTTGACCGGGATCGAGATTCATCCGGGGGCCAAGGTGGGTCGTCGGTTCTTTATTGACCATGGCATGGGCATTGTCATCGGGGAAACGGCCGAGATCGGCGACGATGTCACCCTTTATCAAGGTGTCACGCTCGGCGGCACCAGCTGGAATAAAGGCAAGCGGCACCCGACTCTGGAAGATGGCGTCGTGGTTGGCGCTGGTGCCAAGGTGCTCGGCCCGTTCACCGTCGGTGCGGGGGCCAAGGTTGGTTCCAATGCCGTGGTGACCAAGGCGGTGCCCGCCGGGGCGACTGTTGTTGGCATTCCGGGGCGGATTATCGTCAAATCCGATGAAGAGCAGGACGCCAAGCGCAAGGCCATGGCCGAGAAGATCGGTTTCGATGCCTATGGTGTTGGCGAAGACATGCCGGATCCGGTGGCTCGCGCCATTAACCAGTTACTCGATCATCTGCAGGCGGTTGATGGGCGTCTAGAGGGGATGTGCGGGGCGTTGAAGGATCTGGGCAGTAATTACTGTGCGAAAGATCTGCCTGAGCTGCGCGAGGAGGATTTTGCGTGTGTGAAGGATAAGGATCAGAGTCAGGCCAGTTAAACTGCGTCGCTCCCTTCGCGGGCAAGCCTCGCTCCTACAGGATTCGCGCAACCCCCTGTAGGAGCGAGGCTTGCCCGCGAAGAACGATAACGCGGTACTGCTGGCTGTTACAGGCCAGCCTTTGCTATGATGCCGCCGCTCTTTTGCGGCTAATCCTGACTAAAGCACTAGGTCTTATAGTTGACTTAAATACTCGGGAATTGCATACTCGCCCCATTCCGAACTCCGTGGTAATTGTCCATGCGACTGACTACAAAAGGCCGATACGCCGTCACCGCCATGCTTGACCTGGCGTTGCACGCGCAGCACGGGCCGGTGTCCCTGGCCGATATCTCCGAGCGCCAAGGCATCTCCCTGTCCTACCTCGAACAGCTGTTCGCCAAGCTGCGTCGCAGCAACCTGGTCTCCAGCGTCCGCGGTCCGGGCGGCGGCTACCAGCTGTCGCGCGACATGCAGGGCATCCAGGTGGCCCAGGTGATCGATGCGGTGAACGAATCGGTCGATGCCACCAAGTGCCAGGGCCAGGGCGATTGCCATCACGGCGATACCTGCCTGACCCACCATTTGTGGTGCGATCTCAGCTTGCAGATTCACGAATTTCTGAGCGGTATCAGCTTGGCTGACCTTGTCACTCGCCGTGAGGTACAAGAAGTAGCCCAGCGTCAGGATCAGCGCCGTTGCAACAGCAAGGCGCCGCGCCTGGACAAGATTGAAGCGTCCGCCGTCGAATGACAGCCAAAGAGCTAGCGGTGCGCCAGCCAGCCTGATTTAGGAGATAGTCCATGAAATTGCCGATTTACCTTGATTACTCTGCGACCACCCCGGTTGATCCGCGTGTCGCGCAAAAGATGAGTGAATGCCTGCTGGTCGACGGAAACTTCGGTAACCCGGCGTCCCGTTCCCACGTGTTCGGCTGGAAAGCTGAAGAGTCCGTCGAAAACGCCCGTCGCCAGGTCGCTGACCTGGTCAACGCCGACCCGCGTGAAATCGTCTGGACCTCCGGCGCCACCGAGTCCGACAACCTGGCAATCAAGGGTGCGGCGCATTTCTATTCCACCAAAGGCAAGCACCTGATCACCACCAAGATCGAGCACAAGGCTGTCCTCGACACCATGCGCCAACTGGAGCGTGAAGGTTTCGAAGTGACCTACCTCGAGCCTCGCACCGATGGTCTGGTGACTCCGGAGATGATCGAAGCTGCCCTGCGTGACGACACCATCCTGGTTTCGGTCATGCACGTGAACAACGAAATCGGCACCATCAACGACATCGAAGCGATCGGCGAACTGTGCCGCTCCAAGGGCATCCTGTTCCACGTCGACGCCGCTCAGTCCACCGGCAAGGTCGAGATCGACCTGCAGAAGCTGAAAGTCGACATGATGTCGTTCTCTGCCCACAAGACCTACGGCCCTAAAGGCATCGGCGCGCTGTACGTCAGCCGCAAGCCGCGTGTGCGCATCGAAGCGACCATGCACGGCGGCGGTCACGAACGTGGCATGCGCTCCGGCACCCTGGCGACCCACCAGATCGTCGGCATGGGCGAAGCCTTCCGTGTAGCCAAGGAAGACATGGCGGCCGAGAACGTGCGCATCAAAGCCCTGAGCGACCGTTTCTTCAAGCAGGTCGAAGACCTGGAAGAGCTGTACGTCAACGGCAGCATGACCGCCCGCGTTCCGCACAACCTGAACCTGAGCTTCAACTACGTTGAAGGCGAGTCGCTGATCATGGCGCTCAAGGACCTGGCGGTTTCGTCCGGTTCGGCCTGCACCTCGGCTTCCCTTGAGCCTTCGTACGTACTGCGCGCCCTGGGCCGCAACGACGAACTGGCACACAGCTCGATTCGCTTCACCTTCGGCCGTTTCACCACCGAAGAAGAAATCGACTACGCCGCGCAGAAGGTCTGCGAGGCCGTTACCAAGCTGCGCACCTTGTCGCCGCTGTGGGACATGTACAAAGACGGTGTCGACATTTCGAAAATCGAGTGGGCGGCACACTGATTTCAAGTCGCCGCAAAACAGCCCTGCAAACCCTCGGGTGCAGGGCTTCAAGAGCGACTCTCTGATGAGTGAGGATTAAGAATCATGGCTTACAGCGAAAAGGTCATCGACCACTACGAAAACCCGCGCAACGTCGGCAAGATGGACGCGGAAGATCCTGATGTCGGCACCGGCATGGTCGGCGCTCCGGCGTGCGGCGACGTGATGCGCCTGCAGATCAAGGTCAACGACGCCGGCATCATCGAAGATGCCAAGTTCAAGACCTACGGCTGCGGTTCGGCGATCGCCTCCAGCTCCCTGGCGACCGAGTGGATGAAAGGCAAGACTCTGGATGAAGCAGAGACCATCAAGAACACTCAGCTGGCTGAAGAACTGGCCCTGCCGCCAGTGAAAATTCACTGCTCCGTACTCGCTGAAGACGCCATCAAGGCGGCCGTTCGCGACTACAAGCAGAAGAAAGGCTTGATCTGACTTTCAAGAGTTGGCGACGAACAAGGAGTCACCGATGGCTATCAGCATGACAGAAGCGGCTGCTCGACACGTGCGACGCTCCCTCGACGGGCGCGGCAAAGGTGAAGGGATTCGTCTGGGTGTTCGCACCACGGGCTGTTCCGGCCTTGCCTACGTGCTGGAGTTTGTCGACGAGGTGGTTGCAGAGGACCAGGTGTTCGAAAGTCACGGCGAAAAAGTGATCATCGACCCGAAAAGCCTCGCTTACCTGGACGGCACCGAGCTCGATTTCGTCAAGGAAGGGTTGAACGAAGGCTTCAAGTTCAACAACCCCAACGTACGCGGTGAATGTGGCTGCGGCGAAAGCTTCAATATCTGAGGCTTCTTGTGGGTACTCCTTGTCATTTCGCTTTATTTGAGCTGCAACCGAGTTTCAATCTGGACCTCGATCAGCTGGCCACGCGCTACCGTGAGTTGGCGCGCGGTGTTCATCCCGACCGCTTTGCCGACGCTTCCGAGCGAGAGCAGCGGCTGGCGCTAGAGCAATCCGCGAGCCTCAACGAGGCCTACCAGACGCTCAAGAATCCCCCCAAGCGCGCGCGTTATCTGCTCGCCATGGGCGGTCGCGAGCTGCCGCTGGAGGTCACGGTGCATGATCCGGCGTTCCTTCTGCAGCAGATGGAGCTGCGTGAAGAGCTCGAAGACCTGCAAGACAGTGCCGACATGGCCGGTATTGCAGCGTTCAAGCGTCGCCTGAAAACCGCTCAGGATGAACTGAACCAAAGCTTCGCAGCCTGTTGGGATGATGCCGCGCAACGTGAACAGGCCGAACGCCTGATGCGACGCATGCAGTTCCTCGACAAGCTCACCTACGAAGTGCGCCAGCTGGAAGAGCGCCTCGACGATTAACCCAGTGCCGCTCCGGTCGCACGCCTGATATACAGATAAGTCCTGATAACGATGGCCCTACTGCAGATCGCCGAACCCGGCCAAAGTCCTCAACCGCACCAGCGTCGTCTGGCTGTGGGGATCGACTTGGGCACTACCAATTCGCTGGTCGCTGCCTTGCGCAGTGGTCTTTCCGAGCCTCTGGCCGACGCTGACGGGCAGGTCATCCTGCCGTCTGCGGTGCGCTATCACGCTGATCGCGTTGAAGTGGGCGAATCCGCCAAGCTGGCTGCCGCCTCCGATCCCTTGAACACCGTGCTATCGGTCAAGCGGTTGATGGGTCGTGGTCTGTCCGACGTCAAGCAGCTTGGTGATCAACTGCCGTACCGTTTTGTCGGTGGCGAGTCGCACATGCCGTTCATCGACACGATCCAGGGCCCGAAAAGCCCGGTCGAAGTCTCCGCCGATATCCTCAAGGTGCTGCGCCAGCGCGCCGAGGCTGCGTTGGGTGGCGAACTGGTCGGTGCGGTGATCACCGTTCCGGCCTATTTCGACGATGCCCAGCGTCAAGCCACCAAGGACGCGGCAAAGCTGGCCGGTCTGAACGTGCTGCGTTTGCTTAATGAGCCAACCGCTGCTGCTGTGGCTTATGGTCTGGACCAGCATGCCGAAGGCCTGGTGGCGATTTATGACCTGGGTGGCGGTACGTTCGATATTTCCATTCTGCGCCTGACCGGCGGTGTGTTCGAAGTCCTGGCCACCGGCGGCGACAGTGCGCTGGGCGGCGATGATTTCGACCATGCGATCGCTCGCTGGATCATCGAGGGCGCTGGCCTGTCGGATGACCTGGATCCGGGCGTGCAGCGCCATCTGTTGCAAATTGCCTGCGCGGCCAAAGAAGCGCTGACCCATGCCTCGTCCGTTGAAGTCACTTACGGTGACTGGAAAGCCGAGCTGACTCGTGAAGCCTTCGACACGCTGATCGAGCCGATGGTCGCCCGCAGCCTGAAAGCCTGCCGCCGGGCTGTGCGTGATTCCGGTATCGAACTGGAAGAAGTGCACGCCGTGGTCATGGTGGGCGGCTCGACCCGCGTGCCTCGCGTTCGCGAAGCTGTCGCTGAAGCCTTCGGTCGCCAACCGCTGACCGAAATCGATCCGGATCAAGTGGTGGCCATTGGTGCCGCGATCCAGGCCGATACCCTCGCCGGCAACAAGCGCGACGGTGACGAATTGCTGCTGCTTGACGTGATCCCGTTGTCCCTGGGGCTGGAAACCATGGGCGGCCTGATGGAGAAGGTGATTCCGCGCAACACCACCATCCCCGTCGCCCGGGCGCAGGACTTCACGACGTACAAAGATGGCCAGTCGGCCATGGCGATCCATGTGCTGCAGGGCGAGCGCGAGCTGATCAGCGACTGCCGCTCCCTGGCGCGTTTCGAATTGCGCGGCATTCCGGCGATGGTGGCCGGTGCGGCGAAGATTCGCGTGACCTTCCAGGTCGATGCCGACGGGCTGCTCAGTGTCTCGGCCCGCGAACTGGGTTCGGGCGTTGAAGCGAGCATCCAGGTCAAGCCGTCCTACGGCCTGACCGACGGCGAAATCGCCAGGATGCTCAAGGATTCGTTCCAGCACGCCAATGACGACAAGGTCGCCCGTGTCCTTCGTGAACAGCAGGTCGATGCCCAGCGCTTGATCGAAGCGGTGCAGGCCGCCCTCGATGTTGACGGCGAGCGTCTGCTCGACGCCGAAGAGCGCATGGTCATCGAGTTGCAGATGCAGGAACTGACCGAATTGATGAAAGGCACCGATGGTTACGCCATCGAGCAGCAGACCAAGCGTCTGTCGCAAGTGACCGATGCTTTTGCTGCCCGCCGCATGGATTTGACGGTGAAAGCCGCTCTATCGGGGCGCAACCTGAATGAAATCGAGGATATCTGATGCCGCAGGTCATTTTTCTGCCACACGAGAAGTTTTGCCCTGAGGGCATGGTTGTGGAGGCCGCGACCGGTACGTCCATCCTCGAACTGGCTCATGAGCACCACATCGAGATGGAAAGCGCCTGTGGAGGCGTCTGCGCCTGCACCACCTGCCACTGCATCATCCGCGAGGGTTTCGACTCGCTGGAAGAGGCGGATGAGCTGGAAGAAGACTTTCTTGATCGGGCCTGGGGCCTGGAGGCGCAATCGCGTCTAGGCTGTCAGGCGATCGTCGGGACTGAAGACCTGACGGTCGAAATTCCGAAATATTCGCTCAACCATGCGGCCGAAGCGCCGCACTGATTCAAGGAACCGACATGAGTCTGAAATGGGTTGATGTGCTGGAAATCGCGATCCAGCTGGCTGAATCCAGGCCGGAAGTGGACCCGCGTTACGTGAACTTCGTCGATCTGCACCAATGGGTGCTGGCATTACCGGAGTTCAGCGATGATCCGACCCGCGGTGGCGAGAAGGTGCTTGAAGCCATTCAGGCCGCCTGGATCGAAGAAGCCGATTGATTCGGCACCGTACGCAGTTAGGCAATACCCAAGAACCCGCGTATAATTCGCGGGTTTAATTTTTCACAAATTACCGTTTCTGGAGTTACACCATGGCTGTTCAACGTACTTTCTCCATCATCAAGCCTGACGCTGTTGCAAAAAACGTTATCGGCGAGATCACCACTCGTTTCGAAAAAGCTGGCCTGCGCGTTGTAGCTTCGAAACTGAAGCAACTGTCCAAAGCCGAAGCTGAAGGCTTCTACGCTGAGCACAGCGCTCGTGGTTTCTTCGGCGACCTGGTTGCTTTCATGATCTCCGGTCCGGTTGTCGTTCAGGTTCTGGAAGGCGAAAACGCTATCGCTCTGAACCGTGAGCTGATGGGCGCTACCAACCCTAAAGAAGCTGCTGCCGGCACCATCCGTGCTGACTTCGCTGATTCGATCGACGCCAACGCCGTACACGGTTCGGACTCCGAAGCCGCTGCTGCCCGCGAAATCTCGTACTTCTTCGCAGCTACTGAAGTAACCACTCGCTAAGCATTGGCTTAAGAGTGAAGGTGAATCCATGACTACATCGACTGTTAAAACTAACCTGCTGGGTCTGACTCAGCTGGAAATGGAAAAATTCTTCGACTCAATCGGGGAGAAGCGTTTCCGTGCCGGTCAGGTAATGAAATGGATTCACCACCTTGGCGTCGATGATTTCGACGCCATGACGAACGTCAGCAAGGCCTTGCGCGACAAGCTCAAGGTGATTGCCGAAGTTCGCGGCCCCGAAGTGGTCAGCGAGGATATCTCCACCGACGGCACCCGTAAGTGGGTGGTGCGCGTGGCATCCGGCAGCTGCGTCGAGACCGTGTACATTCCCCAGGGCAAACGCGGCACTCTGTGCGTTTCGTCCCAGGCAGGCTGTGCCCTGGATTGCAGTTTCTGCTCCACCGGCAAGCAAGGTTTCAACAGCAACCTCACCGCCGCCGAAGTCATCGGCCAGGTGTGGATTGCCAATAAATCGTTCGGCAGCATCCCGGCGACCGCCGACCGTGCCATCACCAACGTAGTGATGATGGGCATGGGTGAGCCGCTGCTGAACTTCGACAACGTCGTGGCCGCCATGCACCTGATGATGGATGACCTGGGCTATGGCATCTCCAAGCGCCGCGTCACCCTGTCCACTTCGGGCGTGGTGCCGATGATCGATGAGCTGTCCAAGCACATCGACGTCTCCCTGGCGTTGTCGCTGCACGCACCCAATGACGCATTGCGTAACCAATTGGTGCCGATCAACAAGAAGTATCCGCTTAAGATGCTGCTCGAGTCGTGCCAGCGCTACATGTCGTCCCTGGGCGAAAAGCGCGTGCTGACCATCGAGTACACCTTGCTCAAGGACATCAACGACAAGGTTGAACACGCGGTCGAGATGATCGAGTTGCTCAAGAACATCCCGTGCAAGATCAACCTGATTCCGTTCAACCCGTTCCCGCATTCCGGTTACGAGCGTCCGAGCAACAACGCGATTCGCCGGTTCCAGGATCAGCTTCACCATGCCGGCTTCAATGTCACCGTGCGCACCACCCGTGGTGAAGACATCGATGCCGCGTGTGGCCAATTGGTAGGGCAGGTGCTGGATCGCACCCGTCGTAGCGAACGTTATATCGCCGTGCGCGAGTTGAGCGCCGAAAACGATATTGCACAGAACGCTGCGAACAGTAATTAAGAGAGGATCTCTATGTCCCTGCGCTTGGCGCTGCTGTTGCTGGTGGCCAGTCTGTGTACTGGTTGTGTCCTGTCGGGCGATTTCAACCCGATGAAGACCAGCAAGGGCCGTGATGAAGCGCGGGTCGCCTATGTGCAATTAGGGCTTGGCTACCTGCAGCAGGGCATGACCGAACGCGCCAAGGTGCCGTTGAAGAAGGCTTTGGAGCTGGATAGCTCGGATCCCGACGCCAATGCGGCGCTGGGTCTGGTGTTCCAGGCGGAGATGGAGCCGGAACTGGCCGACCAGCATTTTCGCAAGGCGCTGTCCGGCCGTCCCGACGATGCGCGAATCCTCAATAACTACGGCAGTTTTCTTTTCGAACAGAAACGTTACAAAGAGGCTTACGAGCGCTTCGAGCAGGCCGCCGCCGATACCCTGTATCCTGAGCGTTCGCGAGTATTCGAAAACCTGGGCATGACCGCTTCCAGGCTTGGCCAGCGTGACCTGGCCCAGCAACAACTGGAAAAAGCCCTGCGCTTGAACCGCCAACAGCCACGTGCCTTGCTGGAAATGGCTGAGTTGTCTTACGAAGACAGGCATTATGTGCCCGCGCGTGACTATTACGACCGTTTCAGCCAGCTCACCGAGCAAAATGCACGTAGTCTATTGCTCGGCGTCCGGCTGGCAAAAGTGTTTGAAGATCGCGACAAGGCTGCCAGTTTTGGCCTGCAATTAAAACGACTCTATCCCGGTACGCCGGAATATCAGCAATACCTGTCGGAGCAATGATGAAAGCGGCGCATCCCGAAGTTGTAGCAGCGAATCGCGTTAATCCCGGTGAGACTTTGCGCCAGGCTCGCGAAAGCAAAGGCTGGTCGCTGGCCGAAGTGGCCCTCAAGCTCAACCTCACCGTCAATTCCCTGAGCAATCTGGAAGCCGGCGCTTTCGACAAGCTGCCGGGGCATACCTTTGCCCGCGGTTACATTCGCACCTACGCCAAATTGCTCGGCATGGATCAAACCGTGCTGGTGCAACAGTTCGACCAGTCCACCGGCACCGACTCCCAGGGCAGCAACGTCCACAGCCTGGGTCGTATCGAAGAGCCGGTCCGGGTGTCCCACACCATTTTGCGGATTGTCAGCCTGCTGTTGCTGATCGCGGTGATCGGTGGCGGTTTTATCTGGTGGCAGGATCAGACTTCGTCGCGCACCAAGGATCAGGTCAGTCTGAGCCCGGAGCACGTTGAAGTCGAAGGCGCCGATGGCACGACCCAGATCCATCCGCTGGACGAGCCGGAAGACCAGGCCGTCGCGCAGGGCGAGGCCGAAGGCACCACTGCGCTCGTCTTGCCGCAAGCCGAGACCGCGGCTGACACCTCGACCGCAACTGAAGCCACCGCGCCCGCTGCTCCAGCGCCTGCTCCAGCGCCTGCTGCACCCGCGCTCGGCACCGCGCCGATTGTCGCCACGCCGGCAACGCCAGCTCCCGCGGTGCCCGCTGTACCGGCACCTGTGGTGACCGCTCCGGTGGCGCCGACCGTTCCGGCTCCAGCCGCGGCGGCTCCGGTGGCCGCCCAGGGCCAGGTTCAACTGAAGTTCACCGCCGATTGCTGGACCTTGGTCACCGACGGTACCGGCAAGGTGCTGTTGAGTGGTCTCAAGCGTAAAGGCGAAAACGTTTCCGTCAGCGGCAAGCCACCCTTTTCCGTGCGCCTGGGCTTTGCCCGTGGCGCGCAGGTCAGCTATAACGGGCAGGTGGTTGATGTCGCTCCGTTCACCAGTGGCGAGACTGCTCGCCTGAAGTTGGGTCAATAAGTCATGCACGGCGAATCTCCAATCAAACGTCGCGAATCCCGCAAGATCTGGGTCGGTAACGTGCCTGTGGGCGGCGATGCACCTATCGCGGTGCAGAGCATGACCAACAGCGACACCAATGACGTGGCCGCCACCGTGGCCCAGATCAACCGCCTGGAAGCCGCCGGCGTCGATATCGTGCGCATTTCGGTGCCGGATATGGACGCCGCCGAAGCGTTCGGCAAGATCAAGCAGCTGGTCAAGGTGCCCTTGGTGGCCGACATCCACTTCGACTACAGGATCGCGCTGCGCGTGGCCGAGCTGGGCGTTGACTGCCTGCGGATCAACCCGGGCAACATCGGTCGCGAAGACCGTGTGCGCGCGGTGGTCGATGCCGCCCGTGATCGCGGGATTCCGATCCGGATCGGCGTCAACGCCGGTTCCCTGGAAAAAGACCTGCAAAAGAAATACGGCGAGCCGACCCCGGCCGCGCTGGTCGAGTCTGCCTTGCGCCACGTCGAGCACCTCGAGCGCCTGAACTTCCAGGACTTCAAAGTCAGCGTGAAGGCTTCCGACGTGTTCATGGCCGTTGCTGCCTACCGCTTGCTGGCCAAGGAAATCGTCCAGCCGCTGCACCTGGGCATCACCGAAGCCGGTGGTTTGCGTTCAGGCACGGTGAAATCCGCCGTGGGCCTCGGTATGCTGCTCGCCGAAGGGATTGGCGATACTATTCGCATCTCGTTGGCGGCCGACCCGGTCGAGGAAGTGAAAGTCGGCTACGACATTCTCAAATCCCTGCACCTGCGTTCCCGTGGCATCAACTTCATCGCCTGCCCGAGCTGCTCGCGGCAGAACTTCGATGTGGTCAAGACCATGAACGAACTGGAAGGGCGCCTCGAAGACCTGCTGGTGCCGCTGGATGTCGCGGTCATCGGCTGCGTGGTCAACGGGCCGGGCGAAGCCAAGGAAGCCCATATCGGCTTGACCGGCGGCACGCCCAACCTGATTTACATCGACGGCAAGCCGGCGCAGAAACTGACGAATGACAATCTGGTGGATGAGCTTGAACGCTTGATCCGCCAGAAAGCGGCCGAAAAGGTCGAAGCCGACGCTGCCGTCATCGCGCGTGGCTGAGCCTGACTGAAGAGCCGAACGAATTTAAGGATTTAAAGTGAGCAAGTCTTTGCAAGCCATACGTGGCATGAACGATATCCTGCCCGAACAGACTCCCCTGTGGCGTCATTTCGAGGGCACCGTCTCGCGTTTGCTGGATAACTACGGTTACAAGCAGATCCGCATGCCGATCGTCGAGTTCACCGAGCTGTTCAAGCGCTCCATCGGTGAAGTGACCGACATCGTCGAAAAAGAGATGTACACCTTCGATGACCGCAACGGCGATTCCCTGACCCTGCGCCCCGAAGGCACGGCGGCCTGTGTGCGTGCGGTGCTGGAGCATGGCATCACCGGCGGTGGCCAAGTGCAGAAACTCTGGTACATCGGCCCGATGTTCCGCCACGAACGTCCGCAGAAAGGCCGTTATCGCCAGTTCCACCAGATCGGCCTGGAGGTGTTCAACCTCGACGGTCCGGACATCGACGCCGAGCTGATCGTGCTGACCTGGCGCCTGTGGGGCGAGCTGGGTATCCGTGACGCGGTCAAGCTCGAACTCAACAGCCTCGGCACCAGCGAATCCCGCGGGCGCTATCGCGAAGCGTTGGTCGCGTTCCTGTCCGCGCACCTGGACAAGCTGGACGAAGACAGCCAGCGCCGCTTGAAGACCAACCCGTTGCGGGTCCTGGACACCAAGAACGCCGATACCCAGGCGATCCTGGTCGACGCGCCGAAAATGGCCGACTACCTCGACGACGAATCCCGCCTGCACTTCGAGGGCCTCAAGGCCCGCCTCGATGCGGTCGGCATTCCTTACGTGATCAACCCGAAGCTGGTTCGCGGGCTGGATTACTACAGCAAGACCGTTTTCGAATGGGTCACCGACAAGCTGGGCGCCCAGGGCACTGTGTGTGCCGGTGGTCGCTACGACGGTCTGGTCGAGCAGATGGGCGGCAAGCCGACCCCGGGCGTCGGTTTCGCCATGGGCATCGAGCGCCTGGTGCTGATGCTGGAAACCCTGGAGCAGATCCCGGAAGAGATTTCCCGTCAGGTCGACGTTTACCTCTGCGCTTTCGGCGACGCAGCCGAATTGGCCGGTCTGGCCCTGGCCGAGCGAGTGCGCGACCAATTGCCCAACCTGCGCCTGCAAGTCAATGCCGGTGCCGGCAGCTTCAAAAGCCAGTTCAAGAAAGCCGACAAGAGCGGTGCGCTGTACGCGCTGATCCTCGGTGACGACGAAATGGCCCGGCAAGTGGTAGGTTTCAAACCCCTGCGTGGCCAGGGCGAACAACAAAGCATTGCCTGGGATGCGCTTGCTGCACACCTGGCCACCTGCATCGTGCAGGGTTGAAGCTGTCAAACAGCCGATTTAGCGATTAAGGAGTATTGGGGTGTCGAGTACCGAAGACGAACATCTGGCGGATTTGAAGGACTGGTGGACACGCAACGGCAAGCCCCTGGTTACTGGCGGCCTGCTGGCGCTGGTCATCGTGTTCGGCTGGCAGGCCTGGCAGAAATATCAGAGCAATCAGTCGCAAGGCGCCTCGATTCTCTATCAGCAGTTGCTGGAAACCACCCTGACACCTGACGGCAAGCCCGATGCCGCCCGTGTTTCGGACCTGGCCGGCAAGCTCAACAGCGAATTCGGCGGCACCGCCTACGCGCAGTACGGCAGCCTGTTCGTGGCGAAAGTCGCGGTCGACAGCGGCAAGCTGGATGACGCTGCCAGCGAGCTGAAAGCCATCGTCGCCAAACCGGCCAACCCGGCACTGGGCGAAATCGCCCGTCAGCGCCTGGCGCAGGTGCTGGCCGCGCAGGACAAGGCTGCTGAGGCCCTGAAACTGCTCGAAGGCGATGCGGATACAGAGTTCCTGGCCACTCGCGAGGAACTCAAGGGCGACCTGCTGGTGCAGTTGGGCCGTACCGACGAAGCGAACGCGGCGTATCAGAAAGCCAAGGCGGCACTGTCGGATGAAGCGGCAGTCGGCGGCCTACAAATCAAGCTGGACGACCTGGCCAAAGGGGATGCGTGACGTGATTCGTTGGAAACATGTAGCATTGCTGGCTCTGGCCGTACTGGCCGCGGGTTGCAGCAGCAACAGCAAGAAAGAATTGCCGCCGGCCGAGTTGACCGACTTCAAGGAAGAAGTGGTTCTGCAAAAGCAGTGGAGTCGTTCGATCGGTGACGGTCAGGGCGAAACCTACAACATGCTGGTTCCGGCGATCGATGGCGATACCATCTATGCTGCCGACGTCACCGGTGAGGTGATGGCGCTGGATCGCAGCAATGGCGACGTCAAATGGGAGAAAGATCTGGATCTGCCTGTTTCCGGCGCCGTTGGCGTGGCTTACGGGTTGCTCACGATCGGTACGCTCAAGGGTGAAATCGTTGCCCTGGACGCCAGCAGCGGCGAAGAGAAATGGCGCGCACGCGTGTCCAGTGAAGTGCTCGCGCCGCCGGCCAACAACGGTGACGTGGTGGTGGTCCAGACTCAGGACGACCGTCTGATCGGCCTGGATGCCGCTACCGGCACCCAACGCTGGTTGTATGACAGCACGCCAGCGGTCCTGACCCTGCGCGGCACCAGCGCGCCGATCGTCACCAATCGCCTCGCAGTGGCTGGCCTGTCGACTGGTAAAGTGGTCGCGCTCAATATTTCCAACGGCGTGCCGGTGTGGGAACAGCGTGTAGCGATTCCACAAGGTCGTTCGGAACTGGAGCGTGTGGTCGATATCGACGGTGGCCTGCTGTTGTCCGGCAGTACGCTGTATGTCGCCAGCTACCAGGGTCGCGTTGCGGCACTGGACCTGGATAGCGGCCGTCAGCTCTGGCAGCGTGATGCTTCCAGCTACGCCGGTGTTGCCCAGGGATTTGGCAGCGTCTATGTGAGCCTGTCTTCGGGCACTGTTGAAGGCGTCGACGAACGTTCCACCACAGCCTTGTGGAGCAACGATTCGCTGGCCCGCCGTCAACTGTCGGCTCCGGAAGTGTTCTCCAGCTACGTTGCAGTCGGTGACCTGGAAGGTTACCTGCACCTGCTGAGTCAGGTGGACGGTCGTTTCGTCGGCCGCGAACGCATCGACAGCGACGGCCTGCGCGCCCGTCCGCTGGTGGTGGGTGACACGATTTATGTGTATGGCAACAGCGGCAAATTGGAAGCCCTGACCATCAAGTAATTGTTTTGACTATGCTTGGGGTTAAACCCCCAAGCGGCTTCACCTGTGGGTATGAATGTGGGAGCAGCCAGTCGACGCTCGACTGCTCGCGAAGGACGTCAACGATGACGTTTGCGGCCTGGATGAACGCGGTGCCTTTGCGTTTATCGCGAGCAGGCTCGCTCCCACAAAAAGACCCACAGTGATTGCCCCGAGCACCAGCCGCTGCCTAGCAGCGGCTTTTGTATTTTCTGAAATAACGCAGTGGAGAGCCGCATGGTTCCCGTAATCGCCCTGGTGGGCCGACCGAACGTCGGCAAGTCCACCTTGTTCAACCGCCTGACCAGGACTCGCGACGCCATCGTCGGCGACTTGTCCGGTCTGACCCGTGATCGCCAATACGGTGAGGCCAAGTGGCAAGGGCGTTCCTACATTCTGGTCGACACCGGCGGTATCTCCGGTGACGAGCACGGTATGGACGAAAAAATGGCCGAGCAGTCGCTGCTGGCCATTGAAGAAGCGGATGTCGTTCTGTTCCTGGTAGATGCCAAGGCCGGCTTCACCGCCGCCGACCAGATGATCGCCGAGCATTTGCGCAAACGTAACAAGCGTTCCTACGTGGTTGCCAACAAGGTCGACAACATCGACCCTGAAATGGCCCGCGCCGAATTCGCCCCGTTGGGCATGGGCCACGCGATCCCGATCGCCGGTGCTCATGGTCGTGGCATCACCCAGATGCTGGAAATCGCTCTCAGCGACTTCCCGAAAGACGACGAAGAGCCGGAAGACGGCGAAGAAGAAATCGTTGCCGAAGGCGAGGAAGCCAAGCGCATTCCTGGCCCGAGCGAAAAAGACGGGATCAAGATCGCCATCATCGGCCGCCCGAACGTTGGCAAGTCGACCCTGGTCAACCGCATGCTCGGTGAAGACCGGGTTATCGTCTATGACCAGCCCGGCACCACCCGCGACAGTATCTACATCCCGTTCGAGCGTAACGACGAGAAGTACACGCTGATCGACACCGCCGGTGTGCGCAAGCGCGGCAAGATCCACGAAGAAGTCGAAAAATTCTCCGTGGTCAAAACCCTGCAGGCGATCAAAGACGCCAACGTGGTGATCTTCGTCATGGACGCCCGCGAAGGCGTGGTCGATCACGACCTCAACCTGCTGGGCTTCGCCATTGAATCGGGTCGTGCGCTGGTCATCGCGATCAACAAGTGGGACGGCATGACCCCGAGCGAGCGCGACTTCGTGAAGGTCGAGCTGCAACGTCGACTGTTCTTCGTTGATTACGCCGACATCCACTTCATTTCGGCGCTGCACGGCACGGGCGTGGGCAACCTCTACGCCTCGGTGCAGAACTCGTTCAAGTCCGCGGTCACCCGCTGGCCGACCAACCGCCTGACCCAGATTCTGGAAGATGCGGTTGGCGAGCACGCGCCACCGATGGTCAACAATCGCCGGATCAAGCTGCGCTATGCCCACCTGGGTGGTGCTAACCCGCCGATCATCGTGATTCACGGTAACCAGATCGAGAAAGTGCCGAAGTCTTATGTGCGCTATCTGGAAAACACTTACCGTCGTGTCCTCAAGCTGGTCGGTACGCCGATCCGCATCGAGTTCAAGGGAGGCGAGAACCCGTACGAAGGTAACAAGAACTCACTCACCGACCGTCAGGTCAACAAGAAGCGCCGCATGATGTCGCACCACAAAAAGGCCGACAAAAAGCGCCGCGACAAGCGCTGATTGCAGGTTAACTCGCCTCTGTAGGAGCGAGGCTTGCCCGCGAAGAACGATAACGCGGTGTACCTGATACTCCGCGGTGTGGCATTCGCGGGCAAGCCTCGCTCCCACAGGGATCGGGGTTGAAGAAAGGGCGCTTAAGGTGCCCTTTTTTATGGGCGCCGTTTGGCTATCCTCGGGCTCTCCCGCGCCGCCGTAGAGCCGGGTGTAGAGCAGGGAATCACCGATGATCACCAGTAAGCTGCCGAATGTCGGCATCACTATTTTCACGCAGATGTCTCAGCTCGCGGCGCAGACCGGGGCGCTGAACCTGTCCCAGGGTTTCCCCGATTTCGACGGCCCGCAGGCCCTGCGTGATGCGGTCTGCCGGCATATCGCCAGTGGCCACAACCAGTATTCGCCGATGACCGGCCTGCCGGTATTGCGTCAGCAGATTGCGGCGAAGATCGCCCGCAGCTACGGCGCCAATGTGGATGCCGACCATGAAGTGACGGTCACTCCTGGCGCGACCCAGGCGATTTTCTGTGCCATCCAGGCGGTTATCCACAGCGGCGACGAAGTGATCGTGTTCGATCCGGCCTACGACAGCTATGAGCCTTCGGTGGAGCTGGCCGGTGGTCGTTGCGTGCATGTGCAACTGGGCCTGACAGACTTCTCCATCGACTTCCAGAAACTCGCGCAAGCCATTACGCCGCGCACGCGGATGATTATCCTCAATACCCCGCACAACCCCAGCGGTGCATTGATCAGCCATGCCGAACTGGATCAGCTGGCGACCTTGATCCGCGACCGTGACATCTATGTGGTCAGTGACGAAGTCTATGAACACCTGGTGTTCGACGGCGTGCCGCACGCCAGCGTGCTGGCCCACGAAGAGCTGTATCAGCGCGCATTCGTGGTCAGCTCCTTCGGCAAGACCTATCACGTCACCGGCTGGAAAACCGGCTATGTGGTCGCGCCACCGGCCCTTACTGCCGAGCTGCGCAAGGTGCACCAGTACGTCAGTTTCTGCGGCGTGACGCCGTTGCAATACGCCTTGGCCGATTACATGGCCGAACACCCGCAACATGTGGAAGAGCTGCCGGCCTTCTATCAGGCCAAGCGCGATTTGTTTTGCGACCTGCTGACGCCATCGCGCTTCAGCTTCTCCCGGGTGGCCGGCACTTACTTCCAGCTGGTGGATTATTCGCAGATCCGCCCGGACCTCAATGACGTCGAGATGGCGCTGTGGATGACCCGCGAGCATGGCGTGGCGAGTATCCCGATCTCGGTGTTTTACCAAACGCCGCCGGTCGGCCAGCGCCTGGTGCGCCTGTGCTTCGCCAAACGCGAGGAGACCCTGCGTGAAGCAGCGGAAAAATTATGCGTGATCTGAGTGCACTGCCCAATCTGAACATCGCGCTGATCCAGACCACCCTGGCCTGGCACGACCGCCAGGCCAACCTTGAGCATTTCGCGCAATTGCTGGAACAGGCGCGCGGTGCTGACCTGATCATCCTGCCGGAGATGTTCACCACCGGCTTCTCCATGGAATCGGAAACACTGGCCGAACCTGAGAACGGTCCGACCAGCAAATGGCTGCGCGTGCAGGCGGCGAAATTCGATGCGGTAATCACCGGCACCCTCATCGTCCAGGCCGCCGACGGCAGCCATCGCAATCGCCTGTTGTGGGCGCGGCCGGACGGGGAGGTGTTGCATTACGACAAGCGCCATCTGTTTCGCATGGCCGGCGAGCACAACCACTTCACCCCCGGCGAGCGCCAGGTGCAGTTCGAGCTCAAGGGGTGGCGTATTCGGCCGCTGATTTGCTACGACCTGCGATTCCCGGTGTGGAGCCGCGATGCTCAGGACACCGACCTGTTGCTGTACACCGCCAACTGGCCGGGGGCGCGGCGTCAGCACTGGAACCGGTTGCTGCCGGCGCGGGCCATCGAAAACCTGTGCTACGTGGCGGCGGTGAATCGCATCGGGACTGACGGTAAAGGCTTTGCGTATACCGGTGACAGTCAGGTGCTGGATTTCCAGGGTGAGACGTTGCTGAGTGCGGGGGAGGCGGATGGGGTGTTTCAGGTGGTGCTCAATGCTGCGGACCTGCAAGCCTACCGCACGCGGTTTCCGGCGAATCTCGATGCCGATACCTTCGAGTTCACCTGAGATTTTCGCTGCCTGAACCGGCCCCTTCGCGAGCAAGCCCGCTCCCACATTGGATTTCTGGTGTACACGAAATCTGTGCTCACATCGATCAACTGTGGGAGCGGGCTTGCTCGCGAAGAGGCCGGTCCAGGCAACATCGAACCAGCAGTGTCTAGCCCTGATACAGGTGTAAACCTTACTCAGGACGAGACAAGGCAAACAAAAAGGCCCCAAGGTTCACACCAAGGGGCCTTTTGCATATCAGCGAAGGCTTACGCCGCTTTCGCTTCCGGCTGGCTCAACGAGCGGTTCAGCGCACTGAACAGCGCCTTGAAGCTGGCAGTGGTGATGTTTTCATCGATCCCGACACCATGCACCGCACGCTCACCATTCACCCGCAGCTCGATGTAGGCCGCGGCCTTGGCATTGGTACCCGCGCCGATGGCGTGTTCGTTGTAGTCCATGATCTCGACCGGGATCGGCAGGCCGGCCACCAGCGCTTCCAGGGCGCCGTTGCCCTTGCCGCGCCAGTGCAGGTTGGTTTCGCCCTGGCCCTTGCTGGCCACTTCCACTTCGACGGCGCTGTGACCGTTTTCTTCCTGCAGGCGATGGCTGACCAGCGCGTACGGGGTGTTGGCTTGCAGGTACTCGCTGATCAACAGCGAGTGGATCTGCTTGGCGGTCATTTCGAGGCCCAGGCGATCGGTTTCACGCTGCACGACCTGGCTGAACTCGATCTGCATGCGGCGTGGCAAGCTGATGCCGTATTCCTGTTCCAGCAAGTAGGCGATACCGCCCTTGCCCGACTGGCTGTTGACGCGGATCACCGCCTCGTAGCTGCGGCCGATGTCGGCCGGGTCGATCGGCAGGTATGGCACTTCCCACAGGGCGTCCGGTTTCTGCTGGGCGAAGCCCTTGCGGATCGCATCCTGGTGCGAGCCGGAGAACGCGGTATGCACCAGGTCGCCGACGTATGGATGACGCGGGTGCACCTGGATCTGGTTGCACTCTTCAACGACTTTGCGCACGCCGTCGATGTCGGAGAAGTCCAGTTCAGGGTGCACGCCCTGGGTGTAGAGGTTCAAGGCCACGGTCACCAGGTCGACGTTACCGGTGCGCTCGCCGTTGCCGAACAGGCAGCCTTCGACACGGTCGGCGCCGGCCATCAGGCCCAGCTCGGTGGCGGCAACGCCGGTGCCACGGTCGTTGTGGGTGTGCAGGCTGATGATCACGCTGTCACGACGGTTGATATGACGGCCGAACCATTCGATCTGGTCGGCATAGATGTTCGGGGTCGCGCATTCGACGGTGGCCGGCAGGTTGAGGATCATCTTGTGCTCGGGCGTCGGGTTCCAGACCTCGATCACCGCGTCGCAGACTTCCTTGGCGAACTCCAGTTCGGTCGCGCTGAAGGTTTCCGGCGAGTACTCGAAGGTCCATTCGGTGTCTGGCTGCTTCGCCGCGTATTTGACGAACAGCTTGGCCGCTTCCACGGCAATGGCCTTGATCCCGTCCTTGTCCTGATTGAAGACAATCCGGCGGAAGGAAGGGGACGTCGCGTTGTACAGGTGAACGATGGCTTTCTTCGCCCCGCGCAGGGATTCGAAGGTGCGCTCGATCAGGTCTTCACGGCCTTGGGTCAGCACCTGGATGGTGGTGTCGTCCGGGATGTGGCCGCCTTCGATCAGGCTGCGCACGAAGTCGAAATCGGTTTGCGAAGCCGCCGGGAACGAGGCTTCGATTTCTTTCACGCCCACCGACACCAGGGTTTTCCAGAAACGCAGCTTCTTGGTCGCGTCCATGGGCTCGATCAGCGACTGGTTACCGTCACGCAGGTCGGAGCTGCACCAGATCGGCGCGGCGGTGATGGTCTTCGACGGCCAGGTGCGGTCCGGGATGTCGATGGTCGGGAACGCGCGGTATTTCGAAGACGGGTCTTTGAGCATGCTCATCGGGAAATCCTTGTTGTGTGGGCCGAAAAGAGGCGGCCTGCCGGTGGATCAAAATGTTCTTGGGCAAAGCGTGGGGCGAGGCACCGCGATTCAGCCCGGCAGTCGTGCACTGACAAGGCACAGGCTGCGGTGCTGGCGACGCTGAATGAGGGTGTGAGAGGTTTTCATGTCTTCAACCCTAACCGCGAGAAGAAAGGATGGCAAGCGGTCGAAAAAAAATGAGAGGAATACTCGAAAAGGCGAATTTATCGAGATTTTATTGCGGTTAATGGCGATGATTGTCTTGATGGTTGCGCGAGGTTTGAGCGGTGCGCAATTGAAAATTGTCGACCTTGTCTGCGGTGGCGCAGCTATCCTTAAAGCCTCAATCAGGCGACCTGGAAGCAGGAGTCGGCAATGAATGAATCGGATTGGAAACTTTATAGCGCATTGCGTCCGGTGGCCCATGAGCGGATGTGTATCCGGATCATGGAGGAGGTCGAGCGTTTGGTGCTGGATAAAAGCCTGGCGCCTTATGAGCGTATTGAAGCCAGTGAGGAGAGGCTCAAGGCCGGTCAGCAGGAGCTGTATTGGGCGTTTGACGTTTTCAGTCATTCACGCAGTGAGGCGCCGGCTCATTTGCTGGGATTGTGTACTCATGAGTTGATCACATCTGAGGAACTGGCCGGCTTCTCGGAGGAAACCCAGGCCTGGATCAAGGAGTGCCTGGCACACAGGGAAATTCATGGGATCGAGGATCTGGAGGCGGAATAAGCGGCGCCAATGAGGCCGCCTTCGCGGGCAAGCCCGCTCCCACAGGGATTGGTGGTGTACATAAAATCACGTTCACCCCGATCACTGTGGGAGCGGGCTTGCCCGCGAAGGGGCCATCAGCCTCACAATCATCTAAGGCTGGCTTGCCCGCGAAGGGGCCATCAGCCTCACAATCATCTAAGGCTGAAACGCCCCAATAAAGATCGCCGGATCCACCCGCGCATCATTCAGGCTGACATTCCAGTGCATATGCGGCCCGGTCGCTCGCCCAGTCGCGCCAACCTTCCCGACCACTCCACCACGGGCCAACTGCTGCCCGACCTTCACGTCAATCTTGGACATGTGACAGAACATGCTGATAAAGCCCTGCCCATGATCGACAAACACTGTGTTGCCATTAAAGAAGTAATTGCCGATCAGAATCACCTTGCCCGCAGCCGGCGTCTTGATCGGCGTACCCGCCGGCACCGCGAAATCCAGGCCTGCATGGGGATTGCGCTCTTCACCATTAAAGAACCGACGCACACCGAACTTGCTCGACAACGGCCCGTTGACCGGTTTATCCAGCAACAGGTTGCTCGGAGTATTCGGACTGAAACTGCGGTAGGCCTGGATCTGCTCGGCCAGTTCGCCCTCGATGCGCTTGAGATTTTCCGGGTCCGGATTGACCTGCTGCTTGTTCTTCAGGGTGATGCGCTGTTCCGGGTATTTCTTGTTGCCAACGGTGAAACTCAGATGACGCCCGTCACTGCTGAGCTGCTGCGTACCCGGCTTGACCGTCAACGGCACCCCGACAATAGCCAGCCAATTGTTCTGTTCCTTGACCACCAGCACCGGTTTGCCTTGATAGCTGGCTTTTGGCGCCTGGGCGGAAGTGCCCAGGTCGACAACCGCCACGCCACCGGGCACCGGCTTGTTCAACAGGCGGGTGATGTAACTGTCGGCGTGGGCATTGACGGTCAGGCACAGCAACAGCAGCGGAGCGAGAAAGCGCGGCATGGATCAATCCAGTAAAGAGAGGGTGACAGGCGTCAGGTGATTGTCTTCGACCCGCACTTGCAGCTCGCCTTCGCCCAGTCTGGCTTTCAGGCGCTGGCCGGTGTGGGTTTGCGCAGCGTTGCGGATCGCGTTGCCGCGCTCGTCCAGCAGAATGCTGTAGCCACGGCTGAGGGTCGCCAGGGGGCTGACCACATGCAGCGTCTGCATCTGGCTTTGCAGTTGCAGGCGGCGGTTCTTGAGGCCTTCGCGCATGGCCCGGGGCAGGCGTTCGGCAAAGCTGTCGAGGCGCTGACGGAGCATTGCCAGTTGCCGACCGGGATGTTGCCCGGCAAGGCGGGTTTCCAGACGAATCAGGCGTTCGCGACGGGTATTGAGGCTGCGTTCGAACGCGCGGCGCAGGCGCATGTCCAGGTCATCCAGGCGCTGCGCTTGCTGACGCAGGCGTTCGCCGGGATGGCGCAGGCGGCGGGACATGCCTTCCAGGCGCAGTCGATCACGCATCAAGCGGTCACGAATACGCATCACCAGCCGTCGATGCAGGCTTTCGACCCGACGCACCAGGTCGCTGGAATCCGGCGCCAGCAGTTCGGCGGCGGCGGAAGGGGTCGGGGCGCGAACGTCGGCGACGAAGTCGCTGATCGAGACGTCGGTTTCATGGCCGACGGCGCTGACAATCGGCGTCACGCAAGCGTCCACGGCGCGGGCCACGGCTTCTTCATTGAAACACCAGAGGTCTTCCAGGGAGCCGCCGCCACGGGCCAGGATCAGCGCGTCGAAGCCACGGGCGTCCGCCAGTTTCAGCGCGCGGACAATCTGCGCGGTGGCTTCGCGGCCTTGTACGGCGGTGGGGATCAGCGTCAGCTGCACCTGCGGGGCGCGGCGACGGAAGACGCTGATGATGTCGCGGATCACCGCGCCGGTGGGCGAACTGATGATGCCGATGCGTTGCGGGTGCGCCGGCAGCGGCACTTTGCGCTCGGCACTGAACAGGCCTTCGGCGCTGAGCTTTTCTTTCAGCGCATCGAAGGCCAGGCGCAGGGCGCCGTCGCCGGCAGGCTCCACGGTGTCGAGGATCAGTTGATAGTCACCGCGGCCCTCGAACAGCGAGACCTTGCCGCGCACCTTGACCGCCAGGCCATCTTTCAACGCCTGGCGCACCCGCGCCGCGTTCTGCCGGAACAAGGCGCAACGCACCTGGGCACCGCTGTCCTTGAGGGTGAAATACACATGGCCGGACGCCGGGCGGGCGAGGTTGGAGATTTCGCCTTCGACCCAGATATTACTGAACACGTCTTCGAGCAACACCCGCGCGCGGCCGTTGAGCTGGCTGACAGTCAGGACTTCCCGGTCCAGGCCGAGTCTTGCAAAGGGATCTTTAATCATGGGGCGCAGTTTAAAGGCATTCGACGAACAATCTCCATGAGTCAACGCAAATCCCTGTGGGTAGGCTTTTTTGTGGGAGCGGGCTTGCTCGCGAATGCGGAGTATCAGTCGATATCAACATTGACTGTCACACCGCATTCGCGAGCAAGCCCGCTCCCACAGGTTTAAAGTCTGCTTCGGGATTCAAGGAAGACACGTAATGAATGTGCTTGAGTTGTTGCACCAATGGCCCTTCGGCGCGACGGATTGGCTGGTGATCGGGCTGGGCATCGCGCTGGCCTATATCGTGTTCGGCATCGCCGGATTCGGTACCGCCCTGGTGGCGGGGCCGATTCTGATCCTGTTCATGCCGTTGTCGAAGATCGTGCCGCTTCTGGTGCTGCTGGATTTCGTCGCGGCATTTGGCAATCTGCTGCCCTCGAGGCGGGATGTGGCCAGGCCCGAGTTGTTGCGCTTGTTGCCCTGCATGGCGGTGGGCTGCACCTTGGGGGTGATTTTTCTGCTGAACCTGCATTCCGATGTGTTGCTGCTGTTGATGGGGCTGTTTATCAGCGCTTATGCGATTTACAGCCTGTGGGTCAAAACCCGTCCAGCACAATTGTCCGCCGCCTGGGCCGTGCCGATGGGTGCGGTGGGGGGGATGTTCGGGGCGTTGTTTGGCAGTGGCGGCTTTTTATATGCGATTTATTTGAACAGCCGGCTGCCCAAGGAGGCGGCGAGGGCGACGCAGAGCGCGCTGATCAGTTGCAGCACGGTAGTGCGTTTGAGCCTGTTTGCCGTCGCGGGCGTGTATGCCGAGCTACCCTTGTTGGTATTGGCCGTGTGTTTATTGCCGGCCATGGCGCTGGGGTTGTGGATTGGCCGGCGGTTGACGATGAAACTGTCCCGGGAGGCGTTCGTGCGGCTGGTGACGTGGTTGGTGCTGGCCAGCGGGATTGCCTTGATTGGGCGGTATTTGAGCACTTGACCGGATTTCGTCAGGGATTAAGCTGCCGGCCGTCCTGACGCCTTCGCGGGCAAGCCCGCTCCCACAGGTCTTGTGTCGTTCGCAAATTCATCAAACGACACAAGACCTGTAGGAGCGAGGCTTGCCCGCGAAGGCGTCAAACGGCGCGCCGCAGAAACATCCATTTGACGCAGTAGGCTTGCACCATGAACTCTCAAAGCATCATCGTCCCGAAAATCTCCACGCTGCCGGTACACGAACCCCGGGCCCGGGCGGTCGTGCGTTGGCTGGTGCGCAAGAACATCATCAAGGAAGAACTGACCACTTGCGGCCGCACCGGCAACCGCATGGCCCATGCCATCGCCGACGGTGCCCGAGCCGTGGTCCTGCACCCGCAAGCCCTGCCGTTCGGCGAGCCGATCAATGGCCTGGAGATCATCACCAAACGCTGCATCTATACACCGGCCAAGGGATTTCTCGAAGAAGCCGGCTGCGCCGAGTGCCGCAAGGAAGTCGGCGAAGCGTTGTTCGAAAGCCTGGAAGACTGGATGCCGGGGCGCACCGATAACTTCACCTGCCCCGAGTGCGGGCATGAAGACGACATCAACGGCTTTTTGTTCCTGCAGGAATGCGGCTTTTCCAACCTGGGATTCATTTTCAACAATTGGGCCGAGGCCGGGTTCAAGCAGAGTTTTATCGACGAGTTTGCCGATTGGCTGGATCAGCCGGTGAGTTGGGTAAAAGTTGAGCTGTAACCGAAACCGAAACCGAAACCGAAACCCTCGCCTTAACCGTAACCGTAACCGTAACCCTAACCCTAACCCTAACCCTAACCGTCGCCGTCGCCGTCGCCGTAACTGAAATCCATCGCCGTAACCGAAACCCATCGCCGTAACCGAAACCCATCGCCGTAACCGAAACCCGTAGGAGCGAGGCTTGCCCGCGAAGCTTTTAGCGCCAGTGAAGACGCCTTCGCGGGCAAGCCTCGCTCCTACGGGATTTGTGCGTTCAATACCCCGTCGATCACCGCATTGATAATAGCCAGAGTTTTACATTGAACCCGAGGGGGTGTCTGACTATAATGGCGCGCTTCCATTTTCCCGCTCGGGAGCCCCCGCGATGCTGCGTATCAGCCAAGAAGCTCTGACATTCGACGACATTCTCCTAGTGCCCGGTTATTCCGAGGTGCTTCCTAACGAAGTCAGTCTCAAGACCCGCCTTACCCGTGGCATCGAGCTGAATATTCCACTGGTTTCTGCCGCCATGGACACCGTTACCGAAGCCCGTCTGGCAATTGCCATGGCTCAGGAAGGTGGCATCGGCATCATCCACAAGAACATGACCATCGAGCAGCAAGCTGCCGAAGTGCGCAAGGTCAAGCGTTATGAAGCCGGCGTGGTCAAGGACCCGATCACCATCGAGGCTGGCGCCACGGTTCGTGAACTCTTCGAACTGACCCGCCTGCACAACATCTCCGGCGTTCCGGTGCTGCACAATGGTGACCTGGTCGGCATCGTCACTTCCCGTGACGTGCGTTTCGAAAACCGTCTGGAAGCCACTGTCCGTGAAGTGATGACGTCTAAAGAGCGCCTGGTCACGGTCAAGGAAGGCGCCGACAAGAACGACGTTCGCGAGTTGCTGCACAAGCACCGCATCGAACGCGTGCTGATCGTCGACGACAAATTCGCCCTCAAAGGCATGATGACCGTCAACGACATCGAAAAAGCCAAGGCCTATCCGCTGGCCAGCAAGGACGATCAAGGTCGTCTGCGCGTTGGCGCTGCAGTCGGTACCGGTAAAGACACCGGTGATCGCGTAGCCGCCCTGGTCCACGCTGGCGTTGACGTGGTGGTGGTCGACACTGCTCACGGTCACTCCAAAGGCGTGATCGACCGCGTGCGCTGGGTCAAGCAGAACTTCCCTGAAGTGCAGGTCATCGGCGGCAACATCGCCACCGGCGCTGCCGCCAAGGCCCTGGCCGAAGCCGGCGCCGATGCAGTCAAGGTCGGTATCGGCCCGGGCTCGATCTGCACCACCCGTATCGTCGCCGGTGTCGGCGTCCCGCAAATCAGTGCTATCGCCAACGTTGCCGCTGCCCTCGAAGGCACTGGCGTGCCGTTGATCGCCGACGGCGGCATCCGTTTCTCCGGTGACCTGTCCAAGGCCATCGTGGCCGGTGCTTCCTGCGTGATGATGGGCTCGATGTTCGCCGGTACTGAAGAAGCGCCAGGCGAGATCGAACTGTTCCAGGGTCGTTCGTACAAGGCTTACCGCGGCATGGGTTCGCTGGGTGCCATGTCCCAGGCCCAGGGTTCCTCCGACCGTTACTTCCAGGACTCCTCCGCGGGTGCCGAGAAGCTGGTTCCGGAAGGCATCGAAGGGCGTGTTCCGTACAAGGGCAGCCTGAGTGCGATCATCCATCAACTGATGGGCGGCCTGCGTTCCTCGATGGGTTATACCGGCAGTGCCGACATCGAAGAAATGCGTACCAAGCCTGAGTTCGTGCGGATCACCGGTGCCGGCATGGCCGAGTCCCACGTCCACGACGTACAGATCACCAAAGAAGCGCCAAACTACCGCGTAGGTTGAGGCTTCAAGCAAATCGTTAAGCAACCGGGGCTGTTCTATTCAGCCCCGAGTTGTTTCTGAATCACGACTGTTTCTGAATTATTAAGACGAGACTGAATCATGGCCCTCGACATTCACGCCCACCGCATCCTGATCCTCGATTTCGGTTCCCAGTACACCCAGCTGATTGCCCGCCGCGTGCGTGAAATCGGCGTGTACTGCGAATTGCATCCGTTCGATATGGACGACGAAGCGATTCGCGAATTCGCACCGAAGGGGATCATCCTCGCCGGCGGCCCCGAGTCGGTACACGTCGCCGACAGCCCGCGCGCACCGCAAGCCGTCTGGGACCTGGGCGTACCGGTCTTCGGTATTTGCTACGGCATGCAGACCATGGCTGAACAGCTGGGGGGCAAGGTCGAAGGTTCCGAGCTGCGTGAGTTCGGTTACGCCCGAGTCGACGTAGTCGGCAAGAGTCGCCTGCTCGACGGTATCGAAGACCACATCGACGCTGACGGCCTGTTCGGCCTCGACGTCTGGATGAGCCACGGTGACAAGGTCACCAAAATGCCTCAGGAATTCCACATCCTGGCCAGCACCCCGAGCTGCCCGATTGCCGGCATGTTCGACGATGCTCGCGGCTACTACGGCGTGCAGTTCCACCCGGAAGTGACCCATACCAAGCAGGGCGGCCGCATCCTCTCGCGTTTCATCCTCGACATCTGCGGCTGTGAAGCGCTGTGGACGCCGTCGAAGATTGCTGAAGACGCGATCGCCAATATTCGCGCCCAGGTGGGCACCGACAACGTCTTGCTCGGTCTGTCCGGCGGCGTTGATTCCTCGGTGGTTGCGGCACTGCTGCACAAAGCCATCGGCGACCAGCTGACCTGCGTCTTCGTCGACAACGGCCTGCTGCGTCTGCACGAAGGCGAGCAAGTGATGGCCATGTTCGCCGAGAACATGGGCGTCAAGGTGATCCGCGCCAACGCTGAAGACCAGTTCCTCGACAACCTGGCCGGCGAAAGCGATCCAGAGAAGAAGCGCAAGATCATCGGCCGTACCTTCATCGACGTCTTCGATGCCCAGTCCAACAAACTGGACAACATCAAGTACCTAGCCCAAGGCACCATCTACCCGGACGTGATCGAGTCGGCTGGCGCCAAAAGCGGCAAGGCCCACGTGATCAAGTCGCACCACAACGTGGGTGGCCTGCCGGAAGAAATGAACCTCAAGCTGGTTGAACCCCTGCGCGAGCTGTTCAAGGACGAAGTCCGTCGTCTGGGCCTGGAACTCGGCCTGCCGTACGACATGGTCTACCGTCACCCGTTCCCGGGCCCGGGCCTGGGCGTGCGGATCCTCGGTGAAGTGAAGAAGGAATACGCCGACCTGCTGCGTCGCGCCGACCACATCTTCATCGAAGAACTGCGCAAGGCCGACTGGTACCACAAGGTCAGCCAGGCCTTCGTGGTGTTCCAGCCGGTGAAATCGGTTGGCGTGGTCGGCGATGGCCGTCGTTACGCCTGGGTGGTTGCCCTGCGTGCGGTAGAAACCATCGACTTCATGACTGCGCGTTGGGCACACCTGCCTTACGAACTGCTGGAGACCGTCAGCGGTCGCATCATCAATGAAATCGAAGGCATTTCCCGCGTCACTTATGACGTGTCGAGCAAGCCGCCAGCGACCATTGAGTGGGAGTGATCCCGCGCTGGCGCTCCGGCAATCAGGGCGTTAACCGATAAACCAAACCCCGACTCAGGTCGGGGTTTTGTTTTTTTCGGGGCAGGCAAAAAATCACCAGGCAGACCCAGGTTATGTGTAAGGAGAACATACCTTGGCAATGCCCTGAAAGACATGAGACAGCCATATTCTCAGCCTCATCTGTACTCTCTTTGGGGCAATCTTCCCTGCCTCTGCGGACTGTCTTGCAGCTCGAGTGGTGCTTGTGGATTTTTGTGTAAGGTTGTCAGTTGACAACCATTGGAATACTGCGGAGACTGGAGGCTATGGATGGCTCGTGCATCTCACCCGAAAAAAGAAATCGAAATGGCCCTGCGTCACGCCGAAGAGCGAGGCTGGCGGATAGAAGTCGGCGGCAGTCACGCCTGGGGAAAGATCTACTGCCCTTTCAGGCATGACCTCTGTCGCTGTGGCGAATTCTGTATCACCAGCGTGTGCAGTACGCCGAGAAACCCTTTCAACCACGCGAGGGCATTGCGGCGAGTGGTCGACAACTGTACGACGCAGCAGGTGATTGACGGGAAGTCGGCACCTCGACTCAAGGAGTAATTCAATGGACTACATTTTCACCCTCAAGTATCAACTCGCGCAGTGCGATACCAATCCTGACGAATTGATCGAACGTTTGTACGCCCAAGGATGCGATGACGCGTTGGTCGGTGTCGGGTTACCCGGCCGACTGGCGTTGGAGTTCACCCGAGAGGCGGTGACTGCCGAAGCGGCGTTGTTGAGTGCACTGATCGACGTCAAGCGCATCATCCCTGATGCTCGCCTGGTGGAGGTGGCGCCCGACTTCGTCGGCCTGACGGACATTGCCGACATCGTCGGCGTTTCGCGACAGAACATGCGCAAACTGATGCTCACCCATGGCAGCAGCTTCCCGTTGGCCGTGCATGAAGGCAAGGCATCGGTCTGGCACCTGGCTGAGGTGCTGAGCTGGCTGGATGCGAAGGGCGGCTACCACCTCGAACAACCGGTCATCGAGGTCGCCCGTATCGCGCAAAGCGTCAATCTCGTCAAGGAATCACGTCGGGTTGCCGCCCTGGGCGCCGAGTGGCAGGCACTGGTTTGACGTCATCCTTTCAGCGCCGTGCCACATCCGAAAAGTAGAACTTGTCCAGGGTATGCCGCGATTCGGTGTACTCGAACTGCCTTCCATCCTGCAAAAACGTCTGGTTGCTGACCACGATCACATGGCTCTGGCCATCCAGGTCCAGGTGTTGCTGGTCGTCCTTGCTCCGCGGCACTGCTTCGATGGTGCGCTGGGCATAGGCGATTTGCAGCTGCAGGGTCTGCTCGATGAAGGCGTAGATCGAGTGCTCGGCGATGTCCCGGGACAGGCCGGGGATCACGTCGCTGACGAAATGGTTGATGTCGAGGATCACGCGTTTGCCGCCGATCCGTCGCACGCGTTTGATCCGGATGATCGGGCTGCCTTCATCAGCCTGGATGTGTTCGAGCAACGGACCCTCGAGAGGGAACTGGGTGAATTCGACCACTTCGGTACTGACGTCGTTGCCCAACCGCGGGTAGGTTTCCTGGAAGCTGACGATGCCGCCGAGCTGAAATTCGATCGGGTTGGTCGACAGCACGAAGGTGCCTTTGCCGTGGACCTTTTGCGCGAAACCGCGTTCCTGAAGTTGTTCGATGGCCTTGCGCACGGTGCCGCGACTGGCCTGGTAGCTGTCCATCAGTTCGGTTTCGGAAGGCAATCGGGCGCCGCGTTCCAGACGTTCGGTGGTGATACTCGCAAGCAGATCGCTGTAGATCTGGTTGTATTTACTCATGGGGATGGCTCTGTGCCGCAATGCTCAAGGGTTTGAACCTTAAGGGTCGGGTAGGGAATTGTCCATGCGGGTTTGGATTTCATCCCTTTCGGATGTAGGAAATTTCATGGTCTGTAGGCCCTGTAGGAGCCAGGCTTGCCGGCGATGGCGGTTTCGAGGGCGCCTTCGCTCTGTAGGAGCCAGTGGCTGGGCAGATTTTAAACAATTTGAAACTCGTCTGTACGAGTTGTTGCTTTAACTCGTACAGACGAGTACTTTTGACGTCGGCGTGCTGCCAATAACAAAAAACCACAGCGGAAGACCAAGCATGAGCCACGACTATCCGAACATCGTCACCGAGCTGCTGCACAGCCTCGGTGGCAGCGACAATATCGAGCAGGCCGCGCACTGCGTGACCCGCCTGCGCCTGGCCCTCAAGGATCCGAGCCTGGTCAGCAGCGCCACGCTGAACCAGATTGACCTGGTCAAGGGTTCGTTCTTCACCGGTGGCCTGTTCCAGGTGGTCATCGGCCCGGGCGAGGTGGAAAAGGTCTACGCCGAATTACGCCACCAAACCGGTCTCGCGGCGTCAACCATCGCCGACGTTAAACAGAAAAGCGCCGACAAGATCAACGCCGTGCAACGGCTGGTGCGGGTGTTTTCCGATGTGTTCATGCCGATCCTGCCGGCGCTGATCGTTGCCGGCCTGCTGATGGGCATCAACAACCTGATCGGCGCCAGGGGCATGTTCATCGAGGGGCAGACCCTGCTGGACGCCTACCCGAAACTTGAAGGGCTCTGGAGCCTGATCAACCTGATGGCCAACACCTCGTTCGTGTTCCTCCCGGCGCTGGTGGGCTGGTCGGCGGCCAAGCGCTTTGGCGGCAGCGAAATCCTCGGCATCGTGCTCGGCCTGATGCTGGTTCACCCCGATCTGCTCAATGCCTGGAACTACGGCAAGGCGGTAGCCGGTCTGGAAGGGCAGAGCCTGCCGTACTTCGACATCCTCGGATTGTTCCAGATCGAGAAGGTCGGCTATCAGGGGCAGATCCTGCCGATCCTGCTGGCCGCCTACGTCATGAGCGTCATCGAGAAATGGCTGCGGGCGCGGGTGCCGAATGCGGTGCAATTGCTGGTGGTGCCGATCACCACCATCGTCGTCACCGGCGTGCTGGCGCTGGCGGTGATCGGCCCGGTGACGCGACACCTGGGCATCCTCATCACCGAAGGCGTGGTCATGCTGTTCGACCTGGCGCCGATGGTTGGTGGGGCGATCTTCGGTCTGCTCTATGCGCCGCTGGTGATCACCGGCATGCATCACATGTTTCTCGCGGTCGACTTGCAGCTGATCTCGACCCAGGGCGGCACGTTCATCTGGCCGATGATCGTCATGTCCAACCTCGCCCAGGGCAGCGCGGCACTGGCGGTGTTCTACATGACCCGTAATGTGCGGGACAAGAGCATGGCCTCGACCTCGGCGATATCCGCTTACTTCGGTATCACCGAACCGGCCATGTTCGGGGTCAACCTGCGCTACAAGTTTCCGTTTTATGCCGCGCTGGTCGGCTCGGCGCTGGGGTGCATCTTCCTGTCGCTGAACAAGGTCCAGGCCTCGGCCATCGGCGTCGGGGGCTTGCCGGGTTTTATCTCGATCATTCCGCAATTCATTCCGATGTTCGTGATCGGGATGGTGATTGCCATGGTCGTGCCATTTGTTCTGACCTGCGGGTTGAGCATGAAGATTGTCCGGCCGGGGTATCGGGTCGCCTGACAGATCGCATTCGCGGGCAAGCCTCGCTCCTACAGGTAATCGCGTTCCCATGTAGGAGCGAGCGGTGCGGCGATCCGACTTGCCCGCGAAGGGGCCCTCTAGGCCGATACAAAACTTACTGAAGGAATAGCGTCATGCAAGACTGGCAACGTTCGGTGATCTACCAGATCTACCCGAAAAGCTTTCACAGCCACGCCGGCAACCCCACGGGTGATTTGCTCGGTGTCGTGGCCAAGCTCGACTACCTGCACTGGCTGGGTGTCGATTGCCTGTGGATCACCCCGTTCCTGCGTTCGCCCCAGCGCGACAACGGTTACGACATCAGTGATTACTACGCCATCGATCCGAGCTACGGGACCATGGCCGATTGCAAGTTGCTGATCGCCGAGGCCGGCAAGCGCGGGATCAAGCTGATGCTCGATATCGTCGTCAACCACACCTCCATCGAGCACAGCTGGTTCCAGCAGGCCCGCAGCAGCCTCGACAACCCGTACCGCGACTTCTATATCTGGCGCGACCAACCGAACAACTGGGAGTCCAAGTTCGGTGGTTCGGCCTGGGAGTATGAGGCGCAGACCGGTCAGTACTACCTGCACCTGTTCGACCACACCCAGGCCGACCTGAACTGGGACAACCCCAAGGTGCGCGCCGAAGTGTTCAAGATGATGCGTTTCTGGCGGGACAAGGGCGTCGGTGGATTCCGTCTGGACGTGATCAACCTGATCTCGAAACCGGCGGATTTCCCTGACGACGACAGCGACGGTCGACGCTTCTATACCGACGGCCCGAACGTCCACGAATACCTGCAGCAAATGCACCGCGAAGTGTTCGAAGGCCATGACTTGATCAACGTCGGCGAGATGTCGTCCACCCGCCTGGAACACTGCATTCGTTACTCGCGGCCGGAGTCGAAAGAACTGTCGATGACCTTCAACTTCCATCACCTGAAGGTCGATTACCCCAACCTGCAGAAATGGATTCGCGCCGACTTCGACTTCCTCGAACTCAAGCGCATCCTCTCCGACTGGCAGACCGGCATGCAGGCCGGGGGTGGCTGGAATGCGCTGTTCTGGTGTAACCACGACCAGCCACGGGTGGTCTCGCGTTTTGGCCATGACGGCGAATATCGGGTGCTGTCGGCGAAGATGCTCGGCACCGCGCTGCATTTGCTCCAGGGCACGCCATTCGTGTATCAGGGCGAGGAACTGGGCATGACCAATCCGGGCTTCGATCACATCGACCATTACCGCGATGTCGAGACGCTGAATATCTTCCGGCTCAAGCGCGAGGCGGGTGCCAGTGACGCCGACAACATGGCGGCGATCATGCAGAAGTCCCGGGACAACGGGCGTACGCCGATGCACTGGAGCGCCGAGCCAAACGCAGGCTTCAGTACTGCCGAACCATGGATCGGCGTGCCGGCCAACTCGGCGCAGATCAACGTCGCCACCCAAGTCGACGATCCGGATTCCGTGCTGCATCACTACCGACAGCTGATCGCCTTGCGTCGCACCGAGGCGCTGATATCCGACGGCGTCTACCGGCAATTGCTGCCTGAACACCCACAACTCTGGGCGTATGTGCGAGAAGGCCAGGGCGAGCGTTTGCTGGTGCTGAACAACTTCTACGGCACGCCGTGCGAAGTCCTGTTGCCGGATGATGTGATCAGCGAGGCGATGGCCCAACGTCTGGTCATCAGCAACTACCCGGACTGTCCGCCGCGAAATGGGCAGGTCTCTTTACGACCCTATGAGTCCTTGGTTCTACACCTGACCGACTGACCGACCGCTAGAAAACACCGGTTTTAAAAGAACACGCAGAACGCTGCGCGAGGGACTTTTGCGCGTCGATTTTGTGACTGCACACAATAAAAATAACGGGGTGGTTCTTGAAAACAACAATAAATCGCTGTCTCGCTGTGGCGAGCGTTTGCCTGGCCTTGCCGCTTGGCGCCCAGGCGCTGGAGTTCGGGGGTTACTTGCGCAGCGGCGTTGGCACTTCGGTCAACAGCAGTTCCCAATCGTGTTTCCAGTTGCCCGGAGCGCAGACCAAGTATCGGTTGGGCAACGAATGCGAGCAGTATGGGGAACTGGAACTGCGTCAGGATGTGTTCACATTCGATGACGATTCGGTGCTCAGCGTCGACGGCATGGCCTCGCTGTATAACCAGTACGACCGCAGCCTGACCTTCAAGGGCGATAACGGTTCGGTGCGCCTGCCGCAGCTGTACGCGCAATGGTCGAACATGCCCGGCCTCAACGGCGGTTCGCTGTGGGCCGGTCGGCGTTATTACAAACGGAACGATATCCATATTTCCGACTTCTACTACTGGAACCAGAGCGCCACTGGCGGCGGTATCGAGGACGTGTTGATCGGCGATCTGAAATACAGCTACGCCTTCTCGCGCAAGGACAACCTGTACCAGAAGGACTACATCAACCGCCACGATTTCAACGTCGCCGGCTTCGACACCAACCCCGGCGGTGAACTGGAGTTCGGCCTGAGCTACATCGACAAACCCGATAGCCAAGACGCGCACCGTGGCTGGGCGATCACCACCCAGCATGTGCAGCAAGGTTTCCTCGGTGGCAAGAATAAACTGGCCTTCCAGTACGGCGAAGGCCCCGGCACCGGGTTGGGTTATACCGGTAACGTGAAGCTGGATGACAGCAACAAAAGCTACCGTGTGGTGGAGTTCTTCGACTGGCAAGTGACGCCGCGCTTCGGTGGTCAGGTCGAGGCGGTCTATCAGAAAGACATTCGCCCGGACGGCAACGATCAGAACTGGATTTCCCTCGGCATTCGTCCGGCCTATGCCATCACTGAACAATTCAAGCTGGTCACCGAACTGGGACACGATCAGGTAGACGCCACGGGCGGCACGCGCAAGCTGAGCAAGTTCACCTTCGCCCCGACCTGGTCGCCCAAGGGGCCACAATTCTGGGCGCGCCCAGAGGTGCGTGTGTATTACACCTATGCCAGCTGGAACCAGGCGGCCAAACGGGCCGCCAATGAGCTGGCGAAGGGCTCGGCGTTGTCGGACACCGGTGCCTTTGGCACGGCGCGCCACGGTGCGAATGTCGGATTGCAGGTCGAGTATTGGTGGAAATAAACGCCGCATGACCCGTACCGGGTATCGCGAGATCGCAAGCGTCTTTTATAAAGAACAAAACAACAGGTGACGTCATGGCCACACCCCAACAATTGCAACTGCTGGCACCTTTGTCCGGCGTGCTGATGCCCCTGGACCAGGTGCCGGATCCGGTATTCTCGAGCCGCGTGATCGGCGACGGTCTGTGCATCGACCCCACCTCGCAAACCCTGTGCGCACCCTTGGCCGGCGTGGTCAGCAATGTGCAGGCCAGCGGGCACGCCGTCAGCATCACCGACGACAACGGCGTTCAGGTATTGATGCACATCGGGCTCGACACCGTGAACCTGGCTGGCAAGGGTTTCACCCGATTGGTGGAGGAAGGCCAGCGGGTTGAGTCGGGGCAGGCGCTGATCGAGTTCGATGCCGATTACATCGCCTTGAACGCCCGCAGTCTGTTGACCTTGATGTTGGTGGTCAGCGGTGAACCCTTCACGTGGTTAGTGCCGCAAACAGGCCTGGTGGAAAGTGGCCAGCCGTTGCTGAGCCTGCGTCCCGACGAGCAGACAGCCGATGAGCCGGTGCGGGAAGAGGGCGAGGCGTTGTTCTCCAAGCCAGTGACATTGGCCAACCCGAACGGCTTGCACGCCCGTCCTGCCGCAGTATTCGCCCAGGCTGCCAAAGCTTTTTCGGCAAGCATTCACCTGCATAAACAGCAGGAGCGCGCGAACGCCAAATCCCTGGTGGCGATCATGGCGTTGCAGACGGCCTTTGGCGACATCGTGCACGTCAGTGCGGCGGGCCCGGATGCTGAAGAGGCGCTCAGGACCCTGGATGCATTACTGGTCGCAGGCTGTGGGGAAACAGTGGCGGTGCCGGCGCCCGTCGAGGCACTCGAGCCTTTATCGTCGAAGGTGTTGCGCGGAGTGTGTGCATCACCGGGTTCGGCCTTTGGCCAGGTGGTGCAGATCGCCGAGCAGACGCTTGAGGTCAGCGAGTCCGGCCTCGGTGCGCAGGTTGAGCGCGCGCATCTATCCCGGGCCTTGGCTGAGGCGAATCTGGCCTTGCAGCAATTGCGTGACCAGGCCACCGGGGATGCTCAGGCCGAGATTTTCAAGGCTCATCAGGAACTGCTCGAGGACCCGGGGCTGCTGGATCAGGCCGATGCGCTGATCAGCGCCGGCAAAAGCGCGGCGTTTGCCTGGCGAGGAGCCACCGAGGCGACGGCAACCTTGTTCAAAGGCCTGGGCAGTTCATTGCTGGCCGAACGGGCGGCAGACCTGGCGGACGTCGGGCAACGGGTGCTCAAGCTGATACTCGGCGTGCGGGATCATGTGATTGAGCTGCCCGAAGGGGCGATCCTGATCGCCGATCAATTGACGCCGTCCCAGACCGCCGGGCTCGATACCCGCAAGGTCCTGGGTTTCGCCACGGTCGGTGGCGGTGCCACCAGTCACGTCGCGATTCTCGCCCGGGCGGTCGGCTTGCCGGCGATCTGCGGGTTGCCCGTCCAGGTACTGACGCTGAGGAACGCCAGCCTGGTGTTGCTCGACGCCGACAAAGGCGAGCTGCACCTGGACCCGGAACTGGCGGCCATCGAGCAGCTGCAGGCCAATCGTCAGCGCCAGGCGCAACGCCATCAGCAGGTACTGGCACAGGCAACGCTGGCCGCCTGCACCCGTGACGGTCATCACGTCGAAGTCACGGCTAACGTCGCCTCGTTGAGCGAGACCGAGCAGGCCATGAGCCTGGGCGGCGAGGGCGTCGGTCTGTTGCGTTCGGAGTTTCTTTATCTGGATCGCAACCACGCGCCGAGCCATGCAGAACAGGCCTCCACTTACAGCGCTATCGCCAAAGCCCTGGGGCCATCACGCAGTCTGGTGGTGCGCACGCTGGATGTCGGCGGCGACAAACCTCTGGCCTACGTACCGATGGACAGCGAAACCAACCCGTTCCTCGGCATGCGCGGCATTCGTTTGTGCCTGGAGCGTCCGCAGCTATTGCGCGATCAGTTCAAGGCCATCCTTGCCTGCGCAGGACTGGCGCGTCTGCACATCATGCTGCCGATGGTCACGCAGTTGTCTGAGCTGCGGCTGGCCCGGCAGCTGCTTGAGGAAGAGGCCCTGGCATTGGGTCTCGACGAACTGCCGAAACTGGGGATCATGATCGAAGTGCCGGCTGCGGCGCTGATGGCCGACCTGTTTGCGCCGGAGGTGGATTTCTTCTCGATCGGCACCAACGATCTGACCCAGTACACGATGGCCATGGACCGCGATCACCCACGGCTGGCCGCTCAGGCCGATAGCTTCCATCCGTCGGTGTTGCGCCTGATCGCCAGTACCGTAAAGGCCGCCCATGCCCATGGCAAATGGGTCGGTGTGTGCGGGGCCATGGCTTCCGAGACACTGGCGGTGCCGTTGCTGCTGGGCCTTGGGGTGGACGAACTGTCGGTGAGTGTGCCGTTGATTCCGGCGATCAAGGCAGCGGTTCGCGAAGTGGACCAGGTGGACTGCCAGGCCATCGCCCAGCAAGTGCTGGGCCTGGACAGCGCCGAGCAGGTGCGCGAGGCACTGCGGTTGTACCGCGAGGCGACGGTCGATACTTCACTGGTTCTGGAGAACTGAACATGTTCGATAAAATGCAGCGGGCGTTCTGGAAGGCGTTGACCCCGGATCTGGTGGTGGATGAGCCGAAGGTGGTTGCGCAGGCGGTTGCCGGGTTGGCGGCGAATGTCGTGGCGGCGTTGGGCGGTGTGGATAACCTCAAGTCACAGCAGCCGGTGGCGCTGACCCGGGTTCGCGTGGAGTTGCGGGATGTGGGGCGGTTGGATCGGCAGGCTTTGACGGCGGCGGGGATACCGGGGGTGATGACGCTGGACGGCGGTGTCGTGCATCTGATCACCGGCCTCCAGCCATAACCGGATCCCTGTGGTGAGGTGGCTCGCGCCAATGCCAGTCAGTTAAGCGAAATCCCTGTGGGAGTGGGCTTGCTCGCGAAGACTGCGGCACAGTCAACATTGATGTCGCCTGATCCACCGCTTTCGCGAGCAAGCCCGCTCCCACAGGTTCTGCAGCTTAACTGACTGACATTAGGGCAAGCCCCCTCGCCACAGGAAGCTCACCGGTGCAGTGCCAGGCCCCGGTTTGACTGTGACCAGTCGCCGCGCCACCCTTACTGTTTCTCATCCGCAGGTGTATCGTATTCGCCTTTTACAGGCCCACGGGCCTGTCGCTGATACGTGAGGTAGTTGAGTTCATGTCCTTTACCCGTCGCCAAATCCTCGGTGGCCTGGCCGGTCTTGTTGTCGTTGGCGTCGGAGCGGGGGGCGCGTCGCGGTACTGGCTGGGCAAAATGGCCGACGCCGACGCGGGCCACGACTATGAGCTGATCGCGGCACCGCTGGACGTCGAACTGGTGGCCGGGCACAAGACCCAGGCCTGGGCATTCGGTCCTTCGGCGCCGGGCACCGAATTGCGCGTGCGTCAGGGTGAATGGCTGCGGGTGCGTTTCATCAACCACCTGCCGGTCGCGACCACCATCCACTGGCACGGCATCCGCCTGCCGCTGGAGATGGACGGCGTACCCTATGTCTCGCAGCTTCCCGTACTGCCGGGCGAATACTTCGACTACAAATTCCGCGTGCCCGACGCTGGCAGCTACTGGTATCACCCGCACGTCAACAGTAGCGAAGAACTCGGTCGCGGGTTGGTCGGTCCGCTGATCATCGAAGAGCGCGAGCCCACCGGTTTCAAGTACGAGAAGACCTTGAGCCTCAAGAGCTGGCACGTCGATGAAGCGGGCGCGTTCGTCGCGTTCAGCATTCCTCGCGAAGCGGCCCGTGGCGGCACGGCCGGGCGCCTGTCGACGATCAATGGGGTGTCGCAGGCGGTGATCGACTTGCCCGCCGGGCAGATCACTCGCGTGCGCCTGCTCAACCTCGACAACACCCTGACTTACCGTCTCAACATCCCTGGCGTCGAAGCGCAGATCTACGCGCTGGACGGCAATCCCATCGAGCCGCGGCCCTTGGGCAAGGAATACTGGCTGGGCCCCGGCATGCGCATTTGCCTGGCGATCAAGGCGCCGCCCGCCGGCGAAGAACTGTCCCTGCGCAACGGCCCGGTACGCCTGGGCACGTTGCGCTCGGTAGCGAACACCGATGCCCCGACCTCGTGGCCACCGGCGCTGCCCGCCAACCCGGTGGCCGAGCCCGACCTGGCCAATGCCGAGAAACTCAACTTCAATTTCGAATGGGTGGGTTCGGTGTCGGTGAACGTCGACAACGGCCGCCCGCCAAGCCTGTGGCAGATCAATGGCAAGGCCTGGGACATCACGGACAAGACCTGCGCCGACCGTCCGATTGCCAAGCTTGAAAAGGGCAAAAGCTACATTTTCGAATTGAAGAACATGACTCAGTACCAGCACCCGATTCATCTGCACGGCATGAGCTTCAAGGTCATCGCCTCGAACCGGCACAAGGTGATTCCGTACTTCACCGACACCTACCTGCTGGGCAAGAACGAGCGCGCCCAGGTGGCGCTGGTGGCGGATAATCCGGGGGTGTGGATGTTTCATTGCCATGTGATCGATCATATGGAAACCGGCCTGATGGCCGCCATCGAGGTGGCCTGATGCGCCAGATACGTCCCGCGGCGATCATTGATCGCAGTCGTGATCGTGATTACATGCGTGAAGCCCTGGCGCTCGCCGCCCAAGGCGCAGCGCTGGGTGAAGTGCCGGTGGGCGCGGTGCTGGTACAGGACGGTGAAATCATCGGACGCGGCTTCAACTGCCCGATCACCGGCAACGACCCCAGCGCCCACGCCGAGATGGTCGCGATCCGCGCCGCCGCCCAGGCCGCGAGCAATTACCGTTTGCCGGGCAGCACGCTCTACGTGACGCTTGAACCGTGCAGCATGTGCGCCGGTTTGATCGTGCATTCGCGGATTGCGCGGGTGGTGTATGGCGCGCTGGAGCCCAAGGCGGGGATTGTGCAGAGTCAGGGGCAGTTCTTTACCCAGGGGTTTCTAAACCATCGAGTGCTGTTTGAAGGCGGGGTGTTGGCGGAAGAGTGCGGGGCGGTTTTAAGCGAGTTCTTCAAGGCCCGCCGCGCGAAACCAGCAGACTGAACACCGAACCAATGTGGGAGCGGGCTTGATCGCCAAGGCGGTTTAACATCCAACAATGATGTTGACTGACATTCCGCTTTCGCGAGCAAGCCCGCTCCCACATTTTTGATCTCCATCGGTCAGGAGATTGGGGTTATTTGCGGGCGACAATCACCGCCCGCATCGGCGCCGGCAGCCCTTCAATTGTCTTGCTGTGATCTTGCGGATCCAGGAAGTCGCTCAACGACTGATACTTCATCCATTCCGTCCCACGCTGTTCCTCAACGCTGGTTGTGCTGACGTCCACACAGCGAACATCGCTGAACCCGGCACGCCGCAGCCACAACTCCAGCGCCGGCACCGACGGCAGAAACCACACATTACGCATCTGCGCGTACCGATCTTCCGGGACCAGCACCTGCTGCCGATCGCCCTCGATCACCAGTGTCTCAAGCACCAGTTCACCGCCCTTGACCAGGCAATCCTTCAGCGCCAGCAAGTGCTCGATCGGCGAGCGACGGTGGTAGAACACGCCCATGGAAAACACCGTGTCGAAGCCTTCCATATTTGCCGGTAGATCCTCGAAGGGAAACGGCAGGTGCCAGGCGTTGGGCTCGGACAGGTAGCGCTGAACCGCTTGGAACTGGCAGAAGAACAGCCAGTTCGGATCGACGCCGATCACGCTGTCGGCACCGGCACCGAGCATGCGCCACATGTAATAACCGTTGCCGCAGCCGACATCGAGGATGCGTTTGCCCTTCAGGTCCAGATGGGGCGCGACCCGCGACCACTTCCAGTCCGAACGCCATTCGGTGTCGACATGCACGCCAAACAGATCGAACGGCCCTTTGCGCCACGGCGACAACCCCATCAACGCAGTCCGCATCTGCACGCGGGTTTCATCGTCGCAATCGGTGTCCAGCTTCAAACCGTTCAACAAGTCGACTTCGCCCGGCTGGATCTTCGGCAAGGCGTCCAGCGCACTCTGCCAACGCTCCAGGTCGCCATGACCCTTTTCCATTTTCTTGTCGAGTTGCGTCTGCAGCGTGTTGGCCCAATCGGCCAGGGGAGTACCGGCCAGTCGGCGGGCGAGGGGGGACAGATCAATCATGGCAAGGCAATCAACGAGGCAAAGTTAAGACACTGGAACCACGGCACGACTTTCGAAAACCCGGCCGCCAGCAGGCGCTCGCGGTGTTCTTCGAGGCTGTCGGGCTTCATGACGTTTTCGATGGCGCTGCGCTTCTGGGCGATTTCCAGTTCGCTGTAACCGTTGGCGCGTTTGAACGCGACATGCAGGTCGGTGAGCAGCGCGTGCTCTTCGGGATCGTTGAAACGCAGCTTTTCCGAAAGGATTAGCGCACCACCGGGCAGCAGCGCCTGGCGGATGCGCGAAAGCAAGGGGGTGCGCTGGTCCGGGGCGATGAATTGCAGGGTGAAATTCAGCGCTACCACCGAGGCCGGCTGGAATTGCAGGGCGAGGATGTCGCCTTCGATCACTTCAACCGGCAGCAACTCCTGGAACATCGAGTCCTGGCCGTTGAGGTACTCGCGGCAACGTTCGACCATGGCCGCGGAGTTATCCACAGCGATCACCCGGCAACCGTCGGTGCGCACATGGCGGCGCAAGGCCTGGGTCACGGCACCGAGGGACGAGCCCAGATCGTAGAGCACGCTGTTGGGCTGAGCGAACTGCGCAGCGAGCACGCCGAGGTTCTCAACGATGGTCGGATAACCTGGCACCGAGCGCTTGATCATATCCGGGAACACCCGCACCACGTCCTCGTTAAAGGCGAAGTCGGGCACCTGGGCCAAAGGCTGGGCGAAAAGGCGATCGGGTTCTTTGCTCACGGCGGTTCCAGCGGCGTAGGTGGAAAAGGCCGGCATTTTAGCCAACTTGGCGCGGGGATGCGCGGGTTGTCTGATAAACCGGGGGTAGGCTCTGAGGTCTGCGTGTGCAGTGATGCCGCTTTCGTCGGAACGCCGCCCGGAGCAAGCCCGCTCCCACAGTAGTTATGAGTCGGACACAAGAAATGTGTTCAACGCTGATCAAATGTGGGAGCGGGCTTGCTCGCGAAGGGGTCAGCGCGGTTCCTGATTGAACGCCGACGCTGTGATTCCCCATTGCCCCAGCCAATAGCTGAGGATGATCACGTAAGGCGCCGCATCGAACGGCGCGACAAACCGGTCGATGCCAATCACGCTGTCCGAAAACACAAACGCCACCGCCCCGGCTGCCGCCAGCACCGCCGACCGCTTGGGCACAGCGCTGCCGAGTCGAGCCAAGGCGCGCCAGAGCATTGCGCTGATGGCCAAGCCATAAGCGATGACGGGAATCAGCAACGGCCCCAATCCATGGGAAATCAGAATCCCCAGTAGCACCGCGCCAACGCCGAGGGCCATGACCAGCGGCAACAGCGCCAACCGCCGACAATCGCTCAAGTAAGCTTTCAGATAGGCCAGATGGGCCACCAAAAAGGCCCCGAGACCAAACACAAACAGATCCCCCGGCCACGCCAGCAGCACATCGCCGAGCAGGGAAAACATCAATCCGAGGCTGATCCAGCGTCGATACTCGCTGGGCGGTGCATCGTGCAGCCAACCGAGCAAGGCCAGTACCGGCAACGGCTTCACCAACAGGCACAGCAAGACGGCATGCACATTCAGGCCGTAGAGAAACGTCACCGCGCCCATCAGCGCCAGAATCAACCAGCCCAAGATCAGTTAACCGAGATCGCACAGTCGAAAGTTTCAACCGGCAGTACTTCCGGCGCCCACGGCTGCTGGGAGGTCAAACGCAAGCGCCCCGTGCCGGCGGCGAACACCTGAAAGCGCCAGGTCGACACACCGGCAGCACCGACGACACCGGCATCTTCCGGGTTTCGATACACCTCTGGCCCCAGTGCGCGCAACACGCCACCGGCCGAATCCTGGATCGCCCAGCGGTAACCGGTGGTGGGGTTGCTCGGCAGGATCACGATCAGGTTTTGCCCGCTGTGCAGTTGCACCGGGCATTCGCTTTGTTTTTCCACGGTCACGTTCTGTTTCGGTTGCGAGGCACACGCGGCCAGCAAGACAAGGGCGAGGGGGACAAACAAGCGGGTGGGGGACATAAGTCAGCAGCTCCGGCGTTCACGACGAACGGCGAGCATAGCTGAAGATGAGACAAATTGTGACAGCCACACCTTACAGCGGGCCTTGGGATTTGAGTTGTGAGTGCCGACGCCATCGCGGGCAAGCCTCGCTCCTACAGGGGTTGTGTGTCGTTCACATTTTTTGTGACGAACACACAACCCCTGTAGGAGCGAGGCTTGCCCGCGAAGGCGATCGTTCTGGTAGTACATCACCGTCAGAACACATTTTTTGCCACGTTCGTACAGTGTTTGGCAAAGTGAGCAGTACTCTTTTCAGATTGTCCGATAACTGCTTGATTAGTGTTTCGTAGAAAAAGAAAACGTACCTTGGGATGCAAACTCAAAGTTCTGTTTATCTTTGAAGTGGATATCGAATGTGCCGGAGTACTTTTGCTTGTCAGCGCTCACGGACAGGTACATTACACCCTTGAATGCCCAGTAACTGGTATAAGCCGGAAAGTTTTCTGTAAGTGCGATCTGGATCAATTGATCTGGGGAGTTTAATGGGTAGGTGCCGGATTCGATACTTCTCGGCAGATACATATCAAAAGCGCGATCTTGAGGGGTGTTTTTTTCGCCGGCTTTGAAAATAGCCACAATTTCCCGGGAGCCGACGCTGACGTAAAACTCTTCAGAGTTGAATGTGTCGCGGTCCTGAACGGTGGCACTCAAGTAGTTTTTCTGGCAGCACCGGCGGAATTTTGTTTCGTCATTAATGCAACTGTCGACAAGGCTTCTTCGTTGTTGGATATCCATGGGTCTATCTCTTCAAGGATTGTTGGAGCCCTGAATGTATAGCCAGTGATAAGCCCGGGATACTGTTAAAGTTAATAGGTTATCGGTAAAGATGTTTCATTTTATATGCTGTTGTTCAATGCAAAAAGAACGGCCAGACAATAGTCTGGCCGTTGTAGTATTGGGTTTGCCGGCTTAGAACAACACCTTTGCCACATCCGCAAAGCGCTTGGCAAAGTGCACGGTAATCCCTTCTTTCAGATAATCCGGCAACTCGTCAAAGCTTCCGCGATTCGGCTCCGGCAGGATCAACTCAAAGATCTTCTGCCGCCGCGCCGCAATCACCTTCTCGCGCACCCCGCCAATCGGCAATACATGCCCGGTCAGCGTCAGTTCGCCGGTCATGGCCACGCCTTTCTTCGGCGGCTGGTTGCGGGCCAGGGACAGCAGGGCGCTGGCCATGGTCACGCCAGCGCTCGGGCCGTCTTTCGGGGTCGCGCCTTCAGGAACGTGGAGGTGGACGAAGGCCTCGTCGAAGAACTTCGGATCACCGCCAAACGACTTCAGATTGGAGCTGACGTAGCTGTAGGCGATTTCTGCCGACTCTTTCATCACGTCGCCCAGTTGCCCGGTGAGTTTGAAGCCACGGTTCAACGTGTGAATCCGCGTCGCTTCGATCGGCAAGGTCGCACCACCCATGCTGGTCCAGGCCAGACCTGTGATCACGCCAGTACCCGACAGCACTTGTTCGTTGCGGAACACCGGATGACCGAGTGAGGCTTCGAGGTCTTTCGGCGCAATTTTGATCACTGCTTTCGGCTCGTCGATCAGCTTTACCACAGCCTTGCGCACCAGTTTGCCCAGTTGTTTTTCCAACTGGCGAACCCCGGCTTCACGGGCGTAGCCGTCGATCAAGGCTTTGAGTGCGCTGTCGCTGATGGCCAGGCTGCCTTTGGACACACCGGCTTTCTCAAGCTGCTTGGGCCACAGGTGACGCTTGGCGATGGCGATTTTTTCTTCGGTGATGTAGCCCGACAGGCGAATCACTTCCATCCGGTCCAGCAACGGGCCGGGGATCGAGTCCAGGGTGTTGGCGGTGCAGATGAACAGCACTTTCGACAAGTCCAGGCGCAAGTCCAGGTAGTGGTCGAGGAATTCGACGTTCTGTTCCGGGTCGAGGGTTTCCAGCAGCGCCGAGGCCGGATCGCCCTGGTAGCTCTGGCCCATTTTGTCGATCTCGTCGAGCATGATCACCGGGTTCATCACTTCGACGTCTTTCAACGCATGGACGAGTTTGCCCGGCTGTGCGCCGATGTAGGTACGACGGTGGCCCTTGATCTCGGCTTCGTCGCGCATGCCGCCGAGGCTGAAGCGGTAGAACGGCCGGCCCAGGGATTCGGCGATGGATTTGCCGACGCTGGTCTTGCCCACGCCCGGCGGGCCCACCAGCAACACGATGGAACCGCTGATCTCGCCCTTATAGGCACCGACCGCGAGAAATTCAAGAATGCGGTCCTTGATGTCGTCGAGTCCGGCGTGGTGTTTGTCCAGCACCTTGCGCGCGTGCTTGAGGTCGAGTTTGTCCTCGCCGTACACGCCCCACGGCACCGAGGTCGCCCAGTCAAGGTAGTTGCGGGTCACCGCATACTCCGGCGAGCCGGTCTCGAGAATCGACAGCTTGTTCATTTCCTCGTCGATGCGTTTTTGCGCCTGGGCCGGCAACACCTTGCCTTCCAGGCGCTGCTCGAACTGTTCGATGTCGGCGCTGCGGTCGTCCTTGGTCAGCCCCAGCTCTTGCTGAATGACCTTCAACTGCTCCTTGAGGAAGAACTCGCGCTGATGCTCGCCGATCTTGCGGTTAACCTCGGCAGAAATCTCTTTCTGCAGGCGCGCAACCTCGACTTCCTTGCGCAGCATCGGCAGGACTTTCTCCATGCGCTTGAGCATCGGCACGCAGTCGAGCACTTCCTGCAGTTCACTGCCGGTCGCCGAAGTGAGTGCGGCGGCGAAGTCGGTCAGCGGCGACGGGTCGTTGGGGCTGAAGCGATTGAGGTAGTTCTTCAACTCTTCGCTGTACAGCGGATTGAGCGGCAGCAGCTCCTTGATCGCGTTGATCATCGCCATGCCGTAGGCCTTGACCTCGTCGGTAGGCTCGGTGGGTTGGTGCGGGTATTCGACTTCCACCAGATACGGCGGGCGATGGTGCTTGAGCCAGGTCTTGAGACGCACGCGAGTCAGGCCCTGGGCGACGAATTGCAGCTTGCCGTTTTCGCGGCTGGCGTGATGCACCTTGACCAGCGTGCCGTAGAGCGGCAGGGCCGAGGTGTCGAAATGACGTGGGTCTTCCTGGGGCGTGTCCATGTAGAACAGGGCCAGGCAGTGGTGATCGGATTTGCTGACCAGATCCAGGGTTTCCGCCCAGGGCTCTTCATTGACGATGACCGGCAGTACCTGGGCCGGGAAGAACGGGCGGTTGTGGATCGGGATGATGTAGACCTTGTCCGGCAGGTTCTGGCCTGGCAGGGCGAGGCCTTTGCCGGTGGAGCAACGTTCGGCGCTCTCTGGGTCGGCGTATTCGCTGGGGTCTTCAGGGAATTCTTGCTGGTCGCTCATGGGGCACCTGCGCAATGGGGTATGGGTCTTAGATGGGGCAGGTGGGGGGTGGTTTCAATGGCAGGGGACATTTCCGGGTGTGTGTTCAGGGTTTGGACAGGTCGTAAATCGTCGGTGTGGTTGGTTCAAAACAGATGGTGCGCCAACTGCCTCGGACCATCGCCCGCCTGGTCGAAGATCCATTGCTCTACCCCCGGCAATTTTCGCAACGCCGTAAATACAGCCGAGACATCTTGCAACGTGCACAGCACATGCACATTGGGGCCGGCGTCCACCGTTGCGCACACTTGCAGACCTTCGCGCCGCAGTTGTCGAACCCGTGCCAGAATCTCCAGCGTCACCGGTTGCCAGTAGAAGATCGGTGGCTGTGAAGTCATGGCGATCATGTGCATTTCCACGGCTTCGCGCTCCACGGTATCGGCCAATGTGTCGAAGTCGCGGTTCAGGATGGCTTCGCGGAGGGTGTTCAGCCGTTCGGGCAACAGGCTCAGCCGAGCCGGGTAAAAGGGGCTGCTGGCGGCGAGGCGATGGCCTTGTCGGGAGCTGATGTCTTTGTGCCCGGCATCGACGACAGCGATCAAGTCATGCAGTGGCCAGTGCTGCGCGGGTGCGAACTGTTCTGCGGGGCATTGCGGTTGTCCAGGATGTCCTGGCCACTGCACGAACCCGCCTATGACCGAGCGCGCTGCCGAGCCGGAGCCGGACAAACGCGCCAGTTGGCTGAGGTCGGGACTATTGAGCGATTGCCCACAGCGCAACGCGAACGCCAGTGCCAGCGCACTGAATCCGGAGGCCGATGAGGCAATGCCCGCACCGGTCGGGAAGCTGTTGACGGTTGCAATGCGCAACGGCTGCCAGTCGTCGAAGTGTTGACGCAATTGCTGGAGATGCTGTTCGATCCCGCGGCGCATGGACGCTTGAGCAGGTATCAGTGAACCGCTGGCTGTTTTCCACAAAATTTCATCGCTCGTGCCGCTCGTTTGCCGCGCTAACGTGCAGTAGCTGACGCACTGGTTCAGGGTCATCGAGAGAGAGGCATTGTTGGGCAAAGTCCGTTGCGCATCACTCATGCCCCAGTATTTGATCAGCGCGATATTGCTTGGCGAGGAGACGCTCACCTTATTCATGTTTCGCTGACCTGCAAACCATCGACGGCCAGTGGCGCGTTGATTCTGCGAAATTGCGCCAGTTCCGGTAGCGCAGGTGCGCCGATCACCAGGAGCGCGCCAGCCTGGTCCCCGGAGAGCGCACCGGCGCCACAGATTTTTGCCGCGCCGCCGACCCTTTCGATGGCCCGAATGACCTTGGCAATCTTCTTCGGCACCACGCCGAGACACTCCAGCGCCTGTTCATAGTCACGTAGCAAGTGCTTGAGGGTTTCGGGCATCAGGACGGGCCGTTGCAACAGACTTCGAAAGCGTTCGGCACTGTGGCGCATGCTTTCCAGCAGCGGATTGTCGGGGCCTTCGAGCCGGTAGCGGGTGGCGGCGATCACCTGTCCCGTACTCTCGCGAGCGGTACCGGTGTCGTAGAGTTCGACGTCGCGCAATTGCAGCCACGCCGCACTTTTGGGCCAGGAAATCAGCTTGAAACTGCCATTTGCCATGGGCCGCCGTTCGACAGTCGAACCCCGGAGGCTGGTGTTGTGATCGATCCCCGACGGTTGGCCGTGCTGGTAGCGTTCGATACTCATCGCCAGCGGCTCCAGCGGCTCCAGCGGGTGTCGGGGCGGTTTCAGGTTGAAAAAACGCAAAAGCGCCGCTGCCAGGCTGACGGCCAATGCACCCGAACTGCCGAATCCGGCGTTGGCTGGAATGCTCGATTCCACTCGAAGAGAAAAACCTCGCCAGTCTTCAGGTGCCAGCCTGAGCAGAATTTCGCCGATGGCGCATTTGACCAGATGATCGGCGTCGGTTCCCTCCCCATAGGCAAAACCCTGCGCGGACGATTGGCGCACGCGTCTAACGTAGTCGAGCACGGTTTGAAACGTGTAACACCGATGAAGGTTGAGATCGGGCAACTGCAGCTCTATCCGCCCGTCCTCACGCGGTCGCACGTTGATAGTGCAATACAGGCCCAGCGAAGTGGCAATTGCAGGGCAACCGTGCAGCACGGCGTGCTCACCCATCAGGATTATTTTGCCGGGCGCGCGCGCCTGGATGATCGTCGATGTCATTGTTCAGCGGCCCAGTTGCACATGGGCCTGGACCAGGTGATGAGACGCCTGGGCAGCCATGATCGACAGTTCACCGGCCAACACCAGTGCGCCGAGTATTTCTGCCAGGCGCAACGTGTCGACGCCCGGTGCCTTGGCCCCCGGAACAATCCCCATCAATGCCAGCGCTTCTCGTTGGGTACAGAGGCCGGTACCGCCACCGACGGTGCCCAAGGGCGTATCCGGCAACAGGATTGACGCATACAGGGCCCCATTTCCCCTGTCTTCGATGCAGGTTATTCCCATGGCACTTTCCGCCACTTGAGCGACGTCTTGTCCAGTGGCGATAAAAAAGGCTGCAAGAATATTTGCGTGATGGGCGTTACAGCCAATCGCCCCCGCCATGGCCGAACCGAGCAAGTTCTTGCGGTATTGGACCTCACACAGCGATGCGGCATCGGTTTTCAGGATGTCGCGCACGATATCGGAGCTCAGGCAGGCTTCGGCATAAATGCGTTTACCCCGACCATTGAGGAAGTTAACCATCGCTGGTTTTTTGTCGGTGCAGTAATTGCCCGATATGCTGATGCAGGGTACGCCCGTTGCGGGGCTAATCAGTTCAGTGATGGCTCTGTCGCAAGCGATGCTCGCCATATTCATGCCCATTGCATCGGCGCTGTTGAAGCGAAAACGCAGATAGATCGTGCAGCCAACCGCAGCCGGTGCGATGTCCTGCAACGTCAGGTGGTGGCTGTCCTGCTCGCACAGTTGTTTGATCTCGTCGAAGTGGGTTTGTACCCAGGCCAGGAAAGCCTGGGTCTGGATGATGCCGCTGGAGCGAAAGACCGGTGCTCGAGTGATCCCCACATCGTCGACCCGGACCACCGCACCTCCGGCAGCACGCAACGCGCTGCATCCCCTGGAAACACTGGCGATCAACGCGCCTTCGGTGGTGGCAAGCGGTGCATAAACCGGTTCTCGAGCGGTGATGGCCCGGCCATTGACCAGCAGGGGGCCGGCGACCCCCACGGGAATCTGAATGGCACCGATAAAGTTCTCGCACTTGGCGCGCTGCGCATCGAAGGTGTAGTCACCGATCATGCCGAGCGGCGATCCAGTGATACGTTGCAAAGCCTCACGCCGCACGCGAGAGGCTTCCTTGCGTGACAGCGTCGCAGGCAACTGGTGCAAGCCGATCTCACCCTTGACCAACGCCTCTGTCCAGTGAGTGCGAAATTGGGTGTGGGGCATGGCAGGCTCCAAAAGATCAGCGGGTGCGAACGGTTGTGCGCGTACTGACGATCTTCCTTGGGGGGGCAGAGGACAGCTACTGTCATTGTTGCCAGTTTTTTAGATCGATTAGTTATTGTGCGCTTATTGCGGTGGATCAATTTGATCCAACAGCCGATTTGCCGTGATCTCCGCGAGCATGATGCTGTTTGAAATACCCAGCAGGGCATTGCGCGACCCGCCGTCAAGATGGTCCACCAGGTGATGGACCATCACATCGACCGAGGCCAGCGTCTCGACCAGATAAACCACGAGGGTTTCGGTCGTGGCCTTTGGGTCCACTGTGAACAAGGTGCTGGGCGTGCGCGGCGTGGCTTTGATGTCGGCATTCGACGGGAAGTGGAAGTCGAGGGCGCGTTCGGCGGCTTCATTGAGTTTGTTTGAATCGGCGGATTCGCAGGGGGAAACGGCGTCGGTTTCGGGGGGGTTCGGGGATGGTTTGAACATGGTGAAGCTCCAAGTAGGTAATGGAGCTGCCATTGATCGCCGCGACGCAATCAAAGGTGGCAGCTGTGCGCAGGTTCGCGGACCGAGCTACTTGGAAAACCCGGCATACCCGAAGGTATCCCACGCACAGCCACCATAAGACCAAACGACAAGCATTGAAGGATTGTCGATTGGGCGGGTGATTATGCACCAAGTAAGCTAATTCGGGCCGCGACGCCCGGTCGCTGATTTTCAGCGACTTCCAAAGCCTATCTCGCCAACTTCCGACATCACAACCGATAGAGCTTGTCGGAAACATCCTTCAGAACTACAACTCTGTAGGACGTGTGCAGATTTTTTCAGGCCGATCACGATCAAATGTGGGAGCGGGCTTGCTCGCGAAGGCTGTTTAACATTCAGCATCTGTGTTGGCTGACCCACCGCTTTCGCGAGCAAGCCCGCTCCCACATTTGATTTGCGGTGTTGCGGGGAGTGCATTCACAAAAAAGGCGACCCCCTCGCAGGAGTCGCCTTTGATTTGACTGCCGCTAAACCTTACTCGGACAGTTTGTACGCAATCACATAGTCACCCTGCTTGGTGCCCAACGACCCGTGACCGCCGGCTACGACCAGCACATATTGCTTGCCGTCCTTGCCGGTGTAGGTCATCGGCGTGGTTTGCGCGCCGGCTGGCAGGCGGCCTTCCCACAGTTGCTTGCCGTTTTTCACGTCATAGGCACGCAGGTACTGGTCGAGCGTACCGCTGAGGAAGCCCACGCCACTGGCAGTGGTGATGGTGCCGCCCAGGCTTGGTACGCCCATGCTCAGGGGAATTGGAACCGGCGAGCTGTCGCGCACGGTGCCGTTCTTGTGCATCCAGATGGTTTTGCTGGTGGTCAGGTCGATCGCGGCCACGTAACCCCAGGTTGGCGCCTGGCACGGCAGGCCCATTGGCGACAGCAGCGCTTCGAGGACCACGCCGTACGGCGCGCCTTTGTTCGGCTGCACGCCTTCGGTTTCGCTTTTACGCGGGCCTTGGGCGGCGATTTGCGAAGCCGGGATCATGGTCGATTTGAACGCCATGTAGCTCGGGTTCACGAACGCGATCTGACGCACCGGGTCAACCGCGATACCGCCCCAGTCGAACACGCCGAAGTTGCCTGGATAGACAATCGAGCCTTGCAGCGATGGCGGGGTGAACGGGCCGTCGTAGCGCATGGACTTGAAGTCGATCCGGCAGATCAGCTGGTCGAACGGAGTGACGCCCCACATGTCGCGCTCTTGCAACGGCGGCGGCATCAGGTTCAGCTCGGACTTCGGCTGGGTCGGCGAGGTACGATCGCCTTCGACAGCGCCTTGCGGGACCGGCACTTCGTGGATTGGCACGATCGGTTCGCCGGTGCTGCGGTCCAGCACGTAGATGCTGCCTTGCTTGGTGGACGCCAGGACGGCCGGCTTCACGCCGTTGGCGGTTTTCAGGTCCATCAGGGTGGGTTGGCCACCGACGTCCATGTCCCACAGGTCATGGTGGGTGAACTGCATGTGCCAGCGCACCTGCCCGGTCGCGATGTCGAGGGCGGTCAGGCCGGCGGCATGCAGTTCCGATTCAGGGGTACGATCGCCACCGAACTGATCCGGGGTCTGGTTGCCCATCGGCAGGTAAAGCATGCCGAGTTTTTCATCGACCGCGAACATGGACCACATGTTCGGCGAATTGCGGGTGTAGACCTCGCCTTCGGCAATCGGGGTGGTGTCGTCCGGGTTGCCGCTGTCCCAGTTCCACACCAGCTTGCCGGTGTGCACGTCGAACGCGCGGATCACGCCGCTTGGCTCGTCGATGGAGACGTTGTCGGTGACGTGGCCGCCAATCACCACCAGATCCTTGGTGACCGCCGGTGGCGAGGTGGAGTAGTAACCGCCGGCGGTAAAGCCGCCGATGTTGGCGCGCAGGTCGACCTGGCCTTTGTCGCCGAAGTCTTCGCACATCTTGCCAGTGTCGGCGTCGAGGGCGATCAGGCGCGTATCGGCGGTCGGCAGGAAGATGCGACGTGGGCAGACGGTGCTGACGGGCGTCGTGCTGGCCGTGCCGGTCGGGCTCTGCGCGGAGGCGTAGACGGCGTCATCGTGATAGGTCACCCCACGGCAGGTCATGTGCGCCCAACCCTTGAAGTTCGCCGCGTTTTGCGTGGAGAGCTTCGGATCGAAACGCCAGATTTCCTTGCCGGTGTCCGGGTCCAGGGCGATCACTTGGCTGTGCGGCGTGCACACGTAGAGCATGCCGTTGACTTTCAGCGGAGTGTTTTCGGCGGTGGTTTCGCCCGGGTCATTCGGCCCTGGCAGGTCGCCGGTGCGGTAGGTCCAGGCTGGTACCAGTTTGTTCACGTTCTGCGGGGTGATCTGGGCCAGTGGCGAGTAACGATCGCCGTGGGCGCTGCGGCCGTAGGAGTTCCAGTCACCGTCCGGCATGGCCGGGGCGGTGTTGGTCATGCCCGGCACGCTGTCGCGGTCCAGTTGGCCTTTGATTTCACCGGGGTTGGTGAACTGGCTGGCCAGCGCGGCAACGCCCGCCAGCACCACGGCCACGCTCAGCGCGCCGGTGCCCATCGGCGCGGCGCCTGCGCGCAACAGCGGACGACGGAACCACGGCAGCAGCATGACAATGCCCAGTGCAAACAGCATGGCCAGGCGCGGCACCAGTTGCCACCAGTCGAGGCCGACTTCCCACAGGGCCCACACGGTGCTGGCAAACAGCACCAGTGCGTACAGACCCAGTGCAGCGCGGCGGGCGGCAATCAGCAGCGCGCCGGTCAGTGCCAGGCCGATACCGGCCAGCAGGTAATACAGCGAGCCGCCGAGCAGGCTCAGCTTGATCCCCCCGGCCAGCATGGCCAGGCCCATTAGCAGAAGCAGGATGCCGAGCAGGCTCGGCAGCAGACGGCTTCGACTCAAAGCACCATCAGTGCTCATAGTGTGGTTCTCCGTGACGTTTTAAGTAGTCCCGCGCAAGTTCACTGTAGATGACGATCCTGTGCGGGCAGGGTTCATATAGAAACTGTTTAGACGACGCATTTCCTGTAGGAGCGTGGCTTGCCCGCGAAGACGGATGAACATTCAACATAGATGTCGATCAATAGATCGCCTTCGCGGGCAAGCCTCGCTCCTACAGGGGGGTTGTGGTGTTGGTTAGAAAGACGACTGGATCTTGATCCCGCCAATCAGCGCGTCATCGACCTGGTCCACGCCACCGGGGTGGCGGATGTATTGCAGGTTCGGACGCACGGTCAGCCAGTTCGTGACGTGCACGCCGTAATAGAGTTCGGCGCTGTATTCGGTGTCTTGCGGTGGCAGGAACGACGGGTCGTCGTAATCGGATACCGCGCGAGCCTGGTTGGTTGCCTCGGCGTTCTTGCGATACGCCGGGTTGACGTGAACCCGGGCGACGGCGAAACCGATATCGTCCCTGGCGCGGGCATCGAACAGCCCTTTGTAGACGACGCCGGCCTGGACATAGTTGTCGATGGCATTGGTCTTCTTGTCGTGCATCGTGCCGTTGGCGAACACGCTCAGGCCGCGAGAGTGGTCGCTGGCGCGGCTGGTCAGTTGCTGTTGCACACCGAGCCACACACCGTGCTTGCTCGAGGCGCTGCGGTAGGCTTCGCCGCTCAGGGCCGCGGGCTGGCCATTGCTGTCTTTGTAGGCGTCGGTGGCATTGGCGTTGCTGTAGTAATAACCCGCGCGGTATTCACCCGGCAGGCCATTGAGCTTCGGCGACCACACCAGTTCCACAGGCAAGATTGCGCCTTGGGTACCACTGCCACTGAGCTTGAAACCATTATCGCGATCGAGGTTCGACGGGTTTTGCTCGTAAGCGCCGATCTGCGCGTAAAGCTGCGGCGTCAGATGATATTTGACCCGCATCGCCCACTGGCTGACGGGCCAGTTGTACCAGATGCCCCCGACCCAGTTACCGACCTGCGAGCCACAGAACGCCAGGTTCTGGAAGTCGCAGGGGAAGCTGTTGAAGTCTTCGCCCTCGCCGAAGCGACCGACCTTGATGTCGAGCTTCTGATCGAAGAATTTCTGCTGATACCACATCTGCGTCAGACGCCAGGTCTGGCCACGGCCCCAGACTTCCTGGGCCGAGGTGAAGCCACCGACCCGTGGGTCGTTGATCCGGTCGTTGCTGATGTTGTTGCCATTGCGCTCGGTGATGGTCAGCTGGAATTCGGCGTCGTCCCAACCGAGAATCTTTTGCAGGTCCAGGTGGGTGCCAAAGCCGAACTGATCGCTGTAGCGGGCGGTGCGATCATGGTCGTAGCCGCCGTGCAGGTTGCTGCCCATTTCACCGGTGTAATCGACTTTGAAGTCGTAGCCTTTTTCCGATAGCTCGGTACGCGTGCCGTTCCAGTCGCCGAGCATCCACGGCGAATCACTGTCGAACGCCGGGGCAGCCTGAACGCAGGTCGCGAGGCTTACAGCGGCGAAACCGCCCATTATGTTCAGGGCTTTTCGGCCGGCAACAGTCATGCAGACAGCGCTGTCTTTCGAGGATTGCAAATAAGGCATAGAGAAGGAATTCTTGATCTTTTTCTGGGATGAACTGAAAGCAGCAGGGATGAAGCGGGCAGCGGAAGCGTTTCAGCTTGACGGGTGTAAGGATAATGTCCTGTTACAAATAGAGAAAGGGCTTTTACTGACATGCAGCCTTTCGGAATCGGTAACAGTCAGCGGATACACAAATCCCATATCCACCGAAGATCCCCTGTAGGAGGCCGCCCAGCCTGCGAAGAGGCTGCGCTTTCGCGCAGAGAACATGCCGATAAATCGGCAAATAATTTATCTTAAAAATCAATGAGATAAATTTTGTTCTATAAGAGCTGGCTTGCCAGCGAAAGCGGTGTGTCAGTCAATATCGTTGTCGCCTATGAAATTGCCTTCGCTGGCAACCCCGCTCCTACAGGTTCACCTACATTTATGAGATAGCGCACAGAGCGCTTTCCCCGGATGAAGCCCTCGGCTAAGGTGCGCGGCTTCCAATTCCTACTCGCTCGAAGGCCTGGCATGACCGAACAGAACAACAACCCGCTGCACGGCGTGACGCTGGAGCAGATCCTCAATGCCCTGGTTGAGCACTACCAATGGTCGGGGCTGGCCGAGCGCATCGATATCCGCTGCTTCAAGAGCGACCCGACTATCAAGTCGAGCCTGACCTTTCTGCGCAAAACCCCGTGGGCGCGGGAGAAGGTTGAGCGCTTGTACGTGAAGTTGATGCGCACCAAGCGTCCGGTCTGAATATGGTCAGCCCGTCTGCCGCGCGGCGTCGCTTCGTTGCCGTGGCTGCCATCCTCGGTTGGGCGGGATTGAGCATTCAGCTGTACCTGATTTTTTATATGCGCTGGAGTATCGAGGCCAGCCTGCTTGGCGGGTTGGTGAGTTTCTTCAGCTATTTCACCGTGCTGACGAACACCCTGGTGGCCACTGTGCTGACGTGTGAGCTGACGTCCCGCGAGTCGGCGGCGCGACGCTGGTTTTTGCAGCCGGGGGTGAGCAGTGGCGTGGCGGTGAGTATTGCCGTGGTCGGCCTGGCGTATAGCGTGTTGCTGCGCCATCTGTGGCACCCCGAAGGCTGGCAGTTTCTGGCCGATGAACTGATGCATGACGTCATGCCGCTGCTGTTTCTGATCTATTGGTGGTGCTGCGTGCCCAAAGGCATGTTACGCCTGCCACACCTGTGCCTGTGGGTGATTTATCCACTGGTGTACTTCGCATACTCACTGTTTCGCGGGCATGTGCTGGCGGTTTACCCGTATCCCTTTATTAACGTGGACAAGTTGGGTTATCCACAGGTGTTTATCAATGCGGGTGGGTTGCTGGTGGGGTTTGTGGTGGTTGCACTGCTGTTGATCGGGTTGGATCGATGGCGGGGACGAATTGGCAAGGGGGGAGACCTGTAGCGATGTTGAAATCGCTTTCGCGGGCAAGCCCTAATGCCAGTCAGTTAAGCGAAATCCCTGTGGGAGCGGCGGTGCGGCGATCCGACTTGCTCGCGAAGACGGCGGCCCAGTCATTATTGATGTCGCCTGACACACCGCCTTCGCGAGCAAGCCCGCACACATTGAGTTTTCGTCGTACTCAACATTCAGGTACGACAAATTTCCTGTGCGAGCCTGCTCGCGAAGAGGCCCTAAAGGCTGTTACTCCTCTTCGCTGTCATCCAGCCGCCAATAGCCAACCGCTTTGACGAAGTGCTCGTCCAGCCCATGCTCATCCAGCAATACCCGGCGAATCTGCCGCGACACTTTGCTTTCGGTCGCGACCCAGGCATACAGATTGCCGCCGGGCACCTGCAGCTGTTTCACAGTGGTCAGCAGGTTGTTCCTGCCACCTTCGCGCAATACCCAGATCACATCGACCTGCGCCGGGCTCTCGAGCCGTTGTTGTTCGGCGCCGTTCTCCACTTCCACGATCACCAGTGCCCTCCGGTTGGCCGCCAGGCCTTCCAGGCGTCGAGCGATGGCGGGCAGGGCGGTCTCGTCGCCGATCAGCAGGTAGCTGTCGAACATATCCGGCACGATCATCGAACCCCGTGGCCCGCCGACGTGCAGGAACTGGCCGGGCTCGGCCTGTTCGGCCCAGGTCGCGGCCGGGCCGTCGCCGTGCAGCACGAAGTCGATGTCCAGTTCCAGCGAGTCGAGGTCATAGCGGCGTGGGGTGTAGTCGCGCATCGCGGGCATCGGCCCGTGGTCTTTGCCGGCACCGAGTACCAGGGTTTCCAGCGTCGCCTGTTCCGCTGCATTCTGCGGGAACAGCAGTTTGACGTGATCGTCCGTGCCAAGGCTGACGAAGCCCGCCAGCTCAGGGCCGCCCAAGGTAATCCGGCGCATCCGCGGGGTCAGTTCGACCACCCGCAATACTTCCAGGCGACGACGCTTGATTTCGTGCATGACACGGTGAATGGTGTGCGCGATCACTTCAGTCATTCGCTTTTCTCCGATGCAGTGGCAACGGCGGGGCCGTCGACGATGGCTTTGGCGGTGTTATTGAGCAGCGCGGCAACCCGCAGGATCTCTTGCGCGCTCCAGCGCCCGTGATGCAGTTGCAGGGCATGCCGCAAGTTATGCACCGCTTCGTGGATCTCGGCCGGGCGGTCATAGCCACGCAATGAACGTTTGCTGACATCAATGCGCATGCGTACGCCGTCCAGGGCAATGGCTTGCTCACCCAGGGAAACGCAGCCGGCGTCGGTCACGCGGTAGCGTTTTTTTCCGCCCTCGGCGTCGCCCTGAATCATTTCGCTTTCCTCCAGAAAGGTCAGGGTCGGGTAGATCACACCGGGGCTGGGGCTGTAGGCGCCGTCGAACATGCCTTCGATCTGGCGGATCAAGTCGTAGCCATGGCACGGCTGTTCGGCGATCAGCGCCAACAGCAGCAATTTCAGGTCGCCGGGGGCGAAAACCCGTGGGCCGCGTCCACCGCGTTCGCGGCCCGGGCGTTTCTCAAAGCCGTCGCGGCCATCACCGTGTTCACGGTGGGGGGAATGATGGTCTCTCATTTTTTCCTTCTCGTTGTCATGTTTAGATACAGCGTAAGATATATCTTATCGAGACGGAAGACGTTTTTGAGAAGCGCTGAAATCAGCTGACCAGCGGCGCTGCACCCAGCGAGGGAAATTACAAAGGGCCAGCAGGATATTTCACACGAACGGAATTTTTCTGAAAGTTGAAGCTATTACTCTAATAATTGTAGAGTTAGTATTCTAATTGTCTGCAAGTTACCGATTTATATAGTGCAAATTGCTGTATGGTTTTTTCAATCAAACTGTCTGTAGGTCGTAACTTACAGTCACTGTTTTATATTTGTATTTTTTGTATCTTTTTCCTTCCAGTCGTGGGGTGGTTGAACTACGCGCTCATCGGAAGTTGCCTGCTTACTTTCCGGATCAGGAAGCCGAAGATGCACCGGCGTTGAAAGTTGAAGTAAAGCGATCCGACAAGGGGACGCTTTTTTTACTTTCAATGAACCGCCTCCATTAAGAAAACAGGTACTTAACAATGTTCAAGAAATTCGCAATCGCTGCTCCTCTGGCTCTTCTGGCACTGGGTTCGTCCGGGGCATTCGCTGCCGGTGAAGCCGCTCACTCGATCAGCGTCATTGCTCATGTGCCGACCGATGGTTTCTACGTAGTGCCTACCAACCCTGATCTGGTTAACAAGGATCAGGATATGAGCTACAAGCCAGAAACCGGCAAAATGGGCGAGGTCAATGGCTTCTTCGATATCCGTAACAACAACGGTTCGGTCCACGCCAGCCTGGACAGCACCCCAAGGCTGATTTCTGGCGCAGATACCGCTGATCTGAAGGTCACCATCAATAACGTCGAACTGACGACCACGCCGAAACCGGTTGTGGGCGAAGCTGAGTCGGATGTCAACTTCCGTGCATCGCTGAACATTGCTCTTAAGGATGCCACCATTCCTGCCCCGGGCGATTACACCGGCGTCGTAGCAATGACCTTCGACGCCGTTCCGCCGGTCGTTACTCGTTGATCAAGCGATCAGTCAACAAACGCTGACATTACACGTCGCGTTAGCCGACGGGGCAAACAGCAGTGTTTGCCACGTCGGACTTCAACTTGTTCGTAATCAGAGTAAGAGTTCATGTTCCCGATGATACCCATCGCGGCTGCGCTTGCGCTGTTGTTTTGTGCCAGTGCAGTGGCGGCTCCCGTTTCTTCCGCCGGTACGACGCCGCGCAGCCTGTTGGCCCAGGCCAAAGGCCTGCCGGCGGATTTCGAGGAGCATTTCTTTGATGTGCCTCTGGCTGTTCGGGTGGAACTCGATCAACAGCCGCTGGGGGAGGCGATGGTGGTGCTGTCTCGTGACGATCGCATCACCCTGCTCGAATTTACCGACACCAGCGAAAACCGCTTCGGCCCCGTCGAGCGGGAAAAATGGGCGAGTTACTTGAAGCCGGGTGTGGCGTTAGGCAATTGCACCGGTTCGTGTCCGGATCAGGTGCTGGCCGTGCATTACAACCTGGAAAACTCGTTGGTCTCGATCCTCACCGAAAACGCTGAACGGGACGTGCAAGCCAAGCGTTACTTCGAACAGCCCGAAGGCGGCAGCCGCGGTTTGATGGTCCGTAACCAGCTCAACCTCAATGGTGGCCAGGATCAGGATCTGGGCGGACGCTATGGCCTTGAAGCCAGCGCCAGCCTGGGCAACTGGAGCCAGACGTTCAATATGCAATTGGCCCGCCTCGGCGGTCCCGATGACAAGCTCTATCATGCGGTGCATGAGCTTTACACCCAGCGCGAACTGCAAGGCAGCTTCCTGCGCCTGGGCTATTTCACCCCCAATTCCGAAGGGCTGACACGCCAACCGCGCACGTTTGGCACCAGCCCCGATACCGCTGTCGGCGTCATGTACGGCAGCTCCGACAGCCTGGCGATCAACAGTCCGATGCCCAGCGTCTATCCGATCTATGTCACGGCCAATCGCCAGGGTTCGGTGGAGATCTATCGCGACGGTCTGTTGCTCAACACGCAGTCGGTACCCGCCGGTTTACAGACCCTCGACACCCGTCCGTTGCCCGGCGGCATCTACGAAGTGGAGGTACGCCTGGTCGAAGACGGCCAGATCACCTCCACCACCCAGGAGCTGGTGTACAAGCCCAGCAACTGGCGCAACCTCGACGATCGCTGGCGCTACAATCTGTTCGCCGGCGAAGAAAGCAAACTGCTCAGCAACTGGGATCAGCAGTCCAGCGGCAGTGCCACAGCAGGGGCATCGGTCAATTACCTGATGCACCCGCGAGTCATTCTCGGGCTGTCGGCGCGGCAGATTCGCGAAAAACTGCAATATGGCAGTTCCATCGACTGGACCCTGGCCAATCACCTCAGCCTGTACGCCAACGTGTACCAGACGCAAGATCATGGCACCGGCCTCGATCTGCAAAGCCTCTATAACTATGGATCCGGCAGCCTGGTGATCAGCCACAACCGCAGTTGGCTGGACACCACTGACCTCTACGAAACCCTGCCGGACGGCACCCGCATACGTCAGCGCAATGTGTTCGTCGGTGAGACCAGCAACTCGTCGCTGGCGCTCAACCATCGGCTCAGCAGCAAAAGTTCGATCAATGCCCGGGTGTCCCACAGCGAGGGCAACGTCGAAGGCGTCGGCCTGGACCTGGGCTGGAACCAGCGCACCACGCTGTTTGGCAGCGATGGCAACTGGCGGCTGTCGCTGTTCGACCGACCGGGCAGCTATAGCAGCGGCAGTGCGCGCAATCGCGGGGTCGACCTGAGCATCAACCTGGCAATGGGCGCGCCGGGTCAGCAGATCACCGGCAGCATCGGCTCGCGCACGGCCCGGGATGGCAGTCGCGACAACAATGCCTCCCTCGGCTGGCGTAAAGACCTGAAGGATCATGTACTGCAAAACGTCTCGGTGACCGCACTCACCGACACCTATGGCGTCGGCATGTCCAGCCTGGCGAACTTTCGCACCGATCAAATCAATGGCGATGGTTTTCTCCAGCGCTCGTCCTATAACGGCAACTTCACCGGTGGCCTGAACCTGGACAGCACCCTGGCCATCGGCGCAGAGAAAATGATGCTGACCAGTCAGCATGAGATGCGCGGTGCGGGGCTGATCGTCGACGTGGAGTCGGACATCGATGACATTGCCCTGCGCGCCGACGATTACAGCGGCGGCAGCGCGGCGTTGAAGCCGGGGCGCAACTTCATCCCGATCACCGCGTACCAGAACAGTTCGGTGAGTTTCGACTTCGAGGGCATTCAACAGCGGCGACAGCACCGCATTCGTCAAGGTCAGCGTGCTGGAAATCGTTTATGACGCCGACGGCACACCCAGGGAAATCCCGGTCGAGGCCGCCGCCGACGGCGCCTCGCGCAACGGGGTGATGGCCAGCCCGGCGCGCCTGATCGTGCCGGCCCAGGGCATGCAAGGCACCCGCCTGTTGTACATGGGCGAGCGTGACCGTGAGCGCTACTTCCGGGTGCGGTTCGTGCCCGTGGTGCCGGAAAAGGAAGATGAGTTTCTGGTCAGCAGCGAAGAGCGCGAAGACTACAAGAAAAACCTGTCTGCCGGCGTCAACGTGATGACCGGGTTCGGCACGGTCTTTTTCGTACGGCCAACAGACGCGCGCTTCGAGACCGCCGTCAATGAAACCGATCACCGCTACGAGCTGCGCAATAACGGCAATACGGTACTCATCGTCGACGAGTTCAAAAGCTGTTCATTGAGCAATGAGTCCAACTGTGGCGCGACCACCAAACACCACGTCATGGCGGGCAAGGTATTTGGATTCGACAAGGAAAAGGGACGCGAATACCGCTTCAAGCTGATCGAAGGCGAGCTTAAAAAAGACCTGAAGGTAGTGAGCCGATAGACCTGCTTTCCATTGACGCAACGGGTATCGAACATGATCAAGCACTGCGCCGCCGTCGCGCTGACGGTAATGACCGTACTGACGGGATCTTTGACCTGGGCTGCCCGGGAAGAGCACACCTTCGAGGTGTCCGTGGCCATCCCGACGCTCGCGTTTTACGTGATCCCGGCTGAATCGGACTGGATTCACCGGCCGCAGCGGCTGAACTGGAATCTCTCGAACTCGACCCTGAGCAGTGTGCGCAAGAATTTCGATGTGCGACATGACACCAGCGCGATTGAAGCGCGCCTGGAAGCCGCGCCCTTCCTGTCGAACGGCACGCCGGGTGACGATATTGCGCTGCGGGTCAGTTTCAACGGTGTTGAATTGAGCCCTGACATTGCCCCGCGACAAGTGCTTTCTGCGCAGGACGCGGCGGTGGGCAAGCGAGTGATGCTGCAGATTGAACCGGTAAAACCTGACGGTGGATACCGGCCGGGGGACTACAGCGGCAATGTTCTGTTGTTGTTCAGTGCAAGGGCGCCTGGGGAGTGAGCGCGTGGACCATGAAAAAAAGGCCTTATTTCAGGAGCACAACCCGATGAATTTTAGCAGCACTGAATCCCATGAATGGTGGCGGGGCGCGGCTCGGCTCGGTCTGTTGTTTGCCCTGTTTGCCCTGTTTGCAGTCGTCGCGAGGGCCGAGGTGCATAACATCGAGGCCACGTTCCAGCCGGATTCTTCGAACCCGCAAAAAAATCAGTTCAAGAACCAGACGCCGTCCGAGGGCTTTTGTCGTCAGGTGCCGCAAGCCTGTGAGCCTTCAGGCCTGTTCAGCCTTGTCGCGCGTATTCCATTTACCGCCAATGCGCCGATCAGGAACAATCATGCCGATCCACGTCAGGGCGGAATGGCCAAAGTACCTTCTGACTGGAACAACATTACGGTTACTCACGCTTCGGGTGATACCAAAAACCTGGAGTTGAGGATTGCCGGTATTGGCCATGAGACACAGATTCCCTTGTCTGTGGTCGAGTTGACGGGAGGAGGATGGTGGGATGATTTATGGGAAGGTGGGGGATGGGTTTATGCGCCGGCGCCGTGTCAGGGCGTGGGATGGTCCTCTGCGGGTCCGCATGGCTACAACAGTTTCTGGAAAGTCCCCGAGGGAGCCGGGGTTTGCAGCAAGAAGGCGAAATTCGATATCCCACTCGCCTTGCGCTATCAATATTTTGTATACGCTTATGAATTACGCACCCCGGATCCGCTGAAAATGGTCTCTGGTGAGTACACCGGGTCCATTACGTATTCCGTCGGTCCTGGCCAGGATTTCGACATGGGCGACGTCATGATCCCGGCAGACAGCCTGCTGACCCTCAACTTTCTGCTGGTCGTGAATCACACACTGAAAGTCGACCTTCCCCCCGGGGGCAATCGTGTGGTGCTAGAGCCGCAAGGCGGCTGGCAATCCTGGCTGACACAGGGTCGTAAACCGATACGTTTGTTCCGCGATCAGACATTCAATATCTCTGCGTCGAGCCGTTTCAAAATGAACCTGCAATGCCAGTACGCCAGCGGCAATAATTGTGCATTGTGGGAACCGAACGCCGGCCATCCGGTGCCACTTGAAGTCAGCGTTACCTTGCCTGATGGGCTGGCGGATGCGGCGGGGCAACCCGTCAGTCGTCGTTTACTGCGGCGTGATGGTGTTGGCAGCGAATTTTTTCAGCCTGGTTTTTACCTTGATCGCAAACCCGGCACCTTGCATTTCGAAGTGGCCCGCGAGGCGGTTGAGGAAATGCTCAAGCCGGGCATATCCCGAAGCTATTCAGGCAATGTCACGGTTATCTGGGATTCGGAAGTGGGCTGAACAACCTGCCGAAGAAAACAGCCCCGAGTGGATCAGACTCGGGGCTGGCCTGGGGTTGGTCGACTACATTCAAGGCGCGTTACAGCGGATGAATCCCGACTCTTTCCATCGCTTCGCGGGTCAGCTTTCTGGCCAACTCATCTCGAGCATAGCCCAGGTCTGATATAAGCCGCTCATACAGCCGCGCAATCTCGTCCCGGTCTTCGGTAAACACGTCGGTCTGCGGAACATCCAGTTCCCCGGCCAACCTTTCCAGGGTTCTTTGGCGCGAGGCCAAGTCTTTCGGATCTGTTGTACTCACCCAGTCTTGTTGGGCCAGGTGCAAGTCGTCGACGAGCTCTTGTTTTCCTTTGAACAGACGATCATTCGCGGCGAACTCCGCCGGATGGGTGTTTCGTAAATGTTGTTGCCAGAATGAATCAATCATCCCGTTGACCAACCCGTCACCACTCTCCCGTTCGATAATCGTCTCGTAGGCAGTGTCGATCATTTTCTGGTCCACGCGCGCGGTGCGGCGATACAGCATGGCTTCAGACTGCCAGGGTAAATCCAGCCGCTTGGCCAGTCCGGTCTCAAACGCCAGGTGTACTTCCACTTCATCCGGCTTGGGATAACCCGCGTCGTTTCGATGTTTCTCGGCCTGAGCGCGGTACTCGGCTCTGGCAATTTCTCCCACCTGATCCAGACGAGCAGCGCCCTTGGCCAGTTTGACAAGCCTGGTTTCAAGATCCGCCGCAGATATCGAGTCTGTGTATGCCTTGGATACCAGGACTTTTATCCCCATGTTGTTGAACAGTTGTGACCCTGCATCAGCGCAAGTAAATGGCTCGCTGGCGATTGTGAACAGTTTCTTGCGCAGGCGGGAGTCCAATGCCGCGGCATCGATCATCTCCCAGACTCGCCTGGTGAGCTGTTTGCGTGCCTGAGGATCCTGGTAATCCGAGCTCTCTCTTTGCCTGCGGATAACCCTGAAAAAACCGTCGGAGTCGGGCTCAGACGCCACATCACTCCAGGACTCGTCCCTGTATGTCCCGACCCCGGTTGAGGAACGATGCATACCTGTGTCGTCCGGTAACGACCTCCAATGGGCTATCTCATTGGTTGCAACGGGTTCGTAGGCTTGTTCAGGGGACAAGCCTACCGACTGGCGGTAGTCTCCCAAAAGGACTCGATCGACATCGTTAAGCTTCCGGGTGTCCAGTTGCGTGCGGGCCACGATGAGTGCGTGATCCGAGCCACGAACGACGTTTGGCACCGTTTTGATCGGACTGCCCCGCAGGTCGAGATGAAAGCCACGCGGGCGATGTTTGGCGATGATCCCGTCCATGAACAGGTGTTCCGGCCAGGTGTCGAGGCCGGTGGTTTTAAGGCTCAGGATTTTCAATCGGCGCATGCGTCCGACATCCAGGGGCTGCATTAGTGGATTGTTGTCCAGCCTCAATGTTTCCAGGCGAGTGAGGTCACCCAATTGCCTGGCGGAGTCAGGCGTCAACCTGATGTCGTTGTTTGTCAGGCGCAAGGTTTCAAGCAAATGCATCCTGCCGATATCGGCAGGCAGCTTTTTCAGGTTGCTGGAGCGAGCGCTCAAATGACGCACGTTGGAAAAGTCGTTCAACAGGCCGCCAGCGTCGGCGGAAAAGCGCGCGTTGTCCAGATTCAGCACGGTAATCTGGTCGAGATACTTTTTGATATTGGGTTGTTCACGCAGATCGTTCCACCAGCGATCAAGATTCGGCCCCATGAACTCTGAGGACAGGTCCAACGTATAGCCGCTTTCCGGGTGGGTATTGTGTTCGCCGAATGCCTTACTCTTGCGTTCGAAGCATTCAAGGAGTCGTTCAGAAATGTGACTGCCGCCGTTTCGAAGAAAGTCGTGAAAGTTATTGATAGGGTTGGCTACATCCGAGCTATCCATAATGGGATGTTGATCTTGACGCCACTTTTGTAAAATAGTGCGTAATTCATCGAGTTCGTCTTTGCGCCGGTCAAGGGCCTGGTCGGGGTCGCCCTTGACCCGTAATGCCTCAATAAAGCCAGTCACTTCTTGATCGCTGAAAGAGGGGTGTAACTCTCTGACCTTTTCTTCGAGGGTCCTTGCTCTAAAAAAACGCCAAGGGCCCCGCACCAGATTCTCGGTTTCAATGCTGGCAACCGGACGAATCGGCGGTTCGGCCATCACCGTTCGACGTTCGGCCGCCGGCGCAGATTTTTCCATGAGCCAGCGCTTGAACAGACGGCCCTGACCGCGGGTGTACCCCACGGCCATGCGTTGGTCATCAGGCAGGGCGCGCAGAATCGATTCGTAGAAGTCATCGGCGGCATGGAGGGGCTTGTTGGCGCCGTCGAGCACCTCGTACTGAGCCTGTTCGTCCCTGATCAGTCGCCGAACCGTCGCGGCGTCATCCGGGCCGACGCTGCAGCGTAGCGTGCCGTCATAGGTGCCGTCACGCACCTCGATGCGCAAATCGGCGAAGCTGTCGGTATTGAATTTGAGCGTGTTCAGCGCCAACCGCTCGGTCTCCGGCAGCACCAGCTGATCATGATAAAAGCCGTCATAAGCGCGAGCGGTGGTGGCTTCGAAGTTGAATTCCCGTGCCTGGGTTTTAATGCGTAGCGGCAGGCGATTGTCATCCGTCATTCGTTGCCGCTCGGCTGCCGAGGCGTGGGTCAGGAGCGTTTCCGTGAAGGGCAGCGGCAGGTCGGGGAACGTTTGCCTGAGCAGGCTGACCTGCGCCTGGTTTGACCGTTCGCCAGCCCGGTATAGGTATCGGGTGATCTCGCCTTTACGTTCATCAACGGTGTCCGCCAATCGATCCCGCAAGGCCTGGGTGCGATCGGCGCCAGGCACCTCGCGACCGAGCAAGGTCGTGACCTCGGTGTCATTCAAAAAAGCCACGACGCGTTCGGGCAGTTTGCCGGACATGACATCGGCCAGACTTATGCCCAACGTATCGGTGTCCGTTGCATTGGCGTTGCCGTATTTGCGCGAGCTGCCTGTCAGGTCAGCCTTTTCAAACACCTCCAGTGCCCGTGCGGAAGGCCATTCTGGCAGCCCTGTCAGCATCCGTTCAAACCAGAGGGAGGCTGGATCGATCGGTTGCCCTGCGCGAATATTCGCACTGGCAACCCGGACCTCGTCGTACGCGCTGAAGCGCTTGATCGTGTCGGCCAGCACCGGCGCAGGCGCCGCATGTTCGACATGCATCCGGCGCAGCGCATTGTCCTCGGTGCCGCTGCTGATGCGGATCTGCTCCAGTTCCGTGGACGAGAAGCGATCGACCTTGTGCCCCAGGCGGCGCATCAAGGTTTCGCCTTCCCAGCTGCCCGGGTTTTCCGCCTCGTGCACCCAGGCGCCATGGCCGTTGTGTTCCAGCTTGGGCGCGTAGGCATTGGGGCGGGTGGGATGCTTGATTCGATGCGTTCGGGAGGTGGGCGCTTGCGAGACTTTTTCGACGACGTAGAGCTTGTCGTCCAGTGGCAGAATGTCCTGATTGGCGTGTCGATGCAGGCCGTGCTCGTTGGGTTTTGAATCCTCCGAGAGGGTGACGTTCTTCTGTTCGTAAGGGGCGAGATCGGGATGCCACAGTGTTGGTTTGCCATCGGGCAGCTTGACCGCTTTCATGCCCTCCACTCGTGGCCACAGTTTGAGCCGAAAAGCGTTGCCGAGCTTCGCGCCCGCCGCAAACCCCACCAGTTGCATGACATCCGTCGCCACGCCGATCACCTGTTCGGCCGCTTCCAGGGCGAGGCCCTCGGCCAGGTCGACGATCCCCTCGATGACGTCGCTGGTCAGTTGATAAACGGTGTAGGCCATCATCAGTTCGCCCACATACGGCACGAACGGCGTGGCGATCAACAGCGCGACGTTGAAAATGTCCGAGACGATTTTCTTGAAGTTGTCCCACCAGGCCCAGCGCGCGTTGCTGTCCGTGTCGGCGGTGGACACGGCGATCTCGCGTGCATCGTTGAGGATCTTGTTGAGTTTTTGCCGGTAGGCGTGTTCCCAGTGATTTGCGGAATAGGGCAGGTGCTGGAATTGCAGGTGGGGGCGAGCCACGGGATCCTCGCGCCACGGCGGGCTCTGATCCGTCGGATCCTCTTTGTCATGCCACCTGACGGTCACGAGACGTCGATCGAGGTCGGCGAAAAAGTGCCCGCGCTGTTGCTGATCGACGAACTGGCTGAAGAATTGTCGATAACTCTGCTTCGATGATGCGCCGACTTTGTTTTCGCGTAACTGACGCGCCAGTTCAGTCATGAACGCTTCGGGTGAGTCGTACTCCTTGAGCGGGTGATCCGGGTCATGGGGGACGTACGCAATGAGCCGTCGAATGCCGCCGCGGCCGGGCACCGCAGGAATCAGCAGGATAATGCCGGTCAGACGGATTTCCATCATCGACAGGTCGCAGCAGCGCATCTGCCTGCCATTGAGCACTAGCGCAGGTTCGTCCTTGGCCAGATCCAGCATCAGCTTGTAGGCATCGTACTGGATATCGCCAACGGTCAATGCCAGCTGCGCGGCGACAGTGAGTGCATCTTTCTGGCTTTCGGTCACCTTAAGCTTCATGACGGCTTCGGCGACCGGTTCGCCGGGCAGCAGATAGCTGTCGAGGTGCTCCTTGTAAAGCGCGCCGAGATCCAGGTCCCGGCACAGTGCCTGGAACTGGCTGATGGTCATTTTGTGCTTGATCGCGATGACATCGAAGTGCCCGCGATCGTCGGGCTTGCTGATGAACTGCGAGTCGGCATGGACCGTTTCGGTCTTGGCGAAGTTGTGCAGCGCCGCATCCAGCAGGGACACGGTCCGGGTCGTGACACCGCCTGTCACGTCATGCGTATACCAGGGCAAATCCTTGGGCAGGTACAGGCGCAGGTAAGTCGTGCTGACGTCATGCTCGATGCCGTAGCGTTCCCTGAGTTTCGCCTGGAGCAGGGGCTTGGCAAACGAATGCACGTCCAGCAGGTGTTTGAACAGTTGATCCACCTGGTTCTGCGAGCCCCAGGCCTTGAGGTTGGCGGCCTTGAGCTTGGCATGCAGGGTGGCGGGCGCGGTGGTGTACCACGGCTGCATCTGCAGTGGAGTGGCCGCCAGGGCCAGGCCCCTGTTGAGGGTGGCGGTTTTGAAGGGGGCGCCGATGGCATTCTTGATGAAGTCGTAGTGCCGGCCTTTATTGGTATTTTCGGCAGGCGTGGGAGTATCAGACATGGCAATCATCCTTGATCGTTTTAAGAATGATCAGCCTATCTGTCGCGGCTCTAAATAAAAGTCTGAATATCGCTGCTCAAACGTCGCTTTTTGCCCGTGATCTGGTGAAGATTCGAATATGAAAAATATATAAATACCACCTGCCGAAGGATAAATTCAGCGTCGCGGTATCGGATCGGCTGCCGCCACGGACGAACCGTCCACCGGGTGGCATTGTGACGCGCTACCCGGTTGCAGGTAGGGCGTCAGAATCGGCGCCATGCCCTTGAGCACCTGCACCGGCAACGCCGAGGTGAACTTGAACGCTTCGGCCGTGCGCCCGGGCACGAACGCGGTCATGGTGCCGAAGTGGGTATCGCCGATATAGAACACGAAGGTCGCGGTGCGGTTGATCGATTTCGAGCTCAGGATCCGCCCGCCGGAACCGATGGCTTCGATACGGTTATCGCCGGTGCCGGTCTTGCCGCCCATGGCCAACGGTTTGCCGTCGGGCGTGATGAAACTGCCGGAGACCCGTTTGGCCGTGCCGGCATCCACCACCTGCGACAAGGCCTCGCGCATGGCCGAGGCCACCTCGGATGGCATCACCCGTTTGCCGGCGTCCGGATTACTGATCAATCGGGTCTCATACGGGGTGTTCGCCGCGAAGTGCAGGCTGTCGATGCGCAATGTCGGCATCCGTACCCCGTCGTTGAGAATGGTGCCGATCAGCTCGGCCAACGCCGCCGGGCGATCGCCCGAGCTGCCGATAGCGGTGGCCAGCGATGGCACCAGGTGATCGAAGGGGTAGCCGACTTTCTGCCAGCGCTGGTGAATGTCGAGGAACGCCTCGATCTCCAGCATGGTGCGGATGCGACTGTCGCGGGCGCCCTTGTGCCGGCTTTTGAACAGCCAGCTGTAGACCTCCTGGCGTTCGAACTGGCTGGCTTTGACGATCTGGCTGAACTTGGCATCGGGGTTATTCAACAGGTAGCCGATCAGCCACAGATCCAGCGGGTGCACCTTGGCAATGAAGCCCTGGTCCGGCAGGTCATACGAGCCGGGTCCGTAACTCAGGTACAGCCGCTCAAGACGTTCGTCGGTGAGTTTTTCGGTGAGCTTGGCGCCTTTTAGGTGCGAACGCACGAAGCTGTTGAAGCTTTCCTGGTTGGCCTGGGGGAATAGATAACGATGCACGGCGGCCATGCGAATCGGGGTCGGGCGCATGCCGTCGAGGAACGTCTCGAGCCGTGCCCGGGTGTCCTTGTTCTTGTATTTCTTCCAGAACTTGAGCAGGAACGAGGTGCCTTCACGGTCGGCGAACGAGGCCAGGTATTCCTGACGCCGCGGGTCGCTATCGTCCTTGAGCAGTTCGGCACTGTTGTTGGGCCCTGAATACGTGGTGTAGCGCACCAGATCACGCATCAGCCGAATGAACGGCAGGTTGATCGACTCACGCAGGGCATCGCGCAGCGTCGGGAGGCGGCCGTTGTCTTCCTTGCGAAAGTTGACGAAGGTGTGCAGCCCGCCACCGGTGAAAAAAGCTTCCCCGGGGCTGGCGGAGTATTTGCGGTCCAGGGCGGCGCCCAGCATGGTCGACAGGTTGTGGTCTTTATTCTGGATCAGGTAGTCGACGGCCCAGCGGCTCAGGCGGTCCTGGTCCGGGACGTCGACTTTCTTCAGTTCCGGGACGGTCATCGTGGCATATTTATCGTGCAGCTCGGCGATGATCTGCAGGTAGGTGGTGAGCACACGCATTTTTGCCGTGGAACCCAATTCCAGTTTGCTGCCTTCGTTGATGTCGAACGGCTGGTCGGTGCTGTCGGTCTGCACTCGCACTCGTGAGCCGTCTGGCGTCAGTTCAAACAGGGTGAAGCTGTAGCGCACCTGCGCGGTGCTGGTGGGGGTCAACAGGCGTTCACCGATCAAGCCGATCTGTGCCGCGAAGGCCGGGTCGGCCAGGTGCTTGAGGTACTCGGTGGCTTGGGCTTGCAGATCGCCTTGCAAGGTACTGGTCGCCGAGAGATCGAGGCGATCGAGGTCGTACAGCGGACGATTGAGCAACCCGCCGAGACGACTGCGCGCCACGCTGATGCCCTTGTTGGTTTCAATCGGCTGGATAGTGGGCTGGGTCAGCCAATCCCGGTAGGTCACCTTGCTGGCCAATGCCGCTTTCGCAAGGGGCGCATCGATCACGCCATTCTGGGCCAGCAGGCGAATGTGGCTGTCGGTGAGGCTGGCCAATTCATCATGGCCCTTGGTCAGGTAATGGGAAGGACGGCGCTGGGCAATCATCAGTGACAGCATTTCACGCAGGGCCAGGCCTTTTTCCGCCATGGTTTTCGGATCTGTCGCCGTGCTGGTCAGCCGTTCGTTGGCCTCATTGAAGTCGGCGCCGTACCAGACGCGCAAACCTTCGGCCATGCCATGCACTTCACCGTGACCCGGCACGGCTGACAGGGGCACGCTGTTGAGGTAATCGCGAATCACCTTCTGCCGGGCCTCGAGGGTATCCGGCCCGGCCTGATAGGCGCGCACGCTGGCGGAAATCATCTGGCGAATTTTCTCCGCGCCCGAGACGGTCAAGCCATCGGGCGAGTGCCGGTATTTCTCAAGCTGGGTCGCCAGGGTACTGCCCCCCGCCGACTGGCCCGGCAGGTGCAGCAATTTAGCGACCTGGGACCACGCCGCCATGCCGAACCGAGGCCAATCCACGGCGGGGTTGGCCTGGGGTTGACGAGGGTCGAGCAGGAAGCGGTTTTCAATGAACAGCAGACTGCTGACCACCACTGGCGGGATCGCCTCGAAGCTTGAGTACAGTTGTTGCGGGTATTTGTACTGGTATAGCGGTGCCGCACGGCAATCGGTGATCGACAATCCAGCTTGGATTTTCTCTGGATAGGGCACGAAAAAGCCCTTGTCGCTGTAGTTCATCAGCGCCTCGGAAAAACGGGTTTGCGAGGCAATGACGTAGTCACGCTTGAGCAGCCGTGGCAGGAACTCGTCCAGGGAGCTGTAGCCCAAACGCAGATCGAAAGGCCCGGCGCCGGGGTAGTGAATGGCGTCGCTGGGTCCGGGTTGCATGTCATATTTCAGGGACGAGGCAAATTTGCTGACTTCCCGGGATTGAAACTTCGAGGTGCGCATTTCCTTGGCCGCAGCCAGCCCCACGACAATCGCGATAATCAGCAGCAACAACCAGAATGCCCCCCAGCCGTGCCGGGAACGGCCAGGTTTTTCAGGTAAAGGCGCTTCATCCACTCGTTCAGTCGAAACCACAGTTTTACTCGAATCGGTTTGCCATACAGCGCCCATAGTCGACTGATCCATTCCCGCAGATTGATCGGACTTGATTGAAGCTTAGACGGTGGATGGCGTTGGTGAAAAAATTGTGAACACCCAAATTTCGTGGATTCACTTTGTTTGTGGTCAGGAAGCCTGCTGTGGCAAGAGGGCTTTGTGGCAAGGGAGCTCGCCACAAGAACTTGCTCAATATTAGGTCTGAATAGCCTGAGGTGCGCTGAATAGAGCCATCGCCGCGTAAATACTGCCTGTATGGATCATGACGGTGCACCAATGCTGTGCAATGCTCCGCGCCGTTTGCGCAGCGAATAATCCTACACAAGCCAGGTAATGCCCCTCCGTAAACTGGACCTTTCCCGAGAGTTCTCGCTGAATGTTGTGGTTTATAGAGTGAAAAACCCTCTACGAAGCTTTTTATACTGCACGCCCCGCTGATCCTGGAGGTTTTGTCCTGCAGGACGGTTCTGCCCACGAAGTAGACCCGGTTTCAGGCAAGCAATGGCTTATCGGCCGGCGCTTCGACACTCGGTGGTCATATCCAATAACAAGACGAGGTTGTACCCCTATGCCAGTCGGCAATCACCTGCCCCACGGCGAGACCGCTCAGGGCGGCCCGCTTAAACGCGAACTCGGCGAACGGCATATTCGCTTGATGGCGCTCGGTGCCTGTATCGGCGTCGGCCTGTTCCTCGGTTCGGCCAAGGCCATCGAAATGGCCGGCCCGGCCATCATGCTGTCCTACATCATCGGCGGTCTGGCGATCCTGGTGATCATGCGCGCCCTCGGCGAGATGGCCGTGCATAACCCGGTCGCCGGCTCCTTCAGCCGTTATGCCCAAGACTACCTCGGCCCCCTGGCGGGCTTCCTCACCGGCTGGAACTACTGGTTCCTGTGGCTGGTGACCTGCGTCGCGGAAATCACCGCGGTGGCGGTGTACATGGGCGTCTGGTTCCCCGACGTGCCGCGCTGGATCTGGGCACTCGCGGCGTTGATCAGCATGGGCTCGATCAACCTGATCGCAGTAAAAGCCTTCGGTGAGTTCGAGTTCTGGTTCGCCCTGATCAAGATCGTCACCATCATTGCGATGGTGGTGGGCGGTATCGGCGTGATCGCGTTCGGCTTTGGCAACGACGGCGTGGCGCTGGGGATTTCCAATCTCTGGGCCCATGGCGGCTTCATGCCAAACGGCGTGCAAGGCGTGTTGATGTCCCTGCAAATGGTGATGTTCGCCTACCTCGGCGTCGAGATGATCGGCCTGACTGCCGGGGAAGCGAAGAACCCGCAGAAGACCATTCCCAACGCGATCGGCTCGGTGTTCTGGCGGATTCTGCTGTTCTACGTCGGTGCGTTGTTCGTGATCCTGTCGATCTACCCGTGGAACGAAATCGGCACCCAGGGCAGCCCGTTCGTGATGACCTTCGAGCGTCTGGGCATCAAGACCGCTGCTGGCATCATCAATTTCGTGGTGATCACTGCCGCACTCTCGTCCTGCAACGGCGGCATCTTCAGCACCGGGCGCATGCTCTACAGCCTGGCGCAGAACGGCCAGGCCCCAGCCGGTTTTGCCACGACCTCCAGCAATGGCGTGCCGCGCCGTGCGCTGCTGCTGTCGATCGGTGCCTTGTTGCTGGGCGTGCTGCTCAACTACCTGGTGCCGGAGAAAGTCTTCGTCTGGGTCACCGCGATTGCCACCTTCGGCGCGATCTGGACCTGGGTGATGATCCTGCTGGCCCAACTCAAGTTCCGCAAAGGCCTGAGCGCCAGCGAACGTGCGGGCCTGAAATACAAAATGTGGCTGTTCCCGATCAGCTCGTACCTGGCGCTGGCGTTCCTGGTGCTGGTGGTCGGGCTGATGGCCTACTTCCCGGACACCCGCGTGGCACTCTATGTCGGCCCGGCGTTCCTGGTACTGCTGACGGTATTGTTCTACGTGTTCAAGCTGCAACCGACCAATGTGTCGCAAGGAGCAGTGCGTTCGGCTTCATAAGTGAGTCGACACGCTTGAAATGCAAAAGCCCTGGTCAATGATCGGGGCTTTTGCGTTATGGAGGATCAAGAGACCACTGGTCTGAAAGACCATCAGGCTTGTGATTTCTGACAGTAGACAGGTTCAAAGCCTTATGACCTGAAGCGGGAGGGACAGCATGAGGCTCTTGTGGAAAGGATTTTCCAGTTACACCGTGGTCGGGGTCGCCAATACGCTGATCCACTGGCAAATCTTCTTCCTGCTGAGTGTGGCGGCCGACTTCAGTCAGGCCCTGAGCAACCTGGCAGCCTTCTGCGTTGCCGCCTCTTTCTCCTTTTACATGAACGCGCTGTATACCTTCGACGCCAAGGCCTCGTTCGGCGGTTATCTTCTATTCTTGGGAACCATGGGTGCCTTGAGCCTGGGCGTCGGCCATGCCGGTGACGTGTGGCGGTTTCATGGTCTGCTGACGGTGGCCCTGTTTTCGGCCTTGAGCCTGGTGTTGGGCTTTCTGTTCTCAAAATACGTGGTGTTTCGCGAGCGTGAGCAATGAAAATCTCGTTGATCGTTCCGGTATTCAATGAGGAACAGGCGATCGATCTGTTTTATCAAGCGGTGCGGCGTGAGTTGCAACTGGAACAGGTCGAGTTCGAGATCGTGTTTATCAACGATGGCAGTTCCGACCGCACGGTCGAGCAGATCAAGGCGCTGGCGCAAATCGATGAACAGGTATTGCTGATCAACTTCTCGCGTAATTTCGGCAAGGAGCCGGCGCTGTTCGCCGGCCTGGAATACGCCAGCGGCGATGCGGTGATTCCGATGGATGTAGACCTGCAGGATCCGATCAGCGTCGTCCCGCGGTTGATTGAACAATGGCAAAAAGGCGCCGATGTGGTGCTCGCCAAGCGCCGCGATCGCACCGCCGACGGAATGCTGAAACGCCTCAGTGCGGCGCTGTTCTATCACGTGCTCAACCGTATCGCTTACACCCGGATCGAAGAAAACGTCGGTGATTTCCGACTCATGGACCGCAAGGTGGTCGATGTGATTCGCGCACTGCCGGAACATCAGTTGTTCATGAAGGGCGTGCTGTCGTGGGCCGGGTTCACCACGGTGGTCGTGGAGTACGAGCGCGCCGGGCGAGTGGCGGGGAGCAGCAAGTTCAATGGCTGGAAACTGTGGAACCTGGCGCTGGAAGGCGTGACCTCCTTCAGCACGGTGCCGTTGCGATTGTGGACCTACATCGGTGGCGGGATTTCGATCTTCGCGGTGCTGTACGCGGTCTACATGGTGCTGGACAAGATTTTCTTCGGCAACAGCGTCCCCGGTTACCCGTCGTTGATGACCGCGATCCTGTTTCTCGGCGGCGTACAGCTGATCGGCATCGGCATTCTCGGCGAGTACGTGGGCCGCATCTACATCGAAGCCAAGCATCGGCCGCGCTATGTGGTCAAAGACATCGTCGGCGGCAAAGACCGGCTCGGGCTTTAGCATGGACCGGTTCAAGCGACTGGTCAGCGAAGAATTTGGAGGCCGTCAGGTCTGGCTGTTTTTTCTGCTCGCACTCCTGGTGTACGTCCTGCCGCTGATTCTCGCCGACTATCCGTATATCGACGACAACTGGCGTTCGCTCTCGGCCGGTATGGCCTGGACGGAGCAGGGGCGATTGTTTGCCGAGCTGTTCTACAACCTGCTGACGTTCGGCAACGGCGCGCCGAACATATTTCCGCTGCCGCTGTTGATTGCCACGCTGGCCATGGCCGCGGCGCTGACCCGCCTGACATTTCATTACTACCCGCAGCCGACGCTTGCCTGTTGCCTGGTGGTGTTGCCGCTGTGGTACAACCCCTTCTTCCTGCAAAACCTGTCCTATCAATACGACGGCCCCGCCATGACCTTGAGCCTGGTGGCGGTGATCTACGCGATCACCTTTCGTCACCCTTCGCGCATTCGGCAGTGGCTGGTGCCGTCCTTCCTGGTTGCCCTGGCGCTGGGGCTGTACCAGGTGAGCTTCAATGTGTTTCTCGGGTTGTGTTGCCTCGAGGCACTCAAAGGCGCCAATGACAGACTGGCCTGGCCGCAGTGGTGCGGTCTGCTCGGCTGGAAAATGGCTCAGGCGATCCTTGGCTGCCTGATTTACGCCGTCAGTGCTTATCCATTCACTCAACACACTCGTACGTCCTTGCTGAATTGGTCGGCGGAGCCGCTGCTGCAACTGCATATCAACATCGGCCGGGTACTGGAAAAAGTCGTGCTGCTGTTCCACGGCGGATGGACCTGGGTATCCGCCGGATTGTTGCTGTGTGCCGTGGCCGGCGCGATTCGGCTGGGGTTCAAGGTCGCGGCGCGTCAGGACAGCCCGGGGAAGAACCTGCTGATCGGCCTGATCTGTTTGCTGACAGTGCCGGTGGTGACGCTGCTGGTGTCGGGGATGGCGCTGTTTTTTCGCGATTTCAATGAAGGGGCCAGGACGCTGATGGGCTTCGCGGTTCTGTTGCTGTTGTTGTTCTATTTGAGCCACCTGGCATTGCGACACATCCACGAGCGGCTGCCGTTGCTGTTGGTGATTCCCCTATTGGCGATGCTGTCGTTGTCGTATGCCTACGGTCGGGTGCTGACGGTGCAGAAAGTCTTCGCTTCCAGTGCGGTATCCAGCATGGCGTACGACATTGCATCCCGTCGAGAACTGCGCGAGGCCAAGCGCATTTACCTGTCGGTGACCTATTCCGATCACTGGCTGGTGGGGGCTGCGGGCTCGTTCAAGCAGTTGCCGGTGTTGCACTACCTGCTGAACATCGACTTTTTGGTGCTGGCCGAAAGTCTGCCGACATTGGGCATCACCAACGTGGTGTCCGAGAGGGCGCGACGCAATGCAACCAGGGTGGGGTATCAGGGTTACCCACCGTTGCTGGAGAACCAGTACTACCGGATTTATCTGCTGGGCGCCTACGGTTTCATCGTCATGAAAGAGCCAGTCCCGCTCAAGGTGCTGCACTGGTGACCTGCAGGAGCGAGCCCCGGGACGGCTTTGAGCGGGATCTGCAAGGTGAACAGCGCGCCCTTGCCCGGGCCGTCACTATGAGCGCTGAGGTGGCCGTTCATCTCGATGGCGGCCAGGGCGCAGCTGTGCAGGCCGAAACCGTGGCCTTCCTTGCGGGTGGTAAATCCGTGGGCAAAGATCCGCGTCATGTTCTCTTCGGCGATGCCTTCACCATCGTCCTTGACGCTGACTTGCAGGATCGTGTCTTCGACTATTTTTACCCCGAGAGTCATTTGCCGCGGGCGATTGCCAAGATCTGACATGGCGTACCTGGCGTTGCTGATCAGGTTGATCAGGATCAGCAGCAGCCGGTGCTTGTCGCCCATGACCTGCGGCACCGCGCCGTACTCCTTGATCACTGTGACGTGATGTCGGGTCAGCGCGCCGAAGTTCATGCGCAGGGCATCTTCGAGCAATTCGCTGATGTGCAGCGGTTCCATCAGGCTGTTGGCACCGGCATAGGATTGCTGGGTGGTGACAATGTCCTTGATGTGGTCGACACTTTTGCTCAGTTGCGCCAGTTCCGCGGTCATGCCTTGTTGTTCCAGGGCAATCGCATCCACCAGTTGATTCAGATAGCCGGGCAGCAATTTGCCTTTCTCGTCCTGGGTGAGAAAGGTGCCGAGGTCGCCTGGGTGCTCGTTGATCAGCTGCATGGCCTTGCCCAGACCCTGGGACTTGCTGGCGCGCAGTTTGCGGGTGACCAGGTCGGCCGAAATGTTCACGCTGTTGAGTACGTTGCCGACGTTGTGCAACACGTTGGTGGCGATTTCGGCCATGCCGGCCTGGCGCGCGGTGTCGAGCAGTTCGCTCTGGGTGTCCTTGAGTTCGCGGGTGCGCTCTTCCACCCGCAATTCAAGCTCGTCGTTGGCGGTTTGCAGGGCTTTGTTGACGCGCTGGATCACCGTGAAACTGCGCATCAGGTGAATCGCCAGGTACACCAGCAACAGCACCAGCAGGACTGAAAACACCAGCATGTAGAAGTGATAGCGCTGGTTGACCGCGTCGGCCCGCTGCTGGTCCGTGTTCAGCAGGCTGGTAATGTCGTCCAGGCGTTCGGCCACGGGAGTGGCTTCGATGTTCTGAAGCAGCCGATTGACCACCGGTTGCTCGCGCAGGATCAGTGCAATGTGGTTGCTCAGAATATCGATCGGACTGTGGAACTGTTCAGGCAGACGCTCTTTATTGACCCCCAGTTTGCTCAGCCCGAGCAGGATGTCGGCAGCCTGGTCGTCGGAGGTGACCTGGGCGAACTCCAGGCTGCTGAGCAGCAAGTCGTACGTGTCGGTGGCGATGTTCTGCAGCTGTAGTTTGTCCCCGTCCTCCCACTGCGCCAGCTGTTCCTGAATGTCGTCCTCGGCAGTGGGCAGGAACGCCAGCGAGTTGCGCAGCACGGCGTTGTGCGACTTGAACTGCTCCACCAGACGGGTCTTTTCCTGGACGGTTTTCTGGTAGGCGTCATGGCTGGCGCGCCAGGCGGGCGAGTCGCCGCGGCCGTGGCTGGACGCCATCGTTTCGAACCGTTGCCACAGGTGAGTCATCTCGGTCAGCGGTGCGACCAGCGGGTCGTAGTTGTGGCTGATGGCAATCCTGGCCTTGAGGATCTCGGTTTCCCACTGGGCATTCAACTGTTTGATCCGCCCGATCAGGTCCCGGGATTCGGCGTAGGTCGTGGTCTGGTTCGAGTTGGATTTGAGGTACAGGAACAGCAGCGTCGAGGCCAGCATCACGGCGACGATGCCCAACAGCGCCAGGTTGCGGCGGTGAGATTTCCTCATAAAGATTTGCCTCCCCATTCACCGGTCACAGGGCTTCACCGACCCCAGATACCGGACGAAGGCCTCCGGCTCCACGGCGTTGCTGAAGTAGTAACCCTGGCCTTCCTCGCATTGATGAGCCTTGAGGAAGTCCAGCTGCTCGAGGGTTTCCACCCCTTCGGCAATGATGGTCAGCTTGAGGCTGCGGCCCAGGCTGATAATGGCGCTGACCAGCGCGGCATCGTTGCTGTCGCTGCTCAAGCCGCGAATGAACGACTGGTCGATTTTCAGCACGTCGACGGGAAAGCGCCGCAAGTAACTCAGGCTGGAATAACCGGTACCGAAGTCATCGATGGCCAATCGCACCCCCAATGCCTTGATCCGGTTCAGGGCCGTGACGGTGGCATCGATGTTTTGCATCAATACGCCTTCGGTGATTTCCAGCTCGAGCAAGGACGGCTCCAGACCGGTGTCCTTGAGTATCTGCTCGACGCCGTCGACAAAGTCCCGATGGCGGAAGTCGATGGCCGACACGTTCACCGACATGCAGAGCTTCGGCAGCCCGGCCGCCTGCCATGCGCAGGCTTGTCGACAAGCCTGGGCCAGCACCCATTTACTCAACGGGACGATCAAGCCGCTGTCTTCGGCCACGCCGATGAAATCCGACGGGTAGACGCAGCCATGCCCCGGTTTATGCCAGCGGATCAAGGCCTCGGCGCCGACCACCTGACCGCTGCCCAGGTCCAGTTTGGGTTGGTAATGCAGGACAAATTCGTTGCGTTCCAGCGCCAGGCGAATGCCGGTCTCGATGCTTTGCTCATCCCGGGCCCGCTGGTTCATGTCGTCGATGAAAAAACTGAAGTCGTCCGGGCCGCTGTCCTTGACGTTGCGCATCGCGGTTTCGGCTTTCTTGATCAGCGAGATGGCATCGAAGCCGTCGTCGGGATAAACGCTGATGCCCATGCTGGCGGTTACGCTCAGGTCGTGGCCGGCGATGTGCTGGGGCGCGCGGATGGCGTTGAGGAGTTTTTCGGCGATGCCCTTGGTCTGCTGGGGGTGGCGGATATCGGCGAGGATCACTACGAATTCGTCCGAACCGTAGCGAAACACCGAGTCGGACTCACGCACCGTGGCCACCAGATTGCGCCCGACCTGTTTGAGCATCTGGTCACCGACCGGGTGACCCAGGGCGTTGTTGATGCGCTTGAAGCGGTCGAGTCCCAGAAACATCACTGCCAGTTGTTTGTCATGGCGCCGGGACAGCGCCAGTGATTGGTTCAAGCGGTCACCCAGCAAGGTACTGTTGGGCAGCTCGGTCAGGACGTCGTACTGCAATAGATGCGACACCTTGAGCAGTTCGTGGACCCGGGCCTCGATGGTTTGCTCCAGGCTCAGGACTTTCATTGCCGCGTCCTGAGCCATCTGCCACTTCCAGGTCAGGGCACTGGCCATCTGCCGGATTTCCAGGCTGTCGAAAGGTTTTTTCAGCACCAGCAACTGATCGCCGAATTCCAGCCGCTCCGCCATGTCTTCCCAGCTGTAATCGGAATAGGCGGTGCACAGCGCAATTTGCAGGTGCGGGTCGGCCTGCCACAGCTGTTCGATGGTATCCAGGCCATCCCAGCCCGGTGGCATGCGCATGTCGATGAAGGCCATGGCATAAGGTCGACCTTCGGCCAGTGCGCACTGGACCCGTTCGAGGGCCTCCGAACCCTGGTAGGCCGAGTCGAGCTGGAACGTCAGTCGATCACGCGCCAGCGTGCCGAACAGGGCTTCTTCCGTGCCGGCCAGGGTCTGTTCATCTTCGCTTTGCGCGCCAAGGATCTTGCGAAAATCCTCATGAATCGAGGGCGTATCGTCGATGATCAGAATGCGCCGGTTAGTTCGCACGAAAGGAGTTTTCATCCCTTGTCCTCCGTGGAGCGTTGCGGGTTGTCCAGCATCGGCCCGATGTCGTGGTTCGCGGGCACGATACTGCCGGCCTTCAGCAGCTCGGCGGCCTGCTGGCTGCTGACGGCTTTGCTGAAATAATAACCCTGGGCGTTCATCGTCGAGCCGGTGGCCATCAGCGAACTGCGCTGCTCTTGGGTTTCGACGCCCTCGGCAATGATGCCGATCCCTACCTCCCGGGCGAAGTTGATGATGGCGCGCAAGGTGTTCGCGCTGGCCGGGTCGCGGGCAGCGGTGTCGATGAAGGCCTGGGCGAGTTTCAGGTGATTGACCTGGTAGGTCTTGAGGTAGTCGAAAGAGGAGTATGCGGTGCCGAAGTCGTCGATGGCGATCTTCACCCCCAGCTCACGCAGGCGTGGCAACACATCGTTGTGGGTCCATTTGGTCTGGGCCAGCGTCGCTTCGGTGACGTCGAAGCGCAGGTCCCAGGGGCACAGTTCCCAGCGCGCGGTGGTGCGCAGCACGTCATAGATCAGTTCGGGACCGCTCTTGAGCTGGGCCAGGGACAGCTTGATTGCAATAACCGGCGGTGCCATGCCTTCGTCGCGCCACTGGCGCATTTGCCGGCACGCACGATCCAGCACCCAGTGGCCGAGGGCGACGATGGTGCCGGTCTTTTCCGCTGCGGGCAGAAACGCCGAAGCTTCCAGCAGCCCGCGCTCGGGGTGGTTCCAGCTGACCTGCGTTTCCATGCCGAGGATCCTGCCGCTGCTCAGGTCCACTTCCGGCCAGTAATGCAGTTCAAGTTCCTCGTGTTCGATGGCCTCTCTCAAGTCGCTGGCGATGGCCATGCGTTCGACCACCTCCTGATTGATCTCCTCGGAGTGGAAGTGGTACTGGTTGCGCCCCTTTTCCTTGGAACGATACAGCGCCATGTCGGCCTGGGTCAGCAGGCCGTCGGCACTGGTGCTGGCCGGGCTGTAACTGCTGATGCCGATACTGACCGAGACCCGCACATCATTGCCGGCCAGGGAGTAGGGCAACACCAGCGCATCCCGGACCTTGGCGGCCAGCCCTGCGGATTGAGTCGGGTCACTGGCGTCCAGTTGCAAGATCGCGAACTCGTCACCGCCGAGGCGTGCGACCACATCGTTTTCCCGAACGCAGGCCTTGATCCGGCGGGCCACCTCTTGCAGCAACAGGTCGCCCACCGGGTGACCCAGGGTGTCGTTGATGCGTTTGAAGTGATCCAGGTCCAGGTAAAACATGGCAAAGGTGGCCGCGCCCCGTCGCGCGGCAGCGAACGCCTGGTGCAGCCGCTCGATCAGCGTCGCGCGGTTGGCCAGCCCGGTCAGCCCGTCGGTGCGGGCCAGCAGGGCGATTTTCTCCTCGGCCAGTTTGCGCTCGGTGATGTCGATGATGATGCCTTCGACTTCCAGCAAGCGGCCTTCCTTGTCGCGCACCGGAATGTAGCGGTTTTCCACCCAGCGCCAGGCGCCGTTGCCGGTGCGCATCCTGAACTCGATGGAAGCGCCCGCCGCATGGCGGTCGAGCACCCGGGCCATGGCGGTGTCGACCTTCGATTGATCGTCGGGATGGATCAGTTCCCGGGCCCAGTTGGCCGAGGCCACAAGGGCCGCGGCAATGTGTCCGTATTGGGTGATGTTGTGGGAGATGTACATCAGCGGAAACGACGGCTCGCCGCGCAACCGATACAGAATGGTCGGGCTGTTCTGCACGATGATATTGGCATCGGACAGCTCCCGGGTGCGTTCCTCGACGGCCTGCTCCAGCAGTGACATCTTCAATGCCGCGTCTTCGCTCATCTGCCATTTGGCGGTCAACGCGCTCGCCATTTGGCGGATTTCGATGGCATCGAAGGGTTTTTTCAGAATCAGCAAGCGATCGCCCAGCTCCAGGCGCTCGTCGATGTCGTCCCAGGAATAGTCGGAATAGGCGGTGCAGAGTGCCACTTGCAGCTTGGGATCGACCTGCCACAGCCGTTCGATGGTCTCAAGCCCGTCCCAGCCCGGTGGCATGCGCATGTCGATGAAGGCCATTGCATAGGGCAGGTCGTTGGCCAGTGCCGTCTCGACCTTGTCCAGGGCCTCGAGGCCCTGAAACGCCGAATCGAGCAGGAAACTTTGCGGTGAAATCGCCGCAGAGGAGCCGAACAGGGCATTTTCGGCGCTGACCAGGCTGTCGTCATCGAACGAGGGCGGGCTGAGGATCTTGGCGAAGTCGGCATGAATCGAGGCAGTATCGTCGACGATCAGAATCCGCCGGTTGGTCCGCGCCAGCAGCGTATTCATCGACATGTGCCGGGACCGGCGGCTTTATGATGGGGTGTGCTCATTGGGGGCATCCTTTCCCTGATCACCTGGCCGAACGTACAGATTATGGATCCGAGTCAGCTGAGCATAGACCCCTGTCCAGAGATACGCGCTACTGAATGAACCGAATCATTTCCGGATCAGAAGAGCTGGACCTGGTCATCGACCCGGCGCAGGCCACCTACCTGGGGCAGTTTTCTGCGCCGGCCGCCAATGAGCCGGGTTTTGTCGTCCAGGCCGAGCTCTTTCAGCTGACTATCGACTCAGGCGTATCCCCGGCAGCGGAGATCGAAGAGGTGCGCTGGATCGATCCCGTCACCGACGGCAATCTCACGCTGGCGCCATTGACACGAGACCTCATCCTGCCGTTTTATCGAGGCTCGCTGACCGCGATCGCCTGATCATTCATGCCAAGGACCCGTCATGATTCCTCTTCAAGATTTGCTGATCTTCGCCGCCGCCGCGTTGCTGATGGTGCTGACGCCGGGGCCGAACATGATCTACCTGATCTCCCGTTCGATCTGCCAGGGGCGCAAGGCCGGCGTGACGTCGTTGCTCGGCGTGGTCGCGGGATTCTTCGTGCACCTGTTTGCGGCGGCTGCCGGTTTGACCGCGGTGTTCCTCGCGGTGCCGATGGCCTATGAAGTGCTGAAGTGGGCCGGGGCGCTGTACCTGATGTGGCTGGCCTGGCAGGCGGTCAAACCGGGAGCGCGTTCACCCTTCGAGGCGCAGCGATTGCCGCCGGACTCGTCGCGCAAACTGATCACCATGGGCTTTCTGACCAGCGCCCTGAATCCGAAGATCGCCGTGTTTTACCTGTCGGTGTTTCCGCAGTTCATCACGCCTGAGCATGGCTCGGTGTTTACCCAGAGCATCCTCCTCGGCCTGACCCAGATCAGCGTCAGCTTCAGCGTCAACCTGCTCATCGCCCTGTTCGCGGCGGGCATTGCATCGTGGTTCGTCAACAACCCGGGCTGGCTGGCAATGCAGCGTTATTTCATGGGGTGCGTGCTGTCGGCGCTGGCAGTGCGGCTGATGCTTGAACAACGCCGTACGGCTTGAACATCTGGATCGAGCGGCTGGATGCCAGTCATGCCCAGGGGCACTGCCTGTAGGAGCGAGCGGTGCGGCGATCCGACTTGCCCGCGAAAGGGTCGATGCCGTCATTCAGACTGACCGCGTTATCGTTCTTCGCGGGCAAGCCTCGCTCCTACAAGGTTCGTGGTGTGCTAACGGACGGGGCTGACGCCATCGAGGGTCGAGAACGACGTGTCCTTGGCCGTCAGCAGGAAATCGCGCATATACGGCGCATCCAGCATGTCGGCACGAATCCCCGCGTACAAGGTCGCGAACAAACCCTTCTCACCGAGGCGCTTGGCCTTCACATAACCCCGTGAGCTGTATTCATGCAGCGCCCAATGCGGCATGCCGCACACGCCGCGTCCACTGGCCACCAGTTGCATCATCATTACCGTCAGTTCCGAGGTGCGGACCTGGGCCGGTTCGATGTCGGCCGGTTCCAGGAAGCGGGTGAAGATGTCCAGCCGATCACGCTCTACCGGGTAAGTGATCAGCGTTTCCGTCAGCAAGTCTTCCGGGACGATATAAGCCTTGCCGGCCAACGGGTGCTGGTTGGCCACCGCGAGCATCGCTTCATAAGTGAACAGCGGCACATAGGTAATCCCGGCCAGTTCCAGCGGATCGGAGGTCACCACCAGGTCCAGGTCGCCCCGGGCCAGGGCCGGCAGCGGGGCGAAGGAGAAGCCCGAGGCCAGGTCCAGTTCGACCTCCGGCCAGGCATCGCGGAACTGATCGATGGTAGGCATCAGCCACTGGAAGCAACTGTGGCACTCGATCGCCATGTGCAAACGCCCTGCAGTGCCACCGGCCAGCCGCGCGATGTCGCGCTCGGCGCCGCGCAATAACGGCAGGGTGGCGTCTGCCAGTTGCAGCAGGCGCAACCCGGCGCTGGTGAAGCGCACCGGTTTGGTCTTGCGCACGAACAGCGGCATGCCCATGCGCTCCTCCAGCTCCTTGAACTGATGGGACAGAGCCGACTGGGTCAGGTGCAGGCGGTCGGCCGCATCCACCAGGCTATCGGCTTCGCGCAAGGCATGCAGGGTCTTCAGGTGACGGATTTCAAGCACCGGGGGCTCCATGAGGAAAACTTGTGATCAACACGAAAAGGTTGAGTTTGTCTCATGTTGGGTTGACTGTCGACAATAGCGCCATGTTTTACAGCATCTTTTATAGAGAGAAATTTCAACATGGCCTTGGCACACACACTGGGTTTCCCGCGCATCGGCGCTGACCGCGAACTGAAAAAAGCCCTTGAAGCCTACTGGAAGGGCGATCTCGACCAGGACGCGTTGAACAGCGTCGGCCGCCAGTTGCGCGCCAGCCACTGGCAAGTGCAGAAAGACGCTGGCATCGACCTGCTGCCGGTGGGCGACTTTGCCTGGTACGACCAGGTGCTGACCCATTCCCTGACGTTCGGTGTGATCCCCGAGCGTTTCGACAACACCAAGAATGAACGCGGCCTGCCGACCCTCGACACCCTGTTCACCATGGCCCGTGGCGCTACCGCGAGCTGCTGCGGCGGCGAACATGGCACAGCGCAATACGCCCAGGAGCTGACCAAGTGGTTCGACACCAACTACCACTACCTGGTCCCGGAATTCAGCGCGGACCAGCAGTTCACACTGAGCTGGGAACAGCTGTTCGATGAAGTCGACGAGGCCAAGGCCCTCGGTCACAACGTCAAGCCGGTGATCATTGGCCCTTTGACTTACCTGTGGCTGGGCAAAGGCAAATCCAAGGGCGATGGCGACGACTTCGACAAACTCGACCTGCTGGAGCGTCTGCTGCCGGTCTACAACGAAATCCTCGGGCGCCTCGCCGGGCAAGGCGTGGAGTGGGTGCAGATCGACGAACCGATCCTGACCCTCGACCTGCCGCAAGCCTGGAAAAACGCGTTCGAACGCGCTTATCACATCCTGCAGTACTCGCCCCTGAAAAAGCTCGTGGCGACCTACTTCAGCGGCCTGCAAGACAACCTCGGGCTGGCGGTAGGCCTGCCGGTGCAAGGCCTGCACATCGACGCGGTGCGCGCGCCCGACCAACTGCTGCACGTGCTCGATCGCCTGCCGACCTACAAGATTCTCTCGGTGGGCCTGGTCAATGGGCGCAACGTCTGGCGTTGTGAGCTGGAGCCCGTGCTGGCGCAACTGCAATGTGCCCAGGAACGCTTTGGCGACAACCTGTGGGTCAGCAGTTCCTGCTCGCTGTTGCACAGTCCGGTGGATCTGGAGCGCGAAGATAAACTCGACCCGGAACTGAAAAGCTGGCTGGCGTTTGCCGTGCAGAAGTGCGGTGAAATCGCCGTTCTGCGTGATGCCCTCAACGATCCGCAATCGCCCAAGGTGCAAGCCGCGCTGGCTGAAAGTCGCGCCGTTCAGGCGAGTCGTGCCGAGTCGCCGCGTATCCATAAAGCCGAGGTACAAGCACGCATCAATGCCATTGGCACCGCAGACAGCCAACGCCATTCGCCGTTCGCCAAGCGCATTGAGCAGCAGCGCGCCCGGCTGAAACTGCCGGCGTTCCCGACCACGACCATTGGCTCGTTCCCGCAAACCGCTTCGATCCGCCTGGCACGCCAGGCCTTCAAGCAGGGCAAGCTGTCGGCCAATGATTACACCGACGCGATGCACAGCGAAATCCGCCACGCGGTGCTAGTCCAGGAGCGCTTGGGGCTGGACGTATTGGTGCACGGTGAAGCCGAGCGAAACGACATGGTCGAGTACTTTGCCGAGCAGATCGATGGTTATGCCTTCACCCGTTTCGGCTGGGTCCAGAGCTATGGTTCGCGTTGTGTGAAACCGGCAATCATCTATGGCGACCTGAGCCGTCCGACCGCCATGACCGTCGACTGGATCACCTATGCGCAAAGCCTGACCGACAAGGTCATGAAAGGCATGCTGACCGGACCGGTGACCATGCTGATGTGGTCGTTCCCCCGCGAAGACGTCTCGCGCAAAGTCCAGGCGCAGCAATTGGCCTTGGCATTGCGTGACGAGGTAGTGGACCTGGAAGCCGCCGGCATCAAGATCGTGCAGATCGACGAAGCCGCGTTCCGCGAAGGCCTGCCGCTGCGCCGGGCGCAATGGCAGGAATATCTCGACTGGGCAGTGGAAGCGTTCCGCTTGAGCGCTTCGGGTGTGCGTGACGAAACCCAGATCCACACCCATATGTGCTACAGCGAATTCAACGACGTGATCCAGTCCATCGCGGCCATGGACGCCGACGTGATCACCATCGAAACCTCGCGCTCGGACATGGAATTGCTCGAAGCCTTCGAAGCCTTCGACTACCCGAACGACATCGGCCCGGGCATCTACGACATCCACTCGCCACGGGTGCCGGACACGGCCGAGATGGTCAAGTTGATGAGCAAAGCCGCGACGCGCATTCCCGCCGAGCGGTTGTGGGTCAACCCCGATTGCGGGTTGAAGACCCGGGCGTGGCCGGAGACTGAGGCGGCGCTGGTGAACATGGTGGCGGCGGCGCGGCAGTTGCGTAGCCGGTTGGCGTAAAGCACCAGGAAGGAGCGGGTAGAGTCGAAGCGGGGCGGTTGAAGTGCAAAGCCTGTGAGGGCGAACTCCCACAGGCACTGTGCATACCTCAATGCGTTATGCAAACTCGCTCCTGTCGGGTATCAGAGCTCTTCAAAATGCCGCAGCACGACTGATTGTTTGCCAATGTCCGAGTAAGGCAGGTCGGCGTCGTCAGCATGGGTCAGAAACTGGTGTTCCCGCAACTTCAAGTGGGCTTTCTCGAAGTCGCCGAACGCCGGTGCGGCCTTGGAATAATGGAAGTGGGCGTACCATAGCAGTGTTGGTGGGTTCTGCGTCAGGTCCCAGACTTCGTATTCCTGCATGTAGTCGGCTCGTTGTTTCGGTTTGCTCAGGTTTTTGATCGGCGCGGATCTACGCAGCTCCACCGCGTTTTGACCGATAAGGTCATCCAGCATGCCGTCGGTAGGTTTTTTACTGACCAGGGAATGCGAGGTACGCATTTGCCGGCCCAGCCTTTGGTGCTCGGCAGCCTTGTTGCGCAGTGTTTGAATGACCGGGTTTCGAGCATCCAGCGTTTCGATGCGCAGGGCGCTGCGGGTCAGCTCGTTCGCTTCGAATGTCATCATTTCTTCCAGTTCGACGGGGGGGCTGTTCGGTCTGGCACGGCCCTGAACCCTGGCCTGATGTGTCGGCAGCTCATCCATGCGTTTCTTGGCATCGCTCACCAAGGTTGCAAGATCCGTGTGGGTCGGCGCCGGCGTCGGGACCTCGGTGGGCGGGTTTAACAGGCGGAACTTGCCGTTGCTGCCTTGCTCCATGACCAGCTCGGCTCCATCCGCTCCAGTCATGACGTATTGTCGCTTCTGGGTCGTTGTTTCCCATTGCTCGGTCCCGATGAGTAGTCGATCGTCTTCGGTGGTGAAGATTTTTTTTGTGATCTGCCCGGTCGGTTTTTCGGCCGCGGCCCTGCCGATGCCTTTGCGGGCTCGCTCGGCCAACTTGTTGATATTGCTCAGCAGCGGGTCGATGGCTTCCTGATGGAAATGTTGAGGATAACTGGTGGACCAGGCTTGCAGTTCGCGACTGAATTGCATGTAAACGTTGTGGCAATCCTGGAGTATCTGATTGCGCTGCTCTCGGGTGGCGCTGACGTCAGGCAGGTCATGATGAGTAAACAGAGCTTCTTCCATCTTTGTGCGCAAGCGCTTCGTCTGCTGTTGCAGGTCGAGCCAGGACCTGTCGCCGGTAGTGCCAACACGCTTGATTATTTCTAATAGATGGCCGACTTTCACAGCCTCCGCTTTAACACCGCTGACTTTCTTGGATAAATCAATTTCCTTTCGCAGCATTGCGAAACTTTCTTCTTCAGGCGTCGGATTTGCTTTGTGTTTTTTTGGAGGAGTAGCTTTTTGAAGCCATCGGTCCGCCCGGTTTACCAATTCCTCGATCTGGTCCACTTCGCTCACAATTTTTATACGTATTTTGCGTAAATCCTCCAGAACGCTCAAATACTGATCAAGCCCTTTGGGCAATTTGTCCAGTTTCTCCAGCAGGTCATCAGACTCAGCCACCAATAAATTGATTCGTTTACTGGCAAAGAATATGCGCAGGTTGAACCGGTCAGCCAACACCCAGGCGCAAGTGCTCTGTTCGCGGATCGTTTTGGTTCTCGTATTACCACTGATCAGGCCCTGCAACTCATCCAGTGCCTCGTATCGCTGGATGCCCAGTTCGATATCGCGCACGCACTCTGTATCGGCAACCTGTGCAAGTCTGGAAAGATCTGTTCGCTGAGCTTCGCTGAGTGGCTTGAGCGCAGCATCGGAATCAACGTTTGGTTGGCGGGCAAGGTCGTAAGCTTTTTGGGTAGCGTTAAATTGGTCTAATGCCGCATTTGTTTGCCGAGTATGGATCGTATATTGACGGGCAAGATCATCAACTGTGTCTTCCAACTGATCTATGCGGCGTACGATCCGACTGGCCCACCAGCGCGGCAATCGTTCGCGAATGGCCAGCGGCCAGACGGGATCGAGTGCATCGGCCAGATGCCCGAGCACTTGTCCGCCGCCGAGCCCGCCACCCTCGAATGTGGTGCCGTAGACGCCGTACCAGGTATCCCAACGCCCTGTTTCATCCAGGGCAATGGGCTGTTTATAAGTTTTTCGCGAATTTCCGAACAAACGCCAGTGGCGTGAATCCTTGCTGAGTTCCACCTGGAAGAGACGTCCCTGGCGTTCGATGAAGTCTCCGTCGGCATGCCGGTAAATACCTCGGTAGAGGCCGTGAGTGGCCGGCTGTACCCCGGACAGGGAAATCGGTTTTTCATATTCGTAATCGACGAAGCGTTTCAATACATGTCTGGCCTGACGCCGGGTTTTTCCTTGCATCGCTGCCACGTTGCCGACCAGCTGATGAAGCTGGCGAGTACGTGTCAGCGCGCGGGTTGTCCGGGAAAGGCCCGAGGCTACAGCTTCACCCGGGAGCAGATCCATGAACGCGTCGATCAACGACAGTAGCATTGACCCGATTTCCGCCAGACCATCAGCCACATCTCCGCGTAAGAACGCCGCCGCCGCCTGATTGGCGGCGGTCCAGGCATCGTAGAGGGACAGGGCAGTGCCGACGAAGGGCACCATCCCTATTGCCATCTTCATGTAATTGAAGGCGCGCGGGCCTTTGAGTGCGTGTCGCTCGAAGAACAGGTCGTCGTTGGAGCGCGAGGTGCCGCGATGGGCTTCGACCAGGCGACCCATATGAGCGTCGAGCAGGTGGGCAGCCAGCGAGGTGGTCGTCGGCCAGCGCACCCCGACCTCAATCATGCCATCGAAATTTTTTTCCACGGCCTGATTGATACGACTGACATGCGCCCTGACATTACCTTGCAAGGTTCTGCCAGCCAGATAGTCGATCCACTTGTCATTCCCGCACAAGGTGTAAAGACCTTTGCGCGCAGCTTCGAGACTGTCATAGCGGCGCAGAAATTGGCCATCGTGGCTGTCGGGCAGGTACAGCAGGGTGACTCCGCTGACCTGTTCTTCGATAAAGGTCACGCCCGACAGGGTGACGGGACCCTCTCGGGGGGTGTCCTTGCCACCCACTTTCAGGGAAGCCGGCAGCAGGGCGACGCGCTTGCCGTTGGCGAGCCAGGCCTCTGGGGTGCTGGCGTCGATGGCGATGTTCAGCACCTCTAACTCATTGTTGTTGATATGTTTTTGCAGGCGCGCGCATTCACCCTGTATTTTGAGCATCAGGCGCCAGGGCTCGATAAGACTTTCCCGGCGATGCTCCTTGACGAAGACGGGCTCGGTGGCTGTTCCCTTGAACGCGTCAAAGATCAGTTTTTCATAGGCCTTGGGCAGGTCCAGTTCCGGCAAGACTTTGCGCAGGTAGGTCAGATTGATTCCGTTCAGCAGGCGAATGCGATCTTGTTTCAGCGTAGCGGTGACCTTCAGGCGCATGAAGACCAGACGCTGCGACAGCGAATCCTGCAGCACCGAATGAACGTTATCGACATTGAGCTGCGCCAGGTCTTCGAGCGACATTTTGCTGTGCGTGGAGCCAGGTACTATGACCGTCGTCTTCCTTGTTCCGCCTACCCCTGATTCAGGAACCGTTTCAGTCTTGGTCGAGTCGGGCAGCTCGACTTGCACGGCAAAATGTCCCTTGGCCGAGAAGTCTTTGCTGAGTCGGGCGTGCAAGTGTTTGCGAGTGAAATCGTCACGGGGTTCCAGGGCGATTGTCATGAGTTCGTGACTTTTATGCATCGCCGAGATGTACGCCTCGATGATTTTTTTGAGCCGGGTACGCTCGGGTCCTTTCAGATTGATCAGCCAGTCCGGAAGATTGGCAGCGAGGGTGCCACTGCGGTCTTGCTCCAGCAGATGGGCGAAGGCCAGGTTTCTGGCGGCGTGTACTGGAACCTGCAACGTGGCGCGCGCGCTTTGGCGTAAAATATCCAGTTGTTCGGCAAGTTGCTCGGCTGCGGCAGGCCCGGCATGAAGCTGGCTTAGTGCGTCGGCCTGTTCTTCGAAGTCGCTGGTCAGTTGGTTCAAGCCATACAGGAGCGCGTCGCCGGTGATTTTTTTTGGCTGCACCGTCAACCCGTTGTTGCGATCGTGAATCTTGAATACCTGGCGTTCCAGCTCGCGAAGGTTGGCGAACCGTTGCAGGCCACCCCCCGTGCCGAGCCAGTAGAGCAGCACGCTCTGCGGCGAGTCGGCGTCGCTGAGTGCATCCGCTCGGGTCACGATAAACGCGCCTTTGAGTTCCTCGGTGGTGACCGTGGAAGTGTCACCCGCCTGTTCCGTCATCGATAGGGTCAGGCTGGCTGCTACCGGGTCGGGGCCGGGATCGTCGGGTGTGTCCAGCAGGGCTTTGAGCAGGCTGTACTCATCGTCGTCCAGTTGCTTGAGGGCCTGTTGCAGTGTGGCCTCGGCGTGCAGTGCTGCCTTGTGCGCGCTGTGCAGGGCGGTGAATTCTTGCTGGAACGTGACCAGATTCAGTGCTCGCGATTGGTTCAACAAGCCGGAGGCAGCCTTGTCGGCAGCTTGTTCGGCGGTTTCCAGGGCTTCGAGCGAGTGCTTGAACGGTTGCAGGCCATCGCTTTCACCCACTGCTTTCACCAGTGTTTCGAGCGCATCGCGTTGTTTGTTCAGCGCCACCTGGCGCAAGGACAAGGGGATATCGGCATACAGGTTGCCGAACAGTGACGTCTCATCTGTCTCGGTATGGTCATCGGCCGTTTCCAGCCTGGGTGGTGAGGCGAAAAAGGTGATGTTGCTTCGCTGTCGGTCAACCTGGTCGGCCTGGACGAGAGATTGAGCACCATGCGTCGCCAACCCGGGCTTGCCACGGGTTCCGTGGCGTAAAGCAGTGACCTGAGCCTGCAGGTGAGCCGCAAACAGATCGCTCGCGCCCACGATCAACGGGGTGGTGTTTGCGGTGTACTCAAAGCGCATGTTGTCGGTGGGTAATCCGGTCGGGACGAGTCCCTGTCCGGACAGCCAGTTTTCCATGTCGCTGCGTTGATTGAATACCTGGATGGCCACGGGCTTACCCGGCAGATACAGCAATTGCCTGCCGCTGGCTGCATCTCCCGTAGTGATGACCCATGCACCTGTGAGTTTGACTCGGATGTGATTGCTTAACACCAGAGCCACTTGCTCGGTATGAATGGGCTGCTCGTTCAGCCTCAGCGCCCCGACGGGCGGGTCAATGAGCAACTGCAAGGGTTTGAGCTGTTCCTCCGTCAGGGCTTTGCGGGCGAATGCCAGTTGGGCGGCTGCCTCGAAATGCTGACGGTAAAGCTGTATCACTCGTGCTTGTCGCGATACGGCAGTGCCGGGAGCACGCTGGGCCCAAAAGGTTCGCCAGCGGTCGCCGTGAAACTGTTCCGGGTCGAGCGTCTTGAACCGTTCGAGCATCTGTACCGGTGTCAGGGACGTTAACGGGTGGGCTTGCCTCAGGCCGGTCACTCGGCAGCGCTGATCCAGCGTCGTCTCCAGCGTCGGGTGTTGCAGGACGAAGGCGCAGGCATGGGTAAAGCTGACAAAACATTCCGGCTGTTCATCCGTGCCGGCGAAGAGCAAGCCGGCTTGTTGCCCGTCCAGGTCCAGTGTCTGTTTCAGCAGTTGATCGAGCGTGTCGCGCATTCCCGGACTGGCAGCAACCAGCTCGCGCAGGCCCTGGCTGCTTTCGCGCCAGCGTGCCGAGGCATTCAGAAACAGGCTTTCGTCGTGGAGGGGCGGCACCGGGGAGAAGGGTGGCATGACAGCCGGCGCCGGGAGGGGAAGGTCGAAGAGCAGTCTATCGGGCATGGCAATATGGCTCGCAGTGGCGGAGCGGCGGTTGCGCTCCATGAGCGAGCCATTTAAGGAGAGTTCTGCGGGGCATTGGCACTACATAGTTACCGCACCGACCATTCAGCGAGGTTCATCAAACTGTCACGCAACTGTGGCAGCGGGCTTGAACGAATATCATCAGACTCGCGCTCTACTGGGGTTCTGCGTTTTGGTGTTTTTCATGCGTGCTTTGTTTTTATCGGCGGTCGTTTTTCTGGCCGCGCTGTTCAGCCTGCCATCTTTGGCGGCTTCTCGTTGTGAGGTGAATGTTCCAACCGAACGGGTCGATCTGGCGCAGGTGAGCCTGGCATACCAGAGCATCGGTCGTGCGTCGGACCCGGCGTTGCTGCTGGTGATGGGCCTGGGCGGGCAGTTGATTCATTGGCCGGACGAGGTAGTGGTGGCGCTGTGTCAGCAGGGTTTTCGGGTGATCCGGTACGACAATCGCGATGTCGGGCTGTCCACCTGGCGGCAAACGCCCGTCGACGCCAACCTGACGTTCGAAGTGCTGCGCTACAAACTCGGTTTACCCGTGGCGGCACCGTATACCCTGACCGACATGGCTGACGATGCCTTTGGGCTGATGGATGCCTTGCACGTCGAACAGTTCCACGTGCTGGGCGTCAGCATGGGCGGGATGATCGCCCAGCATATGGCGGCCATGGCGCCGCAACGGGTCGAAAGCCTGACCCTGATCATGACCAGCTCCGGCGCCGAAGGCTTGCCGGCACCGAGTGCGGCGTTGGTACAGCTCCTTTCGCGCCGGGGCGCGCCGAATCGCGAAGTGGCGCTCGAGCAGCAGGCCGATCTGCTGGCAGCGCTGGGCAGTCCGACGGTGAGTGATGATCGACAGGCTCTGTTGCAACAGGCGGCACTGTCCTACGACCGGGCGTTCAACCCCGAGGGCGTGAAGCGCCAGATCATGGCGATCCTCGCCGAGCCGAGCCGGGTGGCGCTGCTCAACCAATTGCGATTGCCGACGCTGGTGGTGCATGGCACGGCCGATCCGCTATTGCCGGTGATGCATGGCGTGCACTTGGCGGCCCATATCCGCGGCAGTCAGTTGAAGCTGATTCCGGGCCTGGCCCATCGATTCCAGGAAGCGTTCAAGACGCCGTTGCTGGCGGCGGTGTTGCCGTACTTGCAGGCCCATCGCGAAGACACTTCACATTGGGCGCAGATTGATCCGGTGCCGGCGCCGAACCTCCTGTAACCCCCGCAACCCCTGTAGGAGCTGGCTTGCCAGCGAAGAGGGCATGTCAGGCGACATCGATGCTGGATGTGCTGGCCTCTTCGCGAGCAAGCTCGCTCCCACATTAGAACTTCGCCGGGCACAGGATTTGTGTACACCCCGACAAGCCAGCACCTATATGAATAGATCTGCTACCGCCTTCAGCTCCATCAGTGACTCAGCCCGTACTTCTTGACCTTGTCGAACAGCGTGGTCTTGGCCATCCCCAGTTCGTGGCTGGCCTGGGTCAGGTTGCCGCCGCTGCGTTGCAAGGCGTCGCCGAGCAGGTTGCGTTCGAAGGCTTCCACGGCTTCGGCGAAGGCCAGGCCTTGATTGTTGCCGCTGGCGCCGGACTTCTTGAAGGCCGGCAGACCGAGGGCGAAGCGTTCGGCGACGTTACGCAGTTCACGCACGTTGCCCGGCCAGTCGTGGCTCATCAGGTTTGACAGGGTCTGGTTGTCCAGCTCCGGCACCGCGCGGTCGAAGCGCAGGGACGACTGCTGCAGGAAGTGTTCGAACAGTTGCAGGATGTCTTCACGACGCTCGCGCAGCGGTGGCAGTTCCAGGGTCACCACGTTCAGGCGGTAATACAGGTCGCTGCGGAATTCGCCGGCCTTGCTCGATTCGTCCAGATCGGACTTGGTCGCCGCGATCACCCGGCAATCCACCGCCACGCTCTGGTTCGAACCGAGGCGTTCGAGGGTGCGCTCCTGCAGCACCCGCAGCAGTTTGATCTGCAAGGGCAGGGGCATGCTTTCCACTTCATCGAGGAACAGCGTGCCGCCGTCGGCGTGTTCGATCTTGCCGATCCGCCGCTTGCCGGCGCCGGTGAACGCGTTGGCTTCATGGCCGAAGATTTCACTTTCGAACAGGTTCTCCGGCAGGCCGCCGCAGTTCAGCGCCACGAACTGCTTGGTATGTCGGCGGCTGAAATCATGCAGGCAGCGCGCGACCAGTTCCTTGCCGGTACCGGTTTCGCCTTCGATCAACACGTTGGCCGAGGTATCGGCGACGTTGGCGATCAGTTCCCGCAGATTCTGCATGGCCGGTGAGCGGCCGATGATGCGACCTTCCAGGGAATCCCGTTCCGCCAGTTGCCGGCGCAACGACGATACTTCCCGCGCCAGGCTACGTTGTTCCAGCGCACGGCGGGCGACATCCACCAGACGTTCGGGAGAGAAGGGTTTCTCCATGAAGTCGTAGGCGCCTTTTTGCATGGCGCCGACGGCCATGGAAATGTCGCCGTGGCCGGTGATCAGCACTACTGGCAGGCTGCGATCACGGGCCTTGAGCCGGGTCAGCAGCTCCATGCCGTCGATGCCCGGCAGGCGGATGTCGCTGATGACGATCCCGGCAAAGTTATCGCCGACGCGCTCCAGCGCTTCTTCGGCGCTGCCCACGCCCACGCAGGGAATGTCTTCCAGGGTCAGCGCCTGTTGGCAGCCGAGCAGCACATGGGGGTCGTCTTCGACGATCAGCACACTAAGGTCGTTGTTCATATTGGCTCGGCGTGAAGGGGGCTTACCAACGGTAAACTGAGGACAAAGGTGGTACCACCGCTGGCCGGGTGTTCGACGCCCAGGTGGCCGCCGGTGGCCGCGGCCAGGCTCGCCGACAGCGTCAGGCCGAGGCCCAGGCCCTGTTCGCCGGGTTTGGTGGTGAAGAAGGGTTCGAACAGATGCTTGCGCGTCTCGACGTCGATGCCATGGCCGTTGTCGCGAACCCGAAGACGATACTTGCCATCGAACTCCTCGCCTTCAAGCCACAGCTCCGGCAGCGGCTGGGCCTGCATGGCATCGAGGGCGTTGCCGATCAGGTTGACCAGGATCTGCTCCAGTCGCGTCTGGTCGATCTGCACCTGCAGGTCGGTGAAGTCACGATGCAGTTGCAGGTGCGCGCCTTCCACACGACTGCCGAGCACTTGCAGGGCGGCGTCCACGGCCTTGCCGAGGCTGGCCTGGCCTTTGTCGTCGCCGCGACGGGCAAAGGAACGCAGGCTGGCGGTGATCCGGCCCATGCGGTCGATCAGTTCGTTGATGGTCTTGAGGTTGGTGCTGGCGACGTCCAGCTGACCGCGCTCCAGAAAACGCACGGTGTTGCCGGACAAGGTCCGCAGGGCGGCGAGCGGCTGGTTCAGTTCGTGGGCGATGCTGGTGGACATCTGGCCAATGGCGGCGAGTTTACCGGCCTGCACCAGTTCATCCTGGGCGCGGCGCAAGGTCTCTTCGGCCTGCCGGCGTTCGCGGATCTGCCCCTTGAGCCGTTCGTTGCTGGCGCGCAGGTCGGTGGTGCGTTCGGTAATCCGACGCTCCAGTTGATTGTTGGCTTCCTGCAAGGCTTCCCGGGCGGCGAGGCGGGTGGCGATCACTTTGCGCCGCTCGTTCCAGGCGATCAGCAGGAACGCCACCAGGGCAAACGCCACCGCCACCAGAATCCCCTGATTGATCGCTTCACGTCGCAAATCCTGGAGAGGGGTGAGCAGGGTGAAATTCCAGGGGGTGTCGCTCAGCGGGCGAGTTTGTGACAGGTAGCTGATGTTTTCTTCGTCGGACACCAGCTCGCTGTTGGCCGGAAAGGTCAGTTTTTCCTCGCCTTCGGCCAGTTTTTCCCGGGCCAGCGGTTGCAGTTCGTTCAACGGGAACCAGTAGTACTGCAGGCTGCGGGCCAGTTTTTCCTTGGTCTCTTCGCTGAGCGGTATCACCGATTTCAGGCGCCGCGCCGGATCGCTGGAAAGAATGATAATGCCGTTCTCGTCGCTGACGAAGGCCTCCAGGCGCGCCCGCTGCCAACGTTCTTCCATGGCTTCGAGGCGGACCTTGACCACCGCTACACCGATGATCTTGCCGCGTTCTTCCAGGCCGTGGGCCAGGTAGTAACCCGGCTCGCCGCTGGTGCTGCCGATGCCATAGAAGCGTCCCGGCTGGCCACGAACGGCATTCTGGAAGTAAGCGCGAAAGGACAGGTCTTCACCCAGGTAACTGTCGACGTCGCGCCAATTGCTGGTGGCCATGACGCGGCCGGTGGTGTCCATCACGTAGATAGCCCGACTGCGGCTGCGCCGGTTCAGGCCTTCGAGGTATTCATTGACCGTCTGCCGGTGTTCCGGTGACGGGTCGCCCAGCAACCTGGAAACACTGGATTCGAGTTCCAGCAGGCTGGGCAGGTAGGTGTACTTGCTGATCTCGCTCTCGACGGCGCGGGCGTGCAATTCCAGCTGACGCTGGCCGTTCTCGCTGAGGCTGCGAATCCCGTAGTGCTCACTGACCCAGAAGCCGAGGTAACCCAATCCGATCATCAGGGCGATGACCAGCGGCGGCAGGAACAGATGACGGATCAGACGAGGTTTCACGGCGAGTGATGGCGGCGCGGCGCGGTAAAGAGTGGGGTCGCATTTCATCACAGATGCCTTGGGTCAACCACAACACAAATCTACAAGCCACCACCGACCCCCTGTGGGAGCGGTGCCGTTCTTAGTGCTGCAGAATCTTGGCAAGGAAATGCTGTGTACGTTCGGCGCGGGCGTTGATGTCGCCGAAGAACTCCTCTTTCTTGCAGTCTTCGATGATCTTGCCCTGGTCCATGAAAATCACCCGATCCGCCACTTTGCGGGCGAAGCCCATTTCGTGGGTCACGCACATCATGGTCATGCCTTCGTGGGCCAGTTGCACCATCACATCCAGCACTTCGTTGACCATTTCGGGGTCGAGCGCCGAGGTCGGTTCGTCGAACAGCATGACGATCGGGTCCATCGCCAGTGCACGGGCAATCGCCACGCGCTGCTGCTGACCACCGGAGAGTTGCCCGGGATGCTTTTTGGCGTGGGCCGAAAGGCCGACGCGCTCGAGCAGTTGCAGGGCTTTCTTGGAGGCCTCTGCCTTGCTGCGACCCAACACCTTGACCTGTGCGATGGTCAGGTTGTCCATGATGCTCAGGTGCGGGAACAGTTCGAAATGCTGGAACACCATGCCCACGCGCGAGCGCAGTTTTGGCAGATTGGTCTTCGGATCGGCGATGGAGGTGCCGTCGACCACGATGTCGCCTTTCTGGAACGGTTCCAGGGCGTTGACGCATTTGATCAGGGTGGATTTGCCGGAGCCGGACGGCCCGCACACCACGATCACCTCGCCTTTTTTGACCTCGGTGCTGCAATCAGTCAGTACCTGGAAGTCCCCATACCACTTGTTGACGTTCTTGATAGAGATCATACGGCGAACCTTTTTTGCAGACGCTTGACCAGCTGCGAGGCGGCAAAGCTGATAATGAAGTAGGTGAAACCGGCGAAGATCAGGAACTCATTGGAGCGGCCGATGATGTCGCCACTGGCACGGGAGGCATTGAGAAAATCCACCAGGCCGACCGCGTAGACCAGCGAGGTGTCCTGAAACAGGATGATGCTCTGTTGCAGCAGTAGCGGGGTCATCTTTCGGAACGCTTGCGGCAGGATGATCAAGCGCATCATCTGGCCGTAGTTCATGCCCAGGGCCTGGGCCGCACCCATCTGGCCCTTGGGAATCGACTGCACGCCGGCCCGGACGATTTCGCAGAAGTACGCCGCTTCGAACATCATGAATGCCACGATGCACGAGGCGAACGCGCCGATCGGCGTGTCTTCGCCGGTGATCCAGCGCAGCACGAACGGCACCGCCAGGTAGAACCAGGTGATGACCAGCAGCAGCGGGATCGAGCGGAAGTAGTTGACGTAGGCGCCGGCAATGTTCGACAGCAGTTTGCTATGGGACAGGCGCATCAGGGCCAGGATCGTGCCGAGGATAATCCCGCCGGTCACGCCCAGGGCCATGAGTTTGAGGGTCATGACCATGCCGTTCCACAAGCCCGGCAAGGACGGGATGATGCCCGAGAAGTCGAATTCCATCATTTACCCCCTACGGAGATCAGGCCCGGTACGGCCACTTTCTTCTCGACACCGCGCATCAGCAGCATCAGGCCCATGTTCAGGGTGAAGTAGATCAGCGTCGCCAGGGTGAAGGCTTCGAACAGGTTGGCGGAGAACTCGGCGGTCTGCTTGGTCTGCGCCAGCAGTTCCATCAGGCCGATCAGCGAGGCCACGGAGGAGTTCTTGAACACGTTCAGGAATTCCGAGGTCAGCGGCGGAATGATGATCCGATAGGCCTGGGGCAGCAGCACGTTCCAGTAGATCTGCGGCAGCTTGAAGCCCATGGCGCGGGCCGCCGATTCCTGGCCGCGGGGCAGCGCCTGGATACCGGTACGCACTTGTTCGCAAACCCGCGCGGTGGTGAACAGGCCCAGGCACACGACGACGCTGAGGAAGGCCGAGGTGGTCGGGTTCAGGTCCTGTTTGTACCAGTCCTGCAGGTTTTGCGGCAGCAGGTCTGGCACCAGGAAGTACCAGATGAACAGCTGCACCAGCAGCGGCACGTTACGGAAGAGTTCAACGTAGCAGGTCGCGATGCCCGACACGATGCGGTTCGGCACCGTGCGCATGACGCCCAGGATCGAGCCCAGCAGCAGCGCAATGATCCAGGCCGCGACGGCGATGGCGATGGTCCAGCCCAGACCGGACAGGTACCAGTCGAAATAAATCTCGCTGCCCACGCCGGTGGGCTTGAAGAAAACGCCCCAGTCCCAGTTGTAATTCATCAGGGTCTCCCCTCGGATTCAATCGATGTACAAATGCCCGCCTGGGGGAACTCCGTTCCCGCCTGACCTTGAAGATCAGGCACACACGAGCGGCTCGACAGCCACCGGTTCGAGTGTTTCCAAAAAATGCCAGCAGGGAGTGACCATCCCTGAAAGGGCAGAGGCCCTCTCAGGAGATAAGGTTAGTCAGAAATCAGGATTTCTTTTCGTCAGCCGCTTTATCGGTTGGGTTGGCGATCAATTCCTTGATCTTGTCGCTCATCGGGAAGTTCAGGTTCAGGCCTTTAGGCGGGATTGGCTGCAGGAACCATTTTTCGTAGATCTTGTTGATCTCGCCCGACTTGTAGGTGGCGATGATTGCGTCGTCGACCGCCTTCTTGAACGGCTCGTCACCCTTGCGAACCATGCAGCCGTAGATTTCATAGGACTGGGCAGTGCCGGTCACCGCCCAGTCAGCCGGCTTCTTGGCCTTGGCCATTTCACCGGCCAGCAAGGCGTCGTCCATCATGAAGGCCACCGCGCGGCCGGTTTCCAGCATTTGGAAGGACTCGCCGTGGTCCTTGGCGGAGATCACGTTCATGCCCATCTGCTTGTCGGCGTTCATCGACTTGAGGATACGCTCGGACGTGGTGCCGGCGGTCGTCACGACGTTCTTGCCTTTGAGATTGTCGAAGTCCTTGTACTCCGAAGCGGCTTTCGACAACAGGCGAGTACCCACTTCGAAGATGCCGACAGAGAAGTCGACTTGCTGCTGACGCTCGACGTTGTTGGTGGTGGAGCCGCACTCGACATCCACGGTGCCGTTCTGCACCAGCGGAATACGGGTTTGCGAAGTCACGAGGTTGTATTTGACCTGGAGATTGGGCATGTCCAGGTCTTTTTTGATGGCTTCAACGATTTTCAACTGGATATCGTGGGAGTAGCCAACCGGTTTGCCGGAAGCGTCTGCGATATAGGAAAACGGAATGGAAGCGTCACGATGCCCGAGGGTGATGGTGCCGGACTCTTTGATCTTCTTCAGGGTGCCGGTGAGTTCGGCAGCGAAAACCGGAGTGCTGATCAGAGCGGCAGCAATGGCTGCGCCCAGGAGATGGGGAACGATGCGCATCAAATTTTCCTCGACATTGTTTTTTTTATGGAGCCAGTTGATCGGCCCTTTTGTGCTTCGAATGGCTGCCGGCTAAGGAAGTGTCGGCGCAACAGGCATTCGTCCAAGAGTGTAGAGCATGACTCGTGCCAGGCCAGGCTGTATAGGTCAAGCTACTGATTTATAAGAGAATTAATTTTTATTGAGGTGATTACTGTCGACGAATAATCCGGTTTACCGAATCGACCGCCGGGTCGCGTTCGGAAAACCGAATGCGAACGCAGCGCGCCCCCGTAGGAACGAGGCTTGCCCGCGAAGAACGACGACGCGGACATTCAGGCAGACCGCGGCGATCCCTTCGCGGGCAAGCCTCGCTCCTACAGGGGGCGGCGGTGTTATCCAGAATGCAAAAAAGCCCCTGAATCGTTGGATTCAGGGGCTGTGGTTAACCGGCTTGCCGATCAGGCCGCTTCGATCTTGCTGCGGTTCTGTTCGACCTTGCTCAAGTAGTCCGCCAGCTTCTGCTGTTCTGCCGCCGTGGTGAACAACCCGAGCTTGCTGCGACGCCACAGAATGTCGTGCGCGGTGGTCGCCCACTCCTCGGCGCACAGGTAATCGACTTCGCGGGTGTAAAGACCGCCACCGATGTGTTCGCCCAGATCACTCAGGTTCTGCACGCCTTCGAGCATGCGCCAGGTGCGGCTGCCATAGGTGGTGGCCCAGCGGCGTGAAATTTCAGTCGGTACCCAGTCGAACTTGTCGCGAATCAGCGAGCTCAGCGCCTGCGGGGTGGTCATGTCTTCGCCGCCGGGCAGGGCGGCCGTCGCGGTCCAGCTTGGCTTGATCTGCGTGAAGTACGGAGCCAATTGCGCCAGCGCCGACTCGGCCAATTTGCGATAAGTGGTCAGCTTGCCGCCGAACACCGACAGCAGCGGCGCTTCTTCGCCCGTGCCCGACAAGGCCAGGGTGTAGTCGCGGGTGACGGCCGACGGGTTGTCGGATTCGTCGTTGCACAGCGGCCGAACGCCGGAATAACTGTGCAGGATGTCGTCGCGGCTGATGCGCTTCTTGAAGTGGGCGTTGACCACTTTGAGCAGGTAATCGGTTTCGCCTTCGGTAATCGCGACCTTGGCCGGGTCGCCGGTGTACTCGCGGTCGGTGGTGCCGATCAGGGTGAAGTGGTTCAGGTACGGAATGGTGAAGACGATACGCTGATCTTCGTTTTGCAGAATGTGCGCGTGTTCGCCTTCATACATTTTCGGCACGATCAGGTGGCTGCCCTGGATCAGGCGGATGCCATACGGCGATTCCATTTTCAGGTCGTCACGGATGAACCTGGCGACCCACGGACCCGCCGCGTTGACCAGCGCCTTGGCGCGGATCGAAAACAGGCTGCCATCGGCGCGTTCCAGGTGCAGGTGCCACAGGCCCTTGGTACGACGAGCGCTGACGCAACGGGTCTGGGTGTGAACGTGGGCGCCATTTTCGCGGGCGGCCATGGCGTTCAACACCACGAGGCGCGCGTCATCGACCCAGCAATCGGAGTATTCGAAGCCTTTGCTGATTTCGCTTTTCAGCGGGCTGTCCGGGCCGAACTTCAGGCTCTTCGAGCCTTCGAGTTTTTCCCTTTTGCCAAGATGATCATAAAGGAACAGGCCGGCGCGGATCATCCAGGCTGGACGCAGGTGCGGACGATGCGGCAGGACGAAGCGCATCTGCTTGACGATGTGCGGGGCCTTGGCCAGCAGCACTTCGCGTTCGGCCAGGGCTTCGCGCACCAGGCGGAATTCGTAATGTTCGAGGTAGCGCAGGCCACCGTGGATCAGCTTGCTGCTGGCCGACGAGGTTTGGCTGGCCAGGTCATCCTTTTCGCAAAGGAACACCGAAAGCCCGCGACCGGCGGCATCCGCTGCGATCCCCGCGCCATTGATCCCTCCACCGATGACGGCGATATCGTAGACCTCGGTGAGAGGGGGCGTAGGCAAGGTAGAAGTGGGCATCGGCTGGCCTCGGCTTTTTTGATTTTCTGTATTGGATTTCGAACATTAATGTTCATTTGCGAAAATGGTAGCCCATAAAGCCGCCCACAGCCAGTTAACTTCGATTGAAAATACTGATCGAAGGGCGGGAAAAGGAAAATTTTCGAACATTTAGATGCGCAGAAGAGCGCAATGGGTGTGGTGCCTGGGCCGACGCTATCGCGGGCAAGCCCGCTCCACAGGGAATTGAGTCGGCCACAGGATTTGTGCACGCCGGTATCACTGTGGGAGCGGGCTTGCCCGCGAAGGCGTCGGTACAGACGACGAAGATGCAGGTTGGTTAAACGACCTCGAGCCGAATCTTGTGCTGACTCAACAACTGCGCCAAAGCCGGCACCGGCTGCTGATCGGTCACCAGGCAATCGATCAGGCTGATCGGCCCCAGGCGAATCATGGCATTGCGCCCGAATTTGCTGGAGTCAGCCGCCAGAATCACTTGGCGCGCATTCGCGATGATCGCCTGGGACACTCGCACTTCCTGATAATCGAAATCCAGCAGGCTGCCGTCTTCGTCGATACCGCTGATACCCACGAGGGCGAAGTCGACCTTGAACTGGTTGATGAAGTCGACGCTGGCCTGGCCGACCACTCCGCCGTCGCGCCGCACATTGCCACCTGTCAGCAACACGTCGAAGTCGTCCTTGGCGCTGAGCATCGAGGCCACATGCAGGTTGTTGGTGATGATTTTCAGGTGATTGTGATTGAGCAGCGCCCGGGCAATCGATTCGGTCGTGGTGCCGATATTGATGAACAGCGAGGCGTGGTCGGGAATCTGCGCCGCGATGGCTTCGCCGATACGCTGTTTTTCATCGCGCATCTGATCGGCGCGCATGGCGTAGGCGGTGTTTTCGACGCTGGAATCGTAAGCGGCGCCGCCGTGGTAGCGGCGCAACAGATTGGCTTCCGCGAGCTGATTGATATCGCGGCGGATGGTTTGCGGGGTAACGACGAACAGCGTAGCCATTTCCTCGATGCTGACATAGCCGCGTTCGCGGACCAGTTCGAGGATTTGCTGCTGACGGGGAGGCAGATTCATGGGGCGTCCTTTGGGCTGCCGTGCAAAATTTGCCCATGATGCCGGAGGAATCTGCTCCCGACCAGTTACAACCGGATACGAGTCCGGTCCTTGGCTTATTCAGCTCCTTCGTGTGGTTCCCAATCGCGGGTGCGGCTGACCGCTTTTTTCCAGCCGGCGTAGAGTTTTTCCTTTGCCGTTTCGTCCAGGGTCGGTTCGAATTCGCGCTCGATCACCGCCTTGCCGCGCAACTCGTCCAGGCTACCCCAGAAGCCGCATGCCAGGCCGGCCAGGTAAGCCGCGCCCAGTGCCGTGGTTTCGCGCATTTGCGGACGCTCGACCCGAGTGCCGAGGATGTCGGCCTGGAACTGCATCAGGAAGTTGTTCGCCACCGCACCGCCATCCACGCGCAAGGACTTGAGGCGTTCGCCGGAGTCCTGTTGCATGGCGTCGAGTACGTCGCGGGTCTGGTAGGCGATCGATTCCAGTGCGGCACGAATGATGTGGTCCACGCGCACGCCGCGGGTCAGGCCGAACAATGCGCCGCGGGCATACGGGTCCCAATACGGTGCGCCCAAGCCGGTAAAGGCGGGCACCAGATACACGCCGTTGCTGTCCTTGACCTTGTTGGCGAAGTATTCGGTGTCGTGGGCATCGTTGATGATCTTCAGTTCATCACGCAGCCACTGAACAGTAGAGCCGCCGTTGAACACGGCACCTTCCAGCGCGTAAGCCACTTCACCCCGCGGGCCGCAAGCGATGGTGGTCAACATGCCGTGCCTGGACTTCACGGCTTTGTCGCCGGTGTTCATCAGCAGGAAGCAGCCGGTGCCGTAGGTATTCTTCGCCTGGCCCGGCTCGACGCACATCTGGCCGAACAGCGCCGCCTGCTGGTCGCCAGCGATACCGCCGATGGCGATGCCGCTTTTGGTGTGGCCGTAGATTTCTGACGAAGATTTGACTTGCGGCAGCATCTCGCGCGGGATATCCAGCACCTCCAGCATCTTCGCGTCCCACTCCAGGGTGTGGATGTTGAAGAGCAGGGTGCGCGAAGCGTTGGTGTAGTCGGTGACGTGCACCTTGCCACCGGTAAATTTCCAGATCAGCCAGCTGTCGACGGTACCGAACAGCAGTTCGCCCTTGCGTGCACGCTCGCGGCTGCCTTCGACGTTATCGAGGATCCACTTGAGCTTGGTGCCGGAGAAGTACGGGTCAGTGACCAGGCCGGTGGTGTCGCTGATGTACTGCTCATGACCATCGCGCTTGAGCTGCTGGCAGATCTCGGTGCTGCGCCGGCACTGCCAGACGATCGCGTTGTAGATCGGGCGGCCGGTGACCTTGTCCCAGACCACGGTGGTCTCGCGCTGGTTGGTGATGCCGATGGCCGCCACCTGGTCGTGATGCAGGCCGGCTTGAGCCAGGGCCTCGACCATCACCGCGCTTTGGGTGGCGAAGATTTCCATCGGGTCATGTTCGACCCAGCCGGCTTGCGGGTAATGCTGGACGAATTCGCGCTGTGCGGTGCAGACCACATTCGCGTCACGGTCGAAAATGATCGCGCGGGAGCTGGTCGTACCCTGATCGAGGGCAATGATGTAGTTCTTGTTCTGAATGTCGGTCATGTCGATTGCCTTGGACGAAATAAGGGGTTGGGGTCAGGCGCGGGATCGAATGGGCAGGATCGCACGCCAACGCCATCAAGAGGTTCGTGGTTTGCCGTCAATGGCCGGTGCGGCGTCCGTAGTAGCGGGTATGGGGCTGGGCAGATGACGGGCAATCAGCCCGCGATAGGCACCAGCACCGAGGCAGGCACCGACAATCGGTGCAAAAATCGGAATCAGGAAATACGGGATATCGCGCCCGCCGGTGAGGGAAATTTCACCCCAGCCCGCGAAGAAAGTCATCAGTTTGGGGCCGAAGTCACGGGCCGGGTTCATCGCGAATCCGGTCAGCGGGCCCATCGAGCTGCCGATCACGGCAATCAGCAGGCCGATCAGCAATGGCGCCATCGGGCCCTTTGGCAGGCCGTTGTTGTCGTCGGTCAGGGACATGATCACGCCCATCAGGATGGCGGTGATGATGACTTCAACCAGGAAGGCCTGGGCGGTGGACAAGACCGGGTTGGGGAAGGTGGAGAACACCGACGCCAATTCGAGGCTGGCCTGAGTGCCACGAACCATCTGCTGGGTTTGTTCGTAATCGAAGAATAAATTGCTGTACAGCGTGTAAACCAACAACGCTCCACAGAAGGCACCCGCTATCTGGGCGAGAATGTAGAAAGGCAGTTTGCGCTTTTCGAAGTCAGCGAAAATGCTCAGGGCAATGCTGACGGCAGGATTGAGGTGGGCCCCGGAAACACCGGCGGTCATGTAGATCGCCATGCTCACGCCGATACCCCAGATGATGCTGATTTCCCAAAGGCCAAAGCTGGCACCCGCGACTTTGAGCGCGGCAACACAACCCGTACCAAAGAAGATCAGTAGCGCAGTACCCAGAAACTCGGCCATGCATTGGCTCGAGAGCGACGGTTGTTGTAAAGCAGTTGTCATTGAAAACCTCGTTTATTGTTGTTGTCGGGCGCTCTTCATCTTGGTCAAAGCGCGATTTTCACCGAGACAGGATCCCCATCCTGTTCTCGGCCTGCTGCTGGGTGCTGCTGTGAGACATTCGTGCAGTATTCAGATTCGAAAAAATATAGACAAGAAACGCTGCTGTCAAAGGTCGAAAGTGAACCGTCAGTCACAATCGAACTGTTAGTCACATGAATGACCACATCGTTCACGCGGCAGGCTAACCACGGACGAACGGCAAAGGGCCCGCCAAGCCAGGGAAACAGCACCGCAATAGAGCCATTTGTCGATCAATGTCCTAGAATCCAGCGCAGTATTTTTGATCTATCGCCAAGCCTGGAGCTGCCATGACCCCCGCATTGGATTTGTTGAAAAAAGTTCGTGCCGAACATCGTGTGCACAGTTACGAACATGATCCCAAGGCAGCGTCCTACGGACTGGAGGCGGCGGAGAAACTCGGATTGGACCCGGCACAAGTGTTCAAGACCTTGCTCGCGGCCAGCGAAAAAGGTGAATTGCTGGTGGCCGTGGTGCCGGTCGTCGGAAGTCTTGATTTAAAGGGCCTGGCGCATGCAGCAGGGGTGAAAAAAGTCGAAATGGCCGACCCGGCCGCTGCGCAGCGATCCACCGGTTACCTGTTGGGCGGCATCAGTCCGCTGGGGCAGAAAAAACGCCTGCGCACCTTTATCGACAATTCGGCTCAGCCCTTTTCCAGCATTTTTGTCAGTGCCGGTCGTCGCGGCCTGGAAGTCGAATTGGCACCTGCCGTGCTGGCCGAACACACCCAGGCGAAGTTCGCCGATATCGGTCGCGCGTGACGGCTTATCAGTGTTCGGTGTGGGGCGAAGAGTTGATATGCGGGCTGGAAGGGGATCGGGTGAGGCTAGGCGGGGGGGGGGTGATGATTGGCGGGGATGCGACGCTCGTTGCGAGCGGAACGCAGATGCTCGGTTGACCGAAACCTACTGTGGGAGCGAGCTTGCTCGCGATAGTGGACGGTCAGTCAATGATGATATCGACTGACAGTCAGCCTTCGCGAGCAAGCCCGCTCCCACATTTGGTCCGTGTTTGTCAGCTGGCAATGCTGTGCCGGCGGACACCGGATTCGCTGGCCGGCATCTGCGCCGCCGTGCTGCCCGATGCCTGGAACAGCACCAGGTGTTCAGCCGCAACACGAATGCCGACCTCTGCCCCCACCTGATGATCGGCATGGCTCGGGAAAATCGACTCCAGCTGCGCGCCAGTCGGCATCTGCAAGCGATACAAGGTCGACGCCCCCTGGAAAGACTTGCCGACAATCTTCGCCTTCAAACCGTTGTCCGGCGCATAAACGATGTCATCCGGACGCAGCAGCACGTCCACTGCACCACCGATCGGCCAGGTGTACGCCCGGTTGCCGCGCAACTCGCCCAGCTCGGTCTGTACTGACTCCGGGCTGTTCAACTGACCGCGAATGAAGTAACCCTGGCCGATGAAACTGGCCACAAAAGGCGTGAGCGGTTCGTGATACAGGTTGTAGGGCGTGTCCCACTGTTCCAGGCGACCTTCCTTGAAAACCCCCACATGGTCGCTCACCGCGAAGGCTTCTTCCTGGTCATGGGTCACCAGAATCGCGCTGGTGCCACGGGTCTTGAGGATGTCGCGCACCTCGTGGCTGAGCTTGCGTCGCAGCTCGCCATCGAGGTTGGAGAAGGGTTCGTCGAGCAGCAGCAGTTGCGGCTCCGGCGCCAAGGCCCGGGCCAGGGCGACACGCTGCTGCTGGCCACCGGACAGCTCATGGGGGAAGCGCTTGCCGAGGTTTTTCAGGTTGACCAGTTCCAGCAGCTCTTCGATGACACGATCCTTTTTCGGGTGTTTGCGGATCCCGAAGGCGATGTTCTCGGCCACGCTCAAATGCGGGAACAGCGCATAGTCCTGGAACACCATGCCGATCCGGCGTTTCTCCGGAGCGAGGGTGAAGCCGGCGCGGGAGATTGTTTCCCCGGCCAGCTGGATTTCACCTTCGTGCACCGGTTCGAAACCGGCAATCGCCCGCAGGGTGGTGGTCTTGCCGCAGCCCGAAGAGCCCAGCAGGCAACCGATATCGCCGGCATTCAAATGCAGGTTGAGGTTCTGTACCACCCGCTGGTCTTGATAGCCGCAAGCGAGGTTGCGCAGGTTAAGCAGTAATGGATGGCTCATGCGTGGTGATACGAAGGTGGGACCAGAAACTCGAGCAGGGCCTTTTGTGCGTGAAGCCGGTTCTCCGCTTGATCCCAGGCGACGGAGCGTTTGTCGTCCAGCAGGTCGAGGCTGATTTCCTCGCCGCGGTGGGCAGGCAGGCAATGCATGAACAACACATCTTGCGCGGCCAGATCGAGCAGGGCCCGATTGACCTGGAACGGCGCGAACAGCTTCAGGCGCTTCGCGGTTTCTTCTTCCTGGCCCATGGAGGTCCAGACATCGGTGCTCACCAGATGGGCGCCGCGCACGGCATCCTTCGGATCGCGGACGATGGTCACCCGATCGCCGGCCTTGGCCACGAATTCCGGATTGGGCTCAAAACCCTCCGGGCACGCGACTCGCAACTGGAAGTCGAACTGGATCGCCGCTTCTATATAGCTGTTGCACATGTTATTGCCGTCGCCGATCCAGGCCACGGTCTTGCCCTGGATCGAGCCGCGGTGCTCGAGGAACGTCTGCATGTCGGCCAGCAACTGGCAGGGGTGCAGGTCGTCGGACAGGCCGTTGATCACCGGCACGCGGGAGTTGGCGGCGAATTCGGTCAGGGTGCTGTGGGCAAAGGTACGGATCATCACGGCATCGAGCATGCTCGACATCACGATGGCGCAGTCGCCGATCGGCTCGCCACGGCCCAGTTGCGTGTCACGCGGCGAAAGGAAGATTGCCTGGCCTCCGAGCTGGATCATGCCGGCTTCGAACGAAATACGGGTACGGGTCGAGGACTTCTCGAAAATCATCCCGAGCACGCGGTTTTTCAGAGGCTCGAACAGTACGCCGCGGTTACGCAGGTCTTTGAGCTCAACGCCTCGACGGATCACGCTGACCAGCTCTTCGGGCGTGCAATCCATCAGTGAGAGAAAGTGCCTTGCGCTCATCATTGACTACCTTTTTGCAACAGACCGCAGATACTCAAAGCCTTGTTTAACTGAAAAACGGGCGAGACCTGCGGCGTAAGCCGCACGGGGCGACGAAATAGGGGAAGGCGCGATCTTATAATTAAATGTCGCGTCTTACCAATAGGGCTACGGTTTTTAGGGGATTTCAGAGGGGCTATGGGGTGACCGCAGTAGCGCTTTTGAAGTCTGTTTCCTGACAGCAGCCCGTCATTTGTACACCGGGCCCCCAGGGCTTTGCAATAAAACGGGTGGGGATGACATGGCGACGGTCGGTTTGCGGCCTGCCATTCGGGGCGATGGAGGTCTGAAACATTTGATAAAGCAGGGGGCTGGGTTATAACTAAAGGCTCAAGCGACGCAGGAAACTTTTGGAATGGAATCGAAAGAACAGCAGTTAATGGAATTACTCAGCCTCACGGCCCGCTCTCTGACCCATCTCACCGCATCCATGACCTCGATGTCCTTCGAGCTGATGCGCAGTAACGACGAGGTTACCAAGACTGCTGGCCGGCGGATGATCGACCGCATGGCGACCATCAGCACCGGTCTCGACGAGCACTGGCGACTGATCGGCGAACTCACTGGCGTGCATCTCGCCCAGGAACAGGTTGAAACCGTTCAGGAGATCCAGTTGCAGGCGCCGGCGAACCTGCCGCCGAACTGATCCACAAACGCCATCGGCCGGCCTGATGGTCGCCGATTCACAAGACGCACGTCGCTGGCGCGACGCCGGGTCACGCGCCATAGTTTTGTTCCCGCGGCCGACATTGCCCGCCCAGAACAAGACAGAGACTGGCCATGACCAAGACTCTCCATCACCGTGCCTGCCACCTGTGTGAAGCCATCTGCGGCCTGACCATCGAAACCACCGAGGCCGAAGGCCGCGTGCAGATCACCTCGATCAAGGGTGATGCCCAGGATACGTTCAGCCGCGGGCATATCTGTCCCAAGGCCGTTGCGCTGCAGGATATTCAGAATGATCCGGATCGCCTGCGGCAGCCGATGCGGCGGGTTGGCTGTGAATGGCTGCCTATCGAGTGGGAAGACGCCTTCAGCCTGGTCGCCGAACGCCTGGCGGCGATTCAGGAGCGTCACGGGCAGAACGCGGTGGCGGTCTATCAAGGCAATCCCAGCGTGCACAACTACGGGCTGATGACCCACAGCAACTACTTTCTCGGCCTGCTGAAAACCCGCAACCGGTTTTCCGCGACATCGGTCGACCAGTTGCCCCATCACCTGACCAGCCATCTGATGTACGGCCACGGCTTGCTGTTGCCGATCCCGGACATCGATCACACCGATTTCATGCTGATCCTGGGCGGCAATCCGCTGGCGTCCAATGGCAGCATCATGACCGTGCCGGACGTGGAAAAGCGCCTGAAGGCCATTCAGGCCCGGGGCGGCAAAGTGGTGGTGGTCGATCCGCGCCGCAGCGAAACGGCGGCGATGGCCGATCAGCATCTGTTCGTGCGTCCGGGTGGCGATGCGGCCTTGTTGTTCGGGCTACTCAATACCCTGTTCGCCGAAGGGCTGACCACAGGCAGTCATTTGCCGGTGGACGGTCTGGATGAAGCCCGTGCCGCCGTCGCGAGTTTCACTGCCGAGGCCATGAGCCCGCTGTGTGCCGTGCCGGCCGAACGGATCCGCCAATTGGCGCGCGACTTCGCGACCGCCCCGACAGCGGTTTGCTATGGGCGCATGGGCGTTTCGACCCAGGCGTTCGGCACCTTGTGCCATTGGGTGATGCAACTGATCAATCTGGTTACCGGCAACCTCGATCGCGTGGGCGGGGCGCTGTGCACCGAACCTGCTGTGGACCTGGTGGCCTCGACTTCGGGCGGGCACTTCAATCTGTGGCAGAGCCGGGTGTCCGGGCGTCCCGAATACGCTGGCGAACTGCCGGTGTCGGCGCTGGCCGAAGAGATGCTCACAGAAGGGGAAGGGCAGGTTCGGGCACTGATCACCGTGGCGGGCAATCCGGTGCTCTCCACCCCCAATGGCCGGCAACTGGAACAGGCGCTGGACGGGTTGGAGTTCATGGTCAGCGTCGACCTGTACATCAATGAAACCACGCGTTATGCCGACCTGATCCTGCCGTCGACCGCGGCGCTGGAAAACGATCACTACGACACCACCTTCAATATGTTCGCGGTACGTAACGTGACGCGCTTCAACCGCGCGATTCTGGCCAAGCCGGAAGGTGCGTTGCATGACTGGGAAATTTTCGTGGGGCTGGCCAAGGCCTTTGCCCTGAAGACCGGCAAGGAATTGAAGCCGACGGTCCCGCCGGCGCAGATGATCGATAGCGGCTTGCGGGCGGGGCTGTATGGCGATGCTTCGCAGCACAAGCTGTCGCTGGCGACTTTGTTCGATCACCCCCATGGTGTCGATCTCGGGGCGTTGAAATCCAACCTGGCTCCACGTCTGACAACCGCCAACCACCGAGTTCAGGCCGCACCGGCGGCGATCCTTGCCGACCTGGCGCGTTTCGCCGCCTTGCGGGCTCCGGCCCTGGATGAGTTGCTGATGATCGGCCGCCGTCATGTACGTAGCAACAACTCGTGGATGCATAACTATCACCGTCTGGTGAAGGGCAAGCCGCGCCATCAATTGCTGATGCACCCGGACGATCTGGCCAGTCGTGGGCTCGACGACGGGCAGCGAGTGCGGGTCAGTTCGCGGGTCGGTGTCATCGAAGTTGAAGTGCTCGCCAGCCTGGAAATGATGAAAGGCGTGGTCAGCCTTCCTCACGGTTGGGGCCATGCGCGGCCAGGCGTGCAGATGACGATTGCCAGTGGCCAGCCAGGCGCCAGTGCCAACGACCTGACGGATGAATGTCAGCTCGATGAGTTGTCGGGCAATGCGGCGTTGAACGGTGTACCAGTCACCGTGGCGGCGGCTTGATCAAGTCTGTGGGGAGGCCGAGCATGGCGCTCGGGTTTCCGTTACAATGCGCTACCGTGCCGACCCTTGAGTCGGAAAGTTCAGCCGAGGTGCTCCATGGATATCATCGAAACGATTAAAGAGCAGATTGCTAACAACACCATTCTGCTTTACATGAAAGGTTCGCCAAATGCCCCGCAGTGTGGCTTCTCCGCGAAAGCCGCGCAGGCCGTGATGGCATGTGGTGAAAAGTTTGCTTATGTGGACATCCTGCAGAACCCGGAAATCCGCGCCAACCTGCCAAAGTACGCCAACTGGCCAACCTTCCCGCAATTGTGGGTCGGTGGTGAGCTGGTCGGCGGTAGCGACATCATGACTGAAATGTCGGCCGATGGTTCGCTGCAGGCCACGATCAAGGCCGCTGTCGAAGCGGCTGCTGCCAACAAGTCCGAAGCCTGATCCGATACCTGTAGGAGCGAGGCTTGCCCGCGAAGAACGATGACGCGATTTATCAGTAACACCGCGTTATCGTTTTTCGCGGGCAAGCCTCGCTCCTACGGGAACGCACATAAAAAAGCCCCGCTTCTTTAAAAGAGAGCGGGGCTTTTTATCGGCTTGGGTTCAGCGAGCGCTGATTTACTCTTCGCCCATCTGCGATTGCAGATAGTTCTCAAGACCGACTTTATCGATCAGGCCCAGTTGGGTTTCCAGCCAGTCGATATGTTCTTCTTCGGACTCAAGGATGTCTTCGAGCAATTCACGGCTACCGAAGTCGCCAACGGTTTCGCAATGTGCGATCGCCACCTTGAGATCGGCATGACCGGTTTTTTCGATACGCAGGTCGCACTCAAGCATTTCCTGGGTGTGTTCGCCGATCTGCAGCTTGCCCAGGTCCTGGACGTTCGGCAGGCCTTCGAGGAACAGGATGCGCTTGATCAGCTTGTCCGCGTGTTTCATCTCGTCGATGGATTCGTGGTATTCGTGCTTGCCGAGCTTGTTCAGACCCCAATCTTCGTACATGCGCGCATGCAGAAAGTATTGATTGATCGCGACCAGCTCATTGGCAAGGATTTTGTTGAGATGCTGGATGACTGTAATGTCGCCTTTCATGATGGGGTCCTGCCCTGTATTAGCTGTCTATAAGGCAGAGTTTGAGCCGCATAATTAAGAGTGTCAAACCTAAGTTATTGAAACTTAAGTGAAAATTAATCGGAATAAGAATGTTTGTGTTCCGCGTCTAGAGCGTAACCGATTGATTTTCAGGCATAAAAAAACCGGACATCAGTCCGGTTCTTTGAAATACGGTATTTATGCAGCGGTAAATTCTACAGGAAAGGGAATCGCAGCCTGGGCCGATTGTATTTTGGTCAGGGTTTCGCGCACCACTTCCTTGGCAAGGCAGGCGCATTTACCGCATTGACTGGCAACGCCGGTAGCCTGGCGGACTTCCTTGTAGCTGCAGCATCCTTCATAGATTGCTTCGCGGATTTGGCCGTCGGTGACGCCAGTGCAGAGGCAGACATACATAAGTGAAAACCGTCGCTGGTTGTGACTCAATTGCGATGGATCTTAATGTTAACGAGAATGATTGTCAAAGTGGTTTCTGACAGCTTCGCGTTATAAGGGGGCGCGACCGACGAACGGTTTTTTCCCAGCAATGTGCCAGTAAGCGCCGGGAAGCATTTTAACCTGTCTGCGAAAAACCGTTAAGGACAGCTCAAAAACGCAGTGTATGATGGCCGGTCCTTATGAAGCGGGTTCGTGTCACAGGGCTGTCGCCTGAAGGTGGCAGGCTGGCGCAAACCCGGAACTTCACGTTTTTACACCAGGAGATATCCAATGAGCGTACTCGTAGGCAAGCAAGCCCCTGACTTCACCGTACCGGCCGTACTCGGCAATGGCGAAATCGTAGACAGCTTTACCCTGTCGTCGGCCATCAAAGGCAAATACGGCCTGGTGTTCTTCTACCCACTGGACTTCACCTTCGTTTGCCCGTCCGAGCTGATTGCTCTGGACAACCGCATGTCCGACTTCAAGGCACGCAACGTTGAAGTGATCGCCGTTTCGATCGACTCGCACTTCACTCACAACGCCTGGCGCAACACCCCGGTCAACAATGGTGGTATCGGCGAAGTCCGTTACACCATGGCGGCCGACCTGAAGCACGAAATCGCCAAGGCCTACGACGTTGAGTCCGAAGGCGGCGTGGCTTTCCGTGGCGCGTTCCTGATCGACGACAAAGGCGTTGTCCGCTCGCAGATCATCAACGACCTGCCGCTGGGCCGTAACATCGAAGAGCTGATCCGCCTGGTCGACGCTCTGCAATTCCACGAAGAGCACGGCGAAGTTTGCCCTGCCAACTGGAAAAAAGGCGACAAAGGCATGACCGCTTCGACCGAAGGTGTCGCGGCTTACCTGACCGAGAACGCTGCTGCGCTGTAAGGCATGTTCGAGGCATAAAAAAACCGGCCCTGGAGGCCGGTTTTTTTATGGGCGTTGCGGTTAGTCGTTGTAGTCTTCCCAGCCGCCCATCTGTTTCCAGCGGTTGACGATGCCGCAGAACAGCTCGGCCGTCTTCTCGGTGTCATAACGAGCCGAGTGCGCCTCGCGACCGTCGAAGTCGATATCGGCGGCCTGGCAGGCCTTGGCCAGTACGGTTTGACCGTAAGCCAGGCCTGCAAGCGTTGCGGTGTCGAAGCTGGAGAACGGATGAAACGGGTTGCGCTTCATGTCCAGGCGCGCAACCGCCGCGTTGAGGAAGCCCAGATCGAAGCTGCTGTTGTGCCCGACCAGGATCGCCCGCTTGCAACCGTTGGCCTTCAGGGCCTTGCGGATGCCGCGGAAGATATCGGTCAGCGCCGCTTCTTCACTCACGGCCATGCGCAGCGGGTGATCGAGCTTGATCCCGGTGAATTCCAGCGCGGCGGCTTCGATGTTCGCGCCTTCAAACGGCTCGACGCGGAAGAAGTAGGTGTGATCGGCGTACACAAAGCCTTTTTCATCCATGGCGATGGTGGTAGCGGCAATTTCCAACAAGGCGTCAGTGGCAGAGTTGAAACCCCCGGTTTCAACGTCGACAACAACGGGCAGGTATCCACGGAAGCGCTCAGCCATCGGGTGGCGCGGACCACCTCCGCCGCCTTGACCGTCCTGTTCGTCGTCGAAATGGTCTTCACTCACGCGTGTTCCTCCAGCAGGCGCCAGCGCAGTTTTTCACCGGCGCGCAGCGGGATTACAGTCAGCTCGCCAAATGGCAGGCTGGTCGGGGCGGTCCACTCTTCGCGGACCAGGGTGATGCGATCGGTGTTCACCGGCAGGCCGTAGAAACGCGGGCCGTTGAGGCTGGCGAAGGCTTCGAGCTTGTCCAGCGCGTTGCGCTGTTCGAAGGCTTCGGCGTACATCTCGATCGCGGCATAGGCGGTGTAGCAACCCGCACAGCCACAGGCGGCTTCCTTGGCGTGCTGGGCATGGGGCGCCGAGTCGGTGCCGAGGAAGAACTTGTCGCTACCGCTGGTGGCGGCGTCGAGCAGCGCTTCCTGGTGCGTATTGCGCTTGAGAATCGGCAGGCAGTAGAAGTGCGGCCGAATCCCGCCCACCAACATATGGTTGCGGTTGTACAGCAGGTGATGGGCGGTAATGGTCGCGCCGACGTTGGCCGAGGCCTCATTGACGAACTGCACGGCATCTGTGGTGGTGATGTGTTCGAACACCACTTTGAGCGTTGGGAAACGCTCGACCACACGACGCATGTGCTCATCGATGAAGATTTTTTCGCGATCGAACACGTCGACATCGCCACGGGTGACTTCACCGTGGACCAGCAGGGGCATCCCGACTTCGGCCATGGCCTCCAGGGCAGGGAAAATCTTGTCGATGCTGGTGACGCCAGAGTCCGAATTGGTGGTCGCGCCGGCCGGGTACAGCTTGGCGGCGTGAATGAAACCGCTGGCCTTGGCCTCGCGAATTTCTTCGGGTTGGGTACGGTCGGTCAGGTACAGCACCATCAAGGGTTCGAAACGACTGCCGGCCGGGCGTGCAGCGAGAATCCGCTGGCGATAGCCGTCGGCTTCAGCGGCGTTGCGCACCGGAGGTACCAGGTTGGGCATGATGATGGCGCGACCAAAGGTGCGCGCGACATCCGCAACGGTATTGGTCAACACGGCACCATCGCGAAGATGTATATGCCAGTCGTCGGGACGCAGCAGGGTCAGGCGGTCGGACATGAGGGGATTCCAGGCGGGTCAAACTCAGGGGAATGCTACCGGAAAAGACTCCTCCAGGCACTCGCTATCAAGTTTTGCGGGAAGCTTCCGATATCCAACAGGTATGCCGTGAACCTATGTGTGTCGGTCTTTTTGTTGTAGAAGCCAGTGGAGCCTCCCGTGCGCCAGCGTTATTTAGCCCTGCTCAGTGTGTTTGCCAGCCTTCCTGCGATGGCGCTCACTTTCCAGACCCGCCTGGAGAGCATCGAGTGGACGGTCGAAGGTGACACGGTCGAATGCCGCCTGATTCAGCCGATAACCGATTTTGGCTCGGGTGAGTTCGTGCGCCGCGCCGGTGAGCAGGCGACGTTTCGGCTGAAGGTTTATAACGCGATGATCGGCGGCGGTTCGGCGACCTTGCTGGCGGCTGCGGCGCCATGGCAGCCGGGGCGGGGCGACATCAACCTCGGTGCCGTGCAAATCGGTAGCGGTAATGTGCTGTTCAACAGCTCGCCAGTACAGGCCGGGCGCTTGATCAGTGGCTTGATGGACGGCCGCAGTCCGGTGGTGCGGCATTATTCGGGCGATGGCCGGGTATCGGAAGTGCGTCTGTTGCCGGTCAGGTTCAGCAAGGCCTTCAACGCCTATCAGGCCTGTGTAGCGAAGCTGCTGCCGAAGAGTTTCGAACAGGTCAAACAGTCCCGGATCGGCTTCCCCGGCGAAGGCATCGATCTCGACGCGCAGGCCAAGGCACAATTGCAAGTGATGCTCGAGTTCATGAAGGCCGACCCGACGGTCAATCACATCGAGCTCGATGGTCACTCCGACAACAGCGGCAACCGCCTGACCAACCGGGAGCTGTCGCGGCGCCGGGCCCTGGCGGTCATGGAGTTCTTCAAGGCCAACGGTGTCCAGGCGTCGCAGATCACCGTGCGCTTCCACGGTGAACGTTATCCGTTGGTGCCCAACATCACTGCCGCCAACCGGGCGAAGAACCGTCGGGTCAATGTACATCTCGCGCGGGTGGCGCCGACCGAACAACCGCCCCCTCGCGCCACGGCGTCGGCGAGCGCAGCATCGACGTTCTGAATGCGCTGTAATCGTCGCGTGCTCGACATAATCTGTCGCTTCGTCGTCATAAGCTGTCGCGCCTCTGTAAATTATTCTGCATGACCGGTAGACTTGACGGCTTTCCGTAGAACCCCGTGGAGTGATGGCATGGCGGACGTAAACAAGGTCGTTCTGGCGTATTCCGGCGGCCTGGACACTTCGGTGATCCTCAAGTGGCTGCAGGATACTTATAACTGTGAAGTCGTGACCTTCACCGCTGACCTGGGTCAGGGCGAAGAGGTCGAACCGGCCCGCGCCAAGGCTCAGGCCATGGGCGTAAAAGAAATCTACATCGACGATCTGCGCGAAGAATTCGTGCGTGATTTCGTGTTCCCGATGTTTCGCGCCAACACCGTTTATGAAGGCGAGTACCTGCTGGGTACTTCCATCGCTCGTCCGTTGATCGCCAAGCGCCTGATCGAAATTGCCAACGAAACCGGCGCTGACGCCATTTCCCACGGCGCTACCGGCAAGGGTAACGACCAGGTGCGTTTCGAACTGGGCGCCTACGCCTTGAAGCCAGGCGTGAAGGTCATCGCTCCGTGGCGCGAATGGGACCTGCTGTCCCGTGAAAAGCTGATGGATTACGCTGAAAAGCACAATATCCCGATCGAGCGTCACGGCAAGAAAAAATCCCCGTACTCGATGGATGCCAACCTGCTGCACATCTCCTATGAAGGCGGCGTGCTGGAAGACACCTGGACCGAGCACGAAGAAGACATGTGGAAATGGACCGTCTCCCCGGAGAAGGCTCCTGACAAGGCGCAGTACCTGGAACTGACCTACCGCAACGGCGATATCGTCGCGCTGGACGGCGTCGAAATGACCCCGGCCACCGTACTGGCGACCCTGAACCGTATCGGTGGCGAACACGGTATCGGTCGTCTGGACATCGTCGAGAACCGCTACGTCGGCATGAAGTCCCGTGGCTGCTACGAAACCCCTGGCGGCACCATCATGCTGCGCGCCCACCGTGCGATCGAATCGATCACCCTGGACCGCGAAGTGGCTCACCTCAAGGATGAGCTGATGCCTAAATACGCCAGCCTGATCTACACCGGTTACTGGTGGAGCCCTGAGCGTCTGATGCTGCAACAGATGATCGATGCGTCCCAGGCTCATGTGAACGGCGTCGTGCGCCTGAAGCTGTACAAGGGCAACGTGATCGTCACTGGCCGCAAGTCCGACGAATCGCTGTTCGACGCCAACATCGCAACCTTCGAGGAGGATGGCGGCGCCTACAACCAGGCCGATGCGGCGGGCTTCATCAAGCTCAATGCCTTGCGCATGCGTATTGCGGCGAACAAAGGCCGCAAGCTTTTCTGAGATGCCAGAGAGCGTCGTGCAACGCCGTAATTGAATCCGTGGCCTTGTCGTCGACAAGGCCACGGATCTGAATGGGGGATGTTCTGCCTGGCATTGCTGTGCAGCGTGCTGATGACTTTCCTGTCTGCCTCCACCTGGTCTTCAATCGCTATTGACCGCCCTGCGTCAATGGATGCGTTTGATCAATGACCGTCACGTCATTTGAATTCAAATTGTAAGCAGCATAGAGCGATGCACCACGGTGTTTCTTTGTGTTTTTTGCATGTTTGAATCTGCTCTCCTTCAGTAGTCTCTCTGATTCAGTACAGGTGATGAACACGATGGCGTGGGCCGCTTTTCCCTGTTCTTGTTGAATCTTCTCCAGCGAGGCGCCCATCTCGATTTTTTGGCTCATCCCGCGTATATCGACGATGTACAGGTCTTTGAGTCGCTCCGGCAGGCGGACGTAGTGCTCTGCCGCAGTCTGCAGATCCGTCCCGGGAGGGTCCTGTGCGTAACAGGGAGTGTGTGTGGATCCGCGATCGATCGTCGATTGACTTCGGGCCGATTTTTTTTGTGTCAACCTGGATTCACTCTTTCCCGGGCGCCCGGCCTTGTTCATGGCTGTTATGAAATGCTCGCCTTTTTCAAAATCGGAGGGTGCATAAAGCGACCGATAATTGAAGTTGAGTGTGGCAAAGAAAAGAAAGAGCAGATAGAAAGGAAAGCTGATCAGGAACCAGACGTAGATATCTCTGTCTTCGTCATCGAGGAAGGGTAGGGAGATAGCTGCTGAAGTTTCAGACAGGGTTGCGAATATCGCGATCAGTGTCATGGGGTTGGTGATTCTTTGTTTTATGTTTTCCATGTTTTATTCTCATTGAAGTTTGTCTTTTCTCAGGGGGTTTGTGGGAGAGGTTTTGGTCTGCTACTCGGGATGGTAACTGCTGGCTAGTGTTTCGGGTATGCCGGTTACATTGTATTAGGGTATGGATTGTCGTTTGGCGGTATGAGTGTGAGCACGCGGAATGGGCGAAGTTGTTAATGTGCATCCTGGTTTGGAAAATATCGGTTACTTTCCAGGATAGTTGAAGCGTCATTAGATGGCGGATTTTCCGTCTCTGAGTTTTTTTGTTTATTTTATGGTTGCAAATCGATACAAAAAAATTTTTGTAGAATGGCAGGTCGAGCGTCTGATACGTTTTCTGATGCAGTGTATTCGAAGAATTTTTGTAGGAATAATCTGTGTTGTGCGTAGGGAATGTCTCTTGCTGTGGGTGGCCGGGGGGGGCGGCATGCCATGGGTGAAACGACTAGGCTATTGTGCGGGCTCTAAAAATTCGAACAGCGAAATTGGACTTGCCCATGAATAAAGTGCTGATCGTGGATGATCACCCCGTCATTCGTCTCGCGGTACGTATGCTGATGGAACGTCATGGCTACGAAGTCATTGCAGAAACAGATAATGGCGTGGATGCGTTACAACTTGCCCGCGAACTCATGCCCGATATTGTCATTCTGGACATTGGCATTCCGAAACTTGATGGGTTGGAAGTCATTGCGCGTCTGACATCGGCAGCAATGCCAATAAAAGTATTGATACTGACGTCCCAGGCACCTGGTCATTTCTCCATGCGTTGCATGCAGTCGGGGGCGGCCGGATATGTCTGCAAGCAACAGGACCTCACTGAATTGCTCAGCGCAATAAAGGCGGTGTTGTCAGGCTACAGTTATTTTCCGAATCAAGCCCTGCACACTGTGCGTTCCAGTCTGGGCAATGCCAGTGAATCCGATATGGTGGATCGTCTGTCGGGGCGGGAAATGATGGTGTTGCAGCAATTGGCCCGGGGAAGGACCAACAAGGAGATTGCCGACGGAATGTTCCTCAGCAATAAAACCGTCAGTACTTACAAGACTCGCTTGTTGTTGAAGCTCAATGCCCGTTCCCTGGTCGATCTGATCGAATTGGCGCAACGCAATGGTCTGGTGTGACGGCTGCAATGTTGACGATAGGCGTTAGGCGTTTATCAGGGGGCGGCACTTAGTAAAAAGCCTCCGTTTCGGGAGGCTTTTGAGGTGTCATAGGTCAAAATCATAATCGGCCAATTGCTTTTGCAGTCGGCGCTCCTCCAGCATATTGTCAATGGTGCGGCGTTTGTTGAGGTTGGTCTTTGCCACTTCAACCACAGGTTCGGCGTCATCAGCCTCAATGGGGGTGAAGTCGTCTTCTACGTCCAATTGCTCGTTGCCAGTACTCATAAGGTCAACTCCAGGCTAAGACTGCCTTTGGCGCTCCTTATATCGACATTCTTGCGGCGGGTAAAAAAGATTTTTTCAATCGATAAATCAAAAAACCTAATAGCGCCTCAATCGTCCGAGGTCTTGTGCTTGTATTCGCACAGGTCTTCAATCCGGCAACTGCCACAGCGGGGCTTGCGCGCCAGGCAGACGTAACGCCCGTGGAGTATCAGCCAGTGATGGGAATCGAGCAGGTATTGCTTGGGCACGAACTTCATCAGTTTCATTTCGACCTCGACCACATTCTTGCCCGGCGCAATCCCGGTACGATTGCTGACCCGGAAGATATGGGTGTCGACGGCCATGGTCAGCTGGCGGAATGCGGTATTAAGCACCACGTTGGCCGTTTTGCGACCGACACCGGGTAGCGCTTCCAGCGCTTCGCGGGTTTGCGGCACTTCACCTCCATGACGCTCCAGCAGCAAACGACAGGTCTCGATCACGTTTTTCGCTTTGCTGTTGAACAGGCCGATGGTCTTGATGTACTCCGACAACCCCTCGACGCCCAGGGCATGAATCGCGGCCGGCGTATTGGCTATCGGATAGAGTCTGGCAGTGGCCTTGTTGACGCCGACATCGGTCGACTGCGCCGAAAGAATCACCGAGATCAGTAATTCGAACGGCGACGAGTAGGCCAGTTCGGTCTTCGGTTCCGGGTTGTCTTCGTGAAACCTGCGGAAAATTTCCAGGCGTTTTGCAGCATTCATGGACAGTGATTTTCCTCGAAGACAGTCAGTGTGAAGGAGTCGGGTGGGCCCAGGCTTGCCAGGCGGCGAGCAGCAGCCCGAGCAGAATGAAGCCGCCGGGCGCCAGGATCGCCAGGCGCATCCCACCGTCGGCGGTCAGGACCCAGCCTGGCCAGTCCGGTTGTGTTGCGCCAGCCAGCCAAGGCAGGTGGCTGCCCAGTGTGCCGCTGCCAATCAGCTCCCTCAGCAGGCCCAGCCCCACCATCAGCGCGCCGAACAGGCCACACAGGCGCAGGCGATCACGCCCTGTATGCTGGAAAAAACCGCTCTGGTCCATGACGACGCATTGCAAGGCGATCAATCCTGCATAAAACCCCAGATGCTGGTGCCATTGGAGCGACCAGGCTTGCGCAGCAAGTTGCGCACAGCTGGTCAGCGTGGCCGCCAGCACGACGCCAGCCAATACGTGTACAGCCGGAACCAGTCGGGCGCGCAAGGCGCCCATGCACACGCCAAAGGCACTGCTGACCACGATGAACATCAGCCACAGGCCCAGCGCTTTCATCAATGAGTCCGTCGCGCCGATCAGTGGCGCCAGCATCAGCGAGTTTTGCAGGGTCGATGAGTTATTCATGGGCGCTGCTCCCGATCAGTTGTTGCGAGTGTTCATCGAAGTAGCGCAACGCATCATGAATGGCGTTGATCGCCGCTCTTGAAGTGATGGTCGCACCAGCGATCTGATCGAATGTCCCCTGATCTTTTTTCAGGGCCCAGCCCGCATCGCCGGGTTCGGCTCGCGATTTGCCGGCAAAGACTTGAAGCCAGGCGTTGGGCCAGTCGGCAATCCTGCCACCCAGCCCTGGAGTTTCCGATTGATTGAGGGTTTTGACGCCCAGCAACTGGCCATTTGCGCCGATGGCGATCAGCAGCTCGATTGAACCTGCATAGCCCAGGGTCTGGCTGCGCAGCAATATGGCGCTGGGCTGGCCGGCCTTGGTCACCCGGTAGCCACCCAGCAGCACGCTGTCAGGCAAGCCTGTTTTTACAAGGCTGAGGGGCTGTTCCAGTGGTTGATTGTCATAACTGTCAGGGGGCAGCAGGTCGAGCAGGTTACGACTGTCGATCAGGCGCTGTTGCTCCGCAATGTGCGGCATGCCAGTGCGCTGCAGGAGGTAGGTTGCGCCAAGTCCCAGGCCTGTCAGTAACAGCACAATCACAGCACTCGACGCTCGGTTCATGGCTCGACCCGCTCCTGTCTGGACGCGGCCATCCGCTCCAGCGCCGGTACGCACAGGTTCATCAGCAGTACGGCAAAGGCCACGCCGTCCGGATACCCGCCCCAAGTGCGAAGCACATACGTCAGCAGACCCACGCCCGCGCCGAACAGCAGTCGGGCACCGGGGCTTTTGGCGCCGGACACCGGTTCGGTGACAATGAAGAATGCACCCAGCATGCTCGCCCCAGTGAGCAGATGGAACAGCGGTGAGCCATGGGAATCGGAGCCGGTGCCATTCCAGCACAGCAGACTGATCACGAACAGGCTGGCCAGCATGCCGACCGGCGCGTGCCAGCTGAACACCCGCCGTTGCAGCAGAAACGCGCCGCCGGCCAGAAAGGCCAGGTTGACCCATTCGATACCACGCGCGCCGAAGCGGCCGAATGCCGGGTTATCGGCGAACAGTTCGTCCATGGTCAGGCTTTTGTTGATCCGCAGGCTGTCCAGTGCCGTGGCCTGGGCCCAGGCATCCGGCGTCTGGCCGAGATCGACAGCGAACACCTGCCGCAAGCCACCGAGCAGGTCCATGCCATGGGACGACGGCCAGTGGGTCATATGCTGGGGAAAGGCCACCAGCACCAGGGCAAAACCGAGCATGGCCGGGTTGAACGGATTCTTGCCGACGCCGCCATACAGGTGCTTGCCGAACAAGAGCGCAAAAGCCGCAGCACTGACCGTCAGCCACCACGGGCAATAAGGCGGCAAAGCCAGTGCCAGCAGCGTCGCACTGACCAGCGCGCTGCCGTCGCTCAAGGTCGGTTTGACGGGGCGTTTGCGCAACTGCAATACCAGCGCTTCAACCGCCAGTGCAGTAACGCCCGCCAGCATCAGGTTGATCAACACGCCCCAGCCATACCACCAGAACAACATCAGCATCCCCGGCACTGTGGCCAGCAATACCTGCTTCATCGCCTGCTGAAGGCGTTCGTCGGCCGATTCAGGCAGTGGCATGAGCATCCACCTGCTGCTCGGCTTCAGTCACCGCGCGCGCCAGTGCTGCAATGTGTTCGGCCGGTGCTTCACTGGCTTGAGCTTTCTTGAGTTCGGCACGGCGCATGGCCAATTGGATCTTCGCCCGATTCAGCTGCGCATTGTTCGCCGGAGCAGCAGGCGCCGGGGAGGGTGGCGCACTGCTCTCCAGTTTGGCCAAGGCTTGCTCGGCGGCCTCGAACTGCTGTTGCAGTACGATTAGCTGCGATTGCTGTTCGAACGTTGGCGGATGCCCGAACGCCTTGAGCGATTTGTTCAGTTGCGCGCGGCTCATCGCCAGATCGATCTTCGCCTTTTTCAACGCCGCATCGGCACTGGCGGCCTTTTGCGCGAGTACGCGCTCCAGAGCTGCCTGCACCGGGTCGAGCGTCACGTCACTGGGCTGCGGCACGGCGCGTTGCGCCCGTGCGTGGCGCTCGGCGAGTTTCTGTTCTTCTTCACGACGCAAGCGGGCATTGCGCTGTTCGAAGCGGCGCCGTGCGTGATTGCGTTTCGCGGCGCGAGCCTGTTGCTGTTCAAGACTGGACGCCAGGCCGCCGACCACCGGCACTACCGTAGCCAGCGGCAGCGGCCGCATCTCGATGCAATCCACCGGGCAGGGCGCTACGCAGAGGTCGCAACCGGTGCATTCGTCGACGATGACCGTGTGCATCAGTTTCGCTGCGCCGACGATGGCGTCGACCGGGCACGCCTGGATGCATTTGGTGCAACCGATGCACTCGGCCTCGCGGATATAGGCGATCTGTGCCGGCGCCGATCCACGACTGACATCCAGCTCCAACACCGGCACCTTCAGCAGTTCAGCCAGGGCCTCGATGGTTTCGCTGCCGCCCGGCGGGCACTTGTTGATCGGCTCGCCGCTGACGATGCCTTCGGCGTAAGGCTTGCAGCCGGGGTGGCCGCACTTGCCGCATTGGGTCTGCGGCAAGAGGGCGTCGATGCGTTGAATCAGACTCATGTTTTGATCAGCCCGCTGAATCCGAGAAAAGCCACTGCAATCAGACCGGCGCCGATCAGGTCGATCGGCAGGCCGCGAAAGGGCAGGGGGATATCGTTATCGATTGTGCGCTGGCGCAAGTCGCTGAACAGGCTCAGTACCAGCCAGAAACCCAGCCCGGCGCCAAGGCTCATGGCCGTGGCGTGGAACAATCCCTTGTCATTCTGAACATTGATCAGCGCCAGGCCGAGCACACCGGCATTGCCCAGCAACAGCGGCCAGAGGCCTTCGAACGAAAGCTTTGGAAAGATCCGCCCCAGCAACTTCAGCATTGGCGCGATCAACAGCACGCTCAGTGGCAGAAACACGAACAGGCGCAGCGGCGTCAGCCCCAGAGGGACCAGCAGCCAGTGGTAAAGCGCATGGCTCGACATGCCGACAATCAGCATCAGGCACGTCGTCGCGATGCCCAGCGCATGCACCTGGCGGCGCTCGGTGCCCAGCAGTGGATCGACGCCCAGCGGCCAGTGCAATACGAGATTGTTGATCAGAGCTGCGCTGATAAGCGTAAGAAGCATCTCGGTCATGATCGTGCCGGCAAGAACGGGGGCTTTCCAAAGGAACTGTCTAAAAAGAGAGTAGGCATTATCCGGCAAGGATGGAGGGTGGGCCAGATATGAAAATCCCACAGGCGCGACAGGCACGACTGTGGGATCGATTTACTTCAGGATATCACTTGATGCGCTGACCTGGCTTGGCGCCACTGTCGGGGCTGAGCAGGTAGATTTCTTCACCCCCAGGGCCGGCGGCCATCACCATGCCTTCGGAGATGCCGAATTTCATTTTCCGGGGCTTGAGGTTGGCGATCATCATGGTCAGGCGACCATCCAGCTTGGACGGATCCGGGTAAGCGCTCTTGATCCCGGAGAACACGTTGCGTTGCTCGTCACCGATGTCCAGGGTCAGGCGCAGCAGTTTGTCGGCGCCTTCCACGGCTTCGGCCTTGAGGATCAGGGCAACGCGCAGGTCGACCGCGGCAAAGGCATCGAACTCGATTTCCGGCGACAGCGGATCCTTGGCCAGTTCGCCATTGCCGGCAGGCGCAGCATCGCCGGTGTCGGTCTGGCTGGCGGTCAGGTCTTCCTTGGAAGCGTCGGTCATGGCTTGCACCTTGACCGGGTCGATACGGGTCATCAGCGGCTTGAACTCGTTCAGCTGATGGTTGCTGAGCAAGGTGGCGTGGTCGTTCCAGCTCAGCGGCGCGACGTTCAGGAACGCCTCGGCATCGGCAGCCAGCAGCGGCAGCACCGGCTTGAGGAAGATCACCAGCTGGCGGAACAGGTTAATGCCCAGGGCGCAGATGGCCTGGACTTCTTCCTGCTTGCCTTCCTGTTTGTTCAGGGACCATGGCGCCTTGTCGGCGATCCAGGCGTTGGCACGGTCGGCCAGGCCCATGATCTCGCGCATGGCACGGGCAAAGTCGCGAGCCTCATAGGCTTCGGCGATGCTTGGCGCAGCGGCCAGGAAGGCTTCGGTCAGTTCCGGCGCGGCATTGCCCTCCACCAGCACGCCGGCATTGCCTTTGTGGATGAAACCGGCGCAACGGCTGGCAATGTTGACGACCTTGCCGACCAGGTCGGAGTTGACCTTCTGCACGAAGTCTTCGAGGTTCAGGTCCAGGTCGTCGACGCCACGGCCCAGCTTGGCCGCGTAGTAGTAACGCAGGTATTCCGGCGACAGGTGATCCAGGTAGGTCCGGGCCTTGATGAAGGTGCCGCGGGACTTGGACATTTTCTGACCGTTGACGGTCAGGTAGCCGTGCACGTTGATCCCGGTCGGTTTACGGAACCCGGCGCCTTCGAGCATGGCTGGCCAGAACAGCGCGTGGAAATTGACGATGTCCTTGCCGATGAAGTGGTACAGCTCGGCGGTGGAGTCTTTGCCCCAGAACGCATCGAAGTCCAGTTCCGGCTTGCGGTCGCACAGGTTCTTGAAGCTGGCCATGTAGCCGATCGGCGCGTCCAGCCAGACATAGAAGTACTTGCCCGGCTCGTCGGGGATCTCGAAACCGAAGTACGGCGCATCACGGGAAATGTCCCATTGTTGCAGGCCGGCATCCAGCCATTCGGCGATCTTGTTGGCCACGGCTTCTTGCAGGGTGCCACTGCGGGTCCAGGCCTGGAGCATTTCCTGGAAGTCCGGCAGCTTGAAGAAGAAGTGCTGGGAATCCTTGAGCACCGGGGTGGCGCCGGAGATTGCTGACTTCGGATCCTTCAGGTCGGTCGGTGCGTAGGTCGCGCCGCATTTTTCGCAGTTGTCGCCGTACTGGTCTTCGGTGCCGCATTTCGGGCAGGTGCCCTTGATGAAGCGGTCGGCCAGGAACATTTTCTTTTCCGGGTCGAAGTACTGTGTGATCGAACGCGTGGCGATGTGCCCGGCGTCGCGCAGCTTCAGGTAGACCTGGCTCGACAGCTCACGGTTTTCTTCGGCGTGAGTGGAGTGGAAATTGTCGAAGTCCACCAGGAACTCGGCAAAGTCGGCGCTGTGTTCAGCCTGGACGTTGGCGATCAGCTGTTCCGGAGTGATGCCTTCCTTTTCCGCGCGCAGCATGATGGCCGAACCGTGGGCGTCGTCGGCGCAGACATAAATGCATTGATTGCCGCGGTGCTTCTGGAAGCGCACCCACATATCGGTCTGGATGTATTCCAGCATGTGGCCAAGATGGATCGAACCATTGGCATAGGGCAGGGCGCTGGTGACGAGGATCTTGCGTGGCTCGGACATGGGGCTCGGCTACTTGATGAAACGGAGGTCGGCCACTATAAAGCGCCGGCGCATATTTTTCACCCCGTGCGCCTGTTTCATTGGATGAGTAACTCGCAGGAGCCCGGCTTGCCGGCGAAAGCAGTCTTGTAGGAGCCAGGCTTGCCGGCGAAGGCGGCCGTGTAGGAGCCAGGCTTGCCGGCGAAGGCGACCTCAAGTACGCCTTCGCCGGCAAGCCTGGCTCCTACGAAGATCGCGACTGTTTGGGCATCCCGCCAGACGATCAGAACAGGTACGATACCCGCCTGATTTTCCAGTCTTGCTATCGGAGTTGCCCATGAGCGCCGTCAATCGCGCAGCGGTGGAAGCCGTCCTTCGCCAATACACCGACCCATACCTGAACCAGGACCCGGTCAGCGCCGGGTGCGTGCGCAGCATCGACATCCAGGGCGATCGCGTCAGCATCCGGCTGGAGTTGGGTTATGCCGCCGGCTTGTTCAAGAGTGGCTGGGCACAGATGCTGCAAATGGCCATCGAAGGCCTGGAGGGCGTGACCAGCGCCCGTGTCGAGATCACCAGCGTAATCGCCGCGCACAAGGCCCAGGCACAGATTCCCGGCCTGGCAAACGTCAAGAATGTCGTGGCCGTGGCGTCGGGCAAGGGCGGTGTGGGCAAATCCACCACCGCCGCCAACCTGGCCCTGGCACTGGCCCGCGAAGGCGCCAAGGTCGGGATTCTCGACGCGGACATCTACGGTCCGAGCCAGGGCATCATGTTCGGTATCCCCGAAGGCACCCGACCACAGGTCAAGGATCAGAAATGGTTCGTGCCGATCGAATCCCATGGCGTCGAAGTGATGTCCATGGCGTTTTTGACCGACGACAACACGCCGATGGTCTGGCGCGGGCCGATGGTTTCCGGTGCGTTGTTGCAACTGGTCACTCAAACGGCCTGGGGCGACCTGGATTACCTGGTCATCGACATGCCCCCTGGCACCGGCGACATTCAACTAACCCTGGCGCAGAAAGTCCCGGTGGCCGGTGCGGTGATCGTGACCACGCCGCAGGACCTGGCATTGCTGGACGCGCGCAAGGGTGTGGAGATGTTCCGCAAGGTCAACATCCCGGTGCTGGGCGTGGTGGAAAACATGGCCGTGCACATCTGCTCCAACTGCGGACATGCCGAGCATCTGTTCGGTGAGGGCGGAGGTGTGAAGCTGGCCAGCCAGTACGGCGTCGAACTGTTGGCCTCGTTGCCACTGTCGATGGTTATCCGCGAGCAGGCCGATGGCGGCAAGCCAACGGTGGTCGCCGAGCCGGACAGCCAGATTGCGATGGTGTACCAGGAACTGGCCCGCCATGTCGGCGCGCGGATTGTGCTGCAGGAAGCAGTGACGCCGGCGATGCCCAATATCACCATCAGCGACGATTAACGACCTGTAATACGATTAAATGTGGGAGCGGGCTTGCTCGCGAATGCGGAGTGTCATTCAACAGATCAGTTGACTGATTTACCGCTTTCGCGAGCAAGTCGAATCGTCGCACCGCCGCTCCCACATTGGTTCTTGGGTGCCCTTTAGATCCGCAACCCGCCATCCATTTCCAGAATCCGACCGGTGTAATAGTCGTTCTCGAAAATGTAGGCCGCTGAATGGGCGATCTCTTCCGGCTTGCCCATGCGCTTGAGCGGGATCCCGGACGTCATTTTCTCCAACGCTTCCGGCTTCATGCCCAGGGTCATCTCGGTTTCGATAAAACCCGGTGCAATGCCCGCCACGCGAATGCCGAAGCGCGCCAGTTCCTTGGCCCAGGTGACAGTCGCAGCCACCACCCCGGCCTTGGCGGCGGAGTAGTTGCTCTGGCCGATGTTGCCGGCACGGGAGATCGACGAAATATTGATGATCGTGCCGCTATTCTTCAGCTCGATCATTTTCGCCGCGACTTCCCGGGTGCACAGGAACACACCGGTCAGGTTGACGTCGATGACCGCCTGCCATTGGGCCAGGCTCATCCTGGTCATCTCGCCGTCCTTGACCTTGACCAACAGACCGTCGCGCAGGATCCCGGCGTTGTTGACCAGGCCATGGATCGCGCCAAAATCGTCGGCCACGCGGGCGACCATGTGCGTCACTTGCTCTTCATTGGCGACGTTGCACAAGTAGGCGCGGGCTTCGACGCCCTTGTCCAGGCACGCGGCGACGGTGTCGTCGAGTTTTTCCTGGTTCAGGTCCACCAGCGCCAGCTTCGCGCCAAGGCCAGCGAAATACTCGGCCATGGACCGGCCTAAGCCCTGGCAACCGCCCGTGATAATGATTACTTTGTCAGTGAGTTGCATTCGCATGCCCCCAATAGCAGATCAGAATGGTGTTCTTCTAAAGAGTCTCTCGATCTGCACCTGACACGGCTTGGTTGCACATGAGAACTGCCCCGATAGAGTAGTTGAACATATCCCAAATATCTGTCCGTTTTTTTGACGGATTCATTACAAGGAGTCATAAATTGAGCGTTGAAGCGGCCAAGAACGCCCGAGAATTGCTTCTCAAGGAATACCGTGGAGTGCTCTCGACGCATTCCAAGGCGATGCCCGGTTTCCCGTTCGGCTCTGTGGTTCCGTATTGCCTGGACGAACAGGGCCGACCGCTGATCCTGATCAGCCGCATCGCCCAGCACACGCATAACCTGCAGAAAGATCCAAAATGCTCACTGTTCGTGGGCGAGCGCGGGGCCGAGGACGTGCAAGCCGTCGGTCGCCTGACCTACCTCGCTGAAGCGGAAAAGCTTGAGGACGAGGCCGCCATCGAAGCGGCGGCTGTCCGTTACTACCGCTATTTCCCGGATTCGCAGAGCTACCACAAGGCCCACGATTTCGATTTCTGGGTGCTCAAGCCGGTGCGCCATCGTTACATCGGCGGTTTCGGCGCTATTCACTGGGTCGACCAGTTGACCCTGGCCAACCCGTTCGCCGGCAAGACCGAGGTGAGCATGATCGAGCACATGAATGCCGATCACGCCAAGGCCATCGCCCATTACGTCGAACTGGCCGGCCTGCCCAGGACCGAACCGGCGCAACTGGCGGGTATCGACACCGAAGGCATGCACCTGCGTATCGGCCAGGGACTGTACTGGCTGCCGTTCCAGGCACCATGTAATACGCCGACACAAGTCCGGGAAGCCTTGGTTTTCCTGGCTCACGCCGAGCATTGGCCGAAAAATGCAGCGGCCGACGCTTGAATTCACGAAACGGCGACGTCATCTAGGGAAGACTGGCAAGGCATTCTTGCGTTGAGGAACCATTTGATGCGCCCTTTTTTATTGCTCTTTGTACTGTTTCCGGTGTTGGAGCTGTTCGTATTCGTCAAGGTGAGCGGGGCGATCGGGTTTTTCCCGGCCCTGCTGCTGGTCATTCTCGGCTCGATGTTCGGCGTATTCGTGCTGCGTATCGCCGGTCTGGCCACGGCACTGCGTGCTCGTGAAAGCCTGAACCGCGGCGAGCTGCCGGCCCAGACCATGCTCGAAGGCTTGATGCTGGCCCTGGCCGGCGGTCTGTTGATCCTGCCGGGCTTCGTCACTGACGTGCTGGGTTTGATCATGCTGCTGCCGATCTCACGCCGGTTGCTGGCCAATAAGATGCGTCAACGTGCCGAGGAACAGGCGATACGCCAGCGTGCGTTCGCCGATGACCTGCAACCCCGTGGCGGTCCGGCTCCGCGTCAGCCTCTGGGGCGCGAACCGGACGTGATCGAAGGCGAGTTCGAACACCGCGATCCCAAGTAATCGTTTCAGCACACGGCACCTTCGGGTGCCGTGTTCATTTTCGGGCAATCAACGTGAAAAATTTTTGACCCCCGCCCTTGTAATAGGCTTGTACGCCCTTATGTAACTGTCACCGCAAGGTTTCTGGCAATTGCGCCAGACAGACTTCCGCGGTTCGCTTGCCGAACCGCACCCGGCTTCGCCGGATTTGTTAAACCCGCCGGGACTACACCGGCCGATGAAAACCACAATTAGGGAGATCGACAATGAAGCTTCGTCCTCTGCATGACCGCGTCGTCGTCCGTCGCAGCGAAGAAGAAAAGAAAACCGCTGGCGGTATCGTCCTGCCAGGTTCGGCTGCCGAAAAGCCAAACCAGGGCGAAGTCCTCGCCGTAGGCCCGGGCAAAGCACTGGAAAACGGTGAAGTGCGCGCGCTGGCCGTGAAAGTGGGTGACAAGGTTGTGTTCGGCCCGTACTCCGGCAGCAACACCGTGAAAGTCGACGGCGAAGACCTGCTGGTCATCGGCGAGAGCGAAATCCTCGCTGTTATCGAAGGCTGAATCCCCGCTCATTTTCCCGCTACTACAAAGTATTTAAGGAATATCGATCATGGCTGCTAAAGAAGTTAAATTCGGCGATTCCGCCCGCAAGAAAATGCTCGCCGGTGTCAACGTCCTGGCTGACGCAGTAAAAGCGACCCTGGGCCCTAAAGGCCGTAACGTGATCATCGAGAAGAGCTTCGGCGCTCCGACCATCACCAAGGACGGCGTGTCCGTTGCCAAAGAAATCGAGCTGAAAGACCGCTTCGAAAACATGGGCGCGCAGCTGGTCAAAGACGTTGCCTCCCGTGCCAACGATGACGCAGGCGACGGCACCACCACCGCTACCGTTCTGGCTCAATCGATCGTCAACGAAGGCCTGAAAGCCGTCGCTGCCGGCATGAACCCGATGGACCTCAAGCGCGGTATCGACAAAGCGACCATCGCGATCGTCAAAGAGCTCAAAGCCCTGTCCAAGCCTTGCGCTGACACCAAGGCCATCGCTCAGGTCGGCACCATCTCGGCCAACTCCGACACCTCCATCGGCGACATCATTGCCGAAGCCATGGAAAAAGTCGGTAAAGAAGGCGTGATCACCGTTGAAGAAGGCTCGGGCCTGGAAAACGAACTGTCGGTCGTTGAAGGCATGCAGTTCGACCGTGGCTACCTGTCCCCGTACTTCGTCAACAAGCCAGAGACCATGACTGCCGAGCTGGACGGTCCGCTGATCCTGCTGGTCGACAAAAAGATCTCGAACATCCGCGAAATGCTGCCAGTGCTGGAAGCCGTTGCCAAAGCCGGCCGTCCACTGCTGATCGTGGCCGAAGACGTTGAAGGCGAAGCCCTGGCGACTCTGGTTGTGAACAACATGCGTGGCATCGTCAAAGTCGCAGCCGTCAAGGCTCCAGGCTTCGGCGACCGTCGCAAGGCCATGCTGCAGGACATCGCTGTCCTGACTGGCGGTACCGTGATCTCCGAAGAGATCGGTCTGAGCCTGGAAAGCACTACCCTGGAACACCTGGGTAATGCCAAGCGCGTGATCCTGTCCAAAGAAAACACCACCGTGATCGACGGTGCCGGCGTTGAGGCTGACATCCAGGCTCGCGTTCTGCAGATCCGTCAGCAAGTGGCCGACACTTCGTCCGACTACGACCGTGAAAAACTGCAAGAGCGCCTGGCCAAGCTGTCCGGCGGCGTTGCAGTGATCAAGGTTGGCGCCGGTTCCGAAGTTGAAATGAAAGAGAAGAAAGCCCGCGTTGAAGACGCCCTGCACGCTACCCGTGCAGCCGTTGAAGAAGGCGTGGTACCTGGCGGCGGCGTGGCACTGGTTCGCGCTCTGCAGGCTATCTCCGAGCTCAAAGGCGACAACGATGACCAGAACGTTGGCATCCAGTTGCTGCGTCGCGCTGTTGAAGCGCCACTGCGCCAGATCGTTGCCAACTCCGGCGACGAGCCAAGCGTAGTTGTCGACAAGGTCAAGCAGGGTTCGGGTAACTACGGTTACAACGCTGCCACCGGCGAATACGGCGACATGATCGAAATGGGTATCCTGGACCCGGCTAAAGTGACTCGTTCGGCTCTGCAAGCGGCTTCGTCGATTGCCAGCCTGATGATCACCACCGAAGCCATGATCGCCGAGATCAAGGAAGACGGCCCAGCTGGCGGCGGCATGCCAGACATGGGCGGTATGGGCGGTATGGGCGGCATGATGTAAGCCAGCCTTACCCCGTACATGAAAACCCCGCCTGCGAAAGCAGGCGGGGTTTTTTATCGCCTGAATTTTGATAGTCACACCGGTCCAATGTGGGAGCGGGCTTGCTCGCGAAAGCGGTAGACCAGTCAACCGATGTGTTGAATGACACACCGCTTTCGCGAGCAAGCCCGCTCCCACATTTTTGATCTGTGTTTCAGGCTCCGACCGGTTCTGCCTTGGTAACCCGTTTAACGTTCACCGCCGGTCGATACAGGATGTAGTAGTAAGACCCCAGACAAATCAACCAGCAAAAAATCGCCGTCCACACGTTGTGCGAAAAAAAATGCGCCCCCTGCATCATCCGGCCAATGGAAAACACCGAGCCCAAGGTGAAGGCGAAGACAAACGCCATGCGCGCCAGGCGCGGGCGCCTGTCACGCAGCACAAAGAACAGCGCAAACAGCGTAAAACCGGTCGCCGCATGACCGCCAGGCCAGCAACGCCCGGGTTTGTCGGTTGGCGGGCGGGGGCTGAGCAGCTCGCTGTAGGTTTCATGGCCGCCGAATTGTTCAAGGCTCCACGGGCATTGCACCGCGGTCAGCGCCTTGACTGGCGTGACAAACGAGGTGGCCAGCGCCAGGGACAACACCAGGCAGCCCAATTCCCGCTTGATCGGCTTGAGTCGGTCCATGAAAAAAGACCCGGCGAAGCCGAGGATGGCCAACACCGAAAACCCGATGACCACTTGCTTGGCCCGGTCATGCAGGATGTTCTCGAGGAAGTCACTATGTCGGCCGATAAAATCACCCGCGACCGGGTCATAGAACAGCCTGGCCAGGTTCATGTCCAGGGCAGTCAGTTCAAGCAGTACCAGAATGATCGCCGCGAGGGCGGGAACGCCCAGGCACACCCGAAAATCGAGAGGGCGCGAGGCGGGGCGGACAGTGGTCGACACCATGGCAATTCCTTGATCGGTTGAATGTTCTGCAGAGCGCTACCGCGCCGAGTCTGAGCCTGATCCTGTCGTCAGCCTGTGAACCGATAGTGAAAAAGTCGTTCAGCCCGCAACAGGGCCGTGGCCAGGATTTGCACCTGCACGCAGTTCTGGCCCTGCGCCTCGCTTGGCCTTAAGCTGCGCGGGCCAAGACGGCCGTTACTGTGTACGCAGGAGGTTCCCATGAGAATTCTATTGGTTGAAGACAACCGCGATATCCTGGCCAATCTGGCCGATTACCTGGGGCTCAAGGGCTATACCGTGGATTGCGCACAGGACGGTTTGTCAGGCCTGCACCTGGCGGCCACCGAGCATTACGACTTGATCGTGCTCGACATCATGCTGCCCGGCATCGACGGCTACACCCTGTGCAAGCGCCTGCGCGAAGACGCCCGCCGCGACACACCGGTGATCATGCTCACCGCTCGCGATCAACTGGACGACCGCCTGCAAGGCTTCAAGTCCGGTGCCGATGATTACCTGATCAAACCCTTTGCCCTGTCTGAACTGGCGGCGCGCATCGACGCGGTCATGCGTCGGGCCCAGGGTGGAGGTCGCCGCACCCTGCAAGTCGGCGATCTGAGCTACGACCTCGATACCCTGGAAGTCACCCGCGCAGGCCGCTTGCTGAAACTCAACCCGGTGGGCCTTAAGTTGCTGGCGGTGCTGATGCAGAAAAGTCCTCACGTACTGCGCCGGGAAATTCTCGAAGAGGCGCTGTGGGGCGACGACTGCCCGGACAGCGACAGCCTGCGCAGCCATGTCCACCAATTGCGCCAGGTGATCGACAAGCCGTTCGCCAAGCCCTTGCTGCAAACCGTGCACGGTGTGGGCTATCGCCTGGCCGAGGGCCGTGATGGAGTTTAGACAGAGCCTTGCGCAACGGATCATCATCGCCTTTGCGCTGATGAGCGCATTGGTGGCAGGGGCCTTCGCCATGGGCATTGTGGCGACCGTGCACCTGGTGGAAGAGAAACTGATTTCGGCAGGCCTGGGCGGCGATCTGCAACGCCTGCTGCTGATGGACAGTATGTCGGACTGGCGCCATCGCCCGGAGCCGGACCAGCTGTTCTATTTCAGTGGTGGGCCGGGCGACTTCGAATTGCCCAAGGATTTGCGCCACCTGGATCCTGGTTTTCACGAAGTGTTTCGCGAGCAGCTGTCGTACCACGCGATGGTCGAAGTCGTCGACGGCCGGCGTTACGTGCTATTGCAGGACCAGAGCGATTTCGAGGAGCGCGAGCGGGTGCTGTTTGCCGTGGTACTGGTGGGTTTCGTGCTGAGCCTGGCGTTGGCGGTGTTTCTCGGCTGGGTACTGGCGCGCAAGGTCATGGCGCCGGTGGTGCGGCTGGCCCGTCAAGTCCGTCACCGGGACCAATTGTTGGGGCTGGCGCCACCGCTGGCACCGGATTACGCCGCCGATGAAGTCGGGGAACTGGCCGTCGCCTTCGACGCTACCTTGGGGCGCTTGCGCCAGGCGTTGAGCCGCGAGCGCTTGTTCACCAGTGACGTCAGCCACGAACTGCGCACGCCGTTGATGGTGCTGGCCAGTTCCTGTGAGTTGTTGCTGGAAAATCCCGGTATCGATCAACGGGGTCGTGCTCAGGTCGAGCGAATCGCCCGAGCCTGCGAAGAGATGCGTGAGCTGGTGCAAACCTTCCTGATGCTGGCGCGCGCACAACGTGACGACGCCAGCATCGCGCCGCAGCAAACCCTGAAGCAGGTGGCCGACGGACTGCTCCATCTCTGGCGCGAGCCGATCGAGGCCAAGGGGCTGAGCCTGATCTTCGAAGCGGGGGCCCCGGCAACCACCTGCTACAACGCCACCCTTCTGCAAGCGGTCATGGGCAACCTGCTGCGTAACGCACTGCATTACACCGAACAGGGGTTCATCCGTTTGACCCTGACGACCACCGGTTTCGTGGTCGAAGACAGCGGCGTCGGCATTCCCGAGGAAAAGCGCGAGGCGATGTTCCAGCCATTCGTGCGGGGCAGCGAGAAGCGCGGCGAGGGCCTGGGACTGGGTCTGTCGCTGGTGCAGCGGATTTGCGAAAACCAGGGTTGGAACGTCTGCCTGACGAACATGGAACCCCACGGCTGCCGTTTTCAGGTGGAATTAAGCCAGAGCGATACTTGATCAGGCATTTCCTGGGTGGCCCAGAGCCATTAATGTCCTCTTGTAAAGTCTGGAAATAATTCGTCATTTGATATGACGAATTTTTCACAAAGGTATGACTTGACGCCGACACGGCGCGGCCTATCGTGAGTCCATCAGCTGTTTTGGAGACCTGATGATGGACGGCCCTATCAAACTTGATTTTTCTGAAAAGTACGACGATCAACACGCTCAACAGTACTTGCGCAAGCATCACGATGGCTTCGCTCGTCGCTTGTCCCATCGACGTGACGAGCAACTGGCGCGACAGGCGCTCAAACTGGTGGGTGAGCCGGGGCTGGTCCTCGATTTACCCTGTGGCGCGGGGCGTTTCTGGCCATTGCTGGCGGAAAAAGCCAATCGCGCCATCATCGGCGCCGACAACTCCGAGTCGATGATCAAGATTGCCCTGCAGGCGCAACCTGCCGCCGTGGTGAAGCGGGTACAACCCTTGCAGACTTCTGCTTTCGACATCGCCTTGCCCGATAACGCCGTCGACAGCATTTTCTGCATGCGTTTACTCCACCACATCGGTGAAGCCGAGCACCGATTGGCCATCCTGCGTGAATTCGAGCGCGTCACCCGTGACAGCGTGATTCTTTCATTGTGGGTGGACGGCAACTTCAAGGCGTGGAAACGCAAGCGGCTTGAGGGGACCCGTGGACAGGTGAGTTACCAAAATCGTTTTGTGTTACCGGCTGCTACGGTCGAAAAGGAATTCGAGCAGGCGGGTTTCCGTATCCAGCAACGACTGGATTTTTTACCGCTCTATGCCATGTGGCGAGTTTACGTATTACGCAAGAGGTAACAGATGGCAGTGCAAGGTACAGCAGAATCGGAAATCGCTCCCCCGGAGCGCTTCGACTACTTCTGGAATCTGCGCGGCGAATGGGTAGAAGAGCCCAACGTCCGGCGCGGTGGAGAAAGTGGTGTGCAGCGCGTTCGGGGCAGCGATGGAAAGCTGCTCTACACTAAACGACAGACCGGGCATATCTATCGCAGCTGGCTGCATCCGTTCGGTCGCCCGACGGTATTGCGCGAACGTGATGCGCTCGTCGGTCTGAGGCTGATCGACGTGCGCGTTCCGGACATTGTTTTCTGCGATGCGCAACGCGATCCCGTGCACAAATGGCGTGCCCTGCTGGTGACCAGGTCGCTGGACGGCTTTGAGGAACTCGAACATTGGTATGCCGGCGGCGGTCGCGAGCGTCTCGGTGAAGCGGTGCACGATCGCGTGCTCAAGGATCTGGCGGACAATCTGGCCCGCATGCACAGGGCGCGTTGGCAGCACAGTTGCCTCTACATCAAACACGTTTTCGTGCGTGTTACCGGTGAGGGTGAAGCGGCCAGGGTCGAGGTTGCCTTGATCGACCTGGAGAAGTGCCGGCAGCGGTTGACCGCCCGTCACGCCGCTGTCCATGACATGAAGCAATTGCGCCGCCACTCGTCGTTCAGCACCACGGACTGGCAAAAACTCATCTACTTTTATGAGAAGGCGTTTGGCAGCGCTATCAAAGGTTTATAGCAATGAAACTCGAAATTGCACGAGGTTTGTTCCTGGTAGGAGCCTTGGCAGTTGCGTCACTGGCGCTGGCTGTTTGGGAGCAGCCTCGCCCGCAAGTCCTCAGTTCGATGAACGGGGACGCACGTTGTCCAATGCCACGGGTTGCGAAGGCCGCCGTGGCCACCCAACCCGATCGTGATTTATTGCTGCTCATGTTCGGACTTTCTCAAGGACTGAGGCCGCAGAGTTGAACAGATTGAAGCCCAAATAAAAGGCCTCGCAAATGCGAGGCTTTTTATTTTGCGAACGACTCGATTCTTGCACTTGCACTTACCCCTGTGGGAGCGGGCTTGCTCGCGAATGCGGTTTATCCTTCAGCATTGATGTTGAATGACACACCGCATTCGCGAGCAAGCCCGCTCCCACAGGGGTTATGTGTGTTCTTCAGGTTTGTCGGGTTTTGCCAGCAATGTGTACACGCACGGCAACACAAACAGCGTGAACAATGTCCCGATCGACATCCCCGTAGCGATCACCATGCCGATGTCGAACCGGCTGACCGCGCCCGCACCGGTGGCGATGATCAACGGCACCATGCCGAACACCATGGCTGCGGTAGTCATCAGCACCGGACGCAGGCGAATGGCCGCGGCTTCCTCCACGGCCTCGCGAGGAGTCAGGCCTTTGTCCTTGCGCAACTGATTGGCAAACTCGACGATCAGGATCCCGTGTTTGCTGATCAACCCGATCAATGTCACCAGGCCCACCTGGGTGTAGATGTTCATGCTCGACCAGCCCAGGAACAACGGAATCAACGCGCCGCAGATCGACAGCGGCACGGTGACCAGAATCACCAGCGGATCGCGGAAGCTTTCGAACTGGGCGGCCAGTACCAGGAAAATGATCGCCAGTGCCAGGGCGAAGGTGACCCACAACGCACTGCCTTCCTGGACGTATTGCCGTGAGGCGCCGGCGTAGTCGAAGGCATAACCCAGCGGTGCCTCTTCCCGGGCGATCTGGCGCACGGTGTCGATGGCCTCGCCCATGCTGACCAGTGGCACCCCGGAAAGAATGGCCGAGTTGAGTTGCTGGAACTGGTTCAGTTGCCGTGGACGCGCCCGGTCTGTCACGGTGATCAGGGTCGACAGGGCCAGTAGTTCGCCCTGGGTATTCTTGACGTAATAGTTGTTCAGCCAGTCGGGGTTATCCCGGAAAGGCCGCTCGACCTGCGCGATGACTTTGTAGCTGCGACCTTCGATGGTGAAGCGGTTGATCTCCGCTTCACCCAGCAACGTCGCCAGGGTGCCGCCCAGATTCTGCATGGACACGCCCATCTGCGCGGCTTTGGCGCGATCGATATCCACCACCACTTCGGGCTTGTCGAAGGCCAGGTCGAGGTCGACAAAGGCGAACTTGCCCGATTCCAGCGCACGCTTTTTCACCCGGTCGGTCACTTGCAGCAGCGACTCGTAGTCGTTGGCGGAGTTGATGACGAACTGAAACGGCAAGCCCTCGCCAGTACCCGGCAGGGAGGGCAGGTTGAAGCCGAAAATCTGTAGCCCGGGAATGCTCTCCAGTTTGCTCTGGACCTCGGGCAGGATCTGCATTTGCGTGCGGCTGCGCTCGTTCCACGGCTTGAGCAGGAAGCCGCCGATGCCCGATTGCACGCCGTTGAAGCCATTGATCTGGAACGAGGAGTAGTACTCGGGAAACGCCTTGAAGATCGTGATGAATTCGTCGGTGTAGGCGCTCAGGTAGTCGAGGTTGGTCGGTTGCGGGGCATTGGCCATCATGAAGATAATGCCCTGATCCTCATCCGGTGCCAGTTCCGACTTGGTGAACTTGAGCAGTACCGGGATCAGGCACAGTACGATCACCGCAAACACCAGCACCACCGGCCGGGTGTTAAGCGTGCCGTGCAGCAGGCGCTGGTAACGGCGCTTGAGCCCTTCGAAAATCAGGTCCAGGCGATGGGCCAGGCCGCTGGGGTTTTCATCGTGGCGCAGCAAGAAGGCGCACATCATCGGCGACAAGGTCAGGGCGACGACTCCCGAGATCACCACCGCCCCGGCCAGGGTCAGGGCGAACTCCTTGAACAGCGCCCCGGTCAGCCCCGTCAGGAAGCCGATCGGCGCATACACCGCGGCCAGGGTGATGGTCATCGAGACCACCGGCATGGCGATTTCCCGGGCGCCTTCGATGGCCGCATCCAGCGGCGTCTTGCCTTCTTCGATGTGTCGGTGGATGTTTTCCACCACGACGATGGCGTCGTCCACCACCAGGCCGATGGCTAAAACCATTGCCAGCAGGGTCAGCAGGTTGATCGAGTAACCCATCATCTGCATGAAGAACATCACGCCGATCATCGACAGCGGGATGGTGACCACCGGGATCACCACCGAACGCAGCGCACCGAGGAACAGGAACACCACCACAATCACGATCAGCACCGCTTCGAACAGGGTTTTCACCACTTCGTCGATCGAGGCCTGGATGAACAACGTGGCGTCGTAGGCGATTTCACCCTTGAGGTTCGGTGGCAGCTGGGCTTCCAGGTCCGGCATGATCTTGCGCACTTCCTTGATCACATCCAGCGGGTTGGCGCCGGGCGTGGCCTTGATGCCGATGTACACCGAAGGGGTGCCGCCGAAGGAACTGATGGAGTCGTAGTTTTCCGCACCCATTTCCACCCGCGCGACATCCCTGAGCAGGACGCGACTGTCGCCATCGATCTTGAGCGGAATCGCGGCAAAGGCTTCGGCGGATTTGAGCTCGGTGTTGGCGTTGATGCTGGTGACCACGTACTCGCCTTTCACTTCGCCGGCAGCGGAGAGGAAGTTGTACTGGCGCACGGCGTCGGTGACGTCGCCGGCGCTCAGGCCGAAACCCGCCAGTTTCAACGGGTCCAGCCACAGGCGCATGGCGAATACCTGGTTGCCGAGAATTTCCGCTTCGGCCATGCCTGGCAAGGTCGCCAGTTTTGGCTGGATGACCCGCGACAGGTAATCGGTAATCTGCGGGTTGCTCAGCTCCTTGCTGAAGAAGCTGATGTACATCAGCGCCGAGGCGTCGGCGGCTTCCTTGCTCAGTACCGGGTCTTCGGCATCCTGGGGCAGCTGGTTCTTCACTTCGTTGGCCTTGGCCAGCAGCTCGGTGAACAAGCGGTCGCTGTTGGCGCCGATGCGTGCGTAGATCGAGATCACCGAGAAGTTCTGGCGACTGACCGAGGTCATATAGTCGATGCCCTCGGCGCTGGCCAGACTCTGTTGCATCGGTTGGGTGATGTAGCCCTGGATGGTCTCGGCGTTGGCCCCGGGGTAAGCCGTGGTCACCGTGATCAGGGCGTTTTCCATTTGCGGATACTGGCGCAGCGGCAGCTTGCTCCAGGCCTGAAAGCCCAGCAGCACAATCAACAGGCTGACCACGGTGGCGAGCACCGGGCGGCGGATGAACGGGTCGGTAAAAGCCATGGGGAGTCCTTGATCAATCCGCGTGCGGCGGACTGTTCTTCTCGGCTAAAGTCTTGTCGTCGCTGATGGCAATGTGCGCACCGTTGTCCAGCTTGATCTGGCCGGCCGTGACCACTTGTTCGCCGCTCTGCACACCCTTGGTGATCATCACCTGCCCATCGCGGCGCTCGCCGGTTTCGATGAAACGCCGTTCGGCGATCAGGATCGGTTGGTCCTTGTCGTCTTTTTCCAGGCTGCCGTCTTCCGCTTTTTTCTGCGCGACGACGTAAAGGGAATTGCCGTAAAGGGTGTAGGTGATCGCACTTTCCGGCACGACGATGCGCGGCTGCGGATCGGGCAACATCACCTGCAGGCTGGCGAACATTCCCGGCAGCAACTTTCCGTCGGAATTGGCCAGGGTCGCGCGGACCTGGACGTTGCGCGTGCTGTTTTCGACTTTCGGGTTGATTGCAGTGATGGTGCCGGGGAAGGTTTCCGTCGGATAGGCCGAGGCAATGACTTGCACCGGCTGCCCGATGGCAATTTTCGGCACTGACTGCTCGGGCACGAAGAAGTCGACATAGAGACTGCTCAGGTCTTGCAGGGTGGCAATCATGGTGCCGCTGGCCACGTAGTCGCCGACGTCCACCTGGCGAATGCCGATGGTGCCACTGAACGGCGCCAGGATGCTTTTTTTGCCGAGCGCGGCCTTGAGCTGATTGACCGTGGCCCTGCTCTTTTTCAACACCGCCGAGAGTCGGTCGAATTCGCCTTTGGAAATGGCCTGGCTGCCCACCAGTTGACTGCCGCGGCTGTAATCCAGCTGGGCCAGCCCGAGGTCGGCCAGGGCGGTTTCGAGCAGGGCGCTTTCCACGGCGCTGTCCAGCCGGACGATGGGCTGTCCGGCCTTGACCTTCTGCCCTGACTCGAACTGCACATCGATGACGGTACCGTCGGTCTCCAGGCTCAGGTCCACGCCTTGCAGGGCCTTGAGCGTGCCAACGGTCGGCAGGCGGGCTTGCCACGGCTGTTCGGTGGCGGTGGCCACGGCGACGCTGATCGCCGGTTTCGGCGCAGCAAAGCCCTGAATCATCGTATAGATGGAGAAGGCTTTGTAACCGGCCAGCACCAGCACGATCAGCAAAACAACACCCAACATGATCAACATGCGGCGACGCAGCATATTTCCACTTCCTTGGAGAAAATCAGGGCATACAGTCCGGCACATTACTCCGAGTGTGGCAGTGAATCCAACTGCCACTTTTTACAGGCACGCACAAAACCAGTAGGAGCGAAGCTTGCTCGCGAAAGCGGTATTTCAAGGCACATCAATTTTGGATGTACCGCCGCCTTCGCGAGCAAGCTTCGCTCCTACAAGAATGGGTCGTTCAGATGAGATGCAGATGGTTGTCCCAGAGCCCCGCTGGCAGGTCGAGGGGTTTTGCAACAAGGTTTGTCTGGCGGCAATCGTAGTACCGGCACCGTCCCTGACCCGAGGTCACGACAAACCCGTTGGCCACCGCACCGACCCCGGCGCAATCGGGGAGCGGCGCATCCAGGCGCACCTCGCCGCTGTCCAGGTCCCAGATGAAAAAGCGATTGCCCCGTGGCGCGGTCAAGGCGACCAGCCGCAGTTCGCTATGCACCGCAACACTGGCGGTATAGTGCCCCATGGCCTGCAATTGATGCTCAGGCACGGGGAAGGCCACGAACGGCTGCCCCGGCCGTTTGATCGCCAATAGTTCCGACGACTCATGGGACGGCCCCATGAATTGCTGGCCGGCGACAATGGTGCCGTCGCTGGCGATCCCCAGGTGGCGCACGCTGTTCATTGGCTGGGCGAGGGTTTCCTTGCTCAGCAGGGTGCCATCGCGTTGCATCAGGACCAGGCTCGGTTGCATGGCGTCGAGGTTCATCTCGACCCGGCTTTCGGCCTCGGTACGAATGCCGCCGTTGGCCACCACCAGGGTTTCGCCATCGGGCATCCACGACACCTGATGCGGGCCGATGCCATGGGTAGACATCTCGCCGCTGTGCACCAGTCGTTCACCTTCGAACCTGTACACGCCGAGCAAGCCACGACCTGGATCGGAGGTGTCGTTCTCGGTGGCGTACAGCCAGTCGCCGCTCTGGTGAATCACCGCGTGACCGTAGAAGTGCCGGTTCGGCTGCGAAACCACGGTTTGCAGCAGCGTGCCGTCGCGCAGGTCGATCAGGTAGCTCTCGGTGCCCGGACGGCGGGCGACGAACACTGCAATCGGCAGCGTCGGGTGGTTGATGATGTCGTGGCAGCGCTGGCCGACCTGGGTGGCAAACACCCGGGTACCGTCCAGCCGATAACCGACGGCATAGTGTTTGCCGTCGCCATCGTCCCGCGCGGAAAGCAGCAACGGACTTTTGTCCTTCTGCTTGAACAGCGTCCAGCCGCCCAGTGTCACCGCACCCAGCAGCAAACTACCTAACGTCAAAGCCTGGCGTCGCAGCATGGCACTCGCCCTCATCAGTCACCGTCGTTGGCGTTGAAGCCCAGTTGGATGCCCAGCGCCTTGGCCAGTTCGCCTTCGTGCAGGCGGTGGACGACGTTGAGGCTGTCGTAGATATCGTTGAGTTGCTGGCGACCGGCATCGTCATTGAGCATTTCAGTCAGCGAGCGCTGGTTGCTGGCGAACAGTTTCAGTGAGGCAGCGTAAGCGGCGTCGATCTTGTCGGCCAAGGGTTTGTGCTCGCTCGGCAACAGGCCGCGCAGGCCTTTGTTGTCGACGCCATCCCATACCGTTTTGGCGGCGGCCAAGCTGGCTTCGAGTCCGCTCAGGGAGGACTGGCTGCGCCATGCATCGGCCTGGAACGGTTGCGGCACACCCTTGCTCTGGCGGCCCATCGGCGTGCCGAGCTTTTTCTTCAGACTGTCGAGGGCGGTGACTTGCACCCGCAGCAAATCGGCGATGGCTTCGTGGGAATCGGCGTAGCGCGGGTTCGGGAACTTGCTCATCTGCGCGAGCATGCCATCGGTGTTGTTCCAGCCTTTGAGAATATCTTCGGCCAGTTGTTTCTGACGCTCGCCAATCGCAATCAGCAGTGGGCAGTACTTGGCTTTCTGTGCGTCGTTGGCTACGTCTGGCTTGCTGTCGAACAGGATATATTCGTAAGCCGAAAGGCCCTGGACCACGACGCTGGACTTGACCAGGGCGGCGGCATCGATCTGCGGCTGGGCACTGACCAGTTGCTCGACCTGACGGCCGACCAGGTTTTTCTTGTCTGGCCAGAACTGCACTTGCCAGGCGCGATTGCCTTCGGCCAGCGGCCCGATCAGCAGCGGTTGCAGTTCGGCCCAGGCTTTTTGCGCATGCAGGAAGTCGGCGCGGGCGGTGTCGAGGTCTTCCTTGCCTTCGCAGTAGGCCAGCGCACTGACGGCCAGTTGGCGGTCGGCTTCAACCCAGCGGGTGTAGGTTGGCAGAATCACCGACTTGGCAATGGCCGCCGAGGTGACGGCCTGCGGGTCCTGAGGCGAACAGGCGCCCAGGGCTAGCGCGGCAAGGCTGGTGAACAACAATTTGGGACGGAACATGTCGGGCTCCCGCTTATGGAATGGGTGTCAAAGGGAATTCAGAAACGCCAGCAACGCAGCGCGCTGGCCGGCATTGAAAGACAAAACCTGTTGCTGCGCCGCTTGTGCTTCGCCGCCATGCCAGAGCACGGCTTCGAGCAGGTTGCGGGCGCGGCCGTCATGCAAGAATTGGGTGTGGCCACTGACCGCTTGCGTCAAGCCGATACCCCACAGCGGCGGAGTGCGCCAGTCGCGGCCACCCGCCTGGAATTCGCTGCGGTTGTCCGCCAGGCCCTCGCCCATGTCATGCAGCAGCAGATCGCTGTACGGGCGAATCACTTGATTGGCCAGTTCAGGTTCTGCGGCGTTGGCGGCGGTGGTGTACTTGGGTGTGTGGCAGGACTGGCAGCCCGCCTGGAAAAACAGATTCTTGCCGGCCAGCACTTCAGGCGTGCCGACATCGCGGCGCGCCGGTACGGCGAGGTTTCGGCTGTAGAACAGCACCAGGCGCAGAATGTTGTCGCTGACTTCCGGCTCGCCATCCGGACCATTACCGTTGGGCGCCTGCTGACAAGCGCTTTGTGCGTCGGTGCAGTCATCGACAGGGCGCAGGCGGGTGGTGAGGCCCATGTCGCCGGAAAACGCGTGCACATTCTGCTGGTTGAGGTTCGGTTGCCCGGCCTTCCAGCCAAAGCGCCCGAGGACGGTTTTCTGCTGCGCGTCATCCCAGACCCGGTTCGGCCGCCCGGCAATGCCATTTTTTTCGCGGGCCTGAGCCTCGGCATTGGCCAGGATCGCCGCCTCCGGAATCGCTTCGAGCAAACCCAGGCCAATCATCGGCGGCGCCACCCTGGCCGAGAACCGGGTATCGGGATGCATCGGTCCGTAGCCGAGCTGAGTGATCTGCAACGTCGGTTTGCGCAATTGGACTTCGGTGCCGTCCTTGAAGCGAATCGGCAGCGGCATGTAATCGACCCGCACCTTGCCTTCCGGGACGATGCCGGGCACGGCCATGTCCTGGAATTGCCCACCGTAGACCGGCTCCGGGACGACACCGAGCTGCTCGATGACCTTGGCGTAGGCCGGCGTATCGGGAATCGACAGGCGCACCAGCATTGACACGGCATTGGGCGCGTCAGGCGCGGGCGGATGACCGCGGCCGTCCTTGATGTGGCAGTTCTGGCAGGCGTTGGTGTTGAACAAGGGGCCGAGGCCATCCCGGGCGGTGGTGGTCGACGGGGCGATCACCCACGGGTTGCGAAAGAAGCTGTTGCCGACGCTGAAGTCCACGCGCCGAGAGGGCGACAGGTTGGCGGAGGGCAGGGAGAATGAATTCTGATCGGTCTTGCGCACGGTCGCGCTGCCACCGGACCGGGCTTCACCGGGTTCGGCTTCGGTAAAACGCGGGGCGTCATCGCAGGCACTCAGGCCCAGGGCCAGCAACAGTGCGGACAAGCGAAGAAGCAGCGAGGGCATCAGACATCCTGCAAGACGAGCAAAACAAGGGCGCAAAGTCTAACAGGGCAGGGGGGATTGAATAAGAGGAATTATCGTTTGGTTGATGTGGCGCAGGGTTTATCTGGAAGCCGCGATCTCCTGTGGGAGCGGGCTTGCTCGCGAAAGCGCCGTCACATTCAACATTATTGATGACTGACAAACCGCTTTCGCGAGCAAGCCCGCTCCCACATTTTGATCTGCGATCGGGCTAACAAAAAAAGGCGACCCGAAGGTCGCCTTTTGTTCAGACAGCGTTGATCAGAACTCGTGATCGGCATTGTCCGGGTTCAGGTCGCTGATGCCCAGTTTGCCGGCAGCCGCTTCGATCGAG
>NZ_CABVII010000016.1 GCF_902497995.1 Pseudomonas fluorescens | reverse complement strand
AATGTTGAATGGTACGACGCCTTCGCGGGCAAGCCTCGCTCCTACAGGGGGGAGCGGTCAGCCGTTAATCGAGCAACGAAATCGCCGTTGGCGCATCGTTGCCGACCAGCGCCAGGTCTTCGAATTCGTTGACGGCGTTGATCTCGGTGCCCATGGCGATGTTGGTGACGCGCTCCAGAATGACTTCGACCACCACGGGCACGCGATGCCGGGCCATGAGCTCGCGGGCCTCGGCGAAGGCGGCCTGCAGATGCGCCGGATCGGTTACGCGCAACGCCTTGCAGCCCAGTCCTTCAGCGACTGCGACGTGGTCGACCCCGTAGCCTTCGAGTTCCGGGGCATTGATATTGTCGAACGCCAGCTGCACGCAATAGTCCATGTCGAAACCCCGCTGGGACTGGCGAATCAGCCCGAGATAGGCGTTGTTCACCACCACATGAATGTAGGGCAACTTGAACTGCGCGCCCACCGCGAGCTCTTCAATCATGAACTGGAAGTCGTAGTCGCCGGACAGCGCAACGACCTGGCGCTGCGGGTCGGCCTTGACCACGCCCAGCGCCGCCGGAATCGTCCAGCCCAATGGCCCGGCCTGACCGCAATTGATCCAGTGGCGGGGCTTGTAGACGTGAAGGAACTGCGCGCCGGCAATCTGCGACAGGCCGATGGTGCTGACGTAGCAGGTGTCCTGGCCGAAAAAGCGGTTCATCTCTTCATACACCCGTTGCGGCTTGATCGGCACGTTGTCGAAGTGCGTCTTGCGTTGCAGGCGGGCTTTGCGTTCCTGGCAACTGCTCAGCCAGGTTGCGAAGTTTTTCAGGCGACCGGCCGTATGCCATTCACGGGCGACTTCCAGCAGCATGAGCAGGGCGCTGCCGGCGTCCGAGACGATGCCCAGTTCCGGCATCAATACCCGGCCGATCTGGGTGGGCTCGATGTCGATGTGGATGAACCGGCGCCCCTCGGTGTACACCGGGATCGAGCCGGTATGCCGGTTGGCCCAGCGATTGCCGATGCCGATCACTACATCCGATTCGAGCATCGTTGCGTTGCCGTAACGGTGGGATGTCTGCAGGCCGACCATGCCCGCCATTTGCGGGTGGTCATCGGGAATGCAGCCCCAGCCCATCAGGGTCGGAATCACCGGAATGCCGGTCAGTTCGGCGAACTCCACCAGCAGGGCCGACGCGTCGGCATTGATGATGCCGCCACCGGCGACGATCAGCGGGCGTTCGGCCTGATTGAGCAGGGCCATGGCTTTTTCCGCCTGTTGGCGACTGGCTTTGGGCTTGACCACGGGCAGGGGTTCATAGGCGTCGATGTCGAACTCGATCTCGGCCATCTGCACGTCGAAGGGCAAGTCGATCAGGACCGGACCCGGACGGTCACTGCGCATGATCTGGAAGGCCTTCTGAAAAACATAGGGGACCTGGCCAGGTTCCAGCACGGTCGTGGCCCATTTGCACACCGGCGCGGCGATGCGGGAAATATCCACGGCCTGGAAGTCTTCCTTGTGCAGGCGGGCCCGCGGGGCCTGGCCGGTGATGCAGAGGATCGGTATCGAATCGGCAGACGCCGAATACAGGCCGGTGATCATATCGGTACCGGCCGGGCCCGAGGTGCCAATGCACACGCCGATGTTGCCGGCCACGGCGCGGGTGTAGCCCTCGGCCATGTGCGACGCGCCTTCGACGTGACGGGCCAGCACGTGATCGATGCCGCCCAATGCCTTGAGCGCGGCATACAGCGGATTGATCGCAGCGCCGGGAATGCCGAATGCGGTGTCGATGCCTTCGCGGCGCATCACCAGGACGGCGGCTTCGATAGCTTTCATGAGGGGCATGGGGGCTCTCCTGGATTCGATATTTTTTGTACATCGATAGCATCCATTTGTTAGCCTGCTTTGTGAATTGTCAGTTTTATCGTTTCTGTCGGTATCAGGAGTATCGAATGGATCGTTACACGGAATTACGCAGCTACGTGCTCATAGCGTCCCGTGGCAGCTTTGCGGCCGCAGCCTTGGCCGACGGCGTGACACCGGTGATCATGGGGCGGCGCCTGACCGCATTGGAGCAGCGGCTCGGGGTCAAGCTGATCCATCGATCAACCCGCGGGCTGACGCTCACCGAACTGGGTGAGGCCTACCTGGAGCAGGCCAAGGTCTTGCTGCAGTCGTTCGACGAGATTGATGCGAGCATCAGCGAGAACCGCGGCGCGGTGCGCGGCCACCTGATGATCACCGCGCCGGCCGGCTTCGGCCGACGGCATGTGGCCCCGCATGCGCCGGAATTCCAGGCGCGGTTTCCGGATCTCAAGCTGTCCCTCGACCTGACCGACAACGTCATCGATCTGGTGCGCGAGGGCTATGACATGAGCATTCGCATCGGTGAAGTGCTGGACCCCAATTACGTGGCGATCACCCTGGCCGCCAACCGCCGGGTGGTCTGCGGTGCACCGGGTTACTTTGCCGCCCACGGCACCCCCCGGACCCTCGAGGATCTCGCTCACCACAACTGTCTGGCTTTTAGCCTGCAGGGAGGGCAACACCGGGGCTGGACCTTCCAGAAAGACGGCCGGCAGGTGGCGGTCAAAGTGGCCGGCAATCTTTACTGCAACGACGGCGAACTGCTGTTTGACTGGGCCAAGCAGGGCCTTGGCATTTGCTGGCGTTCGGTCTGGGAAATCCAGAGCGAGCTGCAAAGCGGCGAACTCACCACGGTGCTCGATGAGTTCGCCTTGCCCAGCTACGACATCCAGGGTGTGTACCCCCAGCAACATTACCTGCCGGCCAAGGTGCGCTTCTTCATTGCCTTCCTCAAAGAGGTCTACAGCCGCCCGGGTTATTGGGTGCGCAGCTAGATCAGCGAATGTCCGGTCGATCAGGTGTCTCCCGGACCTATTTGTAACGCTGCTCGAACACCGCCACCTGATCGGGCGTGATCAGCTCAAAGGGCACCCAGACATCCGACTCGACCGGCTCACCCTTGATCATACTGGTGGCTGCCTGCAGGGCACGGGTCGCCTGGGCCTTGGGGTCCTGGAAGACCGAGGCGACCAGCATCCCGCGCTTGACGGCCGCCAGGCCATCGGGCAGACCGTCGATGCCGACGATCGCAATCTCGCCCTTGGCTTTGCCGGCTTGCTGCAGGGCCATGGCCGCGCCGATGGCCATCTCGTCGTTATTGGCGACGATGGCATCGAAGCGGCTGCCGGCCAGCAGCCAGTTGCTGGTCAGGTCCATCCCCTTGTTGCGTTGCCACTCGGCACTTTGTTGTTCGACGACCTTGATCCCGGGATAGTCCTTGAGCACCTGTTTGACGCCTTCGGTGCGGTCGTGGGTGGAGTTTTGCGCGAGGTCGCCCATGATGATCGCCACATTGCCTTTGCCCCCGAGCTTGTCGGCCAGGTAGCGCATCTGCAGTTGCCCGGCCTCGATGTCATTGGATGCCACCGTGACTACGCCTTTGGGCAACACGCGTTCGTCCGGGTGGCGGTTGACGTAGACCAGGGGTGTCTTCGCCGCGACGGCGGCGCGGGTCATGTTGGCGGTGGCGGCGGTATCCACGGGCAGGACGATCACCGCATCCACGTTCTGGCTGAGGAAGCCCTCGACCTGATTGAGCTGGCGAACCACATCGCCCTGGGCGTCCTCGAACTGGATCTGCACGTTATCTTTTTTGGCGGCTTCTTCCAGGCCGCTGCGCACATAGGTCATGAAGTTGTCGTCGACCCGGGCGATGCTGACGCCGATGCGATAGTCGGCGGCGGCCCATTGGCTGAAGAGTGATAACAGCGTGGCAAAAAGCAGAGTGCAGCGACGCATGGTGGTGTTCCTTTTGTTGTTATGAGTCGACATTCATCAGGACCGACAGGAGCCTTTCTGGCGCTCCCGGCAGCGGTTTCGCCGGGAGCGCCAGTGTCCTCAAGCCAGGGTGAAGGCCTGTCGAAAGCGTTCCAGTGCCGCTTCGCTGTCGCCGCTGGCCCAACCCTCGAGCCCGACGACACCGGTGTATCCCATGCCGAACAGGGCTTTGGCAATGGCCGGGTAATGGATTTCGCCGGTGCCGGGCTCCATGCGCCCGGGAACGTCGGCGACCTGGATTTCACCAATGGCGCTGCCGGCACGCTGGATCAGTTCGATCAGGTTTCCTTCGCCGATCTGGGCGTGGTAAAGGTCCAGGTTCATTTTCAGATGCGGGCTGCCCACGGCCTCGATCAGCGCCAGGGTATCGTCGGCGCGGGCGAACGGAGTGCCGGGATGGTCCACCTCGGTATTGAGGTTTTCCAGGAGGAATACCCGGCCTGCCTCTTCGCCCAGGCGAGCGATTTTTTCCAGAGTCTTGCAGGCGCTCAACCACATGCGTCCCGTGGTGAGGGCCACCGGTTTGACCGGCAATCCCTTGTCGCCCAGGCCCGTGCCATGCAGGTTCAGGCTCGGGCAATTCAGTTGCGCGGCGACGGCCAGGGATTCCCGTGCACTGTCGAGCAGCTGCTGGATATCCTCGGGGTCGGTCAGGTTGCCCGAGATGTAGCCGGTCATGGAGGTGAAGTCAGCGCCGGTGGCGACCAGGGCGGCGATGTCTTTGTGGGTCCAGTCCCAGATTTCGGCGCTGAAGCCCAGCGCGTGAATCCGTTTGACCCGTTCGGTGAACGGCAGGTCGAGGAACACCATTTCGGCACTGATCGCCAGTTTGAACGGAATGAAACTCATGGACGGCCTCCTTGCACGCGTACGGTCTTGCCTTGCTGGAAGGATTCGATACAGGCGCGGGCAATGGCCAGTGCCGCCCGGGCATCTTCGCCGCTGGCCAGGGGTTTTGCGCCGGTGCGCAGGCAGTCGACAAAGTGATTGAGCTCGGCCACATAGGCATCGCGCAGCAGGTCGGTGTCCAGGCGCTGGGTGTCGGCCTGGATGCCGTTGGCCAGGTAGCGCACCAGGTCGCCGTCATTGACGCTGCCCATGCTCAGCATGCCGGCGCTGCCGAACACTTCACCCCGGACATCGTAGCCATAGACCGCCTGGAAATTGGCCTCGGCCGTGGCGATGGCGCCGTTGTCGAAACGGATCGTGACCACTGCGGTGTCGAGAAATCCTTTGTCCTTGTAATCCGGTGCGATCAGGGCATCGGCCATGACAAACACCTCGACCGCTTCGGCGCCGGGGTTCAGGTAGCGCAGGGTATCGAAGTCATGGATCAGGGTTTCGAGGAAAATCACCCACTGCGGCGAAGCAGCCGGATTGTTCAGCGCCGGATCGCGCGTCAGTGAGCGCAGCAGTTGCGGAGTACCGATACGGCCGGCGACCACGTCGAGGTGGGCCGTGCGAAAGCTTTTGGCAAAGCGCCGGTTGAAACCGACCTGCAGCGGCACGCGCGCATCGGCGGCGGCGGCGATGGCGCGGTCGGCCTCGTCCAGGGTAATGGCCATGGGTTTTTCACAAAACACGCCTTTGCCGGCCCGGGCCGCACTGATCACCAGCTCGGCATGGCTGCGAGCCGGGGCGGCGATCAGGACCGCGTCGATTTCCGGGTCATCGAGCAGTTGCTGTGGATCGGTATAGACCTTCTGCACCCCCAGCTCGGCCGCCAGGCGCGCGGCCTGGCCGGGGGTCGGGTCGGCGATGGCGGCGAGGCAGGCGCCGGGAATGTGCCGGGCGGCCGTCAGGCCGTGAAAGCTGCCCATGCGGCCGGCACCGATGAGACCCAGGCGGATGATTTTGGACGTGCTCATGAAATGACTCCTTTTTTTTGTTATTCAATGACGAGACAGCAGGAATGTCCTCGCTGGTACAGAGCAAGGAGCAAAGGCTGTGCCAATATTTAAGCTATTGATATTTAAGGAGTTTGTTGAGATGGCTTGAAATAAGTGTTCATTCGAATGACATGTCTATAATGACATGTCAAAAATATGAACATGGATGCCGATGATGGTGAGCCCACAGTTGATGGCTTTCAGCGAGCAAGACCTCGATTACATCACCGCTCTGGGTCCTGCATCGTTGAACGAAGGGCCGATCGCCGAGCTGGACGAGGCCTGGCTGGCGTGCCTGAACGGTCGCAGGGATCGACCTTGCGGGGTCAGGCAGCTGATTTGGGACTCCTGGGTACGCAGTGTCAGTGCCGGTCTTGATCCGGATGATGGCCAGTACCGGTTTGTCGCCCCCGCCGTGCTGGCCGCGACGCTGGCGGCCAATCGTGTGTTGATCGCCGCGGCGGCGGAGGTCATGCGCGGCTTGCTGGCCTACAACCCCAGGGGCCACATCAACCTGACCGACGCCGACGGCACGACCCTGTATTTCTGCGGCCTGGACCTTACGCCTGTAGGCAGCCGGCTGCTGGAGTCGGTACAGGGCACCAATTGCACGGGACTGGCGCTTGCCGAAGATCGACTGGTGTATGTGCTGGCCGAGGAAAATTTCGGCAGCGGCCTGCGCCGGCGTCGCATGCATTGTGCCGCCGCGCCGATCCGCGATGCTCAGGGCAGGACCCTCGCCATGCTGACCCTGACCGCGGAGCCGGGCTGGTTTCATTTCCACACCCTCGGCACCGTCCAGGCGGCGGCCGAAGCGGTCGCGCGGCAGATGGCGTTGCAGGCCTTGCTCGAAGAGCAGCAAACCGTGCTGGAAGTGCTCAACGAGGGCCTGGTGGTGCTGGATGAGCGGGGCTGCATCAAGGCGCTCAATCGCTATGCCCGGCAGTTGTTCCGCGTCGGCCGCGATCTGCTGGGCAGCCCGTTCCAGCGCCTGGGCCAGAGCGAACTGACCGATGAGATGCTGCGGCGCGGCGGGGAAGGGCAGCAGTATGAAGGGATAAGAGACCTGGAATGCACCTTCGAGCTGCATGATCGCAGCCAGCTGGCGTGCCTGGTGTCGGTGTGCGCACTGGAGCAGGGTGGGCGCATTGTCTCGTTGCGCGAGAACCGGCGTATCCGCGAAATTACCCGGCGTCTCATCGGCACTCAAGCCAGCTACACCTTCGAGACCATCCAGGGCAGTTCGCGGGCGATCCAGGACGCGTTGCACCTGGGGCGGATCGCCAGTCGCAGTGATTCGACCACGCTGATCCTCGGTGAAAGCGGGACCGGCAAGGAGCTGTTCGCCCAGGCCATCCACAACGCCAGCGAACGTTGCAGCGGCCCGTTCGTGGCGGTCAATTGCGGGGCCATTCCGCGGGATCTGGTGCAGAGCGAACTGTTCGGGCATGTCGAGGGCGCCTTCACCGGATCGGCCCGCGGCGGCTCTGCCGGCAAGTTCGAACTGGCCGATGGCGGCACCATCTTCCTCGACGAAATCGGTGACATGGCGTTCGATGCCCAGGTCAGCCTGCTGCGGGTTTTGCAAGAAGGTGAGGTGACGCGGGTGGGCGCAAAAAAATCCCAGCAGGTGGATGTGCGCATCATCGCCGCCACCCACCGCAACCTGAGCCAGGCCGTGGCCGAGGGCGCCTTCCGTGAGGACCTTTACTACCGGCTCAACGTCCTGAACCTGACGGTGCCGCCGTTGCGGATGCGCCGGGAAGATATTCCCTTGCTGGCGCGACATTTTCTCGGGCGGTGTGCCCGGTCGCTGCGCAAATCGGTACAGGGCATCTCGCCCCAGGCCCTGGAAATTCTTGCGGCCTACGGCTGGCCGGGCAATGTTCGCGAGCTGGAAAACACCATCGAGCGCGCGACCAATCTGGCGACGACCGCGCTGATCCAGCCAGAGGATCTGCCGCTGGAAATCAAGCAACGACTACGGCCGTCGGCGCCGGGGAGCTTGCCTGCACCTCAGGCCGCCCCGGACCTCGGCACCCATGAAATGAATGCGATCATCGCAGCCCTCACGGACACCCGCGGCAACATCCGCCTGGCCGCCAGGCAACTGAACGTTTCCCGGGGCGGGCTGTACAACAAGATGACCCGGTTCGGCCTGAGTGCCGACGCGTTCCGTGCCGGCCCCGAGCGCTGACGGGGCCGCTCACCGTGTCAGGCCCGGGCGTTCTCCGAGGTCATGATCTGCAACGGAACATGGATTCGATGCCGTAGCGGGTCGAACGCCGGCGAGGTCTGCAGCTCGACCAGCAAGTCGACCAGTGCTGTCGCCATCAGGCGTGGCTGGGAGTCGATGACCAGGCTGATCAAGCCCTGGTCCAGGGCGTGGCGCGACAGTTCGGTCGACTCCTGCAAAATACAGCACAGCGACGGTCGCTTCGGCAACTGCGCCAGGGCGCTGATGATGCCGTCGCCGCCCCCTCCGACCACGCACAGCCCGCGCAAGTCGTCATGGCGCGCCAGGAGTTCCAGGGTCGCTTCTTCGGTGACGTCGCAGTTGTCCATGTTGATCACCGCATCGAGTAGCCGCAACCCCGGAGCGTGCTTCGTCAGGTAGCTGTGCAGGCCATCGAGTCGGGCCTGGTGGCCGAGAAAGCGGTGGCCGCCGAGCAGGACGCCGATGCTGCCTTTGCGGGCGCCACAGGTGTGAGCGAGCAGCCAGCCCATGGTGCGTCCGACCTCATGATTATCCAGGCCGACATAAGGCTCGCTCGCCGTCTCATCGATGTCCGACAGCAGCGCGATCACCGGTACGCCGGCCTCTCTGATCTGAGCGATGGCGGCGTTGATCAGCGGGTGCGCGAAGCTGACCACCGCCAGGCCATCGCACTGCACTGCCAGTTGTTCGATCTGGGCAATGATGGCGCTGGGTGTGCGATCGAACACATATTCAAATCGACAGCTCAGGTTGGCGCCGGCGTGTCGCTGCGCGGCCTCGGTGATGGCGGCCGCAAGATTGCCATAGAACGCCTGGGCGGTACCGAGCAGCAGGATGCCGAAACGATAGCTGGGACGACGTTCGCGGATCCGCTGGCCGATCAGCCGGGCGGCGAAATAACCGACCGCTTCGGCGGCCTGGAACACCTGTTCGGCGGTGGCCGGGCTGACCGGTGCCCTGGCGTTGAGTACCCGGTCCACGGTGGCCACGCTCAAGCGCGCGTGCTCGGCGACGGTGGCGATGGTGGGGCGTTTATTGTTGTTCATGGTGGGTCCCGAAAACGCCTTGATAGAAAACTATCAAGCCTTGCTGGGCCTGGATGATAGCTTGATAGGGAATGTATTCAAGGGCTTGAGGGTGATTTGCGCGCTCTCTATATTTTCTCCAGCGATGCCACCCCGCATCCAGGCAAGTGACTCAAACCATCAAGCTTGCGGAGAATAATAAAATGCCTGAACGAAACGCAGCCTTTGAACACCAAGGTAAACCCGGGCCTCGGGATTATCGATTGACCGGCCCCGAAGCCGCCAGGGCGGCGGAAAAAGGCCTGGTATCGGCCAGTTGGTACCAATCGCCCATTTCCCGAAAACGCATGAAGGAACTGATGCAGCGCCGCGACGGCCCGGCCCTGCGCGATACCGCGATCTGGCTGTCGGCGATGGTAGTGACCGGCTTCGGTGGCTACTGGTTTTGGGGCTCCTGGGCCTGCGTTCCGTTCTTCTTCGTCTACGGGCTGCTCTATGGCACGGCGTCCAATGCGCGCTGGCATGAAACGGGACACGGCACGGCCTTCAAGACCCGCTGGATGAATGACGCGATCTACCAGCTGTCGAGCTTCATGTTCATGTTCGAACCCCAGGTCTGGCGCTGGAGCCATGCGCGGCACCACACCGACACCATCATCGTCGGCCGCGATCCGGAGATCGTCGAACCCCGTCCGCCGAGCCTGATCAATATGGTCCTGAGCCTGTTCAGAATGCCTTACGCATGGCACACCATGAAGTCTGTCTGCAGGCATGCGCTGGGGCGGATGGGCGAGGAAGAGCAGACGTTCATCCCCGAATCCGAGTGGCCCAAAGTGGTGCGGGATGCGCGCGTCTGGCTGGTGATTTACGGGCTGGTCGTGGGCACTGCGCTGTACCTGCAGAGCTGGTTGCCGCTGATGTTCATCGGTCTGCCGACGCTCTATGGCGGTTGGCTGTCCTACCTGTTCGGCCTGACGCAGCATGTCGGCCTGGCTGAGGACGTGCTCGATCACCGCAGCAACTGCCGCACCATCTACATGAACCCGGTGCTGCGTTTCATGTACCTCGACATGAATTATCACCTTGAGCATCACATGTATCCGATGGTGCCTTTTCATGCACTGGCGCAGCTTCACGAGGAGATCCGCCGCGACTGCCCGCCGCCTTATACCAGTCTGTTCGAGGCCTTCAAGGAAATCATCCCGACCATCTGGAAGCAGCGCAAAGACCCGACGTATTTCGTCCGTCGGCCTTTGCCACCGCGCGCCGAGCCTGCCGCAACCGTCCAGGCGCAAGCTGAAGTCACACCGGCCTGACACCGTCCTGTTTGTACCCCCGACAAGAGAAAACGCCATGACCGAGCAATGGATCGATGTATGTGCCGTGGGCGAGATAAATGAAGAAGACGTCATTCGTTTCGACCATGGACAGCACACCTATGCCGTGTACCGCTCCGCCGACAGCGAGTTTTTCGCCACGGCTGGGCTATGCACCCACGAATCCATCCACCTCGCCGATGGCCTGGTGATGGAGCATGTCATCGAGTGCCCCAAGCACAACGGACGATTCGACTACCGCTCCGGCAAAGCCCTCGGCGCACCGGTGTGCGTCAACCTCAAGACCTATCAGGTCCGGGTCGAGGCGGGTCGTGTGCTGCTCGCCATCAGCGTTTGACAGCACGGAGTCCGAGCCATGAATTCTGCCAATGCTCCACTGGTCATCGTCGGCGCCGGGCATGCGGGTGGCCGCGCGGCGCTGACCTTGCGCGACGAAGGTTATCGCGGTCGCCTGATCCTGATAGGCGACGAATCCCACGCGCCCTATGAACGTCCGCCGCTGTCGAAGGGACTGTTGCAGGGCACGATGGATCTGGCGGGCTACAGCTTGTGCGATAGCGCCCGGCTCGCCGAACTGGACATCGAACACCTGGCGGGTAACCCGGTGCAAGGCCTGGATCCGCAGCAGCATCGTCTGCAGTTGGCCGATGGCAGCTGGCTGCAGTACGCCGGTTTGCTGCTGGCGACCGGGGGCAGGGCGCGACGGCTGCCCTCGGTGCCCGGGCATCTGTTGAATGTGCTGTATCTGCGCACCCATGACGAGGCGCTTGCACTGCGTACTGCGCTGCAGCCCGGCACTCGATTGGTGGTGATCGGGGGCGGCTTCATCGGCCTCGAAGTCGCCGCCACCGCTCGCGCCTTGGGCTGCACGGTGACCTTGCTCGAGGCAGGTCCGCGCCTGGCGGGCCGGGTCCTGCCGAAGCGACTGTCCAGTGTCCTGCTGGCGTTGCATCGCAGCCAGGGCGTGGATGTGCGGCTGAACGTGGCCATCGAGGCGGTGCAGGGCACCACTGGGGTTGAATCGGTGCAACTGGTCGACGGCCAGCTGCTGCCCTGCGATCTGGTGGTGGTGGGTATCGGCATGCAACCCAATATTGAGTTGGCCGCGGCCGCAGGGCTCGAAGTCGGCCAGGGCATTCGCGTCGATGCCCAACTGCGCACCAGCGCGCCGGACATCTTTGCAGTGGGCGATGTCTGTGAGTTTCGCTTGCACCCGCAAGGGGTTTTCCAGCGCCAGGAAACCTGGCGCAACGCCGAAGCCCAGGGCCGCCACGCCGCGCTGAATCTGTTGGGCGGCGAATTGCCCTTCGAGGTCATTCCCGGTTTCTGGTCCGATCAGTACGACTGGGGGTTGCAGACGGTGGGGGTGATTTCAAACACAGAACCCACGGCGAGCCGGGCAACTTCGGGGGGCGGTTTCCTGATGTTCTATCTCGATGCCGAGCAGCGTTTGCAAGGCGCCTGCGGCTGGGGGCAAGGCAATAGCATCGCCAGGGACATCAAGCTCTGCGAGCGGCTGATCGCTCACCCCAATCCGCTTTCGGTAGACGCTTTGGCCGACGCCGATGTGCCGCTCAAACAATTACTACGGAGCTGACATGCGTGAATTCCTGGTATTTCAGTCGCTTTGGGCCATGCAGGATCACCGCGGCCAATGCGACCTTTCCATAGAAGCACAGCTGGAACAGATCGCCGCCGCCGGCTTCGACGGCATCACCGACCATTTCTGGGTCGGGCAGCATGCCGCACGCCTGAGCAGCGCCGCCAAGGCGCAGGGCTTGCAGATTGAGGGACAGGTGTTCCCGCGCACCGTGGATGATCTGGCGGCGGCGATCGATGTTGCGTCCCGCCATGGCTGCCACCACCTCACGCTGCAAGCCGACGTCAGGCCGCGCACGCTGGCGCAGGCCATCGAACTGATCGAAGGCTGGCAGCGCCTGGCCGAGCAGGTGGACTTCCCGATCCTCCTGGAAACCCACCGTTATCGCCTCACCAGCGACCTGTTGTTCACCCTCGACATTCTCGCTGAAATGCCCGACCTCAAGCTGTTGGCCGACTTGTCCCACTATGTCGTGGGCCGCGAACTGCCGGAGCCGGCCGCTGCGGAGGATGACCGGCAGATCCAGACCATCCTGCGCCACAGTTGGGGGTTTCATGGCCGTGTCGCCAGCTGCGAACAGGTTCAGGTGGCGTTGAGCTTCGCCCGGCATCGTCCCTGGCTGGAGCGTTTTCTTGGCTGGTGGCGCTATGGGATCGAGGATTGGCTGGCGCGACCGAATACGCCCGCCAGCCTGTCCTTTACCTGCGAACTCGGTCCGCCACCCTATGCCATCACGGGGGCCGATGGCGCAGAGATCACTGACCGCTGGGCCGAGGCGCTGATGCTCAAGGATTTGATCCGCGAGCTGTGGAGAGATTGCCAGGCACGGGCTTTAGAGGCTCGCAGACTCTGAGGCCCCGGCGCTGCAAGGGCGCACACAAATCCCGAATCCGGCAAAGATCCAATGTGGGCCGGAGCCATGCCCATACCTCCCAGGTACCCGCAATCCCTTGTGGGAGCGGGCTTGCTCGCGAAGACGGCGGCCCCATCAACATCGCAGTGACAGACAAATCGCTTTCATCGGAATGCCGCCCGGAGCAATCCCGCTCCCACATTATTTTGAATGGATGCGGGCCAGAGCGCCTGGGCGACTTTTTACTTTTTGCTACCCGCCAATGGCGGGGTCCTAGGTGGAATCAAGCGCTTCGCCCCCGTCGACTCAAACGCCGCAGCCAAACGCAACAACGTCGAATCGTCATACGCACGACCGGCAAACGTCAGCCCGACCGGCATGCCGATGTCGGGCATGATGCCCATCGGCACAGTGACCGTGGGCACACCCAGGTGGCGGATGGCGAGGTTGCCGTTGGCGACCCAGATGCCGTTACTCCAGGCGATATCCGCAGACTGCGGGTCGACGTCGGCATTCGCCGGCGCAACGTCGGCTACCGTCGGGAAAATCACTGCATCGAGTCCCAGCCGATCCATCCAGTCCTCCAGATCGATTCGACGGGTCTGCTCCAGCCCGCGCAGGCCATCCGGCACCGTGGCGATCTGGTCCCAGGGTGTGATGCCGCGCTCGGCCATCCGCACATACTCGTCCATGCCCGCGACAAGGTCGCCCTCGCGGTTGGGCAGGGTCCCCGGGTCGTGGGGGAAAATCAGCGGCCCGTCGACATCGACCAGACGATTCAGTTTTGGATCGCCATTGGCTTGCAGGAAATCATCGAACGCCCAGGCCGTCAGATCCCACAATTCATGATGCAGGAACTCCTTGGACACCAGGCCCCGGGTAAACACCGTCGGCGCACCCGGCCGATCACCCTCGCAATTGGAGACCATCGGGAAATCGACCTCGAGCACTTCGGCCCCCGCAGCTTCCAGTGCCTGGCGCGCCTCTTTCCAGAGCCCGATCACCGAAGGGCGGGTGTTGATCCGCTGCCCGGTCGGACCGCCGATACCCGGCGCATCCGCGGTGCCGGCTTCGGGATCGGCGTTGATGTACATGCGCGGAACGCCAAAGCGTTTTCCGGCGAGCGCAGCGCTATTCGCCGCGAGCGATGCATAGGAGGCGGGGCGCACCGAGGCGACACTCGGAATCGGTACCCAGGGTTGCATCCGCCACAGATCGCCCCGGGTGTCGGGATCCTCCGCGACCACCACGTCGAGCACCTCGAGCAGGTCCGCCATGGTTCGGGCAAACGGCACCACAACGTCCATGGTCGGGGTCAATGGCCAGTTGCCGCGCACCGAGATCACCCCCCGCGACGGTATGTAGGCACACAAGCCATTGTTCGACGCAGGCCCGCGGCCGCTCGACCAGGTTTCTTCAGCCAGGCCGAAGGCCGCGAAACTGGCGGCGGTGGCAGTCCCGGCGCCGTTCGACGAGCCCGAGGCGAAGGGGGCGGTGAGGTAATCGGCGTTGTACGGGCTTTCCGCTCGGCCATAGACCCCGCGCTGCATGCCGCCGTTGGCCATGGGCGGCATATTGGTCTTGCCCAGGCAAATCGCACCCGCGGCGCGCAGCCGTTCGATGGTGAACGCATCGCGATAGGCGATCAGGTTGGCGAATGCCGGACTGCCAGAGGCTGCTGTCAGCCCCTTGACCAGATAACTGTCCTTGGCCGTATAGGGGATGCCATCGAGCGGACCCAGGGTCTCGCCCTTGGCCCGACGGGCATCGGACGCCCGGGCCTCCTCGAGTGCAGCGGGGTTGCGCACCACGACCGCGTTGAGGGCGGTGGGCGTGTCGGGTCCGTCATAGGCGTCGACCCTGGCAAGGTAGGCCTGGACCAGTTCGACCGCGGTGGTCCGGCCTGATTCGAGCGCCGCACGCAGTTCGGCAATGGAGACTTCGGTGACTTCGATCATGCTGTTACCACCGGCTGCAGAAGGGGGAGGCCGCGAGTGTTTTCATCACGCCGGATCCTGGAGGCAAGGACATTACTGTTGTCAAAAAGGTTGCTCATAACGGTTCTCGTTGCATTGCATTACGCGACAGGGGCTGGGCTTACGACCTGAGCGTTCTATTTAACACCAGGCCCGGGAGTCGGTGTAAGGGTTCTGCCCCCAGTGTGGGCGTCTGGCTGAAAAGGGTAATGGTCGGGCAAGTAACTGCTTTTGGCGAGTGGATATCTGCGCGAAGCCGATTATGCTTCAGGAAACCTTGCAGCGATGCAAGGCCGTCACCTGTGTGCATGCTTTGCGCAATCCATAATCCGATGACATCAGCCCCAGGGCCAGGGTGCGGCAAGAAGGTAGTGGGGTACTCCGGCCTATAAATAACAACAAAGACGGAGAATACTTATGCCCGCAATCGACAATGCAACGGCGCGCAGCGCGCCCCACCACGGGCTTACCAAGGAGGAGCGCAAGGTCATTTTTGCCTCGTCCCTGGGCACCGTGTTCGAGTGGTACGACTTTTACCTTTACGGCTCGCTTGCCGCGATCATCGCCAAGCATTTCTTCGCCGGGGTCAACGAGACAACCTCGTTCATCTTCGCGCTGCTCGCGTTCGCCGCGGGCTTCGCCGTACGCCCCTTTGGCGCCATCGTGTTCGGTCGCCTGGGGGACATGATCGGGCGCAAGCACACCTTCCTCATCACCATTGTGATCATGGGTATCTCCACGGCCATCGTCGGCTTCCTGCCCGGCTACGCGACGATCGGTGTGGCAGCGCCGATCATCCTGATCACCCTGCGCCTGCTGCAAGGCCTGGCCCTGGGCGGTGAGTACGGCGGTGCGGCGACCTACGTGGCCGAACATGCGCCCAAGGGCAAGCGCGGCTACTTCACTTCGTGGATCCAGACCACCGCGACCCTCGGCCTGTTCCTTTCGCTACTGGTGATTCTTGCCTGCCGCACCATCCTCGGCACTGAAGCCTTCGAGGCCTGGGGCTGGCGGATTCCGTTCCTGCTGTCGATCCTGTTGCTGATCGTCTCGGTGTACATCCGCCTGCAACTCAGCGAGTCGCCGGTGTTCCTGAAAATGAAGGCCGAAGGCAAGTCTTCCAAGGCGCCGCTGACCGAATCCTTCGCTCGCTGGGACAACCTCAAGATAGTGATCATGGCGTTGCTCGGCGGCACTGCCGGCCAGGCCGTGGTCTGGTACACCGGGCAGTTCTATGCGCTGTTCTTCCTGCTGCAGACGCTCAAGATCGACCCGCAGACCGCCAACCTGTTGATCGCCGGCTCGCTGCTGATCGGTACGCCGTTCTTCGTCATATTCGGCAGCCTGTCCGATCGCATCGGCCGCAAAGGGATCATCATGGCCGGCTGTATCCTCGCGGCGTTGACCTACTTTCCGATCTTCCATGCGCTGACCCAATACGGTAACCCTGACGTATTCGCCGCGCAGGCGAAGAACCCGGTCACGGTGATTGCCGATCCCGCCCAGTGCTCGTTCCAGTTCGACCCGGTGGGCAAGGCCAAATTCACCAGTTCCTGCGACCTGGCGAAGACCGTGTTGGCAAAGCGGGCCATCCCCTATGAAAACGTGAAGGCCGAGCCGGGCACCATTGCGCAGGTGCGCATCGGCGACAAAGTCATCCAGAGCTTCGAGGGCACCGGCATGCCGGCCGCCGACTTCAAGGCCAAGAACGACGCCTTCGTCGTGACCCTCGGCTCCTCGCTCAAGGAAGCCGGCTACCCCGAGAAGGCCGACCCGGCCAAGACCAACTACCCGATGGTGCTGCTGCTCCTGACCATCCTGGTGATCTACGTCACCATGGTCTACGGCCCGATCGCCGCCTGGCTGGTGGAACTGTTCCCGGCGCGCATCCGCTACACCTCGATGTCGCTGCCGTACCACATCGGCAACGGCTGGTTCGGCGGCTTCCTGCCCACGGTGGCATTCGCCATGGTCGCGGCCACGGGTGATATCTACTACGGGCTGTGGTACCCGATCATCATCGCGGTGATGACGGCGATCCTGGGTATTTTCTTCCTGCCGGAAACCAAGGATCGGGACATTCGTCACACCTGAGGTTGGCGGTTGCCCTCTCCCGCGGGGGAGAGGGCAACGCGCATCAGAAGTAGTACCCGATATTGATATTGGTCCGGTAGTACCACTCGTTGCTGCCGATCGAACTGGTATTGGTAAAGCCGGTACCGTTTTCCGCACCGCCGTAGGGGTTGGCGTTTTTTGCCCAGGTCAGGTCGACCCATGCCATGATCGGCATCGCCAGAAATTGTGCGCCGACGGTGTACATCTGCGAATCGTCCCAACCGCTCTGGTCTTTCATCATGCGACTGTAGTCGTTGTACAGTTTGATCTTCTTCAATTGCCCCAGCTTCGGCGTCGCAATGTCATAGCCAATGTTCAGCGAAGCGATGGTTGCCTTGGACGCGATCAGGTACGCGGGCGTCAGGCCGTTGCCACCCATCAGCACCGAATCGTTGCTGACGCCGGCCGGATTTTTCGGGTCGTACTCGTAGCGGATGCCCTGGGTGCTGACGGTCCATTGGCCGGCATTGATCACGGCGTGAATGCCGCCGGCCCAGTAATCACCGTCGTCCCGGGTGGTGGCGTTGTACAGCTGGGCCGCGGCCACCGATGCCCCGACCTCGGCTTTCCAGCCGTCGTTGACAAAGGTTCGCGCGACGCGGGCGTTGATCTGGTTGTGCTTCTCGTTGTCCTGGCGCGACTGGGTGAAGGGGATCGCATTGTCCTTGAGGTCGGCGTAGCGTCCGACTTCCGGCGAGTAGCGAATGTCCGAGGGCATCATGCGCGGGAAATACCCCAGTTGCAGGTCCCAGTCCTTGTCCTTGTAGCTGTACTTCAAACCCGACCCGGCGCTGACGCCATACCCCATGAAGAAGGGCAGGTGATAACTCCAGCCGAATTGCGGGTAGGGTTCGAGACCGAAAGGCTTGAATGGCGCGCCCAGTTGCAGGTTTGATTGGCTGTTGATGCGGTAGCCAACGAAGCCACGGTCGATGGAGCGTTTGCCGTCGTCCTGGAACCAGTAGCCGACGTCACTGAACAGGTTTTTGTAGGTCGCCTGCACGTCGATGCGGAAGGTGTCGAAGAGAAACCGACCATTGTTTTCGGTGGTGTCCCAATGCTCGTCGCGGTAATTGGTGCGCAGGGCGCCGCCGATGTCGAGGCTGCTTTGGCCATCATCGCTGCGCCAGGCGATGTGCGGGAAGGGCTTTTTACCGGTAGCCGAGGTCACGGGCGCGGCAGGGCCGGGTTCGCCGGCGAAACTGACGCAGCTGCTCATCATCAGCCCCAGGCATATCACGTAATTCTTCATGCTCACTTCCCCTGCAATATTGAGCGCTACAAAGTGACCGGCAACACTGTTTCGCTTGCCTTGAAAGTGGCAATGGGCGAATGACTTCGAGTGTTGCGGTATTGGAGTGCGTTTTTGTCTTGAGTGTTTCGTAGGTGATACGGCGTTTGACCTATGAACTTGAGGGGAATAGAGCAGAAACCATGCCACTGTTGGGTGGTGTTTTTTTCCGAATAAAATCCAGTAAAAACAATTGTTTATATGGGAAACGCAGTTCTTTGTATTGCCCGTGGAACGTGGGCCTCAAGGAGTAACGAAACTGCACGTTATGTGTGCGCCCTTACTCGACTTGCATAAAAAGGCCTCTCACGGGGAAACACAGATAACGCAATACCTGTAGGAGCCTGGCTTGCCGGCGAAGAACGATAACGCGGTCTAACAGATGCACCGCAGCGCCTGCTTCGCGGGCAAGCCTCGCTCCTACAAGGAGAACGTGCCCAAGCTGGAAAATGAGGTGGCTTCCAAGCCGGTGAATGCCCCAAAAAAAAGGCCGACAAAATGGTCGGCCTGTTTAATGGATGAAATAGAACGGCGGTTATAAGTCGAGTACCAGGCGGCGACTCTTGCAACCCGACACACAGACCATCATTGATTTATTAGCCGCACGCTCGGCCTTGGTCAGCACGCCGTCGCGATGATCGACATCACCTTCCAGGACCCGTGTCTCGCACGAACCACACACCCCTTCACGACAGCTGTATTCAATGTCGCAACCTGCCTCGAGCAACACGTCGAGCAAACTCAAGCCCGGCTCGATCGACAGGGTCTTGCCGGTTTTTTTCAGCTCGACGCTGTAACTGCTCTGCGCGTCTGTGGACGGCGGCAATTCCGCCGCCGCGAATCGCTCGATATGGGCATGGGGATAACCGAGGCCTTCGCAGGTGCTTTCGAAGGCATCGAGCATCGGCGTCGGTCCGCAGCAATAGAAATGCGTGTCACCAGGCTGGCCCGCCAGGTAGGCGCTCAAGTCCGGTGGCATGCCTTTTTCGTCGTTGAAGTGATAAACCACCTTGGCGCTCAGGCCGCTGAGTTCTTCGACCAACGCGGCTTCCTGCCGTGAACGGGCGCAGTAGATCAGCTCGGCGGATTTTCCCAGCGCCAGCAGTTGGCGGAACATGCAGTAGATCGGCGTGATGCCGATGCCACCGGCCACCAGCACGCTGTGTCTGGCGCTGAGGTCGAGCTGGAAGTTATTGCGCGGCGACGAGATCGGCAGCTGCATGCCGACGCGCAATTGGCCGTGCACAAATTCCGAGCCGCCACGGCTGTTGCGATCGCGCAGGATGCCGACCACGTAACGGCCGCGATCGCTCGGCGAATTGAGCAACGAGTAGCTGCGCACCAACCCGTTGGGCAGGTGCAGGTCAATGTGCGAACCGGCTTCGAACGGGGCGAACACGGTGTCGCCATACGGCCGCAACTCGACACTGATGATGCCTTCGGCTTCATAGCGCAGGGTATGCACGAGCGCGGTGAGGGGGGAGGAATTGGACATCGGTCACCTCTTTTCGACAGTTCGCAAATCGAGATCGAGACGCGCGCCGGCCTCAATCTCCACCCACAGTTCAGGAAACACCAGCGCGCTCACTTCAACCCGCGTGGCGGTCGGGAACAGCGCTTGTCCGACGAAGCGGTCACGCCGCGCGTTCATGGCAGCTGCTTCGCGTCAATAAACTCAAGCTGGGCCTTGGCCGCATTTTTCAGGTAGCGGCGCAGGCGCACCACACCGAGGTCATGCTGGTACAGGTTTTCCCGCTGGTTGGCGTCCGGTTCCATGAATTCGAGTAGCACCCGATCCTGTTCCAGCACCGCCCAGTGCCGTGCTTCCAGGCGATTTTTGTAGAGGAAGCGCCAGGTGTCGCGCTGCCAGCCGGTGAGTGGACGGCAACGCCAGTGGAACACCGCCGACAAGGAGCGGCTGCTCGGCGTGTAGCTGCCGATGATGGTGAAGTTGCCGCCGGGGCCGCCGGTTTTCGGGTACGGGATTTCCAGGCGCAGCCAGTGGCAGCTGTTGTCCATGAATTCGGTCCAGTCGAAATTCACCCCGCGCTGGCCTTCCTTCTCGAAGAAAAAACCATGGTCGGTGTCGCGGGTGACGAACTTGGCCGTGGCTTCGCCTTCGCTCATTGAGTGCGACATCTTGTGCAGGTAGGTGCCGTGCATCGGGTCCATGACGTTGTCGATGACATAGCGGTAATCGCCTTGCCACTCGGCGTAGCACAGGAAACTGCTCCATTGCGGGGAGGTCAGTTGCTCGGGCAGGACCAGTTCCGGCGGGGTGTCCTCGTGCGGGTCGGCGGCGTTGTAGAGAAAGATCGCGCCAGCGGCTTCACGGGTGTGGAACATCCGCGTCGGGCGGCTGCCTTCGAGTTTGCAACCCGGGCTGCCGGGGACTTTGGTGACGGTGCCATCGCAGCGCACTTCGACGCCGTGATAAGGGCATTGCAGGCGGTCACCCAACACCGGCCCCTGGGACAACGGCGCGCCGCGATGCGGGCAGTGATCTTCCAGGGCATGCACGCTGCCGTCATTGTCGCGCCACAGGGCAATCTTGTAGCCCAGGCGACGGATCGACACGGGTTTTTCACCCAGCTGATCGGAGGGCAGTACCGGAAACCACAGGTTCTTCAAGCCGTTGGCCAAGAGGTTTTCAACAGGATCGACGGTTGTATTCATGTTCATTTCTTATTGTCCTCCGGCGGGTCATTCGCCCAGCCGAGCCATCAGGGTTTTATAGGCATCCACTGTCCACTCGCCGGTGGTCAGCGGGCAGGGCGGCCCGGCCCGGTTCAGGTGCGCGAGCAGGTCGGGCAGCTCGGTCACGCCATTGCCGAAGGCGCGCTCGATGGAGTCGCCCAGCAACTCTTCGAACGGGGTGTTGGGCCGTTTACGGGCCTGATGCGGCTCCAGGTAGGGTTCGGTATTGCTCATCTCATTGACCTCCATTGCGTACCCGTTCGCGGATCATTTCGCGCACGGGAATAAAATCGTACGTCGGGAACACCTCAGTGCTGAACACGCTCATGCTCGTGTCCGCTCAGGGTTTCGGTTTGTCGGTAAGGAACTTGCCCTGCGGTGCTTCGACGTTTTGCTGGCGACGGGTATTGCCATCGATGCCGCCGGCAATTGCCCATTCGGCGAATACCGTCGGGCCGGGTTCAAAGCTGCGTGGCTGCCATTCGCCAGTCAGTTGGTCTTCGTCGGCGTAGTACTCGACCAGCGCGCCGGCCGGGTTCTTGAAGTACCAGAAGAATGCCGACGACACCGGGTGCCGGCCGGGGCCGATTTCCGTGGCCCAGCCGCGGCGGGAAATGTGCATGCCGCCGCCGAACACTTCGTGCACATCGCGCACGGTGAAGGCGACGTGGTTCAGGCCGGCGCGAGGGGCGGGCAGTTGCAGCATGAACAGGTCGTGATGACCACCTTCTTCGGCGGTGCGCAGGAACGCGCCCCGATCCGGATAGCGGTCCGAGGCCTGGAAGCCGAAGCGCTCGTGGTAGAAGGCTTCGCAGGCGTTGACGTCCTTGACGAAGAACACCACGTGCCCGACTTCGATCGGCGTGGCGCGGTCGTAGATCGGCGCGGCCTTGTTGATCCGGCCCTTGGTTTGCCAGGTGTTGTGCCCGCTGCACTCGATCTGCAGTTCGCGCTTGCGGGTCACTTGCAGGCGGATCGCCAGGCCATTGGGGTCGGTGCAACCAATGCGTCCGTCAGTTTCGATGAAGCCGGGATCGTTGGCGATGCGCTCGCTGTACAGCTTCAGGTCAGCCTCGCTTTCCACGCCCCAGACCACTTCGCGCACGGTCGAACCGGCTTCGATGGCCGGCGGCAGCCCGGCCTTGTTGATGTCGGCGAGCACCACGCGGCAGCCGTTGAGGGTTTCGAAGATCACCTCGTCCGCTTGTTCGCTGACTTTGCTCAGGCCCCAGTCGCTGAAGAACCGCGCGCTGGTGTCCAGGTCCTCGACGCCGTAGGTGACTTCATCAATGCCTGAAACGCTCATAATCCAGCCTCCCGTTGCACACCGGCCCAGGCCAGTGGCTGTTCATTCATGCCCCAATAAAGGCTTTTCTGTTCCATGTACTGCAGGATGCCGAGGCGCCCTTTTTCACGGCCCAGGCCGCTGTCACGCCAGCCACCGAACGGGGTGGAAATCGAGAACTGTTTGTAGGTGTTGATCCACACCGTACCGGCCTGGATTTTTCGACCCAGGGCCCAGGCGTGCTTGTAATCGCGAGTCCAGATCCCGGCGGCGAGGGCGTACAGGCTGTCGTTGGCTTGCTCGAGCAATTGCGCTTCGTCATCGAACGGCATGGCCACCAGCACCGGGCCGAAGATCTCTTCCTGGCACACCTGTTGGCTGTTGTTCAAGCCTTCGAGGATGGTCGGCGGGTAGTAGTAACCCTGGTCGTAAACGCCGCCGCCGGGACGCTTGCCACCCAGCAGCAGACGTCCGCCTTCAGCGAGCCCCAGCGCAACGTAGCGCTCCACCGACTCGCGATGACCGGCGCTGATCAGCGGGCCCATTTGCGTGCGCTCATCCGCCGGATCACCGACCCGCAGCTCGGCCGCCGCTGCTACCAGACGCGCCATGAACGGCTCGTACAGAGAGCGGGCGACAAACAAACGCGAACCGGCGATGCAGGCTTCGCCCGAAGAGCTGAAGATGCCATACAACACACCGGCCACCGCGTGATCGAGGTCGGCATCATCGAGGACGATGGTCGGCGATTTGCCGCCCAGTTCCAGTGATACCGGCATCATTTTGTCGGCGGCGATGTGGGCGATGTGTTTGCCGGTTTTGGTGCCACCGGTGAACGACACGCGCTTGACCAGCGGGTGACGGGTCAAGGCATCACCGAGCAGCGAACCCTTGCCCGGCAATACACTGAGCAGACCTTTCGGCAGCCCGGCCTCTTCGCAGATGCGCGCCAGTTGCAAGGCCATCAGCGGGGTGATTTCCGCCGGTTTGATCACCACCGCGTTGCCGGCCGCCAGAGCGGGAGCGACCTTCTGCGCTTCGCTGGCAATCGGCGAATTCCACGGGGTGATCGCGGCGATCACGCCCATCGGCTCGTAGACGCTCATGCTGACGAAATCACCACGGGACGGCGTGATGGTTTCTTCGAGGGTTTCACAGGCCGCGGCGAAGAACTGGAAGGTGCCGGCCGCGCTGGCCACCAGGGCACGGGTTTCGTTGATCGGTTTGCCGTTGTCCTGGCGCTGCAGCTGCGCCAGTTCTTCACTGCGTGAGCGGATCAGTTCGGCGATGCGGTACAGCACGCTGGCCCGCTCGTGGGGTTTGCGCTGGGCCCAGCCGCTATGCAAGAACGCCTGATGCGCACCTTGCACGGCGTCTTCCACGTCTTCGACACTGGCGGCGTTGAGCCAGGCAACGGCCTCGCCGGTGGCCGGGTAGCAGGTGGCGTAGCGCTCACCGCGGCCCAGGCGCCATTGGCCGGCAATGCAGATGGGTAAAGTCTGTTCGAGAGTCATTGGCTGTCCCTTAAATCGAAATCGCGTGGGCGTGGTTGCCCAAGGCGCGGACGACGCTGTAGACGGTCAACGCCGAGGTCTTCGGGTTGGCCAGCAGCGGTTTGCCACGCAAGCTCAGTTCGAACCCGCCAAAGGCGCCGCGGGCTTCGAAGTGATGCACATTTTCCTCGCTCAGCGGGTCGGCGATCAGCGTTACCTGGGTGCGATCCAGGCCGAGCCCGGCCAGCGACAGGGTCGCGGCGACGTTGGCATTTTTCGGGTAGAGGCGGGCCGCTTCCCGGGCGCTGCCCTGAAAAATCACCGTGGTTTCGGTGAGGCTGTCCAGGTCAAAGGCCTGTTCGGCCGGGGTGTTTTTCCAGGCGCGCGCCGGTTTGCGTCCGGTGTAATTCACCGAGTCCAGGCCGCCGACCTTGGCCGCCGACAAGGCATCGATGCCGCCGATGGCGCCGGGCAGCAATTCGATGCGGGTCTGGCCGCGTTCGGCTGCCGCTTCCAGGCGCTCCACCAGGCCGACTTCGGACAGCGCGCCGACCGAGACGATCAGGCAGGCGATGCCACGCTCCAGCGCGGGCAGCACGTGTTCTTCGATGGCTTTGTGACCGGCGCACTCGACCAACAGGTCGGGGCGCGCATCGGCCGGCAGCGCTGTCAGCACTTGCGGCGGTTGTTTGAAACTGGCCAGCCTTTGACGTACAAGCTCTTCGGAACCGGCCGAGGCAATGACGTAGTCGACGCACAACTGCGGGTCTTTCTCCAGCAGTTCGAGCACGCCGACGCCAATGGCGCCGCAGCCGATCATGGTGATGTGCAACATGACGAAGTCCTCAAGCCGTGGCTTTCTGCGCTTTGGTTTCGCTGTTGGGCGGACCGGCGAACTGGGTGGCGAAGCTGCCGACGGCGAGCATGTCGACTTCCAGCAGGAACGGACCGGGTTGCGCCAGCGCACCGTCGACGACTTTGCCGAAGTCCTTCAGGTCGGTGACCAGGCCATGGCGCAGGTTCAGCGATTCGGCCAGCTTGGAGTAATCCGGCGTGTGCAGGTCGACGTAGCAGTGACGACTGCCATACACCGCGTCCTGAATGTTGCGGATCACCCCGTAGCGCTGGTCGTTCATCAGCAGGATCACCACGTTGGCGTTCTCTTGCACCAGGGTCGCCAGCTCACCGAGGTTGAGAATGAAACCGCCGTCACCGGCCAGGGCGAAGACCTTGCGCTCAGGCGCGGTTTCCGCCGCGGCGACTGCCGCGCCGATGCCCATCGACAAGCCCTGGCCAATGCCGCCGCCGAGGGCATGCACGCCGGCGCGTGGGTGGTACAACGTCAGCAGGCGGTTGCCCCAGATGCTGTTGGACAGCGTGACATCGCGCACCCAGCTGAAATTGCGCCCGGTAATGGCTTGCAGCTGTTCGACCATGGCCGAGTATGGGCCGAGGTCGGCGATCAGTTGCGTGCGGGATTTTTCGCGCACGTCCTTGAGTTCGGCGAGGAACGTCGGGTCGATCTGCAAGCGACCTTCGAGACGGTCCGCCAGGCCTTCGAGGGCCAGCGCCGAGTCACCGCAGATGAACAGCTCGCTGTTGTAGCTGCGACCTTCGATGGCCGGGTTGGCGTCGATGCGCAAGGTGTTGCGCGGCAGCTTCAGCGCGTACTTGAAGGTCTCGTTGCTGCGCAGGCGGGAACCGGCGATCAGCAGGGCATCGCAGCTTTGCAGGAAGTGTTCGACCAGTTTGTTTTGCGAGAACGCCCCAAGGCAGCGCTCGTCATCTTCGTTGACCACGCCGCGACCTTGAGTCGAGGTGATCACGCCGACGCCCATGTCCAGCAGGCGTTTGACTTGCGGGCCCGCATGCCGCGCGCCACCGCCCAGCCACAACAGCGGACGGGTGGCACTGGCCAGGCGCTCCGCCACCAGGTCCAGCGCTTCGGGTGCGGGCACGGCCACCGGAATCGGCAGCGGCGACAGGTCGGTCGGCATCGGGATAAAGGTCGACTGGATGTCGATCGGGATTTCCACGCTGACCGGTCCCGTCGGTGCGGTCAGGGCGGTCTGCACGGCCAGCTTCATAGTGCTCAGTGCGGTTTCGACGCTGCGTACACGGAACGCGGCCTTGGACACGGCCTTGAGCATGGTCAGCTGATCGCGGGCTTCGTGGATGTAGGCGAACTCCTGATCCAGGTACGGCGTTTCGATCTGCCCGGTGATGTGCAACAGCGGCGTGCCGGCGGTCAGTGCTTCGACCAGTGCCCCGGCGGCGTTACCGGCGGCGGTGCCGGTGGACGTCAGGCACACGCCCAGGCCACCGGTGGTGCGGGCATAGGCATCGGCCATGTTGGTGGCGCCGGCTTCACCCCGGGCCATGACGAAGCGGATGTTGCCGCGTACGGCGAACGCATCGAGGATCGGCATGTTGTGGATCGAGATCACGCCGAACGCGGCCTTGACCTCGCATTGCTCGAGAAATGCGGTGATGGCAGCGCCAACGGTGACAGTATTTTCATTACGCATGGCGGGACAGGCCTCCGGAAACATCGATATGGCTGCCTGTGGTGTAAGCCGACAGAGGCGAGGCCAGAAACAGGATCGCGCGGGCCGCTTCAATCGGCAGGCCCAGGCGCCCCAAGGGAATGTGTTTTTGTTGAGCCAGGCGGGCGGTCCATTGGCTCCAGTCCAGCTCCCGTTCTTCGCGGGCTTCGAAACGTCGGCGCCATTGCCCGGACTCGACCAGGCCGATCAGGATGCCGTTGACCCGAATGCCATCGACGGCAAATTCGGTGGCCATCGAGCGCACCAGGTTCATCACCCCGGCGCGGGCGGCCGAGGTGGCGACCATGTGCGGCTCCGGCTGGCTGGCCAGCAATGAATTGACGCAGACGATGGCGGCGTTCGCCTGGCCTTGCAGCTGCGCCTTGAAGGCACGAACCGGGTTGATCACCGAGAAGAATTTCAGGTTCAACTCTTCGGTCCAGGCACTGTCGGTGGTGTCGGCGAAGGTCGAGACCCGACCTTGTCCGGCGTTGTTGATCAACACGCTGGCGGGCCCCAGTGCAGCCAGGCTGGCGGCGACAAAAGCGTTGACCGAGTCGGCCTCGAGCACGTTGCACACCTGGGCCAGCAACCGCGCCTCGGGGAAGCGTTGGCGCAACTCGGCTTCGGCGCTGCGCAGGCGATCTGCGTCGCGACCGCAGAAGGCCACGGCGGCGCCGGCTTCGAGCAGCAACTCGACACAGGCCAGGCCAATCCCCGAGGAGCCGCCGGTCACGATTGCCGTGCTGTCTTGCAGTTGATAGAGACTCATCTCAATCCCTCATCAGGGCGGTCACGCGGTGCTGGCCGTCGTGGCCGGCAGCGCTGTTGTAGTCGAGCAACCGCGACAGTTCGTCGGCGCTGCGCCGCACTTGCAGAAGCAATTCGTTGAAATTGACGTGGGCGATCTGGGGGGTCGGAATGGTCACGCCCAAGGCCGCGACGATCTGCCCGGATTGATCGCGTACCGGTGCGGCGACGGTCGAGATCGCTGATTCGAAGAAGCCCTCGCCGCTGATAAAACCGCGCTGACGGTCGGCCTGGACCATGTCGAACAGCTCCATCACGGTTTTTGGCGTGCAGGGCGAGAACTGTTCCAGGTGATCTTCCGGGTACAGCTCGCGCAACTCGGCCAGTGACAGGTCTTCGAGCAGAATGCGCCCCAGGACCGTGGCGTGGGCGGGCAGGCGGGTGCCGACGTTCACCGCGGTGGAGAACACCGACGGCGGCGAGACCTTGGCCACGTAGACGATCGAGCGACCGTCGCGCACGACCAAGTTGCTCGGGTAGTTGAGGCGGTCGCACAGGCGGGCCAGCAGCGGCTGGCCGAGTTCGGTCAGTTCCAGCGAGGCCAGGTACTCGAAGCCCAGGCGCAGCACCGACATGCCAAGGCGATATTCATTGCCGCTGCGGGTGACGAACCCCATGGTTTCCAGGGTCGTCAGCAAGCGAAAAATCGTCGAGCGCGGGAGCGCCAGACGCCGGGCCAGTTCCGGCGCGGTCAGCGTGCGATTGCGCCGGCTGAACTCGCAGAGCAGCAGCAGGCCGCGCTCCAGGCCCGGCACGATGTATTTGTCCTGAGCGTCCTTCAGCAGATCTGAATCGTTCATAGCGATGCACCTGTCAGGGATTGTTGGATGGCGCAGGCCAGACGGCCCGCCACCACACAAGGTTGTTCGATGGGGCTGGCGTGCCCGGCATCGGCAATAAGGTTGAACGTGCCGCCCAGGGCCTTGGCCAGGGTCAGGCAGCTTTCGGGCGCGGTGATGCCGTCGGCTTCGCCGCAATGTACTTCGCAAGGCATCGACAGCGGGGCGTGGCGCAGCAGGTCATCGCCGCACAGCAGTTCAATGGCCTGGCGATAGCCATCGGGATTGAGCCGGGCCATGTTCCACTGCACCCAGGCTTGTGCCTTCGGGCTGGCGTTGGGCGAGAGCATGTAGGCACTGCGTTGCTCGGCCATGCCCTGGATGCCCAGTTGATCCAGGGCACGCAGGCGTTTGTTGCGTACTTCCTGGCGCTGCAAGGCGCGCGATGGATGGCCGTAGCCCTGGGCGGGGCTGATCAACACCAATCGACTGACCCGCTGCTGATGCACGCCGCTGGCGAACGCGGTGGCGGTCATCGCGCCGAGGGAGTGACCCACCAGCACGCAACGCTGGAGGTCCAGGGCGTCGAGCATCTGCAGCAGCCGTTCGGCGTAGTCCGAAGCGTCGGGGGCCAAGGCTCTGAGCGCAGTGGAATCACCGTAGCCGGGAGCGTCCCAGGCAATCACCCGGGCGCTCTGGCCAAGCTCCAGCGCCACCTGCAGCCACGACGCCGAACCCGAGCCGATCCCGTGCAACAACACAATGGCCGGCCCGGCCCCGCATTCGCGCACGGCCTGGCGGGCGCCTGCGAGCTCCAGCGTGCGCTGGGGAAAGTGCAGCGCCAGCTGGGCCTGGAGGTCAGCCGTGAGCGGCGGGACGAGCGTGTCGATGGCGTGCAACATGGGCTTATCCGCGCTTGATCGAGGCCAGAGGGTGTTCTGGCGGGTAGGTTGGGGTGACTGGTTTTTTCGCGCCGAGCATCACGCACATCAACGCGTCTTCATCGCCGATGTTGATCTCTTCGCGGTACACGCCGGGCGGCACGGAAATCACGTCGCGGTCGGTGAGGATGGTTTCGAAACGCTCGCCGTCCTTTTCAATCACCACCTTGAGTTTGCCGCGCAGCACGAAGAACACTTCTTCAACGTCGGTGTGCAGGTGCGGCGGGCCTTCGTGACCGGCCGGAATCACCATGGTGGAAAACGTGAAGTTCTCCGACGGGATGGTGTTCATGTCGCTGCTCACGCCAGTGCCGCCGGTGCCGATGTAGCGCATTTGCGCGCGGCGGAATTTCGGGTCGTAGTCGGCCTGGAATTTCAGTGCGTTCCAGTCGTACTTGCGCGTTTCGTAGCGGGCGATGCGGGTTTGCATCCAGCTTTCAAGGTCGCTGCCGGCGGGTTGTTCCCAGCTTTTCGCAGTGGCCTGCTCTGAAGAAGCGTGTGCATTCAAGTTTGCGGATAGATCGGTCATGGCAGTCTCCTGATCAAGGCATGACGAACCCGCCGTTGACCGGCAGGGTTTGTCCAGTGATGAAACGGGCGAGGTCGGACAGCGCGAACAGCACGGCGCCGCTGACGTCCTCGGGAAGTTGTGGGCGCTGAATCGCCCGTTGATCGTTGTACAAACGGTGGCGGGCTTCAGGCACGTAGGCGGTGGCTTCGACCAGCACCAGGCCGGGCGCGATGGCATTGACCGTGATGTTGTCGCCGCCCAGTTCGCGGGCCAGGCTGCGGGTCATGGCGATGATCGCGCCCTTGCTGGCGACATAGGCCAGCAGGTTCGGCGCGCCCCACAGCGGGGTGTCGGACGCCAGGTTGACGATGGCACCATGACCGCTGGCTCGCAGGGCCGGCAGGCAGGCTTTGGTCATCAGCCAGGTGCCGCGCACGTTGACTTGCATCACCTGATCCCAGGTGTCCAGGCTCAGCTCTTCGCAGGTCTTGCCGCCGGAATTGGTGATCGACGCGTTGTTGACCAGACCGTCCAACCCACCGAGCAAGCGGGTGGTTTCAGCGATGCAGGCGTCGATCGAATCCGGTTGCGCAAGGTCAACCGTCACGCCATGCACGACCAGGCCTTCAGCGACCAGTTCGGCGGCCGATTGCTGCACGCGCTCGGCGAGAATGTCGGCGATCACCACTTGCGCCCCGGCCCGGCCGATGGCCTGGGCGAAGGCGTAACCCAGGCCGCGGGCGCCACCGGTGACCAGCACGCGACGGCCTTCGAGCAAACGAGTGAGGGTCGTCATCATTGAGTACTCAGCATGGCTTTTGGCATGTAATGCAGAATGCGTTTCTCGGCCCAGACCACCGCGCCGTAAGCGAGTACACCGATCAGCGTCAGCATGACGATGGCGACGAATACGCCCGCGGTATTGCCCTGGCCTTCGGCATCGACCAGCAGGAAGCCCAAGCCCTGGTTGCCGCCGACCAGCTCACCGACGGTGACGCCGATCACGGCCAGGGTCGAGGCAATGCGCAAGCCGGAGAACAACGCGGCCATGGCCGAAGGAAACTCCACCAGGCGAAAGATCTGCCAGCGGCTGGCGTTCATGGTCCGCACGAGGTTGATCATGTCCGGGTCCACGGTGCGGATCGCCGACAGCACGTTGATCATCACCGGGAAGAACACGATCAGGATCGCGATCAGGATCTTCGGGTAAATGGTGTAGCCCAACCACATGACGAACAGCGGGGCGAAGGCGACTTTCGGCGCGATCTGCAGCGCCAGGATGTACGGCGACAGCATGGCCTCGGCGGCAGGCGAGAGGCCCAGCGACACGCCGATCGCCACGCCGAGCAGGGCGCCCAGGCCGAAGCCGACAATGATCTCGAACGCGGTGATCAAGGTGTGCTGCAGCAGGCCACCGGTCTGCCACATCACCACGCTTTCCTGGGCCACGCGGCTCAGTTGCGGCATGACGAACTCGGGCATGCCGAGCAGTCCCGGGCCCCATTGCCAGAGCACCAGGAACAGGATCAGCAGGGCGACGCTGCCGAGCATGGAGTTATTGAGGTTTTTCATCGTGTCGGTACCTTGTTGTCACTGGCCGTCATTGCGCGGCTGTTTGGGTGTCGATGAACTGGTTGGTGTACAGTTCGTCGAGCTTCGGCTCCTGGGTGACGATGCCTTCGCTGACATAGAACTGGCGGACCGCTTCCAGGCGCACCGGATCGATGCGGCCCAGTACGGTCTGGTTGGCATAGACGTGCTCGACGTAGAGCTTGAAGATTTTCTCCAGCGAATCTTCCTTGCCGGCATAGGCGGGAACAGCCTTGGCAAAGGTCACGGCGGCCGCGCGGGGGTCTTCAATGATGTCGCGCATACCGTGCAGGGTTGCCTGGACCGTGCCGCGAACAATGTCCGGGTGATGCTTGATGGCATCGTCGGAGGCGAGGATTGACTGAGCCATGCTTTCGAAGATCTGCGCTTGCGGAATCAGCTTGATCTTCACCCCGGCTTCTTCGGCGTTGATCACCCAGTCCGGCACGCTGGCCATCGCCACGGCTTTGTCGGCCGAGAACAATTGCCAGACACCGGCGGGCCCGGCGGCCTGGATGTTCACATCGTTTTTGCTCAGGCCGGCTTTACGCAGGGAGGCGAGCAAGGCGTAGTAGGTGGTGTCGGAGTAGGACATCACGGTCACCGTCTTGCCTTTGAGGTCGGTGATCGAATTGATGTTTTGCGCCGCGTTGGTAGCAATCATGGTGACGCCGCCGGCGCCCAGCACCGCGACGTTGCGCACCGGAATTCCGTTGGCCCGTACCACAATCGGCGTGTCACCGAGGGCGCCACCGAGCATGGCGTTACCCGCACCGATCTGTTTTGCCACGTCCACACCGCCCTTGGCCGCGATGAAGGTCATGTTCAGGTTCTGGGCGGCGTAGTAACCCTTTTGCTGCGCAATGATCCACGGCGCGAACGCCGGCAGGTTCGGCGGCGCCGGCAACAAGTAAGTCACGTCGGTCGACTGTGCCTGGGCAGCGAGTGCCATGCCCAGGCCAAGCGCAATGGCGCTGGCCTGGCTGAAGCGTTGAAACAGAGACTTGAGCATGAGTACTCCTGAAAAGGTTGATGGCCACAAGGGCGTTGATCAATGCAGTTCGGTGTCTTCGCCGACTTTCAGCAGTTCCATCAGGCGACCGGCCAGCGGACCGATCTCCGGCAGCTTGCGGCGCTCCAGCGGGTTGTCGCGAAACGGCAGGTCGACGGTGATTTCTTCGATGATGGTGCCGGGGCGGGCGCTCATGACCAGCAACCGGTCGGACATGGCGATGGCTTCGATCAGGTCATGGGTGATGAACAGCGCGGTCTTCTTTTCGTCGAACAGCATCCGCGCCATGTCCTGTTGCAGGATCATCTTGGTCTGCGCATCCAGGGCCGAAAACGGTTCGTCGAGAAACAGCACCTGCGGATCGATGGCCAGGGTGCGAGCCAGGGCAGCACGCTGGCGCATGCCACCCGACAACTGGAAGGGGTAGTGGTCGGCAAAACCTTGCAGGTGGCAGCGATCGAGCAGATCTTTGGCCACGGCCTGCCGCTTGGCGGCCGGCACACCCTGGATTTCCAGGCCCAGTTCGACGTTGCGGCGAATGCTGCGCCACGGCATCAGCAGGTCTTTTTGCAGCATGAAGGCGACCTGGCGGACCGGACCGGTAACGGCTTCACCACCGACGAAGACTTCGCCTTCGGTCGGGCGATACAACCCGGAACCCATATTCAGGATGGTGCTCTTGCCACAACCGGAAGGGCCGATGATCGACACCACTTCACCGCGGCGAATCTTGAAGTTCACCTCGCGAATGGCGAATGGCGCTTCGGACTTGCCCTTGGCCGGGAAGCATTTGCCGACATTGCGGAATTCAATTTCGGTGGGCTCCGGATTGTCCTTGGGAGCGGGCTTGGTCCATTGAGGGGCGACGGCGTACATCTCGTTCACAGCCATGGGAAGGGTCTCTGGTCTGTTTTATAGGTGATACGACGTTTAGTGCATGAACAATGCCAGAGCTGTGAGAGTTTTGTTTTTTGTCAAAAACTCCTTTGTTATTAGATGTTTAAGAAGATTTCAGGTTATTTCTGGCGTTTCATATATGAAACGCAGTTTCTTATTTGGCACGAAATTGCCCATCGATTGCGCGACGCCCGGAAAACCCAAGCACGCAGTGACTTTTCAGGTAACGCCGGATGGCGGGAAATAGCGGATTTGTTTCGCATATGAAACGGCGATGGGCAGATGGCGCGGGGGGATGAATGTTGAAGGGTGGCGCTGATGATCGTGAAGGGCACCCGAAGCGGGCCTCACCGAGGAGGCCCGGCCGGTACCCGAATGCGGTTCCACTGTACGCCGGAGCGGGGCGCATTCCCTCCCAGTACTAAAGGAGGTGCCAATGAAAGCTAAAGGACCATTCCAGTCTGGCGTCATAGGGTTAGGCTCAAACCCATGATCAAAAGATACCGGCTGCGATGGCCCATTCACCTCTGCATCTTAAAACACTGTTCGCCTGAACACTTGATGCAGCACCGCCCCCGCTGAACTTCGTCAATGATGACAATCAGACGAGCCTCACAGCCTGCGATATGAATAGAAGACCTCACCTGATTCCGGGTCTCCAGAATAAAAGAGGATTTATCATGAGCAGCACCTTCTTCATTCCATCCGTGAACATGATGGGCATTGGCAGTCTCGACGACGCAATGCTGGCAATCCGCAAATATGGTTTGCGTAAAGCCTTGATCGTCACTGATGCAGGCCTGGCCAAAGCCGGCGTGGCCGCCAAGGTAGCCGGCCTTCTGGCCCAGCAGGACATCAATTCCACCTTGTTTGATGGCGCCAAACCGAATCCGACGGTCAGCAATGTCGAGAAAGGCCTTGAGCTGCTGGGTCGCAGCGACTGTGATTTCATTATTTCCCTGGGCGGCGGTTCACCCCATGACTGCGCCAAAGGCATTGCCCTGTGCGCCGCCAACGGTGGGCACATCAGTGATTACGAAGGCGTGGATCAATCCGCCAAGCCACAGATGCCGTTGATCGCGATTAATACCACCGCCGGAACGGCGAGTGAAATGACCCGTTTCTGCATCATTACCGACGAAGTCCGGCACGTGAAAATGGCCATCGTCGACCGTAACGTCACCCCACTGTTGTCGGTCAACGATCCTTCGCTGATGACAGGCATGCCCAAAGGCCTGACCGCCGCCACCGGCATGGACGCGCTGACCCACGCCATCGAAGCGTACGTGTCGACTGCGGCAACGCCGATCACCGATGCCTGTGCACTCAAGGCCGTGGAATTGATCTCGGGCAACCTGCGCACTGCCGTCGCCCAGGGTGACGACATGACCGCCCGGGAAAATATGGCCTACGCGCAATTTCTTGCCGGCATGGCCTTCAACAATGCTTCGCTGGGCTATGTCCACGCCATGGCGCACCAACTGGGTGGTTTCTACGACCTGCCCCACGGCGTGTGTAATGCGATCCTGCTGCCCCATGTCGCCAGCTTCAACGCCAGCGTATGCCCGGCCCGGTTTAAAGACATCGCCAACGCAATGGGGGTCGACACCCAGCATCTGGATGCGGAAAAAGGCGCCGCCGCGGCCATCGCCGCCATCCGTAAACTGTCTTCGGATGTTGGTATCCCGAGCGGCCTCGCCGAACTGGGCGCCAAGGCCGACGATATCCCGATCCTGGCAACCAATGCCATGAAGGATGCCTGCGGCTTCACCAATCCGCGTCCTGCCAATCAGGACGAGATCGAGCAGATTTTCCATACCGCGATGTAACCGATGTGAAGTGACGCCAGCCAGACAAAAAGCCCCGCCTTCGGTTGAAGTACGGGCTTTTTTGATTCTTCACGGGTTACTCGACGTTGAACCCCGGCAAGCCCTGAGTAGCTAGCCATTCCTTGAATGTACGGGTGATGCCTTCGGCTGAATCGTCTTCTACCAGTCGTTGCTGCACGGCTTTATCGTTCAGCTCTCAGAGGAACCGATTGAGTCAGGACTGGCTTCAGCAGCCAGTTTCAATCGGTCAGCTTTACATACAGACGCGTGGGACCAGAAGATGCAACAGGCCGAGCGTGAGGACTTCTTCAACTCCCACGCTGGTTTGGTCAACATTGCCGAGAACTACGTGGGCTTGCCCTACGAGGCTGTCGAGTAAGCAGCCTTGCGCAAACCCGCAGTCGAGCTGCGGGCTTTCCTTAAGCGGGTGATTCGATCTGATCCAGCACTCGGTTCGCCGTGATTTCCGCCAGCGTGATGCTATTGGAAATACCCAGCAGCGCATTGCGCGATCCACCGTCCAGATGATCCACCAGGTGATGAACCATCACATCGACTGAGGCCAGTGTCTCGACCAGATAAACTACCAGGGTTTCGGTCGTGGCCTTTGGGTCCACGGTAAACAGGGTACTGGGTGTGCGCGGGGTGGCTTTGATGTCGGCAGTCGAGGGGAAGTGGAAGTCGAGGGCGCGTTCGGCGGCTTCGTTGGGTTTGTTTGAATCGGGGCTTTCGTAGGGGGATGCCGGATCGGTGTCTGGCGGATTGGGTGAAGGCTTGATCATATTTGTACGCTCCAAAAACATGGAGCCGTCAGCGAGTCGCTGCTAAACGAATGTAGGGTGGCAGCTGTGTGCAGGTTAGCAGACCGGCGGAGACGATTCCGGCGCGCCCGAGGGCGCCCTGCGCACAGCTACCATAAAGTGCAGGCATGAAATGACCTGACTGTCCGGATGCAAATGCGCTTCGTCACGACGGGCTGCTAAACCCGATCACTGATGGGCAGTGACGGGAATCAAGTTACCGAGCGGGCCACAGGCGCACAAGCCGGCGGATTCTGGCGTACCCGTAGGCAACGGCGCAAGGTCTTGTGGCTTTCAGGAAGTAAGCAGTAGGACGCTTAAACATGCACCTTTCGCGGATGTTTAATGTGCTTGGTCGAACATTGCTGCACGCCTGATTTCTGCACTCGGTCAGTGCTATGTGACGAGTATCCGGCGTGCCACCAGATCGGCAACTGTTGACCCCAAGCTGCCGTTGACCAAAGGCAAAAATCGACCCACAACAGCCCCTCGACCTATCGTGAAATCTACGGCAACTTCCAAGGTACAACAGCCATTCGCCGAGCCGCGTCTGATCGTGTGTGAGCGTAGCGCCCTTGATATCATGCCCAACGTTGCCGCAATCGCGGTGATTGCCATTTGAGGTGATAGTTGGAAACGCCCAGAGTTAAAGAACAGGTGTGGGCACTCGCAGATGAATTAAACGCTGCGTTGGGTGTTCAGCACGTCCAGCCGCACCAGCAGGACGCCACCAAGAAGAATATGAGCCTGACAAACCCCGAAGGGGAAAGGCTTCACATCAAGTCAGCACTTGACGGCTACCAGATAGCGCTTGGAACCAAGCCACTGGTCGCCAGGATGGAGTCTTTCATGGAGCGCCTGACGGGCAGCAAGCCCGACGGGTATAACCAGTTACAGCAGAGGGAGCCCCGCTGGAACGACTGCGACTACGCCCAAGTTCGCAAAGCGGCCTATTTCTTCGCCGACGCGCCCTTACCTCTGGATAATGACAAGACAATCGAAGCTGATCTCGAGGCGATAGCCAGGCGTCCGGGGCTCAAGTCGACGCAGCGCGAAACCCTGATTCAAGCTCGGCTTGGTCAGGGAACTTATCGCAAGCAGATGTTGGAATTATGGGAGGGCAAATGCGCGGTGACGAGCCTCACCATCCAGTCGGCCCTCATCGCGAGCCATGCCAAACCGTGGGCCGACAGCACTGATGACGAGCGCCTGGATCCATGCAATGGTCTGCCGCTCATGGCCACGCTCGACAGACTTTTCGACAAGCACCTGATCACTTTCGATCCGGAAACCGGCAAGATGCTGATCTCACACCGGGTCGAGGAGACGGATCGTGCGATCCTCGGCATCCCCGCGAACCTGCGAAAAATACTCAACGACCAGCAGGCCAGCTATCTCAAGCTACATCTGGACGAGTTCGAATTGCATAACGTCCGTTGACCGGAGCGGAGCCGAAGTACGAATATCCGAGTGAAGGCGCGACCCAACGTCCGTGGGTGGCCGACTGTTGCCTGTCATAAAGAGCAGAAACGACCCAAAGCAGCTGCTCGCAGCGCCTGGGTCCGTTCACGCTCATACCTGATCCATAACCTCGGCCACCTCCCGATCCTCACCCAGAAACCCGCCACTCTGGTGGTGCCACAGCCGCGCATAGATGCCGTTCCTTGCGAGCAATTCGGTGTGGGTGCCCTGTTCGATGATGCGTCCGTCATCCATGACAATAAGTCGATCCATTGCCGCAATCGTGGACAGCCGATGGGCGATAGCGATCACGGTCTTGCCCTGCATCATTTCATCGAGGCTTTCCTGAATGGCCACTTCGACTTCCGAATCCAGCGCGCTGGTAGCCTCGTCAAGTAGCAGGATCGGGGCGTTCTTGAGCATCACTCGGGCAATCGCGACGCGCTGGCGCTGGCCGCCCGAAAGCTTGATCCCGCGCTCGCCTACCAAGGTGTCGTAGCCGGTGTGGCCTTGTCGGTCACTCAGTTGGCTGATGAACTCATCGGCCTGGGCATTGGCCGCGGCACTGCGGATTTGCGCGTCGCTCGCATCGGGGCGGCCGTAGGCGATATTGTCGCGAATGGAACGGTGCAATAGGGAAGTATCCTGGGTGACCATGCCGATGGCGCTGCGCAAGCTGTCTTGCGTTACGTGCGCGATGTCTTGCCCGTCAATGCGAATCTGCCCGCTGTCGACGTCGTAAAAGCGCAGCAGCAGGTTGATAAGCGTGGATTTGCCGGCGCCAGAGCGGCCAACCAGACCGATTTTTTCGCCCGGGCGAATGTTCAGGCTCAGGCCATCGAGCACCTGGCGTTCGCCGTTGTAGTTGAAGCTGACATTGTCGAATGTGACCGCCCCGCCGGAGGTCACCAGCACACCCGCGTCCGGCGCATCCTGCACCTTGGGGCCGCGGGTCAGTGTTGCCATGCCATCCTGCACGGTGCCGATGCTCTCGAACAGCGAGGTCATTTGCCACATGATCCAGTGCGACATGCCATTGATACGCAACGCCATGGCGGTGATTGCCGCCACGGCACCTGTGCCGACCTCACCTTGGTGCCATAGCCACAGGGCATAACCACCTGCTGCCATGATCAAGGCCACCACCAATGCCTGGTTGACGATCTCGAACTGGCTTACGAGGCGCATCTGGCGAAAGCCGGTCTGCTTGAAATCCTCCATGGCCGCACGCGCGAAGTGCGCTTCACGATTGGAATGGGAGAACAGCTTCACTGTCGTGATGTTGGTATAGGCGTCTGAGATACGTCCGGTCATCGAGGAGCGTGCATGAGCCTGTTCCTGCCCCACTTTCCCCAAGCGGGGTACGAAGTAGCGCATGGCTAGCCCGAACAACAGGATCCAGGCAATGAAAGGCAGCATCAGTTTCAGTGCGAAGCCGCCGGCCAGCGCAATGATCGCGATGAAATACACCCCGATTCCGGGTGCGATTTCAATAAGGGTGAACAGCACGTCGCGCACGGCCAGCGCAGTCTGCATCACCTTGGTGGTGACCCGGCCGGAGAACTCATCGGAAAAGAACGAAAGGCTTTGCCGCAGCATCAAGCGGTGGAAGTCCCAACGCAGCCGCAACGGCAGGTTGATCGCCAATATCTGGTGCTGCACCATGGTGCGCAACGCCACCAGTGCGACACTGCTCGCCATTACGATGCCCATGCTCCACAACACGCGACTTTCCTGCGCAGCCGCATCACCGCCTGCCTGCCAGGTCGAGAGTAGATCCACGACCTGACCGAGGAAAGAAAACAGCCAGGCTTCGTATATCGACACAGCGGCACTCAGCAGCGCAAACGCAAGAATATAGCCGCGGGCGCCCCGTGTGCACGCCCACAGGAACCGAGCCAGGCCCTCGGGTGGCGGTGGTACCTCGTCAGGAGGAAAAGGGTCGAGCCTTCGTTCAAATGCACCAAGCATGGTGGTCTCCGAAACGATCAAATTCAGGAGATTCTGCCATTGAACGGTTGCTTTGAGGGTTTTGCGAGGTTGAGGCATGTCGCCTTCAGCACGCTTCTACGTGAAATCTCAGCCTGAAAGGCTCTGCGGACATTCAGGATTTCAATCTCCCACGCGTACTTTTCTGCTTTAGAAAACACGGCCGACTCTTTCAACAGAATCGGCCAGAAGCGGCCATTGCGCTACGCGAGCCTGGTTGCTCCCTCGACACTCTTGTGAGACGTTGAGGTGACGTTAATTTTCCAGGGAAGATCATGGGCATTCGATCGACGGAAACAAAAGACTGGCTACTGTTAAAGCAAATCCGACTCGCCGCGCTTTTGGACACGCCAACGGCATTTGGTGTCAGTTATCAAACTGCCTCCGCATACACTGACGAACAGTGGAAAGTAAGAGCCTCATCAACCGGAACAGCATTTTGGCTGGCATTCGAGAAAGACAGGCCTGTCGGAATGATTGGTGCCGCAGTCAGTAGCGCGCATCGCTTTAACTTGATCGGGATGTGGGTTGAACCTGCTGCACGGGGCTCTGGCGTGGCAACTCAGTTGGTAGATGTAGTGAAAGCTCGCGCTACCGCGGAAGGCTTTGATCGCGTTTTTCTCGACGTATCACCCGACAATGCAAGAGCCTCGAACTTCTATCTCAAGCAGGGTTTTGCTTTCATGGATGAATGGGAGCCGTTAGAAAGTCATCCGCATATTACGGTTCAGACGATGCTCTGGATCGGAAGCTGATTCACGAGTTCTCTATTAGCCGGATGTCCATTACCAGTGAAAAGCGGTTAAGGGGACGGATCTATTCGTGAAAAGGGGACCGTGAAAAGGGGACTGAAAAGGGGACGGATTGATTTTTCCTTCCCTTTTTGGAAAATAAATCCGTCCCCTTTTTCTCTTTTCACTCCTTCGCGACAGTCAGAAAACGGCCAAAGCTGTCAGTGGACGGAGCGATGGCCAATGAGTAGCTATGCTTGGTTTGTTGCCGGAACTGATCGAGCAGATTGGACGTTCTGTCAATGGCGCATAACTCCCTTCAACGGTCACCGACCGTCTCAATGCGCGGCCTAGAGGGGGTAACGAGAGAGAATGTTATCCACCAAGCCTGTGAAGGCATTATTACCCCACTTTGGGTCTATTTAGAGTTAGGCTCGCGAGCAATGGGAGGCACGCATGCCCAAATCCCCGACTACAGTCGCTGACGCCGCTTCAGCCGCTGATGTGTGGGCAGCACTTCCGTCGATACTCTGGGTGCTGCTCGTGTTTATCGCCCTGGTTTTTTTCCGAAGGGAGATCCGAGAGGTGTTTCAGAACCTTTCATGGCGGCTTAGAACAGGAGCAGCCCTAAAGCTGTTCTCACTCGAACTGGGCGGCCAAAGTTACGTCTCGCCGTCAATTGAGACAGATAAAGACGAAACCGCGTTCGAACATCGCACCGACACCGCCGAAGAGCGGTGGCGTCAGCGAGAGCAATACTACAAACCGAACCGGAACATCCATCTGGTTCATCGATTGGCTCCATCCACGAAGGCGGGGATGCTTTACGACATCCAGCTTTATCTGATGCCGCACGGGGACGCTACATTGAGCAACGTAAGCAAAGTCGAATACTACTTCGGTCGGCACTGGGGAAGTCAGATATTCACCTTAATCGATCGTAGCCGCGGCTTTCCAATAACTACCTCAGCCTTTGGGCCATTCATTTGCACGGCTAAGCTCTATTTCACAGATGGTGAGACAGTAATCATCAATCGTTATGTCGATTTTGAGATGGGGGCTATTGGGAGCAAAGCCTAGGTTCTGTACGAAATCAGCTGAAACTCAGCCTAGCACGCTGCTACGTGAAATCTCAGGTCGAAAACCCCTGCGACGATGCAGGATTTCAATCTCAGCCACGTAATTTTCTGCCATGGAAACCGGTGCGGACTTTTTCAACACAATCGGCCGTTTTCTGCCTGTCGCAAAGTGTAGCAACCGACCTGCACGGGACGTCTTGATGGAAGCCGATTCTGCTTGTCCTCCATCACGTACGAACGCGGGGTCTCAGCATAACCATAAGTGTCGAATGCCGCTCTCCATCTATTCAAGACAGCCTTCAGCCGTCGCAGGCAAGCTATCAAGAAATGCAGCAATCTGCCGGGCACCACACAAATGCACCGTAGGAATATGCGGCCCTACGGCCAACCGCACCGCCTCGATGCCTGGCCGATAACCACGATCGAAATTCCACACGAAATTCAGAAAGGTCAAAAACGCCCGATCCAGCTTCTCCGTACAACCTGCTGCAAGATCAGGGCGAGGGCGGTTCGTCACGCTGCGTATGATCACCCGGGTGAAACAGGTGAGCCGCGGGGTATCGAGCCAGATGATCAAGTCGGCGCGGGGCAGGCGAAGATCGAAAGTACGCCGGGCATAGTTGCCTTCACAAATCCAGGCGGCCGGTGCGACTGCTTCGCTGACCCGTGCGCGGAATTGCTCGGCGTCGGGTTCGACCCAGTCGGGCTCCCAGAACAGTGTGTCCAGGTGCACCACGGGCAGGCCAAGGCGCCTGCCGAGGGCGCGGGCGAGGGTAGATTTGCCGCTACCGGCATTGCCCAGAATGACAATCCGTTGCATGGTCGGACTTCCTGTCGAGAAAAAGCCGGCAATTGTGCAGGTTTCATGGCCTCAGTTAAAGATTGATGGGGACGACCGCAGCACAGGAAATCGGCTTCATAGCCCTTGGTTTTTGCCTTGATGCCGACGTAGGCCCAATCCACAAACGCGTTGGCCAGGAGGTTGTTGAACTCGGTGTCTGCTTCAGCCCGATTTTCTTCACGCCGCCCGAGGTGAACCTGTGTCCCGTTAAAAATATTTAAGCCAGCCGATATCGCGACGGCGCGCCTTCAAGGCGGCGAACCAGCGCACAGGCAGGTATAGCGTTGCAGCCAGCAGCACCGCCGTTAGCCACACCGCCCAGATGCTGTCGAAACCGAAGTAGTTGCCTTGGTTCGCGCCGAACACTGCCAGGCTGGTCAGATACATCACTTTCAGTACGTACAGGTGGAGCAGGTAGAAGAACATCGGCGCCGCGCCAAATACCGCCAAGGTGCTGATCCACTTGCGTTGCTGAGCCCGCTCAAAGCCAAGAAGCAGTAGCAGGCCCACCCCCAGCGTCAGAGACAGGAAGAGCAGGGAAGGGGGGTATTTGGTGATGTTGAAGAAACTCATGACGGTTTGCAGGGGGCTTTCATAGGCCACCCAATGCGCCTCGCCATAACCGTTGATCAGGCGCAGTGCAACGAAGCCGATCAACGCGCCGGCCCCCGCCAGTAACAGATAGCGCTGACGCACGGTGGTGGAGGCTGAGCGAGAGAACCAGGGGCCCATGCAGTAACCCAAGGCGATCACGCCGATCCACGGCAGTACTGGGTATGAACTGCGCAGGCGCAGGCTGTCAGAGAATTCGATCCAGCCGCGATCATGCAGGATTGCCCATGGCACATGCATCGCCGATCCGGCCGGGAAGTGCAGCGGATCGAGCAGGTTGTGCCCGGCGACGATGACCAGGCCCAGGACACAGAGGATTGGCCGAGGTAGCCAGACCAGTGCAGCGAGGGCAATCATGCTGACGCCAATCGCCCAGATCACCTGCAGGTAGATCACAGTGGGCGGGAACTGGAATGTCCAGGCGAAATTCACCAGGCTGAATTCCAGCAAAACCAGGACCAGGCCACGCTTGAACAGGAACATCGACACATCGTGCTTGCCCTGGTGCTTTTCGCCGTACAGGCAGGCGGACAGTCCCGTGAGCAGAACGAACACCGGCGCACATAAATGGGCGAGGGTCCGGCTGAAGAATAACGTCGGGTCAGTGGTGTCGATGGCCATCGGGTCGGCGACTTGACGGTGCAGGAAGAAGGTCTCGCGCACGTGATCCAGCAGCATGAAGATGATCACCAATCCCCGGAGGGCATCGATGGACATCAGGCGTTGACTGACGCTCGTGGTGGGGGGGATTTGAGTAAAGTGGGTCATCGAAAGTCGCAGGCAGGGGGTGGATGGCGCTGTCGGTAGACAACCGATAGCTGATGAAATGATATTCTATAACATATCATTAAATTCTTTCCTGTCCATGCGGATTCCAGTAGTCGTTGTACTGCAAAAGCAGAAGGCGGCCTTGAGTCCTGCACCGACCATGACGACGCCTTCGCCGGCAAGGATCGCGTGATCACTCGGGCAACCCGGCCAGCCGCAGTCCATTAGCGAACCGGGCGAAATCCACAGGCCGCTGGATCGGCAACCAGTCTTTCAGGTTGCAGAGGCGCAAAGAAGGATCCAGTTCGCGCAGGCGCTGCATCGCCGACTTCGCTTTATCCATTCGCCCGCTGAGCGCATGACTGGCCGCGACCAGCGCTACCGGGGCCAGCAGACTGGGCAGGTTGCCCAGGGCCTTTTCCGCGCAGTCCGCAGCGGCATCGAAGTGTCCTGCGAAGAAATGCGCGAGCGACATCCCGACCTGCATCCTGAACATTTCCGGATCCAGCGGACTCAAGCGAACGGCATGGTTCAAGTTCTCGATGGCGTCGTCCGTTTCACCGCGCAGCGCGCGTAAAATGCCGCCCAGAAACCAGGCAGGGGCGAGGTTTGGGTTCAGCAGGCGTGCCCTGTCGAGCAGCGCAATGCCGCCGTCGACTTCGCCGGCGAGATGGCTCAGTGCATGTCCGCCGCGCGTCAACGCGACCGCATCATCGCGGCCGAGCGTCACCGCCAGACGCGCCAGCCGTATGCCCTCGGCGATCTCTGCTGGCCGATCGGTCATCCAGCCATTGAGCTTGCGCCAGCAGTGGCACCAGGCGGCCATGCCATAGGCCGAGGCAAACTCCGGATCGAGTTCGATGGCCTTGTAGAACATGGGCAGTGCATCGTCGATGGCTTCACGGCTGCCGCTGTGCAGTTTTGCCATGGCGCGCAGGTAATAATCGTAGGCGTCCAGGCTTTCCGTCGGTTTGCGTTTGGCGCGTTCGATTTCTGCCCGTTCCAGTTGCGGCGCGATGGCGCCGACCACGCTCTCGGCGATCTGATCCTGCAGCTCGAAGATGTCATCGAGCTGCCCTTCGAATCGCTCCGCCCAGATATGCGTCCCGCTTGTCGCGTCGATGAGCTGACCGGTGATGCGTACCCTGTTTGCGCTCTTGCGCACGCTGCCTTCGAGCACGTAGCGCACGCCCAGCTCCTGGCCGACACCCTTGGCGTCCACCGCCCGGCCCTTATAGGTGAAGCTCGAATTGCGCGCGATGACGAACAGCCAGCGGATCCGCGACAGGGCGGCGATGATGTCCTCCACTACGCCGTCGGCGAAATATTCCTGCTCAGGATCGCCGCTCAGGTTCTGGAAGGGCAAAACGGTAATCGAGGGTTTGTCCGGGAGAACCAGCGTAGAGGAGGGCGATGGCCTGGAGTCCGCATGTTCGTCGATGTCGGGCTGCCGCGTTTGCCCGCTGTTGTCGACCTTGACCTGCCCGACGAAGCGGTAACCTTTTCGGGCGACGGTACGCACCAGGCGCTGTTCCTCGCCGGTATCACCGATGGCCTTGCGCACTGCATTGATGTGACTGGCAATCGTCGATTCCGAGATGATCCGACCGCTCCATACCGCCTGGAGCAAGTCGTCCTTGCTGACGACGCGATCGGGATTGCTGACGAACAGCAGCAACAGATCGAAGACCTGCGGGCCGATGGCCACGACGAGCCCGCGTAAAGTCAGTTCCCGGCGTTCCTGATCGAGTACGAAGTCTTCAAACGCGAATTGCAAGATGAGCATCCCCTGGCGACGCGCCCTCAACTCCGTGTCCCAGGCGACTGGCGATTAGTAACGGGTGTTGATCATACGGCAGCTCGAAATCCGCCGCACCGTCCGCGCCAAAGGAGGCTCGACGAACAACTGCTTCTTTGGACGTAAATCCAAGCCTTCGCCAAGGCAAACCCAAGCCGGGCACAAGGACTTGCCTCACGTGCGCAGGCAATCTCTCTCTACACCGACGCAATGGTTGCAGTCGACAAGTGGAGAAAACCTATGAAGATCGTCGTCATCGGAGGCTCCGGGCTCATCGGATCGAAACTTGTGAACACCCTCCGCGCGCGCGGCCATGACGCGCTCGCCGCCAGCCCCAGTACCGGCGTGAACAGCATCACCCGCGAAGGCCTGGCCCAGGCGATGGATGGCGCTGATGTCGTTGTCGACGTGGCGAACGCGCCGTCGTGGGAGGACCAGGCCGTGCTCGATTTCTTCGAGACGTCGAGCCGCAACCTGTTGGCCGCCGAAGCGGCGGCCGGGGTTCGTCATCACGTTGCCCTGTCGATTGTCGGCAGCGAGCGGGTGCCCGAGGCCGGTTATTTCCGGGCCAAGGTCGCGCAGGAAAACCTGATCAAGGCGTCCGGCATTCCTTACACCCTACTGCGCGCCACGCAATTTTTCGAGTTTGTCGGCGGCATTGTCCAGTCGTTCACCGTCGGCGAAGAGATTTGCGTGTCGCCGGCGCTGATCCAGCCGATCGCGTCCGACGACGTGGTGGCGGCGCTCGCCGATGTCGCGCTGGCAGCGCCGGTCAATGGCACGGTCGAAGTCGCAGGTCCCGAAGCCATGCCCCTCGACGAACTGGCCAGGCGCTTTCTGCGGGCAACCCAGGACAGCCGCAAGGTCGTGCCGGACGTGCACGCGCGTTACTTCGGCGCCGTGCTGGACGATCAATCGCTGGTTCCCGGCAAGAACCCACACCTGGGGGCGATCCGTTTCGAAGACTGGATCGCTCAGTCGGCGGCCCGGTAACGGTTCGCGCCATCACCTCCCTACCCACCAAGGAGCAACCCCATGGTTACTCGAATCCTGTTAGCCGCTGTCTTCGCAGCGCTCTCGATCAGCGCAGCGTCGGCCGCTGAACCGCCCGCCGGCAAGGTGACGGTCGTGTTCGACCGTCCCATTCCCAATATCCCCGGCAAGAGCATGAGGGGCGTGGTCGTCGAGTATGGGCCGGGCGCCGCATCGCCGGCCCATACCCATCCGAAAACGGCCTTCATCTATGCAACGGTGCTGGAGGGCTCGTTTCGCATCAAAGTCAAAGGCGAGCCGGAAAAGATCTACAACGTCGGCGAAAACTTCGTAGAGGAGCCGGGTTCCGTGCACTTGGTCAGCGCCAACGCCAGCGACAGCCAACCTGCACGCCTGTTGGCCGTGTTCGTCCTCGACACCGATGAAAAGGTGCTGGTTACACCGATCAAAAAGTGAGCCGATCAACGCGCTCATGAAGGCTCGACAGCCGGGCGGCAGACGACTGCCGCCCTATGGCTGCCGCCGCCAAGGTCGCCGGCAGTTTTTCCGTGTCATGACAGGCGCGATTCGCCTGTCGCGTTGCTCAAGCGCTCGGCCGTGACACCGATGCGCGAGAACACCAGCCACACAAAAAGCAGCACACTGCCGCCAATGAGGATGGATGCAACGCCAATCAATGGCTCGACTGACGGCAAGCCCTTGAGGCGCAGCGTCAGTGCACCGAGCATCACCGGGACACCAACGTTGTAGGTCCAGAACTGGGCTGCAGCAGCGCGTCCTTCGGTGATTGACGGGTGCAGTGTGCCGATGATTCCGAACAGTGCCATCGACACCCATCCCAACAGATTGACATGGGCATGTACCGCGAAGAGCGAGTGGTCGCCGGAAGCGCCCATTGCCACACCCAGTACTACGCCAATGGCGAAGTAGAGGGCAGCGAGCCGAAACCAGGTCCGCGAACGAGGAGTGTGATTCATGGCATTCACCTCATGCGTGCTCATAATGGGCGACCTCTTGTTGTGGGTTGCCGTTGTGTCTATTATGAGACTCATGTCTCATTACAAGACTGAGTATCATTTATCCCATGTCAACTCCGAAGTCAAGCCCGTCCATCCATGACGGCGATCAGGGTCGCGTCAACCAGAGGCTGCGTACGCGTCAAGCGCTGCTCGATGCCGCCGTCGCCTTGCGCGACGAGGGCCATCACCCGACCGTTGCGCAAGTGGCCGAGCGCGCGAGGGTATCGCGCGCCACGGCGTATCGCTATTTTCCCTCGATGGAGGCGTTGATCAGCGAGACGGCGGCGGATCGTGAGATGCCGCCGCTGGAGCGCATCTGGCGCCCGGGAGACGATCCGGTAAAGGGCATTGGCCTGGCGGCGAACGCGTTGAATAAATTGTTGATCGACGACGAGATCGGTCTGCACGTGATGGAACGTTCGTTCATGACGGTGTGGCTCGAAGGTGAGTCCCATGAGCCCCTGCGGCCGGGTCGACGCATGAGCTACATCGAGCCGATCGTCGACTCGCTCAAAGACGTGCTGTCACCCCGGGCGCGCAAACGACTGAAGCAGGCGCTGTCGATCGTCATGGGCACCGAAGCGTTGATCGCCGTGCGCGATATCAGTCGCGCGAGCATCGAAGAATCACTCGACACCGCCGCCTGGGCGGCTCGGGCGCTGGTTCGTCAGGCACTGGCGGAGGATGAACAGGCGCGGCGCAAGCGTTGCCCGCGCCGGATCGGGTAAATCCGGGGTGGGGCTTGAATGGTTGATGGCCTCCAGTCTCGAAGCCCTTTTGCTAACCTCGTTGATATCGACAGGAGTTACCCGCTCGCGGCGCAAATTTTGTACCCGAGCCTTTCGCCCAGCACAGCCACCCCCAACACCGCGACGAGTACAACACTCGATAGAGGTAAAAGGATCGCCTACGCTTTAGCGGGTCATGGGTAAAAGCTCGAACTGAAAAAAAGGGTAATGGAGATGTATGGATACGGAATGGTGGGGGATTTACTTCATCTAGCCCTATATTTAATGGCCATTGGGTTCTGGGCGTTGTTTTGGATGGTCTGCATTTTCAATGCCAAGGGGCGCCTTAGTAAGCTTCTGGGGGCTCACGCATTACTGATCTGCGTGGTGATGTTCCCGGTTTTACCTGCGACACTCGTGGGTGGTGCGCTCATTGCCTTTGGCATTGAAGGTTTGATCTGGAGCTTGTGTATTACGGGAATTGGAGTGCCGCTTGCTGGCATGCAACTGGTTCGGCGATACGTGAAAAATTGACCCGAACAGCCAAGGCCGCGCTAACCAGCGGCTGCGAACGCGTCAAGCGCTGATCGATGCCACCGTCGCAATGTGCGACGAGGGCCAAAACCCTACCGTGCGTGCGTGGGCGGCTCGGGCGCTGGGACTTCGGCCTGCGTTCGCTGATCGGCAGTTACATAGATCAGCTTTCAGGGGAAATGATTGAGTCGTGACCGGCTTCAGCAGCCAGTTTCAATCGGTCAGCCTTACTGATGTATTTAGCCTTGCTTGGCGGTGCCAATTTGGCACTGGCCTTTTTGGCGTGAGCCTTTAATAACTGCTTTATTTTTTTACGACGATTCATGTTTTTTGCTCAGCTTGTAAATCCTTGAATGATATCAGCTTAAAACATTGAGTCAGCTCCCTGTGGTGCGCTCCTGAAGCATAGCCTTGGAGGTAAGCGGCGCCGCTGGGCGTCCGCTTGATTGACGGGTTGGCTGGATATCAATCCAGCTGATGCCGTAAAGGCAAGTCCGGCCCGGTCTTACCGCAGGTCAGGGCGGCGGCGCTGATGGCGAAGGTGAGCATTGCGTCGATCTGTTCGCGGCTCAAGCGCTGCAAGCCCGCTACCGAATCCAGCTGCTGCTCGGTCAGCCAGGCGATCAATGCCGCCTGGAAGGTGTCGCCGGCGCCCACGGTATCGACCATCACCACGGCACGGGCCGGCACCGACCAGGTGCCATGGCGGCGGCTGAACACTGTCGCGCCCTGACCGCCACGGGTGAGGAATACCAGTTGGCAGCGGTGCTCCAGCCAGCCCTCGATCACGTTCTGCGGATCGCGCCCGGGGTAGAGCAGGTTCAGGTCTTCGTCACTGACCTTGATCAGGTCGGCATGCTCGACCAGCGTGCCGATGCGTTCGCGCCACAGTTCGATATTCGGCTCTGGGTTGAGCCGCACGTTGGGGTCGAGGCTGATCAGGCGTTTGCCGCTTTCCCGGCGGACCAGAGCCAGCAGCGTATCGGCAATCGGCTGCACCACCAACGAGAACGAGCCGATATGCACCCCGCGCACCTCAGCGCCCAACTCAGGCAAATGCCCCGGCAACAGCTGGCGATCGGCGCAGCCTTCGCCGCGGAAGCTGTAATGCGGCGAGCCATCGGCACCGACGGCGACCATGGCGAGGGTGGTCGGTGCATCGAAGTCCTGCAGGTAGTCCGGGCGCACGCCTTCCTCCTGCAGTACTTGCTGTAAACGCCGGCCCAGGTAGTCGGTGGACAACCCGGCAAACAGCGCCACATCGATGCCCAGGCGCCGCAGCCCGATGGCGACGTTGAACGGTGAACCGCCAGCAATGGCCTTGTAGTTCACTTTTGAAACTTTAGCGCCGGCGTCGTTTTCACTGAAGAAGTCGAACAGCGCTTCGCCACATACCAGATACATAGTCGTTTGCTCTTTAAAGGTTCGCTACAGGTTGTAATGGGATCAATTGCGCCAAGGCGCACACCCGATCAAGCGAAGCTGTCGGTTAACGGCATGATGCTTTCTCAAAGAGAGGAGGAGGGTTCTCCATCGGTGAGCGTGAAGTCAGCGATATTGCTGGCCGACATCACGAATTCGGCATTCGGAAGGTCGTTGCGACGAACTTTTTCATAGCAAGCAGACTCATCGAAACCGAATGATCGCCATCGATCAAGCAGTCGCGCCTCCAGGGTTTTGCGGTCAACCTGCAGCATAATGGTCGCGTCAAAACAGTCTCTCAAGGACGACCATGGGGCGAGGTTCAATAGAAGGTAGTTCCCTTCCACGATGAGATATTTCACGTCAGAGCAAACCAGTCGTCCTGCAGCACGGGATATCTCCAGGGCTCGATCGAATACTGGAACGGCAACCGTTGGTTCGTTGTTCGCACGAAGCCGCAGCAGCAGATTCCTGAAGCCACCCACATCGAATGTTTCGGGGGAGCCCTTACGATCCAAAAGGTTCAAGGATCCAAGAACCGCGTCATCGTAATGAAAGCCATCCCCGGGAATGACCGCTGCGCTCCCCGGCGTAATACTATTAAGGGCCTCTACCAAGGCCTCGGCGACGGTGGACTTGCCGGCACCAGGCGGCCCCGCTAGCGCAACGACAACTCGATTCCCAGACAGAGCCTTGATGTAGTCGAGTAGCTCTATGCTGACTATTGTGTTTGCGTTGGTAAACATGCCAGATTTCTCGTCCACAAGCGTCGCTCAGGCTTTCGTTCGGCTACTGCGAGCACCTCGCAGCAGCCATTCCCTGCATTATAAATGTGGCTGGAGAGACCTATGCCACTTGACTCAACCGGTCAGTGGTCAGCCTGCCAGCCTTTGTATTCCATGACATTGGTTCGGGTTACAAGTGCGGGTTGAAGCAGTACCGTTGTGCTTTCCAGGGATTTGCCATTCAGCAGGTCGTAACCCATGGTTACGGCCTGTTGTGCCTGGCCCCAAGGGGACTGCGAGGCAGAGGCCTGGATCTGCGTATCGCTTTTGAGTGCTGTCTCTATATCGGGAGCTCCATCCACCGATCCGATAATGATGCCTTTACGCTTGAGTTGCTTTGCTGCCAGGTCTGCACCTATGGCTTGGGGATCGTTGATAGCGAACACCGCGTCGACTTTTGCAAAGCGGGTCAGGTCGCCCTGCATCACGGCGTAGCCACCTTCGCGCGAACCTTTGGCATCCTGATTATCGGACAGTACCTTGATATCGGGTGCCTGTGCGAAAACGCTCTTGCAACCATTGACTCGGTCCAGCACTGCCGAAGTTTGCGTTCCATTCTGGATAATAACGTTACCCTTGCCACCCAGTTGTTCAGAAATGTACTGACATACAATCCTGCCGGCTTCGACGTTATCTGTCTGTACCGTGGCGTTGGCGCCTTGCACCTGAACATCTACACCCACAACCACTATGCCTGCCTTTCTCGCTTTCGCAATCGCAGGCGCGATTGCTACAGGGTCGACGGCATTGACAAGAATCAAGTCTACGCCCGACGAAATGAAGTTATCGATCTGAGTGAACTGCTTGTTTAAATCGTAATCGGCCGAGACTGAGGTAAATTTTGCGGCTGGATTGATATGCAGTGACTGCGCTTTGGCGCCATTTACCATCGCTACGAAATAAGGATTTCCCAGCGAGCCAACAGTAATTCCGACGGATTTCAACTCTCGCGCTTGAGCGGTGTTAAATGCCAGTAGTGCACAAGCAGCGGTCAATATTATTTTTTTCATGAGGACAGTCTCTTATTGTTGGAGTGTCGAGGGAAGTTTGTATGATTCAGGTTCGTGCGCCTGTCTGCCGAAAGCGATCGAGTGCGACTGCCCCGATGATGACGACACCTTTGATGATGTATTGCCAGATATCCGAGACTCCCAGCAATATCAGGCCGTTGGAAAGTGTGGCGATGATCAGGGCGCCAATCAGCGTACCGACGATGGTACCGACGCCTCCGGTAAAGCGTGTGCCTCCCAGGATCACGGCGGCGATAGCGTCGAGCTCGTAGGACTGCCCCATTTGCAGTCCGTTGGCAGCCATCAGTCGAGCGGAAGTCATGATGGCCCCCACACCCGCCAACAAACCCGATGTGGCATAAACGAATAGCAGGACTTTCCAGACCTTGATGCCCGACAACCGTGCGGCCTCAGGATTGCCACCCACTGCGTAAATTTGTACGCCCAAAACCGTCCGTCGAAGAATAAACCACGAAACAGCAACCACTACCAACGCGATGACCACCAGCCATGGCACCCCGAACAACGTATCGTTGCCAATGTAGGCAAACGATAGGTCGGGATTGAACACCGTTTTGTCTTCGCCGATGAGGCGTGCGATTCCACGCATCGCAGTCAATCCGCCAAGCGTGACTATAAATGCAGGTAACTTCCCGAAAGCGACCAATACGCCATTGACGAGCCCTAGCAGCAGTCCGATTCCAAGCCCCGCAGGGATGGCCAGGGAAGCCAACCCGGGAACTTGTGATACCAATAGCGCCACGACTGCGGACACAGCCAGAATCGAACCCACCGAAAGGTCGATTCCCCCTGTCAAAATCACGAAAGTCAGACCTGATGCCAATACCACGTTGATAGAGGCTTGTTGACTGATGATTGAGAAATTTTGCGCCGAGAAAAAGCTATCGCTCATCAGGCTGAAGCCCACACAAAGCAGCAACAATACGGGCAGCATGCCCGCCACCCTCATCAGTTGGCGGATTTTATCCTGTGCGTTAGCTCCGGCGAGGTTTCGTACATCGGGTGTGGTGAAGTCACTTACTACTTTGCGTTGCAGTGGGGAAGTCATTGGACTAAGTCTCCGTTGGCTAGAGTCAAGCTGTCGCTGCCTGTGGCAAACGCGATAATGGTTTCAGGTGTGATATCAAGACCGCTGCGGCCACCGAGTTCGGTGACAAGTTTTCCTTCACACATGACCAATACACGGTCAGCAATTCCAACGATCTCTGGTAGTTCACTTGAAATCATCACTACACAAACGCCAGATGCGGCCAATGCATTGATTATTTTATATATTTCCGTTTTGGCTCCAATATCGACACCCGAGGTAGGCTCGTCGAGGAACAGCACTCTGGGCTTCATCTCAAGCAGACGAGCCAGCAAAACCTTTTGTTGGTTGCCACCAGACAGCGCTCCGACATTGATGCCTGAGGACGCTTTGATATTAAGTGCTTGAATGGCTTGTTCGGCGCGTCCAGCTCCGGCCGTTCGGTCCACAAACCCCGCGACTAAAGCATCACTTCCCAAAACACATACATTGATATTGTCGTGGACACTCATATCGAGAAAGAGGCCCAAGGCTTTGCGGTCTTCTGTCAGGTAGGCGATACCTGCATTACCTGCATCGCGAGGAGAGCGGATCGCGACAACTTCGCCGTCCATTTCAATGTGTCCACCCGAATACGCATCGACACCTGCGATTAACCGGGCAAGTTCTGTTCTCCCGGAGCCCACCAGTCCCGCAATCCCAAGAATTTCGCCGGCATACAGATCGAAACTGCAATCTTTAATTTTGAAACCGTCTGTAAGATTGCGAACACGCAGTATCGGTTTCTCATAAGAGCACGAAGCACGCTCATGGGCATAGAAACCGGAAACATCGCGGCCCACCATCATTCGCACCAGGGTTTCAGCCGATAGCGTGACACGATCCAGCGAACCAACGTAATGACCGTCCCGGAGCACCGAAACAAAATCGGACAATGCGTATATCTCAGCCATTCGATGGCTGATGTAGATGATCGCGACACCCTCGTCACGTAACTGGCGAATCAACGTAAATAGACTTTCAGTCTCTTTTGAAGATAGCGGCGTCGTAGGCTCGTCCATCACCAGGATTCGCGTGTCGGCATGAATTGCACGGGCGATTTCAACAAGTTGTTGGTCCGCAATCGACAATGTACCGACCAGCGCGTGCGGATCAAATGTGACGCCAAGCCGTTTTAGTACAACCTGCGCGCCTTCGGTCATTGCCTTGTGGTTTATAACCCCACATCGGCGAATTTCTCTACCCAGGTAGATGTTTTCGACCACGCTCATATTTGCGCACAAGCTGAGCTCTTGATAGATGACTGAGACGCCATGACGCTTTGCATCGTTCAGGCCATAGTTTCGAATATCACATCCATCGATTCGGATAGTGCCACCGTCGGCGATATAGGCCCCCGACAGTATTTTCATCAGAGTGGATTTTCCGGCGCCGTTTTCACCCATTAGCGCGTGGATTTGTCCGGGGAAAATACTGAGGTCGATGTCGTGCAGGACGCGGACCCCATTGAATGCCTTCGAGATGGAACGCATTTCCAATAGGGCAAGAGGTGGACTTTCAGATCCAGTGCTCAGCATAGCGGTTAACTCCTTATCTACCGATTTGAGAAGCAGTGAAACCTCTCATCGGTGTTCTTGTCCGAGCAACATAGTCCAAAGGAAAGCGCTTGCGCAAGCGCTTTCCTTTGCTCGTGAAGGAAGACGAACCTGATTACGAAAGCGCTTGCGCAAGCGCTTTCGTCTCGGCTATGCTTTTTTCAACAGCGTCCCTGCGTCCCGTTAACGGTTCGCGATGTGATCGCCAAAATAATAAAAAGGAGTGCCCGGCTATGCTGCATAGCGGATTCCACCATCGCGCCTCACCCACTCTGGGTGCGCGGCGTACCTCGCTGGGTCGCTCTCGAAATGGCGGGCCCGTCCCGGCATCAATTCCTGGAGCTTGCGACACATTTTCTCGCCGTGAGCTTTACAATGGCTTACCGCTGGGCATGAGCTCAGTGCTATCCATGAAATCACGTGAGAAAGGAGTGGTGCACAGTGGGCGCAAAGATGAGTGACGTCGCGCGAGCCGCAAACGTATCGATGTCTACGGTTTCCCATGTACTCAACGGTACTCGCAAAGTACATCCTGACACCGTCCGCAACGTGAATCAGGCTGTAGAGTCCGTCGGCTATATTCGAAACTCGCTCGCTCGGTCCCTGGCTCGTTCCTCTTCGGGTGCCATAGGGGTGGCGATTGCTACGCTGTCAAACTATTACTTCAGTGAAACAGTACGTGCCATCGAAGCGGCCTGCGCGAAAAGCGGTTTGATGATGATACTGGTCAATACGCAAAAAGATCCGGAACTGGAGCTTAAAGCGATCAAGGCACTGCATGAAAGACGTGTTGACGGCATCATACTAGCCTCGGAGTATGATCCAGAAAATAGAGCCTTTAATTACTTGAAGGCCAACAAAATACCCACGGTTCTCATCGATCGGCTGCTGTCGACGTCTTTCGATCAGGTGGGGGTAGAGAATAAGCAATCCTCTCAAGCGTTGATTGCACACTTGATTGAACTTGGACATCGGCGTATCGGGATGGTCTCCGGACGATTGACTCAGTCTTCTTCTCTTGAGCGAATTGACGGCTACCGTGCGGCCTTGGCTGACGCGGGAATTGCGTACGAAGATCAATTGGTTTGCTGTGGTGAATCGGCGATTGCGCCGGCCATGGACGCGACTCGCCGTTTACTGGCGCTGGAGCACCCGCCTACCGCAATAATGACGGCGAACAACTTGATGACCATTGGTGCACTGCAGGCCCTTCGTGAATCAGGGCTTGAGGTGCCAAAGGACATCGCGCTGGTCGGCTTTGACGACTTCGACTGGGCGGAAGCTTTCAGCCCCCGACTGACCGTTATCGCGCAACCTCTCGAGGAGCTCGGAACCCAGGCGGTGAAACTTTTATTGAAGCGAATCAAGCAACCAGATGGGCGGCGTCAGACGCTTCGATTGAAACCCTCTCTAATCCAGCGAGATTCTTGCGGCTTTCCCAAATGATTGTACTCAGGGACTTATCCTGATGATCTAGCGGTTGCAGACGTGAGTTATTTGGCTTATTTCCACGTCTCGCCGCCTGGATAATTTTTAAACTAAACGTAACTAAAAACTGTAGAGCGTATTGCTGCGGGGCACTTGTGCGCTTGCAGAATGACAAAACGTCCAAATTTGAATCGTTGGTTCAGACGGCGCAAGCCGTATTGGCACAGAGGGGCTGAGCATGAATAACTACAACAAAACGAATGATGTGACTGCATTGCCGGCATGGCGCAAGCTGCTCGACCACCGGGAGAGCATGCAAAATTTTAGTATGCGCGATGCCTTTCGAGATGACAGTCAACGCTTTCAAGACTTTTCCCTGGCGGGTTGCGGGCTGTTTCTGGACTACTCCAAAAACCTGATCACTCACGAGACGCGTTCATTGCTGGTAAACCTCGCTCGCGAGGCTGGCGTGGAACAGGCCGCGCATGCCATGTTCAGTGGAGAAAAAATCAACTGTTCCGAGGGGCGTCCTGTGCTGCATACCGCGCTGCGGCGACCAGTGGGGGAGCCGTTGATGGTCGATGGCCGCAACTTGATGCGCGATGTGCATGGTGCTCTGGCGCAGATGACTGACGTTGTGAGTCGTATCCATAGCCACCTTTGGCGTGGTTACAACGACAAGGTCATCACTGATGTCGTGAACATTGGTATTGGTGGCTCATTCCTGGGCCCGGAGCTTGTCTCTGAAGCCCTCGCGCCTTTCGCTCGGCATGGGGTGCGGTGTCATTACCTGGCTAACATCGACGGCAATGAATTCCGAGAGGTTACCGCCGATCTGAACGTAGAAACAACACTGTTCATCATCTCCAGTAAAACCTTCGGTACTCTTGAAACCTTGAAGAACGCGCAAGCTGCTCGAAGCTGGTACTTGGCTAAGGGCGGGACGGAAGAGAAGCTGTATCGCCACTTCATCGCGGTGACAAGTAACCGCCAGGCTGCGCTGGATTTCGGCATCCGTGAAGCAAACATTTTCCCTATGTGGGACTGGGTCGGGGGCCGTTACTCACTATGGTCGGCCATCGGCCTGCCGATTGCGCTGGCCATTGGCATCGCTAACTTCAAGGAACTGCTATCCGGCGCGTACGCGATGGATCAACATTTCCTGAGTACTCCGTTGGAACAGAACCTTCCCGTGCTTTTAGCGGTACTCGGCGTTTGGTATCACAACTTTTGGGGGGCGCAAAGCTATGCGTTCTTGCCCTATGACCATAACCTGCGCAACTTCGTCAAGCATCTGCAGCAGATGGACATGGAGTCCAACGGTAAAAGTGTTCGTCGTGACGGCACGTCCGTTTCCTACACCACTGGCCCAGTCATCTGGGGCGGTGTGGGATGTAACGGACAGCACGCTTACCACCAGTTGCTGCATCAGGGGACACCTCTGATTCCAGCTGACTTCATTGTGCCTGTGGTCAGCCACAATCCAGTGGCTGATCATCAGGAATGGCTGTACGCCAATTGCTTGTCTCAAAGCCAGGCGTTGATGCGAGGCAAAACCCGTAGTGAAGCTGAGGCAGAGCTAAAAGCCAAAGGCCTTTCATCCAGTGAGATTGAACGACTGGCGCCGCATAAGGTGATCCCCGGTAACCGGCCAAGCAATACAGTCGCTCTTGAAATCATCAATCCACATAGCCTCGGTGCACTGATCGCGCTTTATGAACACAAGGTCTTTGTCCAGGGCGTCATTTGGGGAGTCAATTCGTTTGATCAATGGGGCGTGGAGTTGGGCAAGGAGCTGGGCAACAGCGTCTACAACCTTCTGACTCGCTATGACGCGGAACCGGCAGATGATTCCTCGACACAGGGTCTTATAGACTTCTTCCGAGGACGTCATCGGGGTTAGAGCCGCTTGAGAATGGTGGGACTAATGTCTTCCAGTTTTACAGGAAACGATGCCCTGCAGTAGTGCCTCTGCGCATTCATTCACTCGTATTGTACTTCTGCACTGCCTGGATTTTTCTCATGTTTTGAGTCGAGGCAGGCGGTGCGTTTTCTATTCGATTTAATTTGGTATTCCGTCCGGCAGCTGGTGCGTGGCGTTAGCTGCGCACGTGGATGAAAAGTGCTGATTCGCGTTATCGACCTTGTCCAATAAATATAACAAACCAAAGGTGTCATGAATGAACGTTAAAACTCTCAGTGCAGTTCTGGGTGCGTCCTTTGCTGTCGGTTTTCTGCCTGTTGACGCGTATTCAGCAGACTTCAGTGGTTATTTCAGAACCGGGGTAGGGGATTCGACTCAGGGAGGGAAACAGTCGTGTTTTCAGTTGCCGGGCGCGCAATCCAAATATCGCCTTGGCAACGAATGTGAGCAGTATCTGGAGCTGGATTTGCGCCAGGATCTGCTTTCACTGGACGACGGCTCGATGCTTAGCGTGGAAGGCATGGCGCAGTTTTACAACGAGTATGGCCATGAGCCAAAATTTGACGGAGAGCACGGCTATACGCGGATGAGTCAGCTCTACGCAGAGTGGAGCAAGATGCCGGCGTTGAATGGCGGTTCTTTCTGGGCGGGCCGTCGTTACTACAACCGAAACGACATCAATATTTCCGACTACTTCTACTGGAACCAAAGCTCGACGGGCTTTGGGTTCGACCAGGTCGCATTGGGGGATCTGAAATACAGCTACGTGTTCTCACGCAAGGACAATGTCTTCCAAAAGGATTTCGTTACCCGTCATGATGTGACCGTCAGCGGATTCAACACCAATCCCGGTGGCGAGGTTCAACTGGGCGTCAGTTACTTGGATAAGCCGAGCCGCGAGGATGCTCATCAGGGCTGGTCGGTGGTTGCCCAGCACAAACAGGTCGCGTTTCTGGGCGGAATCAACAAGTTCGCTGTTCAATACGGCCGAGGGCCGGGCACCGCATTGGGCTACACCGGTGATTCCACGTTGGATCAGAGCAACAAGAGCTGGCGGGTCGTGGAGTTTTTCGATTGGCAAATGACTCATGCCTTCAGTGGTCAGGTTGAATTGGTCTATCAAAAAGACACGCGCCCTGATGGTGATGATCAGAACTGGTTATCCATTGGTGTTCGGCCAATTTATGCGATCACGGATCAGTTCAAGTTGATCACCGAAGTTGGGCGCGACCAGGTTGAAGCCGCAGACGGTACCCGAAAACTCACCAAGTACACCGTCGCGCCGACTTGGTCACCGAAGGGACCGGGATTCTGGGACAGGCCGGAAATTCGTCTGTATTACACCTACGCCACCTGGAACAAGGCTGCGCAACGCGCCGCCGGCTTGCAATCTCCGGGATCGGCTTTGTCTGATACCGGTGCGTTTGGTACAGACCTGCACGGCTCCAACGTAGGGGTTCAGGTCGAGTATTGGTGGAAATAAACTCCCGCAACGACAGTACGCTATTGGTCCGGGGAGAGGCACCAGGCAGTGCAGGCAATCAACGATTGCGAGTGTCGTTGTGCTGCAAAGGCACAAAGCACAACACCGGCGCCAGGCCGGTGTCGTGCTTTTTCCTCGTCGCGTTCACCTCGGCCAGCCGAGCGCAGCGCCACCCAATCAGAAGCGGTACTTCGCAGAAGCCGTGATGCTGCGTGGTGCACCGTACGTCAGGGCACCGTAGGCATCGAAGACGTCGAAGTACTTCTGGTCGGTGACGTTGTCGGCATTCACCTGGGCCGAGAGGTTTTCGGTGATTTCGTAGCGGGCCATCAGGTTGACCAGGGCGTAGGCGTCCTGCTGGATCTTTTCGGAGTTGCCTGCCGGGTTGGTGGCGTAGGTGTAGATCGAGTCCTGCCAGTTGACCCCACCGCCAATGGTCAGCTTGTTGAAGGCACCTGGCAGGCGGTAGGTGGTAAAGGTGCGCAGTAGCTTGGTCGGGTACAGCGTGTTGACGTCGTCGCCGTTGGCATCTTCGGCCGTGAACTGGGTGTAACCCACCGAAGCGTTCCAGTTTGTCGCGAGCTCGCCGGAAACTTCCAGCTCGAAACCCTTGCTGGTTGCGCCTTCACTGGCCTCGTACGCGAAGCCGCCGGCGGGGTTTGAAGGATCGATCAGCTCGCCGGTGTTCTGGCCCAGGTTATCCTGCTTGATCTGGAAAATGGCAGCTGAGGCGTTCAAGCGGCCGTCGAAGTACTCACCCTTCAGGCCGAGTTCAGTGCTTTCGCCAACGATCGGCTCCAACACTTGGCCACTGCTGTCGCGTACCGACTGCGGCAGGAAGATTTCCGTGTAGCTGGCATAGGCCGAGAGGTTGTCGGTGAGGTCGTAGACGACGCCAGCATAGGGGGTCAGCTCATGATCGACATCGACCTTGCTCACTTCCGAGAAGATGTCATCACTGGTCTTCTCGTACCAACTTTCACGGGCGCCAAGAATCACTTTCAAATCGTCGGTCACGTTCAGGCGGGTGGCGGCATAGAGCCCTTTCTGCCGGGTCTCGCTGTAGCCGTAGTCTGTCCGCGGGCCCCATACCGGCTCTGCGAAATTGCCGTTGTAGGCATCGAAATCGGCAACGCCGTCAAAGCCTGTTTGCGCGTCGAGTGAATCGGCGTCGAACTTCTGCTTGCTGTCCACATAACCGAAGGCCACTTCGTGCTCACGGCCCAACAGCTTGAACGGGCCATTGAAGCGGATCGCGTAGTCGTCCTGGGTGGTCTCGGTCTTGTAGGTCGCCGGGAACGAAAACAGGCCGGAGCTACCGTTCCTGCCTGGATTGCCCGATAGGTACAGCAGGGAAGAGTCGCCGGTGCGCTCGCCACGGTTGTAGCTGAGGTTGACTTGCCAGTCGTTGGCAAAGGTGTGATCGAGATTGACGAAGTAGGTCTCGTAGGTGGTGTCCCACTTGCTCCACTTGGCTGAGGTTGACTTCGAGCGACTCCAGTTGGTGCGGCCGCCATCTGCGTACCAGACGGGCAGGCCGCCCCACATCGGCGAGTCGGCGTTGCTTTCTTGCCGGCTCAAACCGAACCAGAGCGTGGTGTCGGGCGTCAGGTCGATGTCCATGGTGCCGTAGACGGTCTGGCGCTTGTTCGAGTTCATGTCGATCCAGGTGTCGCCCTCGTTGGACTCCGCGACCAATCGCCCGCGAATGGTGCCTTCCTGGTTCAGCGCACTGGACACATCAGCCTCGACGCCATAGGTGTCCCATGAGCCGGCGCTCAGTTCCAGCGAACCCTTCAGGTCGGTACTGCTGGCGCGCTTGCGCACCATGTTGATGGACGCGGAAGGGTCGCCGGCACCGGTCATCAAACCGTTGGCGCCACGCACCACTTCAACGCGGTCATACATGGCCAGGCTGCTGAAAATCTCCCCCGAGCTCCATGGCTGTTCGTAGATGGTGGGTACGCCATCGATCATCAGCGAGTTGAGCTCAAAGCCGCGGGCGTTGAACTGCGCCCGGCTTGTCTCATAGCGGTTGACCGACACACCGGTGGCATTGTTGACCACGTCCAGGATCGTATGCAGATCCTGGTCCTGGATGCGCTGCTGGGTGATGACGCTGACCGACTGCGGCGTCTCCCGCAGGGACATGCTCAACGGCGTGGCCGTGCGTGCAGCCTCGGTCGTGTACGAGTGGGTGTCTTCGGTGACGGCACTGCGTTCGCGAGTGGCCGTCTCCGTGACAGCGATAGGTGCCAAGGTCAGAGAACTCCCTGTCTCTGTTTGCTCAGTCTGTTCCGCCGCCTGCACGCAAGGCACAGCGAAGGCGATACCGGCTGCAAGCATATGGACTGCCAGAGCCAGGGGGCGCAGTGCCAACGGCGCGTGGGGCGGAACGGTGTTTTGTGAACACAGGGAGATTGGGGCGTACATGCGCACTCATATTTGGTTTTGTGTTATTGAGAATCAATATCATACGCAAATGTGATGAATTGTTAAACACTCTTGTTTGTCGGCGCAAACGGTCAAAGCGGCAAAGGTTTATGAAGCGAGCTCATCAGTCGGGGGCATTACACTGATCAACACGGCGGGCGTCGGAAAAAAGCATGGCTCGTTATTGCGCAGTCTCATCAGCTCCGCACCAACGATTTCGTCCGCTGTGCTTCGCTAAATACAGTTGCGCGTCAGCCGACTTGAGCAAGGTGGCCGGCGTCACGTTTTCGATGCTCGGCTGACGGGTGGTGATGCCTGCGCTGGCAGTGACCTGCCCCAAGGGGTGCTCGGAATGCTCGATGTTCAGTGATCGAATGGCCTGCAGAATATCCTGGGCAACCTTGATTGCGCCCGCGCTGTCCGTGTCGGGCAGCAGCACGGTAAATTCTTCGCCACCGTACCTGGCGGCCAGATCCCCTGGTCTCTTGACCACTTGCTGGATCGCGCCGCCCACCGCGCTCAGGCAGTCATCGCCGGCGGCGTGCCCGTACCTGTCGTTGTAGCGTTTGAAGTAATCGACATCGAGCATGATCAACGACAGCGATGAACCATGACGCTGCGCCCAGCGAATCTGATCCAGCAGCGCACTGTCCAGGCGCCGACGATTGCCCAGTCCCGTCAGGCTGTCAGTCAATGCCATGTCTCGCATGGCCTGGTGCGCGTGACGCAGTTCCCTTTCCATCACCATTCGTTGGCGCAGCTGACTCAAAACGATCAGTCCGAACACCGCGAGTACCGCGATCAGGAACACCAGCACCCATCCGGTTTTCACCAGGTCACGGCGCCAGGGTGCGGTGATGGATTCACGCGAGAGGCCGGCTTCCACGACCAGGGGATAGGTGGTCAATGCTCTGTAACCGTACAGGCGATCGGTGTCGTCTGTGACGGCTTTGGCTTCTGCGACGCCTTCGTAGGCGTTTGGCAAATAGCGCCGGAAAATCTCGCTGTCCGCCAGGCTTTTGCCTACGACGGAGGCGACGAAGGGACGCCGCACCAGAATGGTTCCGCTGCGCATGGCCAGGACCAGAGCGCCTTTATCATCAATCTTGAAATCGCCGTAGTAGTCCACGAAGTAACTGACCTTGATCGTCCCCAGCAGTACGCCGGCGAAGGAGCCATCTGGATTGTTCAATCGGCGAGAGATGGGAATGATCGGATCGTCGGTGGATCTGCTTCTGACGACCTCACCGATACGCACGTTTCGATCATCGTGAGTGCGGTGGTACTGAAAGTAATCGCGGTCGGCGTTGTTGGCGGTCTCTGGCGTCACTTCCTTGTCCGTCACGATCCACTGCCCGTCAGCGCCGTAAATAAACAGCCCATGCAGCTGCGGCATGATTCTGGTTTGCTGGACCAATAGCTTGTGGATGCGAGGGACGTTGATGTTCTGCAAGCCGTCGCCTTCCACCCGTTCACCCAGCGCGGCGGTCAGCACATCGACTTGCCGAATGGCATCTTCCGCGTGCTGGGCCGTTGCGCGCGCCAGATTGGTCACGGAGTCGCGGGCAGAGGCAAAGGCAGCACGATAGTCACGCCAGGTCCGCCAACCTTCAACGGCCAGGAATGCCAGGATCACGACAAGCATGAAGGTCACGATGAGCCGGAAGGTCGCTCCCGCGCGCACCGCTGTCTCAGAGGACGTTTCTGTGGTGCTGTCTGGCTTTGACTCTGGTGGTTTGCGTCCGAGCATCTACATGTCCTTCTACGACTGATGTGCACTCGCCCTGTGCGGTGTCCAATCTTATCCCTATTGGCGCGTTCGTTTGTGATGGCGAGGCGCGGATCGCTTGCTCGCCAGTTGGCTGATATGCATTGCGGTATCAGTAGGACATGGATGCCAGTGGTTAGTGCCTCAGGAGGATAGACGCGTATCTTCGGTCAATCTGGCGTGCAGCACATGCGTCAACGGGTCGATGGATTTCCGCCTTTCAGACTGATTTTGCTCGTTGTCGAATATTTCCGTAATTGCGCCGGGCTGACGCCAAGGCGTTGCTTGAACGCTGTCGTCATGTGCGCCTGGGAGTTGAAACCGCAGGTGAGGGCGATATCGGACAGACTGGCTGTCGAATCGCGCAGCCGGGCACGGGCCTTGGCGAGTCGGCGGTCGATCAGGTAACTGTGCGGGCTTTTGCCCGTTGCGTGCTTGAATGCCCGCATGAAAAATCCTTCGGACAATTCAAGCAGGCCTGCCATCGCCTGCACGCTCAGCGAACCTTCAAGACCGGCGTCAATGAATTCATCGAGCAGGCGCAGGCGGCTGGCGGTGAGGGAGCCTTGGGTCGGCGCCGGCAACGCTTCCTGCGCCATGGCCCGTTCAGCCAAGGCGAGCGCCCAGGCCTCCCAATCGTCATCGATCGAGGCGTGCAACAGCGCGTTGCGCATGCGCAGCGCAAGGGTAATGGCCTGCGGATCGATGCGATTGTTGAATGCATGATCCCCCATCAACGCCATACCGTCAGAGCGCATGACCCGCAGATATTCACCGCCTTCGGCTGACTCGGACAACACGTCACACCCGGCAGGGACAAACGCCAGGCCGTTCGGCGTGGCAACGAACGGCAGCACGCGGTCACTGCCGATGGCGTGCAGGCCTTGCTGGCTGTCGAAGGCAAAGCCGATCGCCGCATGGCTCGCTACGTATCGGGCGGCGTAGGCGGAGCCGGGCAATAATTCGATCGACCAGGGCCCAGCCTCGACACGGCGGACCGGTTCAGTCAGGAGCGATGGCGGCAGGCGGTTTCGAGGGTTCATGAACACCATAGTAGTGAACACCGGGCACAAAAGTCAGGTCGGTTTTCTGAAAGCCGGCGTATTGGCTCCGCGTCTAGACTGGGCAAAACCTCAGGGAGCGTACTCATGCACAGACTGACTCGCGACGACATCGAACAAGCGGCCCACCAGGTGTACCAGGTCATGCCTGCGACTGCCCAGTACCCTTGGCCTTTGCTGGCTGAACGGTTGGGGTGCACGGTGTGGGTCAAGCATGAAAACCATACGCCTACGGGGGCATTCAAGGTGCGTGGCGGCATTACCTTCATGCACTGGCTCAAACGCGTGCACCCCACCGCCAGGGGCATCGTGACCGCGACCCGGGGCAACCATGGTCAGAGCCTGGCGCTGGCGGCACGGGCGTTGGGTTTGCGGGCGTTGATCGTAGTGCCGGAGGGCAACTCGGTGGAAAAAAACAATGCCATGCGCGGCTTCGGCGGCGAGGTGGTCGAATGGGGTCGCGATTTCGATGAGGCCCGGGAAGAGGCCGCACGCCTGGCGCAAGCGCAGGGCCTGTACCTGGTGCCGCCGTTCCACACCGAATTGGTCAAAGGCGTGGCCACCTATGCGCTGGAGCTGTTCGAGGCGGCGCCGGACCTGGATACCGTCTACGTGCCGATCGGCTGTGGCTCCGGGATTTGTGGGGTGATCGCCGCGCGCGACGCGCTGGGCCTGGAAACCCGGGTGGTGGGCGTGGTTTCCACCGAAGCTGCGGCCGCAAAACTGTCTTTTGAAGCGCGCGCCATTTGCGAAACCGCGACGGCGAATACCTTTGCAGATGGCCTGGCCGTACGTAAGCCGGTGCCTGAAGCCTTCGCCATCTACGGTGCGGGTGCGGCGCGGATCGTAGCCGTCGATGAGGGCGAGATTGCCGAGGCCATGCGTGTGTATTACACCGATACCCACAACCTGGCTGAAGGGGCCGGTGCGGCAGCGTTGGCAGCGCTCATTCAGGAGCGTGAAGCCATGGCGGGAAGACGGGTGGGGGTCATTCTGTCCGGCGGGAATGTCGACAGAGCGGTGTATGCCAGCGTGATTGGGTGACCGATGGCGGCGTCAGCTCATTAAACAGCATCCTCTGGCGTGACCTGAGCATCCAGCCCCTGGCACCTACCGCAACCCACCTCTACTACCTCAAGGTGGGACGAGGGGTATTGGGGGTGAAACTCACCATAGCTTCCAGGTGTAGTCGACATTCACCCGTAGCTCATTGTCATCCCTATGGCTGGCCAGGGCGCTGAAGTCGTTGCGGTACCAGGCGTTGCGCACGCGCAAGGCCAGGCCTTTGAGTGGAGTGCCCTGCAGCACGTAAGACACTTCTATATCCTTTTCGCTTTCTGTCAGGTTGGAGCCCCCCAGCTTGGGCAGCTCGATATTGTCGCCACTCACGTAGCGCAGCATGCCGTTAAGTCCTGGTACGCCAAGGCCTGCAAAATTGTAGTCATAGCGCACCTGCCAACTGCGTTCCCTGGGGTTGAGAAATTCGGAGCTCAGCGTGCCTTCGGTGATCACCAATGGCTCGGTGCCGAACAGGTAGGGCATGGCAGTTTTGCCAGTCAGTTGCATGTAGCCAGCGCCGAATTTGTGGGCGCCCAGGCTGTACGTCAGCATCAGCGCGGCGTTGCGGTTGTCCACCGGGCCGGCCTTGGCCGCGCCATCCTCGCCGGTGATGAACAGACGAAAGTCGCTTTTCAAGCTGCCGGGGCCAAGGGGGCGGTTGTCGACAAAGCCGTAGAAATCCTTGCGGTACAGGTCAGCGAGTTCTGCGTGGTAGTACTTCAACGTCAGCTGCGACGACCAGGCATAGTCGCCGCCGAGGAAAGAAAAACGGTCCGACTCGGCGGCGCCATTGAAGCGTCCATTGGGTGAACCCACCGTCATTTTCTGGTAGTCGGTGGAGTCGCGCAGGTTGATGCGATCCAGCCAACCGAGGTGCAGGGTCAGGTTGTCGATTTCCTGGGACTTGAGGTATGCGCCGCGAAACGTCTGTGGCAGCAGGCGGGTAGGGCTGGCGAAGGCGATCGGCAGGAACGTGCTGATGGTGCCCAATTGCAGCTCGCTTTTGGATGCCCTGGCTTTGGCCGTCAGACCCAGCTCCGAATATTCATCGGCCGGCTCACGGGTGGTGGCGCTATACGGTAGCAGGCCGGTACCGGTGCGAGCGCGTGAGGAATCCAGGCGCATACCCAGCAAGCCCTGGGCGTCCAGGCCAAACCCGACCGGGCCTTCGGTGTAGCCCGAACGCAGGTTGAGAATGAAACCCTGCGCCCATTCGCGGGCGGCGGCCTGGGGCGTGGCATTCACGTAATTGCGGTCAAAGTAGTAGTTGCGCAGCACCAGATCGGCGTGGCTGTCGTCGGCAAAACCGCTGGCGCAAGCCTGACCAATGGATAAAGCGCAGGCGCAGGCGCTGAGCGCCCCAAGGGAATTCCTGAGCATGGCAGTGTTCACTTTTATTGTTGTTGGAATAAGCCCGCGCCCATTGCGACACGGGGTGTTACGGGTAGACAGTCAGTCGGCTTGCGAGCCGTTGCGCCGCACCGACAGGTAAAACATCGCCAGCGCCGCGATGACGATCCCTGGTGCCGAGGCCAGCATCACCCCGGTGGTGCCGGTGCCCAGCGCGAGCATCTTGCCGGCCACCAGCGGGCCGCTCATGGCGCCCAATCGGCCGATGGCGACCGCGCAGCCGACCCCTGTCGCACGCACCGACGGACGATAGAAATGCGGTGCCAGGGCATACAGCACGCATTGCCCGCCCGTGGCGAAAAAGCCGGCAACGAACCCGGCCACCAGCATGCTCTGCAGTTGACTGGCCAGGCCCAGGGCGGTCAACGAAGCGAGAATGCCGAGGTAGATCAGCGCCGACAGCGCCCAGGCCGGCACGCGGTCCATGACCCAGCCCAGCAGCAAGGTGCCGGTCGCCGCGCCAATTTGCAGCGCCAGCATCACCCAGCTGGCCTGGGTAGCGCTGAAGCCCTGGCCGATCAACAGGCTGGGCAGCCAATTGATCAGGATGTAGACCACCATGAGCGTGAAGAAGTAGCTGACCCAGATCATCGCGGTCGGCGCTGCCGCGCCCTCACGAAACAGGCCCCGGACCACGCCGACCGGAGCGACGTTCTGGCCGCGCTGGAGAAACTGTGCCGACTCGGGCAGATAAAGTGCCAACAGCGGCACAATCAACAGCGGCACCACGCCGCCGACATAGAACACCACTTGCCAGCCACCGGCCAGATCGGCGATGCCAATAGTCGCTGCGAGCGCAGCACCCAACGGCACGCCGCAATACATCAGGCTAACGGCTGTGCCACGCAGGCGCGGGCTCGCCACTTCACTGCTCAGGGCGATCAGGTTGGGCAGCGCGGCGCCCAGGCCCACGCCCGTGAGGCAGCGGGCAACCAACAGGCTGTTGAAGTCCCAAGCCATGGCGGTGACCAGCGAGAACAGCCCGAACAGCGCCACCGACACCATCAGCACGCGTTTGCGACCGATGCGATCCGCGAGCAGGCCGCCGAGGAAGGCACCGGGCAGCAGGCCGAAAATCCCGGCGCTGAAGACCCAGCCCATGTGTAATTTATCCAGTTGGAAAGCCGCCGCCATACCTTGGGCGGCGATCCCCGAGGCTTGCAGGTCAAGGCCTTCCATCAGGGCGACGAGGAAACACAGACCGATGGTCCGCGTCATGTGCAACGGTGTTGTCACGTTTAGCGATGTCATGGGCAGTACCCGTTTTATTGTTGTAATGGCAGTCAGGGACAACCTTGTGTAGGAGCCGGCTTGCTGGCGAAGGCGGTCTGTCAGCCGACGCCTCTGTCGAATGTGCCGCCGCCTTCGCCAGCAAGCCGGCTCCTACAGGGGTGTGGTGTTAGCGTTTTTTGAGCAGATCCAGCGCGACGTCGACGATCATGTCTTCCTGGCCGCCGACCATCCGGCGCTTGCCCAGTTCGACGAGGATGTCGAGGGTCTTGAGGCCGTACTTGGCGGCGGCGATTTCGGCGTGGCGCAGGAAGCTCGAGTAGACGCCGGCGTAACCCAGGGCCAGGGTCTCGCGGTCGACCCGCACCGGGCGGTCCTGCAGCGGACGGACGATGTCATCGGCGGCATCCATCAGGGTGTAAAGGTCGGTGCCGTGGTTCCAACCGAGGCGCTCGGCGGCGGCGATGAACACTTCCAGCGGCGCGTTGCCGGCACCGGCGCCCATGCCGGCGAGGCTGGCGTCGATGCGGTCGCAGCCTTCCTCGACGGCAGTGATCGAGTTGGCCACGCCGAGCGACAGGTTGTGGTGAGCGTGCATGCCAGTTTCGGTCTCCGGCTTGAGCACGGCCTTGAACGCGCGGAAACGATCGCGGATGTCCTGCATGTTCATCGCGCCGCCGGAGTCGGCCATGTACACGCAGGTAGCGCCGTAGCTCTCCATCAGCTTGGCCTGCGCGGCCAACTGCTCGGCCGGAATCATGTGGCTCATCATCAGGAAACCGACGGTGTCCATGCCCAGTTCGCGGGCGTATTCGATGTGCTGTTTCGACACGTCGGCCTCGGTGCAATGGGTGGCGATGCGCACCACCCGGGCACCGGCGTTGTAGGCCGCTTTCAAGTCATGCACCGTGCCGATGCCGGGCAACAGCAAGGTGGTGATTTTGGCGTGGCTGATCACATCGGCCGCCGCTTCGATCCACTCCAGGTCGGTGTGGCTGGCAAAACCGTAGTTGAAGCTGGAGCCTTGCAGGCCGTCGCCGTGCGCCACTTCGATCGAATCGACCTTGGCCTTGTCCAGGGCGCGGGCGATGTCCTGCACGTTTTGCAGTGAGTACTGATGGCGTACCGCGTGACTGCCGTCGCGCAGGGTCACGTCGGAGATGTAGAGTTTTTTGCCGGGATTAAAAGTCATGTCGGTCTCCTCAGGCGTTGAGCATCGACTGCGCCATGCGCTCGGCGGTGGCCAAGGCAGCGGAGGTCATGATGTCGAGATTGCCGGCGTAGGCTGGCAGGTAGTGGGCGGCGCCTTCGACTTCGAGGAACACCGAGGTCTTGAGCCCGGAGAATGTGCCGAGGCCGGGGATGTGCAGCGGCGCGTCTTCCGGGATGACGTCGAACTGCACTTTCTGCTTGAGGCGATAGCCCGGCACATAGGCTTGCACCGCCGCGGCCATTTCTTCGATGGACGCCTCGACCAGCGCCTGGTCGGCCGCTTCGGACAACACAAACACCGTGTCGCGCATCATCAGCGGTGGCTCGGCCGGGTTCATCACGATGATCGCCTTGCCCTTGGCTGCACCGCCGATCACTTCGATGGCCTTGGAGGTGGTTTCGGTGAACTCGTCGATGTTGGCGCGGGTACCGGGACCGGCGGACTTGCTGGCGATCGAGGCGACGATTTCGGCGTAGTGCACCTTGGCCACCCGCGACACGGCCGCAACCATCGGGATCGTCGCCTGGCCACCGCAGGTGACCATGTTGACATTGAGCTGATCCAGATTCTGCTCCAGGTTGACCACCGGCACGCAGTACGGGCCGATGGCTGCCGGGGTCAGGTCGATCAGGCGGATACCGGGTTTGATGCCGCGCAGGAACGCATCATTCTTCACATGGGCACCGGCCGAGGTGGCATCGAACACGAAGTCGATGTCCTTGAACACGTCCATGCGGGTCAGGCCTTCGACGCCTTCATGAGTGGTAGCGACGCCCATGCGTTGGGCACGGGCCAGGCCGTCGGAGGCCGGGTCGATGCCGACCATGACCGCCATTTCCAGATGTTGGGCGTTACGCAGGATCTTGATCATCAGGTCGGTGCCGATGTTGCCGGAACCGATGATGGCGACTTTGAGTTTGTTCATTGTTATTGCCTCATGTGCACGCAAGTCGCCGATCACTCGGCGCTACTGTCTACCGAGAAATCCACACCGACACGGCCGATGCCTTCAATTTCAGCTTCGAAACGATCACCACCGGCCACCGCCACCATCGGCCCGAGTGCGCCGGTCAGAATGATGTCGCCCGCCCGCAGCGGATCGCCGAGGCGAGCCATGGTCCGGGCCAGCCAGACGGCCGCGTTGAGCGGATGACCGAGGCATTCGGCGCCGCTGCCGCTGGACACTTCTTCGCCGTTGCGGGTCATGCGCATGCTGGCCTGGCGCAGGTCCAGGCCCTCGATGCGTCGAGCCGGGCCACCGAGCACGAAGCAGCCGCTGGAGGCGTTGTCCGCCACGGTATCGACGAAGCGGATGTTCCAGTTCTGTACTCGGCTGCCAACGACTTCCAGCGCCGGGAGGACCCAGCCGGTGGCCGCCATCACCTCAGCAAAGCTGGTGTCGGTGCGGGGCAGATCGCGCTCGAGGATCAAGGCGATTTCGGCTTCGATCTTGGGCTGCAATACGCGACCCACGGGCACGGTTTCGTTATCGCCGTAGCACATGTCGGCAAACAGCGTGCCGAAGTCCGGCTGATCGACGCCCAGTTGCTGCTGCACCTTGGGATTGGTCAGGCCGATTTTGCGGCCAACCACGCGGCGCCCGTTGGCCACGCCGTGGTCGACGTTGAGGCGCTGGATGGTGTACGCGGCTGCGGCGTTGTCTTCACCGATCTGCTCGCGCAGCGGCCCGATGGCTTCGCCATGGGCTTCGGCCTGGCGCAGGTCGGCGGCGAGCTGTTGCAGTGTGTCTTGAGTCAGCTTCATGTCAGCCTCGGTGATCAGTGGGTCAGGAAGTCCAGGACCATGCGGTTGAACTTCTCGGCGTGTTCCCACTGCGCCCAGTGGCCGCAACGGTTGAACACGTGCAGCTGCGCCTTGGGCAGGCCGGCCAGCAGGCGCAAGCCAGTGTCCATGGGCACGAAGCGGTCTTCGCGGCCCCAGACCAGCAGGGTGTCGGCGGTGATTTCGTGCAGGCGGTGGCTGAAATCGGGGAACTGCTTGGGATTGAGGGTGCTGCTCTTGACGAAGTTTTCCAGGTGATCGCGGCGCGCCAGGATGTTGTCCAGGCGGGTCTGGAACAATTCTTCGGTCAGGCCGCTGGCATCGAAAACGAAGACGTTCATCATCTTCTTCAGGTTCTCGATGGTCGGCTCGCGGTACAGCGCGCCGATCAGCTTGATGCCTTCAGTGGGCTGGGGAACAAACGCGCTTGGGCCGCCGGTACCGCCGCCCATCAGGATCAGTTTGCCGATCCGCTCAGGATATTCCAGGGCGAAGGCGACGGTGCTGTGGGCACCCATCGAGTTGCCGATGATGTGTACGCGGTCCAGGTCCAGCACATCGAGCAGGCCCTTGAGCGCTTGAGCGTTGAGGTTCGAGCGCGAGCCTTCGCTGACGATCGTGTCGCTTTTGCTCCAGCCTGGGCAATCCATCAGGATCACGCGGTAACCGGCATTCAACAGCGGCTCGATATTGCGATGGAAGTTGGCCCAGCCGCTGGCACCCGGGCCGGAGCCGTGCAGCATGACCACGGTTTCTTCACCTTGGCCAATGTCGTTGTAGTGCAGTTGCAGATCCAGGTCGCCTTCCTTGATACGGGCAAAACGGCTGGTGGAGGCTTCGGTGAATGCAGTGGCGGTCATGGCAATATTCCTTGAATTCAATGGTGGTTGTTCAGCGGCTGCGCGCCAAGGGCGCCGAAGCCTGCGATCCATTCGGGAATCGGACGGTAGTAGCGGCCTTCGGTCTGGTACGGGCCGAAGGCCGACAGCGCGGCGAAGGCGGCGACCCAGGTTTTCACTTCGTGGGTCGACTTGCCGGCCAAGGCCGACAGCTCGTCATTGCCCAGCGCATCGAGGTCGCTCAGGCGGCCCTGTTCAAGGGTGTCGAGAAACTGCTGGTCCCATACCGGATTAAGCGGGTGCAGACTGCGTTGGTCTTCAACGAAATCCCGAGCGGCCTGGATGACTCGTTCCTGGCGCGCCTGTCGCTCATTAGCCGGCAATTGACGACCGCTGCCCATCAGCCGATCGGCCATGCGCGCATCGACCTTGGCGAGTTCCGGTACGGGTGGCTGATGGGACAAGCCGCCGGAGGCCAGAAACAGCACGCGTTTATTCAGCGATTTTGCCCATTGGCCAATCGCTTCACCCAGCAGTCGTGCGCGTTTGAAGCCGGGCAGGGGCACGGCCACGGAGTTGATGAACACCGGGATCACCGGGCAGCCCTGCAAGCCGCCGAGCAACAGCTCCAGCGGTTGTGCGAACGCATGGTCGACCTGCATGCGATAAGACACAGCGGCATCGACACCGGCATCCAACACAGCCTGGGCGCAGGATTCGGCCAGCGCTTTAGGCACGTCCAGGGGACCGGCGGCGGTGTCGAAATCGCCGATGGCGTCGGCCGCCATGCCGATGCAAAAGGCCGGCATCACGTCGTAGAAAAAACCGTTGTAATGGTCCGGGCCGAACAGCACGATCAGCTCCGGGTCGAAGCGGGCGATGCGTTCACGGGCATCGCTGATCATGGCATCGACCTCGGCCAGCACGTGGGGCTCTGGGTCGACGTAGCCCACCAGTGGCGTGTGAGACAAGCAATGCAGATAGGCGCTCATCTCAAGCCACCTTGCTGACAACAGCTTTCGCAGCGGCTTGCGGCAGGGCTTTGAGCGCCCGGGCCAATTCATCGCAGGCCTGGCCAACGGTTTGGGGGATGGCCAGTGCGGCGAGGAAGCGGTCTGGACGCACCAGGGCGATGGACGAAGTGCCGCGGGCGAACCATTCCTTGAGGCGACCGGTGCTGTCGCCGACGCGGATCACGTCGGGGCCGGCGTCACTCGGTGCTCTGAGCTGGACGTCCGGCAACACTTGAATAAAGCGTGTGCCCAGGGCTTTCCATTGGGTCATTTGCGCCGTTGTCAGGCCCCAGGTCGGATCGCAGCCCCAGGCGATAATCGCAAAGTTTTCGCCGATCACTTCATCCAGCAACACCGTGGTGCCGGCGTCAGTCAGCACCTTCGGCTGAATGAACATCTTGCCGACCGGCGAGCCCTTTTCACTCGGCACGATCAAGGCGCCCCGGGTGTATTGCGGCATCGGTTTGAAGCGCATTTCCACGAAGTAGCGTTTGACCGGCGGCAGGTAGTTGAGCAGCCACGACACACCATCGCGCAGGGTGCCTTGCCAGCGTTTCGGCGGTGCCAACACGTGGCCGGCGAGCACGGAAAGATTGATCATCGCCTTGGCGTGGTCGCGGCGCTCCTGTTCGTAGCTGTCGAGCAGACTGTCGGCCGCCAGCCCCTTGATCACCAGCGACAGTTTCCACGCCAGGTTCGAGGCATCGCGCATGCCGCTGTTGTACCCCTGGCCTTGCCACACCGGCATGATATGCGCGGCATCGCCGGCCAGCAGCACCCGGCCCTGACGGAACCGGCCGGCCAGGCGAGCGTTATGGGTATAGACGCGGCTGCGGATCAGCTCGATGTGGTCCGGGTTTGGCAACACCTTGGCCAGCAGCTTGCGCATGTTCTCGGGCTGGCTCAGCTCGGCCTCTGTTTCGCCGGGCATCACCATGAACTCGAAGCGACGCACGCCATGGGGCAGGGCGGCGGACACGTAAGGACGCACGGGGTCGCAACACAGATAAACATGGGGCGTGGCCAGCGGATCGTTGGCAATGTCGACCACGATCCACTGATTGGGCGCGGTCTTGCCTTCGAAACTGATGTCCAGGCTGCGCCGCACCAGGCTGTTGCCACCGTCGCAACCAATCAGGTAGCGGGCGTGCAGGCGTTCGCTACGGCCATGCTGATCCTTGAGGTTGAGCACCACGGCGCTGTCGCTTTGTTCAAAACTGTCGAGCTCACGGCTGAACAGCACCTTGACGGTGTTGAAACGCTGCAGGCCTTCGAACAGTACCCGGTCGGCCAAGGGTTGAATGAATGCGTTGCGCCGCGACCAGCCGAACTCGTCGGTCTTGGGCTGAATATCGGCAAAGCAGCGACCCTTGGGCGTCAGGAAACGCATGGCATGCCAAGGGGTGGTGTGCGGCAGTACATTGTCGGCCAGGCCAACGGCCTGGAAGGTACGCAGGCTTTCGTCATCCAGGCCGATGGCGCGGGGGTAGTCGATCAGGCTGTCGAGTTTTTCCACCAAGGTGACGTTCACACCACATTGGCCCAGGTAATTGGCGATCATCAAACCGACCGGGCCGGCACCAACGATGGCGACGTCGGTGGTCAGGTCCAATGTGGAAGGAGTGGGAGCAGGACTCATGGGTATCTCCGTACAGCGCTTTTGGATTTCTTGTTGGGCGCAGTATGGAAATCACGGGGCTGGTCGACAACGACAACCCTTGTTAGTGTGCACTGAGTGCACATGATTGATTTACAACAAAAAAAAGGATCAAGCCATGGGCGAGACCGAATACAAAGCCGTGCGTGGCCTGATGCGAGGTCTGGCATTGATCAATGGCTTGAACCGCTTCGACGGCGGTGCCAGCACCGCGCAACTGGCTGAGCAAAGCGGGCTGCACCGCACCACCGTGCGCAGGCTGCTGGAAACCTTGCAGGCTGAAGGTTATGTACGGCGTAGCGAGTCGGATGACAGCTATCGACTGACCTTGAAAGTTCGCGAACTCAGTGAAGGGTTTCGCGACGAGCAATGGATCTCCTCGATCGCCGCCCCCTTGCTCGGCGAGTTGCTGCAGGAAGTCGTCTGGCCCACCGACCTGTGCACGCTGGATGGCGATGCGATGGTCATTCGTGAGACCACCCATCGTTTCAGTCGCCTGTCGTTTCACCGATCCATGGTGGGCCGCCGCTTGCCCTTGCTGATGACTGCGACCGGGCGTGCCTATTTTGCGTACTGCCGACCGGCGGAGCGCGAAGAGTTGATTGAGTTGATGGTCAGTCGCGAAGACGAACAATCGGCATTTGCCGCGGACCGCCGATTCGTCGACCGGCTGGTGGAGCACACGCTCGGCAAGGGATATGGCGAAAATAATGCGCATTGGGGAGAGGAGCGCAAGATCGCCGCCATTGCGATCCCGGTCATGCATGAGGAGCAGGTGATGGGCTGCCTGAATCTGGTCTATATCGCCAAGGCAATGCCCATTGAGGAAGCCGCTCGCCGATATTTACCGGCGATGCAGGGCGTCGTGCAAAAGATTCAGGCGCAATTGGGCGATACTTGAGCGGTAGGGTTGCGGGCACCAGCAAGATGTCCCCTGCGGGGGACATCCACCTGAGCGCTTGGATTTAGAGTGGCCCGAGACAAGACCTGTCCCCGATAACAATAAACCGGGAGCCGCCGGACCATGCATCAGCCTCAAGTCGTACCCCATCGTTCACTGTATTTTCCCTATCAGGTTTACCCTGCTTTCGTGCCATCCCCAGGTAGCGTCAATCGCTCGCCCGTGGTGATTGTGGGCGCAGGGCCCATTGGCCTGACGCTGGCGCTTGAACTGGCGCGCTACGGTGTCAGAAGCACCGTCCTGGCGGCGGAGCAGCAAGTCTGTGAAGGCAGCCGCGCGATTGTTTTCACCCGCCGTTCCATGGAAATATTCCAGCAAGTGGGAGTGTCCGAGGCCGTGACCGAGCAGGGCCTGCCCTGGCGATTCGGCAATTCCTACTACCGCGGCCAGCGGGTATTTCGCATGGAAGCACCGGTCGACGAGCACGATCGTTTTGCGCCGATGACCAATTTGCAACAGCAGTACCTCGAGCAACATCTGGTGGAGGCCGCCCAGGCACAGCCGCTGATCGAATTGCGCTGGGGCAACAAGGTCATCGATATCGAGCAAGGCGTCGACCGAGCCGTGTTGCAAGTCGATACCCCGGGCGATGTCTATTCCCTGGAGGCCGATTGGGTGGTGGCCGCTGATGGTGCCCGCTCCGGACTGCGTTCGATGCTGGGCCTCAAGCTTGAAGGCGCGTCCTATGAAGGGCGGTTCGTGATTGCCGACATCCGCATCAAGCTCGATCTGCCGACCGAACGCCTGGCGTTTTTCGATCCCTCCTGGAACCCCGGCAACACCGTGTTGATGCACCGCGAGCCTGGCGATATCTGGCGCATCGATTACCAGTTGCCCGTGGACGAAACCCCCGAGCAGGCGCTGCACCCCGACTCCTTGCGTGAGCGCATCAATGCGCAACTGGCGATGCTCAATGTCGAGAACCCTGAATGGGAGCTGGATTGGAGTTCAGTGTATTCGGCCCGGGCGCTGACCCTGGCGCAGTACATTAATGACCGAGTGATTTTTGCCGGGGACGCGGCGCATCTGTTACCGATTTTCGGCGTGCGCGGCGCCAATACCGGGTTCCAGGATTGCCACGACCTGGGCTGGAAACTGGCCCTGCACATCAAAGGCCTGGCCGGTGCCGGACTGTTGGCTTCTTACAGTGACGAACGGGTCAAGGCCGCTCGGGAAATCATTGAAGAGGCCGGCAAGAGCACGCGGTTCATGGCGCCGCCCAGTCGCGGCTATCGACTGTTGCGCGATGCGGTACTGTCGCTGTCGCTGACCCGGGAGTTCGTGCGCCCGCTGTATCACTGGCGCACCTCAAGGGCTCACGACTACGCCGATTCGCGACTCAACGCAGTGGACGACGATAACCTGTTGTTCACCGGCGGGCCGCGCAACGGTGCGCCGTTGCTCAATGTACGTCTGGCCGAGCAGCACTATTTGTTCGACGAGCTGGCGCCCGCCTACCATTTGATTTGCTTCACTGACGCGGCGGTACTCGATGCCGACATCGATGCCCAAGTCCAGGCCCTGCGCCGTCAGGGACTGCCGATCCAAGTAATAGCGATCGCCATGAATGGCGTCAGTCAGGTGCAACACGCCGACCTGACCCTGGCCGATCCCGACCTTCTGTTCAGCACGCGTTATGGCGTGCAGCACGCAGGCGCGGCCTATCTGGCGCGCCCGGACCAGCACGTTTGCGCTCGCTGGTTGAATCTGGATGCCGAGCGTTTGCGCCATGGATTAAACCAGGCCCTGGGCCACAACGGGAGTTACCAATCATGAGTCAGTCGATGAACGTGGCAGACCTCGAGCGCGCCTACGATCGGCTCGCCGAGGCGATCGACCGTACGGGTCACGACAGTGAGTTGTTCCTGGTCAAACTGGCGTTGCTGGCGGCCGAGGCACTCAACGATGCCGAGCGCTTCGACGCACTGATCGAGTGCGCCGTGCAGGACCTGTAAAACCTTGCGTCAGCCAATAATTACAAAAACAGGATCACCCTATGCCATCCCGTCCTGCTGTGACCCCTGGCGAGGAGGCCGGCGCTCATCCGCCGGTCATCGCCAAAGTCTCGAAACGCCTGCTGTGGTTTCTCTTCATCTGCTTCGTTTTTTCATTTCTGGACCGTATCAATATCGGCTTTGCCGGGCTGACGATGATGGACGACCTGGGCTTGAGCAGTACCCAGTTCGGCATGGCAACCACGATTTTCTACCTGGCCTACATCGCGTGCGGCATCCCCAGCAACATGGTGTTGGCGAAACTCGGCGCCCGTCGCTGGATCGGCAGCCTGATGATTGCCTGGGGCGTGGCGTCGACCGCAACGCTGTTTGCGCATGACGCGGCCAGCCTTTATTGGTTGCGTGCATTGGTAGGTATCACCGAGGCAGGGTTTCTGCCGGGTGTGCTGTTGTATATGACGTTCTGGTTTCCGGCGGCGTATCGGGCGCGGGCCAATGCGCTGTTCATGATTGCCATGCCGTTTACCGCGGGCTTCGGTTCGGTCTTGTCCGGCGCCATTTTGGGGCTGGATGGCCACTGGGGACTGGCAGGCTGGCAATGGCTGTTTCTACTCGAAGGATTGCCCAGCGTCGTACTCGGCCTGGTGGTGTACGGTTATCTGGACGATAAGCCGCGCCAGGCACGCTGGCTGAGCGACGATGAGAAACTGCAGCTGGCCGAGTTGATGGAGCGGGACCGCCAGGCACCTTCCCCTCACGCTCACTGGGGACGTGAATTGCTGTCGCCAGCGGTGATTCTGTTCTGCCTGGTGTACTTTTGCCTGGTCAACACCCTGGCGATGATCGCGGTCTGGACGCCGTTGATCATCAAGAGCTTCAGCGTGGGTCAAAGCAATACGCTGGTCGGATTGTTGTCGGCAATTCCGCAAATATGCACCATTGTGGGCATGATCCTCTGGGGCCGACACTCGGACCTGACCCAGGAGCGGCGTTGGCACCTGGCGCTGCCGATGCTGATGGCCGCAGCGGGCTGGTGCTGCACGGCCCTGTCGAGCGAGCCGATCGTGCAGCTGGCCGGGGTCTGCATGGCGGCGACGGGTTCCTACACGGCCATGTCGATTTTCTGGACCCTGCCGGATCGCTCGTTGAGTTTTCAAGCCCGGGCAGTGGGCATCGCGGTGATCAACGCAGTGGGTAATCTGGGGTCGGCCCTTAACCCCTTGGTGGTCGGCTGGCTCAAAGACCTGACCCATACCTATACCGCCGGTTGTCTGTACGCGGCGCTGCTGTTACTGGTGGCTGCCATGCTGGTGCGCTCGCTGCCCCACGAACGTCAACCTTCTTCGCGCGAACTGATCCCTGAATGAACCACTGGCCGCTCACCACCGTATACAACCAGGTCCCACTGACGACGGGGCAAATCGCCCACCTGTTGGCTCGGGTCGGCGAGGACTGCCGGACCTGGCTGGCGGCAGAGTTATTGACGTTGGTGCGGGGTGTGATGCCGCTGGCTCAATGTACTATTTTCGCTTACCCCGAGGGCCAGGAACCGCAGGTGTTGTCGTGTTCCGACCAGGCCAGGCTGGTGCAGATATCGCGTATTTCCCGGGATTACGTCGAGCGTTTTCACAGCCTGGACGGCAACCGCCAGGCGATGCTCGGTCACAAGGCGAAATACGGTGGTGCACGAATCCTGGCCCAGCTTCAGTCAGTCGAAGACATCACCCATCGTGACTATCGGCGAGTCTGCTACGAACAACCGCAAATCTCCCAACGCATGGCCTTGCTCAATCATCAGGAGGAAGGCGGGGGCTGGCTGTCGATCAACTTCTATCGAGGTCGTGAGCACGGCAACTTCAACCAGCGCGAAATCGAATTTATCGAGTCGGTGGCGCCGTTGCTGATTCAAGTCACGCGATTGCACTATCGCGCCTATATCGAAGCCAACCAGATGCCGTCTTTGCTGAGTCAACGCGTTGAGCGACTCTATCCTGAACTGACTCGTCGGGACCGTGAACTGCTCAGGCATCTGCTCAGTGGGCTGGGGGCGGAAGACATTGCGCCCTTGATGGGCATCCAGCGCTCAAGCGCCGCTACCTACATCAAGCGGCTTTATCGAAAGGTGGGAGTCAGCGGACATCGAGAATTGCTGGGGCTGGTAGTGAGAGGTCGTTGGTCCTGAGCACGCGGTGATCAAGGCGGGATTGCGGCCCTAATGCACCCTTCAACTCCCTGGTCAAGGCGGGCATCAGCCAATAAAGCCTCAGCGCAGGCTCCACGACACGCCGACATACGCCGCCAGACCCTCACCCGGTGTCGATCGTGCCGCGTCCAGTCCATTGTCGTCGTAGCCCGGAGTGACGGTGGCGGCGTAGTGCTTGTCAGTCAGGTTGCGCAGGTCCAGCCAGGTCTGCCAGTCGCCCTTGGGCGCGTTGTAGCCCAGGGTGGCGCCGAACAGTGCGTAGGGATCGGCGTAGTAGCTGTTGGCGTAATCAACCGCCACCTTGGACACCCACTGGGTATTGAGCGCGGCGAAGAAGCCCTGGGGCCAGTCATAGCGCAGTTCGCCCTGGTAATAGTGCATCGGCAGGCCCGGCAGGCGGTTGTCGCCGAAGCGCTCGTCGTCGCGGTAGTGGAAATCGCTGAAGGTATAGCTCTGGCGCAGGCTCAGTTGGCCGCCGTCGTCCCGCGACCACAGGTTGCTCTGCAGGCTGGCTTCCACGCCCTGGTGCACAGTGGGGCTGGCGTTGAGTTCGTAGGGCGTGGTGGCGTTGGCATCCGGCAACACCGAGAGCAATTCGTGGCGCACCTGGGCGTAGTACCAGGCCAGGCTCCATTGCCCCAGCGTGCTGTCGCCGCGGCCGCCGATTTCGAGGGTGGTCGCGGTCTGGTTTTGCAACTTGATCGGATCGCGCTGGGCGCCCGTGGCGACGCCGCTGCCTGCCGGGAATCGAACGTTGGAGCTGTAGATCAGCGACCAGGGGTGTGGCGCTTCGACCGAGCGGCTGAGATTGCCGAACAGCTGCAGGTCAGGAGTCAGTTGGTAGCGCAGGCCCAGGCGCGGGGCGTAGTCCCAGTCGTTCAGGCTGGTCTTGCCACCGCCTGGCGGGTAGGTCACTGCGCTTTCACGGCGGGTATAGAGGGCGGCGAGGCCGGTGGTCAACCATAGGTCGTCGGCGATCTCCAGATCATTGCCCACATGCAGAACGGTGTCCGAACCCTGGTAAGTGAAGTTGCGAATGTGCGTGCCCGGCGCGTAGCCGGCGGTGTTGCCGGTGGGGATGCGCACCAGCTCGCTGGCGCCGGCATTCGGCAAGTGCTTGGTCACTCGCAGTCCCAGGGTGCTATGGCTTTCCAGGCCCCAGAGGGTGTCGCGACGCTTATAGTCGAATGTGCCGCTGACATCCGTGTAGGCGACCTTCAAGCGGTTGGGTCCCTCGCGCAAGTCCATGGGATAGTCGTGGTAGACAAGGCCGGCCTGGAGGCTCGAATCGTCGTCGATGTAGTAGGTGGTCTTGTTGCCGATGAAGGTGCTGCCCGGTTGCTCACGGCTGTCGTCCCGCGAGACGTAGGCGGGGTTGGCTGCCCGTGGGTCGTGCTCGATGGAGTGCTTGGTCACGCGGCCGGCGAGGTCGTTGTCGGTCTGGCGATAGCGCAGGTACAAGCGCGTTTCCAGGTTCGGGTTGAAGCGATAACCGAAGTTGGCGATGACGCCCTGACTGTCACTGGCGGTGTGGTCCTGATAGCCATCGGAGCGCGCATCGGTCATCGCCACGTAATAATCGAAGTCGCCCAGCACCTGCCCGGAGCTGACCTGGCGCTGCTGATAACCGCGGCTGCCCATGGCGTAGCGCACCTGCAACAGCGGTGCGTCGTAGCCGGTGTGGCTGATGTAATCGATGGCCCCGCCCAGGGCCAGGGCGCCTCTGTCGAAACCGTTGGCGCCGCGCAGCACTTCCACGTGGTCGAGCCACAGCGGTTCCAGCAATTCATAGGGCGTGCCACCCGGGCCGGTCAGCGGCAGGCCGTCGAGCATGGCGTACACACCCGAGGCATGGGCCCCCGGCGCGCGGTTGATCCCCGATCCGCGGATAGAGATCTTGACCCCTTCGTTGCCCGCAGACTGGGCATAGACCCCCGGTTGATAAGCCAGCACATCCTGGTTGCTGGCCACCCGACCCTGCAGTGGGCGGCGCAGGTCGACCACATTGGTGCCGCCGGGCACTTGGGCCAGTCGGGCCTTGGCGTCTTCGACCGACGCGTCTTCGCCGCTCAAGTCCTCAGCGCCGATCAGCACTTGTCCCAGCTCCAGGCCTTGGGTCTCGGCCATGACCGGACAGGCAAGGGCCAGCCCCAGCAGTGCAGCGGGCAAGGATTTGGGCGAGGGCATCGAGGGAACTCCAGACGGACAGGAACGGGCAGTGAAGAACTGCGACGTAGAGAAGAACGAAGGGAGCACATGGCAATTTTGTTTTTTGATCCGGTAATGTCATCGCCAGGAGGCTCTATCGCCCAAAACTGCCCCGATCTGCAGCGGCTGGTGGAGCCTGCCTCCGGCTGCTGCCCAGTCATGCGTCTTTACTTAAATGCGGCCCCAATAAGGGACCGCTGCCTGGCGCCTACGCGTGCGGATCGATCTGATCCAGCACTCGGTTCGCCGTGATTTCGGCCAGCATGATGCTGTTGGAAATGCCCAACAAGGCATTGCGCGATCCGCCGTCCAGATGATCCACCAGGTGATGGACCATCACATCGACCGAGGCCAGCGTTTCGACCAGATAAACCACCAAGGTTTCGGTCGTGGCCTCTGAGTTGACGGTAAACAGGGTGCTGGGAGTACGCGGGGTGGCTTTGATGTCGGCAGTCGAGGGGAAGTGGAAGTCGAGGGCGCGTTTGGCGGTATCGTTGAGTGTGTTTGGATCGGGTTCGTCCGGGTGATCGGTGTCTGGCGGGTTGGGTGTGACCTTGAACATATTTTCGTGCTCCAAAAATGTGGAGCCGCCACCGACTTGCGACTAAACAAGGGGTGGCAGCTGTACGCAGGTTAGTCGACCGGGGAGACACGAAACCGGCGCGCCCGAAGGCGCCCTGCGCACAGCTACCATGAAGTGCAGGCATGAAATGACCTGACTGTCTGGATGCAAATGCGCTTCGTGAAACCACGGGCGACTAAACCCGATCACTGATGGGCAGTGACCCGAATCAAGTTACCGGGCGGCCCCAAGGCGCACAAGCCGGCGGATTCTGGCGTAACCGTAGGCAACGGCGCAAGGTCTTGTAGCTTTCAGGAAGTTATCTGTAGGGCGCTTAAACACGCGCCTGTCGGGTAATGCCAGTCAGTTAAGACGCGGAACCTGTGGGAGCGGGCTTGCTCGCGAAAGCGGTGTGTCAGGCGACATCAATATTGACTGGGCCGCCGTCTTCGCGAGCAAGCCCGCTCCCACAGGGATTTCGCTTAACTGACTGGCATTACGCCTGTCGGGTGCGTTTAGTTTAGTGAGCGAACGTTTCCGCACGACTGACTTTTGCACTCGGCCGGTGCTAAAGCCATGTGTTCACCACCCGCCGATCCAGCTCCTCCCAATCCGCCATGCCCAATACCCGCATGGTGTTCAACCCGCGCAAATAACCGCGCAACTGATTGGCGGTGGCCCGCGCAAGCTCCGGGTCGGGCGCGTTTTCGCACAACAGGACGGTTTCGTACTCGATCAGGTACTCGGCCACTCGGTCTCGGAAATCGGGTAACACGGCGTCGCGGATCAGGTCAAAAGTTCTCAAGGGAAGATCCTCATCAAGCGTGTCTTGTTGTTATTGAGTGTGCATCCGCCTGCTCGGCGCGCAACTATTGCTAGAGGTAATAGTGACCATCAAGAAACACAAGTTCTGCTTTGTCGACAATAGTTGGAAAATCGCCTCCATCGAACACGCGGCTGAAAAATTTGCGTGATGAAGACATTTATTTTCAGGATAAGACCGATGCGCCCTTTATTTGTGCCTGCCATGGCCTTTGTCTTGTTGATCGCCGGTTGTGCCTCCGCGCCGAACGATCCGACCCTGACCTTGCAGACCAGCAAGACCCCAGCCCAATACGCCGACTGCGTCGTTCCCAAATTGCAGGGCAGTGCGTTGCACCCGACTGTGTTGCAGACACAGCGCAGCTACCGGATCGTGGTGCCGAGCAAAGTCTCGGCGGACAACGTGCTGGAAGCCTATAAGGCCGGGAGCGGCGGTAAGGTGTTTGTCTACGAGCGGCATTTTCTGGCCGCGAACTTCCTGCCTTCGAGTTTTCAGCGCGCCGCAGAGGAATGCATCTGACCCCGGCCCTTAAACGCTTTCCATAGAGCTCCTTTGGTTGGCCGCAACCAACCAATTTTTTGCCCCGCACCCCATTCGGATGCGGGGCTTTTTTTCGCAAGCACGTCATCAATGACTTCCCCGCCATTCAAACGTAAGCTTGCCGGCTCGCTTATCCCGATAAGAAAACAATCAGGAGTCGTGGATGCAACCGATCCCCTGGTTGCCGACAGTTTTTTTGTCGGCAGTCGCACGTCGGTTGAGCCGTTCTACGATTAATGGGTGGTGAAAAGGAACTGCAGTTGAACGAACAGACATTGTCCATGCGCCTGGAGCGCGTGGCGGCGCATGTGCCAGCCGGTGCGCGCCTGGCGGATATCGGCTCGGATCACGGCTACCTGCCGGTGGCGTTGATGCGCCGTGGCGCCATCGCGGCGGCGGTGGCCGGCGAGGTGGCCTTGACGCCGTTCCGCTCGGCCGAGCGCACCGTGCGCGAGAACGACCTGCATCAGCGGATCACCGTGCGCCTGGCCAGTGGCCTGGCGGCGATCGAACCGGGAGACGGGATCTCGGCGATCAGCATCTGCGGCATGGGCGGCGAGACGATTCGCGACATCCTCGACAGCGGCAAGGCGCGCCTGAGCGGCCAGGAACGCCTGATCCTGCAGCCCAACGGCGGCGAGCAGCCACTGCGCCAATGGCTGATGGACAATGACTACCGCATCCTCTGCGAGGAAGTGCTGCGGGAAAACCGCTTCTACTACGAAATCATCGTCGCCGAGCGCGCCGGGCCGGTGATGTACAGCGCTGAAGAGTTGTACTTCGGCCCGCTGCAGATGCAGGCACGTACCCCGGCGTTCCTGCTCAAGTGGCAGCGCATACTGCGCCACAAGCAGCAGACCCTGAGCCACTTCGCCCGGGCGCGGCAAGCCGTGCCCGAGCAGAAGGTGCAGGAAATCGCCCGGCAGGCCCGGTGGATCACCGAGCTGCTGGCCTGAGCCCGATCTGGGGTTTGTACGAAAAATCCCCGAAAACCAACTTAAGCTGCTCGCTCCAGTGCATCCAGCAAATCGACAAATTCCATCGAAAGCTTATGGCGCGGTGCCAAATGGATCAGGGGGACAGAGGCTTGGTGGGACTGGCGCATTTTAACTGAGCTACTTAGATAAACCGGTAGCACAGGAAGACCCTCTGCGAGCATTTGGTCTACGAGCGTCTGGTGTAAGCCGGTGTGTGCGACAAATTGATTGACCACCACCCCCTCGACCGTCAGCGATTCATTGTGATCCATGCGCAGATCTTCTACTTGAGCGATGACGCTATTCAAAGCCTGCCGGGAAAAGCTGTCGCAATCATAGGGGATCAGCAATCGATCAGCTGCGACCAGGGCGCTGAAGGTGAAAAAATTCAGGGAAGGAGGGGTGTCGATATAGATACGCTCGTAATCTTCGGAAAGCTCCACCAGCAACCTGCGCAGCTTGTTGATCTTGAACTTGCTCTCAAGCTTTGACTGCAGATCCAGAAGATCAGGGCTGGCGGTCACCAGATGGAGGTTCTCGTAAGCAGTCTCGGTTATGGCCACTCGACACTTTCTGCTGGCAAAGCCCCCAGACAGTGTCTGTCTGAAGAAGTCGGCAATACCCGTTGGAATGTCGTCTTTGAGCAGCCCCGTGAGGTAGTGGGTCGAATTCGCTTGAGGATCGAGATCAACCAGCAACGTCCGGTAGCCTTGCGCCGCACTGACAGCGGCAAGATTGCAGGCGATGCTGGATTTGCCGACACCACCTTTTTGATTGAAGACAACGCGACGCATGAGGGCAGTTCATCCGTGAAAGAGGCCTGGAGCCAGGGTTATGAAAGCGGTTGATTGCAATATATGACCATTAGGTTTCAGTTTTAAGACAGTCTGTTTAATCGGCGCGAAAAATGGCAGGCAAGGTGAAGTGCCCGGTTTGGACGGGGGAGTGTTGGTTGCAACAGGTCTGCAGCTTCGGCGTTCAGGCAGCAGACCGGGTCTTGGCTGGCAGCCTATACAAGACCGACGAACGACAGGATAACCAGGACGATCACCACTGCCCCAACGATGTAGATGATGTTGTTCATAAAATCGACCTCTCTATCTCAGCAGGATGTACGACACCAGGGTGCCTGAACAAATGACACCTTGGCTCCCGGTTCCGTTCCGCAAACCTGTTCAGAGGCGGCGCCGTCATATCAATGTTGCGTTGCGATTTTACGAACCGGACTGACCTCTGCAACGCTGCCTGGTCAGAGCAGATGCTGTTCGATCCATTGTGCGACGGTGGTTGTTTCGATCTGCCGCTCTGAGCCCTTGATTACGCACTCTCACCGGCAGCGATCCGGGAGAATGCTTGCTCTGGCATTGTCCAGGGTTGCAGCTTGTAGCCCTCCTGGCGCAACTCGGCGCGCGCCTCTTCCAGCAGGCTTTCCAGCTGCGCCGGATCGGAATAGGTACTCCTTGGAATCTGTTTGCGGCCAATACGAGTGCTGGCCCGGTCGATGACGGTCAGGCTCAGTTCGCCATTACCGTCTTGCGGTGACCAGACGACGCATTGAAAAGGTTCGAATGCGTCGCCAACGATCAAAAGGGCTTCGTTGATGCGGAGTGGGGTGCTCATGGGTTTTCCATCCTTGTACCCAAAAAATGATGTGCCGTCGGTAGGGCTTTCCGGTCGGCTGGCTATGCTTGCGCGAAAATCAACCTGAAAAATCCTCCTCGACATGACGAAGCTTCACCAATTCATAGCTTTGAGCCTAGCCGCAGAATGCCGGCTAGCACGGTGGATGTGTAACAGCTTGTGCCATCAGGAATGGCATCACTTCAGCATGGGGCGAACTGTTCGTTTTACTAATTGAATTTATGTGAATCTGCTATTAGTGCTATGTGATTGGGCGGGTTTATCGATTAATCGTTCAAAGGTAATTTGCTTCTCTGCGATATCAAATCGAGAGCAAGCCATGATTCAGTGCTTCATCCGTCAATGCATGTCCGCCGCTGTAAAGGCCGGCAGTCTTTGTTTTGCACTAGGCGCGAGTGCATTCGTCAGCGCTGACGATCACGCCCCGCTGATCATCAAGGATCAGGGCAGCCTCATTGCCGGTGGTGGATTGATCACCCAGCCGGGAAACTTCGATCCCTACAAGCCGATGATGCCCGATGGCCAGACCTATCACGGCGACCATTTGTATGCGTTCTATCAGGTTCCTGTCGATGCTCGTCCGCTGCCGATTCTCATGCTGCATGGCGCGGGGCAGTCCGCGAAGTCCTGGGAGACGACGGCCGACGGCCGTGAAGGGTTCCAGAACATTTTCCTGCGCCGAGGATTCTCCACGTATCTGATCGATCAGCCACGCCGTGGTGGTGCGGGACGCAGCCTGGTTGAAGCGACGATCAAACCTGTGTCCGACGAGCAGCTGTGGTTCAACCAGTTCCGCATTGGACTGTGGCCCGAGCACTTCGAGGGCAGTCAATTTCCGCGCGGGCAGGCGGCGCTGGAGCAATTCTACCGGTCGATGACGCCCAACACCGGGCCTTACGACATTGACGTCGTATCCAATGGCGTTGCCGCTCTGTTGGAAAAGACCGGACCGGCCATCTTGTTCACCCATTCTCAGGGCGGCGGCCCGGGTTGGCTGACGGCGATCAAAAGCCCAAATGTGCGAGCCATCGTGGCGTTCGAACCGGGCAGCAGTTTCGTGTTTCCAGAAGGGGAGGTACCCGCGCCGATTGCCAGCGCGTTCGACACGCTCTCAGGTCAAGCCGTATCGGCGGAACGGTTCAAAGCACTGACCCGCATTCCCATCGTCATTTTCTACGGCGACAACATCCCCGACCAACCGGTTCGATTACCGGCCCAGGACAGTTGGCGCGCGCGGCTCGAGATGGCACGCCTGTGGCGCGATACGGTGAATCGCCATGGCGGTGACGTCACGCTCGTTCACCTGCCGGAGATCGGTATCAAGGGCAATAGCCATTTCCCGTTTTCGGACATGAACAACGTCGAGATCGCTGATCTGGTTTCGCAGTTTCTCGCTGAAAAAAATATGGATTGACCTAGAGCATGGCCCTATCAGCCATCCCTCTCACACACTTGAAATGTCAGGAGTATTCCTATGATGCGAACCACGCTGAAGGCCACGTTGATGGCCGCCATGATCGGGATGTCGGGCGTCGAAGCCGAGGCTGCGGACTACAAGCAGAACCCATTCACTTTGACCTACGGTGGCGCGCTGACCAAGAACGAATCGGGTAAGGTCAATATCCATCCGGTCACCTACAAACTTGATGGCCTGGACATTGCCGCCAACGTTTATACCCCGGCGAACTATGATACGGCGAAAAAATACCCGGTCGTCGTCGTGGCCCACCCCAATGGTGGGGTGAAGGAGCAGGTCGCGGGCTTGTATGCCCAGCGTCTGGCTGATCAGGGCTACATCACGATCACGGCGGATGCGGCGTATCAAGGGGCCAGTGGTGGTGAGCCGCGCAATGTGGACAAACCGGCGCATCGCATCGAAGACATCCATGGCATGGCGGACTTCATTGCCGGCTATCCCGGCGTCGACAGCAAGCGTCTGGGCTTGCTGGGTATCTGCGGCGGTGGCGGTTATTCATTGGCGGCGGCGCAAACCGATAAACGCTTCCAGTCGATTGCGACCTTGAGCATGTTCAACTCCGGGCTGGTTCGCCGTAATGGCTACCAGGATTCGCAGCTGTCGACGATTCAGGAACGCTTGCAGCAGGCGTCGGCGGCCCGCGCCCAGGAAGCGGCGGGTGGGGAAGTTCGCTACGTCGGCGATGCCAAGCTGACCGATGAACAGATCGCCAAGCTGCCGTTTGATCTGTATCGACAGGGCTTCGAGTACTACGGCAAGACGCACGCGCACCCCAACTCGACCTTCCGTTACACCCAGAGCAGCCTGATGGACCTGATGAGCTTCGATGCCACGGATCAGATCGAGCTGATCGACAAGCCGTTGCTGATGATTGCAGGCAGTAAGGCCGACAGCCTGTACATGTCGCAACAAGCCTTTGCCAAGGCCACCGGTACCCAGGACAAAAAGCTGTTCACCATCGATGGCGCGACCCACATCGACACCTACTGGGTGCCTGCGTATGTGGATGTCGCCATGGACCAGTTGACCGCGTTTTACGCCAGAACGCTCTGACTTGAAGGGATACATCCTGATGAAAAACACCTTGATAGGCATCGCCGTATGCGCCGCCGCCCCCTTTGCCGACGCCGCTGGTGCAGACAATGCCAGTGACGCTCGTCGGGCCGAACAACAGATCAGCCGCGCGGGCACTCAGGCTTCGGTGGCGGGACCGGCGGATTATTTCACCGGGCGGGTACGCGTCGATCCGTTGTTTCCCGCCACGGACCAGATCAATGCCTCCGGCGCTTACGTCAGCTTCGAACCGGGTGCGCGCTCGGCCTGGCATACCCACCCCGCAGGACAGCGGTTGGTGGTGACGTCCGGCGTGGGCCTGGTTCAGGAATGGGGCAAGCCAATGCAGGAAATCCGCCCGGGTGATGTGATCGTCTGCCCACCGGGCGTCAAGCACTGGCATGGCGCCGCACCGGCGAGCGCCATGACGCACCTGGCCGTGACGGGTTCGGTGAATGGCAAGAGCGTGGAATGGCTGGAGAAAGTGACCGACGAGCAATACAGCGCCCGGGGCACGACGACGCCACACGCCATGCCCGCGGCACCACCCGTATCGCAAACGCTGTCCGCCAGACAGCAGGCCATCCCGTTGATTGCAGCCGCCATGGCCACAAGCAACATGTCTGCGCTCAATGCTGCGTTGAATCAAGGACTGGATGCGGGGCTGACCGTCAGCGAGGCGAAGGAGACGCTTGTGCAGCTCTACGCCTACAGTGGTTTTCCACGCAGTCTCAACGCACTTGGCGGGCTGATGAAAGTGGTCGAGGCACGCAAGCAACGGGGTGTTCAGGACGATCCCGGACGCGAACCCGGTCGTGTCATTCCCACCGGCGACGAGCTGCTGGCGGCGGGCAAGGCCAACCAGACGCGCATTGCCGGCGCACCCGTCCAGGGCCCGTTGTTCGACTTCGTCCCGGTCATCAATCAGTACTTGCAGACGCACCTGTTCGGCGACATCTTTGAGCGTGACAACCTGGACTGGCAAAGTCGCGAGCTGGCCACCGTCGCAGCATTGGCCGTCACACCCGGTGTCGAGCCGCAACTGCGCTCGCACATGGCGGCGAGTCTGCGGGTCGGTCTGACCGTTGCGCAGTTGCGTCAACTGATCCAATTGCTGACCGACCAAGGCGATGTTGCTGCGGCCCAGCGCGCTGGCGAAGCGTTGGACGCGGTGCAGGCCAATCAACCCAAATAGCGCAGGGTTTCGCGCAGTAAAGTGAAGGCTGGTGAACTCTGGCGCCGGCTCGGATAATAGAGGTGGTAGCCAGAGAACGATTCACACCAATCTTCAAGCACGCGAATCAATTGCCCCTGGGCCACAAGTTCCTGCACCAGATCCTCCGGCATGTAGGCCAATCCCAAGCCTTGGAGGGCTGCTTCCAGGCGCATGGCGATGTTGTTGAATACCAGCTGGCCTTCGACCCGCACTTTCAGTTCTTGCCCGCCTTTCTCGAACTCCCAGAGGTAGAGACCGCCATAAGTCGGCATGCGCAGGGTGATGCAGTTGTGCTCCATGAGGTCACTCGGAATGATCGGCTTCGGATGGCGGGCGAAATACGCCGGGGAGCCCACCACTGCCATGCGCATGTCAGGGCCAATGCGCATCGCGATCATGTCCTTGGCCACCTGCTGGCCGAGTCGGACGCCGGCGTCGAAGCCTTCAGCCACGATGTCGGTGAAGCCATAGTCGACGATGATTTCAATGTTGAGATCGGGATTGTCGGGCAGCAGTTTCGCGAGCACCGGATGCAGGAGGGTGATCGCCGAATGCTCACCTGCGGTGATGCGCAATTTGCCGGCCGGTCTGTCGCGGAACTCGCTGAGCAAAGCCAGTTCACTGTCGATTTCTTCAAACCTTGGGGCGATCACCCGCAGCAGATGTTCGCCGGCTTCGGTGGGGGAGACGCTGCGAGTCGTGCGGGCAAGCAATCTGACTCCCAACCGCTCCTCCAGCTGTCGCATCGCCCGGCTCAAGGCCGGTTGAGACATGCCGAGCCTGGCGGCGGCGCGGGTGAAACTGCGCTCTTGGGCCACGGCCGAGAAGATTGCGAGTTGGTCGTAGCTTTCGACGGTCATTTATACGCCCCTGTTATAAACAGTTTGCGAGTATGCCATCGGTGCGATTGATCGTCCGGTACAACCTACTCGGCAGGTTTTTGGTGTACCGTTAGCAGACTAATCACATAGAGAGATCCCATGTCCAAGCTCGCTGAATTTCGTCAACTGGAAAAACACCTGGCCGAACAGCTCCAGGCACTGGAAGCGCTCAAGGGAGACGCTGGCCTGAAGCAGGAAATTGCCTTCGAAAAGAAGCTGCGTGATTTGCTTGCCGAATACAGTTACAGCCTCAAAGACGTGATCAACCTCCTTGATCCACAGACAGGGCGCCGTGCATCGGCTACTGAACAGAAAGTCAGCAGCCGCAAGCCTCGCCAAGTGAAAATCTATACAAACCCGGAGTCTGGCGAAGTCGTGGAAACCAAGGGTGGCAATCACAAGATATTGAAAGAGTGGAAAGCGAAATACGGCTCCGACACAGTCGAATCCTGGTTGGCCCAGTGATTTTGAATTAAGTTCAAAAGGGCCCTCAGGGCCAATGCCAGTCAGTTAAGCGAAATCCCTGTGGGAGCGGCGATGCGGCGTTCCGACTTGCTCGCGAAGACGGCGGCACAGTCAACATTGATGTCGCCTGATCCACCGCTTTCGCGAGCAAGCCCGCTCCCACAGGTTCTGCAGCTTAACTGACTGACATTAGCCCTCAGGGCCCTTTTTGCTGAGTGGACAGCTTGAATTCGAGGCGTTGCTCGGCCACCAGCAGCAACGACTGTGGCACAGGGCTCTGCGGGTGCTGCGGTTCCTGCAGGCCGGCCAACCGAAAACCGGCCATATCCAGCGCATTGAGCCAACTGGACAAGGTGCGCAAGTACCACGGCATGGGTTGCCACTGCCCCTTGAAGCCGGCGAAGGCCTCTTCCCGCCAACCGTCCTGATAGTCGCCCGCCGCCGCGGTCCACGGATGCAGCGTCTGGATCACCAGCGCGCCGCCAGGGGCGAGCAGAGCGTTCATGGCAGCCAGCAAAGGGATTATGTCCTGGTGCAGCAGGGCGAAGTTGGCGCAGATCAGGTCGTAGTCGCTGCCGATGTCCACCTTCGACGCCACCAACGCTTCATAGCTCGCCAAATGCACCTGCGAAGAGCCTGCTGCTCGCGCCGCCTCGACCAGCGTCGCATCGCCATCCACACCGATCGCCTCGATGGCCCGCTCCGCCAGCGCACGCAGCAGCCAGCCCTCGCCGCAGCCCAGGTCGAGTACCCGTTCGGGCTGGCGACCCAGCACCGCCAGCAGGATGGCCTGGTCGGTGACCTTGAGGCGGCTTTCGATGGTGCCGGTGCGGACGGCTTCGATCCAGAGCGGGGCATTGTGGTGCCAGCTTTGGAGGAGGGTGGATTCGGGGGCGGGCATTCTGATGTCCGGGGTGGTTGGGTGATTGGATGAAAGGATAGGACAAATGCCGGGAGCGCGAACCTGCCCTCGGTCATGGCCGGCCGAAGTAGTACCCGTTGGCTTCGCTGCTAGACTGCATGTCTGAGTCCCGAATCTGGAGCACCAAGATGCTGAGCAAGAATACGATTTGTCTCTGGTACGACGGCACTGCGTTGGACGCGGCGACGTTCTACGCCGAGACCTTCCCGGACAGCGCGGTGGGCGCTGTCCATCACGCGCCCGGCGACTATCCGGCAGGCAAGCAGGGCGATGTGCTGACGGTCGAGTTCACGGTGATGGGCATCCCTTGTCTCGGACTCAACGGGGGCCCCGCGTTCAAGCATAACGAAGCGTTCTCGTTCCAGGTGGCGACCGATGACCAGGCCGAAACGGACCGCTTGTGGAACGCGATTGTCGGAAACGGCGGCCAGGAAAGTGCTTGCGGCTGGTGCAAGGACAAGTGGGGACTGTCGTGGCAGATCTCGCCACGCGTTCTGACGAGCGCGGTCACCCACCCTGATCAGGCAGTGGCCAAGCGCGCATTCGACGCCATGATGCAGATGGGCAAGATCGACATCGCTGCGATCGAAGCGGCTATAAAGGGTTGATCAGCGCTGCCGCAGGTTGGCAGCATCGCCCATGGCTGCCGACAGCGTTCGTTGATCGGCTGATTTCTCAAGTCGGTCGCCGGGCCACAGTCGACACCTGGGACTGAAACATTGCCGAAACATTCGCGCCCTATGATTCGCGTCTATCGAAACCAGGGAGGCTACAGATGAATCGGCCATCAAGGAGCATGCGTAAACTGCTCGACTCCGTCGCCACCAACAATGAGAGCGCGGCGCTGGATGTCATGCGTGCAGCTGAGCAACTGAAAGACGAGCTGTTGCGCCAGCGGTTGCTCAACCTGATTCACCAGCTCAATCAAGATGCCTGTGACTTGCGATCGGCTCGACAGGACATCCAGGGCGGTGCCGTCAAATTCGCGTGATCGGCCGCGCTCAAAGCCCCGGTTGCTCATCGACTTCACTCCAACTGCTATCCGGATCGAAGCGGCGCATGGCCGTTGCCAGTTTCGCGCTGCCCGGGCCCTGGTCTTTCTCGAACACCTGGCCCTCGTGGCTGATCATGAAGCTCATCACGCCGCTGTCGCCGTACTTCGCCGGCCAGGCGATCAGGGCGAAGCCGCGGCTCATGTTGTTGCCGAGCTTATAGTGGTAAGCGCCGCCCGGCGCTGATGGCCCCTGTGCGTCGAGGATACGGTACTGATAGCCGTGCCAGTCGTCGCCGGGTTTGGCATCGCCGAACAACGGGCCGAGCGGACTTTCGTCGTCACCGGGCTCTTCGGCCCAGTACAGGCCATCGTGCTTGCCATTGCTGCTGATGAACTTTTGCGCATATTCCAGCACGCCGTCGCCGTTGCGGTCGACCGCGGCGTAGTCCAGCTGAGCATCGTAGTAGGCCATTACCGATTGCACGGTGGCGAGTTCGTTGCGACCGATGCGCCGCTCACGGATCTCCTCGCCGCCGGCCTTGGCGTTGAAAGCCCAACCGTGCTTGCCCTGCATGATCGGCAGCGGCAACAGCCAGGGGTCGGTGCCGACCACCAGATGCACCTTGCCTCGCCCGTCGGGCTGGGTGCTGTGTTTTTCACGATAGCGGGCGAGGAAGGCATCGACGTCCTCGCGGTCGATGCCCTGGAGCGGGATATAGGCGCGCCAGTCGGTGCCGAGCAAGGCCGCAAGGCGCACGGGATCGGCCTGTTGAGTGCCGAGCGCGGCGACCAGGGCCTCGGCGGCGGCATCCGGACTGGCAAAGGCCTGCTGCGCACGCACGTCCTGGGCCAGGACCGCCAGCAGCGTAACAGGGAAAATACGCAGTGCAGCCTTCATGGCGAATCTCCTGTCAGCGCCGATGGCCACCCCCCCGGGAGGGGCGTTGTACAGTATGACCGCTGCCGCGCTCAATGCTTGGCCGACTGGCGGAAACGTGACTGGCCTGGCCGCGGTTGGCTTGCATTCGCGACTGCGAAGGGTTGCTGGCGCCGGCAAAGGCGTTGTTGCGCGGTCCCTGTGTTCTGGCCTGCTGCTGACGCGCTTGCTGGCGGACCTTTGGATTGTCTGGCGCGCTTTGGCGCTTCTGCGCAGCGGCCTGAGACTTCTGGCGCGCCTGTGCACTGGCTTGCGCCTGCTCGCGCTGCGGCGCATTGGCCTGGGTATTGTGCCGCGTTTGCGCACTGGCTGGCGGGCGCTCACGTAATTGCGATTCCTTGCCCAGATCGCGGCTCGCGGCCTGGGCCCGTTCGCGCGCCTGGCGATTGCTGGTGGCCGCAGGTTCGATGCCGCGTTGCGCCAGCGACTGGCTGGCGCGCTCGCGCTCAAGGGCCCGCACCGGATCGCGGCCGCGGAAAGCGTCGCGCTGTTCGCTGCCGGCCAAACGCTGGCCGCTCTGTTCGCGGTTGGCACGGTCGCGGTATGGCACGCCGTCGCGGTTGATCGAGTTGTGGTGCCAATTGTTCTGGTTGGCGTTGATCTGGCGGTTGGTGTTGATGTTGTTGTAGCGGTTGACGTCGATGTCGATATCGCCGCGGCCCCAGTCGCAGTCGCCCCAGAGCGAATCGACGATGGCCACGCCGGCGCCGAAGGCCAGGCCGGCGGCGAGCGCGGAGCCGAGATAGGCGCCCGGCGGCGGTGGGTAGTACACCGGCGGGTAGGACGGATAGGCCCAGGTGCCATAGACCACGCTCGGGTTGTAGCTCGGTACGTAGACGGTCTGCGGCTGGGTCGGCTCGATGATGATGGTCTGCGTGGCAGCAGGCTGCTGCACTACCACGGTCGAAGCGGCCGGTGCCGGCGCGGCCGGCTGCACGGTGACGCGCTGTTGTTCGTTGGATTGGAGGTGGCCGGCGGCTTGCGCCTGGCGACGCAGGCGTTGCACCGAATCCATCACGGCGTTGGGCTGCGCGAGGAAGGCGTCGCCCACGCGCTGCACCCAGGCCGGATCCTGGCCCAACATCACCAGCACTGCCGGGAAGGCAACCAGCGATTGCACGCTCGGATCCCAGGGTTCGTTCGCGACTTGACGCACGGCGGCGTCACCGCTGCTGTCCGGATGCGCCCTGGACCAGGCCACGGCGTCGGCGACATCGCCTGGATAGGTCGCCGCCATCAGGACCTGGGCCAACAACGAATCCGGATACAAGGCCAGTGGCGCCAGCATCTGGTCGAGTTCCTCCGGCGCAAAGACCGTCTCGGCCGGGGCCGTCGGTTCGGGCGCGGGCGCAGCGCCCGCGACACCCGCCTCGGGGGCGGCGGCGAATGCCTTGGAGGTGAAGAACGGGTCCTCGTCCGAACCGCCGGACAAAGACAGCACGGCGAGCAGAAATGCGCTGAAGCAATGGCAAACACGCATGACGCTTCTCCCGGGGGAAGAAAAAGCGGGACGGGTCGCAGCGACTGCCGTCGGCGGGATTGAATGGGGTAAATCATAGCCGGGCAAAGCGGGGGCATAACGATTTATTCGACGGACCGCTGTTCGTCGTCAGGCAAGGCAGGCGTCGCCGCACGCCTGCCTTGCCAGCGCTATTCGTCCAGGCTGATGCCCGACCCCCCCAATTCCCTGGGAACATCCTTCAGCTTGGGCAATCCATCCTTGATGTGCAGCACGGTCTCCTGATAGTGGACGTGAACGCCTGGCGCGTACGCGAGATCCGGGATGAGCGCGGCATACACATCGATCAGCCCCATCCCCGGGTGTTCGGTGAAGAGGTGCCCGCCGCACGTCTTGCACCACTTGCGGTAACTCTGCGGTGTCTTGTTGTAGGTGCCGATGTTGTCGGCACCCCGAGTCACTTGCAGCGCCTCGGGTTTCCACAGGGTGAAGGCATTCACCGGTCCTGCCGACCAGTGCCGGCATGACGTGCAATGGCAGTAGCCCATCGCGGCCGGCTCGCCACTGACGGTGAATTCGACTGCGCCGCAAAAACAACTGCCCTGGTAAGACCGCTCATTGTTCATGGCATGACTCCTTGCTCGATGGTCAGGCGCTACTGCCGCAGAGGGCAGGGATCGCCTGAACGTTGCCTGGTTTCACTCGTCGATGTAGCGCACCGCTGTCGCCGGCGTGCGCCGCACCTGCAGTTCGAAAATGTCCGGGCGCGCGTAGTGCCCGGTGACGTCGAGCGCCCGTCGCGCCGGTGCCACGAGTGCGACGTCGATGTCGGCATACAGAATGCCTGCCTCTCGGTGTAACGGACCGGCCACGATCCGGCCTTGGGGATTGACCACCACCGAGTCGCCGTCGTTGATCCATTCGTCCGGGTCGGCAAACAGGTGCGCACGGGCCGGGAAGTCGTCGGGGATGTCGCTGCCGCGCAGTACGGTACCGCTGCCGAGCACCCAACAGCGGCCCTCGAGGGCAATGTGACGCATCGTGCTGATCCAGCCGTCGCCCGTGTCGTACGTGGGGGCAACGTAGATTTCCACCCCTTGGGCATACAGTGAATAGCGCGCCAGCGGCATGTAGTTTTCCCAGCAGATGAGCGTACCCACGCGGCCGACCGGCGTATCGACCGTACGCAGCCCGGATGCATCGCCGAAGCCATGCACCATGCGCTCGGGATTGGTTGGCATCAGCTTGCGGTGTCGGTTGAGCACTTCGCCGTCCGCGCCGATAACGACTACGCTGTTGTAGAGCGTGCCGCCGCCATTGCGCCGGTCGCATTCATCGATGCCGCACACGATCGTCACGGCGTGAACCCTGGCGGCATCGCACAAGGGGCTCAGGTCACCGTGGGCGATATCGACGGCGTTGGCCAGCAGCCGCGTGTGCAACTGGCCCATGACAGCCCCGTCCTTGCCCGCCGCCAACCGCCAGATCCATGACGGGTAACCTGGAATGAAGGATTCGGGCAAAACGATCAGCGAGGCCCCCGCCGCCGCGGCCTCGGCGACCGATTGCACGGCCCGGGCGATCGTCGCGCTGCGATCGAGCAGCACGGGCGGGCGCTGAATGATGGCTACCTTGGTCATGGTGTTCACCTTTTGACGATTGGCTTTCGAAGGCTTCAGCGTGCGCGGGACGACGTCGCGGGGCTAGTTCAGAATCTGAAGCGTTGCAGTTGCGGGGTCCAGGCGATGGAAGAAAGCTACGGTCAGTTCTGCACAGTCGCGCGGGGTGCCGAAGCCCTGTGCGAGCGCTGGACGCCCTTGGTCGTGCGCGAGCTGCTGTGCGGCAGCAAGCGCTTCAATGAACTGCACCGCGGCGTCCCACGGATGTCCACCGGCCTGTTGGCACAGCGGTTGCGCCATCTGGAAGATATCGGCGTCGTACAGCGCACGGCCGTTGGCAAAGTCTGGGAGTACCGCCTGACCGAGGCGGGCGAGGAACTGCGCCCCATCATAATGGCGCTGGGCCATTGGGGCGCGCGCTGGATCGGCAGTCGCCTTCGCGATGACGAACTCGATGCGGGCCTGCTGATGTGGGACGTGCGCCGGTTTGTGCGCATCGAGACGTTCCCGTCCCGACCGGTGGTCATCCACTTCAGGTTCCGCGACGCGCGGCCCGGCGAGCAAGCGTGGTGGCTCGTGGTCGAAGAGGGTGTGGCAGACTTGTGCCGCGACGATCCCGGGCGCGAACTGACGCTCGTCGTGGACGCAAGCGTGCGCGCGTTGACCGAGGTGTGGACCGGCGACCGTACACCACGCGAGGTGCTTGAGTCGCGAGAGCTGCGGGTAGACGGCGCAGCGCAGGATGCGCAGAACCTGTGGCGCTGGCTGGGTACGAGCGCGTTCGCCGGTACCCGCAGCGCTGCACGCTAGCCTGATCTCTTGCTGCTGATCTTCTCAAACAAATCCACCGACCATCAGGCCGTCTTCGTCGGAACGCCGCCCGGAGCCGGCTCGCTCCCACAAAAAGCCCCCGGCTCTCGGACAGAGCTTAATTTTGGCGCTAATGGGATTTCGGGTCTACGCTCTCTGTGGGTAGTTTTCAGCATGCATAACGACCCTGTAATAAATGGCCATTAGGATGAATTTCAGAGTAAATTCAATGGTTCACAAAAGATGCTTGGGTCAACAGGTCTTTGAGGTCGTCAATGTATAGAGTGTGTACAGGCTATACCAATGTGGTGGTGAATACGCTCTCGGCACAAGGCTTGGATGTGATCGATTTATCCCGGGAAGCCGGGCTGGATATGACGATTCTGAGTCAGCAGCAAGCCTTCTATGAACGAAATACCATTTACCGTCTTTGGGAGTTGGCAGCGCAGGCATCTGGCGATTCGAATATTGGTCTGAAAGCCTACGGGCATGTACATCCGGGTAACTTCCAGATTGTGGGATACACGATGATGTCCAGCTTGAATCTGAAGCGGGCACTCGAACGCCTCGTGCGTTTCAGCCCCTTGATCAGCTCTGGACACAGCCTGTTTCTGAGCCAGGAAGGGCAGAATTATCGACTGGCCGGGCTCGATCACCAATGCGACTCGGTCAAGCCACGGCAGCACACCGATGCCGGACTCGCGTCGCTGCTGGGATTCTGTCGTTGGCTGGCCGGTGGCAAAAGGGTGCAACCGTTACGTGTGGAGTTTACCTATCCCGAACCTGAAGACATCTCGGAGCATCAGCAGGTGTTTGGCTGTGAACTGCGTTTCGGGGCGGCCTGTGACAGCATCCTGTTCGATGGCCAACAGCTTCTGCGTCCGTCGAGCATGGCCAACGAGGCGTTGGCGATACTCCATGACAGTTTTGCCGAGGCTCAGCTGGACCTCTTGTACGGGTTCACCATTGTGTGCAGGATTCGTGCACTGATCACCGAGCGCCTGAGTCAGGGGCAAGGGCAGTGTGATATGGAATCGATAGCCACCGCGCTGAACATCAGCAAGCGAACGCTGCAACGGGCACTCGAGAAGGATGGCGCCCAGTTCAAGGACGTGCTGAACGATGTGCGTCGGCAGTTGGCCGACTTCTACCTGCGTCATTCCCATTTCAATATGAAGCACGTGACTTACCTGCTCGGGTTCCACGACCACAGCAGTTTCCACAAAGCCTGCATCCGCTGGTTCGGCATGACGCCCGGCCAGTATCGAGTCGGTGAATCCTTGCCAAAGGTCAGGGACGTCAAGCTCCGTCTGGTTGGCCAGTCGTTAGCGATAGAAGGCGCTGAAAAGCAGGCACCTTTCAGGAACACTATGCGAGTGGCAGGTACGGGGCGGGCCATGGCCCAGGGCGCAGGAATGTAAAATGCACGGCGGGGACGCAGGTTCGATTGCTCTTGCCTGCGCCCCATGCCGGTGATTTGCCCGCCACGTCATTACGTTTTCTTGATCAGTCGGTTGTCGAGCCTGAATGGCTCGACGGTAATGACAGCCTTGACCGAGTCGAGGTGCATAGGGTTGAACAGGTAGTTCAGCGTATGCGGCATGATGGCGCTCGGTACCGGCAACAGCAGGGCAGGACATCCCTTGAGGAATGAATCGCCGATGCCCTTGGTGTGGTTCACCTCGAACGCCCAATTGGGCTTGAGTACCGGGGCAGGGGCGAGGCTGATAGCGTCGGGTACCTCGACCTTGAGCAACTGCAGTGTCTCCGGAAGGTCTTCCTGATCGATCTCCATGTGTACCAGGATCTCGAGCATTGCGCCGGCAGGTGTCCCCGCCAGATAGACCACTGGTCTTCCCGCCGTGTGCCAGCGGCCACCCGCGAGGATACCACCACGTCCCGTCAAATCTGCAAATGCGCTTATCCGCCAAAAAATCAAAACGCATAGCCTTCCGCTAACTGGATCAGCGTTTCCTCGACCTGGCGTGTTCCCTGTACCGTCGACAGCATTGCCATTGGGCTACGGCCCGAAAACCGGTCCTTGGGTTTCGACAGCCAGCGTTTGGCTTTTTCATCGCTGCCAAACACGGCGTCTGCCATGGCGGTGATGTGGGCGGCGCGGAACAGGCGATCGCTCTCGTCGACCGTGAGGTTCTGGTCTTTAGCGACCCGGGTCTTCAGGGTTTTCAGAGGGATGATCTGGTCACGTTCCAGCGGCGTCAATTCACCCTGTTCACAGAGCGCCACCAGACGGCCGGAAGCAAACCCGACCTGGATGATGTCGTGGATTTCCAGGTCAGACGCATCGGTGGGAATTTGCAGCAAGGCATGCAGCCGAGTGCGGTACGCACCGTAGGCGGGTTCACGCATGATTTCAGCGAGCATGGCCTTCTCCTGGCTTGGTCGGCATTTACCGAATTATATCCGGCAAATGCCGATTGTGCGAGCGCTCTTTGACAGAGGACCCTGGAGAAGGGGCGTGCGCGACTGCCGGCATTGACCGGCAGTTTCGGTTCGGCAGCGGCGATGTGGGTGCCCGCTTCAATCTGTCAGTTGACGACGAACCCCGCCCCCACCGGGTCATTGCGCTCGATGACCCAGCGCGATGTCCCCAGGATGCTGGCCGTGCCCTTGACGGTCGGACGCACCGCGCGGGTGCCGTTGAGGTCGACTTCGCCGAGCAGGCAACCTTCGAAGGTGCCGCTGCCCAGTAGCCCTTCGGACAGGATGGGTTGGTTCAGGCCCAGTTTGCCCCGGGCCTCGAACATGGCCATCATCGCGCTGGTGCCGGTGCCGCCGGGAGAGCGGTCGAGCTGGCCGGCGCTGAAGACGTGGACGTTCTTGTAGAACGCGCCTTCGATGGTCGCCGGGTGCCAGAACGTGATGAAGTTGAGGTCGTTGATATGGGCCTCGGTGGGGTGCTGGATCTTCAGCTGCCGGTTGATCTGCTCGCGAGCCAGCAGGCCCAGGCGCGACAGTTCGCTGCCGTTGTCCGGGCTGATGCGCAAGGCGCAATCGGTCAGGTCGATGATGCCGAAGTAGTTGCCGCCCCAGACCAGGTCGGCCTTGAGGTCGCCATAGCCGGGAAGGTGGATCGGGATGTCCTGGGCAGCCACGTAGGCCGGCACGTTTTCGAAACGGGTCCAGAGCACGTTGTCACCTTCGGAAGCCACCTCGGCCACCACCAGGCCGGCCGTGGTTTCAAAACGGATTTTGGTGATGCCATCGGCGCCACGCGGCACCAGGCCCAGGGCGACCATCGCCATGCTCACGGCAATGGTGCCGTGGCCGCACATGTGCGAATACACACTGCCATCCATATAGATCAGCCCGGCGTCGAACTCGCTGCTGGAAGGCGGCGTGAGAAAAACCCCGAACATGTCCTTGTGGCCGCGCGGTTCCTGCATCAGTGCCTTGCGCAGCCAGTCGTAGTTCTGCTCGAGAAAGGCACGCTTGGCCAGGATGCTGGAGCCGGCGGGGTAGGGAATGCCGCTGTGGACAATGCACAGTGGTTCGCCTTCGGTATGGGTATAGATGACATCGAACGTGTCTTGCATGCGCATGACTGAACTCCTGGCTTACGGGATGTATGTGTGGGGGATTATTTGCGTTCTGATAAAAGGTCGAGGCCGATGCACAGATCCAGCACGATCACCGCGAATACGACGACTATGATGGTGGCGCCGGACGCGGCGGCGATGGTCGGGTCGACGGTGTACTGCACGTAGTTGAAAAGCTTCACCGGGATGGTGTTCAGGTCCGGCGTGGTGTTGAAGATCGACAGCTCGACGTTGATCCATGACGAGATGAAGGCAAAGATCGACCCGGTGACGATCCCCGGCCGGATCTGCGGCAGCACCACTAGAAAGAAGGTGGCCCAGGGGGTCCCGCCCAGATCGCTCGAGGCTTCTTCCAGGGCGCGCTGCTCGGGCGTCAGCATCGACAGCACCGAACGCAGCACGAAGGGCGAGATGATGATGGTGTGACCGATCAACAACGCCAGGAAGCTGCGGGTCAAGCCGAAGTAACCGCCAAACTGCAAGAGTGCCGCCCCCAGCACGATGTGCGGAAACACAAGCGGTGAGGTCAGGGCGGCGAGGATCGTGGCTTTGCCGCGGAAGTCGTAGCGGGCCATCGCCAGGGCGGCCGGGACGCTGAGTAGCACGGCGACACAGGTGGCGACCAGGGCCAGGACGGTGCTGGTGGCAAAGGACGCCACATAGCTTGGGTCACTGAGCATCTTGGCGTACCAGTCCAGCGTCCAGCCCTGTGGCGGGAAAGCCAGGAATGACGAGGCGGTCAGCGAGACGCCGAGGATGACCACCAGTGGCAGCAGCATATAGCCCAGCACGGCCCAGGCCACCAGCCTGACCAGTATTTTAGTGATCATGGGTTGCTCCCCCGAATACTGCCGACACGTCCGGCCAGCCCGACCATGACCAGGGTAAAGATCAGCAGCACCACGCTCAGCGCGCCGCCGTAGTTGAAGTCGAAGACCGAACTGTATTGCTGGAAAATCAGCATCGACAGCACCGAGATCCGGCCGCCGGACAGCAGGGCCGGCGTGACGTAGGCGCTCGCCGCCAGGGTGAAGACCATGATCGAGCCGGAGATGATGCCGGGCATGGTCAGCGGCAGCACCACATGGAAAAAGGTCGCGCGGGGGCTGGCGCCCAGGTCCTCGGAGGCCTGTTCGAAGGCCGGGTCGACCTGGGCCAGGGCATTGCCGGCCGCGAGTACGATGAACGGCAGCAGGATGTACACCATGCCGATCAGGATGCCGAGTTCGGTGCCCAGGAAACGCACCGGCGTATCGATCAGGCCGGTTTCCAGCAGACTCTGGTTGACCAGGCCCTTGCGCCCCAGCAGCACCATCCAGCCGAACGAACGCACGATGTTGCTGGTGAACATCGGCACCACCAGCAGAATCACGCAGGCCCGGCGCCAGGCCCGCCATTTGACGATACGCACCAGGTACCAGGCCAGCGGATAACCCAGCAGCAACGAGACCAGGGTGGTCAGCGCGGCGATGCGAAAGGTCACCAGAATCACCTCCCAGTGGTACTGGTCGCCCAGCACCCTGACGTAGTGCTCCAGGGTGAATGCCTGATCGGCGCCCTTGGTCAGGCTGGCGAAGATCACCACGGCGAAAGGCGCGAGAAAGAACGCGGTGAAAAAGGCCAGGGCGCCGAACAGCATCAACGACGGGGCGAGCACCGGGCGTTTCATACCGGCTCCCCGATCATATGCAGATGCGCGGGATTGAAGCCCAGGCGCACGGCGCTTCCGGTGACCAGGTCGGCGCGGGGGAAACCCATGGTGCGCGCCACGATCGATTGTCCGTCGATCAGCGAGTGCACCAGGGTATGACTGCCCACGGTGACAATATCGGTCACTGTGCCCTTGAGTTCACAGCAACTGGCGCTCGCCGGACTCGAGGCATCCAGCACCTGCACGTGTTCGGGGCGCAGCACCGCCACCCCGTGCGGCAGCAGATCCTTTGCGCCGCTGGAAATCGGGGTATGGGCGATGCCCAGGCGAATCTCACCGCTATCGCTGGCCTGATAGCCGATCAGGTTGGCCTCGCCGATGAAGTCGGCGACGAAACGCGAAGCGGGGGCACTGTAAATCTCACTGCTGGCGCCCACCTGTTCGATACGTCCGGCATTCATCACCACGATACGGTCGGCGATGGTCATCGCTTCTTCCTGGTCGTGGGTGACGAAAATGAACGCGATGCCGAGCTTGGCCTGAAGGTGCTTGAGTTCCAGTTGCATGCGCTTGCGCAGTTTCATGTCCAGGGCCGAGAGCGGTTCGTCGAGCAACAGCAGTTTCGGTTGATTGACGATGGCGCGAGCCAGGGCCACGCGCTGCTGCTGGCCACCGGACAAGCCGCGGGGAAAACGCTCTTCCAGGGCCTCCAGGCCGACCATCGCCAGTGCCTCTCGAGCCTTGAGCCGTGCCTCGGCGCGATTGACCCCCTGGCGCCGCGGTCCGTAGGCCACGTTTTCCAGGACTGTCATGTGCGGGAATAGCGCATAGTTCTGGAACACGGTATTGAGGGGCCGGCGATACGGGGGCAAACGGCTCACATCCTGGCCATCGATCGCGATGCGGCCGGAATCGGGCTGCATGAAGCCGGCGATCGAGCGCAGCAAAGTGGTCTTGCCACAGCCGCTGGGGCCGAGCAGCACGATGAATTCGCCCTGCTCGATGTCCAGGTGGATGTTGTCCAGCGCCTGGAACGGCCCGAAGCTTTTACAGACACTGTCGATGCTCAACAAAACTGACATTGCAGACCTCTTGAGCTAGTTTTTGGCGGTGACTTTGCGGTTCCAGTCGTTGGTGACGCTGGCGCGCTGTGCGTTGATCTGGCCCCAGTCGAACAGACGCAGGTTGTCGATCGAACCGCCCACGCCCCATGGCAGCTTGCGGGCCACGTCATCGGCCACCTCGACACCTTTCACCGCCGGCCCCAGGTACAGCTTGCCGGCCAGGCAGGACGCCGCTTCTTTGGTCAGCGCGGTATTGATGAACTGCTCGCCGGCCTTGCTGTTCTTCGCCCCCTTGATCAGGTGCAGGCGCGCATCGGTGGCCCAGGCACCTTCCTTGGGAATGGTGAAGCCGATGGGCGCGCCCTTGTCGATCAAGTCCCAGGCACCGACGTTGAAATGCGCGCCGATGATCGCTTCGCCACTCTGAAAGGCATTGGTGGCGGCACCCGAGCTGTCGAAGAACAGTGCGGTGTCCAGCGCGCCCAGCTTGGTGTAGAGCGGCGCCAGGTTGGCCCGGTCGATACCCCAGACATCGGCCATGAAAAACACGAAGGGCACCCCGGAGGAGTTGGCGGGCGAGGGCAGGGCGATGGCGCCGGCATACTCCGGTTTCCAGAGGTCTTTCCAGCTGGTGGGCGCTGCCTTGATTTCCTTGGTGTTGTAGGTCAGGCCCAGGGAATAGAAACCGCTGCTGACGGCGAAGGTATGGCCGGCATCGGTGTAGACGGCTTTTTCCTGCACATTCTTGAGGTTGGGAATGGCCGCCGGATCGAGATCGGCGACGACCCCGGCGGCATAGGCCAATTCACTGATGCCACCGTCCATCCAGGCCACATCGATCGTCGGGTCGGACTTCTGTTGCTGGAGTTTGGCCAGGGTGGTGGTCGAGGTGCCGACCTCCGCTGCGACGGCAATCCCGGTCGCTTGCGTGAAAGGTTCTGCAACACATTTGAGGAAGGCCTCACCCCAGTTACCGCCATACAACGCAACGGTCAGCTTTTGCTGTTCAGCCATGACGGCCGATGAGGAGATGCAGCCGGTAACTAAAAGAGCAACGGTGATTTGCTTACCTGTCTTCAGTTTCATCGTGGGTCCTCTTGGGGCGTTGTTGGACTTTGCCCCTTGCCTGAATATTGCTCGTATCCGTGATGCGAGCGCTTGCACTTCGGGGTCTTAAAGTTGAATAGTTAGGTCATGCCAAAAATGACTCAGCTCAATCGAGAAAACCTTCAACCTGATTCCCCCGGTCCCGGCCCCGGGGCAGTCAGTCGTCCGCTGCTGTCAGTGGGCCTGGTCCTGCTGGATCAATTCACGCTGGCGGCGTTTTCCGGCCTGGTCGATGTATTGCGCCTGTCCGCCGACCTCGGCGGCGGCAGCCGGCAGATCCATACGGCCTGGCGTGTGATGAGTGTGGACGGCTTGCCGCGAACCTCCAGCGCCGGGATCACGCTGGAAGTGTCCGGGGGCTTGGCGCAGGACCTTGAGGCATTCGATTACGTGGCCATCTGCGGCGGCAACGATTACCTCAATACCCATCTGCCCAACAACTTGCGTGACTGGCTGCAGCGCGCCGCCGCGAGTCGTACGCGGTTGTTGGGCATCTGCACCGGGACTTTCACCCTGGCGCAGGCGGGCGTGGTCGGCAGTCGTTCGGTGTGCGTGCACTGGAATGTGCTGGACGCGTTCCGCGCACGTTTTCCCAAGACCCCGGCGGCGGTGGATCATCTGTTCATCGACGAGGGCGACCTGATCACCTGTGCCGGCTCGACCGCAGCCATCGACCTGGGGTTGTACCTGGTGGCCCGGCATTGCGGCCGGGAAAAGGCCCAGCAGGCGGTGCGGCACATGATGCTGCAGGGTATTCGCCCGGGGCGGCAACCCCAGGCGCACTTCTACGCCAACCTGGCGGACATCAAGGATGAGCGCGTGCGCCAGGCCGCGCACTATATCGAGCAGCGCATGGACAGCCTGCCGACCCTGGATGCCATCGCGCGCTATGTAGGGCTCGGCCGGCGTCAGCTGACACGGGCATTCCAGCAGTCGCTGGGGCTTTCACCGATGGAATTCCAGCGCTCGCTGCGGGTCGAGTACGGCGGCTGGCTGCTGTTGAACAGCCACAGCAGCATCACCCAGATTGCCATGGACTGCGGCTTCTCTGACGGCGCGCATTTCTCCCGGGAGTTTCGCGCCCGCTTTGGCGTGTGCCCGCGGCAGTACCAGCGCCAGGAGCGGCCAGGCTGATGGCCTTGCACGGCTGAGTCGTCGGCTCGGTGCCACGCTTTGTTCGATCTGCCAGGGTCACCCGTGGCGAGATCAGGTATGGAGGCGGCGCGATCAGGTAACCGATTTGGCGGGCAAGGCGGGTAAGGTGGCGCATCTTTTCAAGAATAGAAACCAATGATCAGTCCGACCTCCAAGGATTCGAATGGCCAATTGGCGCAGGGCTTCAAGCCGCGCCACGTCACAATGCTGTCTATCGCAGGAATCATCGGCGCAGGATTGTTCGTCGGTTCCGGGCATGCCATCGCCGCGGCTGGCCCGGCCGTCATGCTGGCGTATCTGTTCTCCGGCCTGCTGGTCGTTCTGGTCATGCGCATGCTGGGTGAAATGGCGGTTGCCAACCCGGACACCGGGTCTTTCTCCACCTATGCTGACCAGGCCATCGGACGCTGGGCCGGCTTCACCATTGGCTGGCTCTACTGGTGGTTCTGGGTGCTGGTGATACCGATCGAGGCACTGGCCGCCGGCCATGTATTGAACCAATGGTTTCCCCAGATCGATGCCTGGCTGTTCGCCCTGGTGTCGATCATCGCGTTGGTGATCACCAATCTGTTCAGTGTCTCCAAGTACGGCGAATTCGAATTCTGGTTCGCCATGGCCAAGGTGGTGGCGATCATCGGTTTCATCGGCGTGGGTTTTGCCGTGCTGATGGGCTGGGTTCCCGATCGGGAAGTCAGCGGATTGAGCGGACTGATGGCCGAGCATGGCGGATTTGCCCCCAACGGCCTGTCGGCGGTAGTCGGCGCTTTCATCACCATCATGTTCAGCTTCATCGGCACGGAAGCGGTCACCATCGCCGCCGCCGAATCCGACAACCCGTCGCAGAACATTGCCAAAGCCACGCGTTCGGTGATTTGGCGCATCGGCGTGTTCTACCTGTTGTCGATTTTCGTGGTCATCTCCGTGGTGCCCTGGAACGATCCGCTGCTGGCCCAGGTTGGCTCCTACCAGCGGGCACTGGAAATCATGAACATTCCCCACGCCAAGTTCATGGTGGACGTGGTGGTGCTGATCGCCGTGGCCAGTTGCATGAACTCCTCGATCTACATTGCCTCGCGCATGCTGTACTCGCTTGGCCGTCGTGGCGATGCGCCGAAGGCGATGAAGGCGACCTCCTCCGAAGGCGTGCCGCGGGCAGCCGTCATCGCCAGCACCGTGCTGGGCGGGGCGATCACCGTATGGAGCTACTTCATGCCCGCCGGGCTGTTTGAGTTCCTGCTGGCCAGCTCCGGCGCGATTGCCTTGCTGGTGTACCTGGCCATTGCGGTGTCGCAGCTGCGTATGCGCCGGATGCTACATCGGCAGAATGTCGAACTGACCTTTCGTATGTGGCTATTCCCGTGGCTCACTTGGCTGGTGATCGTGTTCATTTGCGCTGCGTTGGCGGTCATGATGATCACCCCGGAGCACCGTACCGAGGTGAGTACCACCATCGGCTTGGCGTTGCTGATTTCCTTTATCGGCCTGGTGACTTCGCGTGAGCAGCCGCAATCCGAGGAGGCCGCTTCCCTGGGGTAGGTCGAACCAGGGTGGCCGCCCCAGTACTGGCCTGTCGTCGGCTCCACCGCCAGGCCAACACCGCCGGGGTATGCTGGATCTCTTAAGCTATCGATGGTCTCCAGGAAACCAGGCCTCCATCACCTCTCGGGTCTGCAAGGATTTCCTGTGAGGTGTCAGGCGCTGGTCGGGAGGGAAAATCGATGGATGACTATTACGATCTGGGCACCTACAGCCGCCCGGTGACGACCCGTTCGCCCCAGGCCCAGCTCTGGTTCGATCGTGGACTGGTATGGTGCTACGGCTACAACCACGATGAAGCCATCCGTTGTTTTCGCAAGGCGATCGAACACGACCGCGATTGCGCAATGGCTTACTGGGGCATCGCCTACGCCTCGGGCCCAACTACAACAAGCGCTGGGATGCCTTCATCGAACAGGAGTTGAGAGAGGCCGTGGCCCAGGCCCGACTGGCGACACAAGCCGCGCTGGCGCATATCGACAGCGCTTCGCCGGTGGAGCAGGGGCTGATCCGGGCACTGGAGCAACGCTACCAGGCCAACCAGGCGGCGAGCCTTGAGCAACTCTTCAGCTGGAACGATGCCTATGCGGCGTCCATGCGCGATGTCTATCGGTCCTTTGCCGATGATCCGGACGTCGCTGCGCTGTTTGCCGAAGCCATGATCGACCGCACGCCCTGGCTGTTGTGGGACCTGAGCAGCGGTCAACCGGCAGCGGGCGCCGACACCCTTGAGGCGGTGGCCGTGCTGGAACGGGCGTTGCAGCGCATGGAACAACACGGCGATGCGCCCCATCCGGGCGTGCTGCACATGTACGTCCACACCATGGAAATGTCGCCGTACCCGGAACGGGCGTTGCGCGCCGGCGATGTCCTGCGTGACCTGGTGCCGGACGCCGGACATCTGCGCCATATGCCGTCGCACATCGACGTGCTCTGTGGCGATTACCGTGGCGCCATGATCACCAATAGCCGGGCGATCCAGGCCGACAGTAAATACCTGGAACAGGAAGGACCGCTCAACTTCTATACCTTGTACCGCTGCCATAACTACCACTTCAAACTCTATTCGGCGATGTTCCTCGGCCAGTACCAACCGGCCCTGGACGCCGCCGATCAGCTGCAGGCGACCATCCGCGAAGAACTGTTGCGCGTGGAACAGCCGCCCATGGCCGACTGGCTGGAAGGCTTCGTGTCGATGAAGGTCCATGTGCAGATACGCTTCGGTAAATGGCAGGACATCCTCGCCACGCCATTGCCGAACGATCCAGCGCTGTACTGTGTGACCACGGCCATGCTGCATTACGCCAGGGGCGTGGCGCACGCGGCCTGTGGGCATGTCGGCGCGGCAGAAACCGAACAGCGATCGTTCCTCGATGCCCTGACCCGGGTGCCGGAGACCCGCTACGTCTTCAACAACACCTGCATCGATATTCTGGCGGTGGCCGGTGCGATGCTGCGGGGGGAAATCGAATACCGCAAAGGCAACCACGACAGCGCTTTTGCCCACTTGCGCCAGGCGTTGTCCCTGGATGACAACCTGCCCTACGACGAGCCTTGGGGCTGGATGCAACCGGTCCGGCATGCGCTGGGCGCGCTGCTGCTGGAACAGGGCAGAGTGGAAGAAGCCTTGCAGGCCTACCGCGCCGATCTGGGGCTGGATAACACCCTCAGCCGTGCGGCCTGGCATCTGGACAATGTGTGGAGCCTGCACGGTTATGTGGAATGCCTGAAACGGCTGGGCCGGGATGAAGAAGTGGCCGCTGCCCAGACTCGACTGGACCTGGCGATGGCCCGGGCTGATGTGCAGATTACGGCATCGTGTTTCTGTCGGGTCGGGGAACGTTGTTGCAACTGATGCCGCCAGCACCGCCCGGAATCAGCGGTTCTACGCAAACCCTGTAGGAGTCGGCTTGCCGGCGAAGGCAATCTCAAGCCTTGCAGTGCCCATAAAGACGCCTTCGCCGGCAAGCCGGGCCCTACAGGGTTTGGTGTTTCTCATAAAACCGGTGGTACGCCGGCCATACAGGGCGGCGATCAGGCCTCGCTGATCTTGCTGACACTGGTGACCTGTCCATTCCAGACCATCTCGTAATGCGCAGTTTGAATAACCGATAACACCGGTCGTGGCGTCATCAGTGCCCAGCAATGACTGCCCTGCATGCGCACGGAGTTATAGCGAAGGCCGGGACATCCGGCCTCCTTGATGGACCTCCCCAGGCGACGGGAATCGGTGTAATCGTCAGGATCATAGACAGGATCGGTCATCGGGATGGCCGCGGCATCTTTCATCGCCACGTCGACAAAGGAACAGGACAACCCACGGAACACGAAGCGCTCATAGTTGAGTTTCGACACATTCGACCAGTACTGACTCTGGTGATGCCGAACCTCGGCCAGCGCCGTTTCCATGGAGTCCGCCAGGTACAGCACCCCAAAACTGCCATCGCTGAAGCGCGAACCCGCCGGGTTGACGTGGGTAAAAGGCGCGGTCGCGTAAGAGCAGCCAGGTATGCCGAAGGGGATCTCTGCCCGTGGAATCAACTCAAGATGGCCGACTTCATTTTTCAGCCGGGGGTTTGTCAGCGCCTGTATCTGATACAGCACCTCAAACTCGTCCGCATCCGCGACATCATCAAACAACGCAATCGGTGGGAACTTCGAATTGACCAGTCGGTAGGCCTGTAACTGCTCGCCGGCAAGCGCTGCCAGGTCGTCGACCCTCACCACTGCGCGCCCCGCAGCACGTCAATGCGCCGAAAGGTTTCATACAGCGAAATCATATCGCCCTGGGACATGATCTCGAGCGGGCTGCGCCCATTGAAAAACTCGTTGTCGTTGGCCATCGACGGGAAACCGTAGACGTTTTCCGGGTTATCGAAGACCAGGCGAAGCGCGGCGTGGATGTTGAGCACAAAACTGATGCGCTGCAGCGAACGCCCCGAGTCTGTGTTGCAGCGATTGGCCGCAGCCGTTGAGCGAAACAATCGGATCGTGATCTCTGCGATCACCTACGCCGAAATGCGTTACAGGCAGATCGGCAAGAAGGCGTCGCCCAAGCACAAAACGTTGGTCGATGAGTTTGTGAAACGCCTGGATGCGGTGCTGCCCTGGGATCAGAGTGCTGTCGACGCAACGGTGGAAGCGAAGCTCCAGCTCACTCAGGCCGGTCTGCTCATTGGCGAGAACGACACCGCAATTGCGGGCCATGCAATTGCCTCAGGCTGTACGCTGGTCACGAACAATGTGCGCGAATTCAGCCGCGTTGAAGGACTGGCTTTCGAAGACTGGGTTCACTGAGGGACAATCCATGAACCGCTCGAACCGCCCGGCACTGTTGCGTCTGGCGCATCCCTGCGCCAGGCAGCCGGCTTCAGCGCTTGATCAGGGAGATCTTGGTGCCTTCGATGCTGACCCCAGCCATCAACCCCTGCTGGTCGAAAATGAACGCGTAGGCATCGTCCTTCAGCGTCGAGCTGGACAGATTCTTCGCCACCCCTTCATCCACCACCACCACAGTCGGCCCTACGCCGATTTCCCAGCCCTTGGATTCGCGGACGTAGTTCACGGCCTTATCGGTCATCAGGAATAGCGCATAGCCATACGACTGGGCGCCTGCCTGCAGCCCCCATGACCCGGTGACGGAGTTGTAATAAGCCTCTACTTGCTTGCCCTTCATCAATGTGCCTTCACCATAGCTGCCACCAAACACGAGGCCGGCCTTGATGATTTTCGGAAAGACCAGTATCGCCTTGGCGTTTTTCGAAATGGTTTCGGCAAAGGGCGTGGCCTTGTAGAGCGTTTGCAATGCTTGCCGAGAGTCGGCATTCAGATCCTCGGCGGTTGCCGCACCTGCGGTGTTCAGGAAGCTCGCCGATGCCAGTGAGGCTGTCGCGAGGACGATCGATAGGAAGAACCGCATTGACTGAGTCATGTTCGTACTCCGATACGGGAGCATTGGACGTGAGCAGCAGTCAGCGCCTGCCCCCGGCAGAATCCGAGCCTGCTGAAAATGATCCGGCGCACCCTGAAATGTGTGAACCCCTGGCTTCGCCCTTGAATGAAGCAGGCCAGCGGCCTTTGATCATTGGCGATGTCATCACTGGCTTTGACCTCTGTAAATCGGCCAGGTTCGTCTGTTCCACACCCTCTACATCGCGCAGATAAATAGGGGGCCTGTTGCAGATTCTTTATGGCTGTCCGGGAAACACAACGCCGATTCGATGGACGACGTTGTGCTCCGAGGGTCAGGTATTGATCGCGGCTCAAGTCTAAGACTTGCTCACCTTGATCCCTTTGAATAACAACAGGAGCAACACACCCGCCAGTATTTCAAAGCATGCGACCATATACAGGCCGGCGGCCAGGCTACCGGTCTGGGTTTTCAGCCATCCGATCATGTAGGGCGCGACGAAGCCGGCGAGATTGCCGATGCAGTTGATCAGCGCAATGCCCCCAGCAGCGGCGGTGCCTGCCAGGAATGCACCCGGAATCGACCAGAACACCGGAAAAGCGGCAAGAATGCCCATGGCGGCAACGGTCAGGGAGATCAGCGCCAGCGCGGCGTTGCCGATAAACAGGCCGGTGCAGATTAATCCGAGGCCGGCGAGCAGGGCTGCCATCGCGCAGTGCACACGGCGTTCAGCGGTCTTGTCAGAGTGAAAGCCATTCCACAGCATCGCCACGGTGCCCAATATAAAGGGGATCGAGGAGAGCAGTCCGATGTTCATGGTGTCATCGACGCCCAACGACTTGATGACGGAGGGGGTCCAGAACGCGATGGTCGCGTTGCCACTGACCAGGCAGAAATACACCAGCGCGCATAACCACAGCTTGGGATAACGCAGCAAGGAACGAAGGTCGCTGTGTTTGCCTGGCGCCTTGTCTTCGCGGGCAATGGTGTCGCTGACCATTTTGCGTTGTGCCGGGCTCAGCCACTTGGCATTGGCCGGTTTTTCCGGGAGATAACGCAGCACCAGGAACCCGGCGATCACCGAAGGAATGCCTTCGAGGATGAACAGCCATTGCCAGTTGGCCAGGCTGCCGACCCCGACCATGCGACTCATGATGAACCCGGCCAGTGGGCCGCCGACGACGCCGGCAATGGCGAAGGAGGTCATGAACATGCCATTGATCTTTGCCCGCTGCGCCGCCGGAAACCAGTAGGTGAGATACAGCACGACGCCTGGAAAGAAGCCCGCTTCAAAGGCCCCGAGCAGAAACCGCAGCACATAGAACGACCAGGCGCTTTCGACGTACGCCATGGCGATGGACGTCAGGCCCCACATGATGGTGATGCGCGCCAGGGTGCGGCGGGCGCCGATTTTTTCCAGGAGCAGATTGCTGGGCACTTCGAAGATGAAGTAACCGATGAAGAATATCCCGGCGCCCAGGCCATAAACGGCTTCACTGAAACCCAGGTCCTGCAGCATGGCCAGTTTGGCGAAACCGACATTGACCCGGTCGATCCAGGCCAGTACGAAGAGAAACACCAGAAACGGGAGGAGGCGCCAGGCGATCTTGCGATAGACGGCAGCCACTTCGACTGTCGTCGGGTCGAGGTCTATCGCCATGGTTGAACTTGCGTGACTTCGGTTCATAAGTTATCTCGTCAATTCGTTGCGCAGTTGGGCACGCAAGCCGATTGGCAGGCGAGTGAGGACGCACGAGGGTCCGCCGTGTCATTTTTTCGGTAAGTCAGTCAGGTAAAACAGGGCAGGCGCGGGCCTGCCCCTGATTCAGCGGCAGTGCATCAAGTGTTCTCTTGTAACAGTGCCTCGATAGCGCGAGACACTTGCAGGACACGAGCGTCCTGACCCTGCAGGCCGGCGATCGACAGCCCGACCGGCAGCTCGTCGCCGCGCTGGCAAGGCAAACTCAGGGCGCAACCGTCAAGGAAATTGATCACGCTGGTGTTGCGCAATACCAGGCCGTTGGTGGCGAAAAACCCATCGTCTTCAGTAAGGTCTGCCAACTTCGGCGGTACCACGGCGACAGTGGGCATCAACCAGGCGTCGGCGTCGCCCAGACGCTCACCCGCCACGCTGATCAGGCGTTGGCGTTCGCTGCGAATGTCCAGGTAATCGGCTGCGCTGATGGCCGCGCCGCGGCGGATGCGTTGAGCGACGCGGGCGTCATAGCACTGGGCGTTGTCGCTCTCGAGCCACTGGCGGTGGCCATGCCAGGCTTCGGCAGCCGTCAACCCGCCAGCCGCGTTGATACGGGGCAGTTCATGCAGTTCTGGAAAGTCGAACCAGCGAATGCAGGCGCCTGCCTTGGCGAGAAGGTCCAGGGCGCGTTCGAAGGCCGCTGCGACGCCGGCATCGAGCTGATCGAGGACAAAATCCCGGGTGACCGCCAGGCGAAGCCCGGCCAGGGGCGCGGCGCGGGTGTCCAGCTGATCGCCGGTGAGAATCCGGTCGAGCAGGATGCAGTCGGCGACGCTGCGTGACAGCGCGCCGATAGAGTCCAGGCTAACGGCCAAGGGGAACGTGCCGGCCATGGGGACTCGGCTGGCACTGGGCTTGAACCCGGTCAGGCTACAGAACGCGGCGGGGATCCGGATGGAGCCGCCGGTGTCGGTGCCCAGCCCGGCGACGGCCATGCCCAATGCCACGCTCACGGCGGCGCCGGAGCTGGAGCCGCCGGCAATGCGGCCAGCCGCAGACGGCGTGAGCGGCGTACCGTAGTGCGGGTTCAGCCCCAATCCGGAAAAGGCGAACTCGCTCATATTGGTGCGGCCCAGTAAAATGGCGCCGGCCGATCTCAGCCGTTCGACCACGAGCGCATCGCTGCTGGCGGGCGGCGCATCGGCCAGCAGCCTGGAGCCGGCCGCAGTGACTTGTCCGACTACATCGAACAGGTCTTTGATGGAGACCGGGAGCCCGGCCAATGGCGATGGCACGTAACCTGAAGCCCGTGCCAGATCACTGGCCTGCGCAGCCTGCAAGGCGCCTTCGGCATCGACGCTGATGTAGGCGACCCCAGCCGCCGCACGATGCGCCTCGATACGGATCAACGCTTCTTTCACCAAGGCGACACTGGTGGTACGGCCGTCAGCCAGCGCTTGGGCGAACTGTGCAATATCCTTCATCTTCAGTTCACTCCGCGACAGGCAGCGGCTCGACACCGTACTGGTGGCGCAGGCTGCGGTTGAGTACGGGATCGAACAGCTCCATTTCAAAGGCTTCGCCATAGCCCAGTTCGCCAATCACCGATTGTGTACCGCAGAACATGGCAGTGTCCGCGGGCAGCGAAGCGTCGCTGTTGAGTTTTTCCAGCAGCGTTTCCGGCGCCAGCAGGTTCGTCACCGGCCCCTGTTGGTACAGCGCACGCACACCGTCACGCACACGCCAGGTGCGCATCACCAATTGATCCCAATGCCCCTGAACCTCGGCATAACGCCAAACCTGCCGGGCGATGGGTTTGTCGCACATCTGCTTGGAGACCGTGACGTCATAGCTTTCGACCTTGCGATCGGTGTGATCCGAACCCAGGCCGATCAATAGCCCTTGCTCGCTCGGGAGCAGCACGAATTCGGTCTCCCCGGATGAGTCCTTGCCAGGCACCTGGATGCTGTCGGCGTTGTTCAGCAGGCTGGCCGATACCCGGTAGAAACACGGAACCTGCGTCGGACGGCGCACGCCCAGCGCTTCCAGTTCGGCAATGTGGTGCTCCACCGCTTCGCTGTTGCGTCCCGCCCAGCCAGCGATAATCAGGTGCTTGATGCTGGCCCGGTGTTCGCCCTGGCCGACTACCTGGAATGTCATTTGGGTCATGAAGAGCTCTCGCGATCAGTGATTAAAGGGTGCGCATGATGGCGCGGCGGAAATCGTCGATGTGGTGGTGGACAGCCGCGACGGCGGCGTCGCCGTCACGCTGTTCCAACGCCTCGAGGATTTGCAGATGCTCGTGGTAGATGCGTTCGCTATGGTGGTTTTCCGACAGGGTCAGGTACCAGAAGCGCGCCTGTTTTTCGTGAAGGTTGCGCAGCAGCTCGGCCAGCACGCGATTGTGTGCGGCGGCGGAAATCGACATGTGGAACTGCAGGTCCAGGGACATGAGCCCTGCCACGTCGTGTTTGGCCAGCAAGGCGGGCGTGCGCTCGAGAATGTCGCGCATGGCCTGGATCTCGGAATCGTGAGCGCGCTCGACCGCCAGCTTGATGCACAGCTGTTCGTTGCTCACGCGCACTTCGATCATATCCAGCACATCGTTGAGGGACAGGGCCGTCACCATCACGCCCTTGCGCGGCATGATCGTGACCATGCCTTCAACTTCCAGGCGATGCAGCGCTTGATGGATCGGCGTTCGGCCAAGCCCCAGGGTCGCCGTCAATTGCGCTTCATTGATCGCATCACCGGGGCGAAACTCGCAGCTGATAATCCGTTGCTTGATTTGTGCATAGGCGAGTTCGCGCAGTTGGGCTGCGCTTTTCGTGGGGGCAATCGCGGGCTGGCGATGGCTGGAAAAATCGATAGGTTCGGGCATGTCTCACTCCTGATAATCATCTGATATATCAGATGATTATCAGGAAAAGGAGCAAAGGTCATGCCACTTCTCACGAATGGGCTGAGCGCTGCGGTTCATAAGGGGTGTACGCACACCGGCGATGCGCCGGGCGTACGTTGGGAAGTGTTACTTGTTACTTTTGTGCCCGGTTTTGTACCCGCATGTTCGATTTTCGTGCAGGCAAGGTGCTCCGCGAGTCATTGCCGCCGGAGCTTGTTCGCTTGTAGTCCAAGCGGACGTAGTCGTTGACCCTGTCTCCTGCCGATACTGAGCCTGAACCCTCAAGGAGAAACCCTATGCCAGTTACAGCCGTCAGCGGTTCCGCTTTGGGAATCGGCGCAGCCGTTTGCGCACTGAAATCACCACGGTCGACCAGCGCTGACAGCACCAGGGACAGGAGAGGGTAATGAGCATCAGTCGCCGCACCACGTTGACCTTCATGCTGGCCGCCAGTCTGGCTTCGACCATTGGCGGCCTGCCATTCAACACATTACCCATCCTGCTGGGAGCGCTCGCCGACAGTTTCAGCTTCGATGCCGCACAGATCGGCCAACTGGGTTCCATTTGTTTTGCCGGTTACCTGGTCGGGACGCTGGTGGCAGTGGCGTTCATCGATCGGGTGAACTGGCGTTACCTGACCGTCGGCTGCGCAGTTGGCGCCGCGCTGGCGTTGCTGGCGTCCGCTCGCCTGCCCGCGCAGGCGCAAGCGCCGCTGTGGGCACTGATTGGTTTCTTTGCTTCGCTGATGACCTGCCTCGGGCTGCGCATCATGAGCGAAATGACGGACAAGGAGCGCGCATTAGGGGTGCGCCAGGGCATTGAACTCAGTCTGGTTGCAGCCTTGCTGTTCGCCTTGCCGTCGTTGGTGGTGGCCCGGTTTCACTATGCCGGCGCGGCACTCGTGCTGGCGGCGATCATTCTGCTGTTGAGCCTGAGCGCCCTGGCATTACCGCGGCGCACCGATTTCGCCAGGACGGTTGGCGCCATTGACGAGCGCTCTCTTTACGCCCGCTTCAGTTTTCCGTTGCCGGCGTATTTCGCGCTGGCGGCTTTCTTCTTGTTCGGTGCCGGGCAGATCGGTCTGTGGGCGTTTCTGGAGCGGTTGGGCCATGGCCTGGCGCTGCAACCCACCGAGCTGGGCATCGTCTTCGCGGTGTTGAAACTGCTGGGGGGTGCCGCCGCGTTAACACTGGCGGCCATGGGTGATCGCCTGGGCTCGCGCCTGCCGCATCTGTTGGTGTTGGCGGTGATCAGTCTCGGGCTGATCCTGCTGGGTTGCGCCAAGGGATTTTTGATGTACGCGCTGGGTGCCTGGATCTGGGAAGTCGGTTTCACCTGGGGCTGCATTTTTCAAACCGCGGCGATTGCCCGCCTGGACCCCAGCGGACGCTCGATCATGCTGATTCCCGCCGCATTCGCCTTGAGCTCCATGACCGGCCCGGCACTGGCCGGCTCCCTCGTCGGCGACGGGTTCTCGCCATTGTTATGGCTGGCCTTTGCGACGGCGATACTGCCGGTATTGGCCTTTGCCGGATTGCTGGCACGGCGCCTGGAGATCAAGCTGCCGGGGTTGGCCTGAGCGTCGACTGCAGCGATCGGAACGCGGTGCGAAGCTCCACAGGAACTTCGCTACGCCACCCATGCCTACGCATGATCCGCGGTGGCAGGCAGGTTTGGCGATAGCGTATTGATGCCCATGAAGCGCCGCACTCTCTCTCCTTCGGCCTCGCATCGTATGGTTTCAGGTGCGGCATCCAGTTGGATATTGCCGTTCTCCATGAAGACGACCCTGTCGGAAATCGACATGGCAAAGTCCATTTCGTGGGTGACGATAATCATGGTCATGCCTTCATTGGCAAGGTCGCGTATGACGTTCAGCACATCGCCCACCAACTCTGGGTCGAGCGCTGACGTAGGTTCATCGAACAGCATGATGTCCGGCTCCATGGCCAAGGCACGAGCGATCGCCACGCGCTGTTGCTGTCCGCCGGAGAGCTGGTGCGGGTACTTGTGGGCGTGGGCGAGCAGGCCGACCTTGTCCAGCAGCGCATAAGCACGGTGTTCGCTCAGCTCGCCCGGATGGCCGTGGTAACGCGGCGCCAGCGTGACGTTGTCGAGAAGGGTGCGGTGCGGGAACAGGTTGAAGTTCTGGAACACCATGCCGATGTGCCGCACGCCTCTGCGCAGGCGGGAACTGTCGGGTTTGTCCGATGCTTCGATGAATTTCTCACCGAACAACAGAATGTCACCGGTATCGATGCGTTCCAGACCGTTGACCGTGCGGATCAGCGAAGTCTTGCCGGAACCGGAGGGGCCAATGATCGAGATCACCTGGCCGTATTCGACATTCAGGTCGATCCCCATCAGCACCTGGTGCGTGCCATAGCTCTTCTGGATGTTCTTCAATTGCAGGATGGGCGTCGCGTTGTTGCCCGCTGCTTTGCGCGCAACGTCGGGCAAGGCTTCGGCGCAAGCCTTGAGCCTGGCCACGGCGGCGGCGTCGAGTGTGTGCGGCTTGCGGAAATTCAGGTCCAGGTAACGTTCCAGACGCTGCAAGAAATAGCCGAACACGGTGACGATCAGCACGTAGTACACGCCCACCGCAGCCAGGGTTTCCATGACCAGGAAGTTGGTGGCATAGAGGCGTTGGCCGACTGTGAGGATTTCGGTCAGGGAGATGACCGAGACCAGCGACGTCAGCTTGACCACCGTGATGTATTCATTGATCAAGGTCGGCAGCGAGATACGGAAAGCCTGGGGGATCACGATCAAGCGCTGCATGCCGAACAGGCCGACACCCAGCGCGCGCCCGGCCTCCTTCTGGCCCTTGGCCACGGAAATAAGTCCGCCACGATGGATTTCCGCCATGTAAGCCGCTTCCGTGACCACCAGGGCCAGCAAGCCGGAATAGAAGGGGTTGGACAGAATCGGTCCGCTACCGGGAAACAATTGCGGCAAGTTGTAGACGAAGACCACCAGCACCAGCAACGGGATACTGCGGAAGAACCAGATGTAGACCGCCGCGGGAATGCGCAGCAAAGGCGACTGGGACAGCTTGGCCGTGGCCAGGACAAAACCCAGCAGCATGCCGATGAACCAGGCCAGGGCACTGAGCTGGACCACCGTGACGCAGGCCTTCCAGAAATCCGGCAGGGAGAACAGGGAGATAAAATACGACCAATCGAATGGCATGGGGCACCTCGATCTGCCGCCCCGGTGCAGGGGAGGCAGATGACCGGACTAGAAGGACACGTGCTTAGTTGGCTGTCGGTTCTTCCAAGCCATACTTCTTGAGAATAGCGGCGTATTCACCGCTCTTTTTCGTCTCCTCGAAGGCCTTTTGCACGGCCTGGAAGGTTTCGTCGTTACCTTTCTTGACGAAGATGCCCAAGGTTTGCTGATAGATCGGATGTTCGGTGGTGATCACTACCCGGCCATTGGTCTTTTCCGCGATCATTTTTGCGGCGCCAGCGATTTCAACCTGGGCCTGAATGTTTTTGGACAACAGGGCCTGGGTCACCTCGGGCGCCGAGGGGTACTCGCTGACGGTGATGGCGCCTTTGTTGTTCGGCACGCAGTAGTCATCGGAGAGCTTCCTGAATTCCTTGACCCAGGTAGTGCCCTGTTCCAGACCCAGTTTCAAGCCGCACAGGTCTTCAGGTTTCTTCGCATTGATCTCGCTGCCCTTGGGCACCATGACCGCGGCACCGGTGTTGGCATAGGCGATGGTCTGGGCCTGAGTCTGGCGCTCCGGTGTGATGTACATGCCGGAAATGACCGCGTCGTACTTGCCGGAGTTCAGGCCCAGGATCAGGCTCGGGAATTTGGTGTCGACGAACTCCACCCTGGCGTTCATGTGCCTGGCCAGGGCCGTTGCCAGTTCCGGGTCCGAGCCCACCACGTTTTTGTCCTTGTCATAGGACTCGAAGGGCGGGTAGGTGACTTCCATGCCGACCTTGAACGTGTCTGCTGCGGCCACGTTCAACGAGGCGCCGAGCATGCCGGCGGCCAGTACGGTCATGGGTAAAAGGGTTTTCTTATTATTTTTCATTATTCACTGACTCCGGCGTAGGTAAGGGTGTAGCTGGAAACGTCAATCAGGACGGTTGAGCCTGATGTTTCAAATGTCCGAGACTGGCGGCTTTGCGTGCCTTCTCTGGCATTTGAACGTCTCCATTGGCCACCCTCTGCCGCAGCTACTGATAGATCTGCAGTGCTTGGCCATCCGTGTGTTCGCCGATCGTGATCTCCTCGTAGTCCTTGCCTGCCCGGGCACTGGTTGCCACTAAGCGCTGCCGTGGCAAGTTCGCTGTGGAGCCAATGTTAAGCATAGGCGGCGGGGTGAAAGAATCTGTAAGCTCAAATGAATACTTCAGACTTTCGTCAACAGATAGCTAGCTGTTTAATCGCGCTGTCCCTGGAGCGCCCAATGCCGCCCATCACCACGCGCCTGGTGGCGCTGTTGGTTCTTTGCCTGACCCTTGAAGTGCCAGCCCAGGCCAGCGCCTGTCCGGCTGGCGAGAAACAAGTGTGCCTGGACAGCTGCATCTGTCTGCCAGACCTGGGGCCGCTGCTCGGCCCCCTGCCTGATGGCATCTACCAGGTCGCAGCACCTGCCCTGGCGCTATGGCTGACCCAAGCCCGCGCCGAAGCAGCCAACGCCGGCATCCAACCCATCCCACCACACATCCGCGAGCAACTGCTGCGCTGGTACGCCCCCGGCGTCCTCGATACCGCGCGCTACAAAGTCAGCGACAACGGCCAATTCAGCGCCGCCACCGCCATGCTGCAAAACCCCGATGTCGGTGCCGTGACGCTGATCGACATCATCCTGTTCCGGGACGCTCGAGCCGCAGAACAGGACATCGCGCTCTGGGCTCACGAACTCAAGCATGTGCAGCAGTATCAGGAGTGGGGGGTAGAAGGATTTGCCCGGCGCTATACCCAGGATTTCAACACGGTGGAGGCGCCGGCCTATGCCATACAGGTTGAGGTCCGGCGGTGGGTGCGGGAAGGGGCTCACTGAAGGATTTAGTAAACAGACGCGTCGAGCGCGCTGTGCTTAATCAATATCGTCAGTCGCTTTTAGCGCTTGCTAAAAAGTACGCAACTAAAGCGTTAGCATGGCCATGACCCATGCCGTGTTCAGTTTTGAGCAAGGCAACCATTTCCATATGCTTCTTGCCGCTAACTGTTTTGAGCAGGGTTAGCCAGTGGGTTATTGGGTGCCCATACTTTTTTTCAATTGAGGGGAAGTACGACGCCGGTCCTTTTACCTTTGGATCGTCGGTCATGACGCAAACTCCTTTTTTGCTTGAGTACTATTGGGAGACATTACCAGAGAGAACCACGACAACGATGACGGCAGACCCTGCGGCTTTCCGGATTCGAAAGCAGTATAGGAGATCACTTGATCATCATGTCGTAGAGGCGCAGGCCGATCAGCCGTGATGTCCGGTTCGTGGCGATCCGGCACTCCGGCGATCTGGATATGCCCGATGCCGGCGAAATCCCGCCGCAGCTTCGTCGCCACGTCACTCAAGCGCCACCCGCGCATTTACACAGCACTGTTGTACAAATCCGTCACTAGCATGCAGCCGGGGGAGTGGGTGATGCACAGTGGCGGGCGTGAGGCCTGCACCACCGATTGAGGTGTCACGCCGCACGCCCAGAACACCGGTATTTCGTCAGCTTCAATGGGGACGGCGTCACCATAGTCCGGAGTGTCGAGCGCGTGGATGCCGATCAGCGACGGATCACCGATGTGCACGGGAGCGCCGTGGACGTTGGGCATGCGCGCGGTGATTTGAATGGCCTGGATGGCGGCTGCGGCTTTCATCGGTCGCATGCTCACCACCAGCTTGCCACCGAGGCGAGCGGTGGGGCGTGTGTCGATGTTGGTCTGGTACATGGCAACATTGCGCCCCAGATCGATGTGCTTGAGGGGGATGCCGGCATCCAGCAGCGGTTGTTCGAAGGAGAACGAGCAGCCGATGGCGAAGGCCACCAGGTCATCCTGCCAAAGGTGCTCGATATCCAGCGGTTCTTCGCTCAGTTCGCCGTGGCGATAAACCCTGTATCGAGGCACATCATGGCGAATATCAATGGCTGTCCCGAGATTGCGAAAGTACGGATCACCCGGTTCGGTAATGTCGAGCAACGGGCAGGCTTGACGGTTGAGGGTGCAATACCTGAGGAACTCGTTGGCCCAATCACTGGGCAGTATCACGATATTGGCTTGCACCCGGCCTTGGCCCAAGCCGCTGGTGTGACCCTGATAGTGCCCGGCGGCGATGCTTTGACGCAGGGCGAGAGGGGTGCTGCGCTGCAGTTGTTCGAAGGACGGGGCGGGTTGATTCATCATGGCATCTCGGCAGGTTCGTTGATCCTTTTTAGAAAACCACGGTGATGCCGTCCAACAAGGAATGTTGTTGCCCCCAAACAACTAAAAGTTATTCAAGGGGTGGTCGGCTGTCGAGGCCCGGTGCCGGCACCATGAATAACGGCCCGACATCCGCGGCGTATTGGCAGACCACCTGACGGCTCATCTCGACGATGTTCTCGATCAGTTCCAGGCCGACCCCGGCGCGCCACGAGGCCACGACATCCAGTTGCGGCAAGCGACTGCCGGGATCCAGCTGTATCAGCTCGCCGCTGGCCAGGGGTTTGGCCACCAGTGCCGCCGGCAAGGCGCCGATACCGAAACCGTCACGAATCAGCCGGGTCATGGCCGACACCGAGTTGACGCAACTGACGCGTGGTGCGCCGATGCCATGGGCGTGCAACAGGTTGAGCACATCCTGATGCGGTCGTGAGTGTTTGACGAAGGTAATGATGCGCTCACCGGCCATCTCGGTGAGCGAGGCATAAGGCCGGGCATAGATCGAGTTGCTGGCGGCGATCCAGTGCATGGGGTAGTGCGCCAGCTCGAGGTTGCGCACGCTTTCGTGGCGGATCAGGTCAGTCTGAAAAACGATGTCCAGGTAGCCCTTTTTCAATTGCTCGCAGAGATTGCGCGCGGCGTCGGCAGTGATCTCGATTTCCACGGCCGGGAAGGTCTGCATCAGGGTCGACATCAACGGGCTGAGCCAGGTGTGAATCACCGTATCCATCACGCCGATGCGCACCAGGCCCTGCTGCGGGCTGGTGTTGTCCAGCGAGTGTTTCAGCGCACGCTGAACCTCGAGCATCTGCTCGGCATAGTCGAGCACCTTGAGACCTTCGGGCGTCAGCGACACCCCGCGTGAATCACGCACGAACAGGCGCAGGCCCAGCTCGTCTTCCAACGCGGCGATCCGGCTGGAGATCGCTGCCTGAGTGCTGAACATTTTCTCGGCGGTCAGGCTGAAGCTTTGCAGGCGGGCGACCCAGACGAAGGTTTCGAGGAATTTGAGGTTCATGGCGGTTCCCTTGGCGCTTGTGGCTCTTGTAATGAAGGGGCGGGTTGCAATTGTTACTCCAGAGTCCGCCTTCGCGGCCATCAAATTTTCTTATGCATAACCTCGTCTTTTTCCCGTTTGACGCCGTTCTGCCCCGACACGAAGAATCCGCTCCACGACGCAGGTCGCTGCGTCCGCCCCCCAACGACAACGCCTTCACAAAAAAACAATGAGGCGTGTCCGTCATCTTCGCTTGCTGCTGCAGGAACTTCTTCCTTGGAAAACATCATGACTGTTCACGTGCCTTCAAAAGCGGGTCGCACCCGCCCATTCAAGGGGTACGCCCCGGCTGGCACATTGCTCGGCTTGAGCTTGCTCTGTGCACCGGCCGCTCAGGCGGATTTCGTGGCGGACAGTAAAGGCAGCCTGGAAGCGCGCAACTTCTACTTCAACCGTGACTTTCGCCAGGACGGTTCGCGCGACAAGGCCGAGGAATGGGCGCAGGGTTTTCTGTTGCGGATGGAGTCGGGTTACACCGCTGGCACGTTTGGGTTTGGCCTGGATGTTTTGGGCATGGCCGGTTTCAAACTGGACTCCGGCGGCGGTACGGCCGGTACCAACTTGTTGCCTCCAGATTTGTCCGGCGGCTCACAGGATCGCTATGGCGAGTTAGGCCTGACGGGCAAAATGCGCGTGTCCAACAGCACCCTGAAGTTCGGGACATTGCAGATCAAGGACCCGGTGGTGAATTCCAACGATACCCGCCTGTTGCCGAGCACATTCAAGGGCGGTCTGGTGAATGTGCAGGAAATCGATCGTTTGAAGCTCACGGCCGGTCAGCTCACGCAGATCAATTTTGTCGACTCCACCGACTATCAGGACATGACCGCCAACCGCATTGGCGGGCAAAGCGACAAGTTTCAGTTTGCCGGGGCTGACTATCAGTTCCTGCCAAACCTGACCGCGCAATACCGCTACGGCGTGCTTGAAAACATCTACCAGCAAAATTATCTCGGGCTTGTGCACTTGCTGGACCTGGGCGCCGGCCAGTCGCTCAAGAGCGACGTGCGCTATGCGCGCAGTACCGAAGACGGCAACTTTCGTGATATCGACAACCAGGCCTTCGGTGCGTTGTTCACCTATAGCCTGGGCGGTCATGCGTTGGGCTTTGGCTATCAGCGCATGAGCGGCGACGATCCGTTTCCGTATATCGGGCGCAGCGACCCGTACCTGGTCAACTTCGTGCAGATCGGTGACTTCGCCAACATCGACGAACATTCCTGGCAAGCGCGCTACGACTACAACTTTGCCGCCCTCGGTGTGCCGGGGTTGACCTTCATGACCCGCTACATTTCTGGCGACAATGTGCAACGCACTGCGCCGGGTGAAGGCAAGGAATGGGAGCGCAACACCGATATCGCTTACGTGGTGCAGGACGGTACGTTGAAAGGGCTCGGCCTTAAATGGCGCAACGCAACAGTGCGTTCGAACTTCGGTAATGATCTGGATGAGAACCGCCTGATCGTCAGCTATACCCTGGCGCTTTGGTAAATGATTTTCAGGGAGTGACTGTCGGTTTTTATATTCTATTTAGGAATAACAAAATAAATATATATTCCTTTTGATATTGGCTTGGGTGGTTCATTTTGAAGGCCTGCACATCCGTGCGGATGTATTCGACATCAGACAGGAAGCCTCATCATGACCATCAAAGCGATCAACGTCCGCAACCAGTTCAAGGGCGTCATCAAGGAAATTGTGACAGGCGAAGTGGTCTCCGAAATCGATGTGCAAACCGCCTCCGGCATCGTCACTTCGGTGATTACTACCCGTTCAGTGCGCGATCTTGAATTGAAAGTGGGGAGCGAGGTGATTGCCTTCGTCAAATCCACCGAAGTCTCGATCGCCAAGCTCTGAAATGCCCTGTTTAGTGGTCTAATGAAACCGGGCACCCATTGAGGCGCCCGTTTTTACTTACGCCTTCGCCTGCGCTCGCAAGCCAATCCTTCAAACGCCCACACGCCGGATCCTCTGCCTTCTACTCATCGATCATCAAATACTGAACCGCCTCCCTGAGCGTCATCGCCTCCGTCACCGGCCGAACCAGGCGCCCCTGCTGTACCATATGCCTCACCAGATGATCCCAGTCTAAAGCGAGCCCTTGGTTATCCAGCGCCATTTGCACGAGCAGGCTGTAGTCATTGCCGCTGAAGTAGTATCCAGCTTCAGACCGGCCGGCGTACGGTCAATCGAACCGGTAGCGCGAACAAAATAACAAGGAGTCGAGATGCCGTACCGATCAGGAAGGGAAGCGTTCATGCAAGGTGTCCGGGCGCTGATTCCATTGAGCCCCGGTGTCGTGCCTTTTGGCTTGCTGACGGGGGTCATGGCGATCAACATGGGCCTGTCGCCGGGTACGACCATGGGCATGACGCTGCTGTTCTACTCCGGATCCGCGCAGATGGTCGCCCTGCAACTGCTCCATACGGGCATTGTGCCCCTGGCGATCGTGGTCACCGCCCTGGTCATCAACTTGCGCTTCATCATGTACAGCGCGTCACTGGCCCCCCATCTGCACCACTTGCCCCGACGCTGGACGTGGCCGCTGTCCTACATGCTTTCGGACCAGTCCTACGCGCTGTGCAGTCTCAAGCTTTCCTCAGGCGAACTGGGGCCATTTGCTCACTACTACTATGCCGGCACCGCTGTTGCCATGTGGCTGTCCTGGCAATTGTCAGTATTGGCGGGCATCTATCTGGGTGCCAGCATCCCCGAGACCTGGTCATTGAGCTTTGCCATACCGCTTTCTTTCCTGGCGCTGCTGGTTCCCGGCCTACGTAGCGCGGCAACCCTGGGCGCCGCCACGGTCGGCGGGCTGCTCGCCGCGATTGCGATCGATATGCCGTACAACCTTGGGCTGGTCACCGCTTCCATCGGCGGTGTCATCGCGGGTCTGGTGATCGAGAGTGTTCGCAAACGCCCATTGAGCGGTGCGCCGACCCCTGACGTCGAGAGGGAGACGCGATGAGTGATCTAGCCATGTGGGGACTGTTCCTGGCGGTCGGCCTGGGAACCTTCGCCATGCGTCTTTCCTTTGTCGAACTGTATGGCCGGTTGCGCATCCCGTCGGTGCTGAGACGGGCCTTGCTGTACGTACCGGCCAGTGTGCTGGCAGCCCTGGTGCTGCCAGCCGTGGTGTACCCCAATGGGCAGGGTGAATTCGTGTTGAGTAACCCGCAGATACCGGCGGCCATTATGGCGGCGTGGGTTGCGTGGCAGACTCGCAATACGGTTTTGACGTTGGCGGTTGGGATGGGGGGGTTGTGGCTGTTCAGGTTTATAGGGCTGTGAGGCGCCTATGTACTGGCGATACGACCTTAAAAAGCGGGTTCAAGAAAGGCCCGCTGTACGGTATTCGCTTCCTTGATAGCCGGAGTGGATTGCGCAGGGATTGCAACGACAGCGTCACACCCCTCACAAACCCCAACCAAAATCTGCTTGGCCTCGCCTTGACCGTCACTGAAAGGGACGCCCCGGCGGACATAAGTGGTAGTGACAACCTGCTGACAATGCTCACAGAGAGCCTTGCCGCGATCACCTTCGAAAAGAAGTTTCATGGGCACTCACCGATGTACGCTTCTGATCCAATCTGCGGGTCTCCAAACCTGATCGCCGGGTGGCGAGGGGTGGACTATAAGAGTTATCGCTTCATGGGCGATATGAGCGATTTCCGAGGTTGCTGTAGGACCGATATGGAATGCAGGCAGGACGCTGGAATGTGCCGCAGAAAATGCCGCTTGGTGAGTCCGCTTCGAAAGCAGGCATCGCTCACGCTTATCCAAATACCGAAACAGGCGCGGATTCCTCCCCACGGTCACAGCGGCCGGCTTCGAGGGCGCGTGTACTCGCGTGGACTATTGAAACCGTCGATGTAAATCCGGAAAAATATCTTGGGCAAACCAGGCGGGCAGGCCGGGTGTGACGATCCGGGATTTAGGCGTTCGACTTTCCACCAAGCCGACTTTGACCAGTCGCGAAAGCTCATCGATTGCCAAGCGTGAGGATAGGCCGGTGAAGGTCTTTATTTCGTTGCGCGGCAGGCTTCCTTGGGTGATCAGCGCAACGATTGCTGGCGCACTTTCCGGGCGAATGCCTTGTTGTTGAAGCTTCTCGTTGTAGCGAAACGCGCGTATCACACGCTCTCGAAGCTGGGACGGGTTTACGGCTGCGGTCATGTAATCGACCTGATCGTGACAAACCTGGAGCATGAACTCGATGAATTCGAAATACCGTCGCTGAGACAGCTGGCCTCGTCCATCCAGATCACCCTCTCTTCGGCGGTCCGCCATTGTCAGAACGCTGTAGTAACTCTGATGCTGCCTTGCAAGGCCTCGTGACAGTGACCAGAGCGTTGGCTTAAGCCCCAGACTCACTAATTGCAGGTGAGTGACCAACCGAGCAACGCGACCATTCCCGTCGGCAAAGGGGTGAACCCAGGCGAGACGATGATGGTAGGCAAGCGCAGAAATGAGCTGACGGCGCGGGTCTGTCTGCCGGCCGAAGCCTGCTTGAAGGTGCTGAAGCATACCGTCTACAGCTGAAGCGTGCGGTGCGTCATGATTACCCACGACGACGTTCTGGCCTGTGCCGGACCGCAGGATGCCGGGCTGCATGATTGAGCCATCTGACAGCCGTTCCGTGTCACTGGCTCCCCGAAAAAGCCGTTTGTGTGTTGTGCTCACGAGCTCAGGTGCAAACATGTCACCCCAGGCAAACGGCGCCCGCTGACGCAAGGCCCGTTCGAACAATGCTTGCACTGCCATCTGTTCAACCGCCAGGTTTTTAAGCTGTTTGCGGTATTTGACCGGCGCCGCTTGCGCTCTTTGCATATCGGCGGGCTCGGTGTATTGCCCTTCGATCAGGTTCGAATAGTACGTATTGGTGATTTGCAGGAGACGGCCGAGGCGTGCAGCGGTTTCAGGCGGCAGGCGTCCAGCTAGAAACTGTGTCTTCCTGGGCAACGCGTCTGCAAGAGCAATGATTGACGGCGGCAATGCGTCAGGGAGAATCGGGTCGAGCCAGGATTTTGATGTGATCAGGGACATACCGGTCTGTACCGTGCGCAAATTCTGCACATTTTATTTCACATTCTGGCTTGATGAACAAGCGCTAATTTACTGGCCTGTAGAGGTTTTAAAGACTTTCTAAATGAAGTTTTCTGCACATTTTATTTCACATTTTTTTTGTGCGGTGACTTCGGTCAATGGGTTCACGAAAGGATCCTTCAGACGCGTTTACGCACAGGTCGCAATTGCAGAAACGGGCGCCCTTTGAGGCGCCCGTTTTTACTTACTCCTTCGCCTGCGCTCGCAAGCGTCGACCGATCACGTCCATCAAGTCACAGCCGTCGCGTAACGGAATGGCCAACAGCTGAGAAAAGTCCTTCAGCACCACCGTGTCGCAGCCGAGTTCGGCGCGGTACGCGATGTTTTCCAGCACTTGCGTGACCGTGCGGATGCGATGGTCAGCCATGGCTTGCAGGACGTCGAGGGGGGCTTGGGTGTCGATGAGCAGGGAGGCCGGGATCAGGTCGATTCCGGTGAGGGGCATGTATCGATTCATTTGAAGATCTCTGTTTGATTGGCTCAAGGCCGTCACTCAGTCGTCGCCAAACGATTGGGTGGCAGCTGTGCGCAGGTTGGCGAACCGGCACAGAGAACACCGGCAGACCCGAAGGTCTCCCGCGCACAGCCGCCATAACAGCGGCTTTGCGGGTGCGACGACCCCTGCAATAAAGCGTAGAGCCCTCGCATTCTCTGTGGTCAGGTCGCCAAACCTGAATCGCCATTTTGGGCGACGGGACGGACTATAAGCTTCATCGGAACGGCGGGCAAGGTTAGGGATTCCGAGGTTTATGTAGGAAGTTTTATGGTCGTCCTAGGACCTTTAAAGCCACTTTTCATCCATAGCAGACTGCACGGGCGGTTACAAAGCCCCGTTGTGATTCACTCATCGAGCACTGTGAAGCGGCTCTCAGCTGAGCTATGATTTCAGCGTTTTTCATCAAAACTACTCCCGTCCTCCTTCTCAACCAAAACATAGACACGGAAAGCTCCTCATGCTCATGCACCAGGATTCGAAATGGACGTCACTTCTCAATGAGAATCGTCGTAAGAAAGCTGCCCAAGCGTCGGATTCCTCTGCTGCGAGTGAGCCGCAGAAGGACATCGAATATCGGACACAAATTGAGCGTGATCACGACAGAATTCTTTTTTGTACGCCGGTCCGACGAATGGCGGACAAAACCCAGGTTTTTCCTCTCGACAAAAACGACAGCATAAGAAATAGGTTGACTCACTCTCACGAGGTTTCAAATCTTGCGCGTAGTCTTGGGGTGACCCTCGCCTATAATTTGCAATCACTTCTGGATATTCCCGATGCTAAGCGTACTGTCCCGGCATTATTAGCCGCGGTAGGATTGGTACATGATCTTGGCAACCCACCATTTGGGCATCAAGGGGAAGCGGCAATTCAAAGTTGGTTCAGAGATAATAAAGAAGATTTGTGCTGCGATGATATTCCAGAAAATTTATATCAAGATTTTTTGAAGTTTGAAGGCAATGCCCAAACATTTAGACTCGTCACAAGATTGCAGTTGCTAAATGATAACTTTGGTCTTGATCTGACTTATGCAACTCTTGCGGCGATGATGAAATATCCGACCTCTTCGATGGGTGTCGACAAAGGCGCTGGTGTTGCAAGAAAAAAACATGGTTTTTTTCACTCGGAAGAATCAATTGCAAAGGAAGTGTTGGGTGAAGTTGGTCTGGAAATGGGCCTGCGTCATCCAATGGCCTATCTGATGGAAGCCTGTGATGATATTGCTTATGCTGTGTTAGATGCAGAAGATGCTATCAAGAAAGGGTTGGCGTCTTTTTCGGACTTAATGGCTCATTTGAAACATGAGAATTCAGACCCTCTAGTTAGAAATGTCGTATTGTTGGGAGAAGAGAAGCACACTGAGTATCGTGGGGCTGGTTTGTCTCCTGCCGAGCTTAACGATGTATCGATGCAGCGATTTCGCGTATTTGCTATTGGTGAAATGATTAATGCCGCGACTGAGGCTTTTTTAAAAAATGAGAAGAGTCTAGTCGGCGGTACAGAGAAATTATCACTTCTTGAACTTTCTAGAGCTAGCCGATTGAGAGACTCTCTTTGTGATTTCTCCAGAACCTACGCTTTTGTCCACAGGACAGTACTAGAGGTTGAATTGAGGGGGTACAACACGATTAGGGGTTTGATGGATATTTTTTGGGACGCAATTAAAGAGACTGATCCCAATAAAAAGAAAGATATACCAAAAAATCCGTATGATCGTTATGTTTATACGAGAATTTCTGAGAGTTATCGCAGGGTTTATAATGATCCTGCTGATGAGGTGAAACAGCTTCCAGTAAAATATCGTCAGTTTTTGCTACTTACCGATATGATTTCTGGAATGACTGACTCCTATGCGATGAATTTGCTAGAAGAGTTAACGTCGTTCAAGATGAAAGTGAAAAATGCATAGCATTCAAAAAAAATTAAAGCGTTATATTACTCGCGGTGGCGAACATTGTTCGCCGTTGCAAGTAATACTCCATGATGTTCAGCGCGAGTTGCCGGAAACTGTTATTTTTGGAGGGATGGTACGAGATTTTGGCTTGAGTGATGCAAGGCATTTTACATCTGATATAGATTTGGTTACGACAGCGCCAGCCTGTGATATTTATAAATTAATAAAAAATCATCAACCAATTAAAAATAAATTTGGAGGGTTTCGTTTTTCAGTATCCAATCGGCTTTTTGATATTTGGTCCCTACAGGATACTTGGGCTATACGCGAGGGGCATGTAGAAGGCTGTTCCATTGAAAGCTTGCTTGAGACGACTTTTTTCAATTTGGATGCGGCCTTTTTTAAAATAAGTGATTATCGAATCTGCGCTTCAGATAGTTATGAGTTGAACCTGTCGAAGCGGTTGCTTGATATTAACCTTAAAAAAAATCCAAGCCCCCGGCAGATGGCTATAAGAGCAGTGCGTATGGCAATGATAAAAGATCTTTTTATTGCTCCGGGACTGGCGGAATTTGTATTGTCTGAACTTTTTGGTCGCGGTATTAGTCCCGCTTTAGATTCATATGTTAAAAATCTCTATATGCACTCGCTAAAAGAATCTGATGGTTGTTTTAGATATGACCCTCAGTTATCTATTTGGTAGTGCTGGTTGGTATTTTAGTTGTTTTATTGTTTGTTTTTTTTGTATTGGTTCGTGTGAAAAGTGGCTGATAATTTCAATGTGGCTGACTCTGTGGACTCAGTAAACTGATCAATATCTACATAACTCGGCGCCATTTATGCGAATCCAACCCAACCCCCTATGGAAAACCTACCTCCTATTCCTCGCCCCCATGGTCCTCTCCAATTTCCTCCAATCCATGTCGGGCACCATCAACAGCATCTACATCGGCCAGATGCTCGGCACCCAGGCGTTGGCAGCCGTGTCGGGCATGTTCCCCATCGTGTTCTTCTTCATCGCCCTGGTCATCGGCCTCGGTGCGGGTGCCAGCGTGCTCATCGGCCAAGCCTGGGGCGCGCGCGAAACGCATCTGGTGAAAACCATCGCCGCGACCACTTTGCTGTTGGGCGCGATGATCGGTTTGGTGGCGGCGGTATTGGGCAGTGTGTTCGCGAGGCCAGCGCTGCAGGGTTTGGGCACTCCGGCCGACGTGCTGGACGACGCCGTGGTCTACGCCCAGGTGATGATGTGGATCATGCCGTCTCTGCTGGTCTACGTGCTCTTTACCCAACTGTTGCGCGGGGTGAGCGATACGGTGTCGCCGCTGATCGCGTTGCTGGTGTCGACCTGTATCGGCCTGGCGCTGACGCCGGCGTTGATTCGCGGTTGGCTGGGGTTGCCGATGATGGGGATTCAGAGTGCGGCGTATGCGGGGTTGGTGGGTAACCTGTCGGCGATGGCGTGGCTGGCGTGGCGCTTGATCAGCAAGGGGCATCCGTTGGCGCCGGATCGGGAGATGTTTGCGGCGATGCGCCTGGACTTGGTGATTCTTGGCAAGGTGTTGCGCATCGGGTTGCCGACCGGGTTGCAGATGGTGGTGTTGTCAGCGTCGGAGCTGGTGATTCTGGCGCTAGTGAATCAGCACGGTTCCCAGGCGACGGCGGCGTATGGGGCGGTGACGCAGATCGTCAATTATGTACAGTTCCCAGCGCTGTCGATTGCGATCACGGCGTCGATCCTGGGTGCCCAGGCGATCGGGGCAGGGCGCATCGAGCGTATCGGGCCGATTTTGCGCACGGGGCTGTTGATCAATGTGTGCCTGACTGGTGGGTTGGTGGTGTTGGGTTATCTGTTGTCGCACTGGTTGCTTGGGTTGTTCCTTACGGATGATTCCACCCGGGCGAAGGCGGAGTACTTGCTGCACATCATGCTCTGGAGCCTGTTGGTGTTCGGTTTCCAGGCGATCATCGGCGGCATCATGCGTGCCAGCGGCTCAGTGTTGGTGCCGATGGCGATTTCGATTTTCTGCGTGGTCGGGGTGCAGTTGCCGGTGGCGTATGTGCTGGACGGGCACTTTGGATTGCAGGGGGTGTGGATGGCGTTTCCGGTGGCGTATCTGGGGATGCTGGTGTTGCAGACGGCGTATTACAAGATGGTTTGGCAGCATCAGAAAATTGAGCGGTTGGTGTAGGAGGGCATCGCAGACAGGAGTAATTGACTTACCGGTTTTCAGAAAATACGGAAACGTCTTACGCGCCCATCAGAAACGCCCTATTTAAACCGTGGCCGCCATCGTAAAAGCTTCCAAACCCTAGGACCAGGGTGGAAGCCAAGCCCTTCCTGATCGTCAACATTCAGACCAGGAAGGCCTGACCATGCCCGACCCCATACGCACCTTCTTCGACCACAGCCGGCACAAACTCAGCGTCCATAACTTCGACGCCACCCTCGACGTCCTGGCCTTCCACGGCGAAGAACAGCTCAGCCAGCCCTTCCACTACGTCATCGAATTCACCTGCACCGAACAGGACCTCGCCGCCGACCAGTTGCTCAACCGCGACGCCCGCTTCAGCCTGCACGCCCCACTGCGCCCGCTCACCTTCCTGACCCGGGACCTCCCGGTCAAACCGCTGCGCACCCTGCACGGCGTGGTGACCGGCTTCAAACGCCTGTCCGGCTCCGTCGACGAAGCCCGCTACGAAATCACCCTGCAACCGCGCCTGGCCTTGCTCGCCCGCGGCCAGCAATTCCGCCTCTATCAACACCAGTCCGTGCCGGAAATCGTCGAACACATCCTGCGCAGCCGCCACGATTTCCGCGGCGAGGATTTTTTCTTCAAGCTCACGCGCAAGTACCCCCGGCGCCTGCAAGTCATGCAATACGGCGAAAGCGACCTGGCCTTCATCGCCCGCCTGCTGGCCGAAGTCGGCATCTGGTACCGCTTCGCCAGCGACGACCGCCTGCACCTCGACGTCGTCGAATTCCATGACGACCAGCTGCATTACCAGTCCGGCATCCAGCTGCCTTACCACTCACCGGCTGGCCTGAGCAGCAGCGAGCAGGACGGCGTCTGGGCCTTGCAAACCCAACACCAGATAGTGGAACGCCAGGTCAACATCCGCACCTACCAGCACCGTGACGCCCGCGCCCACCTGGACGGCGAAATCGACCACACCCGTGGCGCGACCACCACCTACGGCGAGGCCTACCACTACGCCGAACCCTACACCGCCCTCGGCGACCGCTACCAGTTCTACGAAGACCTGCCCCCGGAAACCGGCTACTTCTTCGCCCGCCTGCAACACGAGCGCTACCTCAACGACCAGACCCGCCTCAGCGGCACCAGCAACAGCCCGACCCTGGCCCCCGGCCAAGTGCTGAACATCGCCGGCGGCGCGCCCCAGGCCTTCGCCCGCGGCACGGTGATCACCCACCTGCGCACCCGCGCCGCCCGCGATGCCAGCTTCGAAGCCCGGTTCCAGGCCATCCCCTATTCGGAAAGCGTGTGCTTCCGCCCAGCGCTGCTGGCCAAACCACAAATCGCCGGCACCGTCCCGGCCCGGGTCAGCAACCCGCAAAAACACGACCCCTACGCCGAAGTCGACGTCGAAGGGCGCTACCGGGTGCACTTCCTGTTCGACCGCGACACCTGGAAACCCGGCCAGGAAAGCATGTGGCTGCGCCTGGCCCGGCCCTACGCTGGCGACACCCACGGCCTGCACCTGCCACTGATCGCCGGCACCGAAGTGGCGGTGGCCTTCGAACAGGGCGACCCGGACCGCCCCTACATCGCCCACGCCCTGCACGACAGCCAGCACCCGGACCACGTGACCCTGCGTGCGCGCAATTACAAACGCAACGTGCTGCGCACGCCGGCCAACAACAAGCTGCGGATGGAGGACACCCGCGGCGAGGAGCACGTCAAGCTCAGTACCGAGCACAGCGGCAAGAGCCAGCTCAACCTCGGGCACTTGGTGGATGCCGAGCAGCAGAAACGCGGCGAAGGGTTTGAGCTGCGCACCGATGGTTGGGGGGCGATTCGGGCGGGGAAGGGGTTGTTCATCAGTGCCGAGGAACAGGCCAAGGCGCAGGGGCCGGTCCTGGAAATGAGCACGGCCATCGGCCGCCTGCAACAGGCCGGCGAACAACTGCAGCAACTCTCTGTCGATGCCCAGGCCGCCAACGCCGATCCCGCCGACGTAACCGCGCAGCTGAACCTGCTCCGGCAAGACCTGGAGCAACTCAAGTCGTCAGTGCTGCTGCTCAGCGCGCCCCAAGGCATCGCCCTCACCAGCGGCAAACACCTGCAACTGGCGGCGCAAAACAACCTGATGCTCAACGCCGGGGGCGAAGCGGACCTCAGCGTGGTCAAGCGCTTGTTCATCGGGGTGGGGCAGGGCTTGAGCGTGTTCGTGCGCAAGCTGGGCATCAAGCTGATTGCCAACCACGGGTCGGTGAGCGTCCAGGCGCAGAACGACAAATTGGAGTTGATGGCCCGTCACGGCCTGGCGATCAGCAGTACCGAAGACGAAATCCACATCACCGCCAAGAAGAAAATCACCCTCAACGCCGGTGGCAGCTACATCACCCTCGACCCGTACAGCATCGAATGCGGCACGGCGGGCGATTTCAACATCAAGTCGGCGGATTTCAACTACAGCGGCCCCGCCAGCATGAAGGCCACGCATCCGGAGTATTCGCAAAGCCTGGCCAAACAAATCTTGCGCCTCAGTGTACCGCAAGCCCCCAACGCTCCCGACCAAGGCTGGGCGGGGATGCCCTACACGCTGTACGCCGACAGCGCGTTGCTCCAGCGAGGCGTGCTGGACAAGACCGGTCAGCTGTCGATCGACCATCAAGTCGTGACCCGCGGTTACCGCCTGGATCTAGCCAACGGCCTGCGCTACCAGATTCCAGTGCCCAGCGACTACCGCAACGCCGAACAAGCGCACCTGGCCAACAAAGGCCTGCAAAACCACCCCTCGCAAACCGACCCCGAGGTGAGCCAGCCGACTTCACACACCGACCACCGTGCGCTGTATGCAGCGGTTATTGAAGGAACCAGTGACCAGGAAGGGAGCACACAATGAATCACCCCGACATCGTCTCACCCGTAGCGCTGCAGCACACCAACGAGGTGACCTGCATCTCACCCTGGTATGTGCAGAACACCGAATACCATCCAGTGAAGGCCACTTACCGTCCCTTGATCAATGGCGAAGAAACCTTCAAGGCCGTGCACCTGGCTATCGCGGCGGCCACGAAATCCATCGACATCATCTGCTGGGGATTTCAGCCGTCGATGTACTTTATCCGCGACGATCCCAAGGCGCCGAACATCGGCGCGCTGCTCATGGACAAAGCCAAGGCAGGTGTTGAGGTTCGTATATTAGGCTGGGAGATGCCGTTCAATACCGCCGGTGTGGGCGACGAGGCCAATTTGCCCGGTAAAGGTCCATTCCGCATCATGGACCGGGCAATGCAACCCTCCACGGATGACCAGTACGCCAAGGATCGCGAATGGTTTGCCCGATGCGCGTTCACCGGTCACCTGGCCCCTGCCATCCGCGTAGCTCGCAACGTGCCCGTATTTGTCAGTCGCGGCTTCAACCTGTTTGAAAGGGCCGAAGTGGCCCATCAAGCGAAATACAAAAGTCTAGACCCGCAGCTCAGCCCACTTACGCTTGCCACGCTGACGGCGACGGCCACCCACCATCAAAAGACTGTCCTGGTGGACTACGATCTGGCGGATCGCGCCGTCGGTTTCGTCATGGGCCATAACATGCTCGACGAATACTGGGACACCGACGACCACTCGGCGCTGAAGCGCGACAAGGGCGACAAACCTGAACCCAACGCCGGCCCGCGCGGCGATACCCCCCGTCAGGACATCTCCAGCCAGGTCAGCGGGCCGATTCTGGAACACTTGCACCACAACTTCGCCACCGCCTGGCGCAAAGAAACCGGCGAGGACTTGCTTGCGTCCCGCCAGGCCATGCAGGTGGGACCAAAACTCCAATGCACCGCCGGTGAAATCCGCCAGTTGGCGCAGCTCGTGCGTACTCAGCCCCAGGAAGGCAAACGCGATATCGAACGGCTCTACCTGCAAGCCGTCAACAACGCGACCCAGTTCATCTACATCGAGAATCAGTATTTTCGCTGGCCCCCACTGGCCGAGCTGATCAAAACCGTCGCCAAACGCCATACCGAGGCAGGGAAGGATCCTGGGGAACACGGCCATTTGCATCTGTTCGTGATTACCAATGCCTCCAAGTCCGGCATCGGCCCGGGCGCCATGAACACTCAACGCATGCTCGAAAGCCTCGGACGCGGCGACACCATTCCGAAACTAACGAAGCTGCAACGTATCGAGAGAGCAAAAGCCCAATCAGCGGCACTGGCGCCCACCCTGGGAGAACTCGTCGAAAAACAGGCCCTGCTCACGCTGACCAGTCTCACTGATGCGTTGGGAGCAACCGATATCAACGACAAAGCCAGGGAGGCTCAACGGGACACCGCCAGGTCCAATGCGTGGCGGCAGTACGCGCTCAAGAAGCAGATCGAGGCGATCGAACAGGACGCCGTTGTTGCGGACTTGAAAATCCCCGGGCTCAAAGTCCATGTGTGCTCGTTGGTCGCCCCCGACTCACCCGCAGGTAAAAAATGGACGTCGGTGTACATCCACTCCAAGTTGATGATCGTGAACGACGTGTTCACTACTCATGGTTCGGCCAATATCAACACCCGCAGCATGCAGGTCGATAGTGAGCTGAATATTGCTCATGAGTGGGCGAGTGTGACGCGGGCATTGCGTAGGCGGTTGTGGGATCTGCATACGAAGGGGAGAGGGGCGCAAAATGATCCGGCGGTGGCGTTCGATGCCTGGCAGGAAATCATCAATGACAATAAAAAATTCCAGGAAGACGAGGAGACGCCTAGCGCCTCCCTTGTCGAATTCTACTACGGCGAAGAGAAGCGAAAGGACCTCGACTGATGCGTCGCATCTTTTTGCTGTCATGCCTGTTACTGGCCGCTTGCAATCTCGACGGCGACTTCAATAACACGAGGAAGGACAAGCCCTTGAATCCGCTCACTGAAATCAAAGCCAAGTTGGCCTTCAGCTGTGTGCACGAGAAAATTCCAGAGGCTCCAACCGAGCCTGATGTTCTATTCCAATACGCACGCTGGCTCCAGAAGAATAACCAGCTCAAGCAGGACAAAAGCGTCGACACTGAAATTGAACGGCTATACCGTATCGCCAGCGAGAATGACCATTACAAGGCCAATATCAACCTCCAGAACGGGGCAATGCGTGGACACTTCAACGTCCGTGGCGAGGAGCATTTGCGCATGAGTCAGCAACTGATGGATGCCGGTGTAGCCACGGGTTATTTCTTCGTGGGCAACTTTCTGAGTAAAGGATCTGCCGGACTGAAACAAGATACGGAAATGTCACTGCGTTACTACCGCAAGGCTGCGGATCAAGGCAGTGCTGAGGCGCAATACTATGTGGCTGACATATTGGCACCCAAAAAGATTGCTCCAGCCGTTGCTCGGCAGATGCGCAGATGCGCTGCCGAGCAGGGGCATGGCAGGGCTGCGGCGATGTTGTCGATTTATTTGAGAGATGAAGAGAAATACATCGAAGCCATCGAAGTTCTACAGATGGGTGTTGCTGCGGGTGAAAGCACCTCGGCTTCGCGCCTGTCAAAAGGTTTTCTTAACCCTCCACTTTCCAATCAGTCGCATTATCTTGGCCAACAGAAAGACCTCGAACGCGCCGAGCGTTACGAAAAAATCTGGCGCATCCTCGCAAACTACTCCTACGCCAACCCCACCATCCCCGAAATCAACGAAATCCTCCCCTTACCACCCGCCAAACTGCCCGCCTGGGACGGCAAACTCCAATGGCTCGAAGCGCGCCTGGCCAACGTCCCACCACAAAAGCCCAGCGAGGCACTGATCCATCAACTGGCCAAGGCCAAGAGCCTCGACCCCGCCACCGGTCGACCATTGCCAGACTCACCCGCCTTCATCCAGGCCATATACCCCTGGCCAACTTGCCAGAGCGGCCAAGCTTGCCCGCAGACAGGCTACTGGAAAGCCGAACCGTTCTACCAGAGTCGCGCACGCTTCCAGGGAACCTCTATCCGGCGCTTCAAACAGGGCGAGATGATGCCAACCCAGGAGGTCACGAGGTACCAAACCCGTTTCTTGTTCGCCGACCGAATCACGACTCAAGTGGAAAACGTCAGTTGGAGACTATTTGGTGAAGCTTAAGTATTGCCTGATAGGAGTTCTAAGCGCGGTACTTGGCGGTTGTGATGGCCCAACTCTTCCTCCGTCGGAGGCCCTGAACAGGGACCATCCCAGCAAGGATATTTGTCGCGAATACACTGATGAATCACAGGGTAGATGCACTGCAAACCTGCGTCCTATTTCCAGCAATTACGTCGTGAAAAAAAAGCAGGTCTATTGGATGCGGAAAACAGAATATACAAGTACCCCCTGTCTAAGATTCGTTGGGGCGATTTTTCATAATCTCTTTTCTTGGAGGTGCCTGACTTCCGAGCCTAATCAAGTCGATTATATTGAAGAGCGTCACCTGCGCAGAGTCACTGCGTACTCACCAGCGTTTCAACCGCTGGAAGGCAGCGGACCTCTACTCGTCGACTGGCAGCAGAAGCAATTGGCAGATTACGCGAAAGATGAGACCGCAGTTTATAATGGAACCAGAAAAATCACAGGAGCTAATCCGCATGATTTTTCAGTTATTTTCCCTTTTGGAAACGATGAAAGGTGGAAGAATTTTAGCGTGTCACGAAGCGGCAAAAAAATATTTTTTGGGGGGTGGGCAACGGATATCGACTTGAATCAATTTCGCGCCTTCTCTCCTGTACGGTGTCCGGAGCCTTGGTTACCGTGCCCCACCAATATTGATGAGCTCCTATCTAACCACGACAAATCTGTAGGAATATTGGGAAGCGTCGGAAGTGATGTGGTTCTTCTGCAGAATATGGGTGTTGTTCGTTTTGCGAATATGGTTTCGCCAGATATGTTCATGTTTATAACGAGGTATAAAATTTATCTTTACACCCGCGGAAAATTCTATGAAGTCAATAAAGACAGCGGTTGGCCGATAGAGATGGATGTTAATTTTTACGATGGTTATTACAAGTATTGAGGAGGTTATGTTGTTTTGAATCGGTCTAGATCATGCTAGATCTAGCGTGCCGTATACCCGCTTTCTTGCTCGTCGGGATCTCAAGCCTGAACTTGATACCAACCACCGTCAGACCGACAATCCATCAGACGACCCCGTGATGTGAACCAACAGGCGTGATCGCCTGAGGAGGCGTTCAAATGAGTCTCTCATCGCCACTCATCTTGCAAGACCGCGCCGCAGCCGGTCGACGTCTGGTGGAGCCGCTGCTGAAATACGCGCACAGACCCGATGTCATCGTCCTCGCCTTGCCCCGTGGCGGGGTGCCAGTGGCCTATGAAGTGGCCACGGCCCTGGAGGTGCGCCTGGACCTGATGCTGGTGCGCAAGCTGGGGGCTCCCTCCAACGAGGAGTTCGCCATGGGCGCCATTGCCAGCGGCGGCATTCAGATCCTCAATGACTACGCACTGCGGGCTCACCCGATCGATCAGGCCACGTTCGATGGCGTGGTCGCACGGGAAACCCGGGAGTTGTTGCGGCGTGAGCAGGCTTATCGGGGAACGCGCGCGCCGGTGCAACTCAAGGATCAGGTGGTGATCCTGATCGACGACGGTCTGGCGACAGGCGCCTCGATGACGGCGGCGATCCACGCGGTGCGTCTGCAGGCGCCGTCGCGCATTGTTGTCGCCGTGCCAGTGGCACCGATCGAGACGGCGGAGGCGCTGCGCAGTGAGGTGGATGAGCTGATCTGTCCGGTCGTACCGGAGTGGTTCATGTCGCTCGGCCATTGGTACATGAATTTTTCCCAGACCTCGGATGCAGAGGTCATCACGCTGTTGCAGCGGGCCTGGCAGAGAGAGTCCAACCTCGCTCAACAGCCTCCCGGTCATGAGTGACCAGTGGCATGGTCATCGTACAACATTGCCTGACATCCCCTGGCAATACAGTTGCAAATCAAAGGATTGTCAGTCCACACAGCATCAGCAAAAACAGCATCCTGTGCATAAAATTGCCATATGCACCGGACCCATTGAGACGAACGGCTATTTTTTCAGATTGACAATCGAGTACCTAAGTCGATATAAAAAGCGCAGTTGTACGACGACAGACGAATCATTGCCTGTTCATACCCTAAAAATAAAAAAAGTGTCGACCTCTCATGAATCCAGCGCATTTACACACCTACCTGAATACCGCGTCCAATGGTTCGAATCCTGGCTGCTTCACTCTGCACATCGCGGATTGATCGCGGTTTGGTGATGCTCCACGACCCAATTGACCTCGCTTGAAACCGAGAAATCATCAGCATAATCCAACAATAAAGTGATGCTATGAATCTGAACGAGCCCATCATCGCGAAACGAGTCGGTCAAGCCGTCGGCAACTATCGCTGGACCATTTGCGCGCTGTTGTTTTTTGCCACCACCGTCAATTACCTGGACCGCCAGGTACTGAGTCTGTTGGCGCCGGATCTATCGACGCAATTCGGCTGGAGCAATACCGACTACGCCAACATCGCCTCCGTCTTTCAGTTTGTCTACGCGATTTCCATGCTGTTCGCCGGCCGCTTCGTTGACAAAATCGGCACCAAGACCGCCTATGTTGTAGCGATCGGCATCTGGTCGACCGGCGCGATCATGCACGCCTTTGCGGTGCCGATGGGTGAGGGGATCGGTGCCCTGAGCAGCGCGTTGGGCCTCGCGGTCATCCCGGTCTCGATTGCCGGCTTCATGCTGTCGCGCGCCGTGCTGGCGATAGGCGAAGCGGGCAATTTCCCGATCGCGATCAAGGCCACCGCCGAATACTTTCCGAAGAAGGAGCGTTCCTTCGCCACGGGTATCTTCAATTCCGGGGCCAATGTGGGCGCGATCCTGGCGCCGATCTGCGTGCCGCTGATTGCCGCCCTGTGGGGCTGGGAAGCGGCGTTCATCGTGATCGGTGCGTTGGGCTTCGTCTGGGTGGCGGTCTGGATTGCGCTGTACGAAAAACCGGAGCAGCAAAAACGCCTGTCGGCGCAGGAGCTGGCCTACATCCGCAGCGATCAGGGCGCGCAAGCGGTCACCGGCACCGACTCGGGTGCCGCCGCTAAAAAAGTATCGTGGTTCAAGCTGCTGACCTACCGCCAGACCTGGGCCTTTGCCTTCGGCAAATTCATGACCGACGGCGTGTGGTGGTTTTTTCTGTTCTGGCTGCCGACCTATCTGTCGGCGCAATACGGCATGAAGGGCCAGGCCATCGTGTTGCCGTTGGCCGTGCTGTATAGCATGACCATGGTGGGCAGCGTCGGCGGCGGCTGGTTCCCCAGCTATTTCATGGCACGCGGCGACGCGCCCTATGACGGTCGGATGAAAGCCATGCTGGTGATCGCACTCTTCCCGCTGCTGGTGCTGTTGGCTCAGCCATTGGGTCACATCAGTTTCTGGGTGCCGGTATTGCTGATCGGCGTGGGTGCCTCGGCGCACCAGGCATGGTCGTGCAATATCTTCACGACCGTGTCCGATATGTTCCCGCAAAAATCCATCGCCTCTGTGGTCGGCATTGGTGGCATGGCGGGCGGCTTGGGCGGCGTCGCGATGACCAAGTTAGGCGGTTGGGTGTTCGACTATTACAAAACGATCAACGATATCCATACTGGCTACATGATCATGTTTGCCATCTGTGCGCTGGCCTATCTGGTGGCATGGAGCGTGATGAAGGTGCTGGTGCCGCGCCACAAGGAAATTACCGATCTGTAGGGAAGGCGGCTCGATCTGGTGTGCCATGATCGCAGCCTTCGACTACTGCGGGCGGGGACGATGCCTGCTCATCGAGACGACCCCGGTTGACCGCCTGCCCGCTCCAGCGTTTCTTCACCAGGCTGGCCAATAATCCGGCGACGACGCCCAGCGTCGAGGCCGTGGACAGCTCGACAAAACTGTCGAGCGTCGGCGGCAGCTGCGAGGCGAAGTAGCCGACCAGGCCCAGGAAGGAAGCCAGCACATTATTGATCACCGGCAGCACTTGCAGGGACAGCACGATCAACGTCACTACCAGCACCAGCGGGGTGATGCTCCAGGCACCGAGGTGGGGCGCCAGTGCGGCACCGGCCACGCCGGCCGCGATACCGATGGCCAGGCCGATGAGTACACAGGCCAGATTGATCACCCCGTCGCGCGCCGTGATGCCGCGGGTAAAAAACGCGATCCATCCAATGAACATGGCCCAGACCGGGCCTTCGATCAACAGTGCACAGACGGTAGCTGCGAGGCAGGCCACGATCGACTCGCCGAAAATGGCCTTGAATTGATTCATGCTCATGGATTGGGTCATGGCAATGTCACCTTATCGTTGGTTTGTAGAGGGAAGCCGTCGGGCTTCGTCTTGCCACTGTTATGAGACTGGACCGCTAGCCAACATCCTGATCTCGGCCACCAGATGATCGACAGCTGCCAGCATGAACTCGATGGTTGTTTCGTCGACGAAGTGGCCGTCCTGGATTTTTTGATTGACCCCAGGAATGACGATCTGCGGACTGCAAACGACCCTGGACAACGTGGCCGAAAGCGTTTCACGCAGTTGAGATTGAGCGCGCACCCCGCCCAGCACGCCGGGCGAGGAGGTCATTATCAGCACGGGTTTGTTTTTCAACGGTGAATTGAAACCGGGGCGAGAAGCCCAGTCCAGCGCATTCTTCAGTACGCCGGAGGTGCCGTAGTTGTATTCAGGCGAGCAGATGATCAAGCCAGCGGCCTGGGATATCGCCTCTTTCAACGCCGCCACCGATGCAGGCAATGCCTCTGCTTCCAGGTCTGCGTTGTAAAGGGGAATATCGTTCAGGGAAAACAGGCTCATGGTCGCTCGATCACCCAATCGACTGGCGAGTGCCTTGAGTACCGCTGTATTGGTTGACTGTGAACGCAGGCTGCCGGAAATTCCAAGCAGGCGATAAGCGACGGTGGCCATAAAATTCCTTGAGTCAGAGCGATGAACAAACAAAAACTACAGCGCCTGTTTCTCTGAAGGTAACACCCCTATCATCACGAACAGAGCCCGGGCAATCCGCTCGCTTTTGTTGCGCCACGCGTGCCGTGTGCCGTTTTGAATCACGATGTCCCCCGCCTTGACCAGACGGCTCTGACCGTTATCCAGCTCCAGCCACATCTCGCCTTGCAGAATGATTCCGTAGTCAATGGTGGCGGTGGTGTGCATGCCCGGATTTTCCGGCTCGAAACTTTCGATCAAACCGGGCAGGGCGGCACTCAGCTCGTTAAAGGCCTGCACGCCATCGACTGGATTGTGCATCAGGGTGTCGGGTGGAAAATCGAACATGGCGATGCTGGTGCCGCCTTGAGAAGGGATCAGCGAGGCGTGATCGAGCGTTGGGTCGCGCGATTGTTCGAGGAGCGCCGGATGGGCGGGAGTGGTCCACAGTTGCGCCATGGCGTGCCCTGGTATCGAGGTAAAGGACTGGGCTCTTGGGGCAAAGTCGTCTGAAACGAACACCGAGTGACCCTGTTCGTCGTGGCCAGTCACGATTCTTCTTATCTTCATATGGAGTACTCAACGAGCAGTCAAAGAGCCGGCCAGGGGAGGGGGACTACTCCCCTGGTCGGGTTCAATCAAGGACAGATGACGTAGTTGCTGAAGCCGCCATGACGGTTTTCGATACCGGTGATGGCGCTGTTGACGTCCTCCAGGCTGAAGGCGGTGTTTTCGAAGAACGAGAGATCAAGCGCCCCGGATTCCACCATGTCCGCCATGGCCTGGCCTTGCCCGGTGGTGAACCAGGCCGAGCCGCTGATCTGGATGTCGTTGTCCATGATCCAGTGCAGGTCGATCGGGACTTCGCCGGCGATGGCGCCGACGTTGACCAGGTGCCCACCGCGGTGGAGGGACTTCAAAGCCTGGGTCAGACTCTCGTGTGGCGCGCCGGGGCCAAGCGCATCGATGACCACATCGACGCCTTCGCCATGGGTGACTTCATAGGCCCATTCGTGGGTGGGAAGCGTACCGAGGGTATGAATCTCGATCCGGCCCGGGGCCGCCAGGTCTTTTACCTTCTGGAACAACTCCTGGTTTCTCGCGGTGCCGAGGATTTTGCGCACGCCCATGGCCAGCGCCAGGGCGACCGCACCCAAACCGAGCGTGCCGCTGATGCCGTTGATCAGCACCGTGCTGCCGGGGCCAGCATTGGCCTTGAGCAAGGCCTTGTAGGCGGTGCCCAGATAACCCAGGCGCGCAGCAGTCTCGAAACTGATGTTGTCCGGCAGTTTCACCAGGCTGTATTGCGGGGCAGGGATGTACTCGCAAAGACCGCCGTAGGGGTAGTCTTCGAACATGCGCGGGCTTTTCGGTGTGAAGCCGAAATAACCGTTGAAGGTATAGGCACTGCAGGCAATGGTGTTGCCCGCGCGGCAGGCCCGGCATGAACCGCAATGGCGGCCCGGGTTGACGTAGACCCGGTCGCCGACCTTGAAGTCGTAGACCTGGGCGCCGACGGCTTCGACGACGCCTGCAGGGTCCAGCCCGAAAATCGCCGGGAGTTTCGGCAACGGGTTCTGCGGGAACCATTTGACCCAGTTGGTGAGGATGTTGTGCAGGTTCGGCACGATCCCGCAGGCCTTGACCTTAACCAGCACCTCGGTCGGACGGATCCCGGGGACGGGCACTTGTTCGATGACCATGGGTTGACCGCCTTCATACAGACGTGCGGCGCGCATAGTTTTTGCAGTCATGATGTTCTCCAACACACATATTGTTTTTGTAGTGGGTGCACGTTTCAAATCTTCGGCTTTAACGCAGGCCGTCTTCGCCCTTCACTTCGGTGGCGGCCAGGCCGCCGAGTCGCGCATGAATCCGCCCGCCCGTGGCCATGGCCAGGCCGAAGGCGATTTCACCGCGACGAGGGCCGTCCCATACGGTCATTTCCGCCACGCCGAAGTGGCTGCGCACATAGGCCGCCTGGATGTGCCCGAGCGGGATCATCACCCGGCAACCGGGGCCACCGATGGTCTTCGCCGCCGGCACGATCGCCTTCGGGTTGCCCAGGGCCTCGCGCATGGCCCAGCCGCCGGCTTCGTGCCAGACCGCACCGTGTTCCAGCTCGCCGTCTTCGCCGACGATGGCACCCTTGCCATAGGCCTGTACCTGTTTGACGCCGCCCAGTGCATGGATCAACTGCTCGGACAGTTGCGCGCCCAGCCCTCTCAATGCCTGCATGAACGGCAGCAGATCCTCGACATATTGACCTGCGTAAGGGTTGGCGACCACAGCGGTGGCGACCGCAATCCTGAGCGGGGCCGACGAGCGCGGCCCGCCTTCGTGGAACACTTCTTCGACGTCCAGTTTGACCTTGCGAATCATTACCAGCGACATGCCTTATCTCCTGAACCGAGCGCCTTGCGTCGCTCGTTATTTTTTTGAACCGGTCTTCCACATTATGCATTTAATGATGTATGGTGCAAGGAATTAGTTTTTGTGCACAAAAAAACAGGAGAAGAACATGAAGCTGATTTCGTACCGCAAAGAGGGCAAGGCGCATTACGGCGCCGTGATCGGCGACGGGGTGGTCGAGCTGACCCGCCGCTTTACACAGGCGGCGGATCTCGCGTCCTTTCTGGCCGACCCGGCCCTGATGCAGGAGGCCCGACAGATAGTAGAAGCCGCACAGTCCGACTACGCGTTTTCCAGCATCGAACTGGAGGCCGTGATCCCCAATCCCGGAAAGGTGATTTGTGTCGGTATCAACTATGTGGCCCACGCCGAAGAGGCCGGCAGAAAGGTCGGGGAGTTCCCGGTGATTTTTCAGCGCTTTGCCGAAACCCTGCTGCCCCACGGAGAACCGCTGGTGCGGCCGCAGGTGTCAGAGCAATTCGATTTCGAAGCCGAGCTGGCGGTGGTCATCGGCAAGGGTGGCGCGCATATCGATCCGGCCGATGCGATGGACCACGTCGCCGGTTACACCTGCTTCAACGACGCCAGCGTTCGCGATTGGCAATTCCATACGCACCAGTACGGCATGGGCAAAACCTTCAGGAAAACCGGAGCGTTGGGCCCTTGGCTCATTCCTGCTGCGGAAATTTCCGATTACCGTAAGCTCGTGGTACGAGGGGTACTCAATGGCGAGCAGTTGCAGGAGGGCAGTCTTTCAGAGTTGGCGTTCGACATTCCGCATCTGATTTCCTACGTGTCGAAGGCGTTGTCGTGGAACCCGGGCGACATTCTGGCCACCGGTACGCCGAGCGGGATCGGCTTCAAGCGCAATCCACCGATCTTCCTCAAGCCCGGTGACGTTTTCGAAGTGGTCATTACCGAGATCGGCACGCTATCGAACGGCGTGATTGACGAAGCCTGAGCGTTGTCCTCTACACAATCACAAGAACTGGAGGTTCCAGATGCCCGCATTACCGACTATCAATTTCACCCACTCCGGCGTGTTCTGCGCCGACCTCGATCGCATGGTCGATTTCTACTGCCGTACCCTGGGCTTCATCGTCAGCGACAAAGGTGTCGCCTCAACGGGGCATCGGCTGTTTTTCATGACGCAGAACCCCGAGTTGCATCACCAAGTCGTGCTTTTCGACGGCAAACCGGTGGACCTGCCCTTCAACCCGATCAATCAGTTGTCGTTTCTGCTGAACTCGCTGGATGACCTGAAGACTTACTACCAATTCGCCAAAAGCAGCGGCATCGAAGGGATTGCCCAGGTGGACCACGGCAACGCCTGGTCGATGTACTTCAAAGACCCTGAAGGCAATCCCATCGAAATGTATGTCGATGCACCGTTCTACACCGCACAACCCTGCAAGGAACCCCTGGATCTCGAGCTGCCGAGCGAGGTCATCCTGGCGCAAACCGAAGCCATGTGCAGGCGCCGTCCCGGTTTCCAGACGCGAGAGGAGTGGAAAAATTCCATTCGGGCGAAGATCGAAGCGCAGCGGGTTCGAATCGGCTGACAGCGCCCACCCCGGGGCTGTTGAAGCCTGGCTGATGGGCGCGCACATGCCTGTTCATCAGCCAGAAATCGCGATGAATAAAAACAAAAAGCGGAGTAGACGATGGACTACGATGTCATCATTGTTGGAATGGGGCCGGTGGGTGCCCTGTGTGCAAATCTGGCCGGCATGTGGGGGCTCAAGGCCCTCGTCGTGGATAAGTCCGAGACGGTGTACACCAACCCCAGGGCCATGGGTCTCGACCACGAAGTGATGCGGGTCTTCGGCAATATCGGCCTGGCCGATGAGATCGCCGAGCATGTGATGCCTTATCGGCCCTCGGAGTACCGAACCACCGATTCCCGGCTGATCAAGCGCATCGATGCGGCCAAGCCTCCCTTTGCGCTGGGTTGGGCGCCGAACTATGTGTTCTCGCAACCGCCGGTCGAGCGTGCCCTGCGCGGTAAAATTGCCGATCTGAAGTCGGTCTCCGTGGAGCTCGGTTCAGAGGTCCTGGCGGTCGATTCCACAGGCTCGCAAGCGGCTGTGCGCATTCAGGCCAAAGACGGCACCGTGCGCACGGTGACCACGGACTATGTCTTGGCCTGTGACGGCGGCACCAGCCCGATCCGCACCCGACTGGGACTGAAGATGGAGAATCTGGCCTTCGACGAGCCGTGGCTGGTGGTCGATGTGATTCTCAATGAAGGGGCGGGCGAGCATCTGCCGAAGACCAACGTGCAGTTTTGCGAGTTGGCCAGGCCTTGTACTTTTGTCGTCGGACCCGGTCAGCATCGGCGCTGGGAGTTCATGATCAATCCTGACGAACAGCCGTCGGAAATCTCCCAACCCGAAGCGATCAGGAAGCTGATCTCGCGCTGGTTGCCGGTGGGTGACTATCAGCTATGGCGGGCGTCGGCTTATCGATTCCATGCCCTGATCCTCGAGCAGTGGCAGTCCGACCGGGTGTTGTTTCTCGGGGATGCGGCGCACATGACGCCGCCGTTCCTGGCGCAAGGCATGTGCCAAGGAATCCGCGATGCACTGAACCTGGTGTGGAAGCTCGCGCTGGTGAAAGGCGGGCTGGCAGCCCCGGCGTTCCTCACGACTTATCAGACTGAACGGGTACCTCATGTGCGCCAGACCACCCTGGCCGCCAAGGAGTTTGGCGCAGTGATCTGCGAACGCGACAGCGAGAAAGCGGCGCTGCGCGATACGCGGTTGATCCAGCAGATGACGAAGAACCCCGCCGGGATCATCAGGCAATCGCTGATTCCGGGGTTGTCTCAAGGGTTTATCGCCCAGGTCGCGCCCGCCGGCGAGCTGTTCCCGCAACCGAGGGTCATCAACCACGCCGGGAAGACGGCGCTGCTGGACGAGTTTACCGGCCAGTCCTTCCGGGTGGTCATTGCCCCCGGGTTTGACGCCAGCGCGTTACTCAGATGCCTGCGCAGCAGTCAATCGCTCAAGGGGCTGCCGATCCATGTCGTGCGCCTGGTCCGCCCGCAACAGCCAGGTCCACGCACGGCGGATGACTATCAGGAAGTTGACGAGGTATTGGCGCAGTGGCTTGAGAGCCGGGGCTGCAATGTGGTCATCGTGCGCCCGGATCACTACGTGTATGGCGGGGCGGTCACTGTGGCCTGGGCGATGGAGTTGCTGGAGGGCATGGAGCTTGCGCTGTGGTGCAAGAAGCCTGAGCAGGCTGCACAGGGTGATGGCAGCGACCCGATGCTCAGGTTTGCGCAAGGCTTGAACCCGTAACAGGCACCCGCCCTTCGCTTCGCGCTGTCCACGAAAGCAGTGGCGAGGCGAAGGGCGTTTTTCCTGCCAATGCGAGGGATTTATTGAATCGTCGCCTGTTGGCGTTCGATCGCTTCGATGGTGCGCTCCAGCGTGTCCTGGATGTGATTGCGCAACAGCGTCACCGCCTGGTCGGAATCCCGTGCCAGCGCAGCTTCCATCAGGTCCTGATGCTCATTGCCCTTGTGCCGTTGCCGGATTCGCTGTTTGGCGGAAAAACGTCTGTAGCGCTCGGCCCGGTCAAATAGCGAGTCGATCATCTTCAGCATCAACGGCGATGGGCAGGCCGCGAATAACGCGAAGTGGAACCCCTTGTGCCGGTTGGACCACTCGTCATCGAGCACCAGCACGCCACTCCCGAGCTTTTTCTCGATCAGATTCAAGCGGTGAAACGCGCCCAGCACATCGGCTTCCCACGCGTCATCGCCGTATTTGATCGCATCACCCAGTGCCTCGCATTCGAGCAGACAGCGCATCCGCGTGATGTCGCGAAAGTCCGTGGTGGAAATCGGGGCCACCCTGAACCCCTTGTTGTCGCTGGCTTCGACGACGCCGTCCTGGGTCAGGCGATTGAGCGCCTCACGAATCGGCGAACTGCTGAGCCCGTAGGTCTTGGACAGTTCGGCGACCTTGAGTTTTTCGCCGGGGGCCAGCTCACAACAAACAATCGCTTTTTTCATCTTGGTCAACGCGACTTCGATCAGCGGACTGTTGGGGGAGGAAATCATGGTGGGCATCCTGAAATTTGCACTAAATGGATTTTATGCGCAAAAAGTTGTTTGGTGCAAATGTTCTTGACATTGAATTTGCGCAGGCTTATTTTTTGTGCACAAAGTGAGATTAAGTGCAGTAAAGGAAAAATTACGCATAAATAATCAGGCTGGCAGGAAGGGCAAGGAAGACGCTTCGAGCGATACGCAGCCCGGTGGTATTCGCAGCCAATGCGGCGAATGGATGACCTTTTTACAAAAACAAAAAAACAGGAACATCTTCATGAAAACAGCCAACCAGCGGCTCTGCCCGTTGCCGGTTTCCAGCATCGCCTGCACCGTCAGTGCAACGGTGTTGTTGAGCCTCTCGACGCCCACGCATGCCTTCCCGATCGACACCGGCAACCCTGATCTGTCGGCGACCTGGGACAACACGATCAAGTACAGCAACGCCTGGCGCGTGAACACACTCGATCACAAAGTCGCGGTCGGTCCTGGCACCTCCAACAGCAATCCCAACCTGGACGACGGTGACCGCAATTTTGATCGCGGGCTCATCTCCAATCGCCTGGATGTCATGTCCGAATTCGACATCAAGTACAAAGACGTCGGTGCCCGTCTCAGCGCCGCCTCCTGGTACGACGATGTCTACAGCCATGACAACGACAACGACTCACCCGGTACCGCCAACTCGTTGAGTGTCGAGCACGACGAGTTCACCAGCGACACCCGGCGCATCCACGAACAGCACACCGAAATTCTCGATGCCTTTGTCTATGGCTCCAGGGAAATCGGTACCACCTCGTTGTCCGGACGACTCGGCCAGTTCACCCAGATCTATGGCGAAAGCCTGTTCTTCGGCGCCAACGGCATCGCCAATGCACAGTCCACCGTCGACCTGGTGAAGCTGCAATCGGTACCGAGCTCCCAGTTCAAGGAAATCCTGATGCCCACCCAGCAGGTGTCCGGCAACTGGCAGCTGAACGATACGGTCAGCGTCGGCGCCTACTACCAGTTCGAGTGGAACAAGACACGCCTTCCCGCGGCTGGCAGCTACTTCAGCGGCGCGGATTTTGTCGGCGAAGGCGGGGAGCGGGTGTTCTTCCCTACCGGTGAACTGCGTCACGGCAAGGACATCGATGCCAGGGATTCAGGGCAGTTTGGCGCGCAACTGAAATTCGCGGTCGAGGACTGGGAGTTCGGCCTGTACGCCGCGAAGTACCACGAAAAGACCCCGGTGTTCTACTTCCGTCCGGCCGCGCTGGTCCCTGGTGCCGATGACACCTTCGTCAACGTGTATCCCGAGGACGTCAAGGTCTTTGGCGCGAGTTTCAGCACCCTGGTCGGCGAAGCCAACATCGCCGGTGAAACCTCGATCCGGATCGATACGCCGTTGGCGGGCGTCGGCGGCACGATCATTACCGGTCTGGATTCGGACAACGATTCCAACCCGGCATACCCCATTGGCCGCTCGTGGCATGCCCAGGTGTCGATGGTCAATGTCTACGGCGGATCGGCGCTATGGGACGGTGCTTCGTTCGTCGGTGAGCTGGCGTTCAACCGACGGCTGAGCGTGACCAAAAATGCCGATCAGCTGGAGCCCAACTCCACGCGCGATGCTTTTGCGCTGCGCTTCACCTTCGAACCGCAGTACTTCCAGGTGTTCCCTGGCATCGACGTCCAGGCCCCGATCACCGTGGGTTACAACCCGTCCGGGCGCTCTTCGGTCACGCCCCAGGCATTCGGCCCGGAACACGGCGGGGACCTGACATTGGGCCTCAAGGCCGATTACAAGAAACAGTGGTACGCCTCGCTGACCTACACCAACTTTTTCGGTGAGGCCGGGCCGGTCATCAACACCTCCAACTCGTACACCTACCAGCAAAACATGAAGGACCGGGACTTCGTGGCGTTCTCGATCCAGCGAACCTTTTAAGCAAAGAACAGGCGGGCCCTGATAATGACAAAAATTAAACTGCTGTTGCTTTCCACCCTGTCGATCTCCTTGTGCGCCAACAGCGCATTCGCGGCGGTAAGCCCTGACGAGGCGGCGAAGCTCAAGACCACCTTGACCCCCCTGGGGGCTGAAAAGGCCGGCAATGCCGATGGCTCGATTCCGGCCTGGACGGGCGGGTTGACCAAGAACGTGACCGGGGCCAAATTTGGCGATGTGCCGGCCGATCCGTTCCCTGGTGAAAAACCGCTGTTGCAGATCACCGCGAAGAACGCGGCGCAGTACGCGGATAAGTTGAACGAAGGGACCAAGGCCCTGCTGGCCAAATATCCCGACACCTTCCACCTCGATGTGTACCCGACCCATCGAACAGCCGCGGCCCCCGATAGCGTTTATCAGAACACCTTTGCCAACGCGACCCGGTGCAAGACCACCAGTAATGGCTTGTCGGTGGAGGGCTGTTACGGCGGGATTCCGTTCCCGATCCCTAAAACCGGGAATGAGGTCATCTGGAATTTCCTGCTGCGGGTCGAGGCCGAATCCATCCAGATGGGCTACGCCAATATCATTGGCAATGCGGATGGCACCCGCACCCTGGCCAGCCGTGGCGTCGAGAACTGGCAGTACCCGTACTACTTCAAGGACGGCGCCGTGGACAAATGGTCGGGGCAGTATGCGCTGTTGCGTTTCCTGACCAACGAACCACCGTTCAAGGCCGGCGAGTCCCTGGTGACGCACGACAGCATCAACGCACAGGAACCGCGGGAAGCCTGGCAGTACCTGGTTGGCCAACGTCGCGTGCGCCGCGCGCCGACCGTGGGTTATGACACCCCGGACTTCGTGGCGTCCGGTGCCAACTACTTCGATGAGGTGCATGGCTTCATCGGCCATCCGGATCGTTATGACTGGAAACTGGTCGGCAAGAAAGAGCTGTACATCCCGTACAACGACAACACATTCAACGCCGAAAAACGCGAGGATGCCTTTGTCGCCAACCACCTCAATCCGGACAAGGTGCGCTGGGAACTGCATCGCGTCTGGGAGCTGGAAGCCACGGTCGCCCCGGGCAAACGCCATGCCGTGCCCAAGCGCAAATTCTTCATCGATGAAGACAGCTGGACGGTGTCGCTGGTCGATGGCTACGACGCCGAGGGCAAATTGTGGCGCGTGTCCCAGGTGCTGCCATTCGTAGTGCCTTCGATCCCGGCGGTCGTGGTGAAACCGGTGGTGATCTACAACCTGCAAGCCAAGACCTACAGCGTCGTGCAGAGCCTCAACGGCGAAACCTACAGCGTCATACCGCGCAAGCCCGAGAACTTCTTTACCGGTAACTCGGTAGCGTCCGGGTCGGTGCGCTGAGCCTCGCAACCGCTTGTTCAACCTTGTGTTCCATGGACGTCGTGGCATTGACGCGGCGTCCACTGCACCGCTTCATCGAGGCTCGAAAATGCGTATTCAAACTCCCAGGTTTTTACATCGGCATCCGTTCAAGGCGTTGATGCTCAGCGTGTCGATCATGACGGTGCTTGCCGGCCCGGCTGTGGCGGCACCCACCGATGGCCTGCCGCTGCAACCATCGATCATCAGCGCCATGGCGGTGCAGTCAGTGATGCTCAGCGTTGCAAGGGCAGGGCAACGCCTCGTCGCCGTGGGCGAACGAGGGTTCATCATTGTCTCGGATGACAATGGCGGCACCTGGCAGCAAGTCAGTTCCCCCGTCAGCATGACCCTGGTCAAGGTTCGCTTCATCGACGATCGCGAAGGCTGGGCGGTCGGGCATGCCGGGGTGGTCCTGCACAGTCAGGATGGTGGGCTGAGCTGGAACAAACAGCTTGATGGCGTCCAGGCGGCCGAGATCGAACTGCAGGAAGCCAGGCATGCCCTGGAAAACGCCGACGATGCAGAAAAAGCCCGGGAGCGTCTCTCTCAAGCACAACAACTGGTGGACGATGGCCCCGATAAACCGCTGCTCGACCTGCTGTTCCTCGACGCCAAAAACGGGCTGGTGGTAGGCGCTTACGGTCTGGCGTTTGTTACCCATGATGGCGGGCTCAGCTGGCAATCGATCCGGTCGCGTATCGATAACCCCAACGGCTTGCACCTCTACAGCATCGAGCGGGCAGGGGCGGATCTGTTCGTCGCCGGCGAACAGGGCACGCTGCTGCGCTCCAGTGACGAGGGCCAGACCTTCGAGTCGCTGACGTCCCCTTATGAGGGCACGACCTTCGGACTGCAGGCGACCAGCAGCGGTTCGGTCCTGGCGTTCGGGCTGCGTGGCAAGGCTTTCGAATCCAGGGATCGCGGCGAGACCTGGCAACGCCTCGACACCTTGCAACCCGTCACCCTGACCAGTGGCCTGCGGCTTGACGATGGCTCGGTACTGCTCACGGACGAGTCAGGCCGGGTGCTGCGTTTTACCGACGGCGCCAGCACAGCGTCGGTCCTTCCCGTGACTCAACCCGGTTACTTCACCGGCATGGCACAAGCCGCAAACGGCGACCTGATCATCAGCAGTGCACGGGGCATGCTGTCGTCCGCAGTTGCAGTGCAATCGTCGGAGCACGATCAATGAACAGCTTTACTCGCACTGCCGAGCATCACACCGTCCCTGATACCCACACTTTCGATCCTTCTTCCGGCACCCTGGTCGAACGGCTGTTGTTCAATCACCGGCGTATCATTCTGGGCATCTGTATCGTGCTCAGCCTGATGCTCGGCTATCAGGCGCTGGGGTTGAAACTCAATGCCGCCTTCGAAAAAATGATCCCGACGGATCACCCCTATGTGCAGAACTACCTGAAGAATCGCGGCCAGCTGGGGGAAGGGGGCAATACCCTGCGGATTGCGATCGAGGCCAGGCAGGGCAGCATTTTTGATGCGGCGTACCTGGAGACGGTCAAGAAAATCAACGACGAGGTATTTTTGCTCCCCGGCGTCGACCGCTCATACATGAAGTCCCTGTGGACGCCGGCGACCCGCTGGATCGGCGTGACGGAAGAGGGGTTCGACGGCGGTCCGGTCATCCCCGACAACTACGATGGCTCTGTCGCCAGCCTGGAGCAGGTTCGGCAAAACGTCGAACGTTCGGGCGAGGTCGGCCGACTGGTCGCCGCCAACTTCAAGTCCAGCATCGTGCTGCTGCCCCTTCAGGAAACCGCATCCGACGACGGCCAGCCGCTCGACTACAACCTGCTCTCCAGTCAGCTCGAACAGATACGGGCCAAGTATGAAACCGACAACATCAAGATCCACATCACCGGCTTTGCCAAGGTGGTGGGTGACTTGATCGATGGCATGCGCCAGATGCAGCTGTTCTTCGCCGCGACCTTGGTGATCTGCGGCATCGTGTTGTTCTGGTACACCCGTTGCGTGCGCAGCACTTTGCTGGTGTTGCTGTGCTCGATCATCGCTGTGGTCTGGTTGCTTGGGTTGTTGCCCACCCTGGGCTTTGACCTCGACCCGTACTCGATCCTGGTGCCGTTCCTGGTGTTTGCCATCGGCTTGAGCCATGGCGCGCAGAAGATGAACGGGATCATGCAGGACATCGGGCGTGGAGCCGACAAACTCGTGGCGGCACGCTTCACCTTTCGCCGGCTGTTCTTGACCGGGCTGATGGCCCTGGTGGCCGACGCCGTGGGTTTCGCGGTGTTGATGATCATCAAGATTCCGGTGATCCAGGACCTGGCCGTCGCCGCGACGCTTGGCGTGCTGACCTTGATTTTCACCAACCTGATTCTGTTGCCGATCCTGTTGTCGTACACCGGTGTCAGCAAAGCGGCGGCGCTACGTGAAGCGGCCAACGACAAGTTCTCGCAGCTGGATGCGCAACATGCCCGGCACCCGTTCTGGGCTTTTCTCGATCGGTTCACCGAACGCAAATGGGCCAGCGGTGCAATCATCATCGCAGTGATTCTGGGGGTGGCCGGTTTTGCCGTCAGCCTGCACGTGAAGATCGGTGACCTGAATCCCGGGGCACCGGAACTGCGTGCGGAGTCGCGCTACAACAGCGACAACCGGTTTATGGTCAGCAACTTTTCCGCCAGCAGCGACAAGTATGTGGTGATGGTGAAAACGCCGCAGTACTACTGCGCCAATTACCAGACACTGGTGTCGGTCGATGCGCTGGAGGCGCAGCTTCAACAGTTGCCCGGGGTGGTGTCCACGACCTCATTGGCGGCGCTGAGCAAGCAGGCTGCCGCGGGCATGAATGAAGGCAGCATGACCTGGTACGAGATCCCCCGTAACCAGGGGCTGTTGAATGCGATCATCACCCGCGCGCCGCGCGAGCTGTTCAACCAGAACTGTGATCTGCTGACGGTGTATGTCTACCTCAAGGACCACAAGGCGGACACGCTCACCCGTGTGGTGCAGACCGTCGAACAGTTCGCGGCGACCCACAATACCGATCAGATCCAGTTCCTCAACGCAGCGGGCAATGCCGGGATCGAAGCGGCCACCAACATCGTCGTGAAACGTTCGAACGTGCAGATGCTGTTCATGGTGTACGCGGCCGTCATCGCCCTGTGCTTCATCACCTTCAGATCCTGGCGCGCGGTGGTGTGCACGGTGCTGCCGCTGATGCTGACCTCGATTTTGTGCGAGGCCTTGATGGTGGGGCTGAACATCGGGGTCAAGGTGGCGACGCTGCCGGTGATCGCGTTGGGGGTGGGCATCGGTGTGGACTACGCGCTGTACATCCTCAGCGTGACACTCACCAACCTGCGCAATGGCTCAAGCCTGTCCGATGCCTACTACCTGGCCCTGCTTTCCACGGGGAAAGTAGTGGTGATGACCGGGATAACGCTGGGCATTGCGGTACTGACCTGGGTGCTGTCGCCGATCAAGTTCCAGGCGGACATGGGCATCCTGCTGGGGTTCATGTTCATCTGGAACATGGTGGGGGCGCTGGTACTGGTTCCGGCACTGGCGCACTTTCTGCTGAAGCCAAAGCCCTTGCCTGTGAACGGGTGATAGCTGCCAATCGACCCAATGTTGGTGGGGCCGCCGCTCATGGGGCGGCCTGTTTTTTGTCCGCTTGAAAGAGATGGCGTGCTGGGAGCCTGCTCGTGAAGAGGGAGTATCAGTCGACATTGATGTGTCCGACGCAGCGCTTTCGTCGGAACGCCGCCCGGAGCCGGCTCGCTCCCACAAGGGATCAAGCTAGCTCCCTCGCCACAGGGTTATTCGCCGAATCAGGTATGCGACGTACTCCGAAGCCAGCTTTCAAACCGCGTCGCCCCGAGCAGCGGATTCTCTCCCGGTGTCAGTGACTGGTCGTTGACCGGCGCACCGAAGTACGGAACGGTATCGTCCGAAACCGTCTGGCGCGGATCCTTGATGTGTTGCAGATACTCACTGACGAATTCCACCAGCGGTCGGCGCTCGGGACCGGCCACCTCCACCGTCTGGTTGCTCGGCATTTTCAAGGCGATATCGGTCAGTGCGGCCGCCACGTCGATCGAGGCCACCGGTTGCAACGCGGCGCAGGTCAGGTGGATGGTGTCGCCGTCCTCGCGACCCGAGAAGGCAATGGCACTGATGAACTCGAAGAACTGCGTGGCGCGCAGGATGGTGTAGGGAACGCCTGATGCCTTGATCAGTTTTTCCTGGGCCATCTTCGCCCTGAAGTAGCCGCTGTCGAGCATCCGTTCGGTACCGACAACGCCCAGCGCGACATGGTGTTTGACGCCGTTGACTTTCTCCGCCGCCAACAGGTTGTTCCCGGCCGTTTCGAAAAAGTGCAACGCCGCGTGGTCTTCGAACGAGGGCGAATTGGCCACGTCGACCACCACGTCGGCATTGTTCAGCGCATCGAGCAGTCCTGCACCACTGATGATATTGACGCCGGTACTCGGTGACGCCGCCAGGGTTTCATGCCCCAGCGCCTGCAGGTTTTTGCACAGTTGGCTGCCGATCAGGCCAGTGCCGCCGATGACGACGATTTTCATGGTCGGTTTTCCGTTGTGGTGAGCTTTCATTAAACACCCGCTTGGCGGCAGCGTCGGGCGTGTCATTGAGTGGAGCGACAGGTGGTCGGAAGTCCGCGCGCCAAGTGGAATAAACCGCGATTCTTTGCTTTAGTCCACCTGTGGTTGGCCGGTGCGCCCAGCCCCCCCAATGCAGCGGGAAGCCCTGACGGAAGAATCCCATGAGCCCTCGATTTTCACCTTCCGCAGCCTGGGTTGCCGCACTCGCATTCGCTGCCGTGTCCTGCGTCGAAGCCGCCGAATATACTCAGGTCAATACGACCGCCAGCACCATCTCTTTCACCTATAAGCAGTTCACCTCACGGGCCTACGGCACCTTTGGCAAGTTCCAGGCCACCCTCGATTTCGACACGGACAATCCCGCCGCCGCGCACGCTGCACTGAGCATCGACCTCGACAGCATCGACGCCGGCAGCAGCGATGCCAACGAAGAGCTGCAGAAACCCGCATGGTTCGACACAGCGAGTTACCCGGTGGCGACATTTGAGTCGAGCGGCGTGAAAGCACTGGGCAACGATCGCTACCTGATCACCGGCAAACTCACGCTCAGGGGGATGACGCGCGTGGTGGAGGTGCCGGTACAGCTCAAGGCAGACAACGCCATCGGCATCTTCGATGGCCAGCTGACGGTCAAACGCAGCGACTTCAACATTGGCGAAGGCGAATGGGCCGATGGGGTGGTTTCCAACGATATCAACATCAGGTTTCGCATGGTTGCGCCACAGCAGTAGGGTCAGTGCGCCCATGTCGTGGGATAGTGGATTTCGATCACGCTAGACAAAGACCTCCTGCCGGTCGGTTTTGCGTTTTCTGAGCGCAGCCAGCATATCTCTTTCGGTCAATCCCGTTGCCCAGGAAGGGCGCAGTTGATAGTGGGGCTCATCCTGAAAGCTTTTCCAGTTTCCGCCCCACTCCAGGCCCAGGTCCATCGCCAATACCCCGACGGCTTTGTACTTGGGCGAGTTGCCAAGGTACTTGCCACCCTCAAAGATACCGATATCGAACGCAATGCCGAAGTTATGGTTGGATTGCCCACCTTTGGCATTGGTGACCGACGGGCCATTGTCAGGCCGACCTTTGGCGTAAAGCGCGTCCTGCTCTTCGTATGTTCTCAGTCCGCTGATGATCTTGATGGTTATGCCATTGAGTCTGGCTTTCTGTATGAGCGCAATGGCATAGGGGCGCACTTCAGGCAGCAAGGAGTCGATGTTCTTTTTACTTTTGGGGTCCAGGTCAGAGGTGGAATCATCGGCCAGCGAGACGGCTTGATCAGGAACCAGGCGTTTGGCAATGGCTATCCAGGTTTGCGGCCCGGGTTTACCGTCGACGTCGACGCCGACAGCGGCTTGAACGGCACAGATCAGCTGTTGAATGTCCATTGCTCTGTTCCTGCACTGTGGATGTTAACTAAGTGTTACAGGGATTGTTAGTGTGAGTTTACAGTTCTGCAATAAATTTTGTGTCGGTAATTAGTTAAACGGTAGATGCTATGGTGGGAATGATCAACTTGTCTGGGGTGATATAAGTTGTATCGTTGCTATTACATATCTGTAACGCCGTCGTATCAGTTGTCAGTGAGTTCAGATTTTATCGTTGTTGTGTGTTGCTGATATTGACAGTAACTCGCGGCACGCCTCGCACAAGTGAAACACTGAGAAACCTCTTGCTCAACCCTCCAAATCGTCGTCCTTTCTGATCGTTCCCAAGCCCTGCGTTACTAGTGTCCGTTTAAAACTGCAGCCTAGAGCTGTGAACATGACCGGGCACTAGTGACGCAGGGCGTGGGAGCGATCATGCCAACGCAGAGTACTTTTGCGAGTAACCCGTCTCGGCACGTTATGATAGGCAGCCGCGCGATCAACGCTTCACACATCCGCCCCCGGAGTCAGCCCCTGCAATGCCCCAGATCACCCATTACCAAGCCCCATGCCCAGAACCGGTCAACAGCCAGATCCTGCAGATGGTCGTCGACTACCTGACCGACATCAGCATGGTCGCGATCCCGCCGAGCAACCTGTTGTACAACCTCTATCAGTACGCGATCGGCTACGAGGTTCATCTCTATCTGGAGGCCTTGAACGGGGCGAAAGGGATTGCCGTGGAGTTGTTGGTTGCGACCGACGATGACGATCCGGAAAAGGTTGTTGGCTTTTTGCTGTACCTGCCGGTGAAGGACGATCCGGAGGCGTGTGGCGTGGCGTATATGGCGGTGCACGCAAGCCATCGGCGTCAGGGCATTGCCCGGCGGATGGTGCGGGAAATGGTTGGCCGTTATCCCCATGCCGAGCTGACCTGCGCGGTGGCCAAGGTGCCGTATTTTGAGTCGATGGGCTTTCAGGTAATGGGCGTGCGCGGTACTCAGGTGCTGATGAACACCCGCGACCATGGCAGTGATGGCTTGATGGGGCTGTTGGACGTGGCCTCGATCTACAGCTCGCTGGAGGTGCGGCAGATTCATACGTACCTGCTGCAGAAACACGGCAAGCGGGCGATGGTCGATGCGGAAAAGCAGCGGGATCGGCATCTGGACCAGATGACGCGCAAGGCGCATGAGTGTGTGCGCGAGCGTTTGGGGGAAGGGGGGCGTTAACACCATCCTTCCAGGCAATTTGATCATATGTGGGAGCTGTGTTGGCTACTGGATCGAATTCGACCAGACGCACAAAGCCCGGCCAAAATGCCGGGCTTTTTCTTGTCTGGGTTTCGTACAGTTAAAAAAGAGCCTCAACGCTCTTTGATGGGGAGGTAGAAGAGCCCTTGAGGCTCAAGATGCGCATGAAGCAAGTGGTGAGCTTGATAGGGGTTCAGTGCACCCACCACTTACGCAACGGCTTGAGCAAACAAGCGGCTGCGCATAAATATCGTAGAAAGGTGGGGTGTTCCACTCAAGTACCACTAGTCGCATCGGCTTGAGTTGCAGGGTTGCCCTGCAACATAAAATCTCCCACCAACAGCGGGACTCAATCCCCCAGCTTGAACACCAACGCCTTCAACCCGCACTCGACATCCGCATCCGCAAACTCCGGCGGATTCTCCAGCCGTTGCTCGAAGCGCAGGCTCGGCGCTTCACGCATGACGCCCTCGATCAGGAAATCCGCCCCGAACGCCGGGTCGTTCATGCAGGCCAGCACCGTCCCCTCAGGGCGGAGCAGTTCCGGCAGCCGACGCAGCACTCGCTGATAGTCCTTGGTCAGCAGAAAACTGCCTTTCTGAAAGGACGGCGGGTCGATGATCACCAGGTCGTACGGCCCTTTGCCGATGACCTTGCCCCAGGACTTGAACAGGTCGTGGCCCAGAAACGTCACCTTGCCCAGGTCATGCCCGTTCAGTCGGTGATTGTCACGACCACGGCTCAGTGCCTGGCTGGACATGTCCAGGTTGACCACGTGTTCGGCGCCACCTTCGATCGCCGCCACCGAGAAGCCGCACGTGTAGGCAAACAGATTCAACACGCGCTTGCCCTGGGCATTGGCACGCACCCAATCGCGACCGTAGCGCATGTCGAGGAACAGGCCGGTGTTCTGTTTGCGCCCAAGGTCGACGCGATAACGCAGGCCGCCCTCGGTGATGGTCATGTCCTCGATCGCCTCCCCGAGCAGCCACTCGGTGGTGCTTTGCAGCAGGTAGCGATGCTGCAGCGCCAGGGTATGCGCACCGGATGTCGCCCATTCAGGCGACTGAGTGACTTGCAGCAGCCGCTGTTTCAACGCCTCCAGTTGTGCCGCTTCGGGCTCCTTGAACAGCGACACCAGCACCACACCCTGCAACCAGTCGACCGTCAATTGCTCCAGCCCCGGCCAGCATCGACCACGGCCGTGGAATAGCCGGCGGGTTTCTTTCGGGGCGGCTGCCAGGGCCTTCAGCAAATGATCCTGGAGGGTAAAGAGGGCATCTGAGTTCATCGGGCAGGGTCGGCAATTGGAGGGGGGCGGCATTTTAACCACAGTTGCGGCGGGACGCTCGCTGTAAGGCGTCGCGAGTTATCACGTTTAATTTAACTTTACGTGAGGATTTGGCGATCTGTCGGCTCACATACTTGGCTCTAACGATCAACCGCCGGGAACGCATCATGTCGTCGCTACCTGCTTCATCCCATCCTCGCTGGCTACGCCTGACCCATTGGCTCAATGCCCTGGCGGTGCTGGTCATGGTCACCAGCGGTTGGCGAATCTACAACGCGTCGCCGCTTTACGATTTCAGTTTTCCCAATTCGATCACCCTCGGCGGCTGGCTAGCCGGCGCGCTGCAATGGCACTTTGCGGCGATGTGGTTTCTCGTCATCAACGGTCTTGTCTACCTGATCATCAACCTCTTCAGTGGTCGTCTGAAACGACGCTTTTTCCCCGTCTCACCCAAAGGTGTCCTGCATGACCTGTGGGCCGCGTTGCGCGGGCGGTTGGGGCATGCCGACCTGAGTCATTACAACCAGGTGCAGCGGTTCGCGTACCTGTTCGTGATGGTCGATATCACGCTGTTGGTGATCTCCGGACTGGTGTTGTGGAAGTCGGTGCAGTTCCCGTTGTTGCGTGAACTGCTGGGTGGCTACGAGGCGGCGCGGCATGTGCACTTCATCGCGATGTCGCTGTTGGTGGCGTTCGTGGCAGTGCATCTGGTGATGGTTGCGCTGGTTCCGAAAACGTTGTGGGCCATGATTGTCGGTCGCAAGGAGCCCGTATGAAAAAGCGTATCCAGGGCTCGGGGCTGGACGAGTCGTCCATCCTGACCGACGCCCGAAAAATAATTGCACCGCAGATCGAGGATCGTTCCCGTCGCACCTTCCTGATGCGCGGCCTGACCCTCGGCGGCGTGGCCATGTTGTCCGGCTGCAACCTGACCGATAACGACAGCGTCGAGACCGCCCTGTCCTTCATGTCCCGGTTCAACGATCGGGTGCAAGGCTGGCTGTTCAACCCTAACGCACTGGCGCCCACCTACCCTGAGTCGACGATCACCCGGCCATTTCCCTTCAATGCCTTCTACGGCATCGATGAGGCACCGACGGTGGAGGAGCAGAGCTATCGGCTGGAAGTGACCGGACTGGTCGCCGACAAGCGCAGCTGGCGCCTCGAAGAACTGCGCGCCATGGCGCAGACCGAGCAGATCACCCGGCACATTTGCGTCGAAGGCTGGAGCGCGATCGGGCGCTGGGGCGGCGTGCGCTTCAGCGACTTCCTCAAACGCATCGGCGCGGACACCGATGCCAAATATGTCGGCTTCAAATGCGCCGACGACTATTACACCAGCATCGACATGGCCACCGCGCTGCATTCGCAAACCCTGTTGGCGCTGACCTATGACGGCGCGGTACTGCCTCGCGAGTACGGCTTCCCGATGAAGCTGCGCATGCCCACCAAGCTGGGCTACAAGAACCCCAAACACATTCAGGCGATTTTCGTCAGCAATACCTACAGCGGCGGCTACTGGGAAGACCAGGGCTACAACTGGTTCGGTGGCAGCTGACGGCGCCCGGCAGTTTTATTGCGCAGCGCACGCTGCGTTCATTCGCGACCTGTAGTTCAAAGGAGTTTCACCATGAAAATGTTAACCACCGCAGTACTGTCGATGTGCCTGGCAATGGGCGCGGCCAGCGTGTTTGCTGCCGATGCCATGAGTAACGACAGCATGAGCAAGGATTCGATGTCCAAGGACGCCATGCACAAAGACACGATGAAAAAGGACGCCATGTCCAAGGATTCAATGAGTAAGGACGCGATGAAAAAAGACAGCATGTCCAAGGATTCCATGAGCAAGGACGCCATGAAAAAAGACCCCATGTCCAAGGACGCCATGAACAAGGACGGCATGGCACAGTAATTCGAACATTGTTATTCACGGGCTATGGCTTGTAGCCCTCTCGAATTTTGTCGCTTGCCTGTATCAAAAATGAATTTCCGCCGAGTCCGCTGCTCATACCTTTAAGCAGCGGATTTCAGACCGCGAAATCATCTACGCAATCAGGGAGTGGCACAGTCATGAGTCCAGTATCGACGGCAGGCGAGTCGCTTTCTGGCGGGTTGATTCTTGTGGTTGAGGACGACCCGTTGATCCTGGAGTTTCTCTGTGAAATTCTTCAGGAGGAAGGGTTTGTGGTTCAACCACAGGCCAGTGCAGACGCCGCATCAGCCTATCTGGAGGGACATTCCAATGAGGTCCGTCTATTGCTCACGGACATCACCATGCCAGGCAAACTCAATGGCGCGGATCTGGCCAATCAATTCGGCGACCGCTGGCCGGAAAAGCCGATCATGATCATGTCCGGCTTCGAAACCCCCGAAACCTCCGGCGTGCGGCACCCGGTCTCGTTCATCAAGAAACCCTGGGCGCTCGGGCAATTGCTCGATTGCGTGCAAAGCGCATTGTCGAACCGGCCGCCTGTGTAATTGGATGGACTCGCCCACGCCGAGGCGTCAATGCGCCACGGTGGCAGTCTAAACAGCCATCGACAGCGAGGGCGAGTCCATGAAAAAGCATACTTCGATTGATCAATCATTGTCTTCTGCCGATTTGTCGGCCTGCACTACCGTGGCGGTCGACCTGGCCAAGCATGTTTTCCAGCTGGCCGGCGAA